>NZ_CANSMR010000008.1 GCF_947648125.1 uncultured Bradyrhizobium sp. | reverse complement strand
GTGGTCGACGACCACGACATGGGCGTCACCCACATCATCCGCGGCGACGACCACCTGATCAACGCCGCGCGCCAGAAGCAGATCTACGACGCGCTGGAGTGGGAGCTGCCGAGCATGTCCCACATTCCGCTGATCCACGGACCCGACGGCTCGAAACTGTCGAAGCGCCATGGCGCGCTCGGCGTCGATGCCTACCGCGCCCTCGGCTATCTGCCGGCCGCCTTGCGCAACTACCTCGTCCGGCTCGGCTGGAGCCATGGCGACCAGGAGATCTTCTCGACGCAGGAGATGATCGACGCGTTCGATCTCCCGGGCATCGGCCGCTCGGCGGCGCGGTTCGATTTCGCCAAGCTGGAGAACCTCAACGGCCACTATATCCGGCAGAGCGACGATCAATCCCTCGTGACCCAGTTCGAGAGCGTGCTGGATTATGTTCCTGAAGGCGCCGCGCTGAAGGCCAAGCTCAACGACACCACCCGCGCGCAATTGCTGCGGGCGATGCCGAGCCTGAAGGAGCGCGCCAAGACGCTGATCGAGCTGATCGCGGGCGCCTACTTCATTTTCGCCGATCGCCCACTTGAGCTCGATCCGAAAGCGGCCGCGCTACTCACGCCGGAGACACGCGCGTTGATCGGCCGTCTGCGCACCGCGCTGGAAGCCGTGAACGACTGGACGGCGGACACCACCGAGACCGCCATGCGGAATTTCGCCGAGCAGAACAATCTGAAGCTCGGCGCCGTTGCCCAGCCGCTGCGGGTGGCACTGACGGGACGGACAACGTCGCCGGGCATATTCGACGTGCTGGCCGTCCTGGGACGCCAGGAGTGTCTCGCCCGTCTCGCCGATCAGGCGGCGTGATCCTGCATGGACCCCCTCCAGGGTCCATCTTGCAGCGCACATTGCAATGAGCTACCCATCCCCGGACGCTTTCTCCACAAGCCGTTCCGCCCCGCCATGGGCCGCAAATTAGCGACTGGGCAAGGTCGGTTTTCGCAACGAATTCATCGGGGATATCACGATGGACGCAAAATCCAGCAAGACAGCCACACTCACCATTGGCAACAAGAACTACGATTTCCCGATCCTGAGCGGCACGGTTGGGCCTGATGTCATCGACATCGGCAAGCTCTACGGCCAGGCCGGGGTGTTCACCTACGACCCCGGCTTCACCTCGACCGGCAGCTGCCAGTCGAAGATCACCTACATCGACGGCGACGCCGGTATCCTCGAATACCGCGGCTACCCGATCGAGCAGCTCGCCGAGAACGGCGACTTCCTCGAGACCTGCTACCTGCTGCTCTACGGGGAGCTTCCGACCCCCGCGCAGAAGAAGGACTTCGACCATCGCGTGATCCACCACACCATGGTGCACGAGCAGATGGCACGCTTCTTCCAGGGCTTCCGCCGCGACGCGCATCCGATGGCGATCATGGTTGCTGCGGTCGGCGCGCTCGCCGCGTTCTACCATGACTCCACCGACATCAACGATCCGAAGCAGCGGATGATCGCCTCGATGCGGATGATCGCGAAGGTGCCGACGCTGGCGGCGATGGCCTACAAATACACCATCGGCCAGCCCTTCGTGTATCCGAAGAACTCGCTCTCCTTCGCCGAGAACTTCCTGCAGATGTGCTTCGCGGTGCCGTGCGAGGACTACAAGATCAACCCGGTGCTCGCCGACGCGCTCGACAAGATCTTCATCCTGCATGCCGACCACGAGCAGAACGCGTCGACCTCGACGGTGCGTATCGCCGGCTCCTCCGGCGCCAACCCGTTCGCCTGCATCGCGGCCGGCATCGCCTGCCTGTGGGGTCCGGCCCATGGCGGCGCCAATGAAGCGGCGCTCGCCATGCTGTCGTCGATCGGAACGGTCGACAAGATCCCCGAGTTCATCGCCAGGGTGAAGGACAAGAACAGCGAAGTCCGCCTGATGGGCTTCGGTCACCGGGTCTACAAGAACTATGATCCGCGCGCCAAGATCATGCAGAAGATGTGTCACGCGGTGCTGGCCGAGACCGGCCACGGCGATGACCCGATGCTGAAGGTTGCGCTCGAGCTCGAGAAGATCGCGCTCAGCGATCCCTACTTCATCGACCGCAAGCTCTACCCGAACGTCGACTTCTATTCGGGCATCACGCTGAAGGCGATGGGCTTCCCGACCTCGATGTTCACCGTGCTGTTCGCGGTCGCCCGCACCGTCGGCTGGATCAGCCAGTGGAGCGAGATGATCGAGGATCCGCAGCAGAAGATCGGCCGTCCGCGCCAGCTCTACACCGGCGTCGCGCGCCGCGATTATGTGACGATCGACAAGCGCAAGTAAGCTTCATCTCTGACAGGTTCGAGACGGCGCCATCATTCCTGATGGCGCCGTTTTCGTTTGCCGCGCGCGACTTCGGTCGCGAGCGCATCGAGACGCGGCAGCCAGAGCGCCCTGAACCGGTCGAGCCAGTCGTCGACCTCGCGCAGTCGCCCCGGCTCCACGGCGTAGATGCGGCGCGTGCCATCGGCGCGCACCGACGCGAAACCGGCGTCCCGCAGAATCCGCAGCTGCTGCGAGACCGCCGATTGGGTGATACCGAATTCGCGCTGCACGACGGCGACGACATCGCCCGAACTGTGCTCGCCGGCCGCCAGCAATTCCAGGATGCGCCGGCGGACGGGATCGCCGAGGATGTCGAAGGCGTGCACGGTTGCTAGCCTCCACCACCCGGCTCAGGCTCGCCGCAATAGAACGCCGTTGTGTTAGCCCCGGCCCGGCGTGCCGCCGCCTCGTCCGTTCCCGCCTTGATCGAGGCCCTGCACCAGTCCGCGCTGCTGCGGCGGATGAAATCCTTGCCGTCCTCGGAGCCGGGCCACGCCTCAGCGGCCGCCCGGTCGAACTGCGCGCCAGGGCCTGCCGCGACATAGAGCGCGAG
The DNA here is from genome assembly GCF_947648125.1 of uncultured Bradyrhizobium sp. Classification (GTDB taxonomy): domain Bacteria; phylum Pseudomonadota; class Alphaproteobacteria; order Rhizobiales; family Xanthobacteraceae; genus Bradyrhizobium. The sequence continues at coordinate 312,255 of NZ_CANSMR010000008.1, read as the reverse complement.
CCCGATCAAGGCGAGATCCCAGCCGACACCGACCGCGCCGGGTCCATAGCGATCCCAGAAGTCGCCCTCGATCAGCGAAAGATGATCCAGCTCGAGCCGCGTGCCGCCGGCGCCATCGTCGGCCAGGGTCACGGTGACCCAGCTGACGGCGCCCATCGCCTCCCAGGTTACGGCAAGCCGACGCGGCGGCTCACACGTCGTGATTTCCCCGCCCGCCTGGCCCTGGAACTGATAACGGCCGCCAAGCCTGAGATCGCCGGAGATCGGCAAGAACCAGCGCGGAATGCGCTCGGGATTGGTCAGCGCATCCCAGAGATCGGCGACGTCGGTGTCGTAGCTGCGGGTCGCGATGACAGCCCGCGCCGGCTTGCCATCGTGGTCCCGGACGGCGACCTCGCGGACAACGGCTCCGACATAGGCGACAGGATCGATCTTCATCACGGCTCTCCGCATCAATATTAGCTAATACTAATATTAGTGCAGACTAAATATCCGAAGCAAGCGGAACCGTTGCGGCCGTATGCCGCTGACGACAGGATGGGTGAATGACTAGGCCGAACCCCGGCTCATTTCCGCGAGCACAATGTCGGCGGCGCGGACGCTGGGCGACTGGTCGCCGGTCGACATCTTCCCGTCCATCGTCGCGAACGCCACGAGCTGTCGCAGACGGTCGGGAGTATCCGCGAGTACATCACGCAGCGCGTGCGCGAGCTTGTCCGGCGTGCAGTTCTCCTGCAGGAACTCAGGGATAATATCGCTGCCGATCACGAGATTAGCGAGGATCACCGACGACACCCGGATCGCACGGCGCAGGATGAACGCTTCCGCAGCACCGACGCGATAGGCCGTCACCATCGGAATGCCTGACAGCGCGAGCTCCAGCGTCACTGTGCCCGACTTTGCGAGCGCCGCGCGGGCCACGCGGAATGCGGCGCGCTTCTCGGTCTCGCCGACGGCGAGCCGCGGCATCACGGGCCATGACGCGACACCTTCGCGCACCATCGCCTCGAGATGCGGCATGGTGGGAAGCACGAGCTCAAACGGGGTTTGCCTGTTGAGCTGGCCGAGCGCCGCGCCGAACAACGCCAAATGATGCCTGATCTCGCTGCGCCGGCTTCCGGGCAGCACCAGCAGGACCGGCGGCTGCGCGTCGCGCCGCTTCTGTTCCTCCTCATTCGGCCGGAGCGAGGAGAGCTGCTCGGTCAGGGGATGACCGACATAGCTGCATGGCGGTCCCTGCAGCTTGCGATATTCCTCTGGCTCGAACGGCAGCAGCGCCAGCACGTGATCGACGTAGCTTCGCATCGCGCGCGCCCTGCCCGGCCGCCAGGCCCAGACCGATGGCGACACGTAGTCGACGATCGGAATGTCCGGGTTGCGGGCGCGGACGCGGCGGGCAACGCGGTGGGTGAAGTCAGGGCTGTCGATGATGACGAGCATGTCGGGCGCAGCATCGAGCACCGCATCGGCCGTGCGCCGGATCAACCGCAATATCTTCGGCAATTGCTTCACGACGGCGGCTAAGCCCACGATCGAGAGCTCCTCGATCGGAAACAAGGGATCGATGCCCTCGCTCGTCATCTGCCGGCCGCCCACACCGGAAAACTGCACGGCATCGCCGAAGCGCTGCCGCAGCACCTTCATCAGTGCCGCGCCGAGGCGGTCGCCGGACTCCTCGGTCGCGATGAGGAAGATCTTCCGGCCGCTAGTGGGACTGCGCGCCTGCATCAGCCGGCCAGTCCGATGACAAACAGCCCCTTGGCGTCGGCGGCCTCGATCAGCGCCTGCGGATCGGCGGCGAGCGTGTTGCCGGCGATCACGGCGATCCCGGCGATGCCCGCCGCAGCCGCGCCCTCGACCGTGCGTGGACCGATGGTCGGCAGATCGAAGCGCAGATCCTGCTTGCTCTTTGGCGCCTTCACCAGCACGCCGCGGCCGGCCTTGGCGCGGATCCGGCCCTCGGCGCGCAGCCGCGCCACCCGCGCGAGCAGCCCATCGGTGCCTTCGATGTCTTCGACCGCAACCACGTGACCGTCGATCACCACGGCCGCCTGGCCGATGTCGAACGGTCCAAGCGCATCGAGCACGCCGCGTCCGCGCGCGATGTCGGCGAGCGCACTCGAGTCCGGCGTCGTGCGCGTCACGGCGCCCTCGGGCATCAGGAGATCGGGCGCGACATCCTTGATTCCGACCATGCGAAATCCCTGCTGCTCGAGGATGCGGCCGACGCTCGACAGCAAATGATCGTCGCCGCCGCGAAACGCGCGCACGACGTGGCCGAGCAGCCGCAGCGTGCCCCAGTCAAGCCGGATCTCCGACAGCGCGGGACGCACCAGGGTGCCGATGAAGATCAGGTCGCGGCAGCCTTCGTCGCGGAATAGCCGGGTCGCGCGCCCGAGCTGACCGACCGAGATCCAGCGATGACGGAACCGCTGCGCGCGTGCCGGATCGCAAGCACCGCGCAGCGCAAACAGCACCGGCGTGATGCCGCGCGCGGTGAGCTGATCGGCGACGGCGAACGGCATGGCGCCGCCGCCGGCGATCACGCCGACCGGCGAGGAAAGCGAGGAAGCCGCTGACGTCATGCTGGCGGCCATCCCATGCTCACTTGCTATCGGCGGGAAGACAGAGCGGCCGCAGCTTGCCGCCATCGATGAAGGCGAGGATTTCTGCGATCGCAGGATCCTCACCCGCCAGCGGCTGCACCGAAGCCAGCCGCTCGGCGAAGATGCCGGGGCCGTGGAACAGCTTTTGATAGAACGCCCGCACCGTCGCCAGCCGCGACTTGGTGAACTGGCGCCGCCGCATGCCGATGATGTTGAGCCCTTCGAGCACCGCGTATTGACCGTTGGCTAACCCGAACGGGATGATGTCGCCGCGCACGCCGCAGACGCCACCGATCATCACCTGCGAGCCGACGCGGGTGAACTGGTGCACCGCCGACAGGCCGCCGATATAGACGGAGTCGCCGATCTCGCAGTGGCCGCCGAGCGTCGCCGACGTCGCGAAGATCACGCCATTGCCGACCATGCAGTCATGGCCGACATGGCTGTTGTTCATGAAGAAGCCGCGATCGCCGACGCGGGTGAGCCCGCCGCCCTTGATCGTGCCGACATTCATCGTCACGCCTTCGCGGATCGTACAGGCTTCGCCGACTTCGAGACGGGTCGGCTCGCCGCGATAGCTGAGATCCTGCGGCGGCCCGCCGAGCGCGGCAAACGGCGAGATGACGCAGCCGGCGCCGATCTTCGTGTGCCCGCTGATCGTGACATGCGCGATCAGCTTGCAGTTCTCGCCGAGCACGACGTTCGGGCCGATGATGCAGTACGGACCGATCTCCGTGCCGGCCCCGATCACAGCGCCATCCGCAATCCGCGCAGTGGGGTCGATCATGCTCATATCGTTACGGTCCGGAATTCGTTAATCGCGCCAAGGTGGTATCAGTCGATTTGAGCGGTCGTTAGCGCGACTTTGCCCACCCTGTCCAGTGACGTATGATGACCGCCTGTTGCAAGCGAGAAGGTCGCAACCGATCCATGGTCCGGGCCGCCGCACTGATCCTCAGCCTGTTCTCAGCGCCGATCGGCCCGGAGACCGTCGATCTCGGCAACAGCACGACCGTCGATCTCTCGGGCTTCGACTGCCGCGACATCAACCGCAGCACGATCGTCCAGCGGGTCTGCTACTGTGCAAGCGAGCGCACGCTGCTGGTCGCGGTCAGGGGCAGCTACCAGCACTATTGCGGCGTCCCTGCCCAAACCTACGACGCGCTGATGATCGCGCCATCGATGGGTATCTTCCTCAATCGTGTCCTGCGGATCGCGGGCGCGGACGGCCGATACGCCTGCAGGACGTCGTGACCTCGGCGGCGAGCTGACTTTGCTCTAATCCGTCAGCATCGCACCGACATCGGCCTCGGCAACGACCTGGCCGTTGACCTTGGCGTCGCCGTGAAACCACCACATCGTCTTGCGGCGGCCGAGCGAGCGCATGTGGTACTCGATGGTGTCGCCGGGCATCACCGGTTTCCTGAACTTGCACTTGTCGATGGTGAGGAAATACACCGCGCGCGGCTTTGCGGTGCCCTCGACCGACTTGATGCCGATCACGCCGGCGGTCTGCGCCATCGCCTCGATCATCATCACGCCGGGGTAAACCGGGCGATCCGGGAAATGCCCCTGGAACGGCGGCTCGTTGAAGGTGACGTTCTTGATGCCGATGCCGCTGTAGTCGGTGCGGATCTTGATCACGCGGTCGATCAGCAGCATCGGAAAGCGATGCGGGAGCGTCTTCAGGATATCGTTGATATCCACGAGCTCGAATTTGACCGGTGCCTCCTCCATCACTCCTGTTCCTTGCCTTTGGCTTCGTTGTCGCGCACCAGGCGCTCCACCGCGATAATTTCCCTGAACCACTGCTTGGTCGGCTTGGCGAAATGCCCGCCCCAGCGGCCATTGGCCGGGATGTCGTCCTTGACCGCGCTCATCGCCGTCACCTGGGCGCCGTCGCCGATCTTGAGGTGGTTGTTGATGCCCACCTTGGCGCCGAGCGCGACATTGTCGCCGATCGTCAGACTGCCGGCGAGCCCGATCTGGGCCGCGAGCAGGCAGTGCCGGCCGATGGTCACATTGTGGCCGATCTGGACCTGGTTGTCGATTTTGGTGCCCTCGCCGATCACGGTGTCGCGCAGGGAACCGCGGTCGATGGTCGAGGCGGCACCGACCTCGACATTGTTCTGGATCACCACGCGGCCGGTCTGGGGTACTTTCACGTGGCCCTTCGGCCCGAAGAAGATGAAGCCGTAGCCGTCCTGGCCGATATTGCAGGCCGGATGGATCAGCACGTTGTTGCCGATCAACGCGAACTGAATGGTGGTCTTGGCGCCGACATTGCAGTCGCGGCCGATCTTGACGTCGGCGCCGATCACCGCGCCGGCACCGATGATGGTGCCGGAGCCGATCTCGACCCGCGGGCCGATCACGACCAGCGGATCGACGATGACGCCGTCCTCGAGGCGAGCGGTGGGATCGATGATCGCCGACGGGGCGATGCCCTCGGTATCGAACCAGGATTGCGGCCGCAGCGCATCGGCGTGCCATTCGCGGGCGAGCTCGACGAACACCTGGAACGGTTTCGCGGCGCGCAGCACGGCAGTGCCCTTCGGCACCTGCGCTTCGAAACGCGGGCTGACCAGGCAGGCGCCGGCCTTGGTCGCGGCAAGTTGGTCGGCGTATTTGAGATTGTCGAAAAAGGCGAGATGCATCGGACCGGCCTCGTCGAGCGAGGCCAGCCCCCTGATCTGAAGCGCGCCCCTTTCGGGGTCGACCAGTTGCGCCTTCGTCAGCGCGGCGATTTCAGCCAGCGATGACGAAGGAGGACTCTTGAAGAAGATCGGCTGCGCCATTCCATCCGTCGCAGTCCGGTCGAGCAGCGGTGTTAGAAAGTCGTACCGCCGCCGAACCGGAATTCTTGCACGCGGTCATACGCACCCTTGGTCAGCGGTACGGCGTAATCGAAGCGCAGCGGACCAAACGGCGACTGCCAGATCAGGCCGACACCGACCGAGGTACGGACAACCTTGCTGTCGTCATAGCTCAGACCAAGGCAGGTGCCCGGAGACGCCGGGTTGTTGGTCGGCCTGATACAGCCGGGCGTGTTGACTTCGCCCGTCGCCGCCCACGAGGTCGGCCCCTTGTAGTCGTACAGGCCGCCGGCGTCGGCATAGACCGCGCCCTTGAGCCCGACTTCCTTCGGCAGGAACCAGAACGGCATCTGCAGCTCCGCCGACACGCCCCAGTACTTGGTGCCGCCGATGGCGTCCATGGTGCCGTACGGGTTGATGTCACGCGGACCGATGCCGTTAGGCGCGAAGCCGCGGACCAGGTTCGGGCCCATCTGGAAGTGATCCAGCATGCGCAGATCCTGGCTGCCGAGCTTGTTCAGGATGCCGCCCTGGGCGTGGATCACGCCGACGATGTCCGACACCAGCGGGGTGTAGTACTTCGCGTCGATCGCGCTCTTGATGTAGCTGACGTCGCCGCCGACGCCGGCGAAGTCCTGCTTGAAGTCGACGATCAGACCGTCGGTCGGGTTCTTGTTGTTGTCGAGCGTGTTGTAGTTGAGCGTGTAGCCCAGCGCCGAGGTCAGGGTCTTGCCGCCCGCCAGCTCCTTGCGGACCGGCAGCGAAGCTTCGCCATCGTTGTAGCAGCCGAGACCGTTGGTCGACACCAGGCTGATCCCGTTCAGGTTCGCATAGGCCGGGCTCGGATTGAACGCAGGATTGGGCGTTACACCGTCAGCCAGGAAGGGATTGTTGTTACAGTTGTTGAGCGCCGACGGCAGGGTGATTTCCTGCTGATAGATCGAGTAGCGCAGCTGCAGCGACAGGTCTTCCCGCAGGCTGAAGCCGAGCCGCGGGCTGAAGCCGAGCGTCTTGGTGCCGTAGGCGATGTAGCTGTTGGACAGCTGCTGGCGCTGGTAGAAATCGAGGCCGAGCGCGACGCGGTAGTCGAGCAGATAGGGTTCGACGAACGACAGCGAATAGCCGCGGGCATACTGGCCGTAGGTCACCGACGCCTTCGCGAACAGGCCGCGGCCGAGCAAGTTGCGCTCGGAGACGCTGACTTCAGCCAGCGCGCCGTCGGTGGTCGAATAGCCGCCCGACACCGAGAAGTCGCCGGTCGACTTCTCTTCGAGATCGACGATAAGGATGACGCGATCGCTGGAGGACCCGGGCTCGGTGGTGATCTTCACGGTCTTGAAGAAGTCGAGGTTCTTCAGCCGGCGCTCGGCACGGTCGACCAGCGCACGGTTGTACGCGTCGCCTTCCGAGATATCGAATTCGCGACGGATCACGTAATCGCGCGTGCGGCTGTTGCCGCGGATGTTGATGCGCTCGATATAGGTGCGCGGACCTTCATCGATCGCGAAGGTGATCGACACCGTGTGATTGTCGAAATTGCGATCGCCGCGCGGCCGGACCACCGCGAAGGCGTAGCCGCGGCGCGACGCCTCGATCTGCATCTCCTCGACCGACTTCTCCAGCGCCTCGGCGTTGTAGAGCGAGCCGATATTGACGCGCGAGAACGAGCGCAGCGCGTTCGGATCGAGCGTTGCGATCGACGACGTATAGTTGACGGCCGCGACGCGGTACTGCTGGCCCTCTTCGATCTTGAAGGTAACCAGGAAGCCCTTCTTGTCGGGATCGTATTCGGTCAGCGCGGCGACAACCTGAACGTCGGCATAGCCGTTCTTGAGGTAGAAGCGGCGCAGCAGGTCACGGTCGGCCTCGACCCGGTCGGGGTCGTAGACGTCGTTGCCGCCGAGGAAGCTCAGCAGGTTCGATTCGCGGGTCTTGATGACGTCGCGCAGGCGGGACGCCGAATAGGCATTATTGCCGATGAACTCGATCGACCGGACACCGGTCTTCACGCCTTCATTGACCTCGAAGATCAGGTCGACGCGGTTGTTCGGCTGCTCGATGATCTGCGGATTGACCCGCACGTCGTAACGGCCAGAACGGCGGTAGATTTCGGCGATGCGCAGGGCATCCGACTGCACCATCGGGCGCGAGAAGGTGCCGCGCGGCTTGGACTGGACTTCGGCGGTGAGCTGCTCGTCCTTGACCTTCTTGTTGCCTTCGAAGGCAACGCGGCCAATCACCGGGTTCTCGACCACGACCACGACGAGGCGCCCGCCCCGCTGATCGATATGGACGTCCTGAAACAGGCCGGTCTCGATCAGCGCTTTGAGGCCGTCATCGATCTGGGCCTGGCCCAACCGACCGCCCGGTCCGGGATGGAAGTAGGAACGGATGGTTTCGAGCTCGACGCGGCGGTTCCCCTCCACCGTAATCGAATCAACGGTCTGCGCTTGCGCAGGCGCAGAGACAGCAACGGCCGCCAAGGTGGCCGCCACTGGCGCGGCGAACATGACCAAGGCGGCGAACAGCCCCCCCCTCACTCGCATTCCAAACATCATGCGCAACGCGCCCTTATCTTTAGCAATGCCGGACCGTTCCCCAACGACCCGACAGATTCCCAACCTGCCGCTCAGCTTGTAGCCAACTTTGCCAAGGGGGCAAACTTACTACAGCTGAACATTTCCATTTTCATACCAAGACGTTGCCCATTGGCAACGCCACAGAAAAGCCCCGTTTCAGGACCCAGCGATTCTGAGGATGTCGTTATACGTCGCAAACACCATCAGCATCAGAACCAAACCCAGCCCGATTCGGAAACCCACCTCCTGCGTCCGCTCTGAAAGCGGGCGTCCGCGAAGCGCCTCCGCGCTGTAAAACAGGAGGTGTCCACCATCCAAAAGCGGAATCGGGAACAGATTCAACAGCCCGATCGACACCGAGAGGATGGCGCAAAGATTGACAACGAACTGGAACCCGGCGCTCGCGGCCTGACCCGACAGCTTCGCGATTCCAATGACCCCGCTCACCTCGGCCGGATTGCCGGTCCCAACGAACAGCGACCCCAGGAACTTGAACGTGCTCGAAATAATGTACCAAACCTGCTCGACACCGATCTTCATGGCTTCAAAGACGCCAACCGGAGCGCTGGAAGCTTCACCGACCTGAGCCTTGTGCTCGATTCCGAGCACGCCGATTCGGTGAGCATTGCCGAAGGGGTCCTTAACCTCCTTCAGCGCCGGCGCAGCCTTCAGCGAAACGATCGCACCGTCCCGCTTCACTTTGAAACCAAGTTCTGAACCGGCATTCGAAGCTACGATCCGCTGCATGTCGGCGAAGCTCTGGATCGCGCTGCCGTCGATATCGACGACGACATCGCCGACCTTGAAGCCCGCGTTCGCAGCAACGCTCTCGGCGACCAGGCCGTCGACCCGGGCGATCGTGCTGGGCTTGCCATAGTAGAGCGCCATGCCCGCGAAAATCAGGGCGCCGAGAATGAAGTTCGCCACCGGACCGGCCGCGACGATCGCGGTGCGCTTGCCGACCGACTTGTGATGGAAGCTGCCTTCGCGCTCCTCCGCCGTCATGGCGGCGAGCGCCTCCGTCGACGGCGTCGACGCCTCGCTGTCGTCGCCGAAGAACTTGACGTAACCGCCGAGCGGAATCGCGGAGATCTTCCAGCGTGTGCCATGCCGGTCGTTGAAGCCGGCAAGCTCCGGCCCGAACCCCAGCGAGAACGTCAGCACCTTCACGCCGGCCCAGCGCGCGACCAGGAAATGGCCGAGCTCGTGAAAGAAAACAACGATAGTCAGGACGAAGAGAAAGGGAACGATATAACCGAGGAGCCCATGGCTCAACGCATTGATACTATGAAGAAAATACTCGGGCATTCGAATTCCCCTCGACAAGAGCCATAGGCTCCGTCCCCAACCCTCTAGGTTGCCTTTAAGGCAATTTGAGGCAATAGGGCGGCAGCTTTATTTCGCGCGATATGGTCAACGGAAATCGCGTCGTCCGCCGAGTTCAGTGGTGGCTGATTCCCCGACCTGATCCAATCGTTCATCGTTGCCTCGACCAGCCGGGCGATCGCACCGAACTTGATCTTGCCAGCGATAAACGCCGCGACCGCGATCTCGTTCGCGGCGTTATAGACCGTCGTCGCGCCATGCCCGAGCCGCAGCGCCTCGTAAGCGAGCCGCAGCCCCGGGAAACGCTGGAAGTCCGGCGCCTCGAAGGTGAGCTGTCCGATCTTGGCGAGATCGAGCTTGGCGGACGGCCCGACGATCCGGTCCGGCCAGCCGAGGCAATGCGCGATCGGGATCCGCATGTCGGGCGTACCGAGCTGGGCCATCACGGAGCGGTCGGAGAACTCGACCATGCCGTGGATGATGGACTGTGGATGCACCAGCACGTCGATCTCGTCGGGCGTCAGTGCGAACAGGTAGGACGCTTCGATCACCTCGAGGCCCTTGTTCATCATCGAGGCGGAATCGATCGTGATCTTCTGCCCCATGCTCCAGTTTGGATGCTTGAGCGCCTGTTCCAGCGTCGCCTGCTCGATGTCGGCGGGAGCCCAGGTGCGGAATGGCCCGCCGGACGCCGTGATGATCACCCGCGTCAGCTCCTCGCGATTGCCGGACGCCAGCGCCTGGAACAGCGCATTATGCTCGGAGTCCGCCGGCAGGATGCAGGCGCCGGCCTTCTTGGCCCGCTCCATGAAGATATCACCGGCGCAGACCAGGCACTCCTTGTTGGCGAGCGCGACAGTTGCGCCGCGATCGACCGCGGCGAGTGCCGGCTTCAATCCGGCAGCGCCGCTGACCGCGGCCATCACCCAATCCGCCGGCCGCGCGGCCGCCTCGATGATGGCGCTCTCCCCGGCCCCGCATTCGATCCGGGTTCCGGCCAGCGCGTTCTTCAATTCGGAAAGCCTCGCCGGATCGGCAATGGCGGCGAACCGCGCGCCGAACTCCTTGGCGAGCTTGGCGAGGCCCTCGACATTGCTGTTCGCGGTCAGCGCCTCGACCCGGTAACGGTCGCGCGCGCCACGCAGCAGATCCATCGTGCTGTCGCCGATCGAGCCGGTGGCACCGAGGACGGTCACGGACCGCGCGGCGGATGCCGCCGCGGCCTTGTTGTTACGCAACGGAACTGCGCTCATCTCATCACCAAACCATAAGACCGCGTCCGACGCCATCGGCGCCACCACGGAGAAAGCCGAAAATCGCCGCCACAATGACGGCCGCGACAAATCCATCCAGGCGATCCAGCAGGCCGCCATGGCCGGGAATGATGTGGCTCGAATCCTTCACCCCGAACCGCCGCTTCACAGCGGATTCGAAGAGATCGCCAAGTTGCGAGACCACCGACAACACGGCTCCGAGCATCAGCAGCGGCCCGGCCGTGCCGATCTCGAAGGCGGCAAAGCAGGCCGCAACCAGCAAGCTCGCGACGAAACCACCGGCCGCGCCAGCCCATGTCTTCTTCGGGCTGATCCGCACCCAAAGCTTCGGCCCGCCGATGCTGCGGCCCGCGAAATAGCCGCCAATGTCGGTGACCCACACGATCAGCAACACGAACATCAGCGCGGCAAAGCCCTTCGCCGTATCGAGACGCAGCAGCACCGATGCGATCTCGGCGGCCGCGGCATAGAGCAATCCCGCGATCGCCCAGTTGCGCCGTGCGCCCGAGGTCAGCGCCACGACAACCGCACCGACGGCGAGGACCACCAGCGCCGCATCGGTGCGGCCGGCCATCAGGCAAAGTCCGGTGAGCAGCAGCGCGACAATACCAGGCACCATGACGCGGAGCGCGCGTCCGAGCCCGGTGACCATGAGCCATTCCGCGAACAATCCGACTGCTGCCAAGGTCACCAGCAGCGACCAGGCGATGCCGCCCAGATAGGCCAGAGCGATCGCGACCGGCGCCAGCACCAGCGCCGCAACCACGCGCATCGCGAGGTTGCGCGACCCCTGCTCGCTTGCTGCCGCCGGTGCGGCTTCGCGCTCGCTCACGAGCCGGTTTTCGCGGCGAGGCCGCCGAACCGGCGCTCACGCTTGCCGTATTCCGCAATCGCACCTTCGAGCGCCGCCTTGTCGAAATCCGGCCAGTGAATCGGCACGAACACGAGTTCGCTATAGGCGGCTTGCCACATCAGGAAGTTCGACAGACGCTGTTCGCCGCTGGTGCGGATGATCAGATCGGGGTCCGGAATGTCGGGCGCATCGAGATAGTGCCCGAGCGTATCGGCATCGATGGAGTTGGCGTCGCGCTTGCCTTCGGCGACCTCGCGCGCAAGGCGTCGCGCCGCGGCGGCGATCTCCGCCCGCGAGCCGTAATTGAAGGCGACCACGAGGTTGAGCTTGACGTTATTCCGCGTCAGTTCCTCGGCCTCGTTGAGCAGCGCGCAGATGTCGGGAGCGAGCCCGTCGCGCTCGCCGATCACACGCACCCGCACGCCGTCACGATGCAGCGTCGCCAGATCGTTGCGGATGAAGCGGCGCAGTAGGCCGAACAGATCGCCGATCTCGCTGGCCGGCCGCGACCAGTTTTCCGAGCTGAACGAAAAGATCGTGAGATAGACGATGCCGAGTTCATGGGCCGCACGCACTACGCGGCGCAGTGCCTCGACGCCGCGGCGATGGCCCTCGACGCGCGGCAAGCCGCGCGAAGCGGCCCAGCGCCCGTTGCCGTCCATGATAACAGCCACATGCAACGGACTGCCGGAGCGATCCGGTCCGTCAGTTGCTGGGGCGGCGGCATTCGACATCGGCTGGTTCCCGTTGCGCCTTCAGACCGTCAGGATTTCCCTTTCCTTGGCGGCAAGCAGCTGATCGACCTCGGCGATCACGCCGTCGGTCGCCTTCTGCACCTCGTTCGACAGGCGCTCCTGATCGTCCTCGGAGATCTCGTGATTCTTCTCGAGCTTCTTGATCACGTCGAGGCCGTCGCGGCGCACGTGGCGTACCGCGACCTTGGCCGCTTCCGCGTATTTGTGCGCGACCTTGACCAGCTCCTTGCGGCGTTCCTCGTTGAGTTCGGGAATCCGCAAGCGCAGCACCTGTCCTTCGGTTGCCGGCGAAAGGCCGAGGTTGGAGTCGACGATCGCCTTCTCCACGGCCTTCACCATCGTCTTGTCCCAGACCTGCACCGAGAGCAGGCGCGGCTCGGGCACGCTGATGGTCGCCACCTGGTTGAGCGGCATATGCGAGCCGTAAGCCTCGACCTGGACCGGCTCCAACATGGAGGCCGCGGCACGGCCGGTACGCAGACCGCCGAGCTCGTGCTTGAGCGATTGTGTGGCGCCCTGCATGCGGCGCTTCACTTCGTTGATGTCAAAACCAGCTGCGGCCATGACGCTTCTCCCTTTACTAGAAACCGGCTGTCGACGCCCTCAGGTCCAAAGTCTGGACCCAGAGGCGCGGCAATCAGCCGGCGACGACCGTGCCGTGTCCGGTACCGCGCAGAATCGCACCGATCGAACCGGGCTCCGCGATCGAGAACACGATGATAGGCAGCGACGTCTCGCGAGCAAGTGCGAAAGCGGTCGCGTCCATGACCTTGTAGCCGCCCTCGATCGCCTGCGAATGGGTCAGGCGGTCAAAGCGCTTGGCTTTGGGGTCCTTCTTCGGATCGGCGCTGTAGACGCCGTCGACATTGGTGGCTTTCAGCACCGCCTGCGCGCCGATCTCGGCCGCGCGGAGCACGGCGGTGGTATCGGTGGTGAAGAACGGGTTGCCGGTTCCGCCGCCGAGCAGGACGATGCGTCCCTCGGCGAGATATTTGTGCGTCGCACTACGGGTGAACAGCTCGGAAATCTCCGGCATCACGAATGCCGACAAGGTCCGCGCCGGGGTCCCCTTGCGCTCGATCGCCGCCTCGAGCGCGAGGCAGTTCATCATGGTGGCAAGCATGCCCATGGTGTCGCCGGTCGGCCGGGACACGCCGCGCGAGGACACCTCGACGCCGCGGACGATATTGCCGCCGCCGATCACGACCGCGACCTCGATACCGAGCTTGCGGGCCGCGATGAGGTCGTCGGCGACGCGGTCGACGGTCGGTTGATCGATACCGAACCCGTGGGAGCCGGCCAGATATTCGCCGGACAGCTTGATCACCACGCGACGATAGATCGGCTCAGCCATGATGCGATCGCTTTCTCATCCCGCGCAGGCAGGCCTCCGGCGCGTGCGCCGGACGCCTTGGTGTCAGCGGTTACTTCTTGCCGCTGGCGGCCGCGACTTCGGCGGCGAAGTCGCTTTCCTGCTTCTCGATTCCCTCACCGAGAGCATAGTTCACAAAGCCAGCGATTTTGATCGGCCCGCCGACCTTACCCTCAGCTTCCTTCACCGCCTGGGCAACGGACTTGCCGCTGTCGTGGATAAAGGCCTGATCGAGCAGGCAGACTTCCTTGTAGTAGGTCTTCAGGCCGGAATCGACGATCTTCTCGATGACGTTCTCGGGCTTGCCCTGCTGGCGGTACTTGTCGGCCAGCACGTCCTTCTCGCGCTTGACGGTCACCGGATCGAGCCCGGCCGGATCGAGCGCCAGCGGCTTTGCTGCCGCGACGTGCATGGCGAGCTGGCGGCCGAGCACGGCGAGCTCGTCGGTCTTGCCGGCGGACTCCAGCGCCACGATCACGCCGATCTTGCCGGCGCCTTCGACGACGGCGTTGTGGACGTAGCTCGACACCACGCCCTTGCTCACCTCGAGCGAAGCGGCGCGGCGCAGCGTCATGTTCTCGCCGATGGTCGCGATCGCGTCGGAGATCGCGGTCTCGACGGTGACGTCGCCGACCTTGGCCGCCTTGATTGTCTCGACATCGGCGCCGTTATGCAGCGCGACCTGGGCGATCATCTTGACCAGGCCCTGGAACTGCTCGTTGCGCGCAACGAAGTCGGTCTCGGAATTGACCTCGACCAGCACGCCCTTGGCGCCGGAGGTCAGCGCGCCGATCAGGCCTTCGGCGGCCACGCGGCCCGCCTTCTTGGCGGCCTTGGACAGGCCCTTCTTGCGCAGCCAATCCTGCGCGGCCTGCATGTCGCCGTTGTTCTCGGTCAGCGCCGCCTTGCAATCCATCATGCCCGCGCCGGTCGATTCGCGGAGATCCTTGACCATCGCTGCTGTGATCGTTGCCATCGTTCAATGTCCTTCTTGCCTGTACAGAAACCGCGGCGCCCGTTGGCGCCGCTGTCAGCGACAGGGAAATCGTTGTTCGTGGAATAGAAGCGGCGGCCGGGCGAGACCCGGCCACGCCGCGTAACTTTTATTCCGCTTCGGCGAGCGTCTTGGCCTGGGCGACCCAAGCGTCGGCACGGCTCGGCAGACCGACTTCTTCGCCGATCTTGTGCGCGGTGGCGTGGTCGAGCTCGGCGAGCTGCCAGTAGTGGAAGATGCCGAGGTCGTTGAGCTTCTTCTCGATCGTACCGGACACGCCGGTGAGCTTCTTGAGGTTGTCGGCGGTGCCGCGCGGACCAGCGAGGCCCTGGAAGCCGGACGGCGCAGCCGCCGGGAGCTCTTCCTGCACCGGCGCAGCCGACGCACCGATATCGATTCCGGAATCGCCCTGGGCACGCGAGATGCCGTCGATGGCGGCGCGCGCCACGAGATCGCAATACAGCGAGATCGCGCGGCCGGCGTCGTCATTGCCCGGCACCACATAGGTGATGCCCTTGGGGTCCGAATTGGTGTCGACGATCGCGGCGACCGGGATGTTGAGCCGCTGGGCTTCCTGGATCGCGATGTCTTCCTTGTTGGTGTCGATCACGAAGATCATGTCGGGAAGACCGCCCATGTCCTTGATGCCACCGAGCGAACGGTCGAGCTTGTCGCGCTCGCGCTGCAGCGTCAGCCGCTCCTTCTTGGTGTAGGAGCTGGCTTCGCCCGACGACAGCACGTCGTCGAGATGGCGCAGGCGCTTGATCGAGGCCGAGATCGTCTTCCAGTTGGTCAGCGTGCCGCCGAGCCAGCGCGAGTTGACGAAATACTGGGCCGAACGCTTGGCCGCATCGGCAACGCCGTCCTGGGCCGAGCGCTTGGTGCCGACGAACAGGATGCGGCCGCCCTTGGCGACGGTATCGCTGACCGCCTGCAGGGCACGGTGCAGCATCGGCACGGTCTGCGCGAGGTCGATGATGTGGATGTTGTTGCGGGCGCCGAAGATGTAATCCTGCATCTTCGGGTTCCAGCGGTGGGCCTGGTGGCCAAAGTGAACGCCGGCTTCCAAAAGCTGACGCATGTTGAATTCGGGTAGCGACATAGATCTAATTCTCCGGTTGGTTCCTCCGGAAACGTGTGAGCAAACGAGCCTGAATGGCCCGGTTGCCACCGGACGGCCTTTGAGAGCCATGTTTCCGTGTGAGATGGCGCGCTATATAGCGCGATTTGCGCCAGAAGCAAGGAAATACGGCCGGTTACACCGGCCGGACGGGCCATTTACGCCCCGGAACTGGCCCGTTTTGGCCCAAACTGGCCCGGTGTGGCCGGCCAGAGCCCCCGTCGGGATCCCAACCAGGCGCCGCCTATTGCGCCAATTGCAGGTCCGCCAGCGTCGTACGCGCGGTCGCCTCGTCCAGTGCAACGAAATCGCCCGGCCCGGGATTGCCGGCGGTCGAAGTCGCGGCCGATGCGACGACTGCACCGACCAAACCTCCCACCAACGTCACGCCCGCGACGGCATCATGCCGTTCGCTCGATTTCACCAGAAAGAAGTAGGTGCGCCCCGGCTCGGTCGTGAAATTGTGCGTGGTCTCGCCGGGAAACATCACCTCGCTGGCGACCAGCTGATGCCGGCCGGCGGGCCGATCGGCGAACGCATAGGTGCCGATGGCGACCTTGCCGATCGGCTCGCCATCGAGCTTCACGTCGCAGGCGCAGATCGCCATGCTCAGTCCCTTGCGCTTCTCCTGTAGCACGACGACGCGGGAATGCCCCGGCTTCGGCGGCCCGAACTTCTGCGAGATCGCCGCATAATCGGTGCCGACACCATCGCTCACGCAGCCCGACACCATCAACACCCCGGCCAACAAGGCCGCGTAACGTCCAAACATCCCGCCCCCGAAATTCCCAGCAGGCGCGACCATAGAAAGAAGCACGGTGTGGTTGCAATAGTGCTTAAGCCGGAGCCATTGGCTCTCCACAGCGTCGCCGGGATCGTCGCCTACAGCGTCTGCACGTCGACCACGCCCGCGACCGCCTTGATCGCACCGGCGATCTGCGGCGAGACCTTGTAGCGGCCGGGCAGCTTCATCTCCACCTCGGTCTCGAGGTCCAGCATCATCACCAGCGAGACGTCGCCATCGGCGCCGGCCGCGGGTGGCGGCGCGACGGCCGGCTTTACCACCGGTGCCTTTGCGGGAGCGCCCGGGGCGGGCGCGGCGTCCGGCATGTTGAGCCGGCGCGCGATCGACTCCAGCGGCTTGGTGTCGCGCACGAAAATCCGCAGGCCCTTTTGCGTTTTCGCCGCGGCGTGATCCAGCGGCTCGGCGTGCAGCACCCTCGCCCGCACGTCCTCGCCCTGCAGCTCGGCGCCGAGCTGCAACAGCACGGCCGCGCCGGGCTCCAGCACATCGCGGTACTGCGCGAGGCCCTCGGAAAACAATACCGCCTCGAAATGACCGGTCGGATCCGACAGGCCCATGATGCCCATCTTGTTGCCGGTCTTGGTGCGCCGCTCCATGCGTGACACCACAGTTGCCGCGACCTTGCCCGCCGTGGCGCCGGTCTTCACCGCACGCGAGAATTCCGCCCAGGATTGCACGCGCAGCCGCTTCAGCGCAGTCGCGTAGTCGTCGAGCGGATGCCCCGACAGGAAGAAGCCGATCGCATCATATTCGCGCCGCAGCCGGTCCGCGGGCAGCCATGGCTCGACCTGCGGCAGCATGATGCTCGGCGCATCCGGAGCGCTGCCGAACATGTCGTTCTGGCCCGAGGTCGCCGCCTCGTGGCTGCGCTGACAGGCCGCCAGGATCGCATCGGCGCCGGCGAAGACGCGGGCCCGGTTCGGGTCCAGCGTGTCGAAGGCACCGGCCGCCGCAAGGCTCTCGATGATCCGCTTGTTGACGGCTCGCGGGCTCACCCTTGCCGCGAAATCGGCGAGCGAGGTGAAGGCGCCCTTCTTATTGCGCTCCTCGATGATCTGCTCCACCGCCTGGATGCCGACGCCCTTCAGCGCGGCAAGCGCGTAGTAGATCGTGTTGCCGCTGACCTCGAAGGTCGGGCCGGAGCGATTGATGTTGGGGGCTTCGACCTTGATGCCGAGCCGCTGCGCCTCGGAGCGGAATTCGGAGAGCTTGTCGGTGTTGTTGAGTTCGAGCGTCATCGACGCAGCGAGGAACTCGACCGGATAATGCGCCTTCATGTAGGCGGTGTGGTACGACACCAGCGCATAGGCCGCCGCGTGACTCTTGTTGAAGCCGTAGTCGGCGAACTTGGCGAGCAGCTCGAAGATCGTCTCCGCCTGCCCCTTTCCGACGCCGTTCTTCATCGCGCCGGCGACGAAGATGTCGCGCTGCTTGTCCATCTCGGCGCGGATCTTCTTGCCCATCGCGCGGCGCAGCAGGTCGGCCTGGCCGAGCGAATAGCCCGCCATCTGCTGCGCGATCTGCATCACCTGTTCCTGATAGATGATGACGCCGAAGGTCTCCTTCAGGATCGGCTCCAGGATCGGATGCAGATATTCCGACTCCTCATCGCCGTGCTTGCGCGCGCAATAGGTCGGGATGTTCGCCATCGGACCCGGGCGATATAGCGCCACCAGCGCGATGATGTCCTCGAAGCGGTCGGGCCGCATGTCGATCAGCGCGCGCCGCATGCCCTGGCTTTCCACCTGGAACACGCCGACGACGTCGCCCCTCGCCAGCATCTGGTAACTCGGCGCATCGTCGATCGGCAGCGTTGCGAGGTCGACATGAACGTCGCGCTGCTTGAGCAGCTTGACCGCGACATCGAGCACCGTCAGTGTCTTGAGGCCAAGGAAGTCGAACTTCACGAGGCCCGCCGGCTCGACCCATTTCATGTTGAACTGGGTGACCGGCATGTCGGATTTCGGATCGCGGTACATCGGCACCAGCTCGCTCAGCGGGCGGTCACCGATCACGATACCTGCGGCGTGGGTGGAGGCGTGGCGCGTCAGACCCTCGAGGCGCTGCGCAATGTCGAACGCACGCGCCACCACCGGATCCTCGTCGCGGAACGCCTGCAGCTTCGGCTCGCCTTCGATCGCCTGCGCCAGCGTCACCGGGGCCGCGGGATTCTGCGGCACCAGCTTGGTCAACTTGTCGACCTGCCCGTACGGCATCTGCAGCACGCGACCGACGTCGCGCAGCACGCCGCGCGCCTGCAGCGTACCGAAGGTGATGATCTGCGCCACCTGGTCGCGGCCGTAGCGCTCCTGCACGTACTGGATCACCTCGCCGCGGCGGTCCT
Organism: uncultured Bradyrhizobium sp.; assembly: GCF_947648125.1. Taxonomy (GTDB): domain Bacteria; phylum Pseudomonadota; class Alphaproteobacteria; order Rhizobiales; family Xanthobacteraceae; genus Bradyrhizobium. The sequence goes on along the minus strand of NZ_CANSMR010000008.1, from coordinate 293,411 downwards.
GGCAAAAGTCGATGTCGAAGTCCGGCATCGAGACGCGTTCGGGATTGAGGAAGCGCTCGAACAGCAGCGCGAAGCGCATCGGATCGAGGTCGGTGATCGTCAGCACCCAGGCGACCAGCGAGCCGGCACCGGAGCCGCGGCCCGGCCCGACCGGAATGCCCTGCGCCTTCGCCCATTTGATGAAGTCCGAGACGATCAGGAAGTAGCCCGCATATTTCATGCGGGTGATGACGTCGAGCTCGAAGGCAAGCCGCTTGGCGTAGTCCTCCTCCGTCATGCCCGGCGAGAGACCGTGCACCCGCAGGCGGTTGGCGAGCCCCTCCTCAGCCTGGCGCTTCAGCTCGGCGGCTTCGTCGGCGGCCGCATCGGAGCTTGCCGCGGCACCGACGGTGAAGAACGGCAGGATCGGCTTGCGGGTCTTCGGGCGGAACGAGCAGCGCTCGGCGATCTCCACCGTCGAGGCCAGCGCCTCCGGAATATCGGCGAACAGCACCGCCATTTCCGCGCGGGTCTTGAAGCGATGATCCGGGGTCAGCTGCTCGCGGTTGGTCTCGGCGATCAAATGGCCGCCGGCGATGCACAGCAGCGCATCATGCGATTCGTAGTCGTCACTGCTGGCGAAATACGGCTCGTTGGTCGCAACCAGCGGCAGGCCCTTGCTGTAGGCGAGATCGATCAGGCCGCCCTCGGTGCGGCGTTCCTTGTCGATGCCGTGGCGCTGCAATTCGATGTAGAGACGATCGCCGAACAGGCTCGCCAGGCGTTCGCAGCGGGTCGCGGCCAGCGCCGCCTGCTCGGCACGCAGCGCCAGCGCGATCGGCCCATCGGGCCCGCCGGTCAGAGCGATCAAATCCTCGGCGGCGTCGGTGAGCCAGTCGAGCTTGATGTGCGGCGTCTGGTTCACCGGCGTCTCCAGGAACGCCCGCGAGTTCAGCCGCATCAGGTTCTGGTACCCGCGCTCGCGTGCCGCCAGCAGCACGATTCGCGTCGGCCCGGTCGTCGCCAGGATGCTCCGCGTATTGGGGTCGACGTCGCCAAAATCCACCGCAACCTCGCAGCCGACGATCGGCTGGATGCCGTAGCCGGCCATCTTGTCGGAGAATTCCAGCGCCCCGAACATGTTGTCGGTGTCGGTGAGCGCCAGCGCAGGCTGGCGGTCGGCCTTGGCGAGCTCGCCGAGCTTGGCGATCTTGATCGAGCCCTTCAGCAGCGAATAGGCGGAATGGACGTGGAGATGAACGAATCCGGCATTCGGCATGGCTGCTTACGGGATCTCTTGAAGTCAGGGATGGCGCGAGTGCCAAAGCCGAACTCGAAAGCATCAGACTCGACTCGCATCCCCATCGTGGGGCTTGGGCCCTGCCAAGTCCACGCCGAACGCGGCGTGGCGGCAGGTCGTCCTGCTTTTCCCCAAGAGCAACCTATGCCCCTGCCCGCGGCCGCATTTTCAGAACTGGGTGATCAGCTGGGCCCAAACCGCGATCATCCCGACGAACAGCGTGATCGATGCCAGCGCTGCAGCTTCCTGCACGAAAATCTTCAACATGGCCGCTCTCCCTGAACTGGAACGTATGCAGAACATTGTTCCTTTTTTGTTCCGGGAGTCAAGCGACGGTAGTGGGTCAGTTTGAAAACTGCCCCCGAAAGAAATCCCTTGGTTAATCGTGGCGGGAACTGGCAGCGCCTGTAAGGTCCGTGTCAGCGGCGCTGCGTACCATTGCGCCCATGAGCCGTGACCTTCTCTATTTCCGTCTGTGGTTAGCTTGGTCGGCGATCTTAACCGGCGCGCTGATCTACATGCTTGTAACGTAGGGCTGCTTTCAGTTGGCGCCCTTTTTGGTTCTATTCTCCAACAGCCAGCCTTGGGACTTCTCTCTGACCCACTCTAGCGCGTCGTGCTCGCTGGCGAAGCCAAAGATACTATCCACTTCCCCGCCGCGCCAAAGCACGCTGACAGAGTGCCCCTTGCCGATGGCGTATTGCCGGACCACGAACTGATACTCAGGCTTGAAGTTCGCAAGCTCCCACTGCTCCAGCATCACAACCAGGTCTTCCATCTCCCAAAGCTTGTCAGTCACGCCAGCGGCCATTGCGGGCGTCACCTTGAGGGTCTGATGGATGCGGACGAAATTGTAGTACATCGTATGGAGCGCAATCGCTGCGGCGTGGTTCTCGACCTTCTTTGAGAAGGCGTTTGTCAATCGCGTGAAGCGGCGCATGTGCATGCGCATCGTCAAATTGCTTCGCTCAGCATAGGACGTGCTGATGTGCTTCGGATCGGGGTTGCCGATCTTGGGCTTCTTGTCTGCGCCAAGGCACTTGGCCGGGCTGTAGCGGACTTGCGCCTGTGGATCGGAACCGTAAATCTTGATGAGCATGGCGTAGTCCACCTGATCGGCGAACGCTGCCTCAACGGCGTACAGGTACGGCCTGTGGCCGTCGCTGGTAAGCTGGACGCGGTTGGCTAGGCGGCTCTCCAGATCGTGGACGAACGTCAGAGCGGCGTCCTGATCGCGTGCGCCAAGCAGCCAGCTCACAATCAGCTTGGTGTCGGCGCAAATGGCCGTCCACGTCCAAACGTCGCCAGCGGCCTCCGGAGCGGCCTTGGCCTTCTCCACGTTCGCGGCCTTCGCGTAAACGAAGGACCAGATTTCATCCATCTGGACGCGCTTGCACGGCAGGTTCCGCAGCGCCTTGTCCTGATGGGCGGCGCAGGCGTGGCCCGCATCCACCAACAGCTTGGCAACGGTGTTCTTGCTGGCCCCGGTCAGGCGGGTAATGGCGCGGATCGACTGCCCTTCGCAGAGCAGGTGCAGGATTTGGGCGCGCGCCTTTCGGTCCAGCTTGTTCATGGCTGAACTATATGACCCTTTATGCTTAGCGTCAAGTATATTGGTCAAAATCGAAGGGAGTACTTCAAACCTGCAATTGCATGAGTCACTATGTCACATCTTATTGGGGAATTGACTTTCTTGTCAATTATACTAGCTATAACGGGTCTGGTTAAAAGCCAGCAGCTGGTCGAATACCGACCAACCATCCAACGTCCATCGCACCCCCAAGGTGCAAGGAGCCTTTTCCTGACACCCGACGCTTACCTTTGGTGCTGCCCGCCCGATGCTCACCCTGATCCAAGGATCAAGGACGACACGTTGGTTCAGCTTGGCGATCAATTGAATGCGTTCGTTCGGGGCGAGTTTATGGATTACGCAGATGGGATCGACATAAAGCGACTAGACCCGGACACTCTAGATGTCTGGGAAATTCGCTCCCACCTCAAAAAACCGCAGCTAAGATTGTTCGGCTTTTTCGCGGCTCCGAAGTGGTTCGTTGGCACAAACTGCGCTGTGCGTGACGATTTAGAGCCGCAGAGAGGTCCGAAGTGGGACGCAGCAATCAAGAAGGCCGCAGATACGAGAACTGACCTGGTGGGCTCTGTGGGATTTTTCAGCGATGATCGCGGGGAATACGTCCGCAACCCGAAATAAGGATGGAAGTGATGAGTATTTCAATCATTCCGATTTCGCGGCGCGAACTGCTTGCCTATCGAGCAGATGTTAAAGGCTCGATCTTCCGGCAAATCCGCGAACTATTTTCGCGCCTCAAAGAGTTTGGGTTTACGCAAAAGCAGTTCGCACAAAAGATCGATATGGACGAAGGTCAGTTGTCGCGTCGCCTGCGCGGCGATTACGATCTTCAACTGGAAACGTTGTCGGATCTGGCACGAGGCCTTGATTGTCGCATCGAAGTACGATTGGTGCCGTTAGCCTCTAACGCCGCTCACTCGGTGACACCAGCCTCTCCAATAAAGACAGCAGTAACAAAGTTCGGGAAATTGCCTGATAGCTCATCCGGCCAAGTCGCCCAGAATGATAACTCTACTCTCATTGACGTTGTGGCCAGCTAATGATTGGCGACAGGCGCAATGCTTGGGGCTTTTCGATTTTTTGCGACGATATCCGTCAAGAAATTGGAGGAAAGCTCAGCGTCATGGGGACCTATGTCAACGACATGGTGTTCCCAAGATCGACGACGATCCCACTAGTCCTGCCAAAATTCTGCATCCTAGTAAAATACTTCGAAATATTCGGCGCGTTCTCCGAAGATTTGGAAATGCGTATCTTTTTGCCCACCGACCCTCCGGATGCCCCCACCTTCGTTCAGCCCGTTCCCCGCAACGCAGTTAAAGACAAGCGAAAGGCAGAATTGCAGATTGAGGATGACCAAGAGCGCGTCTTCAGCGTAACTGCACCAATTACCTTTGCCCCCTTCCCAATTGAGAAGGAGGGATTTCTAAAGGTGCGAATGGCTTGTGGAGCGGCAGTTACGAACTTGGGATCGCTCCACATTCGACTACAAGGTCAGGATGAGAATTTAGACTTCACTTAGACCAGCGTTTTGCTGCAGCCTTCTTGGCAATTTCCGCCCGACGCTCAGGACTCATAGCGTCCGCGCGCGCCTTCCCGCCTTTCCGCCCCAACTCCACTGCAGCCGGGTCTTTGCCCTCTTCCTCTGGCGTAGGGTCGCGGTCAGGCGTTTCGCCAGTGGCGATATCAATGATCCGCTTGGCGAGCTGGTTGGGGTCTCTGGGGCGCTTGGGGGTCGTCATCTGGCAGCACAGTCCACTCTGATGGGTCCGCCGGGAATCGGCTTTACCTGCTCCCACTGGTCATCGCAGCGGGTAAGTGTGCCGGTCCACCTATCGAGCCGATAGACGGCTCCGGGACCGATGGAAACCTCCCACCTAGATACAATCGCTAGAACGGCAGCGATTAGCGCCGCCCCAACAATGATCGAGATGTTTCGCCCCATCCGGCGAATATGCGACGTGGACAGTCAACATACCAGTGGCGAACCTTGCCACAATCAAACTGACCCACTACCCAAGCGACGCTAGTGGGTCAGTTTGACAACTGCCCCCGAAAGAAATCCCTTGGTTAATCGTGGCGGGAACTGGCAGCGTTTGGGGGTTACTTGTGCGATTTTTTGAGCGCCGCGATGGTTTGGACGACGTCATCGTCATCAGCATCGAAGGTCAAGTAACCAATGACCATCCATCCGGCGCACAAGCCGAAAATGACCAAGGCTGCCTTTAGCCAGTGTCCCATGGGAGCAAATATGCCCCCGGAGAGGGTTATTTTCCATCCCCGTCCACTGCCACAATGGGGAATCCGCCAGCTAAACAAAAAACCCCGGGCCGAAGCCCGGGGTTTTCGATGCCGCTTGGATTAAGCGAGCGATCAGTAACGCGCGATGATCGGGCCACCGAACTTGTAGTTCAGACGGCCGAGGACCATGTCGGTGTCGCCACCGGTGTGGAAGCCGGTTACACCGATGCCACCCGGGGTGACGAAGGTCGCACCGTGCGTGTCTTCGAAGATGTGGTTGTATTCGATGCCGAGCGACCAGCCCTGCGAGAAGGCGAATTCGAGGCCAACGCCGACCGTCGGGCTCCAACGGGTGTCGAAGCCGGTCGAGGACGCCAGCGCGCCGCCGGGTGCCAGGAACTGGTAGTTGCGATCGGTGACCGCAGCACCGCCCTTGGCATACAGCAGGACGTTGTTCCAGGCGTAGCCGATCTGACCGGTGAACAGGCCGAACGCATCGGTCTTCGAGCGAACGGTGCCGCCCGGGACGAGCAGGTTGCCGGTGCTGCCGGAGAAGTCAGCCCAGTTGCCCTGAGCTTCCAGACCGAACACCCAGCCGCCGGTCTGCCAGCGGTAGCCGACCTGGCCACCGACGGTGCCGCCGTTGGCATCGTAGCTGCCGGCCTGGCCGATGCCGTCGACCGAACGGTTGTCGTGGCTCTGGCCCCAACCACCGTTGATACCGATGTAGAAGCCGGTCCAATCATACACAGCGGCAACCATGGGCGGCGGAGCCTTGGTGTAAGGGCGAGCCGCGAGGTCAGCCGCAGAGGCAGCGGTCGCGCTGAGCGCGAGCAGGCTGGCGGTGACAAGCAAAATCTTTTTCATTTTCCCGTTCCAACTTTTTCTACAGGCCCCCAAGGCCGCGAGACACCGTCATAGCAGCCCCCGTCGGAATTGCTGTAACTTCGCTGCAACAGGTAGGGCCAAACGACTTCGCTCAAATTTGAAGTTAATACTGCGTTACAGGCACAACTTGGAACTTTTGCCACATAGCTGCCGCACAATTTTCACAATTCAAAACTGCGTCCGCAGTTCGTCCGCAAGATCGTGTTGACCGGAACCGGCTTGTCCGATTTGGATCGTCGCCGAGATCGAATCTTCGCAGCGATAAGGAATGCACATGCGGACGATGATTCTTGCTGCTGCGGTGTCTGTGATCACGCTTGCCACGCTTGGTATGGCGCCCTCCCATGCCGTCGGCGTGCGCTACCCGTTCTGCATCCAGGGCGACCGCTATCCCGGTCTGAGCAACTGCTCCTATCCGTCCTATGAGGCGTGCCTGGCCACCGCATCGGGCATCGGACAGAACTGCATCGCCAACCCCTATTATGCCGGCGACAACGACCCGCGCTCCTATCTGCACGTCGCCCCGCGGGACCGCCGTGAGGGCAATTTCTTCGACCTGTTCATTCACTGATGCCCGGCCCGGCGTCGCCGCCGCGGGAATGTGAGTTGATCGCTCCCGCACGCGGGGGCTATTCGCACGGACGTTCGGCGCGAGCGTTGCCGGCGCCGGACCGACTGGAGCTTCTGATGCGAAACCTGATTCTGGCACTGTTTCCGGCGCTCTTGGCGCTGGGCACCATTGCAAGCACGCCGGCCAATGCCCAGAAATACGATTCGACCTCGCCGATCTGCAAGACGAACTACCGATGGGGCGGCGAGGATACCGACTGCGGCTACACGTCGCTGGAGCAGTGCCGCGCCTCGGCGTCCGGCCTCGCCGCGATGTGCATCAGCAATCCGTATTATGCCGGGCCGCCGATCGATCGTCGGCCGAGCCGGTCCGGCAGACGACCTCGCCCCGCTTATTGAGGGCTCAAGCCCTTTCCATTCCGACTGAAGCAGAGCGGAAAAAGCCCTAGATTCCTGTGCTTATCGTGTGTTCTTCACACGAACCGCGACCCACTTCGCGCGAAACGTTATTCGAGCTCGACGACCTGTCCGTTCGACAGCGACACCCGGCGATCCATCCGTGCCGCGAGATCCATGTTGTGGGTCGCAATCAGCATCGCCACCCTGGTCGCCTTCACGAGCTGCATCAGCGCGTTGAAGACGTGATCGGCCGTCCCCGGATCCAGATTGCCGGTCGGCTCGTCCGCAAACAGCACCCGCGGTGCGTTCGCAACCGCGCGCGCGATCGCCACGCGCTGCTGTTCGCCGCCCGAGAGCTCGGCCGGACGATGGGTGATGCGGTCACCAAGCCCGAGATAGGCGAGGATCTCGGTCGCGCGTTTCACGGTTTCGGAGCGCTTGAGGCCACGAATCATCTGCGGCAGCATGACGTTCTCGAGCGCCGAAAACTCCGGCAGTAGCCGGTGCGACTGATAGACGAAGCCGATATCGGAGCGGCGAATCTGCGTGCGGTCGGTGTCGGACATCTGCGAGGTCGGCGTGCCCGCGACATAGACCTCACCCTCATCGGGACTCTCCAGCAGGCCCGCGATGTGCAACAGCGTCGACTTGCCGGATCCCGACGGCGCCACCAGCGCCACCGATTGACCGGGCCATAGCGCCAGCTTGGCACCGTTCAGAACCGTCAGCGTGGCTTCGCCCTGCCTGTATTCCCGCTTGATATCATGAAGATAGACAACCGGTACGTCTTCCGCCCCCTCCGCCATGTGCGCTCCTATTCGTACCGGAGCGCTTCGACCGGATCGAGGCGCGCGGCGCGCCACGACGGGTAGAGCGTCGCAAGGAAGGACAGCGTCAGCGCCATGATCACGACGGCGAGCGTCTCACCGAAATCGACCTCAGCCGGCAGCTTGGAAAGGAAATACAGCTCCGGCGAGAACAGCTCGGTGTTGGTGAGCCATGACAGGAACTGCCTGATCGATTCGATGTTCAGGCAGATCAGCATGCCGACCGCAAAGCCGGTCAGCGTTCCGACCACGCCGATCGAGGCGCCGGTGATCAGGAATATCCGCATGATCGATCCCTGCGAGGCGCCCATGGTACGCAGGATCGCAATGTCCTGGCCCTTGTCCTTCACGAGCATGATCAGCCCGGAGACGATGTTGAGCGCCGCGACCAGCACGATCATGGTCAGGATCAGGAACATCACGTTGCGTTCGACCTGCAGCGCGTTGAAGAACGTCGAATTGCGCTGCCGCCAGTCGACAAGGAAGACCGGCCGCCCAGCCGCCTCCGTCACCAGCTTGCGGTAGGTGTCGATCTTGTCCGGATTGGTGGTGAACACCTCGATCGAGGACACGTCGTTGTTGCGGTTGAAATAGGCCTGCGCCTCGGCGAGCGGCATGAACACGAAAGTCGAATCGTATTCCGACATGCCGATCTCGAACACCGCCGTGATCTTGTAGGGCTTGATGCGCGGCGTGGTGCCCATCGGCGTCACCGCGCCCTTCGGCGAAACCAGCGTGATCATATCGCCGGCATGCAGCGAGAGCTGATCGGCAAGCCGGCGGCCGATCGCAACCCCCTGCCCCTCGTCAAAACCCTCGAGCGTGCCCTGCTTGATGTTCTTGGCGATCGAGGTGAGGTTGTTGAGATCGTCGGCGCGAATACCGCGGATGAAGACGCCGGCCGCGTTGAACGGCGATGAGCCAAGCCCCTGTCCGTCCACGACGGGCGCGGCGAGGCGGATGCCTTGCACCTGGCTGATCCGGTCGGCGACGTCCTTCCAGTCGGTCAGCGGCGATTCCAGCGGCTGCACCAGAAGGTGGCCGTTGAGGCCGAGGATCTTGTCGAGCAGCTCCTTGCGGAAGCCGTTCATGACGGCCATCACCACGATCAGCGTCGCAACGCCGAGCATGATGCCAAGGAACGAAAAGCCGGCGATGACCGAGATAAACCCTTCCTTGCGACGCGCGCGCAGATAGCGTCCGGACAGCAGCCATTCGAATGGCGCAAAAGGCGGGGTACGGACTGGCTCGTTCATGGTCTCATCCATCTCTCGATAATCCCATGATTCGGGTCAAATGTGGCCGGATTACCCCGCCGATAGAGCCGGCGTGAATAAACTTTAACCCGCGAGCTTCGCGACCACGTCCGCGGGGCTCATGTTGTCGCGTGAACCGTCGCTGCGGCGCTTCACCTCGACCTTGCCTTCCGCGAGCCCCTTGGGTCCGACGAGAATCTGCCAGGGGATACCGATCAGATCGGCCGCGGCGAACTTGGCGCCGGCGCGCTGATCGGTGTCGTCGTAGAGCACGTCGACGCCCTTCGCCGAGAGCTCGCGATAGAGCTGCTCGCAGGCGCCGTCGACCGCGGCATCGCCCTGCTTGAGGTTGAGGATCGCGGCGCGGAACGGCGCGACCGCCTCGGGCCATTTGATGCCGGCGTCATCATGACAGGCCTCGATAATCGCGCCGACCAGACGCGACACGCCGACACCGTAGGAGCCGCCATGGATCGGCACGTCGACGCCATCAGGACCCGCCACCATTGCCTTCATGGTGTCGGAATATTTGGTGCCGAAATAGAAGATCTGGCCGACCTCGATGCCGCGGGTGTTGAGCCGCTTTGCTTCGGGCACTTCCTGCTCGAAGCGCGCAGCCTCGTGGACGTCCTCGGTCGCCGCATAGACCGAGGTCCACTGCTTGATGATCGGTGTCAGATCGCCATCATAATCGACGTCCTCGCCCGGTACCGGCAAGTCGAGCACATCGCGATTGATGAACACGCCGGACTCGCCGGTCTCCGCGAGCACGATGAATTCGTGGCTGAGATCGCCGCCGATCGGACCGGTCTCGGCCCGCATCGGGATTGCCTTCAGGCCCATCCGCGCGAAGGTGCGCAGATAGGCCACGAACATCTTGTTGTAAGAGCGCCGCGCACCGGCCTCGTCGAGGTCGAACGAATAGGCGTCCTTCATCAGGAATTCGCGGCCGCGCATCACGCCGAAGCGCGGACGCTGCTCGTCGCGGAACTTCCACTGGATGTGGTAGAGGTTGAGCGGCAGGTTCTTGTAGGACTTGATGTAGGAGCGGAAGATCTCGGTGATCATTTCCTCGTTGGTCGGTCCGTACAACAGCTCGCGCTTGTGACGATCGAGGATGCGCAGCATCTCCGGGCCATAGGCGTCGTAGCGGCCGCTTTCACGCCAGAGATCGGCAAGCTGCAGCGTCGGCATCAAAAGCTCGAGCGCACCGGCGCGGTCCTGCTCCTCGCGGACGATCTGCTCGATCTTCTTCAGCACCCGGAAGCCGAGTGGGAGCCAGGCATAGATGCCGGCCGCCTCCTGCCGCATCATGCCCGCGCGCAGCATCAACCGATGCGAGACGATCTCCGCCTCTTTCGGGTTTTCTTTCAGGATGGGCAGGAAAAACCGCGACAATCGCATGGCGTTACTCGGGAATCAGGAAAGCGTGGGAAGAGCAGCAGTGAAACCGGATCGGCTGTGAAAACACAAGGCCGCCAAATGACAAAAACCCTTCAAATCAGGCTATTTTCCGCCATTTGAGCGAAATGCGTCCCGCCGGCGTGCCCGGCGCGCCGATCGTGCGTTTACCTGACCTCGAAATCGTCTTCCAGCGTCACTTTCTTGAAATCGGTCACCAGGGCATCAATCTGCATGTGCCAGCGGCCCGGGACAGGTAACGGTACCTTCTTCACGTGCCAGTAGCCGTCGGGGCCCAGCGCGGCGCTGCGTTCCAGCGGCTCGATACCGCGATCCGGCAGGCTAAGCGTCAGCGTCGCCTCCTTGGCCGCGAAGGGGCTCGCATCCCCGTTCATCAGCTGCAGCACGAAATCATTCTGCCCAACCCTGCCCGGTGCGATCAGCACCTGGAACATCGCGGCATCGGTGTGGATGTGAACCGCGAGCGGAACGTCGTCGGACATCGCCAGCACGCGGGGCGGCGGCGTGAAGCGCCACAGCGCGACGAGACAGAGGATCGCGATCATCAGCACGAATTCGAGCGCGATCGAGCGCTGCAGCGGCCGCGTGCGGTGAAATTCGCGCGCGATGGTCGGCGTGAACACCAACCGGTTCAGCGCGGCGAGCGTGAGCAACAGCGACACCAGCACAAGCTTCGCGAGGAGGATGTTGCCGTATCCGGTGTCGATCAATGCGCCAAAGCTTTCGAGCTGAACGACGGCAAGCGCGAGGCCCGACAGAGCGATCGACGCGACGACAGGCACGGCGAGCGTCGAGAAGCGCCCGAGCACCCGCAACAGCGAGTCCTTGCGCTGCCAGGCCAGCATGGCCAGCGGCCCGAGCGCACCTATCCAAAACGCCAGGCCAACGCCGTGAATGAACAGCGCGGTCCGCGTCAACCACTGTGGAGAGGCGGTGGCGGCATGGCCGCTGACCGCAAGCGACAGCCCGACACAGATCATTGCGACCGCGGTGCTGATCCAGGCCGCGCTGAACGACGGACTGCGCCAGGCGAGCGCCGCGATCAGCATCGCGACAATCGCGAGCAGCAGCGCAGGAAGCAGGCTGGTGCCGGCAGCGCTGGCCCACGCCGCCCATGTCAGGACGCCCGTGATCGGCAGGTTCAGCAGGTCAATGCCCTGCAAGCCAAGCGAGGCGATCGCACCGATGAGGCCGATCGCAAGCGACCACATGATCAGCCGTCCACCCGCTGCTCCCTGCCCGATCCAGGTGGCAAAGAACACGCCACCGACGCCGGCAAACAGCCCGAGATAGAGGCCGAGCCGTGCCAGCCAGATCAGCGCATGGAGCAGGCCGTCGCCAGCCGGCGCCGCCGAGCCGGTGACGACGCCGATCGAGAACAGGAGCGAGCCCGCGACCGGATGGCCGTCCTGCGACACCACGCGGTAGCTGACCACCTGTGTGCCCTGAGGCAAGTCGGCCGGCAGGGTCACCATGACAGATTGATCGACAGCGCGGATCGTGACGTCGCGCGGCTTGCCCGTAGCGTCGAGCAGGCTCACCGCGGTCGGCGCCACCGCTTCGTTGAAGCGGAGCACCACCGTCTTCGGTGCCTCCGTCACCACGCTGCCGTCCGCAGGCTCAGCGGCAATCAGGACGGCATGCGCATGGGCCGAGGTCGCAAGACACAGCGCCAACAGCAGCGCAGCTAGACTCGCTACAACATGACCTGCGACCAGCCGCACGGCTTACGACTTCGGCAGCAGCTTGACGCCCGGCGCCGGCGTCTTGCTGCCATGGTCGTGCCCGCCGCCCTGCCCCTCGGCCGGGATATCGATCCAGCGGCTGACGCCCTGTTCGCATTCCTGCACGACGGGAAAATACAACGTGGTGTTCGGCTTCAGCGTGTCGGTGAGAAACGTCTGCATCACGAACTCGTCGTAGTTCTGGTCGGAGAGCTTGCCACCGCTCCAGGCGACCTCCTTCACGCCCTCGGAGAGCTTGGCACCGTGATAGTCGTACTGGGCGGCGTATTTGCCGGTGACCGTATCGAGGGTCCAGCCGGGCTTCGACATCGGCTTCACCCCGATCGCGCCTTCCGGAATCTGCACGCGGATCTTGATCGTCGCCGATCCGGCGCAGCCATGCGGCACGGCGAAGACAGCCTTGTAGTACGAACCGACCGGCGCCTGCTTTCCCTCAAGCGTGATATGGGCGACTGCCGGCGACGCTGCGAGCAGCGCCGCCGTGGCAATGAGCAGCGTGTGTGACCGCATGGCTCCCTCACATCTTCTTCATATCCATGTGACCGGAATGGTCGCCATGGCCGGAATGATCGCTACCACCCGGCGCCTGCGCGCCGACGGCCTGCACGTCCAGCGAGACCGAGACCTTGCCGGCCTTCTCGAATTCCAGCGTGACCGGCACCTTGTCGCCCTGCTTCAGCGGGTTCTTCAGATCGAACATCATCAAATGATAGCCGCCCGGCGCAAGCTTCACGGTCTTGCCCGGCTCGATGGTCAGTCCCTTGTCGAGCGCACGCATCTTCATGACGCCGTTGTCCATCGACATCTCGTGCACTTCGATCTTGCCGGCGACGTCACCCGAGCCTGAAACGAGCCGGTCGGGCGTCGTCCCCTTGTTCTCGATCGTCAAATAGCCGCCGCCGATCTTGGCACCGTTCGGCGTGGCGCGTGTCCACGCCTGCGTGATCACGAGGTCGCCGGCCTTGACGTCCTCGGCGCGTGCGGAAGCAGACGCGAGTGCGGCAGTCAGCGCTGCGAGAGCGAGGATGCGAGAGAGCATCTTCATTGGACGAATTTCCTTTCAGGTTGAAGTTGCGTTGTTATCGGATTGTTGCGGCCTGGGCGTCAGACCATTTGTTCAGATCGGCGATTTCGGCCGATCCCTCGATCGTTGTGTCTTCGGCTTGGACCTTGCCGGTTTCGCGCGCGCGGCCTGCGGCGCATCGACGGAGACGGACGGCAGCGTCGTCTGGCCCTCTGCCCAACTTGTAGGCGTGGAAAGCGCAAAGCCCAGCGTGAGTGCGCTGGCCCCGGCCCGCAGATGAAGCCTAAACATGGATGAATCCTGACACCGGCTCTTCGGCCGGCTTGCTCTAAGGCACTCGCCGGCGCGCGAGGCGCACCGGCAGCGAGAACGTCGTCAGGAAAAAAGCGGCGGCGCGCGGGCTTGCGCGGAGAGGCGCGCCTGCGAGCTATCGAATTCGCTGGTGAAATCAAGCCAAGCGATGCGCGTTGCAGGCCGCTCAATGGCGTGAGCCGTGCTCTCCGGGTTATCAACCGGCGCTCCGGTCTGCAGCACGCTGCATGCGGAGCAACAGCCGTCATGGGCATCATGACCGGTCTGGTCACCCTGCCCGGCTCCGGAGCCGGCATCGCCGTGGCAGATGGTGGCGGCCGCGAGCGGATCAGACGCGGCAAGGCTTGCCGCCCAGCAGGCCCCGATCGGTGCGAAAATCTGCACCAGCAGGGCAACCAGGACTATGGGCAGAAAAATCTTCAGCCGCCGGCGCATTGCAAAACCCATCCGGAACGGAACTAACCACCACAGGCGTCGGAAGTCGAGATCATCGACACCGCGCGTTTCTTCCGGCTGACGGAAATTGCCGGGTGTGACACTTGCATCGCGGGCCCTCCACCGGCCTTTGTATCCCCTTACTCTGTCACGTGTTTTCAGCTCACTTTCGCAACCGGCAGTGGCACCATCCCAATCATTTCGCAAATTGCTCGAAATTTGAACAATCGTTGCCGAAAATGATGACAAGGCTGGAAAGATAGTCTACCAATTCGGGCTCAGGCCAGCCGCGAGGTGTGTCCTGGTGGTCCAAGTCTCGGGAGGAGCCCGACGCGCACAAGCAGCGTCACCCCATGAATCAAGATCAAATCGAATTTTTGGGGCAAATAGGGTCGACACAATTTTTGGAGCAGGGCTTGGAGCCCTGCTCTTTTTTTATGTGATGATCGCAAAGCGCTATGACTCCATCATCGAATCCAATCGAACGCAGTTTTGAACTCGCCGCAGCGGCTTGCGATGATCTGACGCCGCACGTGTACCAGCGCTTGTTTCGCGAACATCCCGAGGCGCAGGCGATGTTTCGCACCGAAGGCAGCGAGCCGGTGAAAGGCTCGATGCTGGCGTTGACGATCGAAGCCATCCTCGATTTCGCGGGCGAGCGCCGCGGACATTTTCGCCTGATCGAATCGGAAGTGTTCTCGCATGATGCCTACGGGACGCCGCGCGAATTGTTCGTCGCATTCTTCGCCGTGATCGCGGACTGCCTGCGCGACATTCTCGGCGGGCAATGGTCTGACGAAATCGATGCTGCGTGGCACAAGCTGCTTCGCGACATCGAGGCCATCGTGCTGCAACAGAAACATCTCGTGGACGCGAGGGCGTAGCGCCACCGTTCCGATTGTGACACACTCCCTTTATCCGCGGCGCGTGCAACTGACGCCGACGGTCAGAAAAACGAAGAGGGAGCAAACAATGCCAGACACGGACAAGGGGATGGACAAGGCGTCGACGACGCGGCGCGGCCTTCTGCAATTGGCGGCGGCAGGCGGAGCTGCGGCCGGCCTGTTCGGCGGAATGGGCGTGACGTCTGCGCTCGCAGCCGAAACGGGACGTTCGGAAAAGCCACTGAAGGCCGCGTTCTCCAACGCCGGACTGCAGGCGACGTGGTGCGCACAGGGCAAGCAGGCCGCCGAGTTCTGGGGTAGGCTGTTCAACGTCGAGGTGACCTGGTTCGACGGCCAGCTCGACGCCGTCAAGCAGCGCGCCGCGATCGACAACATGGCCTCGCAGAAATGGGACTTCGTCGCGATCCAGGCGTTCGGCATCGGCACGCTGACCCAGCCGGTGCAGAAGATGATCGACGCCGGCACCCCCGTGATCGACATGGACACGCTGATCGCGCCGCTCGATCAGATCAACGTCCATTCGTTCTTGGCGCCCGACAACGAGTTCATGGGCGCATCGGTGACGCAGGCGCTGTGCAACGCAATCGGCGGCAAGGGCAAGGTCATCATGACCCAGGGCGCGCTCGGCCACACCGGCGCGCAGGGCCGCGCCAAGGGCTTCAACTCCGTCGTCAAACAGTTCCCGAACATCGAAGTGCTGGATACCCAGCCCGCCGACTGGGACGTCTCCAAGACCGCCCGGCTCTGGGAAACCTATCTGACGAAATATCCGCAGATCGACGCGGCGTTCTTCCACAATGACGACATGGCGCTCGCCGCCGCCAACATCATGAAGGCGCACAACCGCACCAACATCCTGATCGGCGGCGTCGACGCCATGCCGCCGGCGATCCAGGCGGTCAGCGAAGGCCGCATGTTCGCAACCGTTCGCAATCCGTCCTGCCGCATCCATGGCGGCGCGATCGTCGCGGGCGTTGCCGCCGTGGTCGGCGGCGAGAAGAGCGGCCAGGGCATTCCGAAGAACGTCGTGACCGATGGTCCCGTCGTGACCAAGGCCAACGCCGCCGGCATGCAATGGATGGAGGATCACTTCCTGATCTGAGCGGTCCTCATGTCGCAGGGACGCTCCCCGATCCTCGAGTTGAACCAGATCACGAAGGCCTTCGGCGGTGTCGAAGCCCTTCGTGGGGTCGACTTCGCGCTGCACGCCGGCGAGATCCATGGTCTCGTCGGCGAGAACGGCGCCGGAAAAAGCACGCTGATGAAGATCATCGCCGGCGTGCATCCAGAGTTCTCCGGCCGCTTCGTGCTCGACGGCAAGGAGACCCGATTCCGCTCCACCCGCGACGCGCATGCCGCCGGCATCGGCATGGTGCATCAGGAGCTCAGTGTCGCGCCTGATCTTACCGTCGCCGAGAATGTCTTCCTCGGCAACCAGCCGACCAACCGCCTCGGCTTCGTGGAATGGCGGCGGATGGCGCGCGAGGCTGGCGAGCAGCTGTCCCGGTTCGGCATCGACGTCGATCCGATGACGCGGCTCGGCGACCTGCCGATCGGCCTGCAGCAACTGATCGAGATCGCCCGCGTGCTGTTCTCCGGAGCGCGCATCATCATCCTCGACGAGCCGACCTCCGCCCTCTCCCCGCCCGAGGTCGAACGCCTGTTCACGACGCTGCACAAGCTCCGTGACGACGGCACCAGCATCGTCTTCATCTCGCATTTCATCGAGGACATCCTGCGGGTGTCCGACGTGGTCACCGTGTTCCGCAACGGACGGAAGATCGCCGAGACCGCGTCCGCGGATACCACCAAGGGCGCGCTGATCGAGGCCATGATCGGCCGCGGCGGCGAGGCGCTGGAGCACAGCTACACCGATGACCTCATGCTCCCGCAACCAGGTGGCGGTTCGACGGTCCTGAAGGTCGATCAGCTCTCGCTCCGCCGCAGCCTGCAGGACGTCTCGTTCGAGGCCCGCGCCGGTGAGGTGCTCGGCATCTACGGTTTCATGGGATGTGGCCAATTGGAGTTGTCGCGGATCCTGTTCGGCAAGCTCAGGCCCGACGGCGGAACGCTTGTCGTCGACGGCTCCGCGAAAACCTTCCGCAGCACCGCTGCGGCGCGGCGGGCCGGCGTCGCGCTGGTGCCGGAGAGCCGTCGCGCCATGCTGTTCCACCAGGAGCCAGTCTACAAGAACATCTCGATCAGCATCCTCGAGCGGATCTCAGCGCTGCTGCTCAAGCCGGTGCGCGAGCGCGCCATCGCCCAGCGCCAGGTCGAGCAGCTGCAGATCAGGCCGCCGGTGGTCGGCCTCGATCTCGGCATGCTCTCGGGCGGCAACCAGCAGAAGGTGGCGCTGGCGAAATGGCTCACCTTTCCGCCGCGCCTGCTGGTGCTGTGCGAGCCGACCCGCGGCATGGATGTCGGCGCCAAGAACGACGTGATCAACATCGTGCGCGACCTCCGCGCCAAGGGACTGGCGATCATCGTGCTGTCGACCGAGCCGGAAACCGTGCTGTCGCTGGCCGACCGGATCCTGGTGCTGAAGCGCGGTGCAGTGGTGCGCGAATTCGCGGGCGAAGCAGTCAGCAAGGATCGGCTGCTCAAGGCGGCCTAATGGAGTGAGATGATGGCGAGCAGTGACAGCGCGACGAGCCCAGCCGATCACAAGCGGCCGCGCGGGCTGGCGCCGTTCCTGCGCTCGCAGATGCGCAACATCGCTCCGTTCCTGACGCTGATCTTCCTCAGCGGCTTCTTCGCGATAGCAAGCCCGTCGTTTGCGACCATCGACAATCTCGGCAACATCCTGACCCAAGTGTCGGTCACCGGCATCATCGCCGTCGGCCTCACCTTCGTGATCCTGTGCGCGGAGATCGACCTCTCGATCGCCAGCATCGCCAACGTCACCGGCATTGCGGTGGCGTACTTTACGCTGCAGGAGTCCTACGTCAACATCGCCAATGTCCCGATGCCGGGTTTTGCTGCGATCCTGCTGGCGCTGGCGCTGTGCGCGCTGCTTGGCCTCGTCAACGCACTGGGGCTGACCATGATCGGCATCCCCTCCTTCATCATGACACTGGCCATGATGCAGATCGCGGCGGGCGTCTCGGCACTCCTGGTGCGCGGCCAGATCGCCTACAAGGTGCCGCCCCTGATCACGACGCTCGGCTCGGGCTCGATCGGCGGCATCCCGTGGATCGTGATCGTCGCCGCGGTGATGCTGCTCGGCGGCCATCTGGTGCTGACCTACACGCGGTTCGGGCGCTACGTCTACATGGTCGGCGGCAACCGCGAGGCGGCGGAATTCGCCGGCCTCAACGTCAAGCTCATCCTCGGCAGCGTCATGGTGATCTCGGCGGTCTGCTCGGGGATCGGCGGCATGCTCGGCGTCGCGCATTTCGGCAGCGCGCAGCAGAACGAGTTCGACACCTATCTGCTGGACTCGATCGCGGCCGTGGTGGTCGGCGGCACCAGCCTGTTCGGCGGCCGCGGCGGCATCGGCAACACCATCGTCGGCCTGTTCGTGCTCGGCGTGCTCAACAACGGCCTCGACCACGTCAATATCGACAGCTTCCTGAAGATCCTGATCCGCGGCCTGATCCTGCTCGCCGCGCTGATCATCAACGTCTACGCCCAGCGGCTGCGGGAGCAGGCGGCGGAGTGAGCGTGCTGAGGCCAGCTCAGAATGATGGTGATGGAAGCGCCCGTCCTCTCCAGCTGTCGAAATCGCGGCATCTCCTCAGCTGTCGTCCTGGCGAAAGCCAGGACCCATACTCCGCAGCAGGAATTGTGAATGGGATTCGTCGTTCCAGCGTCGCACAACAACGATCATTTGGGGTAATGGGTCCTGGCTTTCGCCAGGACGACGATGAGTATGGGGACGCTGCTTCGCGTTCTCGCGGCACGTTTCGCCCGAGCTTGCGCCGTCGGGCAACTCAGTGGCATGGGCGGCGATCGCAAATCGCGCCGACACCGTGTGCACGATCATTCATCCGTGCCATCGCGAATTCGCAGTGCTAGATCAGCGAATGCAAAGCCCTGACCGCAGCCTCACGGCTTTCCACCGGAACAAAGAAACTTACCGAATGCGATGACAAGACATACTTGTCGGCGATGACCCCGTGATGTTGCAGAGTCTGAACCGCCTTGTATGGCAGGTTTGGAGAAATGCCGCCGAGGCAAGTGACGCTCACCGAACTCAGAGTCTCGCGCTGCTTGCGCAGGTCTTTGCTCCCTTCCAGTGTACGCAGCAACGCGTCGAGTGTCTCCGAATCGCAAGTCATCATGATGCGGGTTTTGTCGGCGGTGAAAGCCGAGGCTAGGACTTGCGGCCAAGGCAAGCCATTTTGCATGAGATGCTGCGCGAACTTCTCAAAGCCTTGATTGAGGTTCGCCGAATCGATCTCCACGTGCTCAATGCGAGCCATTGAGTTGACGGCCAGGACTTTTCCGTTCTCCATATCCGCGACCTCCTTCATCACTTGCGTGCTGTGTCGAGCGCCGCCCCACTTTCTCAAGACCAGAGGCACGTTTTGGCTGTGGGCCAGCTCCACGCTGCGGAAATGCAGGACTTTTGCGCCCCAGAAACACATTTCGGATAGGCATGCGAAATCCAGCTGACGCAAGGGTTTTGCATCCGCGACGATGCGAGGATCAGCCGAGCACACTCCGTCGACTTCCTTGATAATCTCGCAGCACTCCGCCTTCAGCGCCGCAGCCATGGCGACCGCAGTGGTATCGCTGCCACCCCGGCCAAGCGTCGTGATTTCCTTGGTCAGCGGATCCACGCCCTGGAAGCCCGCCAGGACCACGATGCGTCCGCGATCAAGCTCTTCGCGCACACGAATGGGCCGCACATCCAAAATGCGTGCGGATGAATGGGATCCGTCGGTCATCACACCGGCCTGACTGCCGGTAAAGCTGATCGCCGGCACGCCTAGATCAGACAGCGCCATGCTCATCAAGGACATGCTGATGCGCTCGCCGGTGGTCAATAACATATCGAGTTCGCGGCGATTGGGATGCGGGCTGATCTGATAGGCCATCCTGACGAGTTCGTCGGTGGTCTTGCCCATCGCTGAAACGATCGCCACGACACGATGACCACGGCCATGCAAATCAGCGACACTGCTCGCCACTGCGCGGATTCTTGCCGGTGTTTCGAGGCAGGCGCCGCCATATTTTTGTACGATGATGGGATTGCTAGGCATTCTTGCCCGCGTCGTGTTGAAAGGCGCAGCTGAACCGGATCAGATCGTTCTCCCCTTCGACGCTTTCGCGGTTTTTGATCGTTTCGCCGCGACCTGCAGAGCGCCCCGGTTGCGCTTCTTGATATCCGCTTCCGCGTGTTGCGCTTTCGTCCCGCCGCGGTGAGCGGCGTATTCCTTGCCGTCTATCGGCGCGACATGCGGTGGATCTCGATCGAGATACGGTCGTCCGATTCCAAAATCCGATCCGCGTGCATCGATCCATTTCCAAAGGGCCTCAGTGGAAACCCAACGCTCCGCGCGCGTCGCGCCTTTGACGCTCACGATATCAGCGGCAAGCCCGTGGCCGTAGCCACCGCGGAAGCTCCCTCCATGGTATGACTTGTCGGACGCCGCCTTCAGGCCGCTCGCGATCGATTGACGGTAGTCATCGCGGAACGCGCTGGTTATCCCGGGCGACAACCCGGCCTGCTCCGCCGCGTAGAGCGCATGAAAGAGCTTGAGCTTGAAGCCCCGATCCACCCCTCCAATCACGTAGTCGATCATCGGCATGCCCATTCTTTCCGCCGCCTTCGGATCCTTCCACGTGAAATCGTTATCGACGCGCCTGCTGAACGTCCTGGTGACGGTCACCGTCTTGCGCTTCCTTTTGACCGTTACTTTCCGCTGCTCTTGTACGCTGATGGTGTCTTCCTTGGGCGTCCGCTCGTAGAGGGCCCACAGGTACCGGTCGATGCACACATCAACGACGAGGCACTCTTCGAAAATATCCAGGGGTCTCGCGGCCTCCTTGGTGTCGCTCGACACTGGAGGCGTGCTCGCTGTCGCCGTTTGCACCGGCGATGTTTCGACCGGCAAGGTCTGCGACGGTTCCGGCAACGCCGCCACGACAATCGATTTCGGCTCGCTCGAGGTCGCCGTCGCATCAGGGGCCGTCGCCGGCATCGATTCAACCGCCATCGCCGCGTCGACGTTAGCGACAGCGTTGCCCGTGACGTCTGCCTGCAGGGTGGCCGTCGTAAAGGCCGGCTCCGTCACGGGTTCGGCAGCCATCGTCACCTCAGCGTTCACGTTGGCGACGTTGCTGACGGCAGGTGTCTGTGGCGTATCGGCCAGTTCGGCATTGGCGGCGAGAGATGGTGCGAGGCCCTCGATGGGCACTGCTCCAATGTTCCCCGTGCCGGCAAAGCCAGCAAGCCAGACAGCAGCGAGCCAACCTGCGAGAACGACCGCCCCGCACAGCTCAGGCGTCACCGTCGCAATTCGCCGCGGGTTCATCATCCCGTAGCCTCCAAAGGCCCGATCCGAGCCCTGTTGCACAGCCAAGCACGCGACGGGGTCGATCATTTGGATCAAAATGGAAACGCGCAATGGGCGGAAGCCGTTGGCCCTACGCTTTTCCAAAGGGTGTTGCTCGAGCGCAACGCGCGATCGCTAGCAGCGTGCCGCCACCTTCGGTGATTTTCACCAGCGATGGGAGCTCTGATGTTCGCTCCAGGTCAGGAGCCGAAGTTGTGCCCCTCATCGCTCGCATCCGCTCGCTCATGGTTAATTCCGTACTCACGCGCCGTGGCAATGGCCCAAATATTCGCTAACCTCTGGTGGGCAGCGGAGGGCTCGCCTTTGTCAGCGTCGAGGGCACACCGTGAGAGGATCGGCTGGAAAATGGCGGTCGCGGCCGGGCTTGCCCTAAGTCAGGCCGCGGTAGCAGCACCGCCCGATAACCCAAATCCTGCGCTTGCCCCATGGTTTGAGAGCCTCAAGCAACCAGGCACCGGTGCGTCGTGCTGCTCGATTGCGGATTGCCGGACGGTAGAGTTCCGACAGGACCGAGACGGCTACGAAGTCCTAATCGATGGTCGCTGGAAGTTGTCGGCGCCATTCTGGCTGCGGGTCCCACCGAACAGGATCATCGACAGAACCGACAACCCGACGAACCGCGCCGTGGTCTGTTTCACGCCTGAGGCCGGCATTCTCTGTTTCGTGCGTCCGGCCGAAAGCTAGTTCATGCCGCGGCGGCTGGATCGTCGTTCCTGAGCTGTAGGCACTCGAGGGATGACAAGGTACCAACGACACCGCGACCGTCAGGGACAGCACCTCATGATCCGCAGACGGCCTGCCAAACAATCCCTGCCGATCCTTGCCGTACACGACGATCGATGCTGACCAGATCACCTCGCAAAATCCGGCTGCCAGTGACGCAGCTCGCGCGCAGCGTAGGTGACGGTGCCGATCGTCGTGTAGGACGTCGCTTCCAGCATCATGTTGCGCGCGAGCTTGAGGGCCCGCGCCTCGCAGATCGCGCGCTGCTTCTCGTCCGCGATCCACTCGAAATCGATGTTGTGGGCGAGGCCGAGGATGCGCCGGATGGTCTTGGCCGCGGCAAAGCCGACCGTGTCCTGGAACAGCCGCGCCATGTAGGCCTGCCGTTCCGCCTCCAGCCGCGCGGCGCCCGCCTCGCCTGCGAACAGCGACACCGGATAGCCATCGCCCTTCGCCTCGCTGCGCCACAGCTCGAGAAACTTACGCGAAAATTCGCTCCAGACGCCCTCGATGGATTCCAATAGCCAGGCCTCGAATGAGGCGCGCTCGCCCGGCGTGCGCTCATGACCGGCGGAGGCCAGATAGGCCATCAGGAGATTGCCGATGACGGCGCCGATGTCGAAACCCATCGGGCCATAGAAGGCGAATTCGGGGTCGATCACCCTGGTCTCGCTGTCGGTGACCATGATCGAGCCGGTGTGCAGGTCGCCGTGCAGCAGCGCCTCCGGGCTCGCCATGAACTTCAACTTGAGCCTGGAGATCGCGACATGCAGGTCGAGATCCTCGCGGAACGCTGCCGCCGTTGCGTCGAGATACGGCGCGGTCCAGCGGTTCTGCTCGGCGATGCGATAGGGGTCGGTGAAGATCAGATCCTCGGTGATCTTGCAGAGCGCGTGGTTGCCGGCGAAATCGGCGATGCCCTGCTTCTTCTCCGCGGCCGACAGCGCCAGGTCGGACGTGAAGAACAGCGTCTGCGCCAGGAAGGTCGAGATATCCTCGACAAAGTGCGGATAGCGCGTGGCGCCGATCAGGCCCTTGCGCATGATGATGTGTGACTCGAGCAGCTCCATCGCGGTGAGCGCGAGCGGCGCATCATGATGCAGCACTGCCGGCACGAGGTTCGGCGCCAGCCGTGCCTGATGCACCAGCGCCAGATGCTCGTAATGGGCTCGCGACAACGGCAGCGGCCAGCTCTCGCCGACCAGCCGCACATAGGGCAGCGCCTGCTTGACGGCAATGCCGCCGCTGCTGCCCTTGACGATGAAGACGAGGTTGAGATTGCCGTCACCGACCTCGCTGATCGACCAGTCGGCCGGCGCCCCGCCAAGCTGGTTAACGATGGTGGGAAGGCTCGCGAGATAGTCGCGCAGATCGGCTTCCCGCAGGATTCGATAGGCGTTCTGCCCGGAGCCTGGCTGGGCCTGCAGGTTCATCGTGGTCGCCTCCTCCGCATCGCCGGGGTGAGGTTGATCCTCACTCCATTCGGCACCAGATCCTGGTCGGTTTTAGAACGGCATCCCCATCAGCTTGGACAGCCGCTCGATCGAGAGATAGCCGGCATAATAGGCCCACATGCCGATCGCGAAGATCACGGCCGAGATCAGCGTGGTCCACAACAGCTTGCGGCCCATGCGCGCCATGATCGGCGCGCCGGGGTCGGTGCCGGGCGCGCCAACGCCGTCCTCATGCTGGCTGCGTATGCCGAACGGCAGCGTCAGGAACAGCACGAGCCACCAAAGGACGAAGTAGATCGCAAGCCCGGTGGAGATCTGGTACGCCATGTGGCCTCAGGCCTGTTCGATCTCGACCAAGGCGCCGGAAAAGTCCTTGGGGTGGAAGAACAGCACCGGCTTGCCATGCGCGCCGATCTTCGGCTGGCCGTCGCCCAGCACCCGAGCGCCCTCGGCGATCATACGGTCGCGGGCGGCGATGATGTCGGGCACGTCGTAGCAGACATGGTGGATGCCGCCGTCGGCGTTGCGCTCGACGAACTTTGCGATCGGCGAGGCTTCGCCGAGCGGCTCGATGAACTCGATCTTGGTGTTCGGCAGCGTCACGAACACGGTGATGACGCCATGCTCCGGCAGCGGCACCGCGTCGGAAATCTCGGCATTGAAGGCCGAGCCGTAGATCTTGGCGGCCTGCCTGGCGTCCTTGACCGCAATGGCGACGTGATTGAGGCGGCCCAGCATATCTCTCTCCCTTTGTCGTTGCGCACGCCTTAAAGGCGTGTGTTAGACCGTCAGAACGTGCACGACGCAGATCGGCTTCTTGCCCCACTGCTCGTTCAGCGCGGCCCGCACCGCGCGGCGCACCGATTCCCCCAGTGCATCCGGATCGCGGCGCCGCGGCTTGGGCAAGCCCTCGATCGTCGATACCACGACATCGAACACGATGTCGTCGAGCAATTCGCCCGCCGCATTGTTCTCCGGCATGCCGACCAGATCAACCTCGGGATCGTCCATCATCTCGCCCTGCGCGGTCATGGCGATGGCGACGAAGGCGCAGCCGGCAAAACCCATCCGGCGCCGCTCGACCACGGCGCGCGACTTGGAGTCCTCCAGAATGGTTCCGTCCTTGTAGAGCCGCCCCGACGGCACTTCGCCCACGATACCGGGATCGCCGGGCCCAAGCTTGACGAGGTCGCCGTTGCGGCAGGTCAGGACTTTCGGGACGCCCGCGGCACGCGCCAGCTTGGCGTGCTCGGCGAGATGCAGCGCCTCGCCATGCACGGGGATCAGGAGCTGCGGCCGCACCCAGGAGATCATGTCGCGCAGCTCGTCGCGGCGCGGATGGCCGGAGACGTGCACCAGATGCTCACGGTCGGTGATGATTTCGACGCCCTGCGTCACCAACCCGTTGATGATCCCGCCGACCGCCTTCTCGTTGCCGGGGATGGTGCGGGAGGAGAAGATCACGGTGTCGCCCCTGTTCAGGGTCACCTGCGGGTGATCGTTGTTGGCGATCCGCGCCAGCGCGGCGCGGGGTTCGCCCTGGCTGCCAGTGCACAGCGCCAGCACCTTGTCGGGCGGGAAATGGCCGTAATAGTCGGCGCTGCGGAATTTGTGCGAGCCGTCGAGATAGCCGCATTCGCGCGCAACCTGTACCACGCGCTCCATGGCGCGGCCGACCACGACCACCTCCCGATCGGCGGCGTTGGCGGCGTCCGCCACCGCCCTCACGCGGGCGACATTGGAGGCGAAGGTCGTGACCGCGACCCGGCCCTTGGCCGCCTTGACCAGCTTCTTGATGGTGGCGGCGACCTCGGTCTCCGAGGGCGAGCGCCCGTCGCGCACCGCGTTGGTGGAATCGCCGACCAGCGCCAGCACGCCTTCGTCACCGAGCTCGCGCAGCCGCCGCTCGTCGGTCGGCAGTCCGATGATCGGGGTCGGGTCGATCTTCCAGTCGCCGGTATGCAGCACGGTGCCGACATCGGTCTTGATCGCCAGCGCGTGCGATTCCGGAATCGAATGCGCGACCGGGATGAACTCGACATTGAACGGGCCGATATCGACCCGCCCGCCGGACGGGATCACCGTGATCGGGATTTTGGGCGGATTGCGCTCGGCGGCGCATTTGGCCTCGAACAGCGCCGCGCTGAACTGGGTCGCGTAGATCTTGCAGCCGAGCTTCGGCCAGAGATCGATGATCGCGCCGAAATGGTCCTCATGGGCGTGCGTCAGCACGAGGCCCATCAGATTGTTGCGCTCCTTCTCGAGGAAGCGCACGTCCGGCATGATCAGGTCGATGCCCGGCAGATGCTCCTCGTCGCCAAAGGAAACGCCGAGATCGACCGCGAGGAACGAGCGCTGGTGGCGGTTGCCGAGCCCATAGATCGACAAATTCATGCCGATCTCGCCGACGCCGCCGAGCGGTGCAAAGGTAAGCTCGTCAGGTCGTGCCATCAATTCGCCCTCACTGACGCCGCGGTACCGAAATAGACCTCGCCGGCCGTCACGGGCATGCGCTGTCCATCAGCGGTGCG
The DNA here is from genome assembly GCF_947648125.1 of uncultured Bradyrhizobium sp. Lineage (GTDB taxonomy): Bacteria > Pseudomonadota > Alphaproteobacteria > Rhizobiales > Xanthobacteraceae > Bradyrhizobium. The sequence goes on along the minus strand of NZ_CANSMR010000008.1, from coordinate 267,288 downwards.
GACGATCAGGCAGCCGGCGTCGTCGATGGTGTCAAAGATGCCTTCGAGGGTCGCGGTGCCGGTCTGGACGGCGACCCTGTCACCGAGACCAGCAGCACGCTCCAGCCACAGCCTGCGGATTTCCGGAAAGCCGTGGCCATCGTCCCAGATGCCGCGAAACTCGACCCAGGCGTCCGACAACGCAGCAAACAGCTCCTCCGCGCCGATCTGGATGCCGAGCGCAGCGAGCGATACCGCCGGCGTCGGCGTTCCCTCGGGCGCAGCGATGACGTTGGTCCCGATGCCGACGACAACCGCCAGCCGGCCTCCAATGGCCTCAGCCTCCAGCAGGATGCCTGAGAGCTTCTTGCCGTTGGCGAGCACATCGTTCGGCCATTTCAGGGTGAACTTCGGGCTGTCCGGCCCGAGCCGCAGCGCCGCCTCGATGCCGACCTTCTGCAGCGCGGCCTCGAGCGACAGCCCTGCGGCAAAGCCGAGCGTTGCAGCGACCGCCGGCTGAACGTCCGTCACCTCGAGGATGCTGCTGGCAAGGTTGCCGCGCGGCGCGACCCAGACCCGCTGCCGCCGCCCGCGTCCTGCGGTCTGCTCTGGCGTCACAAACCACATCAGTCCCCGCTCGCCGTCACGGGCGCGCAGCATCGCCTCGGCATTGGTCGAGCCGATCTGATCGAAGGCAGCGAGCTTATAGCCCGCCGCAATGGCCCGAGGTCCGAGCGTGAAGGTCATAGTGAGGTTATGCGCATGATCCGATCCGAAAGCCAGCGCCCTGTTTTCGGGATCATGTGCATCAGAATAGCGACTTCGCCGCCGCCGTGGCCACACTCACCAGCGGACCCGGATAGGCAAAGTAGAAGATGTTGAAGATGCCAGCGACCGCCAGCACGGTGCGCAGCTCAACGCGGACCGGGTCGAGCTTGCCGAGCGGCTGGTCGAAATACATCACCTTGACGATCGACAGATAGTAGAACGCGCCCACCACGCTGGTCAGCACGCCGATCACCGCGAGCGTGAACAGATTGGCCTTGATCGCGGCGACGAACACGTACCATTTGCCGAAGAAGCCGGCGAGCGGCGGCACGCCGGCGAGCGAGAACAGCAGCATCGCGAAGATGAAGGCGATCAGCGGGTTGGTTCGGGACAGTCCGGCGAAATCGCTGATCTGCTCCAGCGCCTGGCCGTTTCGCTTCATAGCAAGGATGATCGAGAAGGTGCCGAGCGTCATCGCGACATAGATCGTGATGTAGATCAAGACGCCCTGCGCGCCTTCGACCGTGCCGGAGGCAAGGCCGACAAGGGCAAAGCCCATATGGCCGATCGAAGAATAGGCCATCAGCCGCTTAATGTTGGTCTGGCCGATCGCGGCGAACGAGCCCAGCGCCATCGAGGCGATCGCCACGAACACCAGGATCTGCTGCCACTGGGTGACGATGCCCGGGAACGCGGTCAGCGTCGCTCGGGTAAACACGGCGAGCGCCGCGACCTTCGGGGCCGAGGCGAAGAAAGCTGTCACCGGGGTCGGTGCGCCCTCGTAGACGTCGGGCGTCCACATGTGGAACGGCACCGCCGAAACCTTGAAGCAGAGGCCGGCGAGCAGGAACACCAGGCCGAACACGATGCCGATGCTGCCGGTGGTCGCGGCCGCCGCGATGCCGGCGAAGCTGACCGTGCCGGTGAAGCCGTAAATCAGCGAGGCGCCGTAGAGCAGCATGCCCGACGACAGCGCGCCGAGCACGAAATACTTCAGGCCGGCCTCGCTCGACTTGGCGTTGTCGCGCTGGCTGGCGGCGACGACGTAGAGCGCAAGGCTCATCAGCTCGAGGCCGAGATAGAGCGAAATCAGGTCGCCGGCTGAGATCAGCACCATCATGCCGAGCGTCGACAGCAGCACCAGGATCGAGAACTCGAAGTTGCGGCTCGACGGCTGGGACAGATACTCGGTCGACAGGATCAGCGTTGCCGCCGAGGCGATCAGAGTGAGGATCTTCAGGAAGCGGGCGAAGTCGTCGACGATGAAGCTGCCGCCGAAGGTGACGAGCTTGCCGGCCGGCAGCCAGAGCTCCAGCACGCCGGTCAGGACCAGGAGACACACCGCGAGCGCCGTGATCAGCCGGGTCGTCCCCTGCCCACGATACGCTCCGATCATCAACAGCACCATGGCGCCGACCGCGAGCACCAGCTCCGGCAGCACCGGCTGCAACTGATAACCTGCACTGGAAAAGCTCATGACGGCGGCCTTACTGCGTAACCAGCGCGGCTGCCTTCACGGCAGTCACGGCGGTGTTGTAATTGTTGACGAGCTGCTGGACCGAGGCGGCCGACATATCGAGCACCGGCTTCGGATAGACGCCGAACAGGATGGTCAGCGCGATCAGCGGGAACAGCGTCACGCATTCGCGGAAGGTGAGATCCTTGATCGACATCAGCGACGGCTTGACCAGCGCGCCGAACACCACCTTGCGGTAGAGCCAGAGCGCGTAGCAGGCCGACAGGATCACGCCCGTGGTGGCGAAGAACGCGGTCGGCAGCGAGATCTTGAAGGTGCCGAGCAGCGTCATGAATTCGCCGACGAAGCCGCTCGTGCCCGGCAGACCGACATTGGCCATGGTGAAGACCATGAAGGTCATCGCATAGAGCGGCATCCGGTTGACGAGGCCGCCATAGGCCGCGATCTCGCGGGTGTGCATGCGGTCGTAGACGATGCCGACGCAGAGGAACAGCGCGCCGGAGACGATGCCGTGCGAGATCATCTGGAACATGCCGCCGGCGACGCCCTGCGTGGTCACCGCGAAGATGCCCATGGTGACGAAGCCCATGTGCGCGACCGAGGAGTACGCGATCAGCTTCTTCATGTCCTCCTGCATCATCGCCACCAGCGAGGTGTAGATGATGGCGATGACCGACAGCGTGAACACGAACGGCGCGAAGTCGTGCGAGGCCAGCGGGAACATCGGCAGCGAGAAGCGCAGGAAGCCGTAGCCGCCCATCTTCAGCAGGATCGCGGCCAGGATCACCGAGCCCGCCGTCGGCGCCTCGACATGCGCGTCAGGCAGCCAGGTGTGCACCGGCCACATCGGCATCTTCACCGCGAACGAGGCGAAGAAGGCGAGCCACGCCCAGGTCTGCATCGACCGCGGCACCGCGGTGTGCATCAGGGTCGGGATGTCGGTGGTGCCGGCGTTCCAGTACAGCGCCATGATGGCAAGCAGCATCAGCACCGAGCCGAGGAACGTGTAGAGGAAGAACTTGAACGACGCGTAGACCCGGCGCGGACCGCCCCAGACGCCGATGATCAGGAACATCGGGATCAGGCCGCCCTCGAAGAACAGATAGAACAGGACGAGATCGAGCGCCGAGAAGGTGCCGACCATCAGCGTTTCCAGGATCAGGAACGCCATCATGTATTCGCCGACGCGCTGCGTCACCGACTTCCAGCTCGCGATGATGCAGAGCGGCATGATCGCGGTGGTCAGGATGATCAGCGGCAGCGAAATGCCGTCGATGCCCATGTGATAGGTGATGCCGGTGGCGAGCCAGGACGTCTTCTCGACGAACTGGAAGTCGGTCGAGGTGGGATCAAAGCGCGCGACCAGGATCAGGGACACCGCGAAGGTGATCAGCGTGGTCCATAGCGCGATCCAGCGCGCCGTGCGGCTCGCGGTCTCGTCGCCGCCCCGCGCCAACAGGTAGACCAGGATCGCACCGACCGCCGGCAGGAAGGTCGTGACGGAAAGGATGGGCCAGGTTGTCATTTACTGGCCTCCCAAGCCGAACATGAACCAGGTGATCAATCCAGCGGCCCCGATCAGCATCGCGAAGGCGTAGTGATAGAGGTAGCCGGTCTGCAATTTCACGACGTTGCGGGTAACGTCGAGCACGCGGGCCGAGACGCCGTCGGGACCGAAGCCGTCGATGATGAAGCCGTCGCCCTTCTTCCACAACGTGTAGCCGAGCCACTTGGCCGGGCGCACGAAGATCCAGTCGTACAGCTCGTCGAAGTACCATTTGTTGAGCAGGAACTGGTACAGCATCGGCTGCTGGTTCGCGAGCTCGACCGGCAGGTACGGCCTGCGGATGTAGAACAGGTACGAGATGAACAGGCCGAGCGCCATCATGACGGTGGGCAGCGGCGCGAGCCAGCTCGGCATATGCTCCATGTTCTCGAGGATGTGCGGGTTCATCTTCACGGATTCGCGGAAGAATTCCTCGACGCCGTGCGGGCTGGCGAACACTTCCTTGAACGGCAGACCCGCCAGGATCGAGCCGGCGGCGAGCACGCCGATCGGCACCAGCATCCAGACCGGGCTCTCATGTGCCGCCTCGTAGTGCTTCTGGTCATGCGGCTCGCCGAAGAACGTCTTGAAGATCAGACGCCAAGAGTAGAACGAGGTCAGGCCGGCGGCCATGATGGTCAAGAGATAGGCGTAGGTCGCGAACGGGTTGTGCGCGGCGTAGGCCGCCTCGATGATCGCGTCCTTGGAGAAGTAGCCGGCGAACAGCGGGAAGCCGGTCAACGCCAAGGTGCCGATGCACATCACCGCGAAGGTGTACGGAATCTTGCGCCACAGGCCGCCCATGTTGCGGATGTCCTGCTCGTGGTGCATCGCGTAGATCACCGAGCCGGAGCCCAAGAACAGCAGCGCCTTGAAGAAGGCGTGCGTGAACAGATGGAACATGCCGACTGAATAGGCCCCCGCTCCCATCGCCACGAACATGTAGCCGAGCTGCGAACAGGTCGAGTACGCGACGATGCGCTTGATATCGTTCTGCACGAGGCCGATCGTAGCGGCAAAGAACGCCGTGGTCGCACCGAAGAACATCACCACCGCCTGCGCGGTCGGTGACAGCTCGAACAGCGGCGACAGCCGCGCCACCATGAAGACGCCGGCGGTGACCATGGTCGCGGCGTGGATCAGCGCCGACACCGGGGTCGGGCCCTCCATCGCGTCCGGCAACCAGGTGTGCAGCAGGAATTGGGCCGACTTGCCCATCGCGCCCATGAACAGGAAGAGACAGGTCAACGTCAGCGCGTCGGGGTGCCAGCCGAAGAAGTCGATGGTCTTGCCGGTCAGCCCGGGCGCGGCATGGAAGATGGTCTCGAAATCGGTCGACCCGACCAGCGCGAAGATCGCGAAGATGCCGAGTGCGAAGCCGAAGTCGCCGACGCGGTTGACCACGAAGGCCTTGATCGCCGCCGCATTCGCCGACGGCTTCTGGTACCAGAAGCCGATCAGCAGGTAGCTCGCCAGACCGACGCCCTCCCAGCCGAAGAACAGCTGCACGAGGTTGTCCGAGGTCACCAGCATCAGCATGGCGAAGGTGAACAGCGAGAGATAGCCGAAGAAGCGCGGCCGGTACGGGTCCTCGTCCATGTAGCCGATGGAATAGAGGTGGACGAGCGCGGACACGGTGTTGACCACGACCAGCATCACCGCCGTCAGGGTGTCGACCCGTAGCGTCCAGGCCACCTGCAGGTCGCCCGAGGTGATCCAGGGCAGCAGCACGACACGCGCGTCATGGTGCATGAAGCCGACATCGACCAGCGTGAACCAGGACAGCGCCGCCGACACGAACAAGAGGCCCGTGGTGATCAGTTCAGCCAGCCGCGATCCGGCCGCCGGCGGCTCGGAGACGTGGTGGTCGTCATGGCCATGGTCGTCATGGCCATGGTCGTCGTGGCCGTGATCATCGTGCGCCGTCGAGGCATGGGCGTCGCCATGCGCATCGTCGTGATGGTCGACGGTGTCGCCGCTCGGGCAGCGCGCATGCGCGCCGACCAGCGAGATGATCCCCGCGAGAATGGCTCCCAGCAGAGGCAGAAATACGATTGCCTGTATCATCGCCGGATTAGCCCTTCATCAGATTGACGTCTTCAACCGCGATCGAACCGCGGTTGCGGAAATACACCACCAGCACGGCAAGGCCGATCGCGGCCTCGGCCGCCGCCACCGTCAGTACCAGCAGCGCGAACACCTGGCCGACGATGTCGCCGAGGAAGGTCGAAAACGCCACCAGGTTGATGTTGACCGAGAGCAGGATCAGCTCGATCGACATCAGGATGACGATGATGTTCTTGCGGTTGAGGAAGATGCCGAGGATCCCGAGCGTGAACAGGATCGCGCCGACCGCCAGATAGTGCCCTAGCCCGATCGTCATTTCACCCACTCCGCCGCATCGGCATCCTGCAGGCCCTGCCCCGACGCCACCTTGCGCACCGCCATCGCAATCTCGGGCGTGCGCGCGTTCTGCATGTTGATGTTCTGCCGCTTGACGTTGGCCTTGTGGCGCAGCGTCAGCACGATGGCACCGATCATCGCGACCAGCAGCACCATGCCGGCGAGCTGGAAGTAATGGATGTACTTCGTGTAGAGCACGAGGCCGAGCGCCTCGGTGTTGCTGATATTGGTCGGGATCGCCGCCGTGATCGTCTTGGTCACGGACGGGTTGATCACCCAGGCGCCGACCACCAGCAGGAGCTCGAACAGGAAGATGCCGCCGATCACGATGCCGATCGGCAGGTACTGCATGAAGCCCTCGCGCAGTTCGACGAAGTCGACGTCGAGCATCATGATCACAAACAGGAACAGCACCGCGACGGCGCCGACATAGACCACGATCAGCATCATCCCGAGGAACTCGGCGCCCATCAGAATGAACAGGCCCGAGGCGTTGACGAAGGCCAGGATCAGGTACAGCACGGAGTGCACGGGATTGCGCGAGACAATCACCATGACGGCCGAGGCCACGCAGGCCGCGGCAAACAGATAGAAGAACAGCGCCGGAAGGATCATGCCCTCACCTCACCGGTACGGCGCGTCGAGCGCGATCGACTTCGCAATCTCGCGCTCCCAGCGGTCGCCATTGGCGAGCAGCTTCGCCTTGTCATAGTAGAGTTCCTCGCGGGTCTCGGTCGCGAATTCGAAATTCGGTCCCTCGACGATGGCGTCGACCGGGCATGCCTCCTGGCACAGCCCGCAATAGATGCACTTCACCATGTCGATGTCGTACCGCACCGTGCGGCGGGTGCCGTCGTTGCGGCGCGGGCCGGCCTCGATGGTGATCGCCTGCGCCGGGCAGATCGCCTCGCACAGCTTGCAGGCAATGCAGCGCTCCTCACCGTTCGGATAGCGGCGCAGCGCGTGCTCGCCACGGAAGCGCGGCGAGATCGGCCCCTTCTCGAAGGGATAGTTCAGCGTCGGCTTCGGCTTGAAGAAATAGCGCATGGCGAGAACGAACGCCGAGACGAATTCCGAGAGCAGAAGCGAGCGGGCTGTTGCGTTGACGTTGACACTCATGACGGCCTCACTTCGGCGCGATGCCGGCGAACTGCAGCACACCGGCTACGATCACCACCATCGCCAGCGACAGCGGCAGGAACACCTTCCAGCCGAGCCGCATCAGTTGATCGTAGCGGTAGCGCGGCACGATCGCCTTCGCCATCGCGAACATGAAGAACATGAAGAACACCTTCAGGGCGAACCAGACGATGCCCGGAATCCAGGTGAACGGCGGCAGGTTGACCGGCGGCAGCCAGCCGCCCAAGAACAGGATCGACGCCAGCGCGCACATCGTGGTGATCGCGACATACTCGCCGAGCATGAACAAGAGATACGGCGTCGAGCCGTATTCGGTCATGAAGCCGGCGACGAGTTCGGACTCCGCTTCGACCAGGTCGAACGGCGGACGGTTGGTTTCCGCCAGCGCCGAGACGTAGAATACCACGAACATCGGGAACAGCGGCCACACATACCAGTTCAGGATGGTGAGCTGCGGCAGGCCGATCAGGTGCGCGAGCCCGCGGGTGTTCTGGGCCTCAACCACCGCCGACAGGTTCAGCGAGCCGACGCAGAGCAGCACGGTGATGATAACGAAGCCGATCGAGACCTCGTAGGACACCATCTGCGCCGCCGAGCGCAGCGCGGCCAGGAACGGGTATTTCGAGTTCGACGACCAACCGGCCATGATGATGCCGTAGATCGACAGCGACGAGATCGCGAAGATGTAGAGAATGCCGACATTGATGTCGGAAATCACCCAGCCGAGATTGAACGGGATCACGGCCCAGGCGGCCAGCGCCAGGATGCACGAGACCAGCGGCGCCAGCAGGAACACGCCCTTGTTGGAGCCGGACGGAATCACCGGCTCCTTCAGCACGAATTTCAGGAGGTCGGCGAAGGATTGCAGCAATCCGAAAGGGCCGACCACGTTGGGGCCGCGGCGGATCTGCACCGCCGCCCAGATCTTGCGGTCGGCGAGCAGGATGTAGGCGATCGCGATCAGCAGCACGACGAGCAGCAACAGGCTTTCCGCGACCATGATGATCAGCGGCCAGAGGAAGCCGGTCCAGAACGCGCTTGCGAAGAATTCAGCCATCAGGTCACGCTCACTCCGCTGCCGTCAGCATTCGGCCCGACGCCAGCCGCGAGCATTCCGCCATCACGGCAGAAGCCCGCGCGATCGGGTTGGTCAGATAGAAATCCTCGACGGTCGGCTTGAATGCCACCTTGTCGACGCTGCCGCCCTTGCCCGCCAGCGCCTTGACGTCGTCGGCCTTGCCGGCCTCGATCTGGTCGAGCCGCATCAGGTGCGGATAGGTCTTGAACATCGCCCGGCGCAGCGCCTGCAACGAGTCGAACGGCAGCTTCTTGCCGAGCACGTCGGACAGCGCGCGGATAATCGCCCAGTCCTCACGGGCTTCGCCCGGCGGGAATGCGGCACGGTTGGCGATCTGCGCCCGGCCCTCGGTGTTGACGTAGATGCCGGACTTCTCGGTATAGGCGGCGCCCGGCAGGATCACGTCGGCGCGATGCGCGCCCTTGTCGCCATGGGTGCCTATATAGACCACGAAGGTGCCATCCGGCGCCTTGATCTCGTCGGCGCCGAGCAGGAACAGCAGGTCGAGGGTCCCGAAGGTCGTCATCTGCGCCGTAGTCAGGCCGCCGGCCGCTGGCGAGAAGCCGATATCGAGCGCACCGGCGCGTGAGGCGGTGTCCTGCAACACGGCAAAGCCGTTCCAGCCGTCCTTCACCGCACCGACGTCAACGGCGAGCTTGGCCGCCTGCGCCAGCACCGCCGCGCCGTCATGCCTGGTGTAGGCGCCGGCGCCGACCAGGATGATGGGGTTCTTGGCGTTCTTCAGTACGTCGGCAAAGGAATGCTTGCCGGCCACGAGATCGGCGAGCGTGTCAGTGCCTGCGCCGAGATACTCATGGTCATAGGTGAAATCGGCCTTGGCGCCGATGATGCCGACCTTGAGCCCGCCGGTGCGCCAGCGCTTGCGGATCCGCGCGTTCAGCACGGCGGCTTCCTTGCGCGGATGCGAGCCGATGATCAGGATCGTATCGGCCTGGTCAATGCCTGCAATGGTCGGGTTGAAGATGTAGGAACCACGGCCGGCCTTGGCGTCGAACGCGTCGCCGCCCTGCACTGCCAGATTGACCGAGCCGAACTTCGCGAGCAGCTCCTTCAGCGCGTACATCTCATCGACCGCGGCGAGATCGCCCGCGATCGCACCGATCCGCTTGCCGTCGGTGCGGCCGGCCTTGGCGGCGATGGCAGCAAAGGCTTCCTGCCAGGTCGCAGGCCTAAGCTGGCCGTTCTCGCGCACATAGGGCCGATCGAGGCGCTGCATGCGCAGGCCGTCGACGACGTGGCGGGTCTTGTCGGAGATCCACTCCTCGTTCACCGCCTCGTTGATGCGCGGCAGGATGCGCATCACCTCGCGGCCGCGGGTGTCGACCCGGATCGCCGAGCCGACGCCGTCCATGACGTCGACCGATTGCGTCTTGCCGAGCTCCCACGGGCGCGCCGCAAAGGCATAGGGCTTCGAGGTCAGCGCACCGACCGGGCAAATATCGACGAGATTGCCCTGCAGCTCCGAGCTCAGCGCCTGCTCGAGATAGGTGGTGATCTCCATGTCCTCGCCGCGGCCGGTCGCGCCCATTTCCGGCGCGCCGCAGACTTCGGCGGAGAAGCGGACGCAGCGCGTGCACTGGATGCAGCGGTTCATCGAGGTCTTGACCAGCGCGCCGAGATACTTGTCCTCGACCGCCCGCTTGTTCTCGGCGAAACGGCTGGTGTCGACGCCGTAGCCCATCGCCTGGTCCTGCAAGTCGCACTCGCCGCCCTGATCGCAGATCGGGCAGTCCAGCGGATGGTTGATCAGCAGGAATTCCATCACGCCTTCGCGTGCCTTCCTCACCATCGGCGAACGGGTCGAGATCTCCGGCGGCTCGCCCTTCGGGCCGGGACGGCAGTCGCGCACGGCCCAGGCGCAGCTCGCGACCGGCTTCGGGCCGCCCTTCACTTCGACCAAGCACATCCGGCAGTTGCCCGCGATCGACAGCCGCTCGTGATAGCAGAAGCGCGGAATCTCGGCGCCGGCCGCCTCACACGCTTGCAACAGCGTGTACTCCGGCGGCACATCGATCTCTTTGCCATCGACGATGATCTTGCTCATGTCTCTTCTCTACTCCGCCGCGACCATATGGACGGGATCACGAACGCCCTGATCGTCGAGATCGGCCTTGTGCGAATACTGATCGATGCGCTCTTCAATCTCGTGACGGAAGTGCGCAATCAGACCCTGGATCGGCCACGCCGCGGCGTCGCCGAGCGCGCAGATGGTGTGGCCCTCGACCTGCTTTGTGACCTCCAGCAGCATGTCGATCTCGCGCTTGTGGGCGCGGCCGTCGGCCATGCGGGTCAGCACGCGCCACATCCAGCCGGTGCCCTCGCGGCACGGCGTGCACTGGCCGCAGCTCTCATGCTTGTAGAAATAGGAGATGCGCGCGATCGCCCGGATCAGGTCGGTCGACTTGTCCATCACGATCACGGCCGCGGTGCCGAGGCCCGAGCGCAGCTTGCTCAGGCTGTCGAAATCCATCGGCGTGTCGATGATCTGGTCGGCCGGCACCATGCGCACCGACGAGCCGCCGGGGATGACCGCCTTCAGATTGTCCCAGCCGCCGCGAATGCCGCCGCAATGTTTCTCGATCAGCTCGCGGAAAGGAATCCCCATCGCCTCTTCGACGTTGCAGGGCCGCTCGACGTGACCGGAGATGCAGAACAGCTTGGTGCCGACATTGTTCGGACGGCCGATGGCGGCGAACCAGGCGGCGCCGCGGCGCAGGATGTCGGGCGCGACCGCAATCGACTCAACGTTGTTGACGGTGGTCGGGCAGCCATAGAGGCCAACATTGGCCGGGAACGGCGGCTTCAGCCGCGGCTGGCCCTTCTTGCCTTCGAGGCTCTCGAGCAGCGCGGTCTCCTCGCCGCAGATATAGGCGCCGGCGCCGTGCGCGACATAGATGTCGAACGGCCAGCCGTTGATGTTGTCCTTGCCGACCAGCTTGGCCTCATAGGCCTGGTCGATCGCGGCCTGCAGGCGCTCGCGCTCACGGATGAACTCACCGCGGATGTAGACGTAGCAGGCGTGCGCGCCCATCGCGAAGCTCGCGAGCAGGCAGCCTTCGACCAGGAGATGCGGATCGTGCCGCATGATCTCGCGGTCCTTGCAGGTGCCGGGCTCCGACTCGTCCGCGTTGACGACGAGATAGCTCGGACGGCCGTCCTTGGATTCCTTCGGCATGAAGGACCACTTCATGCCGGTCGGGAAACCTGCACCGCCGCGGCCACGCAGGCCCGAGGCCTTCATCTCGTTGATGATCCAGTCGCGGCCCTTGTCGATGATCCCCTTGGTGCCATCCCAGGCGCCTCGGCGGCGCGCGCCCTCGAGGCCCCAATCATGGAGGCCGTAGAGGTTCTTGAAGATGCGGTCCTTGTCGCTGAGCATGCTCAAAACTTTCCGAACATCACCGATTGGCTTGCGAATATGCGAGCCCGGCGGCGCAGCCGCCGAACACGATGGCCCACAACAGGCTGGATTCCAGCGTGGCGCTCAATCCGTAGCGCTGCAGCAGGAACATGAAGCCGGCCGCAACAGCTGTGTGCAGGGCGATCGTGCGCCAGGCCCTCATCGCAGCGCCCCTTCCCGGCTTCTTTTCCTGCCCGTTTGCCTGCACCTGAAAGCCACGCATCAGGTGGTTTCCTTCAGCGTCGTCGGCCCACCCGCGGGCGCCGAGAACTGACGGTCGGTCTGCGGGCCCGGCTTCGGCGGATTGCCGGCGGCGAAGCCGTCGAGCACCTTGCCGAAGCTTTCCTTGGTCAGGTCCTCATAGGTGTCCTTCCAGATCAGCACCATCGGCGCGTTCACGCAGGCCCCCAAGCACTCGACCTCTTCCCAGGAGAAGTTGCCGTCCTTCGACAGCTGGAAGGGATCGTGATGGATGCGATGCTGGCACACCTCGATCAGGTCGGCAGCGCCGCGCAGCCGGCACGGCGTGGTGCCGCAGACCTGGACATGCGCCTTCTTGCCGACCGGCGAGAGCTGGAACATCGTGTAGAAGGTCGCGATCTCCAGCATGCGGATATGCGGCATCTCGAGCAGGTCGGCGACGGCGCGGATCGCGGCTTCCGACACCCAGCCGTCATGCTGCTCCTGCACACGCCACAGAATCGCGATCGCAGCCGAGGCCTGGCGGCCCGGCGGATATTTCTCGATCTGCTTCTTGGCCCAGGCGAGATTCTCGTCCGTGAACGTGAAGCTCGCGGGCTGCAATTCCTTCGGGGCAAGGCGGCGGACGGACATCGATCAAACTCTCATTGCGCGCGGTGCGGATGCGGACATCATCACCGGTCGACCTCGCCGAACACGATGTCCAGCGAGCCAAGGATGGCGGAAACGTCGGCCAGCAGATGGCCCTTGCAGATGTGATCCATCGCCTGCAGATGGGCGAAGCCCGGCGCGCGGATCTTGCACTTGTAGGGCTTGTTGGTGCCGTCGGCGACGAGATAGACGCCGAACTCGCCCTTCGGCGCCTCGACCGCGGCATAGACCTCGCCGGCCGGCACGTGCACGCCTTCGGTGTAGAGCTTGAAGTGATGGATCAGCGCTTCCATCGAGCGCTTCATGTCACCGCGGCGCGGCGGCGCGATCTTGTTGTCCTCGACCACGACCGGGCCCTGGCCGTCCGCAGCCTTCAGCTTCTGGATGCACTGCTTCATGATGCGCACTGACTGGCGCATCTCTTCCATGCGGATCAGATAGCGGTCGTAGCAGTCGCCGTTCTTGCCGATCGGAATGTCGAAATCCATCTCGGCGTAGCACTCATAGGGCTGCGACTTGCGCAGGTCCCAGGCCGCGCCCGAGCCGCGCACCATCACGCCGGAGAAGCCCCACTCCCAGGCCTCCTTCAGCGGCACAACGCCGATATCGACGTTGCGCTGCTTGAAGATGCGGTTGCCGGTCAACAGCGTATCGAGGTCGTCGACGACCTTGAGGAACGGATCGCACCACGCCTCGATATCGTCGATCAGCTTCGGCGGCAGATCCTGGTGCACGCCGCCGACGCGGAAGTACGCCGCGTGCATGCGCGAGCCCGAGGCGCGCTCATAGAACACCATCAGCTTCTCGCGCTCTTCGAAGCCCCACAGCGGCGGGGTCAGCGCGCCGACGTCCATCGCCTGCGTGGTGACGTTGAGCAGATGCGAGAGGATGCGGCCGATCTCGCAATACAGCACGCGGATCAACTGGCCGCGGCGCGGCACCGTGATGCCGAGCAGCTTCTCCGCCGCGAGGCAGAACGCATGCTCCTGGTTCATCGGCGCGACGTAGTCGAGCCGGTCGAAATACGGAATCGCCTGCAGATAGGTCTTGTGCTCGATCAGCTTCTCGGTGCCACGGTGAAGCAGGCCGATATGCGGATCAACGCGCTCGACGACTTCGCCGTCGAGCTCCAGCACGAGGCGAAGCACGCCGTGCGCAGCCGGATGCTGCGGTCCAAAGTTGATGGTGAAATTGCGAAGATTCTGTTCGTTCATGATCAGGCCTTCGGTTCCGCCTTCGCCTTTTCGTCACCCGGCAAGGGGTAGTCGGCCCCCTCCCACGGAGACAGGAAATCGAACTTGCGGAACTCCTGGTTGAGCCGGACCGGCTCGTACAGCACCCGCTTCTCCTGGTCGTCGTAGCGAACCTCGACGAAGCCGGTGAGCGGGAAATCCTTGCGCAGCGGATGGCCGTCGAAGCCGTAGTCCGTCAGCAGGCGACGCATGTCCGGATGCCCGATAAAGATCACGCCATAGAGATCGTAGGTCTCGCGCTCGAACCAGTCGGCGCCGGGGAAGACGCCAATGATCGACGGCACCTGCGTGGTCTCGTCAGCCTGGCCGCGCACGCGGATGCGCGTGTTCAGCGTCGGCGACAGCAGATGGTAGACGACATCAAAGCGCTTTTCGCGGCTCGGATAGTCGACCGCGGTCGCGTCGGTGAAGTTGACGAAGCGGCAGTTCGGATCGTCACGCAGAAAACTGACGACGTCCACGATTCTGCCAATCTCGACGTCGATAGTGAGTTGATTGAACGCGACCGAGTGCGCCGTGGCGGCGCCCGGAAGCGCGCTCACGATCGTCTGCCCAAGGGCGTCGAGCTTGCCGTCGTCCATGCCTGAAACCTTAGCGTTCGATGGTGCCGATACGGCGGATCTTCTTCTGCAGCAGCAGCACGCCGTAGAGTAGCGCCTCCGCCGTGGGCGGACAGCCCGGCACGTAGATGTCGATCGGCACGATCCGGTCGCAGCCACGCACCACCGAGTAGGAATAGTGGTAGTAGCCGCCGCCGTTGGCGCACGAGCCCATCGAGATGACGTAGCGCGGCTCCGGCATCTGGTCGTAGACCTTGCGCAGCGCGGGCGCCATCTTGTTGGTCAGCGTGCCTGCAACGATCATCACGTCGGACTGCCGCGGCGAGGCACGCGGTGCAAAGCCGAAGCGCTCGACGTCGTAGCGCGGCATCGAGACCTGCATCATCTCGACCGCGCAGCAGGCGAGACCGAAGGTCATCCACATCAACGAGCCGGTGCGCGCCCACGTGATCAGGTCATCGGCCGCGGCGACGAAGAAGCCCTTGTCGGACAGCTCGTGATTGACCTCGAGGAAAAACGGATCGTTGGCGCCGACCGGCTTGCCGGTCGACGGATCGAGAATGCCTCTCGGCGCCTGCGCTATCGCCGGCTGCGAGGATGCGGCGGTGGGGCTCAATCCCATTCGAGCGCGCCTTTCTTCCATTCATACGCGAACCCGACCGTCAGCACGGCCAGGAATACCATCATCGACCAGAAGCCGGTCGCGCCCAGTTTTCCGAACGCCACGGCCCAGGGGAACAGGAACGCCACTTCGAGATCGAAGATGATGAAGAGGATCGCCACCAGATAGAACCGGACGTCGAACTTCATGCGGGCGTCATCAAAAGCGTTGAATCCGCATTCATAAGCGGACAGCTTTTCCGGATCCGGCGACTGGAACGCGACCAGGAACGGCGCGATCAGGAGCGCCAGCCCGATCAGGCTCGCGACTCCGATAAAGACCACAAGTGGGAGATAATTCTGCAGGATGCCGGTCATCGGCGAGGCCTTCTTGCTGCGGTTTCGGACGTGCCGCAGATTCGTTGATTGGAATTGTTCTTGAGGCTTTAGCGCAGCGCAACAGGGGGCGCAAGACAAGCAATTTTGACGCTTTTACCGTCCCTCCCGCGGGCTCTTTGCCGCATCAGGCGGAAGCGCTTGCCGCAACGGGGGACGCCGCGGCGGCCGTCCTTTGCCCTGCGCGTTCCCCATATCAGCCCAGCTCCCGCTCGGCAGCGAGCATCTCGGCCGCGGTCTGCGTCAGCCGATCGATATGCCCGAGCAGCAACTCGAGATCCTGCGGACCAAGCTGTTCCAGCAGGCGCCGGTTTCGCTCCTGTGCACCGGCCACAATGGCGTCATGGGCGGCGAGCCCGGCTTTGGTCAGGGAGACAAGTGTTTCCCGATTGTCACGCGGGTTGGCCGCCTTGGACACCAGCTTGCGCGCGACGAGCTCAGCGAGCGCACGGCTGATCTGCCCCTTGTCCATGCCGACGGCTTCGGCAAGCCGCACCACGCTCATCGGCGGCCGCCGGCCGAGCGAGGCAACCAGGCCGAACTCGACCGAGGACAGGCCGGTCAGGCGCTTGTAGCGCAGCAGCGCACCGCGCCTGAGCAGGTTAGCCAGCACCATCAGCCGCGACGACATCATCGCGGTGATCGGCGCCAGCTCGGCATCGACCACCGCCTCCGGCGGCAGGGCCCTCGCAGTCCTGAGCTTCTCGGTCATCGCCAACCTCTGCCAACAAAGCCTGTCGCTGCCAAGCTAAACGAGATCGTTGACACTGTCATCGACCTATCGTTGACTTGGTCAACGACACAGCGACCGCGGGCAGAAAGTCCGGCGGCGGGGAGGACACAGCATGACCATCACCCAGCGGGACCGCGACCTCGGTACGGCCTATGCGATGAAGCCGTCCACCACCCGGACCGAGCTCACCTCGGTCGTCCGCGGCACGCCGATGGGCGAGCTGCTGCGCCGCTACTGGCACCCGATCGGGCTCGTAGGCGACGCCACCGATATCCCCAGAAAAGTCCGTGCGCTCGGCGAAGACCTGATCCTGTTCCGCGACCGGCATGGCCGGGTCGGCCTGCTGCATGCGCGCTGCTGCCATCGCGGCACCACGCTTTATTATGGCAAGGTCGAGGAAGACGGCATCCGCTGCTGCTATCACGGCTGGAAATTCGACACCGAGGGCCGCTGCCTCGAACAGCCCTGCGAGCCCGAAGGGGGCCTGTTCAAGGACAAGGTCCGCCAGCCCTGGTATCCGGTGCAGGAACGCTACGGCCTGATCTTCGCCTATATGGGCCCAGCCGATAAGAAGCCGGTGCTGCCGCGCTACGAGTGCCTGGAGAATATGGACGACGGCGAATTCGTGGAGGCCGACGATTCCTCGATCGGCGGCGGCGGCCCTGCCGTGATCCCCTGCAACTGGTTGCAGCATTTCGAGAACGTCGCCGACCCCTATCATGTGCCGGTGCTGCACGGCTCGTTCTCAGGGCCGCAATTCACCACCATGATGGCCTCGATGCCCGAGGTGAAGTTCGAGATGTCGCCGCGCGGCGTCGCGGTGCGCTCGATCCGCCGGCAGGACGACGGCAAGGTGTTCTATCGCGTCACCGAGGCTGCCCTGCCCACGCTCCGCGTCGTGCCCAATCCGCGGGTCGCGCAATTCGCCCGCGTCGAATCGATCGGCTGGACCCTGCCGATCGACGACACCTCGTTCCGCATCTATGTCGCCGGCCGGGTCAAGACCGCTGGCGATATCGGCCGCATGCGCTCGAAGTTCAACGGCAAGTTCTGGTGGGACATGACGGAGCAGGAGCACCAGCAATTCCCCGGCGACTATGAGGCGCAGGTCGGCCAGGGGCCGGTGACTGTTCATTCGGAAGAGCATTTCGGCCAGAGCGACCGCGGCATCCTGATGATCCGCCGAATGCTCTCTGACCAGCTCGAGGCGATGGCCGCCGGCCGCGACCCGATCGGCGTGTCGTTCGACGCCGATGCCAGGCCGGTCGAATTCGAGGCGGGGAATTACATCCGCGAGGCGTAAGGCCCGCGCACAGGCAAACAAGAAAAGACCAGCGATCACCGGGGGAGGAAGTCATGGTCGATGTCGCACCGCAGGCGGCTGCGCAACCGCAAGTCAGCGCCAGGCCTGCCGCCCGCCGCTACTACGTCCTCGCTTTGCTCACGATCATCTACGCCCTCAACTTCCTCGACCGTACGATCTTCAATGTCCTGATCGAGCCCATCAAGAAGGAGTTCGCGCTCAGCGACACCACGATGGGCCTGCTCGCCGGGTTCGGCTTCGTGCTGTTCTACTCGCTGCTCGGCATTCCCATCGCGCGGATGGCCGATCGCCTCAACCGCCGCAACATCGTAGCAATCGCCTTCGCGTTTTGGAGCGCGATGACCTATCTCTGCGGCCTGGCCTCCAGCGTCGCGACGCTAGCGCTGGCGCGGGTCGGCGTCGGAATCGGGGAATCCGCGGGCACGCCGGCCTCGCAATCGATGATCGCGGATCTGTTCGACAAGAACGAGCGTCCGCGCGCGCTCGGGATCTACGCGATCGGCACCTATCTCGGCGTCTTCCTCGGCTATTTCATCGGCGGCTATGTCGATCAGCACTATGGCTGGCGGATGGCCTTCTTCACCGCCGGCCTGCCCGGCATCGCGCTCGCCGCGGTGCTGTGGCTGACGATCTCCGAGCCGAGGCGCGGTGCGATGGCCGAGACTTTCAAGGCCGAGCCGATCGGGCCGACGCTGGGCTTCCTGATGTCGCAGCCGAGCTTCGTCATCGTGCTGGTCGGCTTTTGCCTCACGACCTACACCAACTACGCTACCGCGGTGTGGATCCCGCCGTTCCTGGCGCGCATCCATCATCTCACCAGCGCCGAGATCGGCACCTATGCCGGCACCTTCAAGGGCCTCGCCGGCATGGCGGGCACATTGATCGGCGGCCTCGTGGTGGCGCAGATCGGCCGCCGCGATGATCGCTGGAAGCTGTGGGCGCCCGCGATCATGTCCGGCCTCGCCGGTCCCGTCTTCGCGCTGTGCATGCTGACGCAAAGCTTCACGCTGATGGTCGCCACCCTTGCGCTGACCTCGTTCATGGTCGGCTTCCATCTCGGCCCGATCTTTGCGATCGCGCAGACAGTCGCAAAGCCCAGCATGCGGGCGCTGGCCTCGGCGATCGTGCTGCTCACCGCGACCTGCTTCGGCCAGGGCGTCGGCCCCCTCGCCGTCGGCATGATCAATGACGCCCTGAAAGGCGCATACGGCACGGATGCGGTTCGCTACTCGCTGCTGTCGGCCGCGGTGACGACGACGCTCGGCGCGCTGCTGTTCGTCTGGGCGGCGCGCTGGATCCGTGCCGATATCGCGCGGGCGAGCTAAGCGTCGATGAACGCCAGCAGGTCGGCCATCAGGCGCGCGCTGTGCGTCAGCGGCAAAGCGTGCGGCGCGCCTTCATAGATGGCGAGCTTGCTTCCCCTGATCAGTGCTGCCGTCTTCGCGCCGGTCAATTCGAGCGGTGCGCTGGCATCCTTGTCGCCGTGCACGATCAGCGTCGGACAATCGATGCTTTTGGCCGCGGCGCGCAGATCGGCAGACGAGATGGTCCTGCGGCAGGCCAGCGCCACCGGCAGCGGCACGCTCACCATCATCTCCCTGATCCAGGCCCGCGTGACTTCGGGTGTGTCGGGCATGAAGAACGGCGCCTCGTTCTCGCCCATCCATTTCGGGAAGTCCTGCGCGATCGCGGCATTCTGGGCCTCGACCATCGCTCTCGGCACCGCGACCGGATTGTCCTCGGTCTGGACGATGAACGGCGTGGTCGGCGCCACCAGGACCAGCCGCGCGATGCGCTCCGCACCGTGACGCGCCAGATAGTTCACCGCCTCGATCGATCCCATCGAATGCGCGACGATCGTGACATCATGGAGATCGTACTTCTGGATCACGGCGGCGACGTCGTCGGTCAGCGTGTCGAGATCATATCCCGTCATCGGCATCTCGGAACGGCCGTGGCCGCGCCGGTCGGGTGCGACGCAACGAAAACCCTTGGCGTTCAGTGCCACGATCTGGCTGCCCCAGACGCTAGAGTTGAACGTCCATGCGGCAAGCAGCAGCACCGGCTTGCCCGAGCCCCAATCCTGCACGAACAGTTTTGTGCCGTCGCTCGCGGTCGCATAAAGCGGTTGGATGGCCATGATGTATTTCCCTTTGCAGATCGATCGGCAACATCGCCGCCGATGCACCGACCATCGCAAAGGGAGATCGCACGCACGATTACGCCTCAGGTAATCACGCGCGTGACGTCGGGCTCACGGAAGCGGAAACGCTCCCGTCTCACCACTGATAGCGCACCAGGCCCTTGCCGGCGTAGCTCGAGGTAACGTTGGAGAATTCGCCCTCGAACGTCGCGGCCGCCGACCAGCCGTTGCGCCAGTTCATCTCGACCGAGGCCGTGGTCAGCGCGGAGTCGCTGGCCTGCGCCGCGCCGTTGACGACAAAGCTGGCGCCCGGCAGCGCCTGGAAGGTCGCGGCAGCCGAGCGGCTGGGGTCGTAGTCGTGGGCCCAGGCGAAACGTGTGCGCAGCGTCAGGATGCCGTCCTGCACCGGGAAGGACTTGTCGGTGCGAAGGCCGAGCTCGCTGCGCGTATCGGTCAGGCTCTTGCCGCCATAGGTCAGCGCAAACGTCGACAGGCCCGAGATCACCCGCTCGGCGTAGCCAGGCAGCTCGAAGGTCGTGAACTGGCCCGCGGCGTAAGGCGTGATGCCGACGCCGCCGATCCACGGCGCGACGAAACGATAGCCGCTCTCGAGCCGCCCCGAATAGGCGTTGGCGTTGAACTCGGCGCGAAGCTGGTCGACGCCCGCGGCCGTCACAGTGCGGTTGGTGGTGATGTCCTGCCAACCATAGGCGAGCGCGGCGGAGACATAGGCCGCACCTTCGGTGTGGCGGACATAGGCGCCGGCCTGGAACAGATCGGAGCGGCCGCTGCCGCTGCCCGCGACCGAGAAGCTGGTGCCGCCGCCGGCAATTGCAAATCCCGCAATGGTGTTCGGCGAGAACAGATAGTCGGCGCCGACCGCCGTGCCATAGATGCTGCTGGTGGTGTCGTTCGATCCGACGACGGCGTTGCCGCTGGTCGATTGCGAACCGCCGAAGCCGGCGGCCCAGACGTTCCAGCGCGGCACGAACGGCACCGACGGCGCCTTGGTGAACATCGCGAATGCATCGGTCTTCCGGGTCGCGGCATAGGCGTTCGCTTTGCCCTCCTCCGCATAGCCAGACGCTCCCGGCATCGAACCCGCCGCGCCGGTGCGGTTCATGAAGGGATCG
This sequence comes from uncultured Bradyrhizobium sp., assembly GCF_947648125.1. GTDB lineage: Bacteria > Pseudomonadota > Alphaproteobacteria > Rhizobiales > Xanthobacteraceae > Bradyrhizobium. The sequence continues at coordinate 246,482 of NZ_CANSMR010000008.1, read as the reverse complement.
GTGAGCAGCCCCATGAACAGGTTCATTGCATCGAACGTCGTCTGCTGCGAGCCGGTCGCCAGTTCGCCGGAGGCCTGAGTCAGCCCCGCCGGCGTGAGCGTGCCATAGGCCATCGCAATGCCGCCGGTCGCATTGAAGTAGTTAACCAGCGTGTTCGCGACGTTCTGCTGGTTGGTGGAAAGGCCGCCGCCAAAGTTGGGGGACGGAAAATTCAGCGCCAGATTGAGATAGGCGTGGGTGGCGTCGTAGCTCAGCGTGTCGGTGAAATTCGTCGGCAGGTTGGTATTGGCGATGTTGGATGCAAACGTGCCGGATATGCCTCCAGCGGCGTTCAGGATCGTATACTGCCTGGAGATGTAGCTGCCGTTGGCGAACACTGCATTGACGGTCGCGCCTCCAAGTGTCGCGTTCGAGTTGACATTGGTCGATGCCGCAGCGGTCGGCGTCACCTGCACCTGATAGATCGCGCCGGATTGGAAGGCGAGTGCGCCGTTGATCGTCAGTGTGCCGGTCGGATCTGCAGCACTCCCAGGCGCAAGCGAGCCTCCGCTCATGATGGTCGTGGGTGCCGGAATGGCGAAGCCGCCCCTCAAGGTGTCGTCGGTGACCGGCTCCTTCACCACAATCGTACCATCAACGGCGGTGGTGGCGCCGGGGTTGGCGCCTAACAATGTCAACGTGGCGCCGTTGTGGAAAAAGACGACGGTCGGAGCACCGACGATGCCGGTGCCGCTCAACGTGCCGCCGGAATTGACCGTCACTTTCAGCGAGTTGGCGATCGTGCCGTCCACTTCAAGGGTGCCGCCGGTGACAGTGGTGGCGCCGGTGTAGGTGTTGATGCCGGTCAGGATTTCCTTGCCGCCGGAGATCGCCACACCGCCGCCCGCGCCGCCGTCCCCAATGACGCCGGCGAACGTGCCGTTGGCATTGGTGAAGGTCAGTGTATTGGCACCGAGGTTCACGGTGCCGGCGATGCTGGTCCCGGAAAGACTGTTGATCGAGACACCGCCGCCCGCGCGCGATATATCGAAGATGCCGTCGTTGATCACGGCCTTTGAGGACGCAATGCTGCCGCCGCTGATCAGGTCGAGTTGGCCGCCGGCGTTGATCGTGGTCAGCCCGGTATAGGTGTTGGCGCCGCCGAATCTTGCCAGGCCGCCAGAAGCGATCGTCACATTGCCGCCGGTGCCGCCACCAATGCCGCCATCCTGGATGACGCCGTCGTAGGGGCCTACCCTGCTGGTGATGGTCAGCGTCTTGGCGCCGAGAGAAACGATGCTGAGGCCGGTCGGGTCATACAGGCCGGCGACGCTCGCACCGCTATTGGTCTGCGAAATATCGAATGTGCCGATTCCTGCGCCCGAAGCGAACACGACATTGACCGAATTGGCGATCGAACCGTTTCCCTTGAGCGCGAGCGTCGCGCCGGCATCGATCTGGGTAAAGCCGAAATAGCCGTTGGCGCCGGACAGGGTCAGCGTTCCGCCGGCGATCTCGAGGCCCCCTGTGCGCGAGCCGTTGATCGCGCCGGAAAACTCCGTCGAACCGGCGGTAATCACCAGCGCGTTGTTGCCGAGCGCAACCGATCCACCGCCCGCGAGCGTCGTGATCCTGTTGAGGAAGAACGATGATGCCGAAATATCGAATGTGCCATTGACCGTCACGACGCTCGAATTCGAGATGCTGCCGAAAGCTGACAGCGCCAGCGTTGCGCCGGAATTGATGGTCGTCGCGCCGGAATAGCTTTCCGCCGCCGTCAGGGTCAGCGTCCCGTGACCGCTCTGGACGATGCTGCCCGTACCCGTGATCACATTCGACAGCACCACCGGAGCGGTTTGCGTGAATGTCAGGCTGCCGCTGCCATTGACCGCCAGATTGCCATTGAGGCTCCATCCGCCTTGCAACTGGAGGAAATTGCTGCCGCCGGTGAAGGTGATGGCGTTAGCCCCGGACGCACCGGAAATCGATCCGCTGTTGATGATCGTGAGGTTGTCGCCGCTGATCCCGGCACCGGAGCTCCCGGCTACGCTGGGGGTGACGCCAGTTCCTGCGGTACCGCCCGTCCCGCCCGTGATCGTCCCGCTGTTGTTGATCGTTGCGTTGGACCCGGTCACGCCGGCACCACCCCTGCCGCCGGTTCCGGCAGCCGCGCTGTTGTTGGGGTCGGTGGTGTTGCCGCCGACGCCGCCAGTGCCGCCGATGATCGTCGCCGAATTCACCAGCGTGCCGCCTGGCGCAAGCGAGACTCCGGCCGCGCCGTTGCCGCCTTTGCCACCGAACGACGGACAACAGCCGACGTTGACGCCGCCGGCGCCGCCGTTGCCACCAATGATGCCGGAGTTGTTGGTGATGATCGACGCGCCCGTGACAAAGAGCCCAAAGCCGCCGTCACCGCCATTGGCACCGAACGGATTTTGTGAGCTGCCGCCGGCTCCGCCCTTACCGCCGGTCGCCGCGGCATTGACTACGACGTTGACACCGTTCTCGACGACAACGCCGTAGCCGCCTGCGCCGCCACCGCCGCCGGCGTCGGCGATGCCGGCACCGCCATTGCCGCCATTGCCGCCCGTCACGCTCGTTGTCAGGGTGGAGCCGGTCGTAACCACGAGGCCATGCGCACCACCGCCGCCGCCGCCGCCCTGCCCGGCGCCTTGAGGCCCTCCCGGGGCACCCACACCGTCGCCGCCAGCGCGGCCGGCGACACCCGCGATCCCCCCGGCGCCGCCGGCCGCGCCATCAGGGCTCGTGCCGCCCTTGCCGCCGGTCGTGCCCGCGCCCCCGCCGCCACCACCGGAGTTAGCACAGCTGCCGTTTCCGCCGGCTCCGCCGGTTGTCGTCGCGCTGCTCGCACCGGCTGCGCCGCCACAACCACCGCCAAGGCCATTGAAGTTGCCGCCGCCCTGACCGCCAGTTTGCGCGTGCACCGCAGTCCCGAGGCTAACGACCAAGGCGAGGGTTACGGCAACCTGTCGCAAACAGGGGAAACGAAAGCGTTCAACAACGGACACGCGCATGGCATTCCAACTCGGGCCGCGTATCGCGCGACCACTGAAAATCTCAGCGGGAGGTTGTATCCCCTGAGACATCCTGCCGCATGACAAAATACAGAAATGGAACCGAAAGCGCGACGATGTGCCTTCTTTGCCACAAGGCGAGGCCCACTTCGTCCCGCCACATCGGCGGCAGACCGATGGGCCGTCGGCGCGGGGTCCCCTAGGACCTACCTGTTGGTATTTTCCGTGAAGCTCGCCACGACATCCCGATAGCGCTTGCTGCCCGCGATTGTCTCGCCATTGTCCATCCGCAGGACGAAGTCGCCTGCCGGACGATGCTCGACTGCCACGACCCGCGCCAGGTTCACCAGCCTCGCCCGATGCACGCGGACAACGCCGAACGGCCTGAGCCGCCCCTCCTCCCGCGCGAGCGTGCCGCGGATCAGGCGACGTCCGTTGGGGAGGCCAAACTCGACATAGTTGCCCGCAGACGTCACGGCCACGATATCGCGAGGATCGACCCGAAAGCTCGTGGCGCCGTCCCGCAGCCACAGGCTGGGATTGGCGGCGTCGTCGGACGGCCCGGCCGGCGGCAGTGCAAGCGCCGAGGCCGGCGGCGCTGGTGTTGCGGGCATCGGTGTTACCGGCATCGCCAACACCTTGCGGTCCATCAGCCAGATCACCACGGCCACCATCAGCGACGAGACGACGTCCTTCTGCAGCTCATGCGGAAACGCCGTTGCCCAGTGAAAGGCATAGCCGTCGCCCAGCAGCAGCTTGCGCAACCCGACCATGGTGACGAGATGCGCGAACGCGTAAAGCAGCGTCGCCGCCACCGCCAGTGTGACAGCCATCACTCGGCTGCGACCAACACGCAATTGGGTGATGCCGCTTCGCAGCAGCGGCAGAAACAGGATCCAGGCAATGGCGCTCGTCACCTCGAGCAGCACAGGCATGCGCAATGGCGCGAACCCAGCGGAGAGTTTGAATTCGCTCACCGAGGAGAAGACGTTGACCACGCCGCTGGCCACGATCAGCAGCGCCACCCAACCATAGGCGAGCATCGAGCCGCGCCTCGCCCCGCCCGGTCGGATCGCCGTCACATCGCTGCGATTTTCGTCCCCGAATTCCGCTTGCTCATCCCAACCCGGCTCGACGCGCCGATCGATGCCGCGTTCAATGGAATTCTCTGGCTGCGTCGTGGACATGTCGGGATGGAGTAAATGCTGCAACTCGTCAGGTCACCTGCCCCGGCGGCCAGGTCCGGGACCCAATTGCGATCCGTCACGCCATCGGGTCTTTATCACAGGCAGGCGAGCGGCGTCCCGCAAGGACAGCATGGCGCGCCATCCGGACGGCGTGAAATCCGCTCCACTCACGGACAGGTGACCGGCCGATGAATCGTCGCGAACTCCTCATCGGCGCCGCCCTGACGCCGATGGCGCGCTGGATCGGTCCGGGGCCGGTTGCCGCGGCGCAGAGTGCGAGCAACTCCGCGCAAATGTTTCGGCGAACGCGTCCCTCGGACCCGCAATGGCCGTCAGCCGCCAGCTGGAACCGGCTGAACGAGCAAACCGACGGCCACCTCATGGCGGTGAAGTCGCCGCTGGCGGCGTGTCAGGACAGCCCCTCAGGTCCGGCGTGCCGCGACGTGTTCAAGGGGCTGAAGAACCCCTACTACATCGGCGACGACCCGGCGCTGACCCAGACTACGGGCTATCTCGATGCATGGGCGTCCCAGCCAAGTGCCTACGCTGTCGCGGCGCGCAAGACAGGTGACGTCGTTGCCGCCGTCAATTTCGCCCGTGACAACAATCTTCGGCTGGTCGTCAGGGGCGGCGGCCACTCTTATCTCGGCACATCGAGTGCACCCGACTCGCTGATGATCTGGACCCGCGCGATGCGCGACATCACGCTGCACGACAGCTTCATCCCGCAAGGCTGCCTGGATCCGCCGCAGCCGGCCGTCACCATCGGCGCCGGCGCGATCTGGATGCATGTCTACAATGAGGTGATGACCCGAGGTGGCCGCTATGTCCAGGGTGGCGGCTGCGGAACCGTCGGCGTCGCGGGACTGGTGCAGGGCGGCGGCTTCGGCAGCTACTCGAAGAACTACGGCACCGCCGCAGCGAGCCTGCTGGAAGCCGAGATCGTCACCGCGGACGGCGTCGTCCGGATCGCAAATGCGCGCAGCAACCCGGACCTGTTCTGGGCCTTGCGCGGCGGCGGCGGCGGCACCTTTGGCGTCGTCACCCGCATGACGTTGCGCACCCACGCACTGCCCGAACATCTTCGGCTTCGCCTCCATGACCATCAAAGCGGCGTCTCAGGCGTCATTCCGCCGCCTCGTGAGCGCATTCGTGGATCTCTACGCCGACCGCCTGCACAACCGTCACTGGGGCGAGATCGTCAACATCAAGCCGGGCCATACGCTTGACATCCAGCTGTCGTTCCTGGGCCTTGACAGGCAGCAAGCCGACGAACTGTGGCAGCCCTTCATTCGCTTCGTCACGGAGGCCGAGGGGGAATTCACCTTCACCCGTCCGCCATCGATCCGCACCGGTCCGGCAGCGCGCCGCTGGGATGTCGCCTACATCAAGCAGCGCGCTCCGCAGGCGATCCTCTCCGATGGTCGTCCGGGCGCACCGGCGGAGAACGTATTCTGGGCCGCCAATCTGAGCGAAGCCGGACACTTCATCCACGGTTTTGAATCGCTCTGGCTTGGCGCATCGCTGCTGAGCGGCGTGGAGCGTCCGCGGCTTGTCGAAGCCCTGCTGGCGGCCGCCCAGCATGCGACGGTCGAGTTGCACTTACAGAAAGGGCTGGCCGGCGGATCGGACGCCGCGATCGCCTCCGCAAGGGAAACCGCCACGAACCCCGCTGTGATCGACGCCTTCGTGCTCGCCATCATCGCGAGCGAGGGCCCGCCGGCCTATTCCGGCCTCAGCGGCCACGAGCCGGATCTGGCCGATGCGCGCAAGAATGCCGCAGGGATCGCGAAGGCGGTCGGCGAACTCAGAAAGGTGGCGCCGGACGGCGGCGCCTATCTTGCGGAAAGCAGCTTCTTCGAACCGAAATGGCAGCAGGCCTATTGGGGCCCGAACTACCAGCGGCTTCTGGAGATCAAGCAGAAGTACGATCCGGCCGGCCTGTTCTTCGTGCGCCACGGCGTCGGCAGCGACGACTGGAGCGACGACGGATTTGCGCGGCTGGCGGCGCACCCGTGAGGGTTCGAAATGACCCGTCGATTTACAGGTCGACCGGAAGCCTCGAGCCGGATCATTTGAACGTCCCGAACGGAGTGCGCGTCCGCGAGAGGTAAGTGGAGCGCGACGCCCGAGATCGCCGCGCTCACACCGTCACGTCAGCTTGCCGGTGTACTTCTCCAGCGCAGCCCAGGCGTCCGCGCCATAGGTCTTCTGCCACTGCGTGTAGAAACCGGCTTTCACCAAGGCTGCCCTGAACTGCACGGGATCGGGCTTGTTGAAGGTCATGCCCTTCTCGGTCAGCTCGGCCTGCAACGAGCGATCCATCTCGACCAGATCGGCGCGCTCCTTCGCCGCCGCCGCGTCGAACGCCGCATTGATCAGTTCGAGCAGATCGGGTGGCAGGGCAGCCATCGCGCGGCGGTTGCCGAGGATCCAGTAGCCGCTCCAGCAATGGTTCGGCAGCGCGCAGTATTTCTGCACCTCGTACAGTTTTCCGGTCGAGACCTGCGCCAGCGGATTCTCCTGCCCTTCGACGATGTGGGTCTGCAGCGCCGAATAGAGTTCGCTGTAGGAGATGCTCGACGGCAGCGCGCCGAGTCCTGAGAACAGCGACGTCAGCAATGCCGTTACCGGCACGCGAATTTTAAAACCCTTGAGATCGTCGACGCTGTTGAGCTGCCGACTCGACGACGAGGTGATCTGGCGGAAGCCGTTGTCCCAGACCTTCTTCAGCGGCACGACGCCGGTTCTGGCAATCGCATCGCGGACGATGTCGCCGACGCCGCCATCCATCGCCGCCCAGACCTGGTCGTAGGATTGGAACGCAAAGCCGATGCTGGGCAGCCCCGACAGGGGCACCAGCGTCGACAGGGTCATGCTGGGTGCAGCCAATAGCTCGATACCGCCGGCGCGGACCTGGGAGAGCATCTCCGGATCGCCGCCGAGCTGGCTGTTGGCGAACACCGTGATGCTGACCCGGCCGGACGATTGCCTGCCGACCAGCTTGGCCGCCTCGGCCAGACGGATTGTTAGCGGATGGGTTTCCGGAGTGTTGACACCGAGCTTGAAGTCGAACTCAGCCGCGGCAAGAGACGGCTTACCAAACATCGTCGCGGCAAGTGCCACGGAGCCGGTTCCCAGCATCCGTCGGCGGGTCATGTTCTTTGTTTTCATTATTGTTTTTCTCCCAAGCGCGGTCCGCGCCCATGGCCAGTTTCAGCCCTCTCTTTCTGTGACGCAAGACACGGTGAAACCAATCCGCCCGTGGCACGAAACCATTTCCGGGAACTCACGAAACGATCCGGAAACAGATGGGGCTTACCAGTAGCTGCCATAGACGGCGCATAGACGCCCGGAGGCGACCATGAACCACTCGATCCATTCAGCCGATCGTGCGACCCACCTCAAGATTGTAGTGGTTGCTCTCGTTGCGGCCATCGGGGTTGCGGCTTTCGGCATATCGGCCCGGAACAACGCGGATTTCACCCAGACCGCCCAGACCAACCAGGTCATCAAGGCCGGCAAGCCTGTCGCAATCACCTCCTCGGGCACCTCGACGGTCCGCTAAGACGGTATTCACGCTTCGGCAGACAAAGCGGCCGCCTTCGGGCGGCTTTTTTGTTGGTCCTGATCGTCTCGAGCTCCGATCAGGCGGTGTGGGCTTCGCCATCAGGTTCGGCTACGGCGATTGCAGGACCACCGATACGGGGCACGCGAGATCGCTGTCGCTGGTGCTCGACCTCGACGACACCCTGATCAAGGACGACCTGCTCTATCTGAGCTTGTTCTCGATCCTGCGCCGCAATCCGCTCCTCGTTGTTGCATGCGCGGTCGCAGCGAAGTCTTAACCGCCTCCTAATGCGGTCGTTCGATTGCAATCCGCTCCGCGACCCCAGTTTTAAAAATTGTTCCGTAAGGTGGCCGTCAACAGAGGCGCAGGCCCACATGAATTTGCAGCAGCAAGTGATTTCGACCGGCTTCAAGATCATCTGCACAGATTGCGGTAGCCTGGCGATCAAGGTCGCCGATCCCGCGCACGCGTCCGGCGACACCATCATCGAATGCCGCCACTGCAACGCCGTGCGCGGCACGGTGGCGGACCTGCACACGCTGGCGCGGCGCGGCCGCGACCTGTTCGAATTCTAACCCCGGCGCCGCCGATGCTGTCAGACCCGAACGCGACCATGCAGAGCGAGATTCCCCTGGATACGGTCTGGTCGATCCTCGAGGCCGCCAACGAATTGGGCGATACCCACACGGTTGACGCCTGCCGCCGCATCATCGACGCGAATTTGCGTGGCGATGCCCCGGGACAATCCGACCTGAACGCGGTCGCCGCATTCTTTGCCTGATCAAGGCGGCGAGTTGCCGTTTGTGAATTCAATACGACGCCGCGGTGATAAATCGCCCAGCAGAAACAGAACAACACAGACCGAGACATCGCTTAACTTTGCTTAACTTGCATCGTCCGGGGCCCACTGGCTAGCTGCCGTCAGCTTTCGATTCGGACGGGCCAATGCAATTGACGCGCGAAGACCTGGTTGTCGGGGTCACGATCCCTGGGTTCTTCGTCCTCAGCACCGCCTCGATGATCGCCTGCGGGCACGCGTTCCCGGCGATGCATGTCTGGCGCTCCGGCGTCACTGCCGAGGCCATCCTCGGCACCGCCATCATGGCCGTCTTCGTCCCGGCGTTCGTCGCCGGCCGATTCAGTTTCGGTTATCTGGTGAGCTTCTCGCTGCTCTCAGCGGTGTTCGGCTTCGTCTGGCTCAGCTTCTTCAGCGCGTTCGACTATCCACATGCCATCGCCCGCTGGGCCATGATCGCCGCGCTGGCCGCCGCGATCATCCCCCTGATGTTCCAGAGTATGCCGGTGTGGCGGCCCGGCCTGTCCGAAACGGCGATCAAACGCATTGCGCTGCTGCTGCTGGCGTCGTCCTTCGCCGTGCTGGTCGCCGACATCTCGTACGGCGCCAATCTCGGCAATCCTTACGGCGCAGCCCGCAACGCCGTCACGCGGCCGGCGCTGTTGAATTATCTCACCGGAATCATGATCGGCGCGGTGCTGCCCTATCTGTTCGCGCATTTCGCATCGCGCAGGCAATGGATGCAGGCCGCCTGCGTGTTGCTGTTCGCGCTTTGCTTCTATCCGGTGGTCAACAACAAGACCGTTCTGCTGCTGCCGATCTGGCTGCCGTTTCTGTTCTGGCTGTTCGGCCGGTTCACCCCGCGGCTGGCCACGGTGCTCGCATTTCTCATTCCGATGATCATCGGGCTGACGGCGTTCGCCGTGCTCGGCGCCGACAAGGACTACGTCGTGTTCAGCGCCATCAATCTGCGCTTCCTCGCAATCCCGTCGCTGGCCCTCGATCAATACGCCGACTTCTTCGCGCACCGCGACCTGACCCGCTTCTGCCAGATCTCGATCCTGCGACAGGTGACCGCCTGCCCGTATGGCGAGCTCGGCCCGGCGCTCGGGGCGATCTATCGGGACGGCAATTTCAACGCCTCCTTCCTCGCCACCGAGGGCATCGCGTCGGTCGGTCTTGCGCTCGCGCCGGTTTCGGCACTCGTGTGCGGCCTGATCCTGTCGGTGGGGTCGATGGTCTCGCGGCACCTGCCGCCGCGCTTCATCGCGGTGTCGTCAAGCATCGCCGTTCAGGCCATCATGAACGTGCCGCTGACGACAAGCTTGGCCTCGAACGGGATCGCGCTGCTGTTCCTGCTGTGGTGGCTGACGCCCGAACAGCGGGCGGAAGCTTCGCAGCATCAGCAACAGTCAACGCGCCCCATCGATGCCGTCGGTGTCGCGGCCTGATTTTTGGCCCTGCCCCGACCAAGCAACGCCAATACGATCCTGTGGCGGCCTCACTTCTTTCGGAGAACGATGATGCTCTGATACGGTGAGATCCCATTCATGCCGACATCGACGAGATCAAACCGGTCGGTCCAGTGCGTCTCGATGTAGCGCTTGCTGATGATCGTCTCGCCATAGGTCATTTCGCCATCGACCGGATAGCTTTGCGGATAGAAGTAGAATCCGTCCCGCGCCACAGTCTCGGCGATTTTTTGCTGATCCCAGCCGGGCAGTTTCGAGATCGGCTCATAGAACGCATATGCCGGCGGTCGAATGGTCAGAAGAAAGAGACCGCGATGCTCCAGAGAATCGTGGACCGCGGCCAGGCATGTGTCGCTTGCGGCAGGCGAGAGGTGCGTCCAGATCGATAGCGCGTAAGCGACATCGAATTTCTGGTTGAACGGCAAGCGTCTCGGCAGGCTGTCCGACAGCACGATATCGGCGTGCGGGTTGGAGCGTTGGGCAACCTGGATGATGCCCTTGTGCGGATCGCAGCCATGCAGATTGCGGAGTGGCACATCCTTCATGAAGTACCGGAGCACACTGCCCCAGCCGCAGCCATAGTCCAGCACCGCGCATTCAGCGAGCGGCTTATCCAGATGACGCCTGAATTTGTCGTGCAACAGGCGATAGGTTTCGATGACGGCGGCGCCGAGCTCCATCCCGGAACGACCGCTCCAGTTTTTCTGGGTCCCGGCGTCGGGCGGATCCGGAATGGCGGCCTTGATGGCCTTGAAGCCATCATATTCCTTCCAGAGCAGCACGTTCCACAGATACGGATCGTCGATCCATTTGAGTGCGTCGTAGACGGACTCTCCCCTTCGGCAGGCCGCGTCCGCTCTTTCCAGTTCGTCGTTGTAGTACTCGTTCAGCCACGAACTCCAATTCATCAGCACGCCTCCGTGTCAGGTTCGCTTCATCAGCCTTGGCCTACGCTCGCGTCACTTGAATTTCCTGAACTGTCTGCGTTTACTCCGGCAACTTTAAGACGCATCGAGAGCGTGTGAGTTCCGCAAGACGATGGAACCGCGAACGTCGTTCCTGCTCAAACCGGCTGCGACCACTATCGGCGAGGGCGACGTCATGAGAGTAAGGTTGACGTCAGGCTCGCGCGTTACGCTGCGCGCTCGAACCGAGACCTGACGTACGTCCGTTTCTCGCTGGTCTGGGTGGCGATAGTCACTACCGCATCAGCCGATGTCATGCTGGCGTGAAAGGCGCGCCAGTTGGTCGGCCTCCAGGAAGCATGTCGATGAAAGTCCGCGAGCTCGTCCAGGTGCTCCAGGCACTCCCGGATCAGGACGCAACGGTCGTGATCGGCGAAGGAGCCAAGCCGGAAACCTGGCTGATCGTGTCGGGCGTCGCGGAATGTCGGATTGCGCGCGTGAATGAGGATCACGCGATTGCTGGGAGCGAACCAGCTATCGAGATCGTTTGAAAGATCGCGCGCATCGGAGCGCGGTTGTTTTTGCGTCCCGGAAGTCCGGACGAAGGGCGTTCAAGCGCGCCAAGACGGCCCCGCGCACAAGACGTCTAAAATCTGGAACTTGGGCTAAGTGCTTGATAAGACTGGCGCGAGAGACGGGACTCGAACCCGCGGCCTCCGCCGTGACAGGGCGGCGCTCTAACCAACTGAGCTACTCCCGCGGATGCCGATCATCGGATTGATCCGCGCAGGACCGAGGGCATAAAGGCCCGCATCCCGATAGTCAAGCACGTTGCGGATCCTGCACGGTGCCGCCGCTTTTGCGCTGTGGACGCGAGTTGTCGGCTGTTTTCAGGGGAAACGGCGTAGTCAGCAAAGCCCCGAATCAAATAAGGCCTGATACGTCTGGGCTTCCTGTGGCCGGGCCCGGCGCTGCCCGTTCCCAGAACCGGCGGTTTCAGGACTTTTCCGGACGCATTTTCCCGACGCGAACGGCGCGCCATTCGCGTGAAAGCAGCAATCCAGCCATTCAGCAACGAGGAGGGCCACACATGGCGAAGAAAGCAGCGACCCCGGCGACGATCACGCTGAAGCACCTGGCGGCGGCCATCGCCGAAGAGCAGGAGCTGTCCAAGAAGCAGGCCGAGGCGATCCTGACCGACATGGTCACCCGGATCACCAAGCACCTCAAGAAGGGCGAGCGGATCCGCATCGTCGGCCTCGGCATCCTCCAGGTCCGCAAGCGCGCCGCCCGCATGGGCCGCAACCCGGCAACCGGCGAGCAGATCCACATCAAGGCGAGCAAGAAGGTCGCCTTCCGCGCCGCCAAGGAGCTGAAGGAAGCCGTCTAGGGTTCTTAACCTGCTTGATACCAAGCGCCATTCCGGCTCGCGACGCGGCCCCGGAGTGGCGCTTTTCTGTTGTAGAGTTGTCTCTCGATGCGCTTTGCTTGCGCGAACCAACTCCGCCTGAGCGCCTTATTCCTGTTCTCATACCCTTGCGCGGTCTTCATGCTGGCACCGGCTCTCGACTTCAAACACACCGTCACCGAGCGCTTCCTGCGCTATGTCGTGATCGACACCCAGTCCGACCCGGATTCGCCGACCTGCCCCTCCACCGAGAAGCAGAAGAATCTCGGCCGCTTGCTGGTCGCCGAGCTACAGGCGATGGGCATATCGGATGCGCATCTTGATCCACACGGATATGTCTATGCGACGATCCCGGCCAACACCGACAAGACGGTGCCGGTGATCTGCTTCTGCTCGCACATGGACACCTCACCCGACTGCACCGGCAAGAACGTCAAGCCGCAGGTCGTGGAGAATTATCGCGGCGGCGACATCGTGCTCCCGGCCGATGCCTCGCAGGTGATCCGCGCCGCCGAGCACGAAGCGCTGGCCGACCAGATCGGCAACGACGTCATCACAACCGATGGCACCACCCTGCTCGGCGCCGACAACAAGGCCGGCCTCGCCGAGATCATGGACGCCGCGCATTTCCTGGTCACCAACCCGCAGGTGAAGCACGGCACCATCAAGATCCTGTTCACGCCGGACGAGGAGATCGGCCGCGGCGTCGACAAGGTCGACATCAAGAAGCTCGGGGCCGATTTCGGCTACACCATGGACGGCGAGACCGCGGGCCATATCGAGGACGAGACCTTCTCCGCCGACGGCGCCAGCATCATCATCGAGGGCGTCGCGACCCATCCGGGCTTCGCCAAGGGCAAGATGGAGCACGCGATCAAGATCGCGGCCGCCATCGTCGATCGCCTGCCCAAGGACACCTGTTCGCCCGAGACCACCGAAGGCAAGGAAGGCTTTCTGCATCCGGTCGCGATCTCTGGCGCGCTGGAGAATGCGCGGATCGACTTCATCGTGCGCGATTTCACTGAAGCCGGCCTGAAACAGAAGGAATCGCTGCTCGAGAAGATCGTGCAGGACGTCATGAAGGGATATCCGCGCTCGACCTACCGCATGGAGGTCAAGCAGCAATACCGCAACATGAAAGAGGTGATCGATCGCCACCCCCAGATCGTCGCCTATGCGATCGAGGCGATCGAGCGCGCCGGGCTCACGCCGGTGAAGACCTCGATCCGCGGCGGCACGGATGGCTCGCGGCTGTCGTTCATGGGACTGCCCTGCCCGAACATCTTCGCCGGCGAGCACGCCTTCCATTCGCGACTCGAATGGGTGAGCCGCCAGGACATGGAGAAGGCCGTGCAGACCATCGTGCACCTGGCGATGATCTGGGAAGAGAAAGCCTGATCAGGCCCGCGCCGTCACGATCCAGATCGCGCCCGGCAGCGGCACGGAATTGCCCTTCGCGAACGGCGTCAACGCCTCGCGGATCGAGGTGACGGCGGCGGCCCGTAGGTCATCCGGTTGTCCTTCCAGTGCGCGGCTGGCGGGCCCGATCTCGAGCGCGCTCTGGACAGCGGCGTCGATTCCGCGCCCGATCGCGACGTCGAACTCAAGCCGGCAGGACTCCATCGCGATACTGGTAAACCCCGCTTCGCCGAGGATCCGGTTCACGCGCGCTTCGGACGCGAATGAGAACGGACCGGGGTCTTCGGGACCAAGCTGCGGCAACTTCGGCACGTGCTTGTAGACGGCCTGCAACGGCGCCATGAAAAACGGATTCTCGCGCGGCTCCTGCCAGCACGCGAAGGCGAGCCGTCCGCTCTTCCGCAACGCTCTGTGCAAATTGGTGAACGAGGCCACCGGATCGGCAAAGAACATCACGCCGAAGCGTGAGGCCAGGAGATCAAAGCTCTCGCCGGCGAACGGATGGACGGTCGCATCGGCAAGCGTGAATTCGACCGGCAATCCCTGCGGCGCGCTCTGCCGCGCCCGCGTCAGCATCGGCTCCGAGACGTCGACGCCAAGCACGCAGCCATCAGGCGCAACCTTTGCCGCCAGCGCGAAGGTCGAGGCGCCGCTGCCGCAGCCGACATCGACGATGCGCTCACCGGCCCTCGGCGCGGCGCGATCGATCAAGAGGTCGAGCACCGGCTGCAGCACGATATCCTGCGCAGCCTGCCTGGAGGCCCAGCGCTGACCGCCCGGCCCGTTCCAATATGCAATCTGATCGGCGTTTTGCGGATGGCCTGCGTTCATGCGATCCAAACCTTGTTGAGAAGATTCCAGAGATTCTAGCAAGTCTCGCGCGTTGCAGCGCGCAGCATCGGCATCACCTGATAGGTGAATCCGGCATTGGCCTTGCTGACGGGATCGTTGGCGACGATCTCCTGCGGATCGGCATCGTCAGCCAGTTGCAGCACGCCCAGTCCCCAGACGCCGGCGGGATCGGACACCGGCCCGAAGATGAGCGCCTTGCCGGCTTGCAGCAATTCGCCGCAATAGGCGACATGCGCCTGCATGATTGCGGCTTCCTGTGGCGTCATGTCCTGCGGAAAGGTCGGACGCGGCCCGGTCAGTTTGCAGAGGTAATACTTCATCGACCTGGTCCGCACTCGGGGATTATTTGGCGGCAGCGCTGGTGGGCTTGGCCTGCTTCTTCGGCGCAGGCGTCTTCGCGGCAGTCCCCTTCGGGGCGGCCTGTCCGTCATTGCTGCGCGCAATGCCCCACGGGTCGGTCGGCTTCTGGTCCGGCACACCGCTGAGTGCGCGCTGGTAGGCGCGCTGCTGCCGCGCCTCGTTGGCCACATCGGCCGGCGACTTCTCGATCTCTTCGCGGTAGCGCTGGACATGGTCCTGCTGCGCCCATGCCGGTCCGGCAATCATGGTGAGAAGAAAAATCGCGGCGAGTTTGCGCATGCATCAAGTTCCCGGTTAGACGCAGAGAATAGCATCGCAGCGGCGTCAGCGCCAAACCTGAGCGGCATCCCGCCAACAAGATCAGATCCCGGCCCGCAACAAAGCGTGACTTTCGGCACCTTTCGCACCCTCGGCTATCGAACGACATTTGGCACACCAGCGCGGAGCAAGCGCGGTCCCGGCCACCCCATAGACTACCCCACGGCCGGGATCGCGCCCTCTCCGCGCGCTCACGGAGGGCCGAGCCATGGCCTCACTACGTCGGGCCCACCAACCAGCGGCCGCTTTACAGCTCGTGAAACACCGCGCCACCGTCATCCTGCGCGAGCATGTGCAAGTGGAGGCCGAACTTGTCGGAAGGGCTGCGGTTCTCACCGATGGGACGGCAGGGACCGTCGAGGGCGTATCTCTGGACGAGTCGCATGGGTTGCGCATCTCGATCAGAGGGCACATCGGGAAGTGGCCGATCTCGACAATCAGAATGCTGCAACCATAGCGCCGGATCCCATCGGGGGAAGCACGCCCGCGCGTCCAGGCAGCCGGTCCGCCTTCGCTCTTCGAACTTCGGCAAGACTGCCTTCGCCCTGCGGACCGAACAAGCGGATAAGTTGATCCGCAAAGGCTGGCTTGCCCAGCCGTAGCCCGTGAGGAGCGAAGGCTGGTAGGCGGCGAGAGATTCGAACTCCCGACCCTCTCGGTGTAAACGAGATGCTCTAACCAGCTGAGCTAGCCGCCCTTACCTGCGCGCCTCTTTAGCCTCGCCCGCCCCTCGGGCGCAAGGTCGCCATGGCCGCAAAGCCTCAATCGATAGGCTTCAATCCTTGTGCTTCAATCCTTGGGTCGCGCCGGCAATTCCTTGAGATCATTGATCCAGGGCGCGGCGGAGCGGCACCAGACCTGGCGTCGCGGGGTCAATTCGCCGCGCTGTCGAATGCTGCCCCAGCGGATGCCCCAATCATCCGGACCACCATCCTCGCCGCTGGTGAACAACGGGGAACCGCAATCGCCACAAAAGTGCTGGAAGCGGATCCGGCCGTTATCGCCCCGCCTGCCGTAGATCTTCGGCGCGCCTCCGGTCAGCCGGACCTGCTCGGCGGCGCAGATCACAGTGACGCGATACGGCGAGCCGGTCAGCGACTGGCAGTCCGTGCAATGGCAGATCGACACCCGTTCGGGATCGATCTCCGCCTGATAGGTCACGGCCCTGCAGTGGCATTGCCCGTCGATCTGCATTGCGTTCTCCCAATTCGGCGTCGTGCAACAAAGGCGGTAGCCAAGAGGTCGTTCCCGGGGATGCGGCCCGCAAGGCATCTGGAACACGGTCGGGTGGCCCGTTGGGACAGTACTGGTATCCCAAAACGGGATTGTTTGGGATACCAATTCGGGATACGTCGACCGGGTCTCCAAACTCTACTCCCACGCCGGCGGACCGCCATGTCACAGATGCTCCAGATCCACGACCAGCTCCGGGAGATGATCCTCTCGCTCGACCTCGGCCCCGGCGAGCGGCTGACGGAGCGCTGGCTCGAAAGCAGGTTCGAGGGATCACGCACGCCCATCCGCGCCGCGCTGGTGCGGCTCGAAGGCGAAGAGCTGGTCCGCCGCGACGGCCGCAACTGGATCGTCGCACCGATCGACCTCGGAGAGCTGGAGGCGTTGGCGGAGTTCAGGATCCCACTGGAGACGACGGCCGTCCGTCTTGCCTGCGCGCGGGCAAGTGCGGCCGACATCGCCGGCGTCGAGGAGATGCTGGACGCCTGCCAGTCCGGCGCACCGCGTGAGGAATGGCACCGTGTCGGCACCGATTTCCATGTCGAGATCGCACGCCTCTCCGGCAACCCCTTCATCGTCAAGGCGATCGCGGGCGCCATGACGCGGCTGTCGCGGGCGCGCTGGCTCGAAGTATGGACCGAACCCTCGCGCGAGCAGGCCTGGCGCGAGCACCGGCGCATTCTCGGCTTCATCAAGGCCAACGATCCGGATTCGGCTGCGCGCGAGGCCGCGGACCACATTACGGACACCCGCGATCGCCTGCTCCGTTCGCTCAACGAAGACCGTCGCGGCCTGCGGGCGCGCGGCTTCGCCGTGATCGGGCTGCGCTGACATGAACATGGAGATCGATCGCGAAGCGACCCTCGACGCCGGCCCTTGGAAGCGCAACCTCATTGTCTGCCTGTTCGGATCCTTCACCACCATCGTGGGGATGACGCTGCTGCTGCCGTTCCTGCCGCTTTATGTCGAGCAGCTTGGCGTGACCGACCATGCCGCGATCGTGCAATGGTCAGGCGTGGCCTACGGCGCGACCTTCTTCAGCGCGGCGTTGACGGCGCCGCTGTGGGGACGGCTCGCGGACCGCTATGGCCGCAAGCTGATGCTGATCCGCGCCAGCCTCGGCATGGCGGTTGCCATGTCGCTGATCGGCATGGCGCACAACGTCTATGAGCTGGTAGGCCTGCGACTGTTGACCGGCCTGCTCGGCGGCTACGCCTCGGGTTCGACCGTGCTGGTCGCGGCGCAGACGCCAAAAGCGCGCTCCGGCTGGGCGATCGGCGTGCTGTCGGCTGGCATCATGGCCGGCAGCCTGGTCGGTCCCTTGATCGGCGGCGTGCTGCCGGGCCTGATCAGCATCCGCGCGACCTTCTTCCTGATTGGCGGCGTCATCTTCATCACCTTCCTCGGCACCACCTTCCTGATCCGCGAGGAGGCGCGCCCGAAGACGGCGAAAGGCGCCAAGGCGCGCGGCAGCTGGTCGCTGGTTCCGGACAAGCGTCCCGTCATCGCGATGTGGGGCACCGGCCTGCTGCTGATGATCGCCAACATGTCGATCGAGCCGATCATCACGGTCTATGTCGCGCAACTGGTCGAGACACCGCAGGTGACGTTCGTCGCCGGCCTCGTGATGTCGGCAGCGGCGTTCGGCAGCCTGCTATCGTCGTCGCATCTCGGGAAGCTCGCCGATCGCGTCGGCCATTGGCGGATCATCACCATCTGCCTGGCCGCCTCGGCGCTGCTGCTGATCCCGCAGGCCTTCGTGGTCAGCGGCTGGCAGCTGATCCTGCTCCGCTTCCTGATGGGGCTCGCGCTCGGCGGCCTGTTGCCCTGCATCGCCAGCGTGATCCGGCACAACGTGCCCGACGCGGTCACCGGCAGCATGCTGGGCTATTCGATCTCGGCGCAATACGCCGGCCAGGTGATCGGCCCGCTCGCCGGCGGATTCATCGGCGGCCATATCGGCATGCGCGCGGTGTTCCTCGGCACCAGCGTGCTGATGGCACTCGGGGCGATCGGCAATTTCGTCGTCGAGAAGAAAGAGTAGCCGCCTGCCCGGCTCCTCGTGATGACCAAAACAAAAACGGCGCCCGAAGGCGCCGTTTGATTTTTCAGATCGGAGTTTCGCTCAGTGCGCCGTCAGGCCACCGGACGCCTCATCCGAAGCGTCGGGCTTGACGTCGACCTTGCTGGTCTCCTCTTCCCAGACGATCGGCGCCGGCACGCGGGTCAGCGCCTTGGCAACGACCTCATCCAGCCGCGAGACCGGAATGATCTCCATGCCGCCCTTGATCGCATCGGAAATCTCCGTGAGATCCTTGGCGTTGTCCTCCGGGATCAGCACCGTCTTGATGCCACCGCGCGCGGCAGCCAGCAGCTTCTCCTTCAGACCGCCGATCGGCAGCACGCGACCACGCAGCGTGATCTCGCCGGTCATCGCGACATCGTGGCGGACCGGGATGCCGGTCATGACCGAGATGATCGCGGTGGCCATCGCCACGCCAGCGGACGGACCGTCCTTCGGGGTTGCGCCCTCCGGCACGTGAACGTGGATGTCGCGGCGGTCGAACATCGGCGGTTCGATGCCGTAGACGATCGCGCGCGAGCGGACGTAGGACGCCGCCGCCGAGATCGACTCCTTCATCACGTCGCGCAGATTGCCCGTGACGGTCATCTTGCCCTTGCCGGGCATCATGACGCCTTCAATGGTCAACAGCTCGCCGCCGACATCGGTCCACGCCAGACCGGTGACGATACCGACCTGATCCTCGTCGTCGATCTCGCCGAAGCGATACTTCGGAACGCCGAGGAACTCCTCGATGTTCGCCTCGGTGACCTTCACCGACTTCTTCTTGGAGATCATCAGCTCCTTCACCGCCTTGCGGGCGAGTGTGGAGAGCTCACGCTCCAGATTACGCACGCCCGCTTCGCGGGTGTAGCGGCGGATCATCAAGAGCAAGGCCGCGTCGTCGATCGACCATTCCTTGGAGTCCAGACCGTGCTTGGAGAGCGCGCTCGGGATCAGATGCTTGCGCGCGATCTCGACC
Source organism: uncultured Bradyrhizobium sp. (assembly GCF_947648125.1). GTDB lineage: Bacteria > Pseudomonadota > Alphaproteobacteria > Rhizobiales > Xanthobacteraceae > Bradyrhizobium. The sequence goes on along the minus strand of NZ_CANSMR010000008.1, from coordinate 226,903 downwards.
TTCTCGTTCTCGGTGTAGCCGGCGATCCGGATGATCTCCATGCGGTCCATCAACGGCCCCGGAATATTCAGCGTATTCGCGGTCGTGATGAACATCACGTTGGACAGGTCGTAGTCGACCTCCAGGTAATGGTCGTTGAAGGTCGAGTTCTGCTCGGGGTCCAGCACCTCAAGCAGCGCCGACGACGGATCGCCGCGGAAATCGGCGCCCATCTTGTCGATCTCGTCCAGCAGGAACAGCGGGTTCGAGGTCTTCGCCTTCCGCATCGACTGGATGATCTTGCCAGGCATCGAGCCGATATAGGTGCGGCGGTGACCGCGGATCTCGGCTTCGTCACGCACGCCGCCGAGCGACACGCGCACGAACTCGCGGCCAGTCGCCTTCGCGATCGACTTGCCGAGCGAGGTCTTGCCGACGCCGGGAGGCCCGACCAGGCACAGGATCGGTCCGGTCAGCTTGTTGGCGCGCGACTGCACCGCGAGATACTCGACGATGCGGTCTTTGACCTTCTCGAGCCCGTAGTGATCGGAGTCCAGCACCGCCTGCGCGGCCTCGAGGTCCTTCTTGACCTTGGACTTCTTGCCCCACGGGATCGACAGCAGCCAATCCAGATAGTTGCGCACGACGGTCGCTTCCGCGGACATCGGCGACATCTGGCGCAGCTTCTTCAGCTCGTGCTGGGCCTTCTCGCGCGCTTCCTTGGACAGCTTGGTCTTGGAGATCTTCTCCTCCAGATCGGCCAACTCGTCGCGACCTTCGTCGTCGCCGAGCTCCTTCTGGATCGCCTTCATCTGCTCGTTCAGGTAATACTCGCGCTGGGTCTTCTCCATCTGGCGCTTGACGCGCGAGCGGATGCGCTTCTCGACCTGCAACACCGAGATCTCGCTCTCCATCAGCCCCAGCACCTTCTCCAGGCGCTGCGTGACGGACAACGTCTCCAGGATCGCTTGCCGATCGGCAATCTTGACCGCGAGGTGCGAAGCAACGGTGTCGCCGAGCTTGGCGAAATCGGTGATCGCCTGAACCACGCCGACGACTTCGGCGGAGATCTTCTTGTTCAGCTTCACATAGCTTTCGAAGTCGGACACGACCGAACGCGCCAAGGCCTCGGCTTCGACCGAGTTGGCGTCAGTGTCGGCGAGCGCGACCGCGGTCGCCTCGTAATACTCGCTGCGGTCGGAATACTTCTCGACACGCGCGCGCTCGAGGCCCTCGACCAGCACCTTCACGGTGCCGTCGGGCAGTTTCAGGAGCTGCAGCACGCTGGCGAGCGTACCGGTCTCGTAAATTGAATCGGGCGCCGGATCGTCATCGGACGCGTTCTTCTGCGTCGCGAGCATGATCAGCGCGTCGTTCTTCATCACCTCTTCGAGCGCGCGGATCGATTTCTCGCGGCCGACGAACAGAGGCACGATCATGTGCGGGAATACGACGATGTCGCGGAGCGGCAGCACCGGATAGGAGTGGCTTTCGCCGTGGACGATCGTTGGCCGGGGTTTTGAGGTCGTCATGGCCTTATCCTTTTGTTTTGCCCCCTTGCACGCAGTCCGCCTGCTTGCGCAACCGCCACAAGGTGCCTTGGTGATCCGGAATTAGATTGCCGTCAGCAGCCACATATTCCGCATCGTAAAGCGACGAATCTCAACACATGAGATCCCTCACCGATAGCATTAGGTGGCTATCAGGCGGGGGGGTGTCAAGTCTGAGAAGTGCCGGGAAATATAGGCTAAACAGGCATTTACTGCGACGCGAAAAGGGCCGCTGCTGCTGCGCCACAACGGCCGCCGGATCGCCAGGCAGCCGCGTGATTTGCGACGACAGAAAGTTGCGCCTTAGGCGCTCGCGCTGCTCTCGACGGCCCGATCGGAACGATCCGCGTAGATGTAGAGCGGACGCGCCGTACCCTCGACGACCTCGCGCGAGATCACGACTTCCTCGACACCTTCGAGGCCCGGGAGGTCGAACATGGTCTCGAGCAGGATGCTCTCCAGGATCGACCGCAGGCCGCGTGCGCCGGTCTTGCGCTCGATCGCCTTGCGGGCGACCGCGCCAAGCGCCTCGTCGGCGAAGGTGAGCTCGATGTTCTCCATCTCGAACAGCCGCTGGTACTGCTTCACCAGCGCGTTCTTCGGATCGGTCAGGATCTTCTTCAGCGAGGCCTCGTCGAGGTCCTCCAGCGTCGCCACGACGGGCAGACGGCCGACGAATTCCGGGATCAGGCCATACTTCAGCAGATCTTCCGGCTCGACGTGACGGAAGATCTCGCCGGTACGGCGATCCTCCGGCGCCAGCACCTGCGCCGCGAAGCCGATCGAGGTCGAACGGCCGCGCGCGGAGATGATCTTCTCGAGGCCCGAGAACGCACCACCGCAGATGAACAGGATGTTGGTGGTATCCACCTGCAGGAACTCCTGCTGCGGATGCTTGCGGCCGCCCTGCGGCGGGACCGAGGCCACCGTGCCTTCCATGATCTTCAGTAGCGCCTGCTGGACGCCCTCGCCCGACACGTCGCGGGTGATCGAGGGATTGTCCGACTTGCGGCTGATCTTGTCGATTTCGTCGATATAGACGATGCCGCGCTGCGCGCGCTCGACGTTGTAGTCGGCGGCCTGCAGCAGCTTCAGGATGATGTTCTCGACGTCCTCGCCGACATAGCCGGCTTCGGTCAGCGTCGTCGCGTCAGCCATGGTGAACGGAACGTCGAGGATACGGGCCAGCGTCTGCGCGAGCAGCGTCTTGCCCGAACCGGTCGGACCGATCAGCAGGATGTTCGACTTCGCCAGTTCGACGTCGTTGTGCTTGGTCTGGTGGTTAAGCCGCTTGTAGTGATTGTGGACGGCGACCGACAGCACCTTCTTGGCATGGCTCTGACCGATCACGTAGTCGTCCAGGACCTTGCAGATTTCCTTCGGTGTCGGGATGCCGTCGCGCGACTTCACCAGCGAGGACTTGTTCTCCTCGCGAATGATGTCCATGCAGAGTTCGACACACTCGTCACAAATGAAGACAGTCGGTCCGGCAATCAGCTTGCGAACTTCATGCTGGCTCTTGCCGCAGAACGAGCAATATAGCGTGTTCTTGGCGTCGCTCGTGCCGACCTTACTCATTCATTATCTCCGTCCGCCGTTCGACCTCGTTTGCCAGATCGACCCAATCCGGCACAAAACCGGAGTATTGGGTAGATAGAGCAAATTCCGTACCAAAAAAGACCCTACGCAATACTGACCGTGTGGATCACGGTTTATTCGAATCTCCGCGATCATAGCCGATGCATTACAGCCAACCATGCTGGCACCCGACTATCAAGAATTCGCTAATCGGGGGGCCGGCTCAAGACCGTGACAATACCGTGATTTTCCACGATCGCACGTGGAATACGCGTCGAAATCCACGGAACGTTGCGGGATTACCACGCCGAGCCATGAGCACGAAAGCGGAACTTTCTGCCCCCGCATATGCGCTTGCGAGGTACTCCGCCGTCCTGCTTTGCCGACTATGTGAGGCGTCAATGTGGAGATCACACCGACGCCCCGGGTCGCCTGTCCAGATCAGGCAGCTTTGGCTGCCGACGGGTCTTCCGGACGCTTGTCGATGACCTTGTCGACGAGACCGAACGCCTTGGCGTCCTCGGCGGTGAGGAACTTGTCGCGCTCGAGCGCGTCCTCGATCGCCTTGTAGGTCTGGCCGGTGTGCTTCACGTAGATCTCGTTGAGGCGCTTCTTGAGATTCAGGATCTCCTGCGCGTGCAGCATGATGTCGGTCGCCTGGCCCTGGAAGCCGCCGGACGGCTGGTGCACCATGATGCGGGAGTTCGGCAGCGTGAAGCGCATGTCCTTTTCGCCGGCTGCGAGCAGCAGCGAGCCCATCGAGGCCGCCTGCCCCGTGCACAGCGTCGACACCGGCGGACGGATGAACTGCATCGTGTCGTAGATCGCAAGGCCCGACGTCACCACGCCACCCGGCGAGTTGATGTACATCGAGATTTCCTTCTTCGGATTCTCGGCCTCGAGGAACAGCAGCTGCGCGACGATCAGCGTCGACATGCCGTCCTCGACCGGACCGGTGACGAAGATGATGCGCTCTTTCAGCAGGCGCGAGAAAATGTCGTAGGCGCGTTCGCCGCGATTGGTCTGCTCGACGACCATCGGCACGAGGTTCATGTAGGTTTCAACGGGATCGCGCATGAAAGAACCCAAGGGTTAGGGGTGATGCAGAACTTGACTCAAGGCTACCTGACTCAAGGCTTAACCCAGATATGGGCCAATTTCCGGCCGACAAGACCGGCACTGGCCGTACTAGCCACCTGGGCAGGCCGCAGAAGTTCAAGCCGATTCGCGTCGGCGCGCCTAGCGAGGGTGTCCCTCGCCAGGCCAGCTTTCGCGGTTCATCATTAACGCGAGGTGCCGCAATCAAGCGGCAGTTTGCTCGGCGTCTTCATCCTTGAACAGCTCATCCTTGGAGACCTTCTTCTCGGTCACGTTGGCGAGCTCCAGGACGAAGTCGACGACCTTGTCCTCGTAGATCGGGGCGCGGAGCTGGGCCAGCGCCTGGGCGTTGCTGCGGTAGTAATCCCAGACTTCCTTCTCGCGGCCCGGCACCTGGCGCGCGCGTTCGATCACGGCGCGCGAGACCTCGTCGTCGGTCACGGTGATCTTGTTCTTCTCGCCGATCTCCGACAGCACGAGGCCGAGGCGGACGCGGCGGTCGGCGATCTTGTGGTACTCTTCCTTGGCCGCATCCTCGGTGGTGTTCTCGTCGGCGAAGGTCTTGCCGGACGAGTCCATCTCGGCCTTGATCGAGTTCCACATCAGGTTGAACTCTTCGGCGACAAGCGACGGCGGGGCCTCGAATTTGTGGCTCTCGTCGAGCCGGTCGAGCAGCGCGCGCTTGACCTTCTGGCGGGTCGCGCCGGCGAATTCGGCGGTCAGGCGCTCGCGCGCCGCTTCCTTCAGCTTGTCGAGCGATTCGAGGCCGAGCGTCTTGGCGAACTCGTCGTCGATCGTGGTCTCGCCGGGCGCTTCGATCAGCGTCGCGGTGGTCTCGAACTCGGCCGGCTGGCCGGCGAGCTTGTCGTTCAGGTAGTTCTTCGGGAAGGAGACCTTCAGCATGCGGGTCTCGCCGGTGCCGATGCCGATCAGCTGCTCCTCGAAGCCCGGGATGAACTGGCCGGCGCCGATCACGACCTGGATGCCCTCGCCGGTGCCGCCCTCGAAGGCTTCACCGTTGATGGTGCCCTTGAAGCTGATGGTGACGCGATCGCCCTTCTCTGCCGCTCCCTCGGTCTTGGCATTGTACGGACGGCTGCCTTCGGCGATGCGCTTGATGGCATCGTCGACATCGGCGTCGGAGACATCGACCACCGGCTTCTCGACCGAGAACGCCTTGAAGTCAGCGAGCTGGATCTGCGGCACGACCTCGATCGCGACGGTGTAGGTCAGGTCGGTCTTGCCCGACAGCAATTCCTCGACCTGGTCCTTCTCGGTCGGCATCGTGATCTTCGGCTCGCCGGCGAGGCGGAAGCCGCGATCTTCGAAAATCTGCCGGTTGGTGTCGCTGATGGTCTGGTCGATGGTCTCGGCCATGACCGAGCGGCCGTAGATCTTCTTCAGGTGCGCCACCGGCACCTTGCCGGGACGGAAGCCGTTGAGACGGACCTTGTCCTTGAGGTCGACCAGCTTGGCGCCCGCCTTGGCATCGAGATCGGATGCCGGAACGCTGATCTTGAATTCGTGCTTCAGTCCCTCGTTGAGGGTCTCGGTGACCTGCATGGTATCAATCTTCTTCCGCTTTTGCCGCGGCCCGAGCGGCCGTGGCAGTGTCAATCTGTTCGACGGTGAGCCTTGCGGCCTAACGTCTGTGGGTTCGGCGAACCCTCGTCCCCTTCGGGGCCCAAGGTTCTCCAAGAAATCGTCATGCAAACGCTGTAAGCGCTTGGTGCGGGCGGAGGGACTCGAACCCCCACAACTTTCGTCACTGGAACCTAAATCCAGCGCGTCTACCAGTTCCGCCACGCCCGCGCGAAAAGCATCCAGTCCGGCCGCGATGCCGCGGGCGGCCGGGCTTATAACATGCGCCCACCGGTTCGCAGCAAAAAAATGGCCGCTAGGGAGCCCGCCCTGCGACCGATCGCGACTGGACAGGTACACTTGAAAATGGTCCGCATCGGCCGGATGGCAAGCCCTGTAGCAAGTCCCAAATTTTCCCTTACCCGACGCGACCTGATCGCCGGCCTCGGCGCCGCGGCGCTTTGCCCCGCTTGGCCGACCATCGGCTCGGCGCAGGGCCGGACGGCGGTCGCGCTGCAGGCCCAAACCGACCGCATCCTGCTTCGTCCGGGCACCCCCGAGACCCCGGTGTGGTCGCTCGGCAGCAGCGATCTCCGCTTCAAGCGCGGCGAGGTCCTCGACGTGACGTTCAGCAACGATCTGCCGGTTGCCGCCGCGCTCGATTGCCGCGGGCTCGATGGCGTCCCGGCCGCGGAGCCGCTGGCCTCCCGGGCGCCCCTTGCCACGGGGGCAAAGGATACCTTTCAGCTGCCGCTGCGGCATGCAGGCACCTTCCTGTGCGAGCCGCTGTTCGGGGATGGCACGGCGCCGGCACGCCCGCGTCCGCTGATTGTGACCGGCACCTCTCCGGTCGCCGTCGATCGCGATGAGGTTCTACTGATCGAGGAGTGGCGCGTGCGGCCCGATGGAACCGCGATCCCGCCTGGAAGCGATCCAAAAGATTCGACGCAAATTCATACAATTAACGGCAAGACCTCATACGACATCTCGGCACCGGCCAATGCCCGCCTCAGACTCCGCTTTATCAATGGCAGCCAACGCACCGTGCTAGCGGTCAAGCTGGACAACCTCGACGTCCGGGTGATGGCAATCGACGGCCAGCCGGCCGAACCGTTCCCGGCCCGCAACGGCGCACTGGTCCTGGCGCCCGGAAGCCGGACGGATGTCTTCGTCGATGCGGCCGATCCGGCCGGAACCAGCTTCCCGATCCTGCTGCACGACGGCAAGCAAGCCCGCCCGGTCGGCAGACTGACCGTCTCGAACGAACCGCCGATCCGAACGGCGCCGTTCCCACCGGCCCCACCGCTGCCGGGCAACGACATGCCCGCGCAGCTCGACCTCAAGAGCGCTGCACGATTCGATCTGGCGCTCGGTGCGCCGACCGAGTGGTTCCGCCCAGCGGACTTCAAGCCGTCAACGGCTCCGGCCTTTCAGGCCAAGGCCGGCCGAACCGTCGTGCTGGCCCTGACCAACCAGGGCGCGATCGCAAACGTCTTTCATCTGCACGGCCATCACTTCCGTCTGCTCGACCGGCTCGACGACGGCTGGAAGCCGTTCTGGCTCGACACGCTCGCGGTCGAACCGGGCCAGACCCAGCGCATCGCCTTCCTCGCCGAATATCCGGGCCGCTATCTGATCGAGCAGGTCGCAACCGATTGGGCCGCGCCGCGGCTCGTCCGATGGTACAGTGTCCAATAACAAGAAGTGGAAACCGCCGAAGGAAACACCGATGAGCCAGACCGTTGCAGCGATTCGCGGAGTGAAGGCGCGAAGCGTCGTGGTGCCGCTCAAGCGTCCTGTGAAGACCGCGTTTGGCGTGATCGATTCCGGTCCGCTGGTGCTGATCGATGTCGAGACCGATCAAGGCGTTACCGGCCGCACCTACATCTTCGCCTACAGCAAGCTCACACTTAACCCTCTCCGCTATCTGATCGAGGAGATCGGACGCGAGCTGATCGGCAGGCCGGTCGCCCCGTTCGATCTGATGAAGGCGATGGATGCCAAGTTCCGGCTGCTCGGCGCGCAGGGTCTGGTCGGCATGGCCGTATCAGGCCTCGACATGGCCTATTGGGATGTGCTCGGCCAACTCGCCGGCCGGCCTCTGGTCGAGCTGCTCGGCGGCTCGGCGAAGCCGATCAAGGCCTATGACAGCTACGGCGCGGTCGATCCCGTTGCCGACGAGCGCGCGCTGCGCCGCTCGCTCGACCAAGGCTTCAAGGGCATCAAGATCAAGGGTGGCGACGGCGATGCCGCCAATGACGAGCGCGTCGTGAAGGGCGTGCGCGCCCTGCTCGGCCCCGACATCGCGCTGATGATCGACTTCAACCAGTCGCTCGATCCGGCGGAAGCCACCCGCCGCATCGCCCGGCTTGCGCCGTACGACCTGCACTGGATCGAGGAGCCGGTGCCGCAGGAAAGCCTGTCCGGCCACGCCAAGGTCCGAGAGACTTCGCCGACGCCGATCCAGGCCGGCGAGAACTGGTGGTTTCCGCGTGGCTTTGCCGAGGCGATCGCAGCCGGCGCATCCGACTTCATCATGCCCGACGTGATGAAGGTCGGCGGCGTCACCGGCTGGATGCAGGTCGCCGGCCAAGCCGACGCCGCCTCGATCCCGATGTCGAGCCATTTGTTCGCGGAAGTCAGCGCGCATCTGCTTGCGGTGACGCCGACCGCGCACTGGCTCGAATTCCTCGACTTCGCAGGCTCCATCCTGGCGAAGCCCGCCGAGATCGTCGACGGCGCGGTGACCGCCAAGGGTCCCGGGCTCGGCATCGCGTGGAACGAGCCGGCGGTTGCGAAGTATCTCGTCAGCTAGCGGCGGACGGTAATCCGTAGGATGGGTGGAGCGCAGCGATACCCATCATCTGACCGCGCGGAAATGATTGATGGATATCGCTTCGTTCCACCCATCCTGTATGGCCATTATTGCGATCGATCGCAGCTTCACCTTTGCGACGCATTCATGTAGGCCATCAGGGCATCGGAGCGCCCAATGTCCACCAACAACAAACTGACGCTCAAATTCCGTTGTCCGACGGAGCTTGAGGGACGGATACCGGCCCCTATCCCGGCGGCGCAGGGCGTTCCCGACTGGCTCAAGGCCATGCCGGCGACGGCTTTCTCTTCGATCAACCTGCACGACGAGGACACCATCAAGCGCTGTCCGCCATTCGTCGACGCGATGACCTGCGGATTCCTGCTGCCACTGGTCTGCGATCTCAAGGTCGAGGACGGCGAGATTACCTGGGACCACGACCTGCCGCCGGGAGGCACGCCCGAGTTTCCACGTTCGCCGATCGGATTTCACGACCCGGGTCAGGTCAGCGGCACGCCGCTATTCGAAGAGGGCCGCTTCTTTCTCAAATTCCACAATTTGTGGACCGTCGAAGCGCCGGAAGGCTACGCGGTCTACTTCACGCATCCCGTCAACCGCTTCGATCTGCCGTTCACCACGCTCAGCGGCCTGGTCAATTCTGACCTCTATACCGACAACTGGGTGCACTTCCCGGCGTATTGGCACGACAGGAATTTTCGAGGCGTCCTCCCCAAGGGGACGCCCATCGCACAATGCATTCCGGTCAAGCGCGACAGCTGGACCGCGCAGGCATCGTCGTTCACCGCGGAAGAAGCCAAGCGCGTCGGCGAGCTCCGGAGTGAGCTCAGGCGGCAGCCCAATCTCTACCGGAGAAACTTCAGGGCTTGAGACGCGACGGGATTTCGTCCGCCACGCTCAGTTTGATTCCACGCCAAGGAATTTCGCAGCGTCGCCCTGCGAGAAGAAGAAACGGCCGTGCGATCCCGCGGCCATGACGAATGCCGCGCGTCCAACGAGCTGCGGCTGACCACGCGTGACGGCGCGCAGCGCCGCTTCGGCAGCATCGCGCTCACCCTGCTCGAAAAGCGATGTGGCGAGGTAAGCGCGGGTCGAGCGATCGTCGGGGTACTGCGCGAGCACGCGGCGGAACGCATCCGCCGCTCCGGCATAGTCGCCATCAAGGATCAGGACCCGCCCAAGCTGGTTGAGAACGTCGGGGCGTCCCGGCGCAGCATCACGGGCGGCTGTCAGGACAGATGCAGCCCGCGCGAAGTCATTGGTATCATGCAACAGGCGCCCGAGGTCGAGCTTCAGATCGACGCTGTCAGGAGCGAGCGCGAGGCCGGCCTCGATCGTGCTGATCGCCTCGTCGTGTTGACCGGACTTGGCGAGTTGACCGGCGAGTTCCCGAAACGAGGGAAGATATGGTGGGCGGCGTGCCGCCGTGCGCCGAAGCTGCGCGATGCCGTCCGTGGCGCGCCCTGCACCGCACAGCAGCGCACCGAGCAAGGTTTCGATCTCCCCGTCGTCAGCGCGGCGTGCCACCCGCTCGAGCGGTGCAATTGCCTCGCCTCCCCGCTTCTGCCCCATCAGCGCATGCGCCAGCAAAAGCGCCGCATGTCTGTCCGTGCGGTTTGATTTCAGGATGCTTGTCGCGATCTGCTCTGCCTGAGCAAACTGCTGTGCCTGCAACGCCAATGCGCCTTGTTGCAGCGCCTGTGCGAGGAAATTGTTCTGCCTGCCACTCACGAGCCAAATTCACAGGATGCGAGGGAAATATCATGCGCCTTTATCTCTCAATTCCCCACGCGTCCACCAAAAGTGTCGTGACGCAGGCACGGCGGGCCGACGCTAAAACGCCCACTCGGCGAAGTATGGCCGAACACGCGGGCGGCCACGACGGCTCAAGCGCGCTTGCGACGATCGCCCGATCGCTTGGCCGAGGGTGAATGAACCTCCCTACCCTTGGCGGCCAACTTCGTCTCCTCCCGTATCATGTCGACGAAGGCGCGAAGCCCGGCCGTCATATGCCGGTGTCTCGGATAGTAGAGACGCAGGCCGGGAAACGGCGGCGTCCAGTCGTCCAGCACGGCGCGCAGGGTTCCGGCGGCGAGATGCCCGGTCACCCAGAAATCGCTGACGAACGCCAGTCCCAGGCCTTCGAGGGCGGCTTCGACCATCAGGCTGTCATTGTCGAGGGTCAGTCTGCCCCGGACATCTACCACCATCTGCTCGCCGCCGCGCTTTTCGAACTCCCAGTGATAGAGCTTGCCGCTCGGCATCCGCCTGCGAATGCATTCGTGGGCGAGCAGATCAAGCGGAGACCGCGGCACCGAACAGCGTGCGAAATAATCGGGCGCGCCAACGACGATGAAGCGCGTGTCCGGGCCGCAGGGGATCGCGACCATGTCCTGCGGGACGGCTTCGGCTAGCCGGATGCCGGCATCGAAACCTTCCGCGACAATATCGATGGGACGTCCCTCCAGGGTCAGCTCGACGTTCATGTCGGGATAGCGTCGCAGAAACCTCGCGACGACCGGGCGGAGGATCTGGTGGGCGGCGCGCTCCTTCAGGTTGATGCGCAGTGTTCCCGCGGGCGTGTCGCGAAACTCGTTCACGTCCTCCATCGCGCCGGCAATCTCGCGCAGCGCGGGACTGACCCTGGCGAGGAAACGTTCTCCCGCCTCCGACAATGCGACGCTGCGCGTCGTCCGATTGATGAGACGTACGCCCAGCCGCTTTTCCAGCCCGGCGACGGCATGGCTCAACGCCGAGGGCGAAATGCCGAGTTCCGTCGCCGCCGCGCGAAAGCTGCGATGCGTCGAGATCGCGACGACCGCATTCAGCTCGAAAAGGCCAGCATGCTGCATTGTTCGATTACCTGCATCAGGTCATCCCACTTTATGCCGGTTATTGCACTAATCAAGTCGCCTATATCGAGCCCGCAATCTCGATCTGAAGGACATCCCCTATGGCAAAGACTTTCCTCATCACGGGCGTTTCGTCCGGCTTCGGCCGCGCATTGGCCGAGGCCGCATTGGGTGACGGCCATACCGTCGCCGGCACCGTGCGCAACGAGAACGACAGGCAGAAATTCGAAGCACTCGGCAAGCGCGTGCACGCGGTGATCCTTGACGTCACCAACACAGAAGCCATCGCGCCCGCCGTCGCTGACGTCGAGCGCAGGATCGGCGCGATCGACATTCTGGTGAACAATGCCGGCTATGGCCACGAGGGCATTCTGGAGGAATCATCGATCGACGATCTGCGACGCCAGTTCGAGGTCAACGTCTTCGGCGCGGTGGCGATGATCCAGGCCGTGCTGCCCTTCATGCGCAAGCGGCGCGCCGGGCACATCCTCAACATCACCTCGATGGGCGGAATCATCACGATGCCCGGCCTGAGCTACTACCATGGCAGCAAGTTCGCGCTGGAGGGGATATCGGAATCCCTCGGCAAGGAAGTCAAAGACCTCGGCATCAAGGTCACCGCGGTCGAGCCCGGCGGCTTCCGCACCGACTGGGCCGGACGATCGATGGTACGGGCGGAACGATCGATCGGAGACTACGACGCTGTCATCAATCCAATCCGCAAACGTCGCATGGAACTGAGTGGCAGGCAGGTCGGCGATCCCAAGAAGGCCGCGCAAGCAATGTTGAGACTCGTTTTGTCGGCCGATCCGCCGGCGCATCTGCTGCTCGGCAGCGATGCCGTGCGGCTGGTCGAGGACAAGATGAAACTGCTGCAGGCCGAATTCGATGCGTGGAAGAGCGTTTCGCTCTCCACCGACGTTGCCTGAGTTGCGTCAGCTGCCCGACAGCCTGGAGCGTTTTCGAGCGAAGTGGACGCCGGTTCGCGTGAAGAAAACGCGTCAAAACAAAAAGCTAGAGCTTCGATTCTGATTCAGTCAGAACCGAATCTCTAGCGAACTTTGCCGTCCATCAAGCTGCATCCCTGATGAACTCACGGCACGAGCGCGGTGGCCCTCACCGGAGGCGTACCGCCCAACTCGGCAATCCGGCGGTCGATCTCACCGATCACGTGCTTCGAGAACGGCCCGAAGTGCAAGTACAGCGCCATCAGCATCACGATGTAACGCAGCGCGCCTGGATTGGACTTGGCGACCTCGACGAAGGTCTTCCAGAACGGCTCGCGAACCTCCGGCAGGGCACTTATGATCCTGTGTACGCCTTCGATGCCGCCAAGCCTCTTGCGCGTGTCGCCATCCGGCAGGTCGCGACGCCGATCCGACCGGTCGAGCATGGCGGCAAGCCGCGACAGCCGTCCTGCATATGCCGTCGGGCTGTACACGTGCCCGAGCACAGCCCTGTAATCCGTAAGGATGTCACGAAGCGGACGCTTGGTGTCGAAATTGCAGCCGAGCGTGCATTGGTCGCCCGCCTGCTCGACCTTCATGAGATCATGGCCCTCGTGCAGGCGGCCTTCCTGGGCCAGCCGCCGCGTCAGCTGCGTGCCAGGCAGCGCATAGAGCAGTCCAACCATGCAGACTGGAATGCTCGCCTCCTCGATGAAATCGATCATCGCCTGCGCCATCGAGACTCTCTCGGTATCGAACCCGACGATGAAACCCGCGGTGACGAACATGCCATAGTCATAGATCTTGTGAACGCTCTCGGCGATGTTGCGCCTGGTGTTCTGCTTCTTCTTCATCTGCACGAGGGTCTCTGGATCCGGGCTCTCGATGCCGACGAAAATTCCGAAGAAGTTCGCGTCCTTCATTGCCTGCAACAGCTCGCTGTCATCAGCGATATTGATCGAGGCCTCGGTCGAGAACTCGAACGGATAGTCTCGCTCTTCTAGCCAGGCTTTGAGCCGCGGCAGCAAGATGCGGAGGTTTTTCTTGTTGCCGATGAAATTGTCGTCGACGAAATCGACATGCCCTCGATAACCATGATCGTAGAGCGCTTGCAGTTCGGCGAGAATCTGATCGGGGGTCTTGGTACGCGGCACGCGCCCGTACAGCTCAATAATATCGCAGAACTCGCAGGTGAACGGGCAGCCACGCGAATATTGCACACCAATGAAGAGATAATGATCGAACTTGATCAGATCGTAGCGGGGCATCGGGCTTAGCGTGACGTCGGTCTTGAATTTCTCGGCGACGAACACGCCCTTGCGCTCGCCGCGTTCCCAAGCGGCGATGAATTCCTCGATGATGTGTTCGGCCTCGCCGATCACCTGGAAGTCCGCATCCGCGTAAAGGTGCGGGCTGGAGGAGACGTCAGGCCCACCGACGCATACTGGCTTGCCGTGCCGGTGGGCTAGATCGATCAGGTGAAGAAAGTCAGGCTGCTGGTTGAGCATACCGCCGATCATGACGAGATCGGCCCAGTCAAGGTCCGCGTCGGTCGAAGGCTCGGTGTTACGGTTGACGAGACGAATCTCCCAATGCTTCGGCAGCATGGCGGCGACGGTGATCAATCCGAGCGGTGCCGCCGGATACTTCGCGCCGACGAGTTCGCAAGCTTCCGTATAGTTCCAGAACGAGTCCGGAACGAACTTCGGATAGATCATTAGAACGCGGCAGGGACTCGTCATGTTGCTCCGGTCCGTACCACGCGGCTTCGAGGCTCATGGGTACTTTCGTTCGTCGATACAGGCATTAAGTGCTCAAATGGTGGCCGATTGCCAGACGATCTTTCGTCCCGCCGTGAGCCCCGTCCTGTTCCCCGGACTCGCCTGGGGGCAGTCAATCCGATCAATATGTCATCCGCCGGCCCTGCGCACCCAGAGATAGTGCACGTCCGGCTCCCTCTCCTCGTTGCGGCTGCCGTCGGTTTCCTCGACCGCGGCAAAACCGCGCGCCTCATAGAACCGGCGCGCCCGCGCATTGCGCTGGAAGGTCCAAAGTTGCAACTGGTCCGCGCCCTGCTGCGCGATCTCGAGCAGCGCACTGCCGATGCCGCGGCCCTGCGCGGCCGGCAGCACGTAGAGCTGCGCGATCCAGTCATCGTGCGACGCGATGATGCCGCTCATCGCCTCGCCGTCGAACGCGCCCCACACCGTGCAGGTCGCAAACATCCGCTCGCGGTAGAACCAGCGATCTTCGTCCGGCGTGTGCAGGCCGGCGAGCCAAGGCAGCGCATCGTCGAACGCCGCACGGTGCACGCGCGCGGCGGCATCCATGTCGGCAAGCGTGCGCCGCCTAATACTCAATCCCGAACTCGTCATAGAGCCGGCGGAACACCGCCGGCAGCACTTCGGTGAGATCCTCGGCGATCAGGCCGGGCCCCGCCTCGCTGGCGCCTTCGCCGTGCAACCACACGCCGATGCTGGCGGCCTCGAATGCCGCGACGCCTTGCGCCAGGAAGCCCGCAATGATGCCCGCCAGCACGTCGCCGGCTCCGGCGGTCGCGAGCCAGGGCGGCGCGTTGGCGGCGATGGTGGCGCGGCCGTCGGGAGATGCGATCACCGTATCGGCGCCCTTCAACAGCACCACCGCACCGGAGCGCTCGGCCGCGGCGCGGACGCGCTCGAGCTTCGAGCGGCCGGGATGCTTGTTGGAGATATCGCTGAACAGCCGCGGGAACTCGCCCTCATGCGGGGTCAGCACCACCCCAAGACCGTCGGAGGCCTTGATCGCCTCAAACAACCGGTCCGGCGAACTCGCAAAGCTGGTCAGCGCGTCGGCGTCGAGCACCAGATGCCGCTGCGCCGACAGCGCGGTGTGAGCGAAGTCGCGGGTGCGCGCACTGACGCCCGCACCGGGTCCGATCACGCAGGCATTGAGGCGCTTGTCGTCGAGCAATTCGGCGAACTGGATCGGATTGTCGACCGCGCGCACCATCACCGCGGTCAGCGCCGCCGCGTTGACGGCGAGCGCATCGCGCGGCGAGGCCAGCGTCACGAGGCCCGCACCTGCGCGCAGCGCCGCGCGCGCGGCGAGCCGCGCCGCCCCGGTCGAAGCGATATCGCCCGAGACCACGACGGCGTGGCCCCTTGCGTATTTGTGGCCATCGATCCGCGGCACCGGAAACGACCGGCGCCAGGCCTGTGGCAGATTCTCCGCGGTCAGCGGCTTGATCTCGTCGAGCACCTGCGCCGCGATGCCGATGTCGGCGACGCGCACCCGGCCGCAATACATCCGGCCCGGCAGCAACAGGTGCGCAGGCTTCTTGCGGAAGAAGGTGACGGTCTCGGTCGCCTGCACGGCCGCGCCCATGACGGCGCCCGACGTGCCGTTGATGCCGCTCGGCAGGTCGACCGCCAGCACCGGCGTACCGTTGGCGTTGATGGCCGCGATCATCTCCAGCGGGTCGGCCTTCACCGGGCGATTGAGCCCGGCGCCGAACAGGGCGTCGACGATCAGCGCCGGCTTGCCGAGCGCCTGCGGGTTGAACGGCAGCACCGGATATTTCCAGCCCTTCGCCGCCAGCGCCGCGTCGCCCTGGAGGCTGTCGCGCTCGCAAAGCAGGATCACCGACACCTCGCGGCCGCGCGCGGCGAGCTCAGCGGCGGCGACAAAGCCGTCGCCGCCATTGTTGCCGCGGCCGGCGACCACGACGATCGGCCCCTCCTCGACCAGGTCCATCGCGGCTTCAGCGACGGCCTGGCCGGCGCTCATCATCAGTGCGAAGCCCGGCGTGCCGGCTGCGATGGTCAGCCGGTCGGCGCGCTCCATCTCGGTTGTGGTCAGAACGTCCATGCCGAATCCTCAATCGCTTCGCCTTTTCGAGAGGCAATTCCTGTGACGTTCGCAGGGTTTCTACTGGCCGACTGCATATGGATTGATCTATTTGCCTATTTGTTAGGCTTGGATATCATAGCCCATGTGGTTCGATATCAGCCGACTGCCTGTTAAAAGGCTGATAACATTCCGAAATCGGGGACCTTAACAACTTGGCATAGACCCTGCTTTTGAGGAAGCCGCGCACAATGCCGCTCGATGCGACCATTGCGCGTGTTTCCGGCCACCGGCCGGAAGGCTTAAGACCAACCAGACTGCGCCCCACGCGCATCGAACTCGACCCTGCAATCTGCAATGCCCGGGAGGCGCTCAGTGAAGAAGATTGAAGCCATCATCAAGCCCTTCAAGCTCGACGAGGTGAAGGAAGCGCTCCAGGAAGTCGGACTGCAAGGCATCACCGTGACCGAGGCCAAGGGATTTGGCCGCCAGAAGGGCCACGCCGAGCTCTATCGCGGTGCGGAATACATCGTCGACTTCCTGCCCAAGGTGAAGATCGAGATCGTGATCGGCGACGATCTGGTCGAGAAGGCGATCGACGCGATCCGCCGCGCGGCCCAGACCGGGCGGATCGGCGACGGCAAGATCTTCGTCTCCAACATCGAGGAAGCCATCCGCATCCGGACCGGCGAATCCGGGCTGGACGCTATTTAAGGGCGGTGCTATCCGGATTTTCTGACGGCAAAAGAGAAAAAAGGCTGCTTCGGCAGCCTGATTTCGTTTCAGCAGTCACACGAACTCGCCAAAAGCGGGAATAACGTCGCTCTCCGCTGGAAACCGACCCGCACATCCATAAGGGGTATTCATGAAGACCGCCAAAGACGTCCTGAAATCGATCAAGGACAACGACGTCAAATACGTCGACCTGCGCTTCACCGATCCGCGCGGCAAGTGGCAGCACGTGACCTTCGACGTCAGCATGATCGACGATGACATCTTCGCCGAGGGAACGATGTTCGACGGATCGTCGATCGCCGGCTGGAAGGCGATCAATGAATCCGACATGTGCCTGATGCCCGACCCGGTCACCGCGACGATCGATCCGTTCTTCGCCGAGACCACCATGGTCATCACCTGCGACGTGCTCGAGCCGACCACCGGCGAGCCCTACAACCGCGACCCCCGCGGCATCGCCAAGAAGGCCGAGGCCATGGTGAAGTCGATGGGCGTGGGCGACACCGTGTTCGTCGGCCCCGAGGCCGAGTTCTTCGTGTTCGACGACGTGCGCTATTCGGCCGAACCCTACAACACCGGCTTCCGCCTCGACTCCTCCGAGCTGCCGATCAACTCGGCTACCGAGTATGAAGGCGGCAACCTCGGCCACCGCATCCGCACCAAGGCCGGCTACTTCCCCGTCCCGCCGCAGGACTCGGTGCAGGACATGCGCTCCGAGATGCTCGGCGCAATGGCCAAGATGGGCGTCAAGGTCGAGAAGCATCACCACGAAGTCGCTTCGGCCCAGCACGAGCTCGGCATGAAGTTCGACACGCTGACGCTGATGGCCGACCATATGCAGATCTACAAGTACTGCATCCATCAGGTCGCGCACATCTATGGCAAGACCGCCACCTTCATGCCGAAGCCGGTCTATGGCGACAACGGCTCGGGCATGCACGTCCATCAGTCGATCTGGAAGGACGGCAAGCCGACCTTCGCCGGCAACAAATATGCCGATTTGTCGGAGACCTGCCTGCACTACATCGGTGGCGTCATCAAGCACGCCAAGGCGATCAACGCCTTCACCAACCCGTCGACCAACTCCTACAAGCGTCTGGTCCCGGGCTATGAAGCCCCGGTGCTGCTCGCCTACTCCGCGCGCAACCGCTCGGCGGCCTGCCGCATCCCCTACACGGCCAACCCGAAGGCCAAGCGCGTCGAGGTGCGTTTCCCCGATCCGATGGCCAATCCCTATCTCGGCTTCGCCGCGATGCTGATGGCCGGCCTCGACGGCATCAAGAACAAGATCGATCCGGGTCCGGCGATGGACAAGGACCTGTACGATCTGCCGAAGGAAGAGCTGAAGCAGATCCCGACCGTGTGCGGCTCGCTGCGCGAGGCGCTCGAGAGCCTCGACAAGGATCGCGCGTTCCTCAAGAACGGCAGCGTGTTCGACGACGACTTCATCGACGCCTATATCGAGCTGAAGATGACCGAGGTCGCCCGTTTCGAAATGACCCCGCACCCGGTCGAGTTCGAGATGTACTACTCGCTGTAAGCTCTACGGCACCTCCCGAATGCGAAAGGCGCTTCCACCGGAAGCGCCTTTTGTTTTTGGCGCTCTATCCATTGCGCGCGATCCTACGCGCCGAAGGAAACTTCGATGAACTCTGATAATATTCCTGCGAAGCCATGATCCGCGGTATCAGCCCATGACCGAAGCCATCGTCCGATCTGCGGCAGAACACGAACTGCCAGAGATGTTGAAGCTCTACCGACACCTTCATCCGCACGATCCTGAGCTGGACGCGGCCGCTGCCGAGCGAGTCTGGTCGACATTGCTTGCATCCAGCTTCATGACCGTGATCGTGGCGCAAGCAGCAGAGCTGCTTGTCTCCTCGTGCATGCTCGCGATCGTGCCCAACCTGTCGCGAGGCGGCAGATCATATGGCGTGATCGAGAATGTCGTCACTCACGCCGACTACCGTCGACAGGGGCTCGGCCGACGGGTTCTTATGCACGCGCTCGATGTTGCGTGGCAGGCCGACTGCTACAAGGTTCTGTTGGCGACCGGCTCGAAGCGGGAGACCACTCTCCGCTTCTATGAGGAAGCAGGATTTCAGCGGGGCGGCAAAACCTACTTCGAAGTACGCCGGCCATAGCTGCAGTCGTGTGCAAACGCGGCCTGCCGCGTGCAAAAGGCGCCTCCACCGGAAGCGCCTCTTGTTTTGTTTCAGCGGCTAGGCTTTCGCCTTCGCGACCCGCCGTCCGCCGGCGTCAAGCGCCCCGAAATTGCCCGCGATCATGTCGGGTGTCGGGATCATGCCGCCGAGCGACCAGCTCGCCGGCTCGCCCTCCTCGATCTTGACCCAGACGTTGCGGCGGAAGTCGGGGTTACCCTGCCCCTCGACCTCGACCATGAGATCGGTGACGCGCTGCAGCAGCGCCTGCTTCTGCGCGACATCGAAAATGCCGCGAACGGTGGAAATGGTGACGTAAGGCATGGTCTCTCTCCATTGCTGAGGTTGTGACAACGCAACCAAGATGGACCGGCAAACTGCGATCAGGCAGTGGCCGATCGGACAGAGATCGGGCAATATCTGCCACGGCCTGCCTGCGTCGATCGGGTAGGATGACGGCAAATTCCGGAGGTCCCATGAAGCTCGCGATCCTCGCGCTGGAAGGCTGCATGCAATCGGCGGTCGCCGGCATCGCCGACATCCTCACGCTCGGCAACCATGTGATGCAGTTGCGCGGCGGCAAGGCGCGCTTCACCTGGCAGACGCTCTCGCTCGACGGCAAGCCGGTGCGCGCAGGCGGCGGCAAGTTGCTTGCGGTCGACGGCGCCGTCAGCAGGCGGACGGCATTTGACGCGATCATCGTGCCGGGCAGCCTGGTCGATCATCTCTCCGCCGAACGCCTGCAGCCGCAATATGACCGAGCCGGTGCCTGGCTGCGTCAGCAACATGCTGGTGGACGCTTGATCGGCGCCTTCTGCAGCGGCGTACTGCTGCTCGCCAATGCCGGCCTGCTCGACGGCCGCCGCGCCACCATCACCTGGTGGCTGCAAAGCGAACTCCGCCGCCGCCATCCCAGGATCGATCTCGCCAGCGATGCCGTGCTCACCCAGGCCGATCGCCTGGTCTGCGCCGCCGGCCCGATGTCGTGGGTCGATCTGTTGCTGCGGCTGATCGAGCTCGTCGAAGGCCCGGAGGTCGCAAAAGTCTGCGCCGACTATGCGGTGATCGACACCGCGCAGCGCACGCAAGCGATCTTCATGCCGCTCGGCTACATGCTCGCCCAGGATCCGCTGCTGATGAAGGCGGACATGCTGGTGCGCCGAACGGGCAAGGCGCCGATCACGGTGCGCAGCCTTGCGCAGGCGCTGGGCTTGAGCGAACGGACGCTGAACCGCCGCTTCCGCGAATTGACCCACGAGCCGCCGCAGGCCTTCATCATGCGCCGTCGCGTCGAGCACGCCCGCACGCTGCTGGAGACAACGGCCCAACCGATCAAGGCCATCGCCCGCGCCACCGGCTATGAGGACGAGAGCAGCTTTCGAAAGGCTTTCCGCAAGCTCACGCTGCTGTCACCCCAGGCTTATCGTGCGCAGCGCACGATGCGTGCAGCCTGAGCCCGTAGAATGAGAGCTGTAGGATGGGTAGAGCGCAGCGAAACCCATCATCTCACACCTTGCACTGGCGCGATGGGTTTCGCTTCGCTCTACCCATCCTACGGGCTGCGATTGCCCGGCTCTGCCCATCCTCCGCGGTCAGGACAGCAGCGGCAGCGCGCCCTTCAGGACATCCTCACCCCATTCCTGCACGAAGTGTCCGGCTGCGGTGAGCGTGACCGGCTCGGGGCAATTGCGGACCGTTTGCCGCATCTCCTCCATCACGGCCGGCCCGAGCACCGGGTCGGTCATGCCAATCACCATCGCGGTCTTGCCGGAGTATTCGCTTCGCCACCATTCGCGCGCCTTGCGTGAGATGGCCGCGCCGCCGGCATTGGGCTGGTCCGGCACGAGATTCGGAAAGCGGCGCACACCGGACTTATAGCTGGCATCAGGGAAAGGCGCGTCATAGGCTGCGGCCTCCGCGGATGAGAGTTGCGGGCAGGCGCGCGCCATCAGCTTGCCGACCACCATATCGGGATTTGCGTTGCTCCACGCGCGCCAATCCATGAAGCCCTTCGTCAGCGGCCGGTCACCGGTCGCGAGCATGGTATTCATGATCAGCAGCGCTTCGAAGCGATCGGCCATGTCCATCGGGATGGTAAGACCGAGCAAGCCGCCCCAGTCCTGGCAAACCAGCGTGATGCGGCCGAGATCGAGCGCACGGATCAGGGCGATCAGGCTCTCGCGATGGAAGTCGAAGGTGTAGACGGCCTCCTCGACAGGCTTGTCGGAGCGACCGAACCCGAACATATCGGGCGCGATCACCCGGTAGCCGGAGGCGACGAGGCCGGGAATCATCTTTCGGTAAAGGTAGCTCCAGGTCGGCTGGCCATGAAGGCACAGCGCAACACGGGCATTGCCTCGTCCCTCGTCGAGATAGTGCATGCGCAAACCGGCATAGCCGGGAAGATCGTCACGATAGTTGGGCGCGAACGCATAGCCGGGAAGGCCATCAAAGCATACATCCGCGGTCCGCAAAGCCCCGATCGCCATTGTCCAATGCTCCTCGTCGTTGACGTCGCTCGCAAGATGGGGGGACCGGCCGTCACACCCGGAACAGCTTCGCGTACCTTGCCTTGATCTCCTCGCTCTGCGCCTGCACCTGGGCCGGATCGGCCTTGAGCATCTTCAGCTTGTCGAGCGGCACATGCCCGGCTTTTTCCTTCACCTTGGCGTGGAACGAACGGTGCGCGAACTCGTCGGCCAGCATCTGCTGGGTTTCGGCGCTGAAGAAATAGCTCTGGAACAGCCGTGCCGCGTTCGGGTTCGGCGCGCTCTTGAAGATGCCGCTCGGCACGATGATCAGCGGTGCGCCCTCAGTGGGGTAGACCACCTCGACCGGTTTGCCCTGATCCTTGGCCAGCACGAGGTTGTAGTCGTTGCCGTCGGCCATGACCGCGCGCTCGCCGAGCAGGATCTTCTTCGGCGGATCGGCCGCCGATTGCACCTGCATGACCCGCTGCTGCGAAAGCTTTTCCAGATACGGCCAGCCGAGATCGCGCGCCAGTACAAAGGTCGCGGTCATGATCGCGCCGGAGTAGCCCGGGTGGCCCTTGACGATCTTGCCGCGCCATTTCGGATCGAGCAAATCAGCGTAGCTCTTCGGCGCCTCCTCGCGCTTCACCTGCTCGGTGTTGTAGCCGATCACCTCGAACCAGGCGCAGGATGTCGCGGAGGTGCCGTCGGGATCGATCTGATCGGCCGGAAAATGCTTGGCGACCTCCTCAGGCATGTACGCCGCGAGCCAGTCGTTCTTCTTCCAGTCGAGGTAATGCGCGGGATCGGTCGAGTTGGCGACGTCAACGGCATGGATGCCGCTGCCCTGCTCCTGCGCGATGCGCTGGAAGATGCGCTCGGCGCCGGAGCGCTCGACGCGAACGCTGATCCCGGGATATTTCTGCTCGAAATCACGCGCGAGACGCTCGGCCGTGTTCAATTCCAGCGCGCTGTAGAACGAGATCTTGCCCTCTTTCTTCGCCACCGCGATCAGCTCCGGCGTCACGGCTTCCGCCGGCGGCGGCGCCGCCCGCAGCGGTTCGGCGAACACCATGCCTGCGGCCGTCGCCGCCGTCACCTTGAGCCAGTCGCGTCTCGACCATTTGCGGTCCTGCATTCCATGCTCCCTGAATCGGGCCGTTAACCGGCCGCGCCGTTGTTGTGCAGATAATAGATCACGATCGATGGAAAGAGTGCAGTGGTTTTCACCGCCAGCTTTGACGGAACACCCGCATCCAATTGTCGAATGCGATCTTGCGCAACGTGGCGTCGTCATAGCCATGCGCGCGCAACGCCTGGATCAGGTTCGGCAGATGGCTTGCATCCCGGAGCGGAACGGGCATGAGCGCGCCGTCGAAGTCGGATCCCAGCGCAACATGGTCGCCGCCCATCCGTTCGACCAGGTAGCTGAGATGGTCGACGACGGTTTCGATCGGGATGTCCGGGTCGCGGTGCCCGTCCGGACGCACCTCGGACACACTGAAATTGAAGCCGACGACGCCGCCCGATGCTCTGACCGCGTCGAGTTGCCCGTCGGTCAGGTTGCGGGTCGCGGGGCAGACCGCATGCGCGCAAGCGTGGGTGGCCACGATGGGCGCGGTGCTGATCGCTGCCAGATCCCAGAACCCGCGCTCGTTGAGGTGGGCCGCGTCGAGCATGATGCCGAGCTCATTGCAGGCCTTCACCAGCGCCTTCCCCGCGTCGGTCAGACCGGGGCCGGTATCGGGGGAGCGCGGATAAGCGAACGGCACACCGTGGCCGAAGATGTTCGGACGGCTCCAGACCAGGCCGAGCGAACGCAAGCCGCGGGCGTAGAGCCTCGCCAGCCCGTCCAGATCGGCGTCGATCGCTTCGGCGCCCTCGAGGTGTAGCACGATTGAAAATGCCGCGTCCCGCCGTGCCGCCTCGATCTCGTCCACGGTGGTCGCGCAGCGGATTTTTCCGCCGGCGCGAGCCACCATGGTCTCCAGTCCACTCAGCTGGGCATCGATGGTACGGCGCGCATAGGCAGCATCGAGCGGCTCTGCAAGGCGCACCTCGTACCCGTCGGCGGTGCGCATGAAATCGCCCTGGCGCGGACGTTCTGCCTTGGCGTACATCGCGAACAGGCCGCCCGCCATGCCGCCTTCCCGGGCACGCGGCAGATCGAGATGCCCCTCCTCGGAGCGCACGAGAAAATCCCGCCCGCCTTCCCGGTATTCAGCCAGGTGCTGAGCCGTGTCGTTATGGCCGTCGAAGATCGCGATCTTGCCGCTTTCCTGCACCGTACATTCCTCTCGTCCGACATGGGTCAAGTAGGATGGGTGGAGCGAAGCGTTTCGCTGCGCTCTACTCGTCCTACGGCCGCACCGATGCGGCTGACCATGTCTTACGTCTTCTCAGGCGGGTTCTCGCGCAGGAAGCGTTCGAGATCGGGCTGCACGGAGTAAGGCTGCGGAACCGGATCGCCCTGAAAGTCGACCTGAAGATCAAGGCAGCGCCGCAGCATCCGCGCCAGCTCGCTGCGCCGGTAGGGCTTGGTCAGCAGCGGAATGCCGTGGCCGCCGCGGCCCTGTTGCGCCGGCAGCGCGCCATCGCTGTAGCCCGAGGTGAACAGCACCCGCAGCGCCGGGCGCCCGGCCATCAGCGTCTCCGCCAATTGCCGGCCGTTCATACTGCCGGGCATCACGATGTCGGTGAACAGGAGATCGAACGCGGTGCCGCGGCTGACGATCTCGAGCGCGGCATCTGCGTTTGCCGCAACCAGCACCTTATAGCCGAGGCTTTCGAGCTGGCCCGTCACATAGTCGCGGATCGTGGGGTCGTCCTCGACACACAGGATGGTCTCGTTGCCGCCCCTGACCGGCAGATCGTCCTCCTCGACCGCACGCTGCGCGTTGCCGTCCGCCTTGGGCAGATAGATCCTGAAGATCGTGCCGCGCCCCTGCTCGCTCTTGACCTCGATCCCGCCGCCGCTCTGCTTGACGAAACCGAACACCATGCTGAGCCCGAGCCCGGTGCCCTGCCCGACCTCCTTGGTAGAGAAGAACGGATCAAAGATCTTCTCCAGATGCGACGGCGAAATTCCGGTGCCGGTATCGGTCACCTCGATCACGAGATGATCGCCGGCGCGCTCGACGCCGTGCGCCACGGCATCGGGAATCCCGAGCTGCACGTTGCGGGTCGCAAAGGTCAGCGTGCCGCCTTCAGGCATCGCATCGCGCGCATTGATGGCGAGATTGACCAGCGCGGCGCCGAGCTGGCTGCGGTCGACAAAGGCGAGCCAGGCGTTGCGGCCGAGCTCCGTCCTGATCTCGGTCTGCGACCCCAGCGTCTGCGACAGCAGCCGGACCACTTCGCCGATCAGGTCGTTGACGTCGGTCTCGGCCGGCTGCAACGGCTGCTTGCGCGCGAACGCCAGCAGGCTTGAGGTGAGCTGCGCGCCGCGATCGGCGGCATCGCTGATCAGCTTGGCGATCGCGGCAAGCTGCGGGTTGTCCCTGACGCCGTCGGCGAGGATCTCGATCGTGCCGGTGATCACGGTCAGCATGTTGTTGAAGTCGTGCGCGATGCCGCCGGTCAAGCGCCCGAGCGATTCCGTCTTCTGCGCCTGGATCAACTGCTCTTCGGCGCGCCGCCGCTGGGTGACGTCCCTGACGAAGGAATTGATGATCCAGCCATCGCCGCGGCGCAGCGCATTGAGCGACACCTCGACATAGAACCGGTGGCCGTCGCGGTGCACGGATGCGGTTTCATAGCGCATGCCCATGCCCCCGGCCGCGGTCTCCTGCAGGAAGCGGGTGATGCGCTGCCGGTGGGCAACCCGCAGCTCTTCCGGGAACACCAGTTCGACCACGCGCCGGCCGACCGCCTCGGAGCGCGTCCAACCGGTCAGCGCTTCGGACTGCGGGCTCCAGTCGAGCACGATGCCGTCCTGGTCGGTCTGAACGAAGGCGTCGAGCGCGGTCTTGACGATGGCCTGCGCCATCTGCTCGCTCTCCACCAGCGCCCGATGCGCCTGACGCTCCGCGGTGACATCGCGCAGCACGATGACCGCGCCGCGCAAATTGCCGGCATCGTCCCGCAGCGGCCTGGCGTTGGCGACAAGACAGACAGCCGGTTCCGGCCGCAGCGGTTTGACGATCAGTTCGCAATCGTCGATATCCTCGCCGCGCAGCGCACGCGCCATCGGCGTCTCGGCAATCGGCATCACGGTCGTGCCGTCAGCATAATAGTTCTGGAAGGCGCGAACGCCGGTCAGGGTGTCAAAACCGGGTTCGACACGATACAGCCGCCGCGCCGCGGCGTTAACGATCACGATCATCGCATGCTCGTCGGCGACCACCACCGGATCGCGGATGCTCTCGACGGTCTTCTCCAGCAAATGCTGCCTGCTGCCCAACTGCGCGGACAGCTCGGCAAGCGTCGCAGCGAGCTGAGCAGCCTCGTCGTCGCCACTCGGGTGTATCGAGAGCTGCTCGCCGCGCGACAGCGCCTCCGCCGCCCGCACCAACTGGGCGGGCGTTCTGGACAGCGACCTCGCAATCATCTCAGCCGTCATCAACACCACCGAAACCACACCACCGGCGAGCAGAATGCCCGGCCAGGTGACGCCATGGATGAAGCCCAGCGCGAGCAGGAGGGTGACGACGGGAAGCATCATCCCGGCCGCCAGTCGGCCCGACAAATTCATCCCGACCAACTCATCGTGAGCAGTTGCACCGGAAAATGGAAAAGCAAAACAATATCGGAAAAAATCGTCGGCGCCGGGGCAATATCGGGTGGCTCGCGCCTTCTTGCTTAGCCGAGTCCGGCCCTGCAATCCGCCACTTTCGTATCCGTATAAGTACGGAGAAGGGTCGTTCAGGGGCGGAGGCCGACGGGATCGTGTCTCAGTTTGAATTTTGTGGCAGCAACGCGCCGATCTGAGCCAGCAAGGCCCTAAGTCACTCCGCTCGAATGCCAGTCGAGTTTGCAGAGCTCGGACGATTCATGCCGCGAGAATGCGGAAGTGTGATTCACAGACGGTGCCACCCATTCAGCGTCGTCCCTGCGAAAGCAGGGACCAATAACCACCGATGGTCATCGTTGAGCAGCGTTGGAACGACGAGTCCCTTCCACAGCAACCGCCGCGGAGTATGGGTCCCTGCTTTCGCAGGGACGACAGCGGTGCGGATGTGCCTACGCCGCCCGCCGACGCTCGCGCAGTGCGTCGCCGAAGGCCTCGAACAGCGCGCGGTTGATCGGGTTGCGCTGCGGATCGTATTCGGCGTGCCATTGCACGCCGAGCGCAAAGCCGGGCGCATCGGCGATGCGGATCGCCTCGATGGTGCCGTCCTCGGCGATGCCCTCGATCACGACGCGCTTGCCGGGCTCGAGGATGCCCTGGCCGTGCAGCGAATTGACCCGAATGGTCTCGCAGCCGAGGATCCTTGCGAAGGCGCCCCCCGGCGTCAGCGCGACGTCGTGACGATCGGCGAACACCACGGTCGGATCGGGATGGATCTCGCCGTTCTCCAGCCGCGGCATCCGGTGGTTCATGCGGCCCGGAATCTCGCGGATCTCCGGATGCAGCGAGCCGCCGAACGCGACGTTCATTTCCTGCAGGCCGCGGCAGATCCCGAAGATCGGCACGCCGCGCGCGACGCAGGCCTCCGACAACGCCAGCGCGACGTCGTCGCGGTGGATGTCGTAGGGCTCGTGAGCCGCGCAAGGTTCGGTGTTGAAGCGGGTCGGATGAACGTTGGCGCGCGCTCCGGTCAGCACCACGCCGTCGACCACGTCGAGCAAGGCGCCGACCTCGGTGATTTCGGGGCTGCCTGCGAACATCAAGGGCACGGCACCCGACACCTCGGCAACCGCGCGAAGGTTGCGCTCCCCGACCATCTGGACTGTGAAACGATTTTCGATGCGATGGGCGTTTCCGATCACGCCGACCACGGGCCGTCTCATTATCGAAGTCTCGCGCAATGATTTTTCTAAGTTTGCGACTTTGCAGAGACGATCATGCCTTCGAGTTCCCCCCGGATCAACTGTCTATATCTGCACAGGGGGGCTTGCAGTCCTGCACAGATTCGCAGGCCTCGGGGCCCCAAATCCGGCCTGGCGCCCAACGGTCGAGCCCGGACCAAGGCGCGTCACCGGCAAACCGGCACGGTCCGCCCAGCTTGATCCCGGCGGGATTTTCGCCAAAGACTGCTCCGGACACCGTCGCGAAGGGGGAATCACCCGTGACAGACCTGGCTGACAATCGCCTGCAGGCCCGCAACGATATGGCGTGGGCGATCGCCGTCGGCGGCATCGGTATTGTGCTGTTCGCCGCCCTGTTGACGTTCGCCTGGCAGTTCGCCGCGACCCTGTTCCTGCTGTTCGCGGGCATGCTGCTCGGGGTCGCCCTCAATGCCATGACCACCCTGCTCGGCCGGCTGACCAAGCTGCCTCACGCCTTGCGGCTTGCGATCGTCTGCCTGGCAATGGCCGGGCTATTGTCCGGCATCGTGTTCCTCGGCGGCACCACGATCGCACAGCAGGCCACGGTGCTGAGCAACACGATCAAATCGCAGCTCGGCAACGTCAAGGAATTCCTCGAGCAGCGCGGCGTCGATACCAGCTATCTCGACTTCACCAATGCCGCCGGCGAGGCGAAGGGCGAAGGCACCGCCGTGACGACGACGACAACGACGCCGGCAGCGCCGCAATCGCATGGCATCCCCGGCGCCGGCGCGCTGGCCTCGAGCGGCGGCGCGATCATCAGTCAGACGCTGAAGGTGCTGCTCGGCACCGTCAGCGTCGTCGGTAACTTCTTCATCGTGCTGTTCCTCGGGCTCGCCTTTGCGGCCCAGCCGAGCATTTACCGCGCCGGATTGTTGTTCGTCGCGCCGGCCAAATACCGCGCGCAGGCGACCGTCATCGTCGACCGCATCGGTGAGACGCTGGAACGCTGGCTGATCGCGCAGATCATCACCATGACCGCAGTGTTCCTCGTCACCTGGATCGGGCTTGCCATCATCGGGATTCCGAGCTCGTTCATCCTCGGCATCCAAGCCGGCCTGCTCGCCTTCATCCCGACGGTCGGCGCGATCCTGGGCGGGCTGATCGTGGTGCTGGCGAGCCTCGCGAGCGGGTGGATCGCGGCGCTGTCGGCTTTCATCCTGTTCCTCGGCGTCCACGCGCTGGAAAGCTATGTGCTGACGCCGATCATCCAGCGCCAGGCGCTCGACATCCCGCCGGCAACGCTGTTCGCGTTCCAGATCCTGCTCGGCGTCGTGTTCGGCATCTGGGGGCTCGCGCTGGCGCTGCCGTTGATGGCGATCGCCAAGGTGATGATCGACCACTTCAAGGCGGAGGATCAGGCGCCGGCGCAGACGCCCGCTCCGTCGAACGTGCCGCAGCTCAGTTGAAGAGCAGGACGGTACCGACGACCATCAGCATCACGCCGAGCAGCATCGCGATCGGCCAGTGGCTCCTCGGCGGTTCGTATCGTCCCTGCGCGCGGCGTTCGGCGATCAGCGCGGTCTCGTATTCATCGGAGTCCGAGAACAGGCAGGCGAAGCCGCCGCGCGCCGAAGCCGCATCGGCTTCGAGCGACATCAGGGCTGAATGCGGATTGCGGGTGCGGATCGACTCCATGCCCGAAAGCATGGGATCGAATGGTTAACCAGTCGTTACCGCACACTCACGCGCGGGCGGGTGCCGGCTTTTGCCGCGCCGATGCCGGCAGGCCCGCAGTCTTGCGTCGCCAATTCTCCAGCGACAGCGGCAATTCCTCGGCCGCCTCGACGCGGTTGCGGCCGCCGCGCTTGGCCTGGTAGAGCGCGGTGTCGGCCGAGGCCAGCAGCACCTCGAGCTCGGTCCCGGCGGGTCCGCCGGCCACGCCGATGCTGACCGTGGTGTCGACCGCGCCTTCCTCGCAGGTGATGTTGCTGTTCTCGAACGCCTCGCGCACGCGCTCGGCAACCAAGACGCCCTCCTCCAGCGAGCACGGCAGCAGCGCTGCGAATTCCTCGCCGCCGATCCGGCCCGACAGATCGCTGATCCTGAGGCTGCTAACCACCACGGCGGAGAACAGTTTCAGGATCTCGTCACCCGCGGGATGGCCGAACCGGTCGTTGATCGACTTGAAGTGATCGATGTCGAAGATCATCACAGTGACCGGCCGGCCGGCAACCGCCTCCCGCTCGATCACCCGCGTGCAGGCCTCGGTGAATCCGCGGCGGTTGAGCATGCCGCTCAACGGATCGATCGACGCAGCGGTCTTGTGCACCGCTACCGCGCGGTCCGACACCATCATGAAAATCACGAACACCGTGCCTATCGCGTACAGCACGAGCTCGATCGAGAACAGCGTGACCCAAAAGCTGCTGACGAAGTTCTGGCCGTTCAGCCGCAACAGGTCGCCGACCAGGATCGGCAGCATCAGGACGCAGCCATGTGCGACCGGGATCGCGATCGCGATCCAGCGCCTTTGCATCGCACGGCGGCGCTCGCTCCAGAGTTCGGAGGCGGTCAACGCGGCGTAGAGTGCGACGATGCCGGCGCCGATGGTCAGGCGCATCGCCGGATCCTGCATGGTCGTCACGGTGCCGATCCACGCGATCGGACCGAGCACGAGGCCGAGCAGGTTGGCCTTGCGACCGTGGAAGATACGCGCGGCATTCCAGACCATGCCGCAGGCGGCGAAGCCGATCGCATTGAGCCCCAGCAGAACCATCGGATCGAGCGTCGAGCTGCCGACCGTCCAGAGTGCGACCGAGGCCGCGCCGAGCAGATAGGCGGTGCCCCACCATTTCAGCGCGGCAATGTTCTCCTGCCTGCCGAACAACCAGAGCATGGCGCCGAGCATGCCCGCGACCATGGTAGCGAACAGATAAAGCGTCGATGGATCGAACGACATAGAGTCACCCCAGCCCGGTGATGCAACGTTCGCAGGCGCAATTAATACGGTGATGCAGCGCCAGTGCGAGACCGCAAGCTAGAAGGCCCGAGTTCCAATTTCGTTTGCACGCACACGCAAGTTTTCTTGAAAAACTGCGCTAATTCGCGTCGAAGCGCGCGCGGTTAGGCACAGCAAAAAGGGCGCCTCGCGGCGCCCTCTGCAGCTCGATGCACGCGGCAATTGCCGCGAATTTTAGAACTCGAATTAGCGCTTCGAGAACTGGAAGGACTTGCGGGCCTTGGCCTTGCCGTACTTCTTGCGCTCGACCGCGCGGGAGTCACGGGTCAGGAAGCCACCCTTCTTGAGGACGCCGCGCAGCTCGGGCTCGAAGTTGGTCAGCGCCTTCGAGATGCCGTGTCTGACAGCCCCGGCCTGGCCGGAGAGACCGCCGCCGGCGACGGTGCAGATTACGTCGTACTGGCCGTTACGGGCGGCAGCGACCAGCGGCTGCTGGATCATCATGCGGAGCACCGGGCGGGCGAAGTAGATTTCGATGTCGCGGGTGTTGACCGAGATCTTGCCGGCACCCGGCTTAATCCAGACGCGGGCGACCGCGTCCTTGCGCTTGCCGGTCGCGTACGCGCGGTTGAACTTGTCGACCTTCTTGACGTACTTCGGCGCGTCGGGAGCCGCCGGCTTGACCTGCGAAAGCTGGTCGAGGGACTGCAACGTATCGGACATTATGCGGCCCTCGTGTTCTTGCGATTCAGGGAAGCGATATCGACCTTCTCGGGGCTCTGGGCCTCATGCGGATGCTCGGCACCCGGATAGACGCGCAGATTGCCCATCTGCATGCGGCCGAGCGGACCGCGCGGGATCATGCGCTCGATCGCCTTCTCGACGACGCGCTCGGGGAAGCGACCCTCGAGGATCTGCTTCGCGGTGCGCTCCTTGATGCCACCGATGAAGCCGGTGTGCTTGTAGTAGACCTTCTGGTCGCGCTTGCGACCGGTCAGCACCACATGCGCGGCGTTGACGATGATGACATTGTCGCCGCAATCGACATGCGGGGTATAGGTGGGCAGATGTTTGCCGCGCAGGCGCATCGCGACGAGCGTGGCGAGGCGACCGACGACCAGACCCTTGGCGTCGATCACGACCCACTTCTTCGTCACTTCGGCGGGCTTGGCCGAGAACGTGCTCATGTGTGAAATCCGTGAAAAGGAAATCGGCGCCGAATACGCCGAACTGCGTGGGTTTCTAGAGAAGCCGCGGGCGCACGTCAACGTCGAAACGCGCTAATTACAACAGTAAAAACAATGGCTTATAAATATGGTGTAATAATACCGTGAGAAAGCCTATTGATTTGGAATGGAATAGGTCGCCGTAACATGGGCGATCGGATCCGGAGAGGTCCCGGACAGCAGGTTCACCTCGCCGACCGCTAGCCGCTTGCCGAGCTTGAGCAGCTTGGCGACGGCAAGCACGTCCTGCCCCGGCTGGCCCTTGCGCAGGAAATTGATGTTGAGGTTGGTGGTGACGGCAAGGCCGATCGGCCCGATCGCCGACAGCAGCACCACATACATCGCGAAATCCGCCAGCCCCATCAGGGTCGGTCCGGACACCGTGCCGCCCGGCCGCAGCATGCGCTCGCTGAAGCGCTGGCGCAGCAGGGCCGTCCCGCCGTCGGCGCTTTCGATCCTGATATCGTCGTGGGTGAACGCCTGCGGAAATTCCTTACGCAGGAACTCCTCCAGATCAGCCACGCTCATTTTCGCAATCGCCATGCCGTCCCTGCCCTCGCTTCAGCCTGCCTGTTACATTAAGTTGTCATAGAGACCAAAGTGGAATTTCACCATGTCCGCCCAAGCCGCCCGCGCGGAAGCGCCGCAACACCAGCCGATCCTGCTGCGCGAGACCGCCGGCAGTATCGCGCTACTGACGCTCAATCGCCCCGCGGCGCGCAACAGCCTCTCCGAGGGCCTGATCGGCGAGTTGCACGCTGCGCTGAGCGATATCGGCGCTGACAAGAGCATCCGGGCGGTCGTGCTCGCCGCCAACGGTCCGGCCTTCTGCGCCGGCCACGACCTCAAGGAGCTCACCGCACGCCGCACCGACGCCGACCGCGGCCGCGCCTATTTCGCGCAGATCATGAACGCCTGCAGCGCGATGATGCAGGCGATCGTGCACCTGCCGAAGCCGGTGGTGGCGTCCGTCCAGGGCATCGCGACCGCAGCGGGCTGCCAGCTCGTCGCGAGCTGCGACCTCGCGGTCGCCTCCGAGGCTGCGGCGTTTGCGACGCCTGGCGTCGACATCGGCCTGTTCTGCTCGACGCCGATGGTGGCGCTGTCGCGCAACGTGCCGCGCAAGCAGGCGATGGAGATGCTGCTGACCGGTGAACCCGTCTCCGCGGCAACAGCGCAGAGCATCGGCCTCGTCAACCGCGTGGTGCCGGCAGGCACCGAACGCGACGCCGCGATCGCGCTGGCGCAAAAGGTCGCGCTGAAATCGGCCTACACCGTCAAGCTCGGCAAGGAGGCATTCTATCGCCAGGCCGAGATGAACCTCGCAGACGCCTATCGCTTCGCGGCCGAGGTGATGACCGAGAACATGATGGCGCGCGACGCCGAGGAAGGCATCGGCGCCTTCATCGAGAAGCGCGATCCGAAGTGGCAGGACAAGTGACTTCCCGTCATTGCGAGCGAAGCGAATCAATCCATCGCACCACAAGAAAGCATGGATTGCTTCGTCGCTTCGCTCCTCGCAATGACGCAATTGAAAAAGACGAACGATGAACCACGACGCCTACGACGACAACTACATCCGCAGCATCCTGAACAACGTGAAATCGATCGCGATGGTCGGCGCGTCGCCGGTCAACGTGCGGCCGAGCTATTTCGCGTTCAAATATCTGGCGCAGCGCGGCTACGACATGATCCCGGTCAACCCCGGCCATGTCGGCAAGGCGCTGATGGGCAAACCGTTCGTCGCATCGCTCGCGGACATCGATCGGCCGATCGACATGATCGACATCTTCCGCAATTCGAGCCACATCATGCCGGTCGTCGACGAGGCGCTGAAATTGGCGCCGCCGCCGAAGGTGATCTGGATGCAGCTTGGCGCACGCAACGATGCCGCCGCCGAGAAGGCGGAAGCCGCGGGCCTCAAGGTCGTGATGAACCGCTGCCCGAAGATCGAGTATGGCCGGCTGTCGTCGGAGATATCCTGGATGGGCGTCAATTCGCGCACGCTGAGTTCCAAGCGCGCGCCGATCCCGACCCAGGGCATGCGGCTGTCGCTCAACCGCACGAGCTTTGGCGGCGGCCAGACTGCGGCATCCGACCGCGCGGCGAAGAACAAGACCGAGACGACCTGACATCTCCGGAATAATCGTTCCGATCACCTAGTATAGCGTGGGATGCCCCTCCCAAAACTGGCGGCGTGCCTAACTCGCTTGACGGCGGGCACCGCCGCCATCAGCATGCCGCGCGTTTCGACCAGGCCACAACAGGACACAAAGAATGACCGATCGCCTTCCGGGATTTTCCACCCTCGCCGTGCACGCCGGCGCACAGCCTGATCCCACCACCGGCGCGCGGGCGACGCCGATCTACCAGACCACGTCATTCGTCTTCAACGACGCCGACCATGCGGCTTCGCTGTTCGGCCTGCAGGCCTTCGGCAACATCTATACCCGTATCGGCAACCCGACCAATGCGGTGCTGGAGGAACGCGTCGCAGCGCTCGAGGGCGGCACAGCCGCGCTCGCGGTTGCCTCCGGCCACGCCGCGCAGCTCGTCGTGCTGCAGCAGCTGTTGAAGCCCGGCGACGAGATCATCGCAGCGCGCAAGCTCTATGGCGGTTCGATCAACCAGTTCACCCACGCCTTCAAGGCGTTCGGCTGGAACGTCGCCTGGGCCGATCCCGACGACGTCGCAAGCTTCGAGCAGGCGGTGACGCCGCACACCAAGGCGATCTTCATCGAATCGATCGCCAACCCCGCCGGCAGCATCACCGACATCGAGGCGATCGCGGCCGTCGCGCGCAAGGCCGGCGTGCCGCTGATCGTCGACAACACGCTCGCCTCGCCGTATCTGATCAAGCCGATCGACCATGGCGCCGACATCGTCGTGCACTCCCTGACCAAGTTCCTCGGCGGTCATGGCAATTCGCTCGGCGGCATCATCGTCGACGCTGGCACCTTCGACTGGTCGAAGGACAACAAATATCCGATGCTGAGCGAGCCGCGCCCGGAATATCACGGCATCCGGATCCAGGAGACCTTTGGCAATTTCGCCTTCGCGATCGCCTGCCGCGTGCTCGGCCTGCGCGACCTCGGCCCCGCGCTGTCGCCGTTCAACGCCTTCATGATCCTGACCGGCATCGAGACGCTGCCGCTGCGTATGCAGAAGCACTGCGACAATGCCAAGGCGGTGGCGGAATTCCTCTCTACCCACCCCGCCGTGTCAGCCGTGAACTACGCCGGCCTGCCCGGCGACAGGTACAACGCCCTGCAGCGCAAATATGCGCCGAAGGGCGCCGGCGCGGTGTTCACCTTCAGCCTCAAGGGCGGCTACGACGCAGGCGTCAACCTGGTGTCGAACCTGAAGCTGTTCTCACATCTCGCCAATGTCGGCGACACCCGCTCGCTGGTGATCCACCCGGCCTCCACCACCCATAGCCAGCTCGACGACGCCGCCAAGGTGAAGTCCGGCGCGGCGCCCGAGGTGGTGCGGCTGTCGATCGGCATCGAGGACAAGGAAGACCTGATCGCGGACCTCGACCAGGCCCTGCGCGCCTGATCCCACCTTGGTTCCGGAGCGGTGCACCCGCATCACTCCGGCAACCTTGCTCAGAACGACCGTCTCGTTAACGCTTAATATCGACGGGTCTCTCGTTAACGCTCAATCCGGCATAAAGTGGCAGTGATAGGCTCCGGATGATTCGGGAGACCATTGATGCTGCGCTGGATATTGCCGCTCGCGATCGCGCTGTTTGCGATTTCGCCTGCTGACGCCGCCGACGGCCCTGTCGTCACCAAACGCGCCACCGTCAAGGCCGTGCGCCAGCTGCCGGCGGGCCTGCCGCGCCGGCACTACGCCTACCGCACCACCATCACGTCACCGACCTATGTGCGGCGCGGACGCCAGCTCGTGGTCGTCGAGCCCAAGGTGATCCCGCTCAACTCAGAGCCGTACATCCCGTACATGCAGGGTGAACCGCTGCTGCCTGGATCGTCGTCATTGCCCGGCTATTACGGCAACTGGCACTCCTACAATTATTACGGCCCCTATTACGGCGGCGCCTATGTGACCTACTGGGACCGCCTGCCCTACGCCTGCGGCGTCTACGGCTACTGCTAGCCGGGGATACGCGCGTGGCCAGATCGCCGCAGAAGAAAACCAACGCACCGGCTTCGGGCAATGCTGTCACCGCCGACCTCGTCGCGGTGCTGGTCGCCGTCACCGACGGCACGCCGAAGATCATGACCATCGCCAGCGGCTCCGCACTGCCGAGCGGCCCGTTCGAGTTCACCCACCGCTCGCTGCAGACCGCGCTGCGGGCGTGGGTCGAGGCGCAGACCGGCCATCCGCTTGGCTATGTCGAACAGCTCTACACCTTTGCCGACCGCGGCCGGTCCGGCGACGCCAGGACGCCGCATAGTGTCTCGATCAGCTATCTCGGGCTGACCCGCGAGGACCAGGTCGGCGAAGGCTTTGAGGCGCATTGGTCCGGCTGGTACGACTATTTCCCCTGGGAGGATCATCGCGCCGGCACGCCGGTCTGTCTTGCGAAGATGATCGCGCCGAAGCTGAAGACCTGGGCGAAGGCGGCGCCGTCACCGACGCTGCAGCGCGAGCGCTGGCAGCGCTGCGCGATCACCTTCGGTCTCGATGACCGCGACTGGAACGAAGAACTCGTGTTGCAGCGCTACGAGCTGCTGTACGAGGCGCTGCTGATCCCGGAAGCCGGACGCGCGCATGACCACGCCGCGCCGGTCGTGCCGGGCAAGCCGATGACGGCAGATCATCGCCGCATCCTCGCCACCGGGATCGCGCGGCTGCGCGCCAAGATCAAATACCGTCCGGTGGTATTCGAATTGATGCCGGCCGAGTTCACCCTGCTGCAACTGCAACGCAGTGTTGAGGCGCTCGCAGGCCGGCTGGTCCACAAGCAGAACTTCCGCCGGCTCATCGAGCAGCAGGAACTCGTTGAAGAGACTGGCGCAATGGCCGCCGATACCGTCGGACGGCCGGCCAAGCTGTTCCGCTTCCGCCATGCCGTACTGGCCGAACGGGCCGTCGCCGGCACCAAGCTCCCGCTTTCGCGCTCTTGACACGCCTTATGCTCAGGATAAGTATAAGCCATCTTATGCTCAAGGAGAGTATAAATGGTTGCACTCGATACCGATGTTCTCACCCGCACCGCGCCGCTCTATGAGCGCGTCAAGCGCGTCATCCCACCGTTCGAATGGGCCACTTTCGCCGAGGACGTCGATGCGATCCTCGAACTGAAACGCCGCCGTAACGCAGTGGTGCTTGCGCACAACTACCAGACGCCGGAGATCTTTCACGGTGTCGCCGACATCGTCGGCGACAGCCTCCTGCTCGCGCGTGAAGCGACCAAGGTCGACGCCGATGTGATCGTGCTGGCGGGCGTGCACTTCATGGCCGAGACGGCGAAGCTGCTCAATCCGGCCAAGACCGTGCTGATCCCCGACCTCAAGGCCGGCTGCTCGCTGGCGGATTCCATCACGGCAGCTGACGTGCAGCTGATGCGCGCGCGCTATCCGGACGCGCCCGTGGTTGCCTATGTCAACACGTCGACCGCAGTGAAGGCGGAGTCCGACATCTGCTGCACGTCAGGCAACGCGCTCAGGATCGTGGAATCGCTCGGCGCCGAGCGGATCATCATGCTGCCGGATGAATATCTGGCGCAGAACATCGCCAAGCAGACCAGCAAGAAGATCATCGCCTGGAAGGGCCATTGCGAGGTGCACGAGCTGTTCACCGCCGATGACGTGCGTCAGCTGCGTGAGAACTATCCCGATGTCACCATCCTGGCGCATCCGGAATGCCCGCCCGAGGTGGTCGCCGAAGCGGACTTTTCCGGCTCGACCGCTGCGATGCAATCGTTCGTCGAGACCAAACGTCCGCCCCGGGTCGTGCTGCTGACAGAATGTTCGATGAGCGACAACATCGCGGCCCGCAATCCCGATGTCGACTTCGTCCGGCCCTGCAATCTCTGTCCGCACATGAAGCGGATCACGCTGAAGAACATCCGCCACGCGCTGGAGACCAATCAGCACGAGGTCACGATCGACCCAGAGATCGCCGAGCGCGCGCGCAAGAGCGTCGAAAGGATGCTGGCGATATGAGTATTGATATCTCCGATCTCAACGGCCGCCCGGTGATCGTCGGCGGCGGCGCCGCGGGGCTGATGACCGCGCTGCAGCTCGCGCCCGAGCCGGTCGTGCTGCTGTCGAAATCGCCGCTCGGCGCGGAAGCCTCCAGCATGTGGGCGCAGGGCGGACTTGCCGCGCCGGTCGGCGCGGATGACACCCCTGCCCTCCATCTCGCCGATACGCTCGCGGCGGGCGCCGGCCTCTGTGATGCGGCCGCAGCATCCCGGATCGTTGATGCCGCGCCGGCCGCCGTGGAGCATTTGGCCGAGCTCGGCGTCGCCTTCGACCGGCGCGCCGACGGCAGCTGGCGTCTCGGGCTCGAGGCCGCGCACGGGCGCAACCGCATCGTGCACGCCACCGGCGACGGCACCGGGCGCGAGATCATGCGCGCGCTGATCGCGGCGGTCCGTCAGACGCCATCGATCACCTTGCTGGAAGGCGTGGAGGCGCGGCGGCTGCTGGTCGAGGACAATGCGGTTAGGGGCGTGCTCGCAGCCAGCGACCGCGGCGCGTTGACGATCGCGACCAACCGCGTCGTGATCGCGACCGGCGGCATCGGCGGGCTGTTTTCAGACAGCACCAATCCGGGCGGATGCTTCGGCCAGGGGCTCGCGCTCGCGGCGCATGCCGGCGCAAGACTGTCGGACCTCGAATTCGTCCAGTTTCATCCGACCGCCTTCGATGGGCCGTCGCGGCCGATGCCGCTGTTGACCGAGGCGATCCGCGGCGACGGCGCGACCCTGATCGACGAGACCGGCCGACGCTTCATGGCCGATCAGCCCGGCGCCGAACTTGCGCCACGGGACATCGTCGCACGGGCCGTCTGGCGCCATCGCGCCGCGGGACACCGCACCTTCCTCGATGCGCGCAAGCATCCGGGTGCGGATTTCGCGCAGCGCTATCCCGTGATCAGCGCGTTCTGCAAGATGGCCGGCATCGATCCCGCCACGGATCCGATCCCGATCCGGCCGGCGGTCCACTACCACATGGGCGGCATCGCGGTTGACGGCCATGGCCGCAGCACGGTGCAGGGCCTGTGGGCCTGCGGCGAGGCCGCGCGCACCGGGCTGCACGGCGCCAACCGGCTCGCCAGCAACTCGCTGATGGAAGCGATCGTCTGCGCGCGCTGGGTCGCCGAAAGCATCGAAGGCGTCAGCGCGGGTCCGCGCGCGATGCTGAGCGACGACACGATGCCGGCCGCCTCCGATCCCTCTGCCGTACGTCCGATCCTCACCCAGGGGCTCGGTGTGCTGCGCGACCACGACGGCATCGCACGCGCGATCCGCGGCCTCTATCCGCTCGCGCGCAGTCCCGGTACGGCATCCGACGCAGCACTGGTCGGATTGATGATCGCGGTCGCCGCAATCCGGCGTGAGGAAAGCCGCGGCGGTCATTTCCGCACCGATTTCCCGCACACTGCTCTGTCGGCGGCCCCGTCTTCCCTCACCCGTGCCGAGGCGCTCGTCGCTGCGCACGACATCGTTGAATCCAAGCTACCAGCCAGGAGTGCCCGCTTATGACCCTCAATCCCCTGTTGCCGCTGCTGTATGAGCCGATCGTGCAAACCGCCTTGCGCGAGGATCTCGGCCGCGCCGGCGATATCACGGCAGACGCCATCGTGCCGGCCAGCCAGCAGGCCCGGCTGGTAATGCGGGCGCGGCAGCCGGGCGTGATCGCCGGGCTCGACGTGGCGCGCACGGCCTTCCAGACGGTGTCGCCGGCGATCGAGCTGCGCGCCGAGCGGCCCGACGGCAGTGCGGTCGAACCCGACCAGGTCATCGCGATCATCGACGGCCCCGCCCGCAGCCTGCTCACCGCGGAGCGAACCGCGCTCAACTTCCTCTGCCACCTGAGCGGCGTCGCGACCGCAACCGCCACGCTCGTCAAGGCCGTCGCAGGCACCCGCGCGCAGATCGTCTGCACCCGCAAGACCACGCCGGGACTGCGCGCGCTGGAGAAATACGCGGTCCGCGCCGGCGGCGGCGGCAATCATCGTTTCGGTCTCGACGATGCCGTGCTGATCAAGGACAACCACATCGCGCTCGCCGGCGGCATCCGCACCGCGGTCGAGCGTGCCAAGGC
This sequence comes from uncultured Bradyrhizobium sp., assembly GCF_947648125.1. Lineage (GTDB taxonomy): Bacteria > Pseudomonadota > Alphaproteobacteria > Rhizobiales > Xanthobacteraceae > Bradyrhizobium. The sequence goes on along the minus strand of NZ_CANSMR010000008.1, from coordinate 186,927 downwards.
CAATACCGGCCATCTGGTGAAGATCGAGGTCGAGGTCGACACGCTGTCGCAGCTCGAGGAGGCGCTGGCGCTCGGCGTCGACGCGGTCCTGCTCGACAACATGACGACCGAGCAGCTCAGTCAGGCGGCGGCGATGGCGCGCGGCAAGGCACTCACCGAAGCCTCCGGCCGCATCACGGCCGCAACCGCCGGAGCGATCGCCGCCACCGGCGTCGATTTGATCTCGGTCGGCTGGGTGACCCACAGCTCGGCCGCGCTCGATATCGGGCTCGACTATCTGTCCTGATGGATCAGCCGGGTTGATGGATCAAAGCGACTGGCCGACCGGAACGAGGGTCGGCTGGTCCCGTTCGGTGCGGCGCGCCGCGAAGCGCTCGGCCTGCAACACCGCCAATGTCAGCACGACGATCGCGACCGCCTGGTGCGTCAGCGCCAGATCGATCGGCACCTGATGCAGCAGCGTCAGGATGCCGAGCGTCGCCTGTACCGTGATTGCCGCAACCAGCCACCAGGCACCCGCGATGACGGCACCGCCGGCGCGCGCGCGCACGGCATCGATCGCATGCGCGATCGCCAGCGCGAACAGCAAATACGCGGTCATGCGATGCTCGAACTGCACCGTCAGCGTGTTGTCGAACAGATTGCGCCACCACGGCGTCTCGAACCAGAGGCGGTCAGCCGATGGAATCAAGCCGCCGTCGATCTCGGGCCAGGTGTTGTAAACCCTGCCCGCGCGCAGACCCGCAACCAGCGCGCCGAAATAGAGCTGCACGAAGGTGAGCACGAGCAGCACCGCGCTCGTGATCTTCAGCCTGAGCGGCGCGATCACCGACGGACGGTCCGTCAAGCGCCGCAGCGTCCAGACGATCGCCGCGAAGATCAGAAGCGCCAGCACCAGATGCGTCGCCAGCCGATACTGTGACACCTCGACGCGCTCGGAGAGACCGGACGCCACCATCCACCAGCCGACGCCGCCCTGCAGCGCGCCGAGGCCAAAGATCACCCACAGCCGCCGGCCGAGCTCGCCGCTCACCGTGCCGCGCCACAGGAAGTAAAGGAACGGCAGCAGATAGGCGGCGCCGATCACCCGGCCGAGCAGCCGGTGGCTCCACTCCCACCAGAAGATCGTCTTGAATTGCGCGAGCGTCATCCCTGCGTTGAGCTCGCGATATTGCGGGATGGCCTTGTAGCCCTCGAAGGCCTTCGTCCATTGCGCCTCGGTCAGCGGCGGCAGCGCGCCGGTCACCGGCTTCCATTCGACGATCGACAGGCCGGACTCGGTGAGCCGCGTGGCGCCGCCGACCAGGACCATCAGCGCGATCAGGGCGGCGACCGCGATCAGCCAGATCCTGACCGCGCGGAGCTGCGATGGTTGTGCGGAAATACCGGCCATTTCGCCCTGACTTGATTGGATTTTCGGGCCCCTTATAGTCCGGCCCGCCCGCGGCGCAAGCGCTGCCGAGATCACGAGTCATACATACATATCCGCCATGGCCATACGCACCCGCAAATTGCTCGGAACCATCGCCCTGCTCATCCTGGTCGTGGTGTGGTCACTGCTTGGCATGACGGTGGCCCAGACCCCGTGGCTCGCCAATTCGGGGCTGCTCCAGGCCATCTTCTACGTCGTCGCTGGCCTCGGCTGGGTGCTGCCGGCGATGCCGATCGTTTCCTGGATGTCGCGGCCCGACCGCGCCTAGATCGCGCCGTCGTCGCGCGCATGCCGCGTCGGCCGAACCGGTGCGAACATCACGCCCGAGAGCAGCACGCGCATCATCCGCAGTGAGCGGACGCGGCCGTCCCATGCGATGCGTGGCAGTGCGTGGAGATTAGTGCGTCCCTGCGCCTCAACCACCCCTGATATGGTCGACACCGCACTGGCGAAGCCGGCCTCCTCGGCCATCACGACATGCGGACGGCGGAACGCTTCGCGGTCCCCGAAGGGGAATGCGAAATGTCTGATCGGCCGCCGTAGCGCGCTTTCGGCAACTGCTTTTCCCATCGCCATCTCGCGCTGGGCGTCGCCGTCCCTGAGGCTCGACAGCGCCGGATAGTTCACGGTGGCGCTGCCAAACGTCACGTTCGGATCGGCCGCGAACTTCGCCAGATCCGTCCAGTCGAGCGAGGCACTGCGTGACAATTGCGCCGCATCGGCCGAATAGCGCCGGCCGAGATCGTTCACCGCATAGGACAGATCAGGCGGCGACAACTTGCGCAGCCAGCCGGACAGGAAATCGAACAGCTCGTATTTGTCCGACAGGCTCGAGACCACGAAGTGTCGCTCCCTGCCGTCGACTATCAGGCTGATGCGGTTCTCGCGCGCGATGATGTCCTCGAGCACCAGCCACCACGCATTGCCCACGCCGTCCGGGAAGGCCGTCGGCAAATAGAGGGTAAAGGGGACGCCGTGCCTTGCGAGCACGGCATAGCCATGCGTGACGAAGTCCTTGCTGGCGCCGTCGAAGGTCAGGCAGGCAAAGCGGCGGCGCCCCGGCATGGTCACCGCGCGGCGGCAGGCCTCGTCGATCCCGACGATGTCGTACTTCCAGCGCTTCAGTGCGCGGACCGTACGATCGAGGAAGGCCGGCGTGATCTCCTGCGACCTCAACGGCTGGAACCGGGCCCGGCGTGCGGGACGCACGCGCGCGAAGCGCAGGATCACGCCTGCGCCCCCGGCCTCGCGTTCCCGCAACCTGAAGGCACCGCTGAACCAGGCGAGCTCCATCCGGGCCCGCCGCAAAATCCTGTTCTCCGGCGCCAAAGTCCCCGCCTCTGCCCGGCGGTTCCCACACACCGCCGCGGCATTGTTATTACTCTTTGTTGACATTTCCCTGCGAAGGTCGGCCGCAGCCGAGACCTGTAAATTAATACCTTAAAAATTTAGGTTCCGAGATGATCATGGCGGCGGCAGTTGAAGGCCAGACGGCGGAGACGCGACCATGGCCGAACGCAATTCGCGTCGCCGGCGTCGACATCTTTCATGACCTCACCGCGGCCGAAGCGACCTGGCGCAGTCTCGAAACACCGCAACACAGCTACACGCCCTATCAGCGCTTCGATTTCCTCGCCAACTGGCAACGCCAGGTCGGCGAGCGCGAAGGCCTGCGGCCCTTCATCGTCGTAGCTCATGACAGCGAACGCCGTCCGCTGCTGCTGTTGCCGCTCGCCGTCGAGCAGCGCCTCGGTGCGAGCTGCGCGAGCTTCATGGGCGGCAAGCATGCGACCTTCAACATGGCGCTGTACGACAAGGACTTCGCCGCCAACGCAACCGAGGCCGACATCACGGCCCTGACCGGATTGATCGCCGAGCGGTCCCGCGTCGACGCGCTCGTGCTGTGTCAACAGCCGCTGCGCTGGCAGGACCAGCCCAATCCGCTGGCGTTGCTGCCGCATCAGGCCTCTGTGAACGACTGCCCGCTGCTGGTGATCGAGCCCGGCGCGGCACCCGCTGCGCTGATCAGCAATTCGTTCCGCCGCCGCCTCAAGGGCAAGGAGCGCAAGCTGCAGCCGTTGCCCGGCTACCGTTATCACGTCGCGGCCGACAGCGCCGACGTCTGCCGCCTGCTCGACTGGTTCTTCCGTGTCAAGCCGCAGCGCATGGCCGAGCAGAAATTGCCCGATGTATTCGCCGAGCCCGGCGTCGAGCAGTTCATCCGCAGCGCCTGCCTCGCGCCGCGCGCCGACGGCAAGGGCTATGCGATCGACATCCACGCGCTGGAGTGCGACGAGGAAGTGATCGCGATCTACGCCGGCGTCTCCGACGGTCATCGCTTCTCGATGATGTTCAACACCTACACGATGTCGGCCAATTCCAAGTTCAGCCCCGGCCTGATCCTGATGCGCGACATCATCGATCGCCATGCCGGCCTGAACTACCGCGCCTTCGACCTCGGCATCGGCTCGGACGAGTACAAGCGGCTGTTCTGCAAGGACGACGAAGCGATCGTCGACAGCTTCGTTCCGCTCAGCCTGCGCGGCAAGCCGGCGGCAAGCGCGCTGGCGGCCATCAGCCGCGCCAAGCGCGCCGTGAAGCACAATCCGGCGCTGTTCGAGATTGCGCAGAACCTGCGCAGCATGTTCCGCTGAGAACGCCTGCGGTACGTGCTAAGCAGATGAGCCCTCGGACAGCTGCCGTCCGCTCTCGACGCTGAGCCGCATCATTGCATCGAACACCAGCATCGCGGCCGGCGACAGCGCCCGCTTGCGCAGCTTGATCAGCCCATAACTCTCGAGCATCAGCTGGTCGCGGATGCGCAGCATCTTGAAGCGCTGCGGATCGAGCAGATCGAAGATCAGCAAGGGCACCGGCACGATCGCGTCGATGCCTGCAGCAATTCCGATCGACGCGGAGAACGATTCGGTATTGATCATGCGCTGCGGCGGCGCAATGCCCCGGCTGTAGAACAGCCGCTCGAGCGCCTGGCGCATGAAGGATTCCCGCGGCTGGGAAATCCATTGCAGGTCGACCGTGTCTTCCAGATTGACGCTGTCGAGCGCGGCCAGCGGATGCTCGGCGCGAACCAACAGGCCGGCCTGCTCGGCGCCGATCTCGTGATAATCGAACTGTCCGGGATCAACGCCGGCGGGTATCCGCGCAACGATGAAATCGAGTTCAAGCGCGAGCAGCCGCGCAACCAGCGGCGGGCTGGTGCTGACATCGAGTGAAATGTTGACCCGATGCAGCTTCTCGCCGAGATACTGCATCACATCGACGACCAGGTCGATGCTGGGCTTGGCGACCGTTCCGACCGATACGGTGCCGAGCTCGCCGGACCGGTAACCGGCGAATTCATCGGTGACCCGGTCAAGGTCCGCAAGGACACTCCTGCCGCCCCGGATCAGGATCGAGCCGTAGGCGGTCGGCTCGACGCCGCGCGCGGTCCGCTCGAACAACGGAACCCGCGCCACGGCCTCGATCTCGGCCAGCATCTTGGATGCAGCCGATTGGGTGATGTTGAGCCGCTCGGCGGCCAGCTGCAGCTTGCGCTCGCTGTCGAGCGCCACCAGCAGGCGCAACTGGCGCAATTTCAGATTATTGATCACTGCCCGCCACCATCCTGGCTCTTGATTCTATTTCGACGCGTTTTCCTGCCGCGAACCGGCATCCACTTCGCTGGAAAACGCTCCAGGGTTCCCGCGTTCATACCGCGGTGCATCATGACGGTTTCGCCGTGGCTCCATTCCCAAATGCCATTAGTCACGCGGCGGTCGATTACACAACAATGAATGCAATACTTGCAAGGGCAAGGCGGCGGACCGCTGCGGCTGCACGAAGGTGCCGCCCGGACAGCGCGATCACCGTGCGCCGAATCGAAAAACCGGAAGGGATGGGAACGATGAGCGACGATGTCGAGAAGCGCGCAATCGGAAAGATGATGCGGCGGCTGATTCCGTTCCTCATCCTGTGTTACTTCGTGGCCTATCTCGATCGCGTCAATGTCGGCTTCGCCAAGCTGCATATGAACACCGCGCTTGGGCTCAGCGAGGCTGCCTACGGACTCGGTGCGGGCCTGTTCTTCGTCGGCTATTTCTTCTTCGAAGTGCCCTCCAACATCCTTCTGGAACGGTTCGGCGCGCGGCGCTGGATCGCCCGCATCATGATCAGCTGGGGCATCGTCTCGGCGGCATTCGCCTTCATCCCGCAGATGTCTGCGGCGAGCGGCCTCTCGAGCGAATGGATCTTCTACTTCCTTCGCCTGCTGCTCGGCGCCTGCGAGGCCGGCTTCTTCCCCGGCATCATCTTCTATCTGACGCTCTGGTTCCCGACGATCTATCGGGCCCGCGTCATCAGCCTGTTCATGCTCGCAATCCCGATCTCCAGCATCATCGGGGCGCCGATCTCGGGCCTGCTGCTCAACCTGTCCGGAGGCGGTCTGACGGGGTGGCAGTGGCTGTTCATCTGCGAGGCGCTGCCGTCGGTCCTGGTCGGCTTCGCCGTGCTGGCGATGCTGCCTGACTTCCCGCGTCAGGCAAGCTGGCTGCAGCCCGACGAGATCAAATGGGTCCAGAATACCCTTGAGATCGAGCGGCAGAAGAAGGAAGCGGTGGAGCACATCTCGGTGATGCAATCGCTCACCGACTCGCGGGTGCTGGCCTGCGCCCTCGTCTACTTCTGCCTCAACGCCGCCAGCTACGGCGTCGCGTTCTTCCTGCCCACCATCATCAAGGCGTTTGGCGTCACCGACACCCAGACAGGCTTCATCGCCGCCCTGCCCTTCGTGTTCGGCGCGGTCGGCATGGTGCTGCTCGGCCGCCATTCCGACAAGACCGGTGAGCGGCGCTACCATGTCGCCGGCGCACTCGTGCTCGCCGCCGTCGGCATTGGCCTCGCCGGACTGGTCTCCAGTCCCGTGCTGATCATCGGCCTGCTCTGCGTTGCGCAGATCGGCGTTTCGGCGGTGCCGCCGATGTTCTGGCCGATGCCGGCCAGCATCCTGAACGGCGCCTCGGCCGCAGCGGGCATTGCCGCGATCAACTCGCTCGGCAATCTGTCAGGCTTCGCGGGCCCGTTCGCCATGGGCTATCTGAAGGACCTGACCGGTGGATTCACTGCAGGCCTGCTGCTGCTTGCGGTCGTCGGCCTGATCGGCGCTCTCGTCACGATCAGGCTGCGGATCGACCCGGTCCTCGAGCGGGCCGCGCGCGAGCCGATGCTGGCGCACTAGCGCATGATCCGGAAAAGTGTGAAGCGGTTTTCCGAAAAGATCATGCGAAAATAAAGGGCCGGAGCGCGATGAATTTCACCGCACTCCTAAGACGAGGTTCAGGCCGCCACGACGCGTGGACCCGTCGCGACCGTTTCCGATGGCGCGCAGGGCTTGCTCAGCATCGTCACTTCGGAGAAGCCGACGGCCCTGAGCTGATCGACCATCGAGCGGCGGGCATCCTGCGCCATGCTGGCGTCGGGCACGACGATAGCTTGCGCCTTCGCGGTCAGCAGCTCGGCCGGCAGGTCGACGGCCGAGCCGGCGTCGAGCAGCACGTGATCGTAGACCCGGAGCAGCGCATCGATCGCAAGCGCCAGCCGGGGTGATTGCAGATGCGAACGATCGAAGCCCGGACGCCCGGCGCTGACGATCTGAACCCGTGACTGCCGATCCTTGGTGATGATCTGCGCGAAGGTCGCCTCGCCCTGCATCAATTCGGCAAGGCCGGGCGCACCGGGATCGACCGTGGCCGCCGTGAGCACCGGTGAAGACGCGACGAGATCGACCACCACGACCTTGGCCTGACGCGCCATCAGACGGGCCAGCGTCAACGCGGTCAGCGTGACGCTCTCGGCGGCCGCCGGGCCGAGCACCGTGACCTTGTGGGCGGCGGGACCGGCCGCGACGAGACGCTCTGCCAACTCCTCGATCTCGTTGGCCGTCTGGGCGGGCGCGGGCTGCGGCTCGCTGGTGACCGGTTCATATGCAACTGCGGGTTCGGGCCTCAGATCAGGCTCTGGCGACAGGCTGGGGGCGAGCGGCGATGCGAGCGCAGGTTCAGGCGGCAGCGTCGGCGCCTGCTCGATCGCTGCGGTCTCCATCACCGGCTCGCGGCGCCGGATCACTGCGGCGGCCGGTGCGAAGGCACGGCCCACCGCGCCGGGAGCGGAGATGCGCAGCAGCTCGCCGGTGATGATGATGCCGGACGACAGCAACAGCGTCGCCAGCGTGGCGATCAGCACGATCGGCAGTTTCTTCGGATAGGCCGGCGTGTTCGAGACCGTGGCGCGCGAGATGATGCGGCCATCGGTCGGTGCCGCCTCAATGTTCTCGCGTGCGGTCGCCTCGCGATACTTCGCGAGATAGGCTTCCAGCAGATCGCGCTGCGCCTTGGCTTCACGCTCGAATCCGCGCAGCTGGACGTCCTGGCTGTTGCTCGACGACGCCTGCTTCTTGGATTGATCCAGGCCCACCTGCAGCGCCTGGACGCGGCCATCGGCGACGCGGGCGTCGTTGTCGAGCGAGCGCGATATCTTGCCGGCTTCCTCGCGCAGTTGGCGGTCGAGGTCGGCGATCTGCGCCTTCAGTTCCTTAATGCGCGGATGGTTGTCGAGCAGCGTCGACGACTGCTCGGCGAGCTGCGCGCGCAGTGTGCCGCGCTGTTCGGCGAGCCGGCGGATCAGCTCGGAATTGAGCACTTCCGAAGCCTCGATCGGCTTGCCGCCCTGAAGCATCTCGCGGATCAGCCGCGCCTTGGTCTCGGCATCCGCCTTCAGCGCGCGGGCGTTGTTGAGCTGCGTGTTCAGCTCGCCCATCTGCTGGTTCGACAGCGGGATGTTGTTGGTGCCGACGAACAGGCTCGACTTGGAGCGGAATTCCTCGACCCGCGAATCTGCGTCAGCGACCTTGCCGCGCAGCTTGTCGATCTCGCCCAGCAGCCAGGTGCTGGCGGACTTGGCCTGGTCCTGCCGCGCCGCCTGCTGCAGCACGAGATAGCCATCGGCGATCGAGTTGGCGACGCGCGCCGCAAGCTCGGGATCCTCCGACTGGAATTCGATCACCATGACGCGCGACTTGTCGACCGCATAGGCCTGGAAGCGCTCGTAATAGGAATCGAGCACCCGCTCTTCCGGCGTCAGGCTGAACGGGTCACGGCCGATGCCGAACAGCGCCAGCAGCGACTTCAGCGGGGAAAAGCCCCGCAGCACCGGATCGAATTCGGGGCGCTCGGCGAGCTTGTTCTTCTTGATGATGTCGCGGGCGAGATCGCGCGACAGCAGCAGTTGCACCTGGCTCGTCACGGCTTCGGCGTCGAGCGAGGTGCGCTCCAGGTCGCGCTCGCCGTTCGGGCGCAGGAAGGCATTCTCGCGATTGTCGATCAGGATTCGCGCTTCCGACTTGTAGCGCGGCGTCACGACATTGACGGCAGCAAGCGACACCGCAAACACGAGCACGGTCGGCACGACGATCCAGCTTCGCTTGCGCGCCAGCGCGCGTCCGAGCATATGCAGATCGAGATCCGTCGCCTCTGGACGCGCCGGCTTGTCATGAGTTGATATCGACGAAACCGGCTTCGCAACGGCTTCATCGGCAACGGGCGCAGACTTCGGCAATGCCCGTTGCACCGCGGCCTTTTCCTTGCCTCTACGCCAGAATGCAAAACGCATAACGAACTCCCGCGGACACCGCGATTCCATCTCAATGGCGGCGATTACAGTCCATTAAGGTTGCTGCTGGGTTAATCGGCGGAGTTGACGGATGCGGCGGCCACCACCGGCCCGTCATCGTTTGTTAACCATGAGTGCCGTTAATCAACGCCGATATTGTTGCGGGATTCCTCACATGCGCGATCTGCGCGCTCCCCTCGTTTGTCTGATTGCTGCGCTCGCGCTGTCGGGCTGCATGGGCCGGACGTCGCCGGTTGCCGGTGACCCGGCCCTCGATTCGATGGCGTATGGGCAGCCAGCCTTTGCTGCGCCCGCACCGATGGCCTATGCCGACCCCGCGCCGACGCGCGATGCCTACAATCTCGGCCCCGGCGACAGGCTTCGCATCGTGGTCTATGGCCAGGAAGGCCTGACCAATTCCTATGCGATCGATGCAGCCGGCGCGATCACGATGCCGCTGATCGGCTCGGTGCCGGCACGCGGCCGGACACCTGCCGGGCTTGCCGCCGAGATCGCCGCACGGCTGCGCAACGGCTTCATCCGCGAGCCTTCGGTGGCGGTCGAGATCGAATCCTACCGGCCATTCTTCATCCTCGGCGAAGTTCAGGCCCCCGGCCAATATCCCTACGTGCCTAACATGACGGTCGAGAGCGCGGTGGCTATCGCCGGCGGCTTCTCGCCGCGCGCCAGGCGCGACGAGGTCACCCTCACCCATACCGACGCATCGGGCGCCGGCCGCTTCGTCGTTCCACTGGGCACGCCGATCGGGCCCGGCGACACCGTCTTCGTCGGCGAACGCTGGTTCTGATCGATGGCACAGGATCAAGATCAGGCACGGCCGCTCCGCATCCTGCACGTCGTCCGCGCCCCGGTCGGCGGCATCATTCGTCACATCCTCGATGTCGCCAACGGCCAGATCGAGCGCGGGCACCATGTCGGCATCGTCGCCGACAGCCTGACCGGCGGCACGCGTGCTGACGCGGTCCTCGCCGAGATCGAACCGTGCCTCAAGCTCGGCGTCCACCGGGTGGCTATTCGCCGCGAACCGCGCTTTGCCGATTTCTTGGTCTGGGCGCATATCGCCGGCCTGATCCGGAAGCTGAAACCCGATGTCGTGCATGGTCATGGCGCCAAGGCCGGCGCCTATGTCCGGCTGCGGCGGCGATCGGACAAGGTGATCCGGGTCTACACGCCGCATGGCGGCTCGCTGCACTATCCGCTCGATACCTGGAAGGGCCGCTTCTACAGCCAGCTCGAGCGCACGCTGATGAACAGCACTGACCTGTTCCTGTTCGAGAGCGCGTTTGCCCGCGACACCTACCAGCGCACCGTGGGCAAGCCGTCAGGCCTCGTCCGCTGCGTCTTCAACGGCGTGACGTCGGAGGAATTCGAACCAGTCGGGAAGGCCGACGACGCCTCCGACGTGGCCTATGTCGGCGAATTCCGGCGCATCAAGGGCGCCGACCTCCTGATCGATGCGGTGGCGAAACTGCGCGCCGAGGGCAAGCCGGTGACGCTGACGCTCGGCGGCGACGGCGAGGAGTTCGAGCGGCTCAAGGAGCAGGTGAAGCGGTTGTCGCTCGGCGATGCCGTTCGCTTCATCGGCCACGTCAAGGCGCGCTACGGCTTCTCGAAAGGCAAGGTTCTGGTGGTCCCCTCGCGTGGCGATTCGATGCCTTATGTGGTGATCGAGGCCGGCGCCGCCGGTGTTCCGATGATCGCCGCCAATGTCGGCGGCATCCCGGAGATCTTCGATACCCACACCGACGCTCTATTTGCGCCCAGCAATGCCGGCGCGATGGCCGACGCCATCAAGGCCGCACTCGACAATCCCACGGCGACCGCGGCACGCGCGCAGAGACTGCGCGAGCGGATTTCCGAACATTTCTCGCAAAGCGCGATGGTCGAGGGCGTGCTGGCCGGCTATCGCGACGCATTTGCCAAACGTTAACCATTTCTTGCACACGTAACCGTTTCTTCCGATTTGTCCCCTTAACTCGCGTCCAGGGGAATTTCGGTGCTGCGCGCGGATGCCCATCTGCACGCGCGGGAATGGACGTGGACTCGTGGAACCGCTTAACGCACGCTCGATGCTGGATGCCGCTGCGTCTGCGACGGCCGCTCAGCCGCAGGTCGAACGCCGCCGCCGCCTGTCGCCGGCCGCGCTCGCCGTTACCAATCAGAAAGTTCGCAGCGCCTACTCGCCGGTCGTAATCGCCGGCGCGGTTCGCCTCGCCGATTTCGTTCTGCTCAGCCTGGTCGGCGTCGGGCTCTATTTTGCCTATGTCAGACCGCATGCCGGCGACATCCATTGGGGCTATATCGCGTCGATCCTCGGCATGTCGGCTGCGGCGGTGGTCTGCTTCCAGGCCGCGGACATCTACCAGGTCCAGATCTTCCGCGGCCAACTCCGCCAGATGACGCGGATGATCTCGTCATGGGCGTTCGTGTTCCTGCTGTTCATCGGGGTCTCCTTCCTGGTCAAGCTCGGCGGCGAGGTCTCGCGGGTCTGGCTGTCGTCGTTCTTCTGCGTCGGCCTCGCAGTGCTGATCGCCGAACGGCTGGTGCTGCGCTCGATGGTGCGCGCCTGGGCACATGACGGCCGGCTCGACCGCCGCACCATCATCGTCGGCGCCGACCAGAACGGCGAGAAGCTGATCGAGGCGCTCAATGCCGACGATGATTCCGACATCCACGTGCTCGGCGTGTTCGACGACCGCAATGACGCCCGCGCCATGGAGACCTGCGCCGGCTCACCGAAGCTCGGCAAGGTCGACGACATTGTCGAATTCGCCCGCCGCACCCGCGTCGACCTCGTGCTCTTTGCGCTGCCGATCTCGGCGGAGACCCGCATCCTGGAGATGCTGAAGAAGCTCTGGGTGCTGCCGGTCGACATCCGCCTGTCGGCTCATACCAACAAGCTGCGCTTCCGCCCCCGCTCCTATTCCTATGTCGGCAAGGTGCCGACGCTCGACGTGTTCGAGGCGCCGATCACCGACTGGGATCTGGTGCTGAAATGGCTGTTCGACCGCGTGGTCGGCGGCCTGGCCCTGCTTGCGGCGCTGCCGGTCCTCGGGCTGGTGGCGCTTGCGGTGAAGCTCGACAGCCCCGGCCCGGTGCTGTTCCGCCAGAAGCGCTTCGGCTTCAACAATGAGCGGATCGACGTCTACAAGTTCCGCTCGCTCTACCATCACCAGGCCGATCCGACCGCCTCCAAGGTCGTGACCAAGAACGATCCGCGCGTTACCCGCGTCGGCCGCTTCATCCGCAAGTCCTCGCTCGACGAATTGCCGCAGCTGTTCAATGTCGTGCTGAAGGGCAATCTCTCGCTGGTCGGCCCGCGTCCGCACGCGGTGCAGAGCAAGCTGGAAAACCGCCTGTTCGACGAGGCCGTCGACGGTTACTTCGCGCGCCACCGCGTCAAGCCCGGCATCACCGGCTGGGCGCAGATCAACGGCTGGCGCGGCGAGGTCGACACCGACGAGAAGATCCAGAAGCGCGTCGAATACGACCTCTACTACATCGAGAACTGGTCGGTGCTGTTCGACCTCTACATCCTGCTCAAGACCCCGTTCTCGCTGCTGACCAAGAGCGAGAACGCGTACTGAGAACTGCCGTCATTGCGAGCGCAGCGAAGCAATCCATATCGCAGCTCGGGGATAGGTGGATTGCTTCCGCCTTCGCCAAGGCTTCGGCGGACAAGTCGTCGCTTTGGATCCTGTGAAGGCGAAGTAGCGTACTGAATGTTGTTGTATCGAGTTGCGTGAGTATCCGATGGCCTATGCGGCGACAGCCGGGACGTCCCATTCGCCGACATCAGCGCCGTCGGGCGTGCTGGCGCTGCAGCGGGCGCTGGTGTGGCTCGCCGGTGCCTCGATCGCCATCGTGTTCATCGAACCGAGCCCGTATGAACTCGTCACGCTGACCGCCTGCGTGCTTTTCTTTGCCACGGGCCTGCGCATGCAGCTCGTGTTCATGCCGCTGTTGTTCGCGCTGATCGTGCTCAATGTCGGCTACAGCATCGGCGCGGTGCCGTTCCTCGACAAGCCGGAGGTCGTGAACTGGGTCCTCACCTCCTGGTACATGGCCGTTACCGTCATCTTCTTCGCAATGGTGATGTCGGAGGATACCGAAGCCCGGCTCGACATGCTGCGCCGCGGCCTGATCGTCGGCGCGATGATCGCCTCGCTTGCGGGCATCGCCGGCTACTTCCATCTGGTGCCCGGCGGCTATGATCTGCTGACGCTGTATGACCGCGCCCGCGGCACTTTCAAGGATCCCAACGTGCTCGGCGCGTTCCTGATCCTGCCGGCGCTGTTCACGCTGCAAAGCGTGGTCTCCGACCGCTTCGGCAAGGCATTCCGCAACGCCATCGCCTTCGGCATCATTTCGCTTGCGATCCTGCTGTCGTTCTCCCGCGCCGCCTGGGGCGGCCTGATCGTCACCGCGGCCTTCATGCTGGCGCTGATGGTGTTCACCAGCCGCTCGCAGGCGCAGCGCTCGCGCATCATCGTGATGACTCTGATCGCCGCGATCCTCGCCGTCGCGCTGGTCGCGGTGCTGCTGTCGATCGGCTCGGTCGCCGACATGTTCAAGCAGCGCGCGAGCTTCGACCAGAGTTACGACGAAGGCCGCTTCGGCCGGTTCGGCCGCCACATCCTCGGCGCCCAGATGGCGCTCGAGCTGCCGTTCGGCATCGGGCCGCTGCAATTCCACACCTACTTCCCCGAAGACACCCACAACTCCTTCCTCAACGCCTTCATGTCGGGCGGCTGGATCTCGGGCATCTGTTATCCGGCGCTGGTGTTCGTCAGCGCGATCATCGGCTTCCGCTACGTCTACAAGCGGGTGCCGTGGCAACGCGACTATCTGGCGATCTTCTCGGCATTCCTCGGCATCGCCGGCGAGAGCTTCATCATCGATACCGACCATTGGCGGCATTTCTGGATGATGCTGGGCACGATGTGGGGCATGTACGCGGCCACCGAGCGCACCCGCGCGACACCGGCCGAGGTCAGCGACGAGACTTCGGCGGCAGCTTGAGCTCGGCGCGCTGCTCCGGCGGCATGTCGATCACCGCCTTCAACGCGCCCGTCGCTTCCAGCACGCCCTTGTAGCCGTCATTGGCGAAGCGCAGCAGCAGCCGCAGTTCGTCGTCGGTATAGCGGCTCCAGAGCTTGAGCATCGCCTCCTGCATCGGCACGTAGAACTTGCCGATCTCCGCCGCCTTTTCCTCGACCACCGAGATGAAGACCTTGCGGCGGTCGCTCTCGTCCCGCTCGCGGCGCACGTAACCCGCCTTCTCCAGACGATCGACCACGCCGGTGATCGCGCCGGTGGTCAGCCCGGTGACTTCGGCAAGACGCCCCGCGGTCACGCGCCCCTCAAGGTGGAGGATGTCCATGCATTCCATATCGGAATTGGAAATTCCGGCCATGTTTGCAACGGCTTGGCCATACATCACGCCCTGCGCGGATGACCGGCGCATCGCCTCCTCGAGTTCCTGCATCAGCGCTTCGCGCGACTTCGCACTTGACAAAGCTGCTCCTATATCTTACTCGCCTAATATCTTATATACTAAGATAATTAGCAAATGACCTTTCGTAGGTATCCCACACGGATGCATGGAGCAAGGCATGACCTCACGTCCCCGTAAAGCTCTGATCATCGGCGCCGGCATCGCAGGTCCGGTGACCGCGATGTTCCTGACCCGCGCCGGCATCGAGGCCGAGCTCTATGAAGCATGGCCCTACTCCACCGGAATCGGCGGCGGCTTGCAGATCGCACCGAACGGCATGCATGTGCTGGCGGAGCTCGGCCTCGCCGACGAACTGATCCGCAGCGGCTCGATCGCGGAGTCGTTCGATTTCTATTCGCAGGCCGGCAAGAAGCTCGGCTCGCTCAATCAGAACATGCAGCAGCGCTTCGGCCAGCCCGCGGTCAACATGTGCCGCGCGACGCTGAACGAGACGCTGATCGACAAGGCCTGGGGCTCCAACGTCTCGGTGTTCTTCGAGAAGAAGCTGGTGAAGATCGAGGATCGCGGCGACCAGCCGGTCATCGCCTATTTCAACGACGGCACCACCGCCGAAGGCGATTTCGTGATCGGCGCCGACGGCGTGCATTCGGCGGTGCGGCGGCACGTGATCCCCGATGGCCCGACGCCGTTCGACACCGGGCTGATCGGCTTCGGCGGCTTCGTGCCACGGGCCATGTTCGAGCGGTTGCCGATCGGTCAGAAGGTGGAGACGACGTTCGGGCAAAGCGGCTTCTTCGGCTACGGCCTGTGCAGCCCCGATCCCGACACGGGTGGGATGTGGTGGAGCACGCAGCCGTCGCACGGCATGACCGCGGCGGCCTACCGGCTGCAGAGCCAGGATGCGATCAGGCAGCATCTGCGCGATTTCCACGCCGGCTGGCACGCGCCGATCCCCGATATCATCGAGGCCGCCGAGAACATCGTGGTGACCGATACGCTCGACGTCGCGACGCTGCCGACCTGGTCGCGCAAGCGCACGCTCCTGATCGGCGATGCCGCGCACGCCACCAGCCCGCATGCCGGCCAGGGCGCGTCGCTCGCGCTGGAGGACGCGCTGCGGCTCGGCATCCTGATGCGCGACGGCCAGGAGCTCGGCCTGACGTTCCAGGCCTTCGAGCACGAGCGGCGCCCGCGCGCCGAGAAGATCGTGGCAATCGCCCGCCGCAACGGCAACAGCAAGCGCGAGTTCGGCCCGACCGGCGCCTGGCTGCGCGATCACTTGCTGAAGCTGCTGCTGCCGGTGTCGTCCAAGGGCATGGACTTCATGTACGCGTACAATCCGCGCGCGGCGTAGCCTCGGCTGTCATCACCCGCGCATGCGGGTGATCCAATATTCCAGAGACAGCAGTGCTTGAGCCGAGAGGCTGCGGCGTACTGGATCGCCCGGTCGAGCCGGGCGATGACACGGAACAAGGGGACGCGAAGTTACTTCTCGACCTCGAACGTCAGCCCGGCGTGATCGACCAGGCGTTTGATAAGCTTGTGCTGCATCGCCGCTCCCGGCGTCCAGAAGCCTGCCGACACATCTGGCGCGTCGCGCAACAGGCAGATCGCGCATTCCGAGATCATCTTCGAGGTCGAACCGTAGCCGGGATCACGATCGCCCTTGATGCCGGCGCGCACCATGCGGCCGTCGGGCGCGACCGCGAGATAGAGCAAATCGTAGCGGCCGTTCTCGCGCTCTTCCTTCGACGGCCCCTCGCCCGGCTTCGGCGCGCTCGGACCGGTCTTCTCCGAATTCAGCGCCATCACGCGTTTTGCATTGGCCTCGCCCTTCTCGCCGGGACCGGTCAGGACCATCTCGTCGTAGACGAACTCCTTGCCGTAGGGGAAGCCCATCAGCATGTTGGAGCGATGCACGTTGCGTGTGTTGATCAGCGCCATCATGAACGGCGCGGTCCATGAGTGCAGGTCGTCCTCATAGGCCGGCTTGCTGCCGCGCGGCTGCCTCACGCCCTCGAAGCCCGGCGTCAATGCAAACGGATTGTTGAGGATCGCAACCAGGCTCAAATCCTTGGCGACCGCATCGAAGGTTGCCTTGGCGCTCGCGGCGGTGCCGCCGGACAGCGTGCCGCGCATGTCGCGCACCCGGCCCTTGACGCGCTGCGCCGGCGCACCGAACACCCGCTTGGCTTCCTCCTGGACAAAGAAGGCGCCGAGTTCGAACGGCACGGAATCGAAGCCGCAGGAGAACACGATCCGCGCGCCGCTGGCCTTTGCGGCGGCCTCGTGCTTGTCGATCATCTGCCGCATCCAGACCGGCTCGCCGCAGAGATCGAAATAGTCGGTGCCGCTGTCCACGCAGGCCACGATCAGCTCATTGCCATAGAGCTGATACGGACCGACCGTCGAGATGACCGACTTGGTCTGCGCCAGCATCGCCTTCAGCGACATGGCATCGCTGGCGTCGGCGACGATCAGCGGCGTGTCGGCGGGCGCACCGATCGCATCACGAACCGAGGTGAGCTTGTCCTTGCTGCGCCCGGCCATCGCCCATTTCAGGCTGCCGTCGCGATAATGCGCCGCGAGATATTCGGCGACGAGCTGGCCGGTGAAGCCGGTCGCGCCATAGACGACGATGTCGAGTTTCGACGAGGACATGGATCAGGCTCCCTGCGCAGCAAAATGGGCGCCCCTTTTGTCATCGCGGGCGCGGCGACGCAATCAGCTATTTCTTGCCGCTATTTCCTGCCGCTATTTCTTATAGGACACGCCCATGCCGGCGCGCACGTCGGCCTGGATCCCATAGGGTGCGATCGGGTAGCGCAGGCCGTTCTTGGCGAGTTGCTTCATCCCCGCGATCGCCTTCACCAGATAGGCCGGCGGCAGCGCCATCAGCATCTCCTCGTCGGGCACGCCGCCATAGCGGCGCTCGGCGAAGCACGGCAGCGACAGGCTCGGCTCGCCGGTCTTCAGCGCCCGGCCCCACGAATCCGCGCACGCGGTTTCGCCGACCACGCCCCACTCGAACTTCTTGTAGCCGGTGTACTGCAGCCCGTTGATCAGGATGATCATCTGCCCCGGCGTCGCGTAGACGAGGCAGATGTCGGGCGGATTGAGACGTCCGCTGGTCAGCGGGCTCACCGCCATCGCCTGGTACTGACCGTAAGGCACCACGTCGAGCGCCTCCTGGCGCTTGCGCGCGTCTTCTGCCGTGCCGTGCCAGACGCCGACATAATTCTCGCCGGCAAGCCACTTCTCGTCCTGCGGCGCGAGCCCGATCACCGCACGGCATTGCGCGCCGACCAGATCATCCCCGGTGATGCCGACGGTCCAGCCGAGCCGCGAGGCCATGCTGACGATCTGGTCCGTGGTGTGAACCGCCGATGGGCGGCGGATCTTAGGGATCGCCTCCATCTCCTCGACGCGTGCGAACATCTTGATGCCGATGACCGTGGTCTTCAGCCGCAGCAGGTTGTTCAGGTCGGCCACGATTGCAGAGAGGTCGAACTGTTCCGGCGGTGTCTGCTGTTGCATGGCGAAAACTCCCGTGATCGGCGGCTTGGCGCCGCCTGTTGATTTGATGTTAGCCGGATTGGCGGAGGGAAGCGACAAGGTCGTGGCTGACCTCAACGTGCAGCCGGTCCCGGCAGCAAATCGTCGGTCTTGCCCGCCAGATGATAGGCCATGAGCCCGATCCACTCCCGCGTGCCGAGATCGGTGCGCGACAGGCCCTCGACCGCCAGCGTCGCGAAACCCATGACATTGCCGACGCGCCAGTCGACCGGATAAGCCTCGACGTTAAATCCCGCCTTGCGGAACAGCCCGACCGACCTCGGCATATGATAGGCCGACGTCACAAGCAACCAGCGCTCACCCGGCTTGGGATCGACCAGCGCCTTGGAGAATTCGGCATTCTCCACTGTGTTGCGCGAGCGGCGCTCGATGATCAATCGCGATTTGGCAATGCCGAGGCTCTCGAACACCTCGGCGGCGTAGTCGGCTTCGCGCGCGTCGTTCGAGATCAGGTTCGCGCTGCCGCCGGTGAACACGAGGCGCGCGTTCGGATATCTGCGCGCAAGCGCCGCCGCCGCGATCACGCGATCCGCCGCAGTGCGCACCACCGGGGTGCCATGCGCAACTGACAGATCGGCATCGATCGAGCCGCCGAGCACGATGATGCCGTCGGGCGCGCCGCGCGAAGCGTCCCATGGTGGAAAGCGCTGCTCCAGGGTGGAGATCAGGACATTGCCGAGCGGCGAGAAGCCGCAGATCGCGAGCAGCAGCAGCGAGCCAATCATCAACCTGCGGCCGAGCCGGGCAAACCGCGTCAGCAGCAGAACGGCGCCGATCACGCCGATACCGATCAGGAAATTGATCGGCAGCAGCATGATGCCGAGCGTCTTGGAGAGCACAAAAAACAAGGGAAGCCTCTGCGAAGTTCTGCTACAGCGTCATATGCTGCCGGGAATGCAATAAAAAGAAGTCACATGACCCATCATCATCTGAAGTCCAGTCCCGAAACCTGCCATTGGGGCTTCTTCGAAGCAAAGCTGAAACCGGTCCTGACCGTCGCGAGCGGCGACGAGGTGACGATCGAGACCGTCAGCGGCGGCCCCGATGTGGTGCCCGACCGCGGCAAGTTTGTCGTGCCTCCGGAGCTCGACGACATTCATGCGAAGTGCGAGCGGATGGTGCCCGGGCACATCCTGACCGGCCCGATCGCCGTCAGCGGTGCCGAGCCCGGCGATGTGCTCGAGGTCGATATTCTCGACGTCCAGCTCCGGCAGGACTGGGGTTACAATCTGATCAAGCCGCTGTCCGGCACCCTGCCCGACGATTTCCACGAGACCCGCATCCTCAACATCCCGCTCGATCGCGCGCGCATGGTCGGCCGCATGCCTTGGGGGCTCGACCTGCCGCTGAAGCCGTTCTTCGGCGTGATGGGCGTGTCGCCGCCGCCGGCCTGGGGCCGCATCTCCTCGCTGATCCCGCGCGCGATGGGCGGCAATCTCGACAACAAGGAGCTCGGCGCCGGCGCCAAGCTTTATCTGCCGGTGTTCGTGCCGGGGGCGCTGTTCTCGTGCGGCGACGGCCATGGCGTGCAGGGCGACGGCGAGGTCTGCGTCACCGCGATCGAGACCGCGCTCACCGGCCGCTTCCGCCTGACCCTGCGCAAGGACCTCAAGCTCGCCTATCCGCGCGCCGAAACCGCTGACCATTACATGACCATGGCGATGGATCCCGATCTCGACCAGTGCGTGGTGCGGGCACTGCGCGACATGATCGTGCTGCTCGGCGAGAAGCGCAATCTGTCGCGCGAGGACGCCTATACGCTGTGCAGCCTGGCCGCCGACCTGCGCGTGACGCAGACCGTCAACGGCTCCAAGGGCATTCACTGCATGATCGCCAAATCGGTGGTTCACGGCTGACGGCCGGTCGATAAGCCGCACTTGTGTTCCGCAAGTGCGGCTCGATACAATCCCTGTCCCAACGAACAAAAATGGACGGGGACGGATATGCTGAAGGACAGGCTTTCGCCGGCCGACGAGGCTGTGCGCGACGAGGAGATGCAGGAGACGCTCGCCGCCTGCCCGCGCATCCTCGATCTCATTGCCCGCGGCCCGCAGGGCGCGCCCGACGCCGAAGCCGCGATCTACCTGCGTTCGCCGCTCGATCCCAATCCGGTCGTGATCTCGAACGATCATCTGATGGGCTGCATCAAGGCGGCCGAGAACTATTTCCGCGGCCAGGGCATCGGCAAGGACGACGCGGTCGCCGTCCTGGTGCCGGCGTGCCCGGCGACCGTGGTCGCGATCTTCGGCGCAGCTGCCTGCGGTGTCGCCGAGCCGCTCAATTTGCTGTTCACGCGCGAAGCGATTGTCGCGCAGCTCAACGCCATCAAGGCAAAACTGTTGCTGGCGCCGCCGCCGGGCATGCCGGGCGGCCTCTATGAGCGGGTCGAAGGCTTGCAGCGCGAGGTGCCGTCGCTCCGGCGCATCGTGATCGTGCCGCTCGACGGCAGCATTGCGTTCGACGGCGAGCTGCTGCGGCCCGATCCTGCGTGGCGCGACGACTACGGCAAGTCGAAGGACATGAGCGAGGCCGACCGGGTCGCGGTGATGCTGCCGACCGGCGGCACCACAGGTCATCCCAAGGTAGCGCGGCTCACCAACCGCGCGATGGTCGCCTCCACCGTGTCCTCGCGCATGGCGCTCGACTTCCATCGCGGCGAGCGCGCGATGATCACGATGCCGCTGTTCCATGTCGGAGGCCTGTTCTGCACGACGGCCAATTGCCTTTCCGCCGGCACGACCATCTTCATCCCCGGCCCGGCCGGTGCCCGCGATCCGTCGCTGATCACGCATTTCTGGAAGATCGTCGAGAAATACCGCGTCAATATCTCCGGCAACGTGCCGACCACGCTCGGAGCGCTGGCCGACATCCCGGTCGCGGATAGCGACATCTCGACCCTGCGCGTCACCGCCACCGGCGCCTCGATCTGCCCGCCGGAGATCGAACGGCGTTATCTTGCGACCTGGGGCGGCGCCTGCATCCAGCAGCTCTACGGCATGACCGAGCTCGCCGGCGCCATCACACACGACGTGCACGGCGTGAAGCCGCGCGCCGAGAGCGTCGGCACCCGCAATCCGCTGGTCGAGCTCGCGATCCTTGACGGCGGCAAGCTGCACACCGGGCCGTGGCCCTCGCCGGTCGGCGAGCTCCTGACCAGGGGTCCGCAGGTGTTCGCCGGTTACGTCGACAAGAAGCAGACAGAGGAGGCGTTCCGCGACGGCTGGCTGCGCACCGGTGACATCTGCCGGATCGACGCCGACGGCTTCGTCTACATCCTGGGCCGTGCCAAGGACGTCATCATCCGCGGCGGCCACAACATCGACCCGCGCGCGATCGAGGATGCCGCACTAGGGTTTCCGGGCGTGGCGCTGGCCGCGGCCGTCGGGCGTCCCGACAGCTATGCTGGTGAAGTGCCGATGCTGTTCGTCTCGGCGCAGCCCGGCGCCCATATCGATCCGAACGCGCTCGCCGCCTTCGTGCAGGACAACATCCTGGAGCCGCCGGCGCGGCCGCGCGTGGTGTCAGTGATTCCGGAGATGCCGGTCACGCCGGTCGGCAAGATCTTCAAGCCGAAGCTGCGCGAGATCGCCGCCGGCGAGGCCGCGCGCGAGCTGCTGGCGCGGGAAGGCCTGTCCGGCGTCAGTGTCGAGGCCATCACCGACCCATCCCGCGGGCTGTACCTGAGTGTGAGCGCGCCTGCGGACAAAGCCGAAACGGCTGAGCGGCTTCTCAAGAAGTTCCCGGTCAAGGTCGAGTTGCGATCCTAACATCCTCATTCGTCTAGCTAATTTGACCGCAGCGCCGCGTCGGAACCAGCTTCCGGCGCGCGCGAACGTGCTCGTCCAGTTTCGCAGCTCATGGCTTGACGGACTGCCATACTCCTAAATAGACTCTAAATAGATACTTTTCAGTACAAGCGTTCAGGGTTAAGCGTTTTCTCATGGCTACAGAAAAGGCCGAAACCGACCGCGTCCCGGTCACGCTGGCGCTCTCGACCATTGGTTACCTCGAGAAGCTGGTGAGACAGGGCACCCACGGCACGAGCGTCCCGGGCGTCGCACGGACATTGATCGAGGAAGGCATTCGGCTCGCCATCAAGGACGGGTTGCTTGCAATCCGCGACAACGGACGCACGCCTTGACGGCGTGTGCGTCGGCGCGGCGGTTCAACAGAACGTGGAACCGTCAAAATGATTACCATCGAGCCGACCTGGACGCCGGAGCGCGTCGACCAACTCAAGATCTACTTTGAAGCCGGCCTCTCCTGCCGCGACATCGCCGTCAATATCGGCGTCAGCCGCAATGCGGTGATCGGCAAGCTGTCGCGGCTGAACCTCACGCGCACGACGCCGGACGAACGCCGGGCTCGGCGGAAGAAATCCACCGCGCACACCGCGCAACGGGCGACCGCGAAGCAGCAGCTCCGGTTGCTTCAGGAAGTCTACGAACAAGAGCCCGACGATGCGCCGATCGTCAGCACCAACAACTGCTCGCTGTTCGAGCTGAGCGAGCAACGTTGCCGCTGGCCGATCAGCACGCCGGGCGCCGATGATTTCTGCTTTTGTGGCAACACACCGCTCGGCGGCATGCCCTATTGCTCAGGGCATTACCGCCTCGCCTATCAGGCGGGATCACGCCAGCGCGCGATGCGCGGGTAGCGTTTCGCGCGACGCGCGCCGCGTCAAAACGAGAAGCAGGTCCGGTTCTGATCCATCAGAACCGGCGCACTGATCACCCGACCTTCCAGCCGGTCGCCGCCACGATGCCTTGGTAGAACTCCGGCGTGTAGGCCTGCTCCGGGGTCTTGCGCACGCGCTCGTCGAGCAGATGCGCGTCGTCGCCGACCAGGATGCGCCAGCGATCGGCTTTCACGCCGTCGAGGATGATCCTGGCTGCGGCAGCCGCCGTGGTCGGTGCCTCGTCATGGAAGATGCGGGCACGGTCGAGCGCGAGCTGCTGAATGTCGGCATCCGACATCTTGGCGACGTCGATGCCCTGCCCTTGCAGACGCTGGCGGGCCTGCCTGAGCTCGTCGGGATTGAGCTGGTCGGCGCCGTTCTGCACCTTGCGCGAGTTCGATACGATCGAGGTGCCGATGTGGCCGGGCATCACGACCGAGCATTTGACATGCGGCGCGTTGAGCCGGAGATCGTTGATCATCGCCTCCGTGAATCCCTTCACCGCGAACTTCGCCGCGCTGTAGGCGGTGTGCGATACGCCCATGCCGACCGAGGCCCAGAAGCCGTTGACGCTCGAGGTGTTGACGATGTGCGCCTCGTCGGCCTTCACCAGCAGCGGCAGGAAGGTGCGGACGCCGAGATAGACGCCACCCCAGCAGATATTGAAGGTGCGCTCCCGCTGCTCGCGCGTGTTGGTGAACAGGCTGCCGCCACCGCCGATGCCGGCGTTGTTGAACAGCAAATGGATCTTGTCGGTCGCCTGCTGCTCGATCAGCTCATCGCGAAAACGCTTGTAGTGATCCTCGATCGAGACGTCGGCGACATGGGTGGTGATGCGCAGGCCCTGCGGCAGCTTCTCGACCTCGCACAGCCGTTTGGTCTCGGCCATCGCTTCCATCGAGACGTCGCACATCGCGACATTGCATCCTTCAACAACAAGCTGCCGCGCCAGTTCGCGCCCCATGCCCGTGCCGCCACCGGTGATGACGGCAATCTTTCCGGCAAAGTCCTTCATGTGAGATCCGTTCCTTCCTTGATTCTTCTTGCCCTGCTTGTTCTTGGTTTCGGCTGGAGCGCGGATCGCAATCCCGGCCGCTTGGCTGCGGCACTCTACATCACCGAATTGTCGCGCAGCAACGACGCTCACCCCTCACGCGCAAGTGTGCCGCCAGCGGTAGATCGAGGCTGCCGGCGCTGTAACGAAATCATTCCGCGCAGCGAACAATCCGATATCGACAAGCGGAGACGATGATCGTGCAGATCCTGAACAGATTGGTCGCAACGACGCTGATGGCGATCGCGGCCGGCATTTCCGCTGCCGCCGAGGTCACACCGCCGAAGCCGCGCGACGGCGCCTGTGCCGACAGCTCACGCTGATCAGATCAGACAAGCGCAGAAGCGGCGCGGCACAACACATCGTCATCGCATGCGCGCTCTCACATGCCGAGATGATGTCGCTCGATCTCGAACGCTCGTCCGCGCCCCCGTGAACGCCAAGTCGGAGCGCGGGACCGCTCCGCGCTATTCGGCCGTCTCGATCCGCACCGGCGCGCGCCGCCGCAGAACGCCGGTGGCAACGCTCAAGACAAGCTTGAGCAGGCCGCGCCACGAGAAGTCGATGACCACCTCATGGTGCCGCAATCCCTTGCCGCCCTTCACCAGCCCGAGATCCCGGATCAAGCAGTATTGGCCGCTGCTCATCCGAGCCAGGCGGCTGTTCTTGAAGCGTCCCATGAATGACGAGAATGCACTGCGGATCGATTCCGTCAAATCTTGACGACGTCGAATCGGCGAGACGGTGTCGGCCCTGCCTGCGAGCAGCTGTTTGCGATGGCCGCGCGCGTCACGATCGTCGGAGGCAGCCTGCGCCTTGAATCAAAAACCTCCGGCAGGGCATTGCCGGAGGTTTGGGAGGCTTAGCATGAGCTAAGAGCCATCATTCAATGTGTTGGCCACCACGTATATAGTTTAGTAGATCAGGTAAGTAAATAAATTTGCCGCGAATGAATCGCATGGCACGTCTTCGTTGTTCGCCTGGACCGAAATGACGCAGCCAATCTTCCGCTACCTATTCCAGTCGAAGAAAAAACCCCGGCAGTTGCCTGCCGGGGTTCTGTCAGATCGTGATCAGATTAACCGGTATTACCAGTTGCGCTGAGCGCGGAAGAGCATCTGGACAGTGTCCTGATCCTTCAGCTCGTAGGTCGCGACCGGCTTGCCGATACCAGCCGACGAAGTGGTGATCGTGCCGGCATACTTCTGATCGAGATGGACGTAGGTCACGTCTGCCGAGAAGGTCAGGTTCTTGACCGGGGTCCAACGGGTGATCAGGCCGATCTGACCGATGTTGTAGTCAGGGTTGCAGTTGGTCACGCCAGCGCCGCCACCGAAGGCAGTGCGGAACGTGCCACCGACGCCGCCAACGCCGCAGATGAGCGACTTGGCCGTGTCGTTGTACATGACCGCAGCATAAGCACCGTACAAGCTGGTGTTCCAGTAGGGATCCCAGTTATGGGTGTACGCACCACGGAAGCCCCAGGTCTTGATGGACTGCTGCTGACCGCCGGGGCCGAACACCGTGTCAGGCGCGGTGCCGAAGCCAACGCTCTGATAGACGCCGGGCAGGTTCGAGCCGCCGTAGATGGCGATCGAGCCGAGGCCGCTGGCCAGTTCCTGGATGTTGTAACGGGTGGCACCGTCAGTGTAGACGCCCTGGATGTTGATGGTGTCGCCGGGTCCGGTCGGGATGTTCTTGATCGACAGGGCCAGTGCACCAGCCCAACCCCACTTGTCGTCGGGATGACCGGTCAACTCGGTGCCACCGTAGTAGGCAGCATGGTTGTCATGCGCGGCGATCGACGCCTGGAAGATGCCCCAGGCCTGGTCGACCTTGAGTGCGGCGACGAAGTCCGGCGCGATCGTGCCGGCGTAGTCGCTCGAACCGTAAGCACCGCCGACGCCGAGGTTGTTCACGCCAGCCTGCATGTAGGCAACCTGGTCCTGCGCCGACAGAGCCAGCGACACGCCGTTGCCGAACTGCGCGGTGTAGGTGAACTGGTTGATGCCGTTGGTCGTGCTCACGCCACCGACGAGAGCGTCGTAGTTGTTGCCCGGATAACCATTCCAGGGAGCGGCGAACTGCGAGACCGCCTTGCCCATGGTGAAGCCAGCGAACTGGATGAAGGCGTAGTAGACGCCGACCGCACCGGCAGCGACGTTGCCCGAACCAGCGTTGTTCGGCGCAGCAGACGAACCGATCGCCGAGTAGACGCTCGAGCCGTTGCCCTGGCCGGTGTAGGTGTCCGAGGTCCAGGTGAACACCGCATCGAAATAGGTGCGGACCACGCCGTACTCGGTCGCGGTGCGCGTATCGATGTTGAAGTCTTCACGCGAACGCCAAGTGTATCCGTTGGTGAAACGGTTGTTGGCGCCGCTGGCACCGTTGGTGTTCGGGCCGTAGACGCTGTTGCCGTTCACCACGACGTCAGCACGAACGTAGCCGCCCAGCTTGATGCAGGTGTCGGTGCCGGGGATGTAGTAGAAGCCCGGACCATAAAGCGAGCAAACCTTCACGTATTCGACCGCTTTGGCCTTAACGGGAAGATCGGCCGCCTGTGCCCCGCCGACCGCGACCAGCGCGGCGGCCGAGCCCAGAATAAGGCTCTTCGCCAATTTCATATTAAACCTCCAAGTTGCTCATATGCGTAGAGTCCGGGTCGCGAGCGCCCCGTGATCCTCCCGCATTGTCCAAGACCGTTTTCCCCAAACCTCGCACCCTCAGATCAATCTGTGAGTGCGACGGACTTGAACGATCACCGCAACGGGACGATCGAGATTCCCCTACCGCCGGGTTCAATATGCATGGGCGAGTTCGCCAAACAAAATAGTTTATAAAGTCAGGAATGCGAATGCGGCCACACTGTGTCTCGCCAGCAACGCTCGACGTAAGCCCCTTACGTGCATGGGCAAATTTGTCGCACCCCAAATAGCCGAACCGTCACACACGCATCATAATTGCTTTACGTTCACTTGCCTTCCTGAGCGACTTACTAGAAAAAACGTCCTGTCGACGCGGGAAACAAGAAATAAATCAGCACAAAGCTGAGTCGGCACCTAGGGAAGGGGAAGCTGTGTCAGTGACCAGGAAGGATCCGGCGCGCCTGCGCGCCATCGAGCATCTCGACATCATCAAGCGCTTTACGCTCGAGATCTCATCGATCAACTCGCATCTCGAACGGGTCCGCCAGCTCTGGGGCAAGGCGCTCGGCGTCAGCGGTCCGCAATGGATGATCCTGATCGCAATCTCGGATCTCGACAAGGATGACGGCGTACCGATCAACGTGGTGTCGAAGCTGCTGCATGTCGATCCGTCGTTCGTGACCACGCAGTCCAAGCTGCTCGAGCAGAAGGAACTGCTGCGTCGCGCGCCCTCTCCGGCCGATGCGCGCGTGGTCCGCCTGTCGTTGACCGACAAGACCCGAAAGCATCTGGCGGGCCTCGCCGACCAGCACAAGGCGTTCAAGAAGACCGTATTCGAGGAATTCAACGAGGCCGAACTGGCCGAGTTCACGGCCAAGCTTGCGATGCTCAACAACCGCCTGGAAAAGGCCTGCCTGATCGCCGCGATGGATTTCGAGAGCTGACGATTGCCGCATCGGGTCGTAAACGACGCCCGAATGCCCTCAAACATCGCATGCTTTGAAAAATGGTCGGAGCGAGAGGATTTGAACCTCCGACCCCTAGTCTCCCAGACTAGTGCGCTAACCGGGCTGCGCCACGCTCCGATGCCGTTCCATTAGCTGCGATCCTGCGTTCGCGCAAGGCGGAGCAGGCCCTTTAGGGCTGCAATCCGGCCCCGGTTCCCGCGGCTAGCCGTCCTTCATCGCCGCGTCGATCATCTGGCGGCAGGCGACCAGCTCCTGCAGCGCGCGTTCGAGCCGCTCCCGATCCGCTGGTGGAACGGAGGGCCGCACCGGCGGCGCAGCGGACGCCTTGCCCGGGTGAGCGTGCGCCTTCTTGTAGGTCGACAGGATCGGGTCCTCGTCGGGATCGACGAATCGGTAGTCGATTCCCCCCTCGTCGCCGTCGCCCTCCTCGCCGTCGAAATCGAGGCCGTCATTGCTCTCGAGATCGTCGGGCTCGGCCATACTGTTGCCGACCGCCTCCTCGACCGCGCCGAACGACACGGCCGCGGTCTGGTCGGCGATGCCCTGCACCGACTTGATGCCGTGCTCTTTCAGGATCCGCTGCACGCCGCGGATGGTGTAGCCCTCGCCGTAGAGCAACCGGCGGATGCCCTTGAGCAGGTCGACGTCGTCGGGGCGATAATAGCGGCGTCCGCCGCTGCGCTTCATCGGCTTGATCTGCGCGAAGCGCGTTTCCCAGAATCTCAGCACATGCTGGGGAATATCGAGCTCATCTGCGACTTCGCTGATGGTACGGAACGCATCCGGCGCCTTGTCCAAATGCCCGCTCCTCTGGCTTCAATGCCTGGAGCCCCTTCCGTTCCGATTGAATCGGAATGGGGCTCCGGTTTCTGGTTTCGGCGCGTCTTCTTCACGCGAACCGGGTATCCACTTCGCTTGAAAACGCTCTAGTCGGCCTTGCTGCCGTCGCCATTGCTGACGACGTGGCCATTGATCCGCTGCTTCAGGATCGCCGACGGCTTGAACACCATCACACGCCGCGGCGAGATCGGCACCTCGGTGCCGGTCTTTGGATTGCGCCCGATACGCTGGCCTTTCTTGCGCACCATGAAGGAGCCGAATGAGGACAGCTTCACCGTCTCGCCCTTCTCCAGGCAATCGGTGATCTCCTTCAGCACCAACTCGACAAACGCCGACGATTCCGTGCGCGACAGACCTACCTTTTGGTAGACCGCCTCGCACAAATCGACGCGCGTCACTGTTTTTCCGGTTCCCGTGGTCATCGCCTGCCCCGCACTCTCGGCGAACAATTTCTTGACTGAAATTAAAAGCTTAGCGCGCAATGGTCAACAGCGACCAGCATCCGGTCGCTGGAAAGATGCCGGCAACCTGCCGATACTCTTTGGCGATGCGCTACCAGCGCACGAGCGCCGAGCCCCAGGTGAAGCCGCCGCCCATCGCCTCGAACAGCACCAGATCGCCCTTCTTGACGCGTCCGTCCTTCACGGCGACCGACAGCGCGAGCGGGATCGAGGCCGCCGAGGTGTTGCCGTGCTTGTCGACTGTCAAGACCACCTTCTGCGGCGCAATATGCAGCTTGTGGGCCGAGGCATCGATGATTCGCTTGTTGGCCTGATGCGGAATGAACCAGGTGATGTCGTCGGCGGTGAAGCCGGTGGCGTTGAACGCATCGACGATCACATCGGTGATCATGCCGACGGCGTGCTTGAATACCTCGCGGCCTTCCATCCGGAGATGGCCGACCGTCTTGGTCGAGCCGGGACCCCCGTCGACGAACAGCTTCGACTTGTGGCGTCCGTCCGAGCGCAGATGCGTCGTCAGCACGCCGGGATCGTCCGTCGTGCCGGAATGCTGCTGCGCTTCCAGCACGACCGCGCCGGCGCCATCGCCGAACAGCACACAGGTGCCGCGGTCGTTCCAGTCGAGGATGCGCGAGAAGGTTTCGGCGCCGATCACCAGCGCCCGCTTGTGGGTGCCGGCGCGCAGGAAATTGTCGGCGGTGGTCAGCGCAAAGACGAACCCGGAGCACACCGCCTGCAGATCAAACGCGACGCCGTGGTTGATGCCGAGCGCGTGCTGGACCGCGACTGCGGTCGCCGGAAACGTGTTGTCGGGCGTCGAGGTCGCCAGCACGATGAGGTCGATCGACTGGGCGTCGATCTTGGCATCGGCGAGCGCGGCGCGCGCGGCATTGATGGCGAGATGCGAAGTGAACTCGTCATCGGCGGCGATGTGCCGCTCGCTGATGCCGGTGCGCTGCACGATCCAGTCATCCGACGTGTCGATTCGCTGAGCCAGTTCGGCGTTGGTCAAAACCCGCTCCGGCAAATATGAGCCGCAGCCGAGCACTACCGAACGTATCGCAGTCACGAGACAGCCTCCTGCGCGGTCTGCGCCTTTACCAGGGCGCCGCCGTCACGGTTGAGCATCTGATTGATCTTGGTGAGGAGATCGTAGTGGGCCATCTCATAGCCAACATCCACCGCATAGGCAAAGCCTTCCGCGTTGATGCCGCCATGGCTCTTGACCACCACGCCGTTCAGGCCGAGCAGCAGGCCGCCGTTCGACTTGTTGGGATCGAGCTTGTCGCGCAGCTTCTGGAACGCGCCGCGGGCAAACAGATAGCCGATCCGCGCCAGCCAGCTCGACGACATCGCCTCGCGCAATAGCGTGAACATCTGGCGCGCGGTTCCCTCGGCGGCCTTGAGCGCGATATTGCCGCTGAAACCTTCCGACACGATCACGTCGGCGAGCCCCTTGCCGATCGCATCGCCCTCGACGAAGCCGATATAGTTGAACTGGGGCGCGTTCATCGCGCGCAGCATCTCGGCGGCCTCGCGGATTTCCCCGTGCCCCTTGATCTCCTCGGACCCGATATTGAGCAGGCCGACGGTCGGCCGTTCGAGGTTGAACAGCACGCTCGCCATGGCGCTGCCCATCACCGCGAGCGTCGCCAGATGGCGGGCGTCGCCGCCGATCGAGGCTCCGAGATCGAGCACCACCGAATCGCCTCGGAGCGTCGGCCACGCCGCAGCGAGCGCCGGGCGGTCGACGCCCGGCAACGTCCGCAGATTGATACTGCCCATCGCCATCAGCGCGCCGGAGTTGCCGGCGGAGACCGCAACGTCGGCCTCGCCGTGCTTCACCGCATCGATCGCCAGCCACATCGACGACGCCCTGCGGGTCCGCCGCAGCGCCTGGCTCGGCTTCTCGTCATTCTTCACCGCGACGTCGGTATGGATCACCTTCGATACCGCCTTCAGCGCAGGATGTTTCGCAAGCTCCGGCTCGATCTGGGCCCGGTCTCCGACCAGCAGGAATTCGCTGTCGGGATGACGGCTCAACGAGATCGCGGCGCCGGGAATGACCACCGATGCGCCGACATCGCCCCCCATGGCGTCAAGCGCGATTCGAACCTTATGAGGCATGAACGTCCCGGAAGCCTGCTCTCCCACAGCCCTTCAGACGAAGACCGCGAGCTTGAAGTCACCGCCGTCAACGGCGCGCGGCGAAACGCGAACTCGCGCCCCGGCCGGGCCGCGACAATAGCGTGTCCGCGGTCCGACACAACCTCTTGACCACAAACAACCGAGGTGCCGAACCGTCACGCAACACATCAAGACATACCTGAAATACATGATATTTCAAACTATTATGACACATACTTGAAGTAACCGGAAATACCCCTCGCGCAGGCCTGCAGGCAAGCCATCCCCTCAAATGTTGGCGCTGGCTGCCCTCAACTTCCCTCAACTTCCCTTGGGCTTCTTGCCGTCGGCCTTTTCCTTCAGCGCCTTCAGCGCAGCGAAGGGATGATTTTCCGGATCAGGCGCTTCAACCTCTTGTTCAAAGACCGCATCCGGCTTGCGAGGATAGGGGTCGATGCCGAGAAACAGCGCATCGGTGGCGAGCCGGCCGATGTCGATGAAGCCGCCGACGATCGGCTCCGGCGGGTCCGGGGTCTCCTCGTCGCCTTCCTCGGCGTCGTCGACGAGGTCGGCCATCTCCGGGATCTGCTCGGGCGGCGCGAACACCACGTCGATCGGCTCAATGATCTCGTTCTCGATCGGATCGAGCGTCACCACGCAGGTCTGCCCAACTCTCGCCGAAACCCGGCCGGTGACATGGTAGCTGCCGTCGCGCTTGGGCTGCAGATCGAACTCGGCATGCGCGGAGAGAACCTCGCGCAACTCGCCGACCTCGGCGATCGCCTTGCGCGTCGCCTCGTCGGCCACGATCTCGCGATGCAGCCCGGTATCCGGGATCTGCGCGACGTTAACGAGAACGCGCCAAGGGTCCCGCGCGGCATCTGGCCGCCCTGTGTTGCCGCCGCTCATGCCGTGGTCCCCGCAGCCTGCGGCGCCGGGAAGCGCCATGCCCCCTGGGTCAGTGCCGCGAGGTCGGCGCGCGCCAACTCGGCGATCGCCTCGCGGGCATAGACGGCCAGTTCGCGGGCCTTGTCGATGTTCTGACCATTGAGGATGTTCTTGCAGAACGACTGGGCCAGGGCCTCGTCGCTGTCGGTCAGCGCCAGATCATAGGCCGCGGTACGGCCGTAGAAGGCCTCGCCGAACGCCTGCATCCGCTTCGGCACCGTCAGGTCGCCGACGCCCATTTCCCGGAGGTTGTCGTCCATGTCGATGCAGAAATGATCGAACAGGGCCTGCGCCAGCCCGACGCCGCCTTCCGCGGATTTGAGTCGCCGCAGCACCAGCCACAGATGCATCAGAAGCAGGTCGAAACGGCCATTAACCGTGTCCGGAACGCCCAAGTCACGGTAAAATAACGGTTCTCGCGCCTGCGTCACGATCATGCCATAGATGGTCTCAATGGTGCTGCGCGCGGGCATCCGGGGTCTTCTGAAGTGATTGAACGGCCAAAGCATGACGGGTTCCGGCTGCCGGCCCCCCAAAGGACGCCTGTTGAGGGTTCGCCCATTGGAGCTCGGCATGATTGCAATCCATTGAGCTGCCCGGTACGTCAATGCTCCGGCCGATGCAAGGGGACGGATCAGTTCCGCCGATGAACCACACTCTTCCAAGACAGTCTCGCACGGCTTCCGCGCGCGGGTTCTTCACGCGCTTCCGCGCCATTGCGGTCGTTGGTCTGTTCTGCGCCGCCGCGCTCGGCGGCTGCGCCGGCGAGCAATTCCAGAAGGGCTACATCCTGCCCGACGGAGCGCTCGAGCAGATTCCGATCGGCGCGAGCCAGGATCAGGTCCTGATCGTGCTCGGCACGCCCTCGACGGTCGCAACGCTCGACGGCGAGGTGTTCTATTACATCTCACAGCGGACCTCGCGGCCGGTCGCCTTCATGAACCAGCGCGTGGTCGACCAGCGCGTCATCGCGGTCTATTTCGACAAGAACCGCCAGGTGCGCCGGCTCGCCAATTACGGCCTGAAGGACGGCAAGATCTTCGACTTCGTCAGCCGGACCACGCCGACGTCGGGCCAGGAAATGTCTTACCTGACACCGCTCTTCAAGCTGCTGAGCTTCAACTAGAGCTTAAGCACTGCGCCAGTTTGTCGCTTGTCCCACGGGCAAGCGGTCCCCTAGGCTTGCTCGTAAACAAGAAGCCTGAGCAGGGGGTAAGCGCGTGAGAGCGAAGAGATTTTCCCGTCGTACGGTATTGTCGGGCACGGCCGCATTGGCGGCCGCGTCGATCCTGCCGCGTGCCAGTCTCGGCGCCGGCGACTGGCGACCGACCGAGACGGTTCGGATCATCGTGCCGGCGGCAGCTGGCGGCTCGACCGACGTGATGGGGCGACTGCTGGCGGCGCATTTGCAGCCGCTCTGGGGCCAGTCGGTCGTGGTGGAGAATCGCTCCGGCGCCGGCGGCACCATCGGGACATCAGAAGTCGCGCGCAGCAAGGGCGACGGCCACACCATCCTGATCGGCAATCCCGGCCCCAACGCGATCGCCTTCAGCATCTTCAGGAACCTGACCTACAAGGCTGACCAGCTGCAGGCGGTCTCCAACATGATCCGGATTCCGAACATCGTCTCGGCACATCCGTCGACCGGCATCAAGTCGATCCCCGAACTGATCGCCTATCTGAAGAAGAACCCCGACAAGCTGACCTACGGCTCGTCCGGCACCGGACAGAGCCCTCACCTCACCGGCGCCTGGTTCCTGCAACTCACCGGTCTGAAGATGACGCATGTGCCGTTCCGCGGCGCGGGCCCCGCGCTGCAGGCCGGGCTCGCCGGCGACATCCAGATCCTGTTCGA
Source organism: uncultured Bradyrhizobium sp. (assembly GCF_947648125.1). Taxonomy (GTDB): domain Bacteria; phylum Pseudomonadota; class Alphaproteobacteria; order Rhizobiales; family Xanthobacteraceae; genus Bradyrhizobium. The sequence goes on along the minus strand of NZ_CANSMR010000008.1, from coordinate 153,202 downwards.
CAATCTCTATCCGTCGCTGCCGCAGGTGCAGGACGGCAAGCTGAACGGGCTCTGCGTTACCACGGCCGAGCGCAGCGACTCCGCGCCCAATCTGCCTGTCATGCGCGAGGGCGCGCCGGAGCTCGCCAAATTCGATGTCGCCTCGTGGTTCGGCGTGTTCCTTCCGAAGACCGCGCCCGCGCCCGTGGTCGACGAGCTGAACCGTCAGATCAAGGCGATGCTGGCGCGCGACGACGTCAAGAAGAACATCGCCGGCATGGGCGCCCGCGCCGACTACGGCACGCCGCAACAATTTTCGGATTTTGTCGACGCTGAGACGAAGAAGTTTGCCGCCATCATCGAGAAGGAAGGGCTCCAGATGGAGGTCAAGTGACGGCCGCTGTCACAGTCTTCCTACGACGACTTGTTGATCTTCTTGATCTTGGCGTCGGTTGCTTCCATCGACATCGCCAGCTCCATGATCGCCTGCGACAGCAGCTCGATGGCCTCCTTCTGATCCTGCGACTTGGAGGCGCGGAGCGCGTAGTTCCGGGCGGATGAGAGCGACATCGATTGATCTCCGTTTTGTTCGGGTGTGGTTGTTGGCGGGTATCCTTGGCGGAATACACCGTCATCGCGAGGAGCGACAGCGACGAAGCGATCCATTTCCCCACTTGTGAAGCGATGGATTGCTTCGCTCCGCTCGCAATGACGGCGCGATGTTTCGCGCCCCTGAAACAAAAACCCCGCGGCTCGCACCGCGGGGTTTTGCATTCGTTCGTTTCGCGCGGCTCAGTGCGCCAAGAACTTAGTGCGCCAAAATCGCCAGCAGCAGCAGCGCCACGATGTTGGTGATCTTGATCATCGGGTTGACCGCCGGGCCCGCCGTGTCCTTGTAGGGATCGCCGACGGTGTCGCCGGTCACCGCGGACTTGTGGGCGTCAGAGCCCTTGCCGCCGTAGTGGCCGTCCTCGATGTACTTCTTGGCGTTGTCCCAGGCGCCGCCGCCCGAGGTCATCGAGATCGCGACGAACAGGCCGGTGACGATGACGCCGAGCAACATGGCGCCGACCGCGGAGAACGCCGCCGACTTGCCGGCCGCGCCGCCGCCCGCGATCGCGTAGATCAAGAAGTAGACGACGATCGGCGACAGCACCGGCAGCAGCGACGGGATGATCATCTCCTTGATCGCCGCCCGGGTCAGCAGGTCGACCGCCTTGCCGTAGTCCGGCTTGTCGGTGCCCTGCATGATGCCCGGCTTCTCGCGGAACTGACGGCGCACCTCCTCGACGATCGCACCCGCAGCGCGTCCGACCGCGGTCATGCCCATCGCACCGAACAGATACGGCAGCAGGCCGCCGAACAGCAGGCCCACCACCACGTACGGGTTGTTGAGCGAGAAGTCCGGGTTGACGCCCTTGAAGTAGGCGTGGGCGTTGGAGTCACTGATGAAGAATTTGAGGTCCTGGTTATAGGCCGCAAACAGCACCAGCGCACCGAGACCGGCGGAGCCGATCGCGTAGCCCTTGGTCACCGCCTTGGTGGTGTTGCCGACCGCGTCGAGCGCGTCGGTCGACTTGCGCACTTCCTTGGGCAGACCCGCCATTTCGGCGATGCCGCCGGCGTTGTCGGTGACCGGGCCGAAGGCGTCGAGCGCGACGATCATGCCGGCCAGCGCCAGCATAGTGGCGGTCGCGATCGCGATGCCGAACAGGCCGGCCAGGCTGTAGGTGACCAGGATGCCGGCGATGATGACGAGCGCGGGCAGCGCGGTCGCCTCCATCGAGACCGCAAGGCCCTGGATCACGTTGGTGCCGTGACCGGTGACCGACGCCGCCGCAATCGACTTCACCGGGCGATAGTCGGTGCCGGTATAGTACTCGGTGATCCAGATGATCAGGCCGGTGACGACGAGACCGACCACGCCGCACTCGAACAGCGCCATGCCGGTGTAGTCGACGCCATCGAGCTTGCCAAAGCCGATCAGCCAGTTGATCACGGCAGCAACCCCGACCAGCGACAGGATGCCGGTAGCGATCAGGCCCTTGTACAGGGCCCCCATGATCGACTGGCTGGCGCCGAGCTTGACGAAGAAAGTGCCGATGATCGAGGTGATGATGCAGATGCCGCCGATCGCGAGCGGCAGCGTCATCATGTTCACCAGGATCGGCGTCTTGGCGAAGAAGATCGCCGCGAGCACCATGGTGGCGACCGCGGTCACCGCATAGGTCTCGAACAGGTCGGCCGCCATGCCGGCGCAGTCGCCGACATTGTCGCCGACGTTGTCGGCGATGGTGGCCGGGTTGCGCGGATCGTCTTCGGGGATGCCGGCCTCGACCTTGCCGACGAGGTCGCCGCCGACGTCCGCACCCTTGGTGAAGATGCCGCCGCCGAGACGGGCGAAGATCGAGATCAGCGAGGCGCCGAAGCCGAGCGCCACCATGGCGTCGACCACGGTGCGGCTACTGGCTTCCAGCCCCATGAACTTGACCAGCACCATGAAGTAGATGGTGACGCCGAGCAGCGCGAGACCGGCCACCAGCATGCCGGTGATCGCACCCGCCTTGAAGGCGAGCTCAAGGCCGCCGGCCAGCGATGTGGTCGCCGCCTGCGCGGTGCGGACGTTGGCGCGCACCGAGACGTTCATGCCGATGAAGCCGGCCGCACCCGACAGGATGGCGCCGATCGCAAAGCCGATCGCCACCAGAAGGCCAAGGAAGTAGGCCAGCACCACGAAGATCACGATACCGACCATGCCGATCGTCGTGTATTGCCGCCGCAGATAGGCTTGTGCGCCCTCGCGCACCGCGCCCGCGATTTCCTGCATGCGGGCACTGCCCGCATCCGCGTTCAAGACCGACTGCGTCGCCCAGATCGCGTAGACGATGGAAAGCGCCCCGCAGAGCACAATCAACCATAAAGCTGTCATTGAATGTTGCCTCAGATCCTTGATGTAACCCCCGCGCCTTCATTGTGCCGCTAGGGGGCGGCAGGCGCTTATTTTGCGAGGACAATCCTCCCCAAAAACGGATTGCCTCAAATCGGGCGCGACCTTGCCAAAATCGTTACCGCTGTGCAACGCCACCTACGGCCGAAAACGCCGATATCGGCAGCAATTTAGAAGGAAAGTCGGCGCGTTTCGGCCGGACGTTCTAGAAATGGCTGTAGGACAGGCGCTTCAGCGCCAGTTCCCTGCCCTGTCCGTCGAGAAAGCTTGGCGGTGACAAGCCTGCAATGAGGCCACCGATCGCGGTGACCGCGACCTTGGCCTGCCGTGCGTCTCGCAGAAAGGCGTCCGCGCGATCGCCCGGCACCGCGCACAAGAGCTCATAGTCATCGCCGCCGGCGACCAGGGTCTCGATGCCGATCGCCTTGCGTGCGAGCAGCCCCGCAGCGGCAGGCGACAAAGGGATGCTCGGCACGTTGATCACGGCCGTCACGCCACTGGCTGCGCAAAGCTTGGCCAGATCGCCGGCGAGACCGTCGGACACGTCCATCGCCGCGCTGGCGTAGCTGCGGACAGCCTTGGCAAGTGCGTTGCGCGGCTGCGGCACACGGTACCGGGCGGCAAGAAAATCCCGGCCGGCGGTATCGTCCGCCAGAGCCGCCGCGACCGGACCGCCCCGCAGCACATCGAGACCGAGCGCGGCATCGCCGATGGTGCCGGTCACGAACACGCGGTCGCCGGCCTTCGCCCCCGCGCGGTGGACCATCTTGCCCTGAGGCAGTCGCCCGAATGCGGTGATCGAGATCATCAGCGGGCCCGGCGTCGACACCGTGTCGCCGCCGAGCAGCGGGCAGCCGAAATGGGCTGCATCCTCGCCGAGCGCCCGGGCAAACGGCTTGAGCCAGGCCTCCTCGGCGCGGCGCAGCGCCAGCGTCAGCACGAAGCCGGCCGGCACAGCCCCCTTGGCCGCGACGTCGGAGAGGTTCACCCGCAGCGCCTTGCGCGCCAGCGTATCGGGCGGATCATCGGTAAGGAAATGCACGCCCTCGACGATCGCATCCGTGGTGACGACGATGTCCTCGCCGGCCGCCCTCAGCGCGGCAGCGTCGTCGTCGAGCCCGAACGCGCCCGGGTCCGTCGCAAGCGGCTTGAAATAGCGCGCGATGAGGGAGTCTTCGCCGGAGGTCGGTTTGCTTGCTTCGGTCATCAACCCGTCATCCTGAGGTGCGAGCGGAGCGAGCCTCGAAGGATGCACGGCCCCGGCTCCGCCACCGAGCTAAGCCGCCACCCTTCGAGGCCTCCGCTTCGCTACGGCACCTCAGGATGACGGCTACGGCTGCAACCGTCGCCTAAAACTTAGCCCCGAACAAACTCGTCGCCGCGGAACTGGCGTGCGATCTGGTCGAGCACGGCGTTGACCATGCCGGTCTCGTCCTTCTCGACAAAGGCGTGCGCGACGTCGACATATTCGGAAACCACGACGCGGCCCGGCACGTCCCGGCGGTGCTCGAGCTCGTAGGACCCTGCCCGCAGCACCGCGCGCAGGATCGCGTCGATCCGCTTCAGCGGCCAGCCCTTCGACAGCGCCTCGTCGATCAGCGGATCGAGCTTGGCCTGATCGCGCACCACGCCGGAGACGACGTCGCGGAAGAACGCGGCTTCCGCCGGCAGGTACTTCTCGCCCTCAACCTCGTTACCGAGCCAGTGGCTCTCGAACTCGGCGAAGATGTCGTTGATGCCCGCGCCGCCAATGTCCATCTGGTATAGCGCCTGCACGGCCGCGAGCCGTGCCGCGCCGCGCCGGTTGGCTTTCCTGTCGGGGGCTTTCGCGGGCTTCTTGTTGTCAGCCATGGTCAGGCCTTTGCCAGGCGGCGTTTGATCCGCAGCATCGCGATCGCCGCGCGCGCGGCGTCGCCGCCCTTGTTTAACTCGCTGGCACGCGCCCGCGCCCAGGCCTGCGCCTCGGTGTTGACGGTGAGGATGCCGTTGCCGAGCGGGAATTTCCGGCTCACGGCCAGATCCATCAATCCGCGCGAGGATTCCTGCGAAACGATCTCGAAATGGATAGTGTCGCCGCGCACCACGCAGCCGAGCGCGATCGCCGCGTCATAAGGTTTGCCGTTCGCCGCTGCGGCATCGATCGCAATCGCGATCGCGGCCGGAATCTCCAGCGCGCCCGGCACCGTGATCACGTCGTGACTGGCGCCGGCCGACTTCAGCTCGGCGAGCGCGCCTTCCAGCAGCGCATCCTGGATGTCGTCATAAAACCGGGCCTCGACGATCAGCACGCGTGCGCCTGCGATGTCGGTCTGGTCCTTCAGGGGTGCGCGCCGCGCGTCAGCCATTGCAATACCAATCGGAACTTGGGGAGGAGTTGTGCTGCGTTTTAGGCGCAGCAGGCGGTAAAGCCAAGGGCAATACTGGCCCGGATGTCACCGCGATCGGCCTGATTTTTCAGGTCGGCTTCGCCCGCAATGCATAGGCCATCCGGCTGGACGCCGCCCGAGGTGAACTGGCAGATAAGGACGTCGGTCTTGGCCGCAATGCCGAGGCCGAGGCTATTTCATCTCGGACAGCCGCGCCGCATAGCGGGCCATCAGATCGACCTCGATATTGACCTCGCTGCCGGCCTTCCAGCCGCTCAGGGTCGTGACGGACAGCGTGTGCGGGATGATCAGCACCGAAAAGGAGACGTCGTCGACCGTATTCACGGTCAGCGACACGCCGTCCAGCGTGATGGATCCTTTCGCCGCGATGAAACGCGCCAGTTCGCGGCTGGTTCGCAGCTCGAACCGCGCCATGTCCGGCAGATCGTCGCGCTTGACGATGGTCGCGATGCCGTCGGCATGCCCGGCCACGATATGACCGCCGAGCTCGTCGCCGATCTTGAGCGCGCGTTCGAGGTTGAGCCGGCCACCCTGCGCCCAATGCTTGGCGGTGGTCATGCCGAGCGTCTCGGCCGCGGCGTCGACGTCGAACCAGGTCTTGCCGTCAGCGGTGCCGGAGGCGACCACGGTGAGACAGACACCGTTGCAGGCGATCGAGGCGCCGTCGGCGATCGTGGTCTGGTCGTAGTCGCAGGCAATCCGCATCCGGTGCAGCTGACCCTGCGCCACTGGCTTCAGGCTGGTGATCTCGCCGATATCGGTGACAATTCCGGTAAACATGACAAATCTCTTACTCTTCGTCATGGCCGGGCTTGACCCGGCCATCCACGACTTACTTCACTACTGGCGACCAAGACGTGGATGCCCGGGTCAAGCCCTGACGACCTAGGACCGATCGTAAACAGTCAAAACATCTTTGCCGAGGGTTTCGCTAGCACGAAGGCGGAAGGCGGGCGACTGCGTGATTGCGGCGAGCGGCATTGCGTCCAGCGCGGGAACGCCATCGGCGCCGATCCGTTCGGGCCCGCGCAACAGCCAGATTTCATCGACCAGGCCTGCCGCCACGAAAGAATTCGCCACGCGTGCGCCGCCCTCGACCATCAGCCGCGTGATGCCCTTCTCCGCCAGCGCGTGCAACACCGCCGGCAGATCGAGCCCCGGCTGCGCGCCGGAGGCAACGCGGATCACCTCTGCCCCGGCAGCACCGAGCTTCATCGCGGCCGGCGCCTCGGCAAGATCCGATGTCATCACCCAGAGCGGCGTCTCGCGCGCCGAATGCACCAGGCGGCTGTCGCCCGAGATCCGCAGCGCGCGATCCAGCACCACCCGCACCGGCGAGCGCGCCGCCATGCCGGGCAGCCGGCAGGTCAAGAGCGGATCGTCGGCCCTGACCGTGCCGATCCCGACCAGGATCGCATCGCTCTGCGCGCGCAACAGATGCACGCGCCTCTGCGCGGCCTCGCCGGTGATCGCAACTGGTTTGTGGCCGCTGGCTGCGATCTTGTCGTCGGCGGACACCGCGAGCTTGAGGACGACATGCGGGCGCTGGTCCGTGATGCGGCGGAAATGCCCAGCATGGTCGCGCGCAGCCTCGGCCGCGCACAGTCCGACATCGACGGCGATGCCGGCGGCACGCAGCTTGGCGTGCCCCTTGCCGCCGACGTCCGGATTGGGGTCCTCGATCGCCGAGACCACGCGGGCAAGCCCGGCCGCGACGACGGCATCCGCGCAAGGCGGCGAGCGGCCGAAATGCGAGCAGGGTTCGAGCGTGACATAGAGCGTGGCGCCGCGCGCGGCGCTACCTGCCCGTCTCAGCGCCTCGACCTCGGCATGCGGGCGGCCGCCGGGTTGGGTCCAGCCGCGCCCGACGATCACCCCGTCCTTGACGATGACGGCGCCGACTGCCGGATTGGGCCAGGTACGCCCGAGCCCGCGGTGACCGAGCGCGAGCGCGAGCTGCATGAAGCGCAGATCGGCGGCCTTGGCTGCTTCCCTGGCCTCTTTGGCTTTCTGCCCGAGCTGCTCTTCCAGAATACGGAAGATCATTTTCGCAACGTCGCGATCCGCGGGTCGTCTTCGCCGGTCAGCTCGTCGAGCACGGCCTCAAAGTCTTTGGCCTCGCGGAAATTACGATAGACCGAGGCGAAGCGCACATAGGCGACGTCGTCGAGCTGGCGCAGATGCTCCATCACGATCTCGCCGATCGCCTCCGAGGAGACCTCCGCCTCGCCGCCGCTTTCGAGCTCGCGCACGATGGTGGACACCATCTTCTCCACCCGCTCCGATTCCACCGGGCGCTTCCGCAACGAGATCTGCAGCGAGCGCACCAGCTTGTCGCGGTCGAACGGCACGCGGCGGCCGTTGCGCTTGATCACGGTCAGCTCGCGCAGCTGCACCCGCTCGAAGGTCGTGAAGCGGAAGTTGCAGGCCATGCACACGCGCCGCCTGCGGATAACCGCGGAGTCCTCGGTCGGACGCGAGTCCTTGACCTGCGTATCAAGTGAGTTGCAGCTCGGGCAGCGCATCCGACAGGACCTCTAGCGGCGAACGACTACTGATAGATCGGGAAGCGATCGGTCAGCGCCTTGACGCGTTCCTTGATCGCGGCCTCGACCAGCGGCGCCTTGCCGTCCGGCGACTGCGCGAGCGCGTTTAGCACTTCCGCGATCATGCCGCCGACCTGCTTGAACTCGGCGACGCCGAAGCCGCGGGTGGTCGCAGCCGGCGTACCGAGACGCAGGCCCGAAGTGACGAACGGCTTCTCGGGATCGAACGGGATGCCGTTCTTGTTGCAGGTGATGGCGGCGCGCACCAGCGCCTTCTCGGAGATGTTGCCCTTCAGGCCCTTCGGCCTGAGGTCGACCAGCATCAGATGGTTGTCGGTGCCGCCGGACACGATGTCGAGGCCGTAGCTGCGCAGCGTCTCGGCCAGCGCCTTGGCGTTCTCGACCACGTTCTTGGCGTAGACCTTGAAGTCCGGCCGCAGCGCTTCGGCGAACGCGACCGCCTTGGCGGCGATGACGTGCATCAGCGGGCCGCCCTGCAGGCCGGGGAAGATCGCCGAATTCAGCTTCTTGGCGAGCGTCTCGTCATTGGTGAGGATCAGGCCGCCGCGCGGACCGCGCAGCGATTTGTGCGTCGTCGTGGTGGTGACGTGGGCGTGCGGCACCGGCGAGGCATGCACGCCGCCGGCGACGAGGCCGGCGAAATGCGCCATGTCGACCAACAGATACGCGCCGACCGAGTCTGCGATCTCGCGAAAGCGCTTGAAGTCCCAGGCGCGCGAATAGGCCGAGCCGCCGGCGATGATCAGCTTCGGCTTGACCTGCTCGGCCTGCTTCTGGACTTCGTCCATGTCGATGATCTGGTCCTCGCGGCGCACCGTGTAGTGCGCGGCCTTGAACCACTTGCCGGACATGTTGACCGGCGAGCCGTGCGTGAGATGGCCGCCGGCGGCGAGGTCGAGGCCCATGAAGGTGTCACCGGGCTGCAGCAGCGCCAGAAACACCGCCTGGTTCATCTGGCTGCCGGAGTTCGGCTGGACGTTGGCGAAGCCGGCGCCGAACAGCTTCTTGGCGCGCTCGATCGCCAGGTTCTCGGCGACGTCGACCCATTCGCAACCGCCGTAGTAGCGCGCGCCCGGATAACCTTCCGCATATTTGTTGGTCATCACCGAGCCTTGCGCCTCCAGCACGGCACGGCTGACGATGTTCTCCGAGGCGATCAGCTCGATCTCATGGCGCTGGCGGCCGAGCTCGCCCTTGATCGCGGCGGCGATCTCGGGATCGGCCTCGGCAAGGGTTGCCGTGAAGAAGGAATCGGGCGCGGAAGCGGTCTTGGAGGATGAGGTCATCGGCGAAATATCTCCACCGCCGCAAGCCTTTACACGGGATGCGGACGGTCACGAGTGGCGGTCGAAGCTGGTTTCAGAGGGTTATCACATCACCCCAAAATGGCCAAGCGGTTGCGGTCCCCCGCGGCCAATTATGCCAGATATGGTGGGGATGCCGGGGATTGCCAGCCGGCAGGGCCGCCCCCTCGCCGTCCCGGTTCCAGCCCCGCAGAACATGGCTGCGGGAGCCGGCGGGGGCGGACAGGACGCCCCCTTCCCGATCGCGCGACGAGCCGAGGCTGACGCCTCAAGGCGAGCCGCGCCCTCGAGCGTCACCAATGCCGATCCCCCAATCACGCTTCACCCCATCACGCGGCGTCCGGCTCCCTCGATCATCACACGCGCGATCATGATGCATCGAGTCACGAGATGATTTTGAATCGTTCGATTTTTGAATCGTTCAACACTGGACCGATTCAAGCCTCTCACGCGATGCGTGCAATTGTGCGTCGTACTCCGTTGTCCCTCAGTCACACACGCCGGCTTTGCGCACAGCTTCGATAGCTTCTAACCGCGCGCGGGCTGTTCGCGAAAATCACCGTGATAACGACGCCGAAGACAATTCTCTTTGGGGGCGTTGAATGACGGACGGATGGATTCGGCCGCAGCGGTTTGCTGCTTCGGCTCTGGTGATGCTTTCGGTTGCTGGTGCGGACGAAGTCTTCGCGCAGGCGCAATTGCCGCCCGTGACAGTCGATGCGCCGCACCGGCAATCGGCACGATCGCAGCAGCCTTCGCAACGGAGCATGCGCGCGCGCAGCGCCGCGCGCCGCGCGCCAGTCGCCCCAGTGGGCACGCAGCCACAGGCGGCACAGCAGGCTGCGGGCGGAGGCGGCGGACACGAGCGCGCCAATGGCCCGGTCACCGGCTATCTGGCGCGGCAGAGCGCCAGCGGCACCAAGACCAGCACGCCGATCATCCAGACGCCGCAATCGGTGACGGTGATCAGCGCCGAGCAGATCCGCGACCAGAAGATCGTCAGCAAGTTCGACGAAGTGCTGCGCTACACGCCGGGTGTCATCGGCGGCACCTATGGCGCCGACTTCCGCAACGACTGGTTCATGATCCGCGGCTTCCCCGCGCAGAACGAGTCGCTGTTCCTCGACGGCCTGCAGCTGTTCTACACCTCCTATGCGAGCTGGAAGCTGCAGCCCTTCAACCTCGAGCGCGTCGAGGTGCTGCGCGGTCCGTCCGGCATCCTGTATGGCGGCTCGGCGCCGGGCGGCCTCGTCAACGCGGTGAGCAAGCTGCCGTCCGCCGAGCCCATCCGCTACATTGAAACCGGCGTCAACAATTTCGGCAACGCCTACACCCAGTTCGACATTGGCGGCGCGACGGCGCAGCCCGGCGGCGGCCAAGTGCAGTATCGCCTGGTCGGCCAGGCCCAGGGCGGCGGCACCCAGACCGACTATGTCTACGACAACAATTTCTTCTTCGCCCCGTCGGTGACCTGGCGGCCCGATGCCGACACAAGCCTTACTGTGTTCGGCATGGCCTCGCACAGCAACACCCGCGCGCTGAACTTCCTGCCCTATGTCGGCACCGTCACCAACGCGCCGTTCGGCCGCATTCCGACCAGCCTGTTCGCCGGCGATCCCAGCGTCGACCAGTTCCGCCGCGACCAGGAGATGGTCGGCTATCAGTTCCAGAAGAGCGTCACTGACAACGTCGATTTCCGTCAGAACGCGCGCATGGCGCATGCCGACGTCTACTACGCCGGCCTCTACGGGCTCGGCTACGCGACGACGCCGGCGGCCGCCGACATCATGCGCGGCAATTTCTACACCCGCGGCATCGCCACGCAGCTCAACCTCGATAATCAGCTCGAATATCGTTTCTCAACCGGCGCGCTGCAGCACACTGCGCTCGTCGGCGTCGATCTGAAATATTACGGCATCGACGATCGCCAGGGTTTCGGCATGGGCACGAATCTCAACGTGCTCAATCCGGTCTACGGCAACAACCTGCCGTATAGCGGGCCGCTGTATCAGAACGCCTATCTGACCCAGGGCATGGCCGGGCTCTATCTGCAGGACCAGGTCAAGCTCGACCGCCTGACGGTCGTGCTGTCGGGGCGGCAGGACTGGGTCGACCTCAGCAAAAACAACCGGATCGGTGCCGATCAGAGCCGCCAGGACAGCAAGTTCTCCGGCCGGGTCGGCGCGATCTACAATTTCGACAGCGGTGTTGCGCCCTACGTGTCCTATATGACCGGCTACAATCCGGTGATCGGCACCAATGCCGCCGGCCAAATGCTGCTGCCGGAGACCTCCGAGCAGACCGAGGTCGGCGTCAAGTACGAGCCGGTCGGGCTCAACGCGCGGTTCGGCGTCGCGCTGTTCGATCTCAAGCGCAAGAACGCGCTGACGACAGATCCGAACAACACGCTGTTCCAGACCCAGAATGGCGAGGTCACCTCTCGCGGCGTCGAGCTCGAGGCGGTGGCGAACATCACGCGGGATTTCAAGCTGGTGGCGAGCTACACAAATTACGAGCTGTTCGTCAGCAAGGACCTCAATCCCGCGCTGATCGGCACCGTGCCGACCAACACGCCGCGGCAGCTCGCCTCGATCTGGACCGACTACACCTTCCGCGACGGCCCGCTGAACGGCTTCGGCTTCGGCGGCGGCGTGCGCTATGTCGGCTCGTCCTTTGCCGACACCGCGAACACTGCGCGCGTCCCGGGGGTCGTGCTCGGCGATCTCGCCTTGCACTACGAGTGGGACAACAACTGGCGCGCGGCGCTCAATGTGGTGAACGTCACAGACAATATCTACGTCGCGAGCTGCGCAACGATCAGCTCCTGCTACTACGGCGATCGCCGGCGCATCACGGCAAGCCTCGCCTACAAATGGTGAGCACGCCGCACAACATTCCGTTCACAAATCCATCATCGAAACAGAGAGGCGGCGTTCAGCTGCCTCTCCATTTTTTTGACGTCGTCAGGGTGGTGTCAGCATGTCGCGCTAGGTTCGCGCCGCGGCGAGATTTGCCGCGCCCAGACTGGCCCGCTCCGAATTGCGAGCCCCGGAGCGGGCCTTTTACATGGCGAGGATTTCTCGCACATTGCCAACGGGTCCCGCGCCACCGCGCCGGTCCGTTCAAATCCCGCTCACCATCGATAGCGTAGCCCCGCATAGATCGCCCTGCCCGTTCCGGGCTCGAACAGCGGTGATGCCGCATTGGCGCGATCGATGATGCTGGCGCTCGCGATATACGCCTTGTTGGCGATATTGCGCGCCTCGATATAACCGGACACCGGACCGCCATTGTCGAAGCCGGCCTTGAGGCCCCAGATCGCATAGGCGGACGTTATCAGCGTGTTGGCGCTATCGACGAAGTAGGCCTGCGGCACCCATTCCAGATTGGGGCCGAAATAGAGCCCGGTCGGATGCTTGTAGAGCAGCTCCGCCCGCACGAAGTGGCGCGGCGCACCCGGCAGCTGGTTGTTGCCGAACACCGGATCATTGTCGAACCGGAAATTGTTCAGCGTGTAGGCGATGTTGAGCCAGATCTTGTCTGGCGCTGGTCCGCCCACGAAGATGTCGCGAAAGACCGCCGCGCCCGCCCCGGCCTCGATCCCCTGGTGAACCGTCTTGTTGGCGTTGGTGACGTTGCAATTGCCGAACGCGCTGTAGAGGCACAGCAACTCGTTGTCGATCTCCGATCGATAGAGCGTGACCTCCCAGGCGTAGTCCGGCCGCTTCGTGCGGGTGCCGATCTCATAGGTCGTCGCGGTCTGCGGCTTGATCGAAAAGAACGGAATGTTCGGCAGGGTCGGGTTGAGGAAGTTCGGGCTGACGCTCTCGCCGAAGCTCGGCACCTCGGCACTGCGCGAGACATTGCCGAACACCTGCCAGCTCGGATCGACCTGCCACAGCAGGCCGGTCTTGGGGCTCCACAGGCTGAAGCTGCTGCGGCCGTTGAGATCGCCATTGGTCGAGAAGTTGACGTGCTGGTCGCGCACCGCGAACAGATATTGCGTGCCGGCGATGACGGCGACGTTGGGCAGGAAGTAGAACGAATTCTCCGCGAACGCCGAATAGTTCTCCGGGGTCTGCCGCAACGACGACGTCTGCGCGCCCTTGAAGCCGCCGACATTGACGAATTGCTGGGCATCGATGCTGCCGTTGAGGATGTTGACTCCGGCGACGAAGCGGTTGCGGAAACCGCCGATGATGCGGTCGTCGGTCAGCTTCGCGAAGCCGCCATAATCCTTGTAGCGATAGTCGAGCCACTGGAAGATCGGATGCATCAGGTGCCGGTCGACACCGAACGCGCCGAATTCGAGTTGCGTGTCGTCGAAGCGGATGGTCGTCTTGTTGGCGATCCGCACCGTGTCGATGTTGCGCTGCCAGTCATTGGCGACATTGACGGGTGCAGCCGTGGTCGGCGACGTCAACGCCGTGGTCCGGTCGACGCTGCCCGGGATGCGCTGGCGTACCTCGTTGGCGTTCAGGTAGAACCGGGTCTCGACGTCGGGCGAGATCTGGTAGCCGACATTGGCGCTGAGCTTGTTGCTCGAGCCGAAACTGTGATCGCGGAAGCCGTCCGAGGCTTGCGTGGACGCGGTGACGAAGCCGTCCCACGGCCCATTCACGCCACCGGCATTGACCTGCAGCCGACGGGTGTTGAAGGCACCGAAGTCGAACGATGCGCCGTTCGGGTTCGGATCGCGTCCGGTCGGGGTGACGAAGTTGATCGCGCCGCCGAGCGAATTGGCGCCGAACTGCAGCGCGTTGCCGCCCTTGTAGACCTCGACATATTTGTAGGCGGTCGGGTCGACCTCCTGGAAATCGCCGTAGCCGTCCGAGGTGTTGATCGGAATGCCGTCCATGGTGAGCTGGATGCCGCGCAAATGGAAATCGCGCGACAGGCCGGAGCCGCGGATCGACAGCCGCGTATCGTCCCCCCATTTCGGCTGCGCGAAGACGCCGGGGACATAGTCGAGAATGTCCTTGATCGTGTTGGCAACGGTCGAGTTGCGGTAGGCCGCGGCCGGGACCAGCGCGACGCCACCCGGCGTGTTGTTGATTTCCGTGAGCGCCTGCTGCGCCGACAGCACGGCCAACGCGGCACGGGTGCCGCCGCCCTCGCCATTGGCCGCTTGCACCGCCGCGGCGGGAACACGCGCGGCGCGCGCCGAGGCGCTGCGCGCAGCGCGCCGCTGCGGACGCTCCGATGCGTCCCGCCGCGGCTGCGGTGCGTCGACCGTGACTGATGGCAGTGTCGATTGCGATGTGGATTGAGCGTTTGCAGGCAAGATGAATGCTACGGCGGTGCCGGCGAGCGAACAGGCTCGCAGCCGCGCGATGGCGGATGACATGACAGGACTCCGGATGTGATCTGACGAACGAAGGGCGCCGAAGCGCCGGTGGTCAGGTCAGTGCCGGAGGTCCGCGGGATTGATGATCGTAGGATCGGAAACGCGCAACGAACCGCGCCTCGAACGCACGGATCGTGGTGACCGCGACCGGCAGCCGTGCGCCGAGCGCGAGCTCCGGCGGCGGCAACGCGCCGGTGACGTGATGACCGATGCACAGCGGACAGTGGATCGCGCCGCCCCGCCCGCTCTTGCCGGCATCGTCGTGGGCCGCATCGGCATCGGCGCTGTTGATGCAGAGGATCTGGCCGGCTGCCGCGGCCGCAGGCGATATGCTGGCGACCAGGAGGCTCGACAGGATGACGTTGAGGACAAGCGCGTACGCTGCGACAAACGCCGCCGCCCTGCCCACACGCTGCCTGAAAACGAACCGCCTCATCTCATACCCCGCCTCACGCCTATCACAGCGCAAGAGCGAGTCAAAACACAGCGGCCGCAGATTCAACCGATCGCGCGGCGGTGTTGCAGGCGGGCCATATGACGAATTGTCCTAGCCGCGCCTTCAGCCGGCCAGCAGCGCGGCTTCAAGAGCCCGCGGGCCGACGTCAGAATGCACTCCTGAACTGAGCGACATAGTCGGGGCTCCCATAGACCCACATGGGCTCGTCGCATTGCTGTGGGCCTGTGTCGTTCATGCAGGCGGAGCTCCACGGCGGAGCCGCGATCTGACGACCTACGATCCCGTATCCCTGCAATCCGCTGCCAATTGTCGATCGTGCGCCGACATGCGCCCGGTCGCTGCCATTGCCGGTTCGCGCATCAGCAATGGCTTGGGTCGCGAGAGATGGCGCCAGCATGAGCGCCGCCAAAAGATAGATGATCTTCATCGTTCGGCCGCCTTGATTTGCGCCTCGCGCAAGCGAGGCATGTGCGTTGCTGAAAGGAAGACCGGGATCGGAGTCCGGATATTTCCCGATCACACAAATGTTGGCCGTGTTGCTACCTGTCTCGACCAGGCAGGCATCGCGCCGCAGAACCGGGGCGCTATCCCCGCAGGTCGGATTCTGGCAAGCTGGCTCCCGCCGCCACAGGCGATACGCTGGCGACCAGGACGCCTAACAGCACGACATTGAGGACAAGCGCATAGGCCGCAATGAATGCGGCCAGCCGACCTACCTCTGTCGCCTAAAAACAAGTCGGCTCATCAGACTGATCCCGCCTCAGGCCGTACCGCAGCGCGTATGCACGGCGTTGCCGACGCACAACACACTCCATTAAATCGTCACCCCTCCTCGCTCCATTGTCACTTGGCTCGACGGCGGCCCTCGCTTGCGGTAGATTGTCGCAGGTGGACCGATGCGCCGACAGCTGAAGAGATTTCTACCTCTAGTTCTGGTTGCCCTGCTGGTGCAGATCTTTGCACCGATCGGCGCCTGTTGGGCGGCGAGTCTAGCGGCCTCGGATCCGCTTGCAGGCGCGGTCATGTGCCACGGCGGGGCGGCACAACAAGCGGCCGACCAGAACGATCAGACCGGCCACCGCGCGCACGAGGGCTGCTGCACCGCCTGCAGCGTGCTGCAGACCGGCGCGCCGATCGCTGCCCCGAAGATGTCAGCCGCGATCGTGATCGATCGCGTGATGAGTGAGGTCGCCTGGCAGGATTTTGCGCCGCGTCTGTTCGGTCCAGGCGCCGATTCCGAGGCCCAGGCGCGCGCCCCGCCGTTTCTGTCGTAAAGCCGCGCGGCCACTGGCCGCTGACACCTTTACACATCAACGCCTGCGGAGATTCCCATGTTCATCCGTCATGCGCGCGCAGCCTTACCGGGCCTCGCCGTCGCGCTCATTCCATTTTCTGTCAGTACCGCCCACGAAATCGTCGGCAACCGCTTCTTTCCGGCCACGCTCGGCATCGATGACCCCGGCGTCAATGACGAGCTCTCGCTGCCGACGGTCTCCAGCTTCCACACCGGCGATGATCCGTCGTTTCGGCAGCGTGACTTCTCCGGCGAGTTTTCCAAGCGGATCACCGAGGCTTTCGCGATCTCCATTGGATCAACGTACAGCTTTCTCCATCCACCTGGTGGACCGACCGGAACCGGCGCCCATGGCTTCCAGAACGTCGACACCACCTTCAAGTATCGCGTCTTCAAGGACGCCGAGCATGAATTCGTTATGTCGGTCGGGCTGAGCGTCGAATGGGGCGGCACCGGCGCCGACAGCGTCGGAGCTGATCCGTTCAACACCTACACACCGACCGTCTATTTCGGCAAAGGTTTTGGCGACCTGCCCGACACGTTGTCATGGCTGCGCCCCGTCGCGGTCACCGGACAGGTCGGCTATGCCATTCCCGGGAGGCGTTCCACCACGACCTTCGGGGTCGATCCCGACTCCGGCGAGATGACCTCCGATACCCAATTTCATCCCAACGTGCTGAATTGGGGCGCCACGATCCAGTACAGCATGCCCTATCTGAAATCCGCGGTCGTCGATCTCGGCCTGCCGGATTTCGTCAATCGCATGATCCCGCTTGTGGAAGCGACGCTGCAGACCCCGATCGCGAACACGCTGACGTCGGGCACGATGACGACCGGGACCATCAACCCTGGCGTTCTGTGGGTCGGAAACACCTATCAGCTCGGCGTCGAGGCGCTGATTCCGATCAATCGGCAGAGCGGCACTCGCGTCGGCGTGATTGGGCAACTCCATCTTTATCTCGACGATATCGATCCCCGGGGCATCGGCAGGCCGCTCTTTGGCGGCCCGGTCCAGCCCGCCAGTCCGTTTGCGAGGAATTGATCATGCGACGCTCAACCCTGATCATCACGCTTTTGCTGTCGCTGGCAGCCGATAAGGCACACGCCCACGCCTTTCTTGATCATGCCGAGCCACGCGTCGGCAACCAGGTAGCGAGCCCGCCGCGCGAGGTGACGCTCACCTTCACCCAGAAGCTGGAAGCCGCATTCAGTTCGGTAACAGTCACCGGTCCTTCCGGGCAGCGGGTCGATGCCGGAAAGGCGCGCGTGAACGGCAACCAGATGTCGGTCTCACTGAAGGGGGGCGGTGCTGGGACCTATTACGTCAATTGGCACGTGCTTTCGGTAGACACCCACACAACCGAGGGGAACTACACCTTCCAGGTTGGCCAGTAGAGCTTGGTCGCAATGGATTGGTCCGCAGCAGGAGCGCCGTTGATCGCGACGCGCGCCGTGCATTTCGCGGCAACGGCGTTAGCGGTCGGAAGCGTTATTTTCGGCCGCCTGATCGCCGTGCCGGTCTTGCTCGACCACACCGCGGCGACGATTGCGTTTCGGAGCCGGACGCGGCGGCATATCTGGGCCAGTCTTACCCTCGTGGTGATCTCGGGCGCGATTTGGCTTCTGCTGCAGGCGGCGTCGATGAGCGGAATGCCGCTCATCGACGCTTTGACCGCAGACATCCTATCGACCGTCATCAACGAAACCCAGTTCGGTGAGATGACGATCATCCGCGCAGGTCTTGCGATCTGGCTGGCGGCCTGCCTCATCTCGGACCGCGCGGTGGCCGCACAATGGCTAGGGCTCGCTGCGGCGATCGGGCTTGCCGGCAGTCTTGCCTGGACCGGCCACGCCGCCTCAACCGTTGGTCCGATCGGCTATCTGCATCTCGCAGCGGATGCGTTGCACACCGTCGCTGCGGCAGCCTGGATCGGTGGTCTGGTGTCACTGATCACCTTCTTGGCCACTCCCAAGGTCCGTGAGAGCATGTCGCTGGTCCGCGATGCCACCGAACGGTTTTCGATACTCGGCATTGTCAGCGTGGCAACCATTCTGCTCAGTGGCGTTGTCAACGCCGCCATTCTGGTCGGCTCGCTGCATGGGCTCGTCGCCACCGAATACGGGCGCCTGCTCATGCTCAAGATAGCGATCTTCGTCACGATGCTCGTCTTCGCGGCGATCAACCGCTTCCGCTTGACGCCGCAGTTCGCCGCCATCGAAAGCGAACATTCGTCTGTCGCCCTTCGCCATCTGATCCGTAACAGTGCGATCGAGACAATACTCGGACTGGGCATCATCGTCATTGTTGGGCTGCTCGGAACCCTGCATCCCGCCATTCACCTGCAGGACGTTTCCAACCTCTTGCTGACCAGGCAACATTGAAGCAACTTACCTAGTCCTCATTGGCCTTGAACCGCCCGAGTCCCCTCAGCACGAACGGCGCCAGCAGTGCGATCAGTGCAACGCCGAGCAGCGTTGCCGACATCGGGCTTTGCAGCAGCACCATGGGATCGCCGAGGCTGATCGCCAGCGCACGGCGCAACTGGCTTTCGGCGATCGGCCCGAGGATCAATCCGATCACGACAGGCGCGATCGGGAAATCGAACCGCCGCATCAAAAAGCCCATCACGCCGAACGCCGCCAGCATCGACAGCTCGACGACCGACGGCTTTGCCGCGATCGTGCCCATGGTCGCGAACACCAGGATGCCGGCATAGAGCCAGGGCTGCGGGATCGCGAGCAGCCGCACCCACAGCCCGACCAGCGGCAGATTGAGCACCAGCAGCATGCCGTTGGCGATGAACAGGCTCGCGATCAGGCCCCACACCAGGTCGGGCCGTTCCGCGAACAACAGCGGCCCGGGGTTGAGGCCGTATTGCTGGAAGCCCGCCAGCATCATCGCCGCGGTGGCCGAGGTCGGCAGCCCAAGCGTCAACAGCGGCACCAGCGTGCCGGCGGCGGAGGCGTTGTTGGCGGCTTCGGGTCCGGCGACGCCCTCGATCGCGCCCTTGCCGAACTCCTCCGGATGTTTGGTCAGCCGCCGCTCGGTTGAATAGGACAGGAAGGTCGGGATCTCAGCCCCGCCGGCCGGCAGCGCGCCGATCGGAAAGCCGAACAGCGTGCCGCGCAGCCACGGCTTCCACGAGCGCCGCCAGTCCTCCCGCGTCATCCACAACGAGCCGCGCACCGGCTCGAGCTTCTCCTCGGCATGATGACGGCGCGAGGCGACATAGAGCGCCTCGCCCACCGCGAACAGGCCGACCGCGAGCGTCGTCACCTCGACGCCATCGAGCAACTCGGGGATGCCGAACGCAAGCCGCGCCTGGCCGGTGAGCTTGTCGATGCCGACCAGCCCGAGCGTCAGGCCGATGAACAGGCTGGTGAGGCCGCGAACCGGCGAGTCACCGAAGGTCGCCGACACCGTGACGAAGGCGACGCACATCAGTGCGAAGTAATCCTCCGGCCCGAACCGGACCGCGAAGTCGACCAGCCATGGCGCGAGGAATGCGAGGCCGATGGTGGCGATGGTGCCGGCCACGAACGAACCGATCGCCGAGGTCGCCAGCGCCGGGCCGCCGCGGCCGGCCTTGGCCATCTTGTTTCCCTCGAGCGCGGTCGCCATCGACGCACTCTCGCCCGGCGTGTTGATCAGGATCGCGGTGGTCGAGCCGCCATACATGCCGCCATAGTAGATGCCGGCGAACATGATCAGCGAGCCGCCGGGATCGAGCTTGTAGGTCACCGGCAGCAGCAGCGCGACCGTCAGCGCCGGACCGATGCCCGGCAACACGCCGACCGCGGTGCCGAGGAACACGCCGATCAGGGCGTAGAGCAGGTTCATCGGCTGCATGGCGACCGCCATGCCGTGCGCCAGCGCGGCGAAAGTGTCCATCACAGCAGTCGCTCCAGCGGGCCGGCAGGCAGGCTCAGCGTTAACAGTTTGTCGAACGCGAGGTAGATGAGGGTCGTGATCGCGAGCGCGAGGGCGGTGTCGGCCGCGACGGCACGCCGGCCGAAGGCCGCAGACGTGGTGACGAACAGCGCCGAGGTGGCAAGGATGAAGCCGGCGCCGAGGCCGATGATGGCGATCAGCAGCGCAAGGCCGCCGATGATCAGCCACACCGGTTTCGGATCCATGCTCTCGCGCGGCGGCAGGTTGCCACGCAGCGCGTCGATCAGATTGCCGACCGCGAGGATGACGAGGCCGATCGCGATGACGATCGGCATCGCCTCCGGCCCCATCCCGTACATCGTGGTGGCCGGCAGCTTGCTGGCGTCCCACACCAGCACCGTGGCGAGTACAGCGAGCGCGGCCGCGATGGCGACGCCGGCGCGATCGACGCGCCGCGCCGGCGCGCGCGGCAGGTTTTCGGAGGCCGTATCCGGCGTCATGATTTCACGAGACCGACGGACTTCAGCACCTCAGTCACGCGCGTGATCTCTTTCTTCAGGAAATCCGCGAATGCATCGCCGCCGAGATAGGCGTTATCCCAGCCCTTCTGCTTCAGGATGTCCTTCCAGGCGTCGGACTTCACCATCTTCTCGACGGCTTCGCTCAGCACCTTGCGCTGCTCCGGCGTGATGCCGGGCGGAGCCACCACCGAGCGCCAGTTGGCCAGCACCAGCTCGATCCCCTGCTCCTTGAAGGTCGGGATATCGACGCCGGGCAGACGCTGCGCCGAGGTCACGCCGAGCGCGCGCAGCTTGCCGGCCTTGATCTGGCCTTCGTACTCACTGAGGCCGGAAATGCCGGCCGTGACCTTGCCGCCGAGAATGGCGGCGAGCGACTCGCCGCCGCCCGAGAACGGAATGTAGTTGATCTTCTTCGCGTCGGCGCCGACCGTGCCTGCGAACAGCGCCGCCATCACATGGTCGACGCCGCCGGCCGAGCCGCCGGCAAAGGTCACCTTGGCGATATCGGCCTTGAGCGCGGCAGCTAGATCCTGCGCCGTCTTGATCGACGAACTCGCCGGCACCACGATGACCTGGGTCTCCTCGGTCAGGCGCGCGATCGGCGTCACCTGATCCAGCGTCACCGGCGACTTGTTCATGGCGAGCGCACCCACCATGACGAAGCCGTTCACCATCATCTGGCTGCCGTCGCCCTTGGCGCCATTGACGAACTGCGCGATGCCGACGCTGCCGCCGGCGCCAGGCACGTTGGTGACCTGGACGCTGCGCGCGACACCGGCGGCGACCAGCGCCTGCTGCATCGAACGCGCGGTCTGATCCCAGCCACCGCCAGGCGCCGCCGGCGCCATCAGCTTGAGCTCGAGTTGCTGCGCGGGCGCCGGACCGCTCGCCCCAAGCAACAGCGCTACGACCGCGCCGAACAGGCGCATGTGGGACGAGATCATGGGGCTTCCTCCTGGATTTTCAGACGCGGCCCGCCGATCGCCGGCTGCGTCCAGTCGCGTGGTCGCATCGCCAATCGAAACGCGCGAGTCCCATCGGGTTATGGAATCGCGCGCCGAGCTCGCGTCTGCGCATCCTTAGCGACCATTCGCCACAGCCTTCGGCAAGCCCGCGGCGCAGCTACACCGTGCTGCAAATCGCCGCACCGCGCTGATTGCTTTTCGCTTGAGATGATCTGAGTGGCTCGCCGGCGCACGCGGTTTAATGCGGTCTTCGTCCTGCATGGATCGAAACGGCAGGACGAGCACAGCCCCGGATACCGGGCCCAACCAACGACCCCCGGCACCGGAGGTTTCGCAGCACCAGGGATCGCTACTCCCGGAGGGCTTGGGGGCAAAGGCCGGGAGCTGAAGGTCTACTCCTGCGGTTCCAGTTCGTTCCAGCGGAATGCCAATTGCGCGCTCGCTCCTTCCGCCAGGAAAGGGCAGCGCATCGTCTTTCAGGCAAGAGGCACCCGCGAAGCCTGCCGATATCAATGCGATCGTATCAACCGTCGCTTTGCCAGGAACCAGAACGGCAAGCACGGAGTTATCTCGTCATAGCCCGGGAGTTCGGAGAAAATTCCGTCCCGGCAAATTTCAGTTCGAAAAGCCAGGCCGCTTCATTCATTCGCGCTCGCATCGCGAAGGATGTGGCAGTGCACGCCGACCGCGCTCGTCATCGTAGCGCGCCGATAGCGGCCCATCCAGGAGGAGCGACGATGCAGGCGAACCACCACCACATCGACGGCGTGGAGGTTGCCTTTGTCTGCGCTGCGGCGGTGTCGCTTATGGCCCTGATCGCCAGCGTGGCGTGGCTTCTGCTGCGGTGAGCGATCGAATCGAAAAGGACCGTCACACGGGCGGTCCTTTTCTGCCAGTTGGAATAGATCGGTAAAAACTCAAAAGTTAAAAAATGCTCGGGTAAATAAAGGTCGTGCCGGCACAGTTGTATTACGACCATCCTGGCTTGCGATGAAATCCGGATCAGTACGGTGTTCAGACGGAACCAGGCGGGCGGGCGTTGTCCTACAAACTGAGCTGCAACTCATGTCGCGAGAATGCCAACGTATGACACGCAATTAGTGCAACACATTCGGTGTCGTCCCGGGCTTGACCCGGGACCCATAACCACAAATGCAAGTTGTTGCGCGACGCTGGGGCTGCAGCCCTCTTCAACAACACGCCCCTGTGGTTATGGGTCCATGCTTTCGCAGGGACGACGATCGTGGATAAGGGCGTTCACGCGGGCGATGACACCGAGTAGCTGTCTGACAATTGAATCTAACCGCGTCGTCCCGGGCGAGCGACTTGTCCGCCGTAGCTCAACGAGCGAAGGCGGAAGCTCGGCCCGGTACCCATAACCACCGACGGCGATCGTTGCGCGACGCTGGGGCCCCAGCCTGCCTCAACAACACAACCCAGTGGTTATGGGTCCCTGCTCCCGTGCGCAATTGCGCACCAGGCAGGGACGACAGACAAGTGCGCCTACAGCCCGGTGTACCCGGCCTTCACATGGTCGGTGCTGCCGTCTAGCTGGCGCAGATAGGTCAGCCCGCACACGGTCAATCGATGCGTATCGCGCTCACCCGCCTCGAACAGCGTCTGCACGTACTCTGTCACCTTCGCCCGTGCTTCGTCGCTTGCAGCGGACGTGCGGTTGAGCAGCAGATCATACGTCTGCATGATCCGATCGATCGCGGCTTCCATTGAAGTCTCCGGGTTGACGCTCAGGCGACCACCAGCGTCTCGGCCTCGAACTTCGCGATCGCCTTGTTGGCGAGGCGGAGTCGGTTCAGCTCACCACGCTGGAACAGCTTCACGATGATGCCGAGCAGGCGCTCATTGGTGGCGAAAGTGTCGGGAATGGTGCCGGATTTGCGCAGATAATTCGAGGCGATCGCGTAGGCGTCACCGACGACCTCGACGTTCAGCACCTCAATCCCGCGCTCGACCAGCATATCCCTGCCTCTCCGTTGGGAGACGGGATAAAGCGCAGGAAACGGCTTGGTTCCTCGCCGGGACCTATTTATTTTCGCAGGTGCAGCATGAAAAACGCATCGGCCGGGCATGACCGATGCGTTGACTGGAGGCAGGCTGCCGGTCTTCTCAAGCGGCCGGCTTGGCCCATCAGGCGAAAACAGGAAAGCTCAGAGGCGATACAGGATCTGGTCGGTCCAGAAGCGCTCGAGGCGGTGCAGCGATTTGTTGAGGCTCGCGAACTCCTCGTTCGAAATGCCACCGACCTGCTCGACCGTCTTGACGTGCTTCTGATAGAGCGCATCGACGATCTTGCGGACTTCCTGGCCCTGCGGGGTCAGACGGATGCGGACCGAGCGGCGATCGACGCGCGAGCGCTGATGATCGAGGAAGCCGAGCTCAACGAGCTTCTTCAGATTGTAGGAGACGTTGGAGCCGAGATAGTAGCCGCGGGTGCGCAGCTCGCCGGCGGTCAGTTCCTTGTCACCGATATTGTACAGGAGCAGCGCCTGCACCGAGTTGATGTCGGCGCGGCCACGACGATCGAATTCGTCCTTGATGACGTCGAGGAGCCGGCGATGCAGCCGCTCCACCAAAGTCAGGGCTTCGAGATAGAGCGGCTGCACCGGAGCTTGACCGGTAGCGCGATCAGCGGCATCCGCCGCCGTTGTCGCAACGGCTTTCATCATGACACTTCCCCTGTTTGTCGTTTTTATCGACTTTATTTCGACGAAACTTGTGTCCCGCCTGATAGGTCCAACGTAAGGGGGCCGTTTGAATATCCGCTTAAATAAGAGAATAAAGAGATCATGAATTTAAGACAGTGAATCGTGGATTAAGCCCATGGATCAAGGACTTTTCGCAACTCTTCATTGACGGTGGCAGGCCCTTGTTCACGCTTCGTGTGCCTCACCTGTCACATTCGGAAACAGCAGCGTCTGAATTCGAAACGGTGCCGTAACGGGTATGAGGGAACCCTTTACAGTGACCGATTGGTTACCGGAAAATTCTTCGAAAATTTTATGGGAGTGCATCGGAGCGGGACGCGCGTGGTGCGCGCAAGAGGCCCTCATTCGTCGCCGCGGCCAGATCGGTTCCGCCGTCGGCCCGCGCAAAGCCGGCCGGCACACGCGCCGAGATCCGGTGAAATGGGTCCCGACGGCAGGTCCCGCAGAGACGCGCCGCAAATGGTGCGTCTCGAAGGGGTGCGATCTGAGGCATCCACCTAGCAGAACCAGCGATGCTGTCTTCTCGTTGCGCGCACGACCGCCAAATATTGGCCGTCACCCGTCAGCTCCTCGCCGAGCTGTCGCAGCCAGGCAACAGTGCGCGAGCCATGCGGGGCTATGGCGGGCGTTCGCGCGCCGACATCCAGGCCAGCGCCAGATAGGCCGCGAGCATCACGGCCTCGAGCCCGACCACGGTGAGGCTGCCGCCATAGATTCCCGGAAACATCAGCTCGATGACGGCCATCGACACCACGGTGGTCAGCCAGACCACGGCGCCCCACGGCGTCGCGAGCCAGAGCCCGACTGCGGCGACGAGTTCGATGACTGCGAAATAGATCGTGGCCGTCTGCCAGGCCATCGACTGGTTCTCGAAGGCCTCCTCCTCGCCACCGACAAAGCCCGTCACCTGGGCCCAGTGATAGAGGCCCTTGGCGACCGAGACGACGGCCATGATGCGCAGGAAGATGACAAGGCGCCGCGTCCACGCATTGTCGTCCGGCTCGATCCGGTCGGACGAGATCGCGCTCACCGAGATGGCGTTATCCCGCGCCTGATCGCGTGCAGAGGTGTCAGACATCCGAATCGCCGCATGGCGGCTGCAAAATGGGGTTCATGGCGCAGTCTTGGCCCGCCGGGGACGCAAAATCAATTGCCGTTGCGGCAAATCAAGGGCACCAAAGGTGCAACAGGGGTGCAATAGCGGCGCAATGACGGCGCCCCTGACAGGTGCTAGAACCAGACTTATATCAGGTCCAGACTTTATCAGGTCCAGAACTGCCGTCCCTCGAGGAGAACAAGACATGGCGATCAAATTCGGGCGCCCGATCGAATTGCGCGACACGCCGCGGCGCCAAACGGATGCCCTCGCCTCCCCCTCGCTCGACCTTACGATCCGGATGCGCCGCAACCGCAAGTCGGAATGGGCCCGCCGGCTGGTGCGGGAGAACGTACTGACCACCGACGACCTGATCTGGCCGATGTTCGTGGTCGATGGCCACAACACCCGCACGCCGGTGGCCTCGATGCCCGGCGTCGATCGGCTCACCGTCGACCAGATCGTCCGCGACGCCGAACGCGCCGCAAAACTCAACATCCCCTGCATCGCGCTGTTTCCTTTCACCGAGCCCGCCCTGCGCGACGAGCAAGGCTCGGAGGCCCTCAACCCCGACAATCTGGTCTGCCAGGCGGTTCGCGCGATCAAGAAGGAGTTTCCCGATATCGGCGTGCTTTGCGACGTCGCGCTCGATCCCTTCACCAGCCACGGCCATGACGGGCTGATCGAAGGCGGCAAGATCCTCAACGACGAGACCGTCGCGGTGCTGGTGAAGCAGGCGCTGACCCAGGCCGAGGCCGGCTGCGACGTGATCGCGCCGTCCGACATGATGGATGGCCGGATCGGCGCGATCCGCGAGGCGCTCGACGACAGCGGCTTCGGCGACGTGCAGATCATGTCCTATGCAGCGAAATATGCTTCCGCGTTCTACGGCCCGTTCCGCGATGCGATCGGCTCGGCCAAGACGCTGACCGGCGACAAGCGCACCTATCAGATGGACAGCGCCAATTCCGACGAGGCGCTGCGCGAAGTCGAGCTCGACATCGCCGAGGGCGCCGACATGGTGATGGTGAAGCCGGGCATGCCCTATCTCGACATCGTCCGCCGCGTGAAGGACCATTTCGCGATGCCGACCTTCGTCTACCAGGTGTCGGGCGAATACGCGATGATCGCAGGCGCCGCCGCCAATGGCTGGATCGACGGCGAGCGCGCGATGATGGAGAGCCTGGTCGGCTTCAAGCGCGCCGGCGCCGACGGCATCCTCACCTATTTCGCGCCGAAGGCCGCCGAGAAGATCAAGGCGGAGAGCTGAGCTCCGTCTGGCCCGCGGCCGGCGCCGTCGGATGCGGGCCACACAGCGGACGCAGTGCGTCGCGTTGCTGTTGCGTCAGCACGGTCAGCGGATAGATCGGCTCGCCGGTCTCGCGCCTGAAGAACGGATGCGGCCACGCCTTTCCGCGCAGGCGCCAGCCCAGCACCTTGCCGATGGCGCGCGCGATCAGCGACAGGTTCAATCCGGTCGAGCCCTTCGGCGCCTCGCCAACCGCGTATTTCCCGAGGATCGCGCCGACCGATTTGCCGAATGCTTCATCGGCACGGTCCGCGCCGCCGTCGAACGCCGACGCGACAATTCCGACGAACGGGACCTGCGGCGTCAGCGTGTTGCCGACCGGGGTGTTGCAGCACGTCGCGTACCAGCGGAACAACCCCTTCGGCGTCAGCCGGACGCCTGCGATCTTGTCTTGCCCCTGCAAGAAGCTGAGCGACGACGGCGCGACCTGGACGATATCGGTGCCGCCGTGTGCATCGAGCAGATCGGCGCGGCCGAGTTGATGGAGAAACGCTTGGCAATCATCGCAATAACAGGTCACACGATTGGCCGATTTGGGTGACGGGTTCGAGACGACACCGAAGACCTCTCCGCACCTGCAGCGCAGCCCGATCCGTGTGCTCATGGGTTCCTCTCGGCTTGCCGGACGCAACATACACGTTCCGCGACCGCCGATGGCCGCCGAATCGCCGGAATATTTCGGCTAGTTAATGTTCGCGCGGACTTGGCAGGCGAGCCTCGTGCTCCCATGTCCTGCGCGGGAGTTTCATCGGAGGTTGGTCATGTCCTACGGCAATGACGGCGGCACCTGGCGCAATGAGGCCAGGCGCAACGACGGCGGCGTTCCCCCGCATGCGTTCGATCCGCTGATGCAGCCGGAACTGTTCCGCGGCGTGCTAACGCGGCGTGTCTTTGCGTTCCTGATCGACCTCTTCGTGCTGTCGGTGCCGGTGATCCTGGCGGTGATCTTCATCGCGATCTTCGGCATCGTCACGCTCGGCCTCGGCTGGGCATTGTTCTGGCTGGTGTCGCCGGCTTCGATCGTCTGGGCCATCGTCTACTACGGCGCCTCGATCGGCGGGCAGCATTCGGCCACCATTGGCATGCGCATGATGGATCTGGAACTGCGCACCTGGTACGGCGCACGCGGCTATTTCGTGCTCGGCGCCACCCACGCGGTGCTGTTCTGGGTGACGATCTCGTTCCTGTCGCCGCTGGTACTCCTGGTCGGGCTGCTCAACGGCCGCCGCCGGCTGCTGCACGACATCATCCTCGGAACCGTCATGATCAACAGCTCGGTCCGGACCCAGGTCACCCCGGCCGTGCGGGCCTCTTATTAGGCCCGCCTAAACCAATTGACCGTTAGCCTCCGGGGGGCGATGCTAACTCGGCTGCCTGTATTGTATGTGGAGCCCGACGATCAGACGTGACCCAACACTCGCGTGATACCCCCCAGTTCTATCTGACGGCGCCCTCCCCCTGCCCGTATCTGCCGGGCCGGCATGAGCGGAAGGTTTTCACGCACCTGGTCGGCGACAAAGCGGGCGATCTCAACGACTTGCTGACCCATGGCGGCTTCCGCCGCAGCCAGTCGATAGCCTACCGCCCGGCCTGCGACGCCTGCCGGGCCTGCGTCTCGGTCCGGGTGGTCGCCAACGAATTCCGCCCCTCCCGCAATTTCCGCAAGGTGCTGGCCCGCAACGCCGACATCATCGGCGAGCAGCGCACGGCGGTGCCGACCTCCGAGCAATACTCGGTCTTCCGCGCCTATCTCGACCGCCGCCACCGCAACGGCGGCATGGCCGACATGACCGTGCTCGACTATGCGATGATGGTCGAGGACAGCCATGTCGAGACCCGGATCATCGAGTACCGCAAGCGCAATGCCGACAGCGCCATCACCGGCCGCGGCGACGAGCTGATGGCGGTGGCGCTGACCGACGTGCTCAGCGACGGGCTGTCGATGGTCTATTCCTTCTTCGAGCCGGGGCTTGAGGCCCGCTCGCTCGGCACCTTCATGATCCTCGATCATATCGCCCGCGCCCGCCGACAGGGCCTGCCCTACGTCTATCTCGGCTATTGGATCGAGGGCTCCAAGAAGATGGACTACAAGGGCCGCTTCCTGCCGCAGCAGCGGCTCGCGCCATCGGGCTGGCTGCGCGTCGACGCGTCAGGTGAGGCGCTGGCCGAGCCGCAGGATTAGGTACCGAAGATCGTATCGATCAGCAGCTTCACGTTCAGGATCACGATCAGGCCGGCCACGATCCACGCCGCTATCGCAACGGGGCGCGAGATCGCGAACGCGCCCATCTTGCGCTTGTCGGACACGAAGCGCACCAGCGGGATCACCGCGAACGGCAGCTGCATCGACAGCACGACCTGGCTGAACACGAGCAGCTGCGCGGTGCCGCTCTCGCCATAGAGCGCCGCCACCACGATGACCGGAACGATCGCGATGCCGCGGGTTACCAGCCGCTGCAGCCAGTCGGGTAGCTTGAGGTCGAGAAAGCCCTGCATCACGATCTGGCCGGCCAGCGTCGCCGTCACCGTCGAGTTGAGGCCGGACGCCAGCAGCGCCACGGCAAACAGCGTCGAGGCGATGCCAAGGCCGAGCAGCGGCGACAGCAGCTCGAAGGCCTGGTCGATCTCGGCGACATCAGAGTGGCCGCTCTTGTGGAAGGTCGCAGCCGCCAGCACCAGGATCGCGGCGTTGACGAACAGCGCCAGCATCAGCGCGATAGTGGAGTCGGTGGTCGCCCATTTGATCGCATCGCGCCGCCCTTCCTCGGTGCGCGGATAGGCGCGGGTCTGCACGATCGATGAGTGCAGATAGAGGTTATGCGGCATCACGGTGGCGCCGATGATGCCGATCGCGATGTAGAGCATCTCCGGATTGGTGACGATCTCGCGCGAGGGCATGAAGCCGCCGATCACGCCGGCAATCGGCGGCGCGGCGGCGGTGATCTGGACCACAAAGCAGACCGCGATGACGATCAGCAGCGCAATCACGAAGGCCTCGAGGAAGCGGAAGCCGCGGTTCATCAGGAGCAGCAGCAGGAACGCATCGAGCGCCGCCAGCAGCGCGCCGCCGATCAAGGGAATGCCGAACAGCAGCTTCAGCGCGATCGCGGTGCCGATCACTTCGGCGAGGTCGCAGGCGATGATCGCGGCCTCGCAGGCGAGCCACAACAGCAAATTCACCGGCCGCGAATAGATCGCGCGGCAGGCCTGCGCCAGGTCGCGGTCGGTCGCGATGCCAAGCCGGGCCGAAAGCGCCTGCAGCAGGATCGCCATCAGGTTGGAGAGCAGGATGACCGACAGCAGCGTGTAGCCAAACTTCGATCCACCCGCGAGATCGGTCGCCCAATTGCCGGGGTCCATATAGCCGACCGAGACTAGGTAGCCCGGCCCGGCGAAGGCCAGCAGGCGCCGCCACCACACGCCTGCGCTCGGCACCGCAACAGTCGCGTTCACCTCGGGCAGGCTGCGCGTATGGCCGGCATCGCCCCGCCAGCCACCTGGCACGGTGTCGGCAACGGAAACGGGAGACATTTCAGGGGTACGAGCGTCCATCCCCGAAGGATGGCCGATCTCTCCCGTTATTGCAACTCATTTGCAACTGCATCTAGGTTCACGAAAATGATACCGGCCACCCACCTTGTAAAGTACTGAGGAAGTGCTTTACGTTAGAGGCATGATCAAGCTGCCCGTCGAGACGCCAACCGCAACGCTGCGCTACGCCCTCGCCCCCGACCCGTCGGGCATCGAGGCGATCGAGGCGACCTTTGCGGCCTATGACCGGATGATGGCGATCCTCGCCGAGGTCGCCCCCGTCGGCGCCAACCTCGTCTCGCTGCATGCCCAGGCTTACGAGAAGATCCGCAAGGAGACCGGCCTGCCCGCGCGGCTGGTGACGCTCGGCCTGCGCGACCGCGCCAACTACATCGCAGGCGCCGCCGTCCGCCGGATACCGCTCGACGACAAGTTGTTTGCGATCAAGGGTCCAACTTCACTGACCATTAGCACTGTCGGCGGACGCGTCTTGGTGCCGTTCGACGTGCCGGGATATGTCTCGGGCTGGGAAAGCCCCTTCCCGGCACATTTGATCTCGGATGGACGCGGCTACGAAATCCACATCGCCGTCAAATCGAAATCAGCACAACCGGAGGAGAAGACCATGCTTCACGAAGGCATCCTTGCGCGCATGGGCCGGCTTCTTGCCGCCATCGCGAGCCAGACCATCGACAACGTCGAGAGCAACAACAAGGTCGCGCTGGTCAAGCAGGCGATCCGCGAGATCGACGCCGGCGCCGACGAAGCGCGCTATGCGCTCGGCAAGTCTCGCGCCGAGGAATTCCGCTTGAAGAGGCGGCGCGAAGAACTGGATACCGAGACGACTGCTCTGAACGAGAAGATCCGTCTCGCACTTGCGGAAAATCGCGAGGATCTCGCGCGCGCCGGTGTCGCACGGCAAATTGACCTGGAGTCGCAGGTGATCGCGCTGGAACGCGCGATGGATTTCATCGAGCTCGAAATCGACGAGCAGACCAAGGCGCTGCAAGCCATGCTCGGCGCGCGCCGCGAAGCGGAGACGCGATTGGCCGATCTCGAACAAAGTCTGATCCGCGAGGCCAAGGACGAAACCAGCCGGGCCCCATCGACGACCAATACATTGAGTGCCGAACGCGCCATGGCGGCGATCGCCCGGGTCACCGGTGTTCCCGCTGCAAGCGTGCTCGGCGACAAGGAGCTTGACGAACTCGATCGCCTGCACCGTGAAAAGGAAATCGCGGCGCGGCTTGAAAGGATCAAGTCAGAAAAATGAGTGCAGTTGGCGACATTCTGCTCGCCCCGGACGTGCGGCCCTTCGCGGTCGCGGCTGCGATCATGGTGGCACTTGGCGGTATCGAGCTGCTGACCACCATGGTCGGACTTTCGATCAGCGAACTCGTCGGCAAGGATTTCGCGGTCGAGGCCGAGAGCCACAATGCTCTCAGTGGCCTGTTTCTCTGGATCAACGCCGGGCGGCTTCCCCTCCTGATCCTGATCATCCTGAGACTTGGCATATTCTCGATCGGAGGCTTCCTGCTTCAAGGACTGGCGCATGCCGCAGGCACCGCCATTCCGGTCTCGATTGCCGCGGTGGTTGCTGCCGCCGGCAGCGTCCCCGTGATCAGAAATGCGAGCCGCGGCCTCGCCCGCATCATTCCCCGCGACGAGAGCTATGCGGTCGACGACAGTGACTTTGTCGGCAAGGTCGCAACCGTGTCGGTCGGCCCGCTCGATCAGGGCCTGCCCGGCAGGGTCCGTCTCAAGGATGTCTTCGGCAACTGGCACACCGTGTCGGCGCGTGCCAGCGCGGAGTCCGAGGCGTTGCCGGTCGGCGCCAGCGTGTTGCTGGTCGACCGCGACGCCAAGAGCTTCATCGCGATCGCCGCTCCCGCCGACCTCATTGAACAGCAACAGTCTTCCAACAGGGCATAACATATGTGGGAACTTGCTATACCGGTCGCCATTGGCGTCCTCGCTATCCTCGTCATTGGCCTGCTTTTCGCAAAACTCTACAAGCGCTCGACGCGCGACGAGGCCTATGTCCGCACCGGCCTCGGCGGCCAGAAGGTGGTGCTCGACGGCGGCTCGCTCGTGCTGCCGATCTTCCACTCCACCGCCGCGGTGAACCTGAAGACGCTGCGGCTCGAGGTCGCGCGCGGCGGCCCCGACTCGCTGATCACCAAGGACCGCATGCGCGTCGACATCGGCGCCGAGTTCTATCTGCGCGTCAAACCCGACTCTTCGTCGATTGCGCTGGCGGCGCAGACGCTCGGCAACCGCACCAATGACGCCGCCGAGCTCCGCGAGCTGGTCGAGGCCAAGTTCGTCGACGGCCTGCGCTCGGTCGCCGCGACCATGAACCTCGAGGAGTTGCAGGAGCAGCGCGCGACCTTCGTCAAGGCGGTGCAGGACGCGGTCGGCGCCGACATCCAGAACAACGGCCTCGAGCTTGAATCAGTGTCGCTGACCCGGCTCGACCAGAGCGACATCAAGCACTTCAACCCGAGCAACTTCTTCGACGCGCACGGCCTCACCACGCTGACCAAGATCACCAAGGAGCGCGAACAGGAGCGCAACCAGATCGTCCGCACCACCGAGGTCAATATCGCCCAGCAGGATCTGGTGGCGCGGCAGACCACGCTGACGATCGAAAGCACCAAGCGCGAGGCCGAGCTGGCACAGCAGCGCGACATCGCCAACAAGACCGCCGCGATGCGCGCGCAGACCGCGCAGGTCGAACAGACCGCGTTGCAGAACGAGGCCGAGTATCGCATCCAGCAGGAGCTTGCGGTCGCCAACAAGCAGACCGAGGCCAACCAGGCCCGCGACACCCGCAAGATCGAGGCCGATCTCGCCGTGAAGCGCCGCACCACTGAAACCGACCGCGAGCTGCAGATCGTGGCGCAGGAGGCTGCGATCGCGGTTGCGACCAAGAGCAAGGAGCAGTCGGAAGCCCAGACCATCGCCGAGACCGCACGCGCACTCGCGATCGCAGCGGAGGAAAAGGTCACCACCGCCCGCGCCACGGAGGTCGCCGAGCGCGACAAGATCATCAATGTGATCGCGGCACGCAAGGTTGCCGAGACCAATGCGATGCCGATCACCGTGATGGCGGAGGCCGAGAAGCAGGCTGCGGCCAACAAGGCCGAGGCCACCAACGTGCTGGCGAAAGCCGACGCCAACGCAGCCACCACCCGCGCCGCCGGCGTCAAGGCGCTCGGCCAGGCCGAAGCGGAAGTCGCGACGTTGAAGGCGGAGGCGCGCAACAAGCTGAGCGCCGACATGATCGCCTACGATCTCAACCTCGCGCGGATCAACGTGATCCCGAGCGCGCTCGCCGAGGCGGTGAAGCCGATCGAGAAGATCTCCGACATCCGGATCTTCGACACCGGCAGCATGCTCGGCCGCGGCGGCGCCAACGGCCACGCTAACGGCAATGGCGGTCTTGGGCTCGGCGACGGCCTCGCCGCGCAGTTGCTGTCGGTCTCGGCGTTCAAGCCGATGATCGACAAGATCCTTTCGGAGGCAGGCTTCCCGGCCGGCCCCGACGCGCTCACCAGCCTGACCAGCGCGCTGGCGCAGCGCAAGACGGAGGTCTCCGCGGCGCCTGCAACCGGCGACGACAACCGACCGGCCACATTGGTCGGCACCATCACCGGCCAGCTCGCTACGGGACCCACACCGTGATGGTGTGACCGCGCTCCGCGATCAGTGACAAGGCCCGCCTCTCACGGCGGGCTTTGTTTTTGGCGTTGTCGGGAAACGGGTGGGATCGGGCGTCTTCCAACCACACACTATGGCCAGATCGAATATCCCTGAAGGATTCTGCCATGTCCGCCGATACGCCGCGCCTGCCCGCCACCTTCAATCGCCTGGCCTGGTCCAACCTCGCCGCGCAATCGGCCGAGCAGATTGCGCTTGCTGCCGCGCCTATCGTTGCCGTGCTGGTGCTCGGCGTCGG
The DNA here is from genome assembly GCF_947648125.1 of uncultured Bradyrhizobium sp. Lineage (GTDB taxonomy): Bacteria > Pseudomonadota > Alphaproteobacteria > Rhizobiales > Xanthobacteraceae > Bradyrhizobium. The sequence continues at coordinate 118,922 of NZ_CANSMR010000008.1, read as the reverse complement.
CGAAGGCCAGACCGGCCTGTTGCAGACCGCGCTGACGCTGCCCTTCATCCTGTTTGCGATTCCCGCCGGCTTGCTGGCCGACCGCGTGTCGCGGCGCTGGGTGATGGCGGGCTCCGAGGCGCTGCGCGCGGCGGCCCTTGCCGCGATCCTGCTGTTGCTGTGGTTCGGCGCGATGACCTTGCCGCTGCTCGCCTTGCTCGGCTTCATCGCGGTCTGCGGCACGGTTGCCTATAGCGTCGCAGCTCCTGCGCTGGTCCCCTCGCTGGTGACCTCGCAGCAATTGCCGGCCGCGAATGCCCGCATCGAACTTGCCCGCACGGTCGCTTTCGCCAGCGGCCCCGCGCTCGGCGGCGTGCTGGTCGGCTGGGTCGGTGCCGCGCCCGCATTCGGGTTTGCCGCGGCGCTGTCGGCGATCGCGGTTGTGCTGCTCGCCGGCATCTACGAGCCGGCGCGCCAGCCCGCCCCGCGGCGTCATCCGTTGCAGGACATCAAGGAAGGCGCAGCCTTCGTGATGCATCACGCCTTGCTGCGGCCGGTGTTCGTCACCCAGTTCATCTTTAACACCGCGTCCTTCCTGCTGCTCGCCGTGTTCGTGCCCTATGCGGTGCGCCATCTCGGGCTCAGCGCCACCGGTGTCGGTACGACGCTCGCGATGTACGGCGTCGGCATGGTGGTCGGCGCGCTGTTCGCAACCCGCGTGATGAAGCGGCTGGCGTTCGGCACCGTGATCGGGCTCGGCCCGGTCACCGGCCTCGTCGCCTCGCTCGTGATGGCACTGACGACCTGGATTGCGACGCCGCTGCTCGCGGGCCTCGGCTTCTTCCTGCTCGGCGTCGGTCCGATCCTGTGGGTGATCTCGACCACCACGCTGCGGCAGTCGGTGACGCCGCCCTCGCTGCTCGGCCGCGTCTCCGCGATCAACATCATGAGCTACGGCGCCCGCCCGCTCGGCTCCGCACTCGGCGCCGTCGTCGGTGGCCTCTACGGCGCCGAAGCCTGCCTCTACCTGGCAGCCGCGATCTTCGCCGCCCAGGCGCTGGTGATACTGATGTCGCCGGCCGTGTCGCTCAGGCGGCAGCCCGAGATGGTCGGCGAACCGGCGCGCTGCTAACCTCGCCCCTCAACGTCATTGCGAGCGAAGCGAAGCAATCCATTCCCCTCGCTTGTGGGGACATGGATTGCTTCGTCACTGTGCTCCTCGCAACGACGGTGAGAGAGGTCAGCCCGCCAGGTACCGCTCGTACTTGCCGCCGATGACCTCGTCGGCGGTAACGGCTGGATCCAGCGTGTAGAGATCCTGAGCATGGCTGATGCCGCGCAGGACAAAGCGGCCGGTGGAGACCAGATAGTTGCGGCCGGCGGCGTCGAGCCCGGTGCGGAAATCGGTCGAGGTCAGCAATTCGCGGTCGACCGAGGCGCACATCGAGGCGATCCGGCTGACTTCGTTGACGGCGGGCCCGACCACGGTGAAATCCAGTCGGTCCTCGCTGCCGATATTGCCGTAGAAGACCTCACCGACATGGAGGCCGACATAGGCCGTGGTGGTCGGCCGGTTCTCGTTCTCGCGGCGATCGTTCAGCACGCGCATGTTATGGCGGAATCTGTGCTCGGCGCGCAGCGCCGCGCGCCTGGAGTTTGCCATGTTCTCACCGGTGAACATCGCCAGCACGCCGTCGCCGATCAGTTTCAATACTTCACCGCCGGCATCATGGATCGCGTCGATCGAGGCCTGCGCGTAGTCGTTGAGGAACGGAATGATCTCGTCCGGGCCGATGCGCTCGCTGATCGCGGTCGAGCCGCGCACGTCGGAGTACCACAGCACGGCCTTGATCTTCTCGGTGATGCCGCGCTGCATGCGCCCGCGCAGCACCTGCTCCGCCGTCTCGCGGCCGAGATAGACCCGCCCGAGCGTGCGGGCGATCTCGACCTGGGCGGCCGATTTGATCGCGAGCCCGAGCACCGGCACGAGGTCGCGCAGCGCCGACATATGGTTCTCGTCGAAGCCGTCCGAACGGCGGGTGGTGTAGTAGGAGTAGAAGCAATCCATCTCGCCGATCGTGCCGGCCTCGCCGAAGCGGTGCACGAAGGCGGCGAAATGCTTGTGGCCCTTCTCGGCGAGGTCGCCGATCATCGAAAAATCGTGCGAGCCGGTGAGATCGATCACCATCTCGTCATGGCCGTTTTCGAGCATGTGATGGAACGCCGACCGCCGCCAGTTCTGGCTGGCCTCGCCGCTGCTGGTCGAGCCATATTCGAAGATGTCGGCCTCGTTGCTCTCGCCGTCGTTCCAGCGGAAGCCGCGGCCCTCGAAGATCGGGTGCAGGGTGTCGATGAAAACGATCGCCCGCGACAGCGGCATGCCGGCGGCCCGGCAGCGCTCGCAGAAGCCGCGAAGCAGGTCGTTTTCCGGCAGGCCAGTCAGACCCTGGCGGACCAGCCAACTCATGAGGCGCAAACGGGGCGTCAGTTCCATACGTGGGATTATGCCGGGCAATTGGTGCGGGAGGAAGGGCTGGTCGTCGCGTGACAGATGCGGACGCTCGTCCGGCATTGCAAGCCGTCCCGCCGCATCATTTTCGGGCGGAACGACGCCGCCGAATGGCGGCGATTCCGCTTCCCTTTGCCCCAGCCTTCGCGCACAAGAGCGCATGGACAACGATGACGGCCAGCCGAGCCCGATCCGACGCCTCATGCGATGGGCGATCACCCCGCCGCAATCCTATGGGGTCTATCTGGCCGGCATCATCCTGGTCTACGCCCTGTCGTTCTACGCCGGCACAATGAAGCCGAAGCACACGCCGGCCCCGCCTGTCGCCGCGCCGTCCGCCCCGCATAGTTGATCAGGCCGGCTTGGTCTCCGACGTCGCGATCCAGATTCCGGCGAAGACCGCGATCAGACCGACCACCAGATTGGCCGTGATCGGCTCGCCGACCAGCTGCTTCGCCAGCAGCCCGGCGGCGATCGGATTGACCGTCATGGTGTTGGCGACGCGGGTCGGCGAGGCGCGCTCGAGCGCCAGCACCCACAGGATGAAGGCCATCGCGCCGCCGGCCATCCCGAGATAGAGCCCCGCGATCCACTGCGATGGGCCGAATTCGCGCAGCGTCGCCAGGCTGCCGGTGAACATCCCGACCGCCACGAGCGCCGCCGCGCCCGCGCCCATGCCCACGGTGAGGAAACCGAGCGCACTGGAGCGGCGGATGAACGGTCGCGACAGCACGTTGTAGAACGCCATGCAGAGCACCGCGGCGGCCATGATCAATTCGCCGCGCCAGGCACCCGCCGGCGCCGCCGACAGCCCGGATGCGAGCGCGGCGGCCACGCCGAGCACCGCAATCGAAACCCCGGCCGATTTGCGCATCGTCAGCGGTTCGATGCCGAGCAAGGCACCGACCACCATGGTGGAGAGCGGCAACGTCGCCAGCGCAAGGCTGGCGCGCGCTGCCGTCGTGTACGACATCGCGATGTTGTAGAGCACGAAGAACACGCCGAAGAAGGCGATCCCGAGCCCCGCGACCGCAAGCAAATCCTCGCGCCGCGGCCACTTCGCGCGAAGCAGGACCGCGGCGGGAAGCACGCAGAGAAAGCCGATCGCCCAGCGCAGGATCGCAAGCGTGATCGGGTCGGCATTGCCTGCCAGGTAACGCGTGATCGCCGCCGCCGTGCCGCCGAGGCAGCTCGAGACCAGTGCAATCGCAACGCCGATCCACTCGCCCATCCCGGTCCCCATGCGTTTCGTGCTCGCTTGTGGCATCTTGCCCGGCCAGATCATTCCGGCAACTACCTGGTAGGTATTCATGTCGCAGCAGCGCGATTTTGCAGCCAGCCTGCGCTGGTGGCGGCAACGCAAGGGCCATTCGCAACTTGAGCTCGCCGGGCGCGCGGATATCTCGCAGCGCCATCTGAGCTTCCTCGAGCTCGGCCGCGCCGCACCGAGCCGCGACATGGTGATCCGGCTCGCTGCGGCGCTCGACGTGCCGTTGCGCCAGCAGAACGCGCTGCTGGTCGCGGCCGGCTTCGCGCCGGTGTGGCGGCAAACCGATCTTGCCGCGCCTGAACTCGCGCAGATCCGTCACGCGCTCGATTTCATATTGGCGCAGCAGGAGCCCTTCCCTGCGGTCGTGGTCGACCGACACTGGAATCTGCTGCTTGCCAATACAGGCGCCGGGCAGCTGGTGGAATTTCTGGTCGGGCCGCTGGCGCCCGGTACCGCGGTCAATCTCGCCGACGCGCTGGTCGCGCCCGGCGTGCTGCGGCCCTATCTCACCAACTGGACCGAGGTTGCAGGCTACTTCATCCGCAGCGTCGAGGCCGATGCCGCAGCGGACGGCACCAGCGCGACGGCCGACTTGCTCAAGCGCCTCTTGGCCTATGACGGCGTCGAGGCTGCGTTGGCCGCGCCGCCTGCGGGGCCCGCGTCCGGACCGGTGCTGCCGATGCTGTTTCGCAAGGGCGACGTCGGCCTGCAGCTGTTCACCACCATCGCGACACTGGGAACGCCGCAGGACGTCACCTTGCAGGAGCTGCGCATCGAGAGCTTCTTTCCAATGGACGATGCGACGGCGCAGATTTTTCGAGACTGGTCGAAAACGCGCGGTCGCGAAGCGGTTCAGTCATAGAAGTCCGGTGACAGCTTCAGCCCGTCGCGCTGGGCCTTGTCGTGGTTGATCCAGAGCTGCGCCTTCTCCCTGGTCAGCATGTCGGCGATCCTCTGCATCGAGGCCAGCGTCTGCTCCTTGCTGGCGTTCAGGCTCGGCACGCGCCGATTGTCCCAATTGTCCCTGAAGTGGACGGCATCGCCGGTCAGCACGACCGCGCCGGTCTTCGGCAACTTCACCAGCAGCGACTGGTGGCCGGGCGTGTGGCCCGGCGTCGACAGGATGGTGACGCTGCCGTCGCCGAACACGTCGCGATCACCCTCGAGTTTTGTCACCGGATGCTCCGCCTTGAAGCGCGGCGCGTTGTTGGTGCCAGGCCAGTCATACTCGGCCTTTTGCACATACAGCATCGCGGCCGGGAACAGCTCGACATTGCCGATGTGATCGGGATGGGTATGCGAGACGGCGATCGCCTTGATGTCCGACGGCTTCACTCCGAGCTGGTCGAGCTGCGCGGCCAAGGTCTTCGGCCGCCGCCAGGTGATGGCCTTGGGATCGGCAGGCGCAAGGCCGTTCGGCATCGCCGCCACCGCGTCGGGAATGCCGGTGTCCCACAGGAACCAGCCCTGCGCATGCTTGATCAGGTAGCAATTGTCGACAAAGTCCATCGACTTGCCTTCATTGACGCCGGGCGACCAGCGCGAAATGTCGCCCGCGACGCCTTCGCCACAGTTGAGGATGTAGAGCCGCTCGACGCCTGATTTCGCTGGCTGGGCGTCTGCGTACGGTGTCGCGCCCACGACCCAGAGCAACATTGCAAGACCGATAGCCTTCTTCACGTTGCCCTCCATTGATCGCGCCCGCTCGACGCGCGCGGCCGCAATGTGCCGTCTCATTGGCGGCCGTGGAAGACACGGACATCGGTCGGTCGATCAATTGAACGCGAGTGAATCTCGCCGCCGACGGCTAAACCATTTCCGCCGGCGCCAGCCGGCAGGTCTCGCTGCTGATCTCGACCTGCAGGGTCGCGTGGTGGATGCTGAACCGCTCCGACAGCTCGGCGCAGACGCGATGCAGGAAGACATCGTCATGTCCGCCGGGCCGCACCAGATGCGCGGTCAACGCCGTCTCGCTGGTGCTCATCGCCCAGATGTGCAGGTCGTGCACCTCGGTAACGCCCTCGAGCGCGCCGAGATAATCCCTCACCTGCTTGAGGTCGATCCCCCTCGGCACCGCGTCGAGCGCGAGGTTGACGCTGTCGCGAGCAAGCTCCCAGCCGCTCAGCAGCACCACCACGGCAATGACGAGGCTGATTGCCGGATCGAGCCAGTGCCAACCGGTCGCCATGATCAGCAGCGCGGCGATCACGACGCCGAACGAGACGCCGGCGTCCGCCGCCATGTGCAGATAGGCGCCGCGCACATTGAGGTCGCTGTCGCGGCCGCGCATGAACAGCAGCGCCGTGCCGCCATTGATCAGGATGCCGAGCGCCGCGACCCAGACCACGGTCCAGCTTGCGACCTCGGCCGGCTCGCGGAAGCGGTTGATCGCCTCGACCGCGATGCCGCCGACCGCGATCAACAGCAGCCCGGCATTGAACAGCGCCGCCAGGATCGAGGCACGGCGGTAGCCATAGGTGTGGGTGTCGGTCGGGCGCCTGCCGGCGAGCCACGCCCCGCCCCAGGCTAGCAGCAGCGCGATGACATCGGAGAGATTGTGAACGGCGTCGGAGACCAGCGCCAGCGAGTTGGCGGAGTAGCCGAAGATCAGCTCGGCGATGACGAAGGCGGTGTTCAGCGAGGCGCCGACCGCAAACGCCGTGCCGAAACTGTCGGGCGCGTGGCTGTGCCCGGCATGGGAATGCCCGGCGTGCGCGTGCCCGGCATGGGAATGTCCGTGAGAATGACCGCTGTGGTCATGGTCGTGGTCGTGATTGTGCGCCATGGCAACCGTCGCCCGATATCGTCGGCGACGGTTATAGCGCGGTGAAATGTGGATACTATCACACCGCGGCTGTCGAACGGCGGGTTACGGCTTGCGCCTAACCCGCCCTGCGCAACTACTCCACGCCGCGATTGAACTTGTTCGACTTCGGCAGGCCATGGGCGAGCCGGCCGGCATCGGCGCGGTTGCCGCGCCAGTCGGCCAGTTCCTTCAAGGTCATGCTGTGCTCACGGCCGGCGGAATCCTTCCAGGTCAGGCCGGCCTTGGAGTCGAACACCGCAACATCGGACAGCTCCGAGCTGCTGTATTTCTGCAGCCGAACGCCGCGGCCGCGCGCCATCTCCGGCACCTGGTCGAGACCGAACAGCACCATCTTGTGGTTGGTGCCGATCACCGCAACGGTGTCGCCGTTCACGGTCGTGATGGCACGGGCCTCGTTCGGCATCTCGACGTTGAGCACCTGCTTGCCCTTGCGGGTGTTGCCGACGCAGTCCTCTTCCTTGACGACGAAGCCTTGTCCCTCGCTGCTCGCGATCAGGAACTTGCGCTCGCCCTTGTTGACGAACAGCGAGATGATCGCAGCGTCCTGCTCGAGGTCGATGAACATGCGGATCGGCTCGCCATGGCCGCGGCCGCCCGGCAGCTTGGCGACGTCGAGCGAGTAGAACTTGCCGTTGGTGGCGAACAGCAACAGCTTCGAGGTGGTCTCGGCAAAGAACGAGTGCTCGAGCTTGTCGTCGGTCTTGAAGGCAAGCCCCGAGAGATCCTCGACGTGGCCCTTCAGCGTCCGCACCCAGCCCTTCTCGGAGATCACGACGGTGCAGGGCTCGCGCTCGACCAGCGCTTCCTCGATCGCGGCGAGGTCATGCTCGGGCGCATCGGCGAAGGTGGTGCGGCGCTTGCCGAGCGGCGTCTTCGGCCCGAAGATATCGCGGACCTTGCGGACCTGATCACTGACCTTGGCCCATTGCTCGGTCTCGGAGCCGAGCAGGCCCTCGATGCCCTTCAGCTCCTTGCGCAGATCCTTGTCCTCGGTGCGGATCTCCATCTCCTCCAGGCGGCGCAAATTGCGCAGGCGCATGTTGAGGATGGCATCGGCCTGGACGTCGGTGAGGTTGAAGGTCTTCATCAAGACCGGCTTCGGCTCGTCCTCGGTGCGGATGATCTTGATCACCTTGTCGAGGTTCAGATAGGCGACGAGGTGACCGCCCAGCACTTCCAGGCGGTGCTCGATCTGCGTCTTGCGGAAGTTGGAACGGCGGACCAGCACGTCGCGCAGATGGTCGAGCCATTCGCGCAGGCACTCGGCAAGGCCGACTACCTTCGGGATGCGGCCCTTGATCAGCACGTTCAGGTTCAGCGAGATCTTGCTTTCCAGCTCGGTCAGCCGGAACAGCGATTCCATCATCAGCGCCGGATCGACGGTGCGGGACTTCGGCTCGATCACGAGGCGAACGTCCTCGGCCGACTCGTCGCGGACGTCGGCAACCAGCGGCAGCTTCTTCTCGTTGATGAGTTCGGCGATCTTCTCGACGATCCGCGACTTCTGCACCAGCCACGGAATCTCGGTGACGACGATCACCCAGGTGCCCCGTGCGCCCTCCTCCTGGGTCCAGCGCGCGCGGGTGCGGAACGAGCCGCGCCCCGTGGTGTAGGCCTCGATGATCGCTTCCTTGGAATCGACGACAATGCCGCCGGTTGGGAAATCCGGGCCCTTGACCCACTTCAGCAACGCCTTCGACTTGGCGTCGGGCTTCTCGATCAGATGCAGCGCGGCATCGCAGAGTTCGGCGGCGTTGTGCGGCGGGATCGACGTCGCCATGCCGACTGCGATGCCTTGCGCGCCGTTGGCGAGCAGGTTCGGGAACCCGCCCGGCAGCACCACCGGCTCCTTCGACTGGCCGTCGTAATTGAGGCGGAACTCGACGCCGTCCTCGTCGATGCCGTCGAGCAGGAGCCGCGCGACTTCGGTCATGCGCGCTTCGGTGTAGCGGTAGGCGGCCGCGTTATCGCCGTCGATATTGCCGAAGTTGCCCTGGCCGTCGACCAGCGGGTAGCGCGAGGAGAAATCCTGCGCGAGGCGCACCATGGCGTCATAGATCGCCTGGTCGCCGTGCGGATGGAACGAGCCCATCACGTCGCCGACGATCTTGGCGGACTTCTTGAATGCCGCGCGCGGGTCGAGCCCAAGCAAATCCATGCCGTAGAGGATGCGGCGGTGCACCGGCTTCAGCCCGTCGCGGGCATCCGGCAGCGCACGATGCATGATGGTCGAGAGCGCGTAGGCGAGATAGCGCTCCTCGAGCGCATCACGCAGCGGCACCTCGTGAATTTCGGCCGGCTTTTCCGGCGGGGTCTGTCGTTTTCCCATGGGGAGGCGTTAAACCTTGGCAGTGAATCGGGCAAGCCGCGAATCACCGGGAATTTAGGGCCCGAATCGGCCTTACGGAACCGCTGTTCGGCTCCGCGGCCTGGTCACGGCGTTGATAAACCCGTCGCGGGCGTCGGAATGGCCCTGGCCACGGGGCTCCAGCACGTGGCGGAGCAGGAACAGGCCGGTGATCTGGAAACCGTCGCGCAGGTCCTGCTCCGACCAGCTGTTGGCGCCGCTCTCGCCTTCGCGCAGGAACGCCGGCAGCGGCAACAGGCGGTCGCGCCACGGCTCGCCGGCGGCGCGGGACACGGCACCGCCGGATTTCGGCGACACGTAGATCAGGTCGGTGGTCTCTCCGCTGGCCGCGCAGTTGTCGAGGTCGAGCCCGAAGCCGAGCTCGGTCAGCATGGCGAGCTCAAACCGGATCACGTGCACCGCGGCAACGCCCCTGTCCTCGAAATCGTCGAGCGTTCCCTGCAGCATCTCGTAGATGTCTTGATGCGGATCGCGCTCCGGCAATAGCCGCGCCAGCGCCGCCAGATGCGTCACGCCATAGACCGCGTGCGACGCGGCGAGCAGCGTCGCCGCCCGCAGCCGCGTGCCTTCCAGCGCGTACATGCCGAGATGCTCGTCGAGCCGCGCCCGCCACACCGCAGTGACGCTGTTGCCGGGCTGCAGCAGCGGCCGCATCCGCGAACTGGCGCCGCCGCGCACCAGGCCGAGATGACGGCCATGCTCGCGCGTCAAGAGCTCGACAATGGCGGAGGATTCGCCATGCCGCCGCACGCCCAGCACGATGCCTTCGTCGGTCCATTCCATGGTTGCAAAAGTATCATGTAGGGCGGATTAGCGTAGCGTAATCCGCCGATATCGCCAGGAAGTTACAGCGGTGGGTTACGCCGGAGCCTGTCATCGGGCCGCGCTGGCGCGGACCCGTTGGGCTAACCCACCCGACAAATCCTACGCGTTGAACCAGCCCTGCGCGTCGCCGGTGAAGGAGTAATACAGCCCGGCCGCGGTCAGGATGCAGGACACCACCTCGATGGCGCTGTCGAGCTCCAGGCCTTTTTCGCCGATCACCTGCACCAGCGAGATCACCGACAGCACCAGCATCGCGGCCAGCGCCCAGCGCGGCCAGTTCTTGCGGTGCTGCGCGGCCAGCCGGACGAAATACACCAGCAGCAGGATCATGCAGCCGGCGGTCAGCGTCTCGCCGGTGATCATCTGATCGGTCCTCACGTCGGTCGACGTGCGGTCCTGGAACGCCACCGACAACGCGTCGAGCGTCAGCGACAGATAGAGCAGCACCTCAAACCACAGCACATTCCTGGGCACGTTCATTGCTTTGGGCACGCTCATTGCTCTGGGCACGTTCAAGCGCCGGCTCTATTCCTTGGGGAAATCCAGTCCCATTTCCTTGTAACGGTCGGGATCGTCGCCCCAGTTCTCGCGTACCTTGACGAACAGGAACAGGTGCACGGGCACGCCCATGATCTCGGCGATCTCGGCACGCGCCTGCGCGCCGATCGACTTGATGGTGGCGCCGCCCTTGCCGAGCACGATCTTGCGCTGGCTCTCGCGCTCGACAAAGATCGTCTGCTCGATGCGGATCGACTTGTCCTTGCGGTCGGTCCAGCTGTCGGTCTCGACTGTCGACTGATACGGCAATTCCTGATGCAGATGGCTGTAGATCTTCTCGCGGGTGATCTCGGCCGCCAGATGCCGCATCGGCGCATCCGACATCTGGTCCTCGGGATAGAGGAACGGTCCCGCGGGCACCAGCTTGGCCAGCGCCCCGCGCAGGTCGTCAACGCCATCGCCCGACAGCGCCGAGATCATGAATGTGTGCTCGAAGCGCATCCGCTCGTTGGCGGCCTGCGCCAGCGCCAGCAGCTTCTCGCGCTGCACGAGGTCGACCTTGTTCAGCACCAGGATCTTCGGATGCGCAACGGTCTCGAGCTTGGCCAGGATCGCATTGGCCTCCTCGTCGATGCCCGACTTCGCATCGAGCAGCACACAGACGAGATCGGCGTCGTGGGCGCCGCTCCAGGCAGTCGACACCATGGCGCGGTCGAGCCGACGCCGCGGCGCGAAGATCCCGGGCGTGTCGACCAGGATGATCTGCGCGTTACCCTCGATCACGATGCCGCGGATCAGCGCGCGCGTGGTCTGAACCTTGCGCGAAACGATGGTGACCTTGGAGCCCACCAGCGCGTTGACCAGCGTCGACTTGCCGACATTGGGCGCACCGATCAGCGCGACGAAGCCGCAGCGCGTCGCGTCTCCCTGCCCTTTGGCTTCGTCAGTCATTGGTGCCGACGCCTTCACGCTCGATCATCGCGGATGCTGCTGCTTTCTCGGCCGCGCGCTTGTTGCCCCCGAGGCCCTCGGCGGAGGCCAGGCCCGGCAGGTCAACCGCAACGCGGAATTGTGGATCGTGGTGCGGGCCGGTGCGTTCGACCTCGCGATAGACCGGCGTCGGCAATCCCTTGCCTTGCGCCCATTCCTGCAAAACGGTCTTGGGATCGCGCAGCGGCCGGCGCAGTTTGTGCATCCGCTCGGTCCAGTTGCGCTCGACGAACTGGCGCGCGGCCTCGTAGCCGCCGTCGAGAAAGATCGCCCCGATCACCGCTTCGCAGATATCGCCGAGCACGGACTTGCGAAGCCGTGCGCCCTCGACCGCCTTCACCATGCCGAGCTTGATGTCCTCGAGCAACCCGAGCGACTTGGCGACATCGGCGCAGCTTTCCTTGCGCACGAGATCGGCGAGCCGCTTCGACAATTCGCCCTCATCGGCCTTCGGGAACGCCCGGAACAGCATGTCGGACACAATCAGCCCGAGCACGTGGTCGCCGAGGAATTCCAGCCGCTGGTAGCTGTCGGCGCGGTTGCGGGTGGCGGGCTTCAGCGCAGAGACGTGGGTGAACGCGGTGGTCAGCAGCGCGGCATCCGAGAACGTATACCCGATACGCGCCTCGGTGCCGGCGATCGCGGCCTTCTCTTCAGCCGCCTTGGCAGCCTTGCTGCGGCGCTTCTTCGGCGCGGCCGTGCTTTCGGCGGCAGGCGTTTGGCTCGGCTCGCCGGTCGGCGCTTGATCGTTGATGGCTGCGGTATCGTCGTTCATCGCACGATGGTGAATAGGCGATTCCACCGCACGGCGAACGGCCAGCGCCAGATCATCCAGGCCTGCTCGCCCTCGGCGATCGAGAAGAAGATCATCTGGGCCCGCCCGATGATGTTCTCGAACGGCACGTAGCCGACCTGCGACAGGAAGCGGCTGTCGGTGGAGTTGTCGCGGTTGTCGCCCATCATGAAGAAATGCCCGGGCGGAACGGTGTAGACGATGGTGTTGTCCATGTAGCTGTTGTCGGTGCAGTCGAGCGACTCATAGCTGACGCCGTTCGGCAGCGTTTCCTTCCAGCGCTTGACCCGGGCGGTCGCGTCCGCCGAGCCGCAGGGATCCTCGCCGACGAAATCGCTCAGCCGCTCGCGCTTGATCGGCTCATCGTTGATGTAGAGCAGCCCGTTCCGAACCTCGATGCGGTCGCCCGGCAGACCGATGACGCGCTTGATGTAGTCGGTGGAGTCGTCCCGCGGCAGGCGGAACACGACGATGTCGCCGCGGTTCGGCTCCGAGCCGAAGATGCGCCCTGAGAAAATGTTCGGCGAGAACGGGATCGAATAGTGGCTGTAGCCATAGGAATATTTCGAGACGAACAGGTAGTCGCCGACCAGCAGTGTCGCCTTCATCGAACCCGAGGGGATGTTGAACGGCTGGAACAGGAAGGTGCGGATGACGAGCGCGATCAGAAGGGCATGGATGACGACGCGGATGGTCTCGCCCAAGCCGCTCTCAGATTTGGTCCCGGTGGTCGCGCTCATTGCTTTCCCAATTCCCGCAGGCCCCTGATGCCCACGCGGTGGCAGAACGTTCTCTCCACGCGAAGCGTTCGACCCCCGCGTGAGGAAAATGGCCTTGATTCTGATCTTGAGGGCAAATTCCGGCCTGAACCTGGAATTCGCGTCTCGCTCGATACCCTGCGGCGTTTTAGACGGTTGTTCGCAGGGGCGCAATCAATCGCCGCCTCAAAACTTCGCAATTCATTGAAATGTCAATGATTTTTTAGTTTGCTGAAGTTTTCTGGCAAATTCCGGCGCCACCCGCTCATCTGGCGGGAGCAACCGCCGAAATTATGACGAAGGCCTGCGCCAGCGGCCAATCGTCCGTGATCGAAAGGTCGATCTGCGCCTGCATGCCCTCGGGTGTCAGCTCCTGGAGCCGGGCCAGCGCCCCGCCGGTCAGCCGCATCGACGGCCGCCCTCCCGGCAGGTTCACCACCCCCATGTCCTTCCACCACACCCCGCGCCGGATACCGGTGCCGAGTGCCTTGGAGCAAGCTTCCTTCGCGGCGAACCGCTTGGCGTAGGTTGCGACCACCATCTTTTCGCTGTTGGCACGGCGCATCGCCTTGGCGCGCTCGGCGTCGGTGAAGATGCGATCGAGGAATCGCTCGCCGTGGCGCTCGATCACCTTCGCAATCCGGGTGATGTCGATCAGGTCGGAGCCGATGCCGATGATCATGCGCTGACCGCACCTTGCGCCCTGGCACGGCCGCGGTCCATTGCCGCACGCATCTCGCGCACCGTGGCGGCGATGCCGACGAACAGCGCCTCGCCCATCATGAAATAGCCGATGTTGAGCTCGCGGATTTCGGGCAGCGCGGAGATCGTCTCCGCGGTCTCATAGTCGAGCCCGTGGCCGGCATGGACCTCGAGCCCGGCCGCCTGCGCGAGCTTGGCGCCGGCGACCATGCGCTTCCATTCGGCCTCAGCCTTGTCCTTGTGACCGTCGACCACAGCGTCGCACCAGCCGCCGGTGTGGATCTCGATCACCGGCGCCTTCAGCTGCGCGGCCATCTCGATCTGCCTGGGATCGGCGGCGATGAACAGCGAGACCCGGATGCCGGCATCATTGAGCCGCGCGATGAACGGCGCCAGCGCATTGTGCTGACCGACCACGTCGAGGCCGCCTTCGGTGGTGAGTTCCTGGCGCCGCTCCGGCACCAGACAAACGGCGTGCGGCTTGGTGGCGAGCGAAATCCGCAGCATGTCGTCGGTCGCCGCCATCTCGAAATTCAGCGGCTTGGATATCTCGGCCTTGAGCCGCGCCATGTCCTCGTCGCGGATGTGACGGCGATCCTCGCGCAAATGCGCGGTGATGCCGTCGGCGCCGGCCGCGATCGCGGCAAGCGCCAGCCGCACCGGATCGGGCCGCGCCCCGCCCCGCGCATTACGAAGCGTCGCGACGTGATCGACATTGATACCGAGACGGAGCGGAGCAGCCTTTGACATTTCTCTAACCTGCAATTCTAGCCTGCCATGCGCAGCCATAGGCGTCCGAAGAACGGCGTCGCTTCCGCTCGCCTATGCCCCGCGCATGCATCTTTACCCGTTGACGCGTTCGACCCGTGCAACGACGGCCTTGGCGCGCAACTGCGCGATGATAGCGCTGAGATGCTTGAGGTCATAGACCTCAAGATCGATGGTCAGCTCCGTGAAATCAGGCGATTGGCGCGACATGTGGATATTGTCGATATTGCCGTCGTGCTCGGCGATCACGGTCGCGATCTGGGCGAGGCTGCCCGGCTCGTTGACATTGTGGACCAGGATGCGCGCGGGGAAGCGCTGCGGCATGGTCTCGTCGATGTCCCAGCGCACGTCGAGCCAGCGCTCCGGCTCCTCCTCGAAATCCTTCAGCGCCGGTGACTGGATCGGATAAATCGTGATCCCCTCGCCCGCCGTGACGATGCCGACGATCCGATCGCCCGGCACGGCGCCGCCGTTCGGCGCGAACTTCACCGGCAGGTCGGAATTGATGCCACGCACCGGGATCACCGACGTGGCGCGCGCCGGATGCGGCGGGGTCTGCGTCTTCAGCTTGGCGGCGAGCCCCTTCTTGGCGCCATAGCGCACCAGCCGCTCTTCCTTGTAGTCGGGATACATCGCGCGCGCGACGTCTGAGGCCTTGATCTCGCCACGTCCGACGGAGGCCATCACGTCCTCGATCGAGGTGCGCGCGAGCCGCGGCAAGGCGCCCTTCAGCTTGTCGTCGGCATATTCGATCTTGGCGCGGGCAAACAGGCGGTCGACGATGCGGCGGCCGAGGCCGGCATACTGGTCGCGTACCGCATCACGGGTGGCACGCCGGATCGCGGCGCGCGCCTTGCCGGTGCGGGCGAGCGCTTCCCAGGCCGACGGCGGCGCCGACTGCGCCTTCGACGTCAGCACCTCGACCTCGTCGCCGTTCTGCAGCTCGGAGGACAGCGGCGCGAACTTGCCGTTGATCTTGCAGCCGACCGCGCTGTTGCCGACACCGGTGTGCACGGCATAGGCGAAGTCGATCACGTTGGCGTTGCGCGGCAGCGCGATCAGCTTGCCCTTCGGCGTGAAGCAGAACACCTGGTCGTGGAACAGCTCGAGCTTGGTGTGCTCAAGGAATTCTTCGGGATTGGAGCTCTCCGAGAGGATGCCGATGGTGTGGCGCAGCCAGGCGAAGGCGTTGGACTCGTGCTTCAGCCGCTCATGCGGCGAGCCCGCCCCCTCCTTGTAGAAGGCATGCGCGGCGATGCCGAACTCGGCGATCTGGTTCATCTCCTCGGTGCGGATCTGCAACTCGACTCGCTGCTTGCCCGGTCCGATCACGGTGGTGTGGATCGACCGGTAGTCGTTCTGCTTCGGGGTCGAGATGTAGTCCTTGAAGCGGCCCGGCACGACCGGCCAGGTGGTGTGGACAATGCCGAGCGCGCGGTAGCAGGCGCCGACATCGTCGAGGATGACGCGGAAGCCGTAGATGTCGGACAGCTGCTCGAAGCCGACCGACTTGCGCTCCATCTTGGTCCAGATCGAAAACGGCTGCTTGCGGCGGCCGAACACCCGCGCTGTGATGCCGTTCTTCTGCAGGTTCTTGGAGAGCTGGGTTTCGATCTCGCCGATCAGGTTGCGGTTGCGCTCGGCCAGTGAATCGAGCCGCTGCTTGACCACCGCATAGGCCTCGGGATCGAGTACGAAGAACGACAGGTCCTCCAGCTCCCCGCGCATCTCCTGCATACCCATGCGGCCGGCCAGCGGCGCATAGATATCCAGCGTTTCCTCGGCGATGCGGCGGCGCGAGGCCGGCGGCACGAATTCCAGCGTGCGCATGTTGTGCAGGCGGTCGGCGAGCTTGATCAGCAGCACGCGGACGTCGTCGGCGATGGCAAGCAGCAGCTTGCGCAAATTCTCGGCCTGCTTGGCCTCGCGCGACACCAGCTCCAGCCGCTTCAGCTTGGTCAGGCCCTCGACCAGCGCGCCGATCTCGTGGCCGAACACGTTATCGATCTCGGCCCGCGTCGCCTCGGTGTCCTCGATCGTGTCGTGCAACAGCGCCGCCACGATCGTGGCGTCGTCGAGCTTGAGGTTGGTGAGGATCGCGGCAACCTCGAGCGGATGCGAGAAATAGGGATCGCCGGAGGCGCGCGTCTGCGTGCCGTGCGCCTTCATGGCGTAGACGTAGGCGCGGTTGAGCAGGTCCTCGTTGGTGTCGGGGTTATAGGACCGGACGCGCTCGACGAGGTCATATTGTCGCATCATGCGGGTCCGCGGCTTGGCCGGCCTCTCCGCCGCGGACGACGCCGGCGCCACCGCGACCGTTTCGGTTGCAGCCTGCATCTGGATGGAACTGCGGCGTCGATACGCCATGAACTCGCTGCCTCTTGCGCGGGACCGGAACGTCCCTTCTTCCTCAATCTAGTGCGCTTTCGAACGAAGCTGCACCCCGCGCGGGCCCTGGAACCATTCAATTTCCCGCGCCCGCATAGGACGCACCGTAACAGCGAAATTGTCAACAAAAGCAAAGGCCCGGAGCAATATCCGGGCCTTTGGCAAATTGATCCGAGATGCGGAGCCGAACGACGAGCCTACTCGTCTTCCTCGGGCTGCTCTTCCGGGGGCGCCAGGCCCTCGAGGCCCTTCAGCAGCTCTTCCTCGGTCATGCGCTCGACCGCGACCTCGGTGTCGTCGGCGTCGACGCTGGCACCGGCGGAACCGATCAGCGGCACCGTGTCCGGCTCGGGCTCGTCGACCTCGACGAACTTCTGCAGCGAGTGCACGAGTTCCTCTTTCAGGTCCTCCGGCGAGATCGTCGAATCGGCGATCTCGCGCAGCGAAACGACCGGGTTCTTATCGTTGTCGCGATCAACCGTGAGTTGCGATCCCGACGAGATCATCCGGGCACGATGCGCAGCCAACAGGACGAGGTCGAAACGATTGTCGACCTTATCAATGCAATCTTCGACGGTGACGCGAGCCATCTCGAGGCGCTCCGTGGTAAAAGGGACCGAACATGTAGGTTATGAGGGTTAGTTATAGGGCTAGCCCCCGTTTCGCAAGGTAAAATTTGTGATTTGCCTTCCCAACAGGCTCTGATAACCCCCTCTGCCGGGGCCAGAAGGGCCGGAGCGTCTGACGACATGGCTAGGTTGCTGTCCCAGGCAAGTAAATCTCTTCATTGCAATGTCAAAGGTCTAGGCTTTTTGCCCTCGCCTCACCATAATTGCGGTGGTGACTGTCGTGGGGAAAGATTCACAGAACTTTAGGCAGCAACGCCGGAATTTACGCGCGGTTGATCACCGCCGCGCTAAGAACACTAACAACCACGCGAGAACACTTTGATGTCGTCACCTGTTTCCAACAAGATCGCGCTCTTCATCGACGGAGCCAATCTTTACGCAACCGCAAAGACGCTGGGCTTCGACATCGACTACAAGCGCCTCCTCAAGGAATTCCAGAGTCGCGGCACGCTGCTTCGCGCGTTCTACTACACGGCGATCATCGAGGATCAGGAATATTCGTCGATCCGTCCGCTGATCGATTGGCTCGACTACAACGGCTACACCGTGGTCACCAAAGCGACCAAGGAATTCATCGACGCCAGCGGCCGCCGCAAGGTGAAGGGCAATATGGACATCGAGCTCGCCGTCGATGCCATGGAGCTGGCCGAGCACATCGACCAGATGATTCTGTTTTCCGGCGACGGCGACTTCCGCTCGCTGGTCGAAGCCGTGCAGCGCCGCGGCGTTCGGGTCACCGTGATCTCCACCATTGCGAGCCAGCCGCCGATGATCGCCGACGAGCTGCGCCGCCAGGCCGACGTCTTCACCGACCTCGTCGAGCTGCAATCCAAGCTTGGCCGCGATCCGTCAGAACGTCCGGCCCCGCGCGAACCGCGTCACCACTCCCCGCAATTCCTGCAGCGTGCGACCACCATGGCCCCTCGGGGAGCCGATGACGATTTCGACGAGTAATCTCGTCGCCGCACCTACGCGCCCCGACAGCAACTGTCAGCTCTGTGTCAGGCTGGCCGACTTCCGCGCGCAGGCCCGCGCGCTCCACCCGGACTGGTTCAACTCGCCGGTGGAATCGTTTGGCGATCCGAATGCGCGGCTGTTGATCGTCGGGCTCGCGCCGGGCATGCAAGGCGCCAACCGCACCGGCCGTCCGTTCACCGGCGATTACGCCGGCGACCTGCTCTACGCGACCTTGCTCGAATATGGCTTCGCCAGCGGCGTCTATCAGGCGCGCCCGGACGACGGCTTGAAGCTGGTGGACTGCCGGATCAGCAACGCGGTGCGCTGCGTGCCGCCGCAAAACAAGCCGCTGCCGGCCGAGATCAACACCTGCCGGCAATTCCTCCGCGCCACCATCGCCACGATGCCGAAGCTGCGCGCGATCGTGCTGCTCGGGCGAATCGCCCATGAATCAACGTTGAAGGCGCTGGATATTCGTCTGGCTGCCGCGCCCTTCGTGCACGGCGCCGTGCATAGCGCGGGCCCATTCAAGCTCTACGACAGCTACCACTGCTCGCGCTACAACACCAACACAGGCGTGCTGACGACCGACATGTTCCGCAAGGTCTTCGCGACCGTGCGGAAGGAGCTCGGCTAGCGCCTTCTCCCGCTATCCACTTCGCGAACCGGTATCCACTTCGCGCGAAAGCGTCTTAACCCTTCGGCGGATTGTCCTTCAGCCATTCCAGCACGTCGCCGGCGTTCCGGTCGGGCGGGAACACCGGATAGAACACGTGCGTGATGCGCGCATCGTCGATGATGAGCGCAAGCCGCTTGATCAGCGTCAGGCCCGCCACCGACATCGTCGGCAATCTCAGCGTGTGCGTCAGTTCCAGCGCTTCGTCCGACAGCACCGGGAACGGCAGATGCAGGCGCGACGCCATCTCGGTCTGGTACGCATTGCTCTGCGTCGACAGCCCGAACACCTGGGCGGCACCAGCCGCCTTCAGGTCGGCGAACAGGTCGCGGAAGGCGCAGGTCTGCGGCGTACAGCCGCGGGCCCCCGGGATCATGTCCCAATCGTCGACCAGCCCGATCTTGCCGGGCTCGCCGGTTCGCGGATAGGCGAACACCACGGTGCGGCCCTCGAGCGCCGACAGCGCCACCGAGGTGTCGTCGGTGGCGCGCAGCCTGACCGGCGGGATCGTCATGCCGGTCAGATGCGCGGCACCACCATCGTCCGTGGGTGCCGGGATCTTGCTCCAGTCGACGTCAGTAAGGCTCGGTTGAGTCATGTCTTGCTCCGAGAACCAGCGAATGGTGCGTGGCGAATATCCTGCCCTATGCGCCACTCGCCATTCGCTACGCGCCTTAGCCCCGCGCTCGCATCAGGCGGCCCTTTTCGCGGCCCCAGTCACGCTTCTTCTCGGACTCGCGCTTGTCGTGCAGCTTCTTGCCCTTGGCGACCGCGAGCAGCAGTTTGGCACGGCCGCGCTCGTTGAAGTACAGCTTCAGCGGAATGAGCGTCATGCCCTCGCGGTCGACGGCGCCAAGCAGCTTGTTGATCTGTTTGCGATGCAGCAGGAGTTTGCGCGGCCGCTTCGGCTCGTGGTTGAAGCGGTTGGCCTGGAGATATTCCGGGATATTGGCGTTGATCAGCCAGATCTCGCCGTCCTTGGAATCCGCATAGGATTCCGCAATCGTGCTCTTGCCGCTGCGGATCGACTTCACCTCGGTGCCGGTCAGCGAAATGCCGGCCTCGACCGTATCCTCGATGGCGTAGTTGAAGCGGGCCTTTCGGTTTTCAGCGACAACCTTGATCGGACGTTCGTTCTTGTCGGCCACGTTAGCCCTTCTTGAGGAGGTCGCGGATTTCCGTCAGCAGCACGACCTCGTCGGACGGCTTCGGCGGCTCGGCGGGCTTGGCCTCATCCTTGCGCTTGAACTGGCTCATGACGCGAATGACCATGAACAGCACGAAGGCGACGATCAGGAAGTTCAGCGTCAGCGTCAGGAAGTTGCCCCAGGCCAGCACGGCGCCCTGCTTCTTCGCGTCGGCCAGGTTGGTCGCCGTGACGGCCTTGGAAAGCCCGGTGAAATAGTTGGAGAAATCGAGTCCGCCCGTGATCGCGCCGATGATCGGCATGATGATGTCGCCGACCAGCGAGGTGACGATCGCGCCGAAGGCTGCACCGATGATGACGGCGACGGCGAGGTCGACGACATTGCCCTTCATGGCGAACTCGCGGAATTCCTTCAGCATGCCCATCCCCTTCTCTTCGACATTGCGCACGGTATTGTTCACGGCGGTACCGGCCTGGCTCAGTTGATCAGGCCTGCATGCACCATGGCGCTGCGGACAGCCTGGCGGGTCGATTCAGAGACCGGCACCATCGGCAGGCGCAGCTTCTCGTCCAGCTTGCCGAGCAGCGACATCGCATACTTCACCGGCGCCGGATTGCTCTCGATGAACAGATTGGTGTGCAGCGGCATCAGCTTGTCGTGGATCTTCAGCGCCGTGGTGACGTCGCCCTTCTGCCAGGCGATCTGGAACTCCGAGCACAGCCGCGGCGCGACGTTCGAGGTCACCGAGATGCAGCCATGGCCGCCATGCGCCATGTAGCCGATGATGGTCGCGTCCTCGCCCGACAGCTGATTGAAGTCCTCGCCCATCGCAGCGCGCTGCTGCGACACCCGCACCATGCTCGCGGTCGCGTCCTTGACGCCGGCGATGTTCTTCAGCTCGAACAGCCGCGTCATGGTGTCGACCGACATGTCGATCACCGAGCGCGGCGGGATGTTGTAGATGATGATCGGAATCCCGATCGCATCGTTGATCGCCTTGAAGTGCTGGTACATGCCTTCCTGGGTCGGCTTGTTGTAGTACGGCGTCACGACCAGCACCGCGTTGGCTCCGGCCTTTTCCGCGTGCTCGGCGAGCTCGATCGCCTCCTTGGTCGAATTCGAGCCGGCGCCGGCGATCACGGGCACCCGGCCCTTGGCCTCCTCGATGCACCACTCGACCACGCGCTTGTGCTCGTCATGGCTCAGCGTCGGGCTCTCGCCTGTGGTGCCGACCGGCACCAAGCCGTGCGTACCCTCGGCGATCTGCCAGTTCACGAGGCCGCGGAACGCCGCCTCATCCACTGCGCCGTTTTTGAAGGGCGTCACCAAGGCAGTGAATGATCCCCGGAATTTTGTCTTGGCTGCCATGGACTTCCTCCAAACGCTTCAGGCTAAAGGCTAGGTCGACGGACCCTTGTTATTGTCGTGCTTCACGTCCGTGCAACCGGCATCCGGTTGATGCGAAACGCCATGAAAGGCAATTCATATCGGGTCTGACCGACAGGCGAAAGGGCCGTACCGAACCTATTCCCAGCCGGTTCCAGCCGCGATTTCGCCGTTGTGCTGGCGCAAACAGCCGCACCGGCAGGCTTCTTAGTATTTTGTCTACGTTTTCAATCAAATAAGAACCCATGGCCCAAACGACCAGATGATTCGGGGCCGCAGAGGACTTCTGTGATCCGTTCCGCCCGCGCAGGCACATTGCGATCGACGGCGCTGGCGACGAGCCTCGCGCTCGTCGTCGGCTTGGCCGCCATCACGGCCGATGCATGGGCCGCCGAGGATGCTCCAGCCGCAAAGTCGGCTGCCCACGACACCGCTTCCAAGACGGCTGCCTCGAAGAACGCTGCTTCCAAGACCGAAGCGTCGAAGGCCGGTACTTCGAAGCCGCATGCTTCAAAGCCAACCGCGACCAAGAACAGCGAAACCAAGACCAGCGCTGCCAAGACGGACGCAGCCAAGACGACCTCTTCAAAGTCCGGCGCGGCCAAGACCGACAGCGCCAAGGCCGCGCCTCCCAAAACCGACGCTTCGAAGAACGCTGCGTCAAATCGCACCACGTCCAAGTCCACTGCTGCGAAGACCACTGCGTCGAAGCCCGCCTCTCCGGCTGCAACCGGAAGTCTTCCGAACAAGCCGGCACCCGTCCGCGCCGCCGCCCCCGCGCTGGTTCCGGCGACCCGCCAGCATGCCGCGCCGGTCGCGCGCAAGCCGGTACTGCCTGCGGCCGTGGCCGCGACGTCGTCGACGTCGCAGTCGGACAAGGAGGCGCTTGCAAGCGTCGTCGAGCTGTTGCGCAAGCGCAGGCCGGCGGACGCAACCGAAGCCGAGGCCTCGATTTCCGATCCGGTCGCGCGCAAGCTTGCTGAATGGCTGATCCTGCGCAGCGAGGACAATGGCGCCTCGGTCGAGCGCTACCGCGCCTTCCTCGACGCCAATCCGAGCTGGCCCTCGCAGACCTTCCTGCGCCGCCGCATCGAGGCATCGCTATGGGACGACCATCGCGACGATTCTGCGGTCTGGGCCTGGTTCCAGAATGAATCGCCGGTCTCGGCCAAGGGCCGGCTCGCGCTCGCCAAGGTGATGATCGGACGCGGCGACCGCGGCAATGCCGAGCGGCTGGTGCGCGAGGCCTGGCGCAATGACGGGATGAGCGAGGACACCGAAAGCGCCGCACTCGAAATGTTCGGCTCGTTCCTGACCGCCGCCGACCATAAAGCGCGCATGGACACGATGCTCTACGGCACCGATAACGAGGCTGCCGGCATTCGCGAGGCCAAACGGCTCGGCTCCGGCTATCTGGCGCTCGCCAAGGCGCGCATCGCAGCCAACCGCAAGGGCTCGAACCTGCGCGCGCTGCTCGAGGCAGTGCCGAGCGAACTCTCCGGCGACGCCGGTTACCTGTTCGCAAAAATCCAGTTGCTCCGCCGCGAAGAGAAATTCGCTGAAGCCGCGCGGCTGATGCTGAGCGCGCCGAAGGACGCCGCGCGGCTCTACAACGTCGACGAATGGTGGGTCGAGCGCCGCCTGCTGGCGCGCAAGATGATCGACGTCAACGAGTTTCGCACCGCCTATCTGATCGCGCGCGACGCGGCGCTGCCCGCCCGCGACATCTACAAGACCGAGCAGGAATTCACCTCGGGCTGGATCGCGCTGCGATTTCTCAACGACCCCTCCCTCGCCGCCCAGCATTTCGCGCGGATCGGCGTCGGCAGCGCCAACCCGACCGCGCTGGCGCGTGCCGGCTATTGGCAGGGCCGCGCGGCGGAAGCCGCCGGCCGCGGCCAGGAGGCGCGCGCCGCCTACGCACGCGCAGCCGAGCAGTCGACCAGCTATTACGGCCAGCTCGCGCGCGCCAAGCTCGGCCTGCCGCAGATCGAATTGAACAGCGCGCCGCGCGGACGTGGCGCCGACCGGCTGGAAATGGTGCGCGCCGTCGGGCTGCTCTACGAAATCGACGCGCGCGAGCTCGCGATCCCGATCTTCGGCGACATGGGCGACAATGGCGATCCGGAAGCGCTGGCCGGCCTCGGCGAACTCACCGCCCGCCACGGCGATGCCCGCGGCATGCTGCTGATGGGCAAGGCCGCGCTCAATCGCGGACTGCCGTTCGATCACTACGCCTACCCGGTGAACGGCATTCCATCGTTCCGCCAGGTCGGACCGGAAGTCGAGCAGAGCGTCGTCTACGCGATTGCGCGCCAGGAGAGCGCGTTCAACCCGGCGGTGGTGTCGCCGGCCCAGGCCTACGGCCTGATGCAGGTGACGCCGGACGCCGGACGCTATGTCTGCAAGCGCGCCGGCATCGGCTTCGATCTCAACCGGATGAAGACCGACCCGGTCTACAACGCGATGCTCGGTGCCGCCGAGCTCGGCGGCCTGCTCGAGGACTATCGCGGCTCCTACATCCTGACCTTCGCCGCCTACAATGCCGGCCGCGGCAGCGTGAAGAAGTGGATCGAGCGCTACGGCGACCCGCGCGACCCCAAGGTCGATGCGGTCGACTGGGTCGAGCTGATTCCGTTCTCGGAGACGCGGAACTACGTCCAGCGGATCATGGAGAACCTACAGGTCTACCGAGCCCGCTTCGGCGGGGGCACCAGATTGCAGATCGACGCCGACCTGCGCCGCGGCGCCAGCGTGGAATGAGCCGGCGCAGCCGGTTTTCAACAATCTCGCGAGGGGCGGCTGCCGGCCTTGCCTAAAATTCGACCTAACCAATTGTTATACTTAGTATTTCTTGCATCGACCCGAGCCGCCGCGTCCAAATCGGGGCGCAATATAAAGGCTCAGCGCCCGCTCCGGGGCCCCCTGCGGCGGAGCTGCCACTAAATCACCTTGCCGCAAACTG
Source organism: uncultured Bradyrhizobium sp. (assembly GCF_947648125.1). Taxonomy (GTDB): domain Bacteria; phylum Pseudomonadota; class Alphaproteobacteria; order Rhizobiales; family Xanthobacteraceae; genus Bradyrhizobium. The sequence goes on along the minus strand of NZ_CANSMR010000008.1, from coordinate 94,486 downwards.
AATCTGCCGCTTGCGGCTCAGCGCCCTCTCGGGCATATCGGCGCCATTGGAGACGTGGCCGAGTGGCTGAAGGCGGCGGTTTGCTAAACCGTTATAGGCTTGTAAAGGCCTATCGAGGGTTCGAATCCCTCCGTCTCCGCCAGTCTCATTGACATCATTGAAATTTCTGGAAAATCGCTGTTCAGCGCACGAGCGGCTGCACAAGCCGCCTTTGGCTCGAACCGGTCGTCACCTCCGCGTGAACGAAACACCATTTCCGGTGCGTTGAAGCGAGCGCGAAACAAACCGCGCGCAGCATCCCCTGAGTTTTTCATCACCTGAATATTTCCGGAGTAAAGCCATGCAGCAGGACAGTGGCATTCAATTCCAGGATATCGACCAGGTTTTGCGTAACGCCCAGCTTCGCCGATCCGCCGATTTGGCTCCCTGGTTCAGGCAGCGCTTCTCATCCAAGGCCGGCAGGCTCGTCATCGCAACTTCGCTGGCTTGCATGGTTGTGCTGCTGGCGATCGTTGCCGGCCCACGGCCGGTCTCGAGCGCTGCGCTTGGCAGCGATTGGCAATGCAGCAGGGCAGCGTTCATTTTGACGACCTGTCGTCAGACCGATCCTGCGCACTCATAGCAGCCGGCCTCGAATGGTCGCGACGTCAATCGGCTGGCGAAACCATTTGGCCGGCGACGCCGTAGCTCGGCAGCCGGCCCATTCTTCCATTTTGGTACCTCGGGCTGGCTGAGGCCGTTCGGTCTATCCCAGTCACGAACGGCCTCACTTTTGAGTCCATCAATGAAATGCGTCAGCGGCCGCGCGATCGATCAACGAGCCTTGAAGGCTTGAGGCGATTGTTGCGGCTGGCGTGGCCACGGAGCCGGATGAGGATTAGAGCCGAGGTGGAAGTCGCAGCTTCCCCTCGGCTTGATTATTTGGCATCAAATAATCAATGAAGCCCGCACGAGGTATCCGCCGGCTGGTCGAGATCGGGCTGAGGGCGAAGAAATAAGATGAATGGCCCAAGTCGCGGTCTCAGGTTAGCGATCTACTTCGCACTGGCTATTGTGCTGCCTGCTGCTCAGACGCCGCCAACAGTGCATCCGCGGAACCAGCGGCGTGTGATCGACAAGGAATGTCGCGACGTCTTGCCTGCGCAGGCAAAGATACAGGCATGCCTCAACCTGCTGAGCGATCGACGGCTCTCGACCGCCTATATTGCGCCGATCAACAGCGAAATATCGAGCACGTTCCAAAGCCTGCGGGACTACGACAACGCCATCAAATACAAGAAGATCGAAATTGAACGCGCATACACCGCGGCGAAGCAACCTGCTTCTTCGGCCGAAGCACTTCCTGCAAGTTTCGGCGCGATGTCTCAACGTTACACCGAGCTCGGAACGCTCCAGGCGCTCAATCGCCAAACCAACTTCACCAGTCAGTCGGACGACGCGCGCCGAGGCGCCACGGAGGAGCAAGGCAACTACACCCTGGCGCTTCAATACAACCCGATGAACTACAGGGCGTATCGATACCGGGCTGAAATTCGCAGCCTGTTCTGCGATAGCGCGTCTGCCTCTCAGGACATGGAAGCGGCGGTCAGGTTTGCGGAAGAAGCTGGAGATCAGAATGCCGCTCGAGACTACAAGCGCGTCACGCTAAGCGCTTGCGTTCCGGCTTGGCGCCCAGAATAGCCTGCAAGACCAATCAGACTGTCGCTACCGGTGACATTCACGCGTCCGACCCGTCCCGGCCGTATTCTTACGGACCCGCAACTGGCAGGCAACTTGCGATGCGTCCGTGAATAGTTCGGCGCCAGCTGTTGTCGGTGTACCGAACTCGGACATTCGGAGCACGCACATGAACATGCATCATCGTTTTGAGACAGCTCGCGCAAGCACCGGACCAGAGCCGACGATCAGGAAGATGCTGTCCGATCTCGTCCTGGCCTGCCAGCAGATCGAAGCCGACATCGCGACCGAAGAAGCGCGCGCGGGAATTCATGACCGATCGAACCCAAGGTATCCAATTTTGGCAAGGTCGCTCATTGAGCGTTACGGCAATCTCAAGGAAACCATCGCCACGCTCGAAAAGCGTGTCACTGAGCGACCTCAGCACAAGTTGGTCACCGACGCGGCATAGCTCGATCCTTCGACCAACCTCCTGTGCGATGGAAGAGCCACCCCTCCGTCCCCGCCAGGCAAAGGGCCCGCGAGAAGCAGGCCCCTGCCTCCTCACTGCACTCCGAAGCACTGCCGCTTGCCGTCGTTCGGGCAGGCAGCGTGATCGAGTGATGGAGGCGCGGCGCTGACCCAGGTCAGCCGCTACCACGCGTGGATGGATCGAGATTGCGGTTCTCGCCCGGCGGGATTGGCCCGAAGCCGGGATATCTGTACCCGCCAGGCACGACCACCTCTTCGCTCGGACGGATGATGAGGTGTTGTCGCACGCGCCGGTGATGCGCAGTGGCCGCGTCGGCAACCGCACTCCACAGGATCACAAGAGGCAACGTCAAGACCAGGGCAACACGCATCGCGATCACTCCGTTTCACCGAACAAGTGACCGCCGACCGCGGCGCTCTATTCTGGCCCGGCCTTTCACATGTGATCAAAACCGCGAGATCGCCAATCCGTCACTCGCACGTCATCGCGGATCGTGTGCGGCCTTCAGCGGCCGCGGAAACGCCTGCGCGCAGGCGACGCCGAGCAGCGCGAGGCCGCCGCCGATGACGTGGAAGGACCTGACCGGCTCACTCAGCATCATGATTGCGGCCGCAGCCGTCAGCACCGGCAACAGGTTCACGAAGATCGCGCAGCGGTTCGGGCCAAGCTGCGCAACCCCACGGATCCACAGGAACGGCAGCACCACCGAGGCCAGCGCGCCGGCGTAGACGATCAGCGGCAGCGTTTCGGCGTTGACCTGCCGCAGCGGCGCCGGCGTCGCGAGGAACGCGGGAAACATCACGGCCAGCGCGCACAGTGCCTGCATGTAGGTGGATTGCCATCCGGTGATCGGCAAATTCCAGCGCTTCAGGAGCACGCCGTACAGCGCGTAGACGATCGCGGCAAGCAGCATCAGTGCGTCACCCGCATGCACACCATTCTGCAACAGCGACAACAATTCGCCGCCGCTGACGAGATAGACGAGGCCTGCGAACGACAGCGGCGCGCCGCAGACCATCCCAAGCGTCGGCTGCTCGCCGAGCACCGCGGCGCTGAGCGCGACCGTGAGTAGTGGCGTCAGCGCGGTGAACACGGCCATGTTGGTCGCAGTCGTGGTCTCGGCCGCCAGATACGACAGGCTCTGGAACAGGCACATTGCGAGGAAGCCGAGGATCGCGAGCGGCCCGAGATGCGGCCAGATCGCGCGGCGATTGCGCCAGGCAGCGCGCGCTACGAACGGGGACATCAGCAGCACCGCGACCAGCAGGCGATAGAAGGTGATCGCCTGCGGACCGATCGTGTGGGCCGAGAGACGCGAGACGATGACGTTGCCGGCCCACAGCACGATGGCAGCGAAGGGATAGAGAAGTGCAGCATTCTTCTTGAGCATGACCCGGCAGCGCATTGGTGAAGGACACACCAGCAACTACCTGTCGCGCCAAAGTCCGTCTCACGCTAGAATGACCGCACCTAGCGAGATTGGGACATGCGAGATGAAGACGTGTTGGACGAGCTGATCACACGGCACCTCGATTATCACGCCACGGCGCGACCGATGGCGGCGATGGAGATCGACTACCCGAGCGGCACATCGACCGGCCGGCATGCGCATCCGCGCGGCCAGCTGCTCTATGCGATCGAAGGCGTGATGATCGTGCGCTGCGCCGAGGGCACCTGGGTGGTGCCGCCCAATCGCGCAGTGTGGCTGGTGGCCGGTCTCGCGCACGAGGTCCGGATGTGCGGCGCGGTCAAGATCCGCACCGTGTTCGTCGATGCCGACGCGGTCCCCAACCTGCCGCAGACCAGCTGCGTGTTCACGGTCTCGCCGCTGCTGCGCGAACTGTTCGTCGCCGCGATGCGCGTCCCGCTGGACTATGCGCCCGCGACGTCCGACGAGCGCCTGATGCGCGTGCTGCTCGACCAGCTGCGCGAAATCGATGTGCTGCCGCTGGATCTGCCGATGCCGCGCGACGAAAGGCTGGCGCGGATCTGCGCGGCGCTGGTGGCCCGTCCGGATGACGCCTCGACCGCCGAGCAGTGGGCGCGCCGGCTGAAGCTGACGTCGAAGACGATCCATCGTCTGTTCGCCAGGGAAACCGGCATGACGTTCGGCGAGTGGCGTCAGCAGGCCCGCCTGCTGTTTGCGCTCGAACGCCTCGCGCGCGGCGCGCGGGTGGTCGACGTCGCGCTCGATGCCGGCTATGCCAGCCAGAGCGCCTTCACCGCAATGTTCCGCAAGCATTTTGGCGTGCCGCCGAACGCGTTCTATCGGTAGGCCGTCGCGGCGAGATAGCTAGCGCTCCCCAAGTGCTGACTGTGCCGCCGGTCCCAGTATCCATTCCCTGAACGCCGCGATCTTCGGAAGCCCCTGCCGGTTGTCGGGGCAGACGAGATAGTACGCGAACTCCTCCAGATGCGCGGTCTCCAGCAGCTGGATCAGCTCGCCGCTCTCGATCTCATTTGCAACCATCGCCGCCGGCAAAAGCCCCGCGCCCTGCCCGGTCAGCACGGCCTTCAGCAGCAGACCGCTGTCGTCGAACGAGGGACCGCGCGCCGTGCGTACCTCCGTGATGCCGTTGGCCTGAAACCACAGGCTCCACCCCTTGCGATCGGCATCATGCACCTGCGGCCAGCCCGGAAGCTCGCCGGGAGACGTCGGCCGCCCGAGACGTGCAACCAGCGACGGCGATGCGACCGCGACCATCTCGACCGTGACGACGCGGTCGCTGCGCAGCCCCGGATAGCGGCCGAGGCCGTGGCGCACCGCGACGTCGATGCCGTTGCGCGAGAAGTCGACCAGCGTGTTGCTGGTGACGATCTGCAGATCGATCTCGGGATGCGCCCCCTGAAACGACGCCATGCGCGGCACCAGCCAGGCCGACGCAAAGAACGGTGTGACGCTCACCGTCAGCGTGCCGACGTCGGTCGATGCAGCGACGCGACGCGATGCCTCCGCGATCTGGCGAAACGCATTGCGGATCGACGGCAGATAGTCGCGCCCGGCGTCGGTGAGATAGATGCCGCGCGGGACGCGCTCGAACAGCTTGACGCCGAGATGGGCTTCGAGCGTCTTGAGCATCTGGCTGACCGCGCCCGGCGTCACATACAGCTCCTCGGCCGCGAGCTTCACCGAAAGATGGCGGGCGGCGGATTCGAACGCCTTGAGCGCGTTCAGGGGTGGAAGCCTGCTCTCCATGATTTAGATTTTCTAATCTCAATCGCGCAGCAAATCTGGTTTGCCAACGGGGCCTTGCCGGCGCTCAATCAGCCTACCGTAACGCCGAGAGCTGCGTCAACTCAGAGAGATTCGGGCCAATTAGGATAGATTTTCTAATCTTTATCATGGCTCGCGACGGCGGCTCTCGGTTCCCTAATGGAGCCGGAACAGGACATGACCGAGGTCCCATACACACTCGCCCTGCACGAGATCGGTGCGGGCAGCGATACCCGCCAACGCGTCGACCGCATCAACGCATCGCAACCCGGCAGCCTGCCCGGCCTGCTGGACTTTCAATGGCTCGAAGCCGAACGCGGCCTCATCCGCGGCCGCTTCGAGATTGCCGCAAAGCACTTCTCGCCGCACGGGCTCTTGCACGGCGCAGGCATCGTCGCGCTGGCGGATACCGCGTGCGGCTTCGGCTGCCTCGCCTCCTTGCCGGACGACGCGATCGGCTTTGCGACCGGAGAGTTGAAGACGAACTTCATCGGCATCGCACGCGAAGGCGGCGTCAGTTGCGAAGCGCGCCTCGTTCATGCCGGACGCACGACCCAGGTGTGGGATGCCGAGATCCGCAGCGAGGCGACGGGCAAGGCCATCGCGCTGTTTCGCTGCACGCAGATGCTGCTCTATCCGCCGGCCAAGGCGGGCGGCGGCGCATCACAGGGAGAACGATCATGAGGAACGCCGTCATGCACGCCGGTTATCAGAGAGCAAAGCCGTTCTATGGCTGGTATGTCGTCGCAGCAGCGTTCGTCGTGACGTTCGTCGGCTTCGGCAGCGCCTACACGTTCTCGTCCTTTGTCGAGTCGCTGCAGCGGGAGTTCGGCGCCTCGCGAGGTTCGGTCTCGCTGGTGTTCTCGTTCGCGGGCTTCCTGTATTTCGGTCTCGGCATCGTCTCCGGCCCGCTTGCCGATCGCTGGGGCGCACGCAGGCTCGCGGTCCTTGGAATGGCGCTGGTCGGTCTCGGCATGGTGCTGGCAGGACAGGCGCAGACCATCCTCCAGGTCTACGCCGCCTACAGCATCGGCATCGGCGCGGGCGTCGGTTGCGCCTACGTTCCGACCTTGGGCGCCGTGCAGCGCTGGTTCGTCAGGCGGCGCGGGTTTGCGTCGGGCCTCGCCGTCAGCGGGATCGGAGTCGGGACACTGGTGATGCCGCCGCTCGCAACCTGGCTGATCACGAGCCTCGGCTGGCGCGATGCCTATGTCGTGCTGGGCGTCGTCGCCGCCGTCGCCGGGATCGGCGCATCGCTCCTGATCGCCGACGATCCGCGCCGCTATGGCACCGGACCGGATGGCGATCCGCTTGAAGCGGTTTCGGGCGCGCCGCTCCGCCAGGGCGTCTCGATCCGCGGTGCGGTGCGAACTGGCCGGTTCGCCGGGCTCTATGCGGCCTGCCTGATCAGCGCGTTCGGGGTGTTCGTGCCCTTCGTGCACCTGGTGCCGTTTGCCGTCGACCATCAGGTGGCGCCGACGCTCGCCGTGCTGCTGCTCGGGATGATCGGTGTCGGCAGCACCGCCGGCCGCTTCTTCCTCGGCGGCATCGCCGACCGGGTCGGCCGCGATGCGTTCCTGGTTGCGATGTATCTCGGCATGGCCGTCTCGCTGGCGATCTGGGCCATCGCCGACACCTTCTGGTCGCTCACGGTCTTCGCGCTGCTGTTCGGCGTGTTCTATGGCGGCTGGGTGGCGATCCTGCCAGCCGTGGTCACCGACCATTTCGGCGGCCGCAATGTCGGCGGCATCATCGGCATCCTCTACACCAGCGTCGCCTTCGGCACACTGCTGGGTCCGAGCGCTGCCGGCTTCGCGTTCGACGTCAGCCACAGCTACTTCATCCCGGTGGCGATCAGCGCAGCCGCCAACCTCGTGGCCGCCCTCATCGCTGTCGCGACGATACGAACGGCCTCGCCGATGGCTTCAGTCGCGCGGCGGTGACGTCCCATGACGGTCGGTGACCCCCGTGCTACGCTCAGGGATCACCCACCCCTCGGTTCGAGCCTCTGTGATCCCCCGGTTCGCCATGACCAAAGCCTGGACCTACCGGCGCGCCGACAGTGACGACATCGTCGAGCTGGCGTCGTGGCGCGGTGCCGGCTCGCTCGGCCTCCGACCGCACTTCCATGACGAGAGCCAGATCGTGCTGGTGCTGTCGGGGTCGCGCGCCTTTCGCATCGACGGCGCGACCGTCACCGTGCCTGCGGGCCATGCCGCGCTCATCCCGGCGGGAATGCTGCATGCACCGATGGCGACACCGGGCGCGGAGACGGTTTGCCTGAATGCCTATGTTCCGGCGAACCGCGCCTGCTCGTCGCTCCGGATCATCAGTGTCGAAAACCGCTGGCGGAGCATCGACGAGATATCGCCCGCGCACATCAGCGAGATCGCCGACGACACGCTGTCGCGCGTGCCGTCCCGCTCAGCCGGGCACACCGGCAGAGCCAAGCTCAGCACTGCCTTGACGGAGAGCCCCGAGCCGATTGGTGAGATTGCCGCGAGCTTCGGGCGAAGCCGCGAAGGATTCAGCCGCATGGTGAGGCGCGAGCTCGGCGTCGCGCCGCACGCCTTCCGCCTGCTCGCCCGGCTCAATCTTGCCCGGCGGCTGCTGCGCGCCGGCGAGCCGATCGCAGCCGTTGCGGCGGATGCCGGCTTTTCCGACCAAAGCCACCTCACCCGCCTGTTCCGCCGCACCTTCGGCACGACACCGGGCGTCTACTGGCGCGATTGAAGCAGCGTCACAGACGTTCCAGACCGGCCACTGCTCCGGCCACTACCCTGCTCACCCTGCAAAGGGGTGAAGGATGGATACCCAGACAAATGTTCTGCTGCTCGCGGCCGGTGGCGCGGGAGGCGTCATCAACGCATTGGCGGGTGGCGCGACGCTCATCACGTTTCCAGCGATGCTCGCCGCAGGCCTGCCGGCGGTCATCGCCAATGCGTCGAATGCGGTAGCGATCTCGCCGGGGCATTTGATCGCAGCCCTTGCCGATCGCGGCAAGCTGCCGTCGCCGACGCGGCGCACGATCAGCTTCGTCGCCGTCTCGACCGTTGGCGGCGCAGCCGGTGCCGGCGTCCTCTTGTTGCTTCCCGAGCGGCTGTTCGTGCTGCCGGTGCCGGCCCTGATTGCATTCGCAACGCTGCTGTTTGCCTTCGCGCCACAGATCCAGGCGTTGACTACCGGACATCAGAAAGCCGCAGCTCTGCCCTCGACCGGCGCAAGCAGTGCGGTGCTCGGACTGGCGTGCGTGTATGGAGGGTTCTTCGGTGCCGGGCTCGGCGTCATCCTGACCGCGGTGCTGTCGATCACGGAACCCAACGACATCAGGGCGATCAAGGCATTGAAGAACCTGCTGGCGACCTGCGTGTCGCTCGCCGCCACATTGATCTTCATCGCGCAAGGAGCGGTACGGTGGCCGGAGACCTCTGTGATGCTGCTCGGCGCCATGATCGGCGGCTATACCGGAGGCCACCTGATCCGGATCCTGCCGGCTCACATCGTCCGGCAGTTCGTCATCGCCGCCGGAGCGCTGATGACCGTGATCTACGCCGCGCGATACTGGTTCTAGATGGAGCGAGGGAGCCGAGGCTCCCAGCTCGAGCTGTGCGTTTTCGAGCGAAGGGGACTACCGGTTCGCGTGAACAAAACGCGTCAAAACGAATGCTTAGTGCGTCGTCATCCAGGCGCGCGCTTCGCGCTGGGCGGCAGCGATCTCGACGTCGGACATCTGCTCGGCGACTTCGCGGCGGTGCGCGATTGCGTCGGTACGTCCCTTGAGCGCCGCCAGGTTGAACCATTTGTGCGCCGCGACGAGGTTGACCACGCCGGAGCGGCCGCTCGCCCAATACATGCCACGCTCGAACAGCACATCCTGGATTGCAGTCGCAGCAACCGGGACAGCGCTTTCCTGATCGATGACCCCCTGAAACATTGTCGTCATTCCCCTTTTTGTTGTTGGCCGCCCTCCCCCGAGCGCGGCCCCCGTCCACTGTTGAAACGCCTTGTTATCCCCGCGCTGATCCTGGGATCATGCGCCGCGCCGATCCTGGGATCATGCGCTCGCCGTTTGCCGGCTTGTTGGGATGATCATGGCCCATCAAATTTGAAGAGCGGTTTAAGTATCGCGATGAACGGGATGTAAATCGGGCCCGCCGGGCGCATTCCCCGGAATCGCAGAAGTGCCTGTGCCGCAGGCATTTCCGTGCATTCGTGAATGCCGGTTTACCCTGGTGCTTCGGACATCGATAACCATTGCGGACAATGGCCGCGGGCGCCGGCCGGTCCCGGCCGCCGACGCAGGTGATCAATCGATGAGTTGACGGCGGGCCGGCACGTCCGGCGGACGGTGTACGAAGCCGCGGTACGGGCGCGCGCACAAAGAACGCGAGGCCATCAGGCCCGACGTCGATCCAGACAATGGGATGTGGAAAGTGGCTGCCGGGCGCGGACTGCGCGGGCCGCCGGAACGAGGGGGTCGGCGAACACGTCAGGACCAGATTTCAGCTCGGCATTCTCGCCGGTGAAATTGCGGAACCGAGCCGGCCCCGCACCGAACGAAGAAATCTCTGTTTCTTCTGCCGGACCGCTTTTGGGAAGGTTGCCCTCTCCGAAATTCGATCCAGCCGTTTGACCTGATGTCTCGCCGACACCCTCTTTCGTCAGCCAGAGCCTTGGGGGTGGGATGTGCCTCTCAGCAGTCCGTCCGCTGGCTCTCGCGACGTGCCGGCATCAAGCCGCCGGCAATCCTCTCAAGGCGAGAGGCTTACTTCTTCTTGGCGACCTTGCGGGTCTTCTTCGCAGTCTTCTTCACTGCGCTCTTCGCCTTCTTCGCCTTCTTCGCCTTCTTTGCCTTCTTAGCCATGTTGCCCTCCAGTATGTGAGATGGCTCTCGCTGCGTGCACTCGGGAATCGATATGCACTACTTCCCGAATACACCAACAGACCGAAAAAAACAGTGTCCCGCTTAAGGAAGTGTTGACGCAGCGGTGGCAGTGCGCACAGCGCGCGTCACCGATCAAATCGGCATTGCGTTCACGCGACGATGCAAGAAATGCAGCAACGGCCGACATCGGCATTTGTCAACGTTGCAGGAAACGCCCGTATTGCAGGCACTTCTTGAATTCGCATTCGAGCAATCGACGCGCGATCGTCATTGCGTTGAGTCGCAAGCCGCGACGAAAAGCGCCGCGTCGCGGACGCCGAGTCGTAATTTTTGGCAACGAAAAAATTTTCGTGGGTAAGACGACTTTTGCCTCGTTTGAGGTCGCCCGGACCGAATTCGCGAACGAATCGCAGCTTCGGCGATTCGGCGCGGAAGGCGTCAGTGCGACCGTCGCGGGAGGGTGTGAGGCAGGATCACGCCGCGTTCACGCGCGCGCGACGACGCCGATGGTGATGTCGCGAGAGCATGATCCGACTGGATCATGCGCCAAGGACAACATCATTGTCCTGTTCGTTCAGACGCCGAGCTTGGACTTCAAGAGCTCGTTCACCGCCTTCGGGTTCGCCTTGCCGCCCGACGACTTCATCACCTGACCGACGAACCATTGAAGGGCCGCGGGCTTCGCCTTCGCCTGCTCGACCTTGTCGGGATTGGCCGCGATGATGTCGTCGACCACCTTCTCGATCGCGCCGAGGTCGGTGACCTGCTTCATGCCGCGCGCCTCGACGAGCGCGCGCGGATCGCCGCCCTCCTGCCAGACGATCTCAAACAAGTCCTTGGCGATCTTGCCGGAAATCGCTCCCTCGCCGATCAGGTCGACGATCGCGGCGAGTTGCTCCGCCGACACCGGCGAGGCTGCGATCGCCACGCCTTCCTTGTTGAGACGGCCGAACAGCTCGTTGATCACCCAGTTGGCGGCAAGCTTGCCGTCGCGCGCCTTGTCGGCGAGACGCGCGAGCACGGTCTCGTAGAACTCCGCGCTCTCGCGCTCGGCGACCAGCACGCTCGCATCATAGGACGACAGGCCGAAGCCCGTAATAAAACGGGACTTCTTCTCGTCCGGCAGTTCCGGCAGCTGCGCCTTGAGTTCGTCGACGAAGGCCTGGCTGAATTCGAGCGGCAGCAGATCGGGATCGGGGAAGTAACGGTAGTCGTGCGCCTCTTCCTTGGAGCGCATCGAGCGCGTCTCGCCCTTGTTGGGGTCGAACAGCCGGGTTTCCTGGTCGATCGAGCCGCCGTCCTCGATGATCTCGATCTGACGCCGCGCCTCGTATTCGATCGCCTGGCCGATGAAGTTGATCGAGTTCATGTTCTTGATTTCGCAGCGGGTGCCGTACGCGGTCTCGCCGTAACGGCGCACCGAGACGTTGACGTCGGCGCGCAGGCTGCCCTTCTCCATGTCGCCGTCGCAGGTGCCGAGGTAGCGCAGGATCGAGCGCAGCTTGGTCACATAGGCCTTGGCCTGCTCGGCATCGCGGATATCGGGCTTGGAGACGATCTCCATCAGCGCGACGCCGCAGCGATTGAGGTCGACAAAGGACATCGTCGGCGACTGATCGTGCAGCAACTTGCCAGCGTCCTGCTCCAGATGCAGCCGCTCGATCCCGATCGTGACGCTGCGGCCGCCATCGAGCTCGAGCACCACCTCGCCCTCGCCGACGATCGGCGACTTGTACTGGCTGATCTGGTAGCCCTGCGGAGAGTCCGGATAGAAATAGTTCTTGCGGTCGAACACCGAGCGCAGGTTGACCTGCGCATTCAGCCCGAGACCGGTGCGCACCGCCTGGCGGATGCACTCCTCGTTGATCACGGGCAGCATGCCCGGCATCGCGGCATCGACCAGCGAGACATGGGAATTGGGTTCGCCACCGAACTCGGTGGACGCGCCGGAGAACAGCTTCGCGTTCGAGGTGACCTGGGCATGGACCTCCATGCCGATCACGACCTCCCAATCGCCGGTGGCGCTCTTGATCAGTTTGTGAGGGGCGGCAGATGCGGTCATGGATCTCGGTTTCCGGACAAGTGATATCTGGGATGGATTGGGCTTCGCGCAACCGATCGCGTCAGTCAAGCCGCCTTGCGGCCCGCACCGGCGCATCCGGCACGGATCAGAGGCCGCGGCGGAACTGCTGATAGGCCTTGCTCGAGCGCAGCGCGTCCGCGCCGCCCGTGATCAGCTGGTCGACCTGCTCGGGCGGCAGCGAAAGCCGCGTCGGGATGGCGTTCAAGATGCCGGCACGCTCCGGTCCGAGCCGGTCGAAGCCGAGCCGCTCGACATAGATCGCGACGTCACCGCATTTCCAGCCGGCGCCGACGCCGAGCCTGGAGCGATCCGCCGCCGACAGGCCGCAGCGCCAGCGCTTCAGCTTGCCGGACCAGTCGTTGGCGAGCGACGTGAAGGCGGCGTAGCTGGAGCGCACGCTGGCATCGATCGCGGTGTCGGCAGCCGCCGACACCAGCTCGACACCACTCGGCCCTTCGAGCGTCTGCACGAAGTCGCCGGAGATGCCGCGGCCGGCATCGACCACCAGGAACAGGATACGCCTGAGCTTGGCCGCCTGCCGTTCGCTCAGCGGCTCATAGGGCCGTTGCGCGGCGAGCAGGCCGATACTCAGCCCCGACAGGCCGTAATTGTCGACGAGGCCGCCATCGAGCAGCTTGACGTAGCGCATCGAGCCGTCGCGGTAGCGCGCCTGGGCCTCGGCATAGGAGCGCAGCAGCGGCTGCGCATTCGGATCGTTGCGCACCCGATCCAGCCAGGGCGGCAGCGGCGCGGCGCAGCCGCCGGGATAGGTTTGCAGCACGATCGGGGCGAATGCCAGCGGCACCGCGGCGGATGCCGCCACAGCTTCGGCGACACGATAGGAGCGGATGTCGCTGCACAGCGCATCGAACGACGTCTTGCCGAACACGAACGGCGTGCGGTTGTAGATATCTGACGCGTTGATCCAGACCCGCGGCCGGCGGTCGTCCGGCAATGCCTCGAACCGCGCGCCGTCGAACAGGTTTTGATCGAGCCAGTCGGTGAACTGGCTGTCGTTGACGCCGCCGCCCAGCGCGCGCCCGATATTGCCGAGCGAGATCCTGGTCTTCAGCCCCTCCTCGGCGTTGCGCAGCAGGAAGCGCTCGCGGAAATCGTCGAGCGCCGCGCGCCGCTTCAATCCGAAATAGGCCGCGGTGACCGATCCGCCGGAGACGCCGGAGACGAAGTCGACGCGGTCGAGCAGCGTCTTGGTGCCGGCAGCGCTGGAGCGCACCCGGTCGAGTTCTTCGAGCACGCCGAACGAAAACGCCGCGGCGCGCGTGCCGCCGCCGGAGAACGACAGCGCGAGCAGCAGATCGTCTTCATAGCTTGGAATATCGCTGACACCGCTGGTGTCGGCAGCCGCGGCGCCGAGCGGTACGTTGCCCGGGAGATTGTAGACGGTTGCACAGCCGGCAAGGCCCACCGCCACCGCAGCCACCAGCAACGCTGACAGCCATCCCCCTATGCCCGACCCACGCACGAATACTCTCTTTGCCGCTAGCCCCGCCCGTTCCACCAGCCTATCACGGCCAATCTGGGCGGCGGCATGGCGGCCGAAACAGGGTTAATGCTCGCGGCGCCAAGACACCGCACTTGGCACCGGTCCTTCAGACCAAAAGTGCGGAGACGATCCGCTCCCACTCGGCCTCAACTGTGTCCTTTGCGACCGGCTGGCCGGCCCGGCGATACCAGTAGCCTGCATTGCCGAGATCGCCCTCGACGCGATGCAGATAGGCATGCACCCAGGCCGAATTGGCGTCGCTCTCGTCCTGCACGATGCGGTGCGCCTGATCCCAATCGCCCTTCCTCGCCCACCACAACGCGGCAAGCGGCGGCGACAGCGCCGCATCAGGCGCAGCGTCAGCGAGACTGGCGCGGAAATCCGCCATCGTTCACCACCATTTGGGCGCCGCGAACCGGCCGGCCGCCTGCTCGATCACCTCGCCGAGCGAGAACAGCGTCTCCTCGTCGAACGGACGGCCAATCAGTTGCAGGCCGAGCGGCAAGCCCTGCGTGTCCTTGCCCGCGGGCACCGCGATGCCCGGCAGGCCCGCCATGTTCACGGTCACCGTGAAGATGTCGTTGAGATACATCTCGACCGGATCGGCGCCGCCCTTCTCGCCGATGCCGAACGCCGCCGACGGCGTCGCCGGCGTCAGGATCGCATTGACGCCCTTGGCGAAGCAGTCCTCAAAATCCTTCTTGATCAGCGTCCGCACCTTCTGCGCACGCAGATAATAGGCATCGTAGTAGCCCGCCGAGAGCACATAGGTGCCGATCAGCACGCGGCGGCGCACCTCGTCGCCAAAGCCGTCGGCACGAGAGTTCTCGTACATCTCGATGATGTTCTTGGCCGGCTCGCGCAGCCCATAGCGGACGCCGTCATAGCGCGCGAGGTTCGACGAGGCCTCCGCCGGCGCCACGATGTAATAGGCCGGCAGCGCGTATTTGGTGTGCGGCAGCGACACCTCGACGAGTTCGGCGCCGGCGGCCTTCAGCCACTGCGCGCCCTCGCTCCAGAGTTTTTCGATCTCGGCCGGCATGCCGTCGAGCCGATACTCCCTAGGGATGCCGATCTTCATGCCCTTCACGGACTTGCCGATCGCGGCCTCATAGTCCGGTACCGCGATGTCGACCGACGTGGTGTCCTTGGGATCGTGACCGGCCATCGAGCGCATCAGGATCGCGGCGTCACGCGTCGTGCGCGCGATCGGGCCGGCCTGGTCGAGCGAGGATGCGAAGGCGACGATGCCCCAGCGCGAGCAGCGGCCGTAGGTCGGCTTGATGCCGACGGTCGCGGTGAACGCGGCGGGCTGGCGGATCGAGCCGCCGGTGTCGGTCGCGGTTGCGCCCATGCACAGCAGCGCCGCCACGGCCGAAGCCGAGCCGCCGGACGAGCCGCCGGGCACCAGCGTGGTGTTGGAGCCCTCGCGCCGCCAGGGGTTGGTGACCGGGCCGAAGCACGAGGTCTCGTTCGACGAGCCCATCGCGAACTCGTCGTTGTTGAGCTTGCCGAGCAGCACCGCGCCGTCGCGCCAGAGCTGCGAGGTCACTGTGGATTCGTAGGGCGGAATGAAGTTGCCGAGGATCTTCGAGCACGCCGTGGTCCTGATATCGCGGGTCGCGAACAGGTCCTTGATGCCGAGCGGGATGCCCGCCAGCGGTCCGCCCTCGCCCTTTGCAATTTTCTCGTCGGCGGCCCTGGCCATTTCGCGCGCCCGGTCCGGCGTCTCGAGCACATAGGCATTGAGCACGCGCGCGGCTTCGATGGCAGCGAGATGCGCATCGGTCAGCTCAACGGCGGTGAAAGACTTGCTCGCCAGGCCCTCGCGGGCCTCGGCGATCGTCAGCGATGTCAAATCGGTCATTTATTGATCGGGCTGCAGAAGAACGGAGACAGGGTCTTGTCGTTGGCGGGGTCGTCTTGCCGGGGGCTCATATTTCTCTGGGCATTTTCCTTGGCACGGGCGGCATCGAGCGCCTCGAGATGGTCGAGCACGGCGTCCATCGCCGCATTGGGGTCGGCGACCTTCCCCTTGCGCTCCATCGCATCGAGGAAGTCCATGTAGGCCTTGTAGGCCTTCTCATCGTCGCAGAGCAGACACATCGGACTTTCCAATCAGGACGTTACTCGACCACCTTCGGCACCAGGAAGAAGTGGTTCATCGCATCAGGCGCATTGCGGACGATGTCGTCGGCGATCTCGCCGTCGTTGACCACGTCGGCGCGCTTCTTCATCTCCATTGGCGTCACCGAGGTCATCGGCTCGACGCCGTCGATGTTCACCTCCGACAACTGCTCGACAAAGGCCAGCATCGCGTTCAGCTCGCCCTGGAGATGGGGAACTTCGGCGTCGCTGACCGCGATCCGCGCCAGATGCGCGATGCGGCGGACGGTTGTGGCGTCTACGGACATTATATAGGGCCTCGGGGCTCAAAGGTCAGCCCGCCGTATAGCAGAGGCCGGTTTTGCGCCGCAACCGCGCGAATCCCTCAGCCCGGGGCTTCGGCACCCCGCCGGGCGCCCCGGGCGAGACATTCCGGCGCGCATTCGGGACGCAAAAGCCTGCGACGAAACCACTTTGCGGCTGCCACGAAGTGGTGCCGAAACATTCAGGGCGCCTACTCCCTCCAAATAGAAAAAGTTCGGAGTGCGTCATGCAAACGCTGGAAAGCCGCCCCCGGTCGGAGGGCTGGGATCCCGCCCTGTGGTCGATCGGCACGGTGCTGGGGATCGCGATCCTCTACGTGGCCTGTCTGGTCTGAGCGAGGCGAACGATGGCCAAGTCCCGGGCGAAAGCTCTGCAGGAAAAGGCCGAGATGTTCGAGCGCCGCGCCGAGAGCGCCGCGGATCCGATCTCCCGGCAACATTACAAGGAAATGGCCGCGCATTATCGCAGGCTCGCGACCGAGCATCTGGTGATCAACCGGAGCGAGCCGGCGCGTCAGGCCTGAGACAGAGCTCCCATCCGTGCCAGTGCACCGCCCGCCAGTACGCGGGTCAGCTCGGCGGCAGGCATTTCCTTGCCCATCCGCACCGCCTGCCCGGCCCAGAGATTGGTGAAATCGACCTTGCCGAGTTTTTCGGCAGCCGCCTTCAGCGGCCCGAGGGCGGTCGCCGCATGCGGGAACGCCGGCGCGTCTGGTGAGATCGGGCCGACCTCGCGCATCACGCGGTTGGCGACACCCCGCGCCGGACGGCCGGTCATCACATTAGTGATCACAGTCGATTCATCGCTGGCCTGTGCCAGCGCGACGCGGCCCTGCGCGGACACCTTGGATTCCGGACAGCGCAGGAACGCGGTGCCGATCTGCACGCCCGATGCTCCGAGCGCAAAGGCCGCGGCGATCCCGCGTCCGTCGGCGATGCCGCCGGCCGCGACGACCGGCACCTTCACCGCATCCACCACCTGCGGCAGCAGCGAGAACGTGCCGGGCTGCTCGGCGATATCATTGGTCAGGAACATGGCGCGATGGCCGCCGGCGTCGGCGCCTTGTGCGATGACGACGTCGGCACCGTTCTCCTCGAGCCAGATCGCCTCCTTCACTGTCGTCGCCGACGACATCACGATTGCGCCCGCTGCCTTCACCCGCTGCAACAGCTTTGGCTCCGGCAGGCCGAAATGGAAGCTGACGACCTCGGGCTTCAGCTCCTCGACCACTGCGCAGAATGCCGCGTCGAACGGCGCGCGGTTCGCGGCGTTGATCGGCGCATCCGGATCGAGGCCATGTTCGCGATAGTAAGGCCCCAGCCGCTGCCGCCATGCCGCCTCGCGTGCCGGATCGGCGTCGACCGCCTTGTGGCAGAAGAAGTTGAGGTTGACCGGCGCACAGACGCGCTGGCGGATGATGTTGACCTGCTCACGCGCCTTCTCGGCCGAGAGCATCGCACATGGCAGCGAGCCGAGCCCGCCGCCCTGCGCCACCGCGATCACGAGCTCCGCATCCATCACGCCGGCCATCGGCGCCAGCACGATCGGGAATTCGGTCTTGAAACGATCGATCAATCGACGGTCCGGCCACATGGTGTGTCTCTTTCCTGGCTTGCTCAGAAGACCCTCTCCCCTTGTGGGAGAGGGTGACTTCGATGCGGAAGCATCGAAGTCGGGTGAGGGGTTTGTCTCCGCGGACACCGACCCCTCATCCGGCGCGGACTTTGTCCGCACCGCCTTCTCCCACAAGGGGAGAAGGGAAAAAGTTGCGCCGGCCCTGCAACGACTGCTCGGCCTCGGCGACGATACGGCCGACGATCTCGGCCGCAGGAACGATATCATGGATCAGCCCGACGGACTCGCCGGCGAACACCGCGGCAATGTCGAAATTGCCCGCGGCCCTCGCGGCGGCGTATTCCACCGCGATCTCGTCCGCGCGCTGCATCAGTTCGATCTCGTGGCCAGACCAGCGTCGCAGATGATCGTTGGCAAGCGAACGCGCGGTGAATGGCGCCGGCCACTGCAATTTGCGCGACCAGTCCATCACAACGCCACGCACCGTCTCGCCGCTCTTCGCCGCGCAGATCAGCTGCTTCGCCTTCTCGGGCGCATCGGCCTCGACGCTGGCATAGAAGCGCGTTCCCATCAGCACGCCGGATGCGCCGAGCATCATCATCGCCGCGAGGCCACGCCCGTCCGCGATGCCACCGGCCGCGACGACGGGGACGCGCCCTGCCGCGAAATCGATGATCGCAGGGACGATATCGAGCGTGGTGCGCGAGGCGCCGTGACCGCCCGCCTCCGTGCCCTGCGCGATCAGGATGTCGGCGCCGCAATCGAGCGCTTGTTGCGCCATCTCCTCGCTTTGCACCTGGCAGATCAGAAGCGCACCTGCGGCCTTGATCCTGGGCGCGAACGGTGCGGGATCACCGAATGACAGCATCACCGCGCGCGGCCGCGCCTCCAATGCGATCTCGATCAGCTCCGGCTGCCTGGCAAGGCTCCAGGTGATGAAGCCGATCCCGAACGGGCGGTGATATCGCCTGAGCACCGCCGTCTCCGCCTCAAGCCAGGCTTTATCTCCATAGCCGCCACCCAGAATGCCGAAGCCGCCCGCGTCGCTCACCGCCATCACGAGCCGGCTTGCCGTGATCATCGCCATCGGCGCCGCCAGGATCGGATGCGTGATGCCCAGACGTGCCGTCAATTCGGTGCCGATCGGCATGCGTTGCTCCCTGATCTGCTTGCTGTTCTGGACTCGCAGCCTAAGCGGGCCTAACATTCTCGGAAAATGAATACTAGAGAACGCTACCATCTCTAAAATGAAACGGTGATCCCAGATGGAATTGACCGACCTGCTCACCTTTTCCACGGTCGCCCGGCTCGGCGGCATCACCCGGGCTGCCGACGAGCTGAACACCGTGCAGTCCAACGTCACCCAGCGCATCAAGGCGCTGGAGGCCGAGATCGGCACCGCGCTGTTCGAGCGTCACAGCCGCGGCATGTCGCTGACCGGCGCCGGCCGCCGCCTGTTGCCGTATGCGCAGCGCATGGCGGCGCTGTCGCGCGAAGCGGTGCTCGCCGCGCGCGACGATGGCGAGCCGAAAGGCCCGCTATCGATCGGCTCGATGGAGACCACCGCCGCGGTGCGGCTGCCGACGCTGCTTGCCGAGTTTCATCGCCGCTATCCAGCGGTGCGCCTGACCTTGCGCACCGCGCCGACCGCCGATCTCGTGGCGGCCGTGCTCGACGGCTCGCTCGATGGCGCCTTTGTCGCGGGTCCGATCGAGCACGCCGAACTGAGTGCAACATCAGCCTTCACAGAGGAACTGGTGCTCGTCACCGCGCCGCGCTGGAAATCGCTTGCGGCCTTGCGAGCCGGCACGCCGGAGTCGGGTCCCACTGCGCTGGTGTTCCGCACCGGCTGCACCTACCGGCAACGCCTCGAACAGGTGTTCGCCGAGTTCGGCTGGCCGTCCGCCGCCCGCTTCGAGCTCGGCACGCTCGACGGCATGGTCGGCTGCGTCGCCGCCGACATGGGCGTGACGCTTCTGCCGCGCGCGGTGGTCGAACGCGATCACGTCCAGCGCGACATCCATATCCACAAGCTCAATCCACGGCACGCGCATGTCGAGACGCTGTTCATCCAGCGCCGCACTGCGCACCAGTACAGCGCGTTGCAGGGACTTGCCGCATGCCTTGGCGGCGACGATCGGGTGGCTGCCTGATCGGCGTTTTCGCATGGACGCCAGCCCGCCGCCGGGCTTTGCCTCGGTGCGCGGCCGCGTGCTAAGCGCAAGGCCATGCCCGCCCCCATCCTTCCCCTGATCGAAGCCGCGCCGCACTGGCATGAGCGCGGCGCGCTGGTCGGCCTCGACCTCGGCACCAAGACCATCGGCGTTGCCGTCTCCGATCCGGACCGGCGGCTCGCGACCGGCGTCGAGACCATCCACCGCAAGCAGTTCAAGGCCGACGCGGCGCGGCTGCTCGCGATCGCGGCCGAGCGTAATGCCGCAGGCTTCGTGCTGGGCCTGCCGATCAACATGGACGGCAGCGAAGGCCCGCGCGCGCAATCGACCCGGGCCTTCGCCCGCAACTTCGCCAACCTTACCGCGCTTGCGATCGGGCTGTGGGACGAGCGGCTGTCGACCGCAGCGGTCGAGCGCGAGTTGATCGGCATGGACGTCAGCCGCGCCCGCCGCGCCGAGGTGATCGACGAGCACGCCGCGATCTTCATCCTGCAGGGCGCCCTCGACCGGCTCGCGAAGCTGCGCGGGGACCGCTGACGATGGCCGTGGTGATCGCGGCGCTGCTGCCGGTGTTTTTGCTGATCGTGCTCGGCTTCATCCTGAGACGCACGCTGATGCGGCTGGACACCCAATGGCATGGGCTGGAGCAGCTCACTTACTACGTGCTGTTCCCGGTGCTCTTGGTGCAGACGCTGGTCAAGGCCGATCTGACCAAGGTGCCGGTCGCGGGCGTCGGCGGCGCGCTACTGCTCGCGGCGCTCGTGATGTGCCTGTTGTGCCTTGCGCTGCGCGGCCCGCTCGCCCGCGCCGGGGTCGACGGACCCGCATTCTCCTCGATCTTCCAGGGCGCCACCCGCTGGCAGACCTACGTCGCGCTGTCGGTGTCGGGCAATCTCTATGGCAAGGTCGGACTTGCGCTGGCCTCGGTCGCGATGGTCGCGATCATTCCGCTGGTCAACGTCTTCAGCGTCGCCGTGCTGGCAAAATATGCCTCATCCGGAAAGCGGTCCGCGGGCGCCATCGTGATGACGGTCGTGAAGAACCCGCTGATCTGGGCCTGCGTTATCGGGCTCGCCATCAACGTCATGCATGTCCCGCTGCCGAAGATCTGGCACGACGTCGCCGACGCGCTCGGCGGCTCGTCGCTGGCGATCGGCCTGCTGGTGACCGGCGCCGGACTGCATCTGGAAGGCATCTTCCGTCCCAGCCTCGCCGCCAGCGTCGCGTTGGTCCTGAAGCTGGTCGCAATGCCCGTCCTGACCGTCGCGCTCGCGGTGTGGTTCGGCGTCACCGGCGCCAATCTCGCCATCGTCGCGGCCTGCGCCGCGGTGCCGACGTCGCCGTCGGCCTATGTGCTGGCGCGCCAGATGGGCGGCGATGCCCCCCTGCTCGCCCAGATCATCACGCTGCAGACGATTTTGGCCGCGATCACGATGCCGATCCTGATCGCCGCGGTGGGACCGTAGCATGCGGCCTGCGCTTGCGCGGGCCCGGCTCGCAACGCTGATCGTCGCTATTTCCCGCTGGAACCGGTGAACGCGGTATCGAGCACGTCGCCGATCGGCTGCCAGCTGCGGCCATCAAACTGAAGCAACCGCAATTGCTCGACCGGCCGGAACTGCGTGGTGTTGATCTTGATGCCCGGGAGCAAGGCGGACGCCTGATAGTCCCTCAGCGCCGCGGCCTGCTTCATGACGTTTTCGCGCGACAGATCGTTGCCGCATTGCTTCAGCACCTGCACCATCGTTTCGGCGGCGGCATAGCCATAGACTGCGGCAGCGTCATCCTTGCCGCCGGCCTTCGTGTATTTGTCCAGGAAGCTGCGCCAGGCGCCCTGCTCATCCCTCCAGGCTGGATCGCTCGCATCCTTCAGGAAGGCGGCGGTGACGACCCCGGTCGCATTCTCCGTGCCGGCCGGCTTGAGCACCGTCTCGATCGATGACGCCATCTGGTTCACGATGAACACCGGTCGCCAGCCGTGTTCGGCCGCAGCGCGGATCACCTTCGAGGCATTTTCCGGCACCCCGGCAAACACAAAGACCTCAGCCCCCGATTGCTTCAGAATCGATATGTGGCCGTCCAGATGCTGATCGTCGGCATCATAGGCGATGTCGACCCTGATGTTGTGGGCGACGTCACCCAGCCCTTGCACCAATCCCTTGAACAATTCGCGGCCGAACTGGTCATTCTCCCAAAGCGCCACGATTTTCTTTCCGGGATAGAAAGCCTGGATGTAATTGGCGTAGATCCGCCCCTCCTCGCGGTACGAGGGCTGCCAGCCCATGGTCCACGGATAGAGCGACGGTTCGCTGAGATCCTGATCGCCGGAGGCGACAAACAGCTGGGGGACCTGCCGTTCGTTGAGATACTTTCGCACGGCGAGATTTTCCGGCGCGCCGAACGAACCGAACATCAAGAGCACATTGTCGGTCTCGACCAGAATGCGCGTGAGGTCCATGGCGTTGGACGCATCCGACAGATCGTCGTAGGACATGAAGCGGATCTTGCGGCCATTGATTCCGCCGCGTTCGTTGATCATCTCGAAATAGGCGGCTTCCGCCTTGCCGATCTGGCCGAAAATCTCCAGCGCGCCGCTATACGGCATGAGATTGCCGATGCGGATTTCAGTGTCGGTAACGCCCTCGTCGCGGACCTGCTGCGTGATGGCGCCGAGAGACGCCAGCGCGATGACGCTGGCCAGCAGCGTTCGGATCAACGGAGCCATGAGAAAAGCTCGCACGACGGCAGCCGCCGCTGCCTGGTTTCGGTCCAGCCCCGCGCTCGTTCATTGATCTGGATCATAGCACTCGGACGGGGCGCTGGCATCCCCTTCGTCGACCTTCCAATGGATGGTGACGTACCGCTGCTCGCCGAGATCATTGCGCTGCAAACGAACCTGGCCGCGTCACAATGCCGTCGTGATTGCCGCGATTGGACCTTAGGCACATGTCCTCAAAATTGCCGGCGTTGCCCTTAAGGAGCAATGTCGAAGCCGCTGTGGATGCATGTCGGCTTCGACGCAAGACCTCCGGCGCTTCGACAAAAATGACAAGGACGTTATTCACGCGAGGATTCCAGGCCCGGTTTAATTTCTGTCAGAAAAGTCAGTTTTCCTGACAGGTTGCTCGGATATGATTGAGGTGCGGCATGTAGTCAGCTCAAGGACCCCTTCATGTCATATCCCGCTGATCATCGTCATCTGACCAAAGAGAAGATCGTTCGGAGCGCTCGAAGGCTTTTCAATCGCCGCGGCTTTGACGCGGTGTCGATCGACGACGTGATGGGCGGTGCCGGGCTCACGCGCGGAAGCTTTTATAGCTATTTCAAGAGCAAGGGCGATCTGTACGCGGAAGCGGTCATCGATATCCTGAACGAAAAGCAATTGCTGGACAGCGATGGAGTCAGCGTCCATCCGCGTGCCGTCGATAACGCCGCGCAGTTTATCCGTGATTATCTTTCGCTCGAGCATTTTGAGGACATTGACGGGGCTTGTCCCCTCATTGCGTTTCCGACCGATTTCCTGCGCAAGGACGAACGCGTCCGACAAGCATTCGAAACGGTGCTCAAGGTGATGATCGACGTTTTCGAACAAGCGTTGGGGCGCGATGGCCAGATGGCTCGATATCGGGCTCACGCCATCGCCACGCTGTGCGTCGGCGGAATGGTGTTGGCGCGCTCGATCGAGGATCGCGTGCTCGCGAACGAACTACGCGACGCAGCAACGGGCATCGCACTCTCCCTTGGGCAGTGGCCGCGGTCGACGTCTGATGAGGTCCGAGGCAATGCCTGACCGGCGCGACACCGGCCGTCAAAGCGCGATGATTGAATTGAGTGATCGCGCTTCAGGTCTTTGACCGAGCACGACCTTTTCGGAAAAACAGCCATTTCCGGATCATGCTCCGGCGCTGCCAACTATCCCCATGTCCATTGATCCGCGCGAGACATCGGATGACCAAAGCTGATTTGGCGCGATTGCAGTGAATTCAACCCGATATCGTCTCGATCACCAAGCAGGGTTTCGACGCGAAACAGAGTTCCTCAGACCATCACGCGATGTTGCTCAACATATCCCGTATGTTCTTGAACATATTTCTCTTCGGTTTATCCCATCCACGCGATTCAACCAGCCATTGGCTTCGCCGCGGCCGCAGAGTGTCAAGGACAGACGAAATGATCACCGAAAAATCGGCGTTCACTGAAAACGGGTCCATGAGCCGACGATCAGTCGTGCTTCTCGGCGCCCTCCTCCCAACGCTTTGTTCTAGTGCAGCCGCCATGGCGGACGAACTTGATCTGCCTCGCGAACGGATTGCGCCGATGGCCCCGCCCTTCGTGCATCCGCACGAACAGTCGACCAGTAAGGGCCCGAAGATCGTGGAGTTCTCACTCACGGTCGAGGAGAAGCGGCTGACGCTTGACGACCAGGGGACTTCCATACACGCAATGACTTTCAACGGCTCGGTCCCCGGTCCGATGATGGTCGTGCACGAAGGTGACTATGTCGAAGTCACGCTGATCAATCCCGGCACGAATTCCTTCGCGCACAACGTCGACTTCCATGCGGCAACCGGCGCGCTCGGCGGCGGCGCGCTGACGCTCGTCAATCCCGGCGAGCAGACAGTATTGCGCTTCAAGGCCACGCGCACTGGCGTCTTCATCTACCATTGCGCGCCCGGTGGCGACATGATCCCGTGGCACGTCGTGTCAGGCATGAGCGGCGTGGTCATGGTACTGCCGCGCAAGGGCCTTACCGATCGCAACGGCAATCCGCTGCACTACGACCGCGTCTACTATGTCGGAGAGAACGACTTCTACGTTCCTCGTGACGAAAAGGGCAAGTTCAAGTCGTACGCGTCGGCCGCCGACGGATACGCGGACACCATGGAGGTCATGCGCAAACTCGTTCCTACCCACGTCGTGTTCAACGGCAGGGTCGGAGCACTCACCGGCAAGAACGCGCTGACGGCCAGGGTTGGCGAGACGGTGCTGATCGTACATTCCGAGGCCAATCGGGATTCCCGTCCACACATGATCGGCGGCCATGGCGACTATGTTTGGGAAACCGGCAAATTCTCCAATCCTCCGGAAACCGACCTGGAGACCTGGTTTATCCGCGGCGGATCGGCCGGTGCGGCGCTCTACACTTTCCGACAGCCCGGGATTTATGCCTACCTCACTCATAATCTGATCGAGGCCGTCGAACTCGGCGCCACCGCCCAATTCAAGGTCGAGGGTCCATGGAACGATGATCTGATGACGCAGGTGGAACCGCCGGAAGCGATCGGCACGCAGGTGCGCGCCGTGCCAAGGACGACGGCGCAATATGACCACTGACGAAGCGGTGTGCCGCCGGCAAGTGTCGGGCGATGCTTTTGACGCCTGCCATGTCGCGCGGCTGAGTTTCGAGCCACGGTACTTCGCGGCGGTTGCAATCGTGTTGGCCTCCACGCTTGCGCCGCCACTCGCCAGCCAGCTGGGCGCCGTGATCGAAGCGCCGGCCGTGGTGGCGTTGCAACCCCGTCCATTCTCTTACCGACTTGCCGGTGAATTCACCCGTGACGGCAGGCCGCTGAGCGCACCCTTGCGCATCGCCCAGTTGGACCGAACACTCACGATCATGATCCATCAAGTGACGGTGGCCGACTACGAACGTTGCGTGCGTGATCGCGGTTGCCTGCGCATACCGCACGACTCGTCCGACCAGCCGGTCGTCAAGGTCAATTGGCAGGACGCCACTGCCTATGCGGCCTGGCTATCGCGGCAACTCGGTGCGGCCTATCGCCTGCCCACCGACGAGGAGTGGGCCTTCGCTGCCGGCAGCCGATTTAGCGTCGACGAATTTCCCGATGGTGCGGTCGATCCTGGCCGGCGCATGCTGCAACTATACGAGTTCGAGATCGATCGTGGCGCCCCATTTGACGCTGCTCCGCGAGCGATTGGCGGCTTCGGGGCCAACGAGAATGGCATATTCGATTTCGCCGGAAACGTTTGGGAGTGGACCGACACCTGCTACGTTCACCACGCATCTCGTGCGACTGGCGCGGAGACTGCGATTGCCAATTGCGGCGTCCGCGTCGTCGAGGGGCGCCACCGGACGTACATGTCCGACTTCATACGTGACCCGCGGACCGGCGGTTGCGCTGTCGGCAAGCCTCCACTCAATCTCGGCTTCCGGCTCGTTCGCGCCTGAACCGTTAGACACATGTCGAGCCTTGAGCCAGGCTTGTCAAAGCCTCTCTCACATAATTCAGCGGCCTACAGGCCGCCTCAGCTCGCCAGCCACCATGTCTGGAGTGTCGCCGCAAAATTGTTCAGCCCGTGCAGCAGAATGGTCAGCCAGGTCGAGCCGGTGCGGAAGCGCAAATAGCCGAACAGGAACCCGATCGACAGCACCTCACAGAGGAAGAACCAGTCGTACTGCAGGTGCATGAAGGTCCAGACGATCGACGACAACAGGATCGCGCCATAGGGGCCGAGCCTGGATTCCGACCAGCCGCGATAGAGCCAGCCGCGCGCGAACAGTTCTTCCCAGAGCGGCGCGGCCACGGCGAAGGCGATCACCAGAAGCCACAGCGCGCTGTGCTCTTGTGCCGATTTCAGCACGTCGCCCATGAAGCCCGGCGTCACCTCGCGGCCGGCGGCGCGGGACACCATGTCCCAGGCGCCGACCAGCACGACGAGCGCGACGACGCCGATGATCACGTTCTTCCACGACGTTCCGCGCAACCCGAGATAATCGGCAAACGGGATCCCGGTGCGGCGGATCGCGAACCACAGCGCCAGCAGCACCATCGGCAGGCCGGCGAGGACCGAGAGCGAGATCGTCAAACCGTCGGCGACCACATGGGTGATGCCGGCCGCCGACAGCGCGCCGCCCTGTGCGATGATGCGGTAGACGATGACCGCAACCTGGCCGAGAAACATGGCCACGAAGATCACAAGGCCCCACAGCGCGGTGCCCCAGAACTTCCAGGCCCGCGGCGGGCGTGGCGGCGGTTCGATAGTGGCAGTCGCGTCGTGCGGCGTGAGAGAATCCATCAGCGAACCTCGGCTCTATCAATTCGTCATGGCCGGGCTTGTCCCGGCCATCCACGTCTTTTCTTGCTCCGCCGAAGCAAAGACATGGATGCCCGGCACAAGGCCGGGCATGACGGTGGTGAATGTGGTCATGGCAGCGCCCGCGCCAGCAGCGCGCGCTGATCGGCATCGGAGAGGTCCACCGCGCCGTACATGCCCGCGTGGCGTTCGGCAAGCCGGGTCGCCGCGAATAATTCTGCGTTCCTGGGCGAGACCTGGTTGAGCGCCGCGGTTGCGGCCAAGAGCGCCAGCTTCTCGACCGCAAGCCGTGCGATGCGCTCGCTGTCCGGCCGCCGGAAGGATTGCCCGATCGACGTCACCGCCTCAGCGGCGCCCGGCAGGCCCCTGGTCTCGTCGGCGAGCCCACGCAGCACGGCGAGCGCAGCGTCGGCCTCGCGGCCGAGCGCGCGGAGCACGTCGAGGCACATCACGTTGCCGGAGCCTTCCCAGATCGCGTTGACCGGCGACTCCCGGTAGTGCCGCGCCAGAATGCCCTCCTCGACATAGCCATTGCCGCCGAGGCACTCCATCGCCTCGTAGAGGAAGCCCGGCGCGCTCTTGCAGGTCCAGTATTTGATCGCCGGCGTCAGCAGCCGCATATAGGCGGCCTCGCCCGTATCGGCAGGCGCGCGATCGAAGGCGCGGCAGAGCCGCATCACCAGCGCGATCGACGCCTCGACATGCAGCGCCATGTCCGACAGCACCGCCTGCATCAGCGGCTGGTCGGCAAGATGCTTCTGGAACACGCTGCGATGCCGCGCGTGATTGAGCGCGTGCGCCAACCCCGAGCGCATCAGCCCGGCGGACGCGATCGCGCAATCCTGCCGCGTCAGCTGCACCATCTGGATGATAGTGCGGATGCCCTTGCCCTCTTCCCCGATCAGCTCGGCATGGGCGCCGTGGAATTCGACCTCCGACGACGCGTTGGAGCGGTTGCCGAGCTTGTCCTTCAGGCGCTGGAAGTGGATCGCATTGACCGTGCCGTCGGGCGCAAAGCGCGGCATGAAGAAGCAGCTCAGCCCCTGCTCGGCCTGCGCCAGCACCAGGAAGGCGTCGCACATCGGCGCCGACATGAACCATTTGTGCCCGGTGATGCGCCAGGCGTCGCCGTCGCGCTCGGCGCGCGTCATGTTGGCGCGCACATCGGTGCCGCCCTGCTTCTCCGTCATGCCCATGCCGAGCGTCATGCCGCGCTTGGTCCACCATGGCGCAAAGCTCGGGTCGTAGGCGCGCGTGGCGATGACCGGCATCGTCTTCGCCAGAATGTCCGGCTGCGAGGCCAGCGCCGCGACCGAGGCGCGCGTCATCGTGATCGGGCAGAGATGACCGGTCTCGATCTGGGACGCGATATAGAACCTTGCCGCGCGCACCACCTCGGCCGCCCCGCCGGCCGGCTTGCCGTCGGCGGTCCAGGTCGAGTTGTGCACGCCGGCATGGGCCGAGTGCGCCATCAGCTCGTGATAGGCCGGATGAAACTCGACCTCGTCGCGGCGATTGCCCCTGGCATCGAAGGTTCGCAGTTTCGGTGTGTTCTCGTTGGCGATGCGGCCGCGCTCGGCCATGACGGCCGATCCCCAGTGCTTGCCGAAATCCGACAGCTCTGCTGTGGCCGCCGCCCCGCCATTGGCGGCGACGGCCGCGACGAGCGGCGCGTCCGCCGTGAACAGGTCGACATCCCAAAAGGGCGGCGACTGGTTGAAGACATCGTGGGTGGCGAACGGAGCCTGCGTCATGGGCATGTCTCGAACCTGTCAGAAATCAATTGCGGTGCGACGCGATCGGGAAATCATAGGCCGGTCCGCCCGCCCCCGGCAGCGAAAAGTGCCACCATTCCTTCGAATAGTTCACAAATCCCTGCCCGGCCATCGCGGCGACCAGCCTCGTCCGCCACCGCTTCTGCGTCGGCGTGATCGAGCCGGAAGCGGTGTGGCCTTTCGCATCAGAGCAGTCATAACCGGTGCCCATGTCGACGCTGCCCTCCGGGGCGCGCGCGGCAACCGGCGCAGTGCAGTCGGCATAGTCCCTGGCCGGGTCGAACTTGCGCGAATTGTCCGCGGTCAGATCGACCAGCGTGAGATCGACCGCGGCACCGGTCGAATGACCGGAATGGGTGGCGATATAGCCGAGGCGGAACAGGTCCACCTTCGAGAACGCCGGATTGTAGCGCCGCTCGGCGGCGGTCTCCTTGCCGTTCCGCGACCACGCCACCATGTCGGCAACCGCGCGGGCCGGCCGGTAGCAATCGAACATTTTCAGCGACAGGCTTTGCCGCGCCAGTTCCTGCTGCACCGCCTTGAGCCGCAGCCCCACCTCCCGCTTCACCACGCATTCCGCCGCGCCATAGCCCGCGATCGGCCGCCCCATGAAATTGTTGGAGGTCGCGTAGCGGATGTCCTGGATGATGGTCGGATCGATGTCGCGCAGGAACGCGAAGCCGCCGGGCAGGCCCTGCGCGAAGGCAGACGAGATCGACCCCGAGATCAACTTGACGGCCAGCAATGCGATCACGGCAATTTTCACGAGTTCTTGCTCCGCTGTCCTGCCTACGTGGCCTTTCAAGGCTCCGCCTCGCCTATGCTCCGCCCGGGCCCGGTCGCCCACGTCTTGTTCCGGAAAAGCCCGCAAAGGCAAGGCGTGGATAGCCGGCCACATCTAGCGCGAAGACGCGCTTCGCGCTTTAGCCCGGGCATGACCGCGGAGAAACCCAGCTCCATCTTACTCGGGGAAAACTCCTCCGGGCCCTCTTCGCGCTTGCCCCACCGGCCATCCGCGCCTATAGCTCTCGCTTTAATGACCCCATCACTGAAATCGACTTTTGTCCTCGGTCACCGGCATCTGCTGGGCATCGAGGGCCTTTCCGCTGACGACATCACGGGCCTGCTCGACCTCTCCGAGGAGTATGTCGAGCTCAACCGCCAGGTCGACAAGAAACGCGCCAGTCTGCGCGGCCGCACCCAGGTCAATCTGTTCTTCGAGGCTTCGACCCGGACCCAGTCCTCGTTCGAGATCGCCGGAAAACGCCTGGGCGCCGACGTCATGAACATGTCGGTGTCATCGATGTCGACCCGCAAGGGCGAGACCCTGATGGACACCGCGGTAACGCTGAACGCGATGCACCCCGATATCCTGGTGGTGCGCCACCACGCCTCCGGCGCGGTCGAGCTGCTGGCGCGCAAGGTCGACGGTTCCGTGATCAACGCCGGCGACGGCGCCCACGAGCACCCGACCCAGGCGCTGCTCGATGCGCTGACGATCCGGCGCAACAAGGGCCGGATCGAGGGGCTGACGATCGCGATCTGCGGCGACGTGCTGCATTCGCGCGTGGCGCGTTCCAACATCTTCCTGCTCAACACGATGGGCGCCCGCGTCCGCGTGGTGGGGCCCTCCACGCTGCTGCCGCGCGGCATCGAGCGGATGGGCGTCGAGGTCGCGCGCGACATGCGCGAGGGGCTGAACGGCGCCGACATCGTGATGATGCTGCGGCTGCAGCGCGAGCGCATGAACGGTTCCTTCGTGCCGTCGAGCCAGGAGTACTTCCACTATTTCGGTCTCGATCAAAAGAAGCTCGCATACGCCAAGCCGGATGCGCTGGTGATGCATCCGGGCCCGATGAACCGCGGGGTCGAGATCGACACCTTCGTCGCCGACGGCGCGCAATCGCTGATACGAGAACAAGTCGAAATGGGTGTGGCGGTGCGCATGGCAGTGCTCGAAGCGCTCGCCCGCAACCTGCCGAACGCGTGACGCCATGCTGACAGACCGCCGCCCCATCCTGCTCGCCAACGCCCGCGTCATCGATCCGTCCCGCGACTTCGACGGTCCGGGCGACGTCCTGATCGCCGAAGGCGTGATCCGTGACGCCAAGCGCGGTATCGGCGCCGCCGGCGTCCCCGAAGGCACCGACATCGTCAATTGCGCCGGCAAGATTGTGGCCCCCGGCCTGATCGACATGCGCGCCTTCGTCGGTGAACCCGGTGCCAGCCACCGCGAGACCTTTGCGTCCGCCAGCCAGGCCGCCGCCGCCGGCGGCATCACCACCATCATCTGCCAGCCCGACACCTCGCCGGTCATCGACAATTCGGCGACCGTCGACTTCGTGCTGCGCCGCGCCCGCGACACCGCGATCGTCAACATCTACCCGATGGCGGCGCTGACCAAGGGCATGCAGGGCCAGGAGATGACCGAGATCGGCCTGTTGAAGGCCGCCGGCGCCGTCGCCTTCACCGATGGCGACCGCAGCGTCACCAACGCCCAGGTGATGCGGCGCGCGCTGACCTACGCTCGCGATTTCGACGCGCTGATCGTGCATCACACCGAAGACCCGCATCTGGTCGGCGAAGGCGTGATGAACGAGGGCGAATTCGCCACGCGGCTCGGGCTTGCCGGAATTCCGACTGCCGCCGAGTCGATCATGCTCGAGCGCGACATGCGGCTCGCGGGGCTGACCGGCGGCCGCTATCACGCGGCGTCGCTGACCTCGATCGAGTCACTGGAAATCCTCAAGCGTGCCCGCGAGAGCGGCCACAATGTCTCGGCCTCGGTCTCGATCAACCACGTGACGCTGAACGAGAACGACATCGGCCCGTACCGCACCTTCCTCAAGCTGGCGCCGCCGTTGCGCACCGAGGAAGACCGCAAGGCGCTGGTCGCGGCGCTCGCCTCCGGGCTGATCGACGTCGTGATGAGCGATCACAATCCGCAGGACGTCGAGGTCAAGCGGCTGCCGTTCGCGGAAGCGGCGAGCGGCGCGGTCGGCCTGCAAACCATGCTGCCGGCGGCGCTACGGCTGATCCACAATGGCGAGATGGAATTCAAGACGCTGATCCGGGCGATGTCGACGCGGCCAGCGGAACTGCTCGGCCTGCCCGGCGGCACGCTGCGTGCCGGGTCCCCCGCCGACGTGATCGTGATCGACGCCGACACCCCTTGGGTGCTCGACCGCGACGACCTCAAATCGCTGTGCAAGAATACGCCGTTCGACGACGCCCGCTTCTCGGGCCGTGTGACCCGGACGATCGTCGGCGGACGGACGGTGTACGAACACGTCTAAAAAACTGGGGTGGAACTCAGCGCGCCGCGAGTTGCGACATTGCCTCCATCGTCGTTCCGACGACGATGGCCGCGACGTAAACGACAAAGAAAACCTGCTCCAGCCGCCTGCGAACAGAAGCCATGATAAGGTCCCTCATTTCCAAGGCCATGGTGCGGATTGATGGTTAATATTTCATTGACGGGATTGTCCAAAATGGACCGAACCGACCGTCCGAGGAGCCACCGCGATGTCTGCTGACGCGTTGCTGCTGGCCGCCTTCCTGATCGGCTATCTGCTGGGCTCGATCCCGTTCGGCATGATCCTTACCAGGCTCGCCGGCACCCAGGATCTGCGCACCATCGGCTCGGGCAATATCGGGGCCACCAACGTGCTGCGCACCGGCCACAAGGGTCTCGCCGCGGCGACGCTGATCGGCGACATGCTCAAGGGCACGGTCGCCGTCATTATCGCGGGCTCGATCGACGGCCCCAACGCGGCGATGCTGGCGGCGCTCGGCGCATTCCTCGGCCACCTCTTCCCGGTCTGGCTCAGATTCCGCGGCGGCAAGGGCGTCGCGACCTATATCGGCGTGCTGCTCGGCCTGTTCTGGCCGGCGGCGCTGATCTTCGCCGTGATCTGGATCGGCACCGCCACCACCACGCGCTACTCGTCGCTGTCGGCGCTCGTCGCCGCGTTCGTGACGCCGCTGTTCCTGTGGTGGTTCGGCCACAACGCGCTCGCCTCGCTGTTCGCCGTGCTGACGCTGCTGTTGTTCTACATGCACCGCGAGAACATCAAGCGCCTGCAGGCCGGCACCGAAGGCAAGATCGGCGAGAAGAAGTAATCCTTCGTCATTCCGGGGTCGCGCAGCGAGAACCCGGAATCCATCGAGCCGCATGTTTCGCTGTGAAATGGATTCTGGGTTCGCGACTACGTCGCGCCCTCAGGTGCGCAATTGCGCACCGGGGAATGACTGGAGGCTATTTCCTCAGCGCATCCTCGACAAAGCTCGCCGCCGCCAGCGCCTTTGCATCGCCGCCAAAACCCGCGATCACGGTCACGCCGACCGGCAGTCCACCCTCGGCGATCGGCGTCGGCACGTTGACGCAGGGCACGCCCATCAGCGTCCAGAGCCGGTTGTAGCGGGGATCGCCGGTCGAGGCCAAGCCGTTCGGCGCGGCACCCGGCGCCGACAGCGTCAGCAGCACATCGACCTCGCCAAAAATCGCGGCGAGCGCCTGCCGCGCCCGCAGCGTGACGTCCATCGCCGCGTCGTACTCGGCGGGTGTGCCGCCCTTGCTCTCGTCGAGCCGGCCGCGCAGCAGCGGCGGCGTCGCATCGTAGTTCTGCCCGTACTCCCAGGCGAACGACTGGTGCGCCTCGAACTCCTGCACCACCGGATGGATCCGCCACGCCTCGGCGATGATCTCGGGCATCGCGAGCTCGCGCACGGTCGCGCCCGCCTGCTCCGCCGCCCGCGCGGCTTTCTGCAACGCCTCCGCGCCGGATGGCTCGGGTGCGCCGGCGAAGGCCTGCGTCACGACGCCGATGCGCGGCACAGCGAGCTCCGACGGCACGACAAGCTCAGGGCGCCTGATCATCGCAGCCAATCCCAGCGCAATGTCGCGCACGCCGGCGCCGAACAGCCCCACCGTATCCAGCGTCCACGAAAAACACTTCACCCCGACGGTCGGCAGCAGCCGGTAGCTCGGCTTGATCGCGGCGACGCCGCAGAACGAGGCCGGCCGGATCACCGATCCGCCGGTCTGGGTGCCCAGCGCCAGCGGGATCATTCCGGCGGCGACCGCGGCCGCCGAGCCCGACGACGATCCGCCCGGCGTGTGCGCGTGATTGTGCGGATTGAGCGTCGCGGTCGGATCATTCGCCGCGAACGCAGTCGTCGTGGTCTTGCCGATGATGGTGGCGCCGGCCTGCTTCAGCGCCATCACGACCGGCGCATCGGCGCGCGGTTGATGGCCGCGATAGATCGCAGCCCCCATCTCGGTCGGGAAACCGGCGGTATCGATGATGTCCTTGATGCCGATCGCAATGCCGCGCAGCGGCCCGGCATCCTGCGCGCGCGCCGTCGCGTCATGGCGGACGAACGCACCGATGGTCTTGTCCTGCGCCGCGATGGCGTCCTGCGTTTGCATGATAGCGGCATCGGCGGACAATTCGCCGGAGGCGATGCGGCGTTGGAGATCGGCAAGCGAAATCATCGGCAGACTTCCTGTTTCTTGACGGCTTCTTGGCAAGCGCTTGTAGCGCGTCGCGCGCCGCTGCGCCAATGTCGCAGTTGATCACAATCCAAGGTTGGGCGAAGCTACACCCCGCATGCATGACCGGTCGCCAAGCACCACTGAACTCACCGACGCCGAACGGCTCAACCGGCTGCGGCTGATCCGCTCCGATAATGTCGGCCCGCGCACCTTTGCATCGCTGCTCCGCCATTTTGGCGATGCGGCGCATGCGCTGGAGCGCCTGCCCGATCTCGCGCGCCGCGGCGGCGCATCGGGACCCGGGCGCATCACGAGCGAGGCCGATGCCGCCGCGGAGCTCGCGGCCTGCGCTAAGTTCGGCATCGATCTCGTCGCGCCGGAGGAAGCCCACTATCCGGCGCGGCTTGCCACCATCGACGACGCGCCGCCGCTGCTTGCCGTGCGCGGCGCACGCGACACCCTGATGCGTCCGATGATCGCGATCGTCGGCTCCCGCAATGCATCCGGCGCCGGGCTGAAATTTGCAGGCCAGCTGGCGCGCGATCTCGGCGACGCCGGCTTCGTCGTGATCTCGGGTCTTGCACGCGGCATCGATCAGGCGGCACATCGCACGACCGTTGCAAGCGGCACGGTCGCCGTGCTGGCCGGCGGCCACGACCGCATCTACCCGCCGGAACATGAGGATCTGCTGGCCGCCCTGCTCGCGCGCGGCGCGGCGATCTCGGAGATGCCGCTCGGCCACGTGCCGCGGGCGCGCGACTTCCCTCGCCGCAACCGGCTCATATCAGGCGCATCACTCGGCGTCGTGGTGGTGGAGGCCGCGCACCGCTCGGGCTCGCTGATCACGGCGCGGATGGCTGCCGAACAGGGCCGCGAGGTGTTCGCGGTGCCGGGCTCGCCGATCGATCCGCGCGCCGCCGGCGCCAACGATTTGATCAAGCAAGGCGCCACGCTGGTCACCGAAGCCGCCGACGTCATCAACGCGGTCACGCCGATCATGGAGCGGCCCATCATGCTGTCCGCGCGCGAAGACGACGAGCCGATGGATTTTGCCACCGATGCATCCGATCGCGCCCGCATCATCAACCTGCTCGGACCGAGCCCGATCAGCCTCGACGACCTGATCCGGATGGCCGATGTCTCGCCCGCTGTCGTTCGCGCAGTGCTGCTGGAACTCGAGCTCGCCGGCAGACTCGAGCGTCACGGCGGCGGACTGGTGTCGATGATTTAGCGCGGGCGAAAAAGCGGCTCACGCCGATCTGTCACCGTCATCCCCGCGCAAAGGCTTCGCCGTTGTCGCTGGAGGAGCCTGCGCAGCAGGCGTCTCGAAGGATGCACGGCCCGGTTGGTGGCCATCGACCCTTCGAGACGCGCTGCGCGCTCCTCCAGCGACAACGGCAAAGCCGTTGCGCGGGGGTGACGGATAAAAGTCGTTACTCGTTGCGCCCGTCAAATTTCGTTCGCGCGCCTTCGATCTCCGACAGATTCGCGAAGGCCCATTCGCCGAGCGCCTTCACCGGTTTCGCCAGCCCGCGGCCAAGATCGGTGAGCTCGTAATCGACCCGCGGCGGAATGGTCGGAAACACGGTGCGCGTGACGAGGCCATCGCGCTCGAGCCCGCGCAGCGTGAGCGTCAGCATCCGTTGCGAGATGCCGTTGATCATCCGCTTCAGCTCGTTGAAGCGCTTGGGCCCCTCCATCAGCATCATGATCACGAACACGCTCCATTTGTCGCCGACCCGCGCCAGCACGGAGGCGACCGCGCGGCAATCGCTGTGATCCTGGTCAGGCAGGGGCGGAAGGGCAGGCACACGGATGTGCTCAGGTCTCATTGCTGTGCTCGGGTTTCAAAAATGTGCGTTCTTGCGGACATTTAGGGCAGTCACTCATATAGCGCCAGTTACAAACCTATACCAAAGGTGACCCCTGCCATGAAACTTCTGCACATCGACTCCTCGGTCCTCGGCCCCCACTCCGTCAGCCGCCAGGTCTCGGCCGCCGCCGTCGAGCGGCTGCGCCAGGCCAATCCCGGCCTGGTCGTGAGCTACCGTGATCTGACCCAGACCCCGCTGGCCCACCTCTCCGGCCTGCACCTCGCCGCCAGCCAGGGCGCGGCGCCGGACCCGTCGGTGCGCGACGACATCGCGACCGGCCAGGCCGTGCTGGAGGAGTTCCTCGCCGCCGACATCGTCGTGATCGGCGCACCGATGTACAATTTCACCATTCCCTCCCAGCTCAAGGCCTGGATCGACCGCGTCGTGGTCGCGGGCAAGACCTTCAAATATGGCGCTGCTGGCGTCGAGGGACTGGCCGGCAACAAGCGCGTCATCATCGCGATCTCGCGCGGCGGCTATTACGGCGCCGACACGCCGATGGCCGCGCTCGAGCACCTCGAGAGCTATCTGCGCGGGGTGTTCGGCTTCATCGGCGTCAAGAATCTCGAGCTCATCCCCGCCGACGGAATCCAGGTCGGTCCCGAGCATCGCGAGAAGGCCGTCGCGGGCGCGCTGCAGGCCGCCGGCAGCCTGAACGCCGCCTGACGCGATCCTATTTCTGCCGTCACCTCGGTGGCGGCAGGTCGTTTCAGGCGGATGAAGTCAGAGCCAGACGCCCTGAATGCCGAAGATGACGGCAACGAGCGAGATCAACAAACCGATGCCGGAAAACAGCGCCACCGTCACAAATTGTGCTGAGTCTGAATTTTCATGTTCGGAGGTAGACGAAACCGGGATCGGCGTCGAAATGCGGGCTACTTTCGGCATGAAGGAACTCCAAAATGATTCCGTGGTGAAAAAAGCCCGCCCATTCAGGAGTCCGGCGAGTACGTCAAAGGTTCAATACGCGCGATAGTAGTCGCGCACGAAATCGGCCGGTGTGAACCGCTTCACACCGGCCGATCATTACAATGAGAAACAAACCTCTAGCCGCGATAGATCGGCGCGCCGGCGGGAGATGCCGTTGCACCGCCATCGATGAACAGTTCCTGCCCCTGCACATGCGCCGCGTCGTCGGACGCGAGGAACAACACCGTCTTCGAGATGTGATCGGGCTCACCGATACGTCCGAGCGGCGTGGTCTTGCCGATCCGCTGTTCGAACGCCTTCTCGGCCTCGGGCGTTGCGATCGCCGCGCCCCAGATCGGCGTCCGCACGGCGCCCGGCGCCACCACGTTGACGCGGATGTTGCGCGGCGACAGCTCTGACGCCATCACCCGCGCCATCGCGCGCACGCCGGCCTTGCTCGCGGCATAGGCCGAATAGCCGGGATTGCCGAGCACCGAAATCACGGAGCCGTTGAGGATGATCGAAGCGCCGTCGTTCAGATACGGCGCGACCGCCTGCACGGTGAAGAACACGCCGGTGAGATTGGTGCGGATCACATTTTCGAATGCGGCGAGCGTGGTGCCGCCGACCGGCGTCTGGCCGGGAATGCCGGCATTGGCGAACAGCACGTCATACTTGCCGAACTTCTCCGCGCCCTGCTTCACCGCGGCTTCCAGCGCCGCGACATCGGTGGCGTCAGCCACCACCGCGAACGCGTTCGGTCCGAGCTCCCGCGCCGCGGCCGCGAGCGTCTCCTTGTTGCGCCCGGTGATGACGACCTTGGCGCCCTCGGCGACGAACAGCCTTGCTGTCGCAAGCCCGATGCCGCTGTTGCCGCCGGTGATCAACGCCGTCTTGTTCGCCAGTCTCATGTCCGCCTCCAGTTAGTTGCATTATTAAACTTCATTGCCTACCTAGGGCATTCGGTTTAATATTGCAACCACACAAGACCGTGATGGCCCAACTTTTGGAGCGTGCGTCGTGAAACGAACCAGCCTTGCAGGCGACAGCTGTCCGGTGGCACGCGCGCTCGACGTGTTCGGCGACTGGTGGTCGCTCCTGATCATCCGCGACGCCAGCCTCGGCCGGCGCCGCTTCGGCGAATTCCAGGCCAGCCTCGGGCTTGCGAAGAACATCCTCGCCACTCGGCTGCGCACGCTGGTCGAGCGCGGCATCCTGAAGACGGTCCCCGCCTCCGACGGCAGCGCCTATCAGGAATATGTCCTGACGCCGAAGGGCCACGGCATCTTTCCGATCCTGGTCGC
Source organism: uncultured Bradyrhizobium sp. (assembly GCF_947648125.1). Lineage (GTDB taxonomy): Bacteria > Pseudomonadota > Alphaproteobacteria > Rhizobiales > Xanthobacteraceae > Bradyrhizobium. The sequence continues at coordinate 56,057 of NZ_CANSMR010000008.1, read as the reverse complement.
GCTCCGGCAATGGACCGAGGAGTTCGACGACCATCCGGACGAGATCGCGACCATCATGGTCGACCGCGACAAGGGCAAACCGGTCAAGAAGCTCGCGCTGCTTTCGCAGGACGGTCGCGTGCTCGGGGCGGCCGACACGACGCTGAAGCCGCGGCCTGCGGCGAAGCGCGCGCGGCGAGTATCGGCATGACCACCTCTGATTGAGGGAGAGTGGAGCGATATCCAAAGCTCTGACAAATCGTGTCGCCAGAATGCGAAGCTGCATCCCAACCACAACTGTCATCGCCCGGCTTGACCGGGCGATCCAGTACGCAGCGGCCCATCGGCTCAAGCAGCGACGTCTCTGGAATACTGGATCGCCCGGTCAAGTGTTCAGCCCGGGGACATGACCGACGGGTGTTCGGGGACATAGCCGACACATTTTCCGCTCGCCAAATCAAAGATGGGGTTCGCCAATTGCGGCGCGTTGCATCGCGCGAGAACCATCCCCATCGTCGTCCTGGCGAAAGCCAGGACCCATTACCCCAAATCTCAATTGGTGCGCGACGCTGGGGCCACGATCACGCTCATAACCGAATGCGGTGGTTATGGGTCCTGGCTTTCGCCAGGACGACGAATGGAGGGCGCCCTGTGTACAAGGCCGGCCCTGTCATCCCGCAACATCCCTCACGACAGCTTCCTTCGGCTGCGCGCGCGCAACTGCTCGTCGGCCTCCAGGCGGGTCATCGCGAGCAGATAGTCGAGGACTTCGAACTTGTGGCGCTGGGCGAGTTTGGCGAGCTCGGTCGCGGCTGCTGCGATCAGGACCAGGGCGTCATCCGGACCGCCCTCCCCACCTGGCTCGTCGCCCTCCGGTCGCCGTCGACCGGACGGCTTGGGCTTGCGCCCGCCCCCTGTGCTGCTCAAAAGGCCTAATCCGATTCCCACCCACTATATAAAGAGATACGCCCTTTCCGGCCGCAACTCTAGGACGCATTTTTCAACCCCTGGGATAGAAACTCCACAGCTTGAGCCCTCCCTTCAATATCTGGCGATTTGACACCGACCGCCCCAGCACCCATGTTCGCCCCGACACGGCGGGCCGCGAGTCTAGCGGAACCCGCCTTCAAGTTTTCCCGTAAGCTATTGGAATGACATGAATATCGTCATTGTGGAGTCGCCTGCCAAGGCCAAGACGATCAACAAATATCTGGGGCCCTCCTACGAGGTCCTGGCGTCGTTTGGCCATGTTCGCGACCTCCCCGCCAAGAACGGTTCGGTCGATCCGGACGCCAATTTCCAGATGATCTGGGAGGTCGATGCCAAGGCCGCCGGCCGGCTGAACGACATCGCCAAGGCGCTCAAGGGGGCCGACCGCCTGATTCTGGCGACCGACCCTGATCGCGAGGGCGAGGCGATCTCCTGGCACGTGCTGGAGGTGATGAAGGAGAAGCGCGCGCTGAAGGACCAGAAGGTCGAGCGCGTGGTGTTCAACGCCATCACCAAGCAGGCGGTCACCGACGCCATGAAGGCGCCGCGCCAGATCGACGGCGCGCTGGTCGACGCCTATATGGCGCGCCGCGCGCTGGACTATCTGGTCGGCTTCACGCTCTCGCCCGTGCTGTGGCGCAAGCTGCCCGGCGCCCGTTCGGCGGGCCGCGTGCAGTCGGTGGCGCTGCGGCTGGTCTGCGACCGCGAGCTCGAGATCGAGAAGTTCGTGCCGAGGGAGTACTGGTCGCTGGTTGCGACCCTGCTGACGCCGCGCGGCGAAGCCTTCGAGGCGCGGCTGGTCGGCGCCGACGGCAAGAAGATCGCACGGCTCGACATCGGCTCCGGCGCGGAGGCCGAGGACTTCAAGAAGGCGATCGAGGCCGCGCTGTTCAAGGTCGCGACCGTCGAGGCCAAGCCGGCGCGGCGCAATCCGCAGGCGCCCTTCACCACCTCGACCCTGCAGCAGGAAGCGAGCCGCAAGCTCGGCTTCGCGCCGGCGCACACCATGCGCATCGCGCAGCGGCTGTATGAGGGCATCGACATCGGCGGCGAGACCACTGGTCTGATCACCTATATGCGAACCGACGGCGTGCAGATCGATCCGTCCGCGATCACTCAAGCCCGCAAGGTGATCGGCGAGGATTACGGCAACGCCTATGTGCCGGACGCCCCGCGCCAGTACCAGGCCAAGGCCAAGAACGCGCAGGAAGCGCACGAAGCGATCCGCCCGACCGATCTGTCGCGTCGCCCGGCCGCCATCGGCCGCAGGCTCGATACCGATCAGGCGCGGCTCTACGAATTGATCTGGAAGCGCACCATTGCGAGCCAGATGGAGTCGGCCGAACTCGAGCGCACCACCGTCGACATCGAGGCCAAGGCCGGCGCCCGCGTGCTGGAGCTGCGCGCCTCCGGCCAGGTCATCAAGTTCGACGGCTTCCTCGCGCTCTACCAGGAAAGCCGCGACGACGAGGAGGACGAGGATTCACGCCGCCTGCCCGCGATGAGCCAGGGCGAGGCGGTGAAGCGCCAGAGCCTTGCCGTCACCCAGCATTTTACCGAGCCGCCACCGCGCTTCTCGGAAGCCTCGCTGGTGAAGCGGATGGAAGAGCTCGGCATCGGCCGCCCCTCGACCTACGCCTCGATCCTGCAGGTGCTGAAGGACCGCGGCTACGTCAAGCTCGAGAAGAAGCGACTGCACGGCGAGGACAAGGGCCGCGTCGTGGTCGCGTTCCTGGAAAACTTCTTCTCGCGCTACGTCGAATACGACTTCACCGCCGACCTCGAGGAACAGCTCGATCGCGTCTCCAACAACGAGATCTCCTGGCAGCAGGTGCTGAAGGATTTCTGGCGCGGCTTCACCGGCGCGGTGAACGACATCAAGGACCTGCGCGTCTCCGAGGTGCTCGATGCGCTCGACGAGATGCTCGGCCCGCATATCTATCCGCCGCGCGCGGATGGTGGCGACGTCAGGCAGTGTCCGACCTGCGGCACCGGCCGGCTTAACCTCAAGGCCGGCAAGTTCGGCGCCTTCGTCGGCTGCTCGAACTATCCGGAATGCCGTTACACCCGCCCACTCGCGGCCGACAGCGCCGAGAGTGCCGATCGCGTGCTCGGCACCGATCCCGACACCGGATTCGACGTCACGGTGAAGGCCGGCCGGTTCGGGCCCTACATCCAGCTCGGCGAGCAGAAGGATTACGCCGAAGGCGAGAAGCCGAAGCGCGCGGGCATTCCGAAAGGCACCTCGCCCGCCGATGTCGATCTCGAACTGGCGCTGAAGCTGCTGTCGCTGCCGCGCGAGATCGGCAAGCATCCGGAATCCGGGCAACCGATCACCGCCGGCCTCGGCCGGTTCGGGCCGTTCGTGAAGCACGAGAAGACCTATGCCAGCCTCGAGGCCGGCGACGAAGTCTTCGATATCGGGTTGAACCGCGCCGTCACGCTGATCGCGGAGAAGATCGCGAAGGGCCCGAGCGGCCGCCGCTTCGGCGCCGATCCGGGCAAGCCGCTCGGCGACCACCCGACGCTCGGCGCGGTCGCGCTGAAGAACGGCCGCTACGGCGCCTATGTCGCGGCCGGCGGCGTCAACGCGACGATCCCGAGCGACCGCACTCCGGACGAGATCACGCTCGCGGAAGCGATCGCGCTGATCGACGAGCGCGCGGCCAAGGGCGGCGGCAAGAAGGCCAAGAAAGCGAAGGCGGAAAAGCCCGCCAAGGCCACGAAGGCCAAGGCAGCAAAGGCTGAAGAGGCTGACGGCGACGCCGAGGCTAGGCCCGCCAAGAAGGCTGCGTCCAAGAAGGCCGCGGCAAAGCCAAAAACGGATGCGACCAGCAAGGCGCGCGCGCCGGTCGCCTCCGGTGCCAAGACGTCACCTGCAAAGTCATCGACACCCGCGAAAGCGCCCGCGAAGAAGAGCGCCGGCAAGGCAAGAGGATAAGTGAAACGAAAACCCGACCATGGCTTTCCGGGCCGGGACGCCATCGTCGCCTTCATCCGCGCCAATCCAGGCAAGGTCGGCACCCGCGAGATCGCGCGCGAGTTCGGCCTGAAGAACGCCGACCGCATCGAGCTGAAGCGGATTCTCCGCGAACTCGCCGACGACGGCACGGTCGCCAAGCGCGGCCGCAAGATCCACGAGCCGGCGGCACTGCCACCGACCGTGCTCGCCGACATCACCGGCCGCGACAGCGACGGCGAACTGATCGCGACGCCCGCCGAGTGGGACTCGGAAGACGGCACCGCCCCGAAAATCCGCATCGAGACGCCGCGGCGGCCGAAGCCCGGCACCACCGCCGGCGTCGGTGACCGCGCGCTGCTGCGCGTCGAAGTGACCGACGAACAGGATGGCACGCCGTATCGCGGCCGCGTCATCAAGGTGATCGATCACGGACGGACCCGCATCCTCGGCATCTTCCGCAAGAACCCTGACGGCGGCGGGCGCCTGATCCCGGTCGACAAGAAGCAGGCCGGCCGCGAGCTCAACATCGCCAAGGCCGACAGCGGCGACGCCGAGGACGGCGACCTCATCAGTGTCGACCTGATCCGCACCCGCGGCTACGGGCTCGCCTCCGCCCGCGTCAAGGAACGGCTCGGCTCGATTGCGAGCGAGAAGGCGATCAGCCTGATCGCGATCAACACCCACGACATCCCGCAGGTGTTCTCCGCCGCCGCCGTGCGCGAATCCGAAGAAGCAAAACCCGCGACCTTGCAGGGCCGCGAAGACTGGCGCGACGTGCCGCTCGTCACCATCGATCCGCCTGACGCCAAGGACCATGACGACGCGGTTCATGCGGAGGTCGACCCCGATCCGAACAACAGAGGCGGCTTCATCGTCCATGTCGCGATCGCCGACGTCGCCTACTATGTGCGGCCCGGCTCGGCGCTCGACCGCGACGCGCTCCAGCGCGGCAACTCGGTGTATTTCCCCGATCGCGTCGTGCCGATGCTGCCCGAGCGCATCTCCAACAATCTCTGCTCGCTCGTGCCGGGCGAACCGCGCGGCGCGCTTGCGGTCCGCATGGTGATCGGCGCCGACGGGCGCAAGCGCTCGCATACATTCCATCGCGTGCTGATGCGCTCGGCCGCGAAGCTCGCTTACGCGCAGGCGCAGGCGGCGATCGACGGCGGGCCCGACGACACGACCGGTCCCCTACTCGATCCGATCCTCAAGCCGCTGTGGGCCGCCTACGAGCTCGTCAAGCTCGCACGCAACGAGCGCGACCCGCTCGATCTCGATCTGCCCGAGCGCAAGATCCTGCTGAAACCGGACGGCACCGTCGATCGCGTGATCGTGCCGCAGCGGCTCGATGCGCACCGGCTGATCGAGGAGTTCATGATCCTCGCCAACGTCGCCGCGGCCGAGATGCTGGAGAAGAAGGCGCTGCCGCTGATCTACCGCGTGCATGACGAGCCGAGCCAGGAGAAGGTGCACAACCTCCAGGAATTCCTCAAGACGCTCGACCTGCCCTTCACCAAGCAGGGCGTGCTGCGTCCCACGCAATTCAATCGCGTGCTGGCGCAGGTCGCCGGCGAGGATTACGAACCGCTGGTCAATGAGGTGGTGCTGCGCTCGCAGGCGCAGGCCGAATACTCCGCCGAGAATTACGGCCATTTCGGCTTGAACCTGCGCCGCTACGCGCACTTCACCTCGCCGATCCGCCGCTACGCCGATCTGATCGTGCATCGTGCGCTGATCCGCGCGCTCGGCCTTGGCGAAGGCGCCTTGCCGATTGACGAGAGCGTGGAGACGCTGGCCGAGATCGCCGCGCAGATTTCCGTCACCGAGCGCCGCGCGATGAAGGCGGAGCGCGAGACCACCGATCGGCTGATCGCGCATTTCCTTGCCGATCGCATCGGCGCTTCGTTCCAGGGCCGCATCTCCGGTGTGACGCGCGCCGGCCTGTTCGTGAAGCTCGACGACACCGGCGCCGACGGCCTGATCCCGATCCGCACCATCGGCAGCGAGTATTTCAACTATGACGAAACCCGCCACGCGCTGATCGGCACGCGCAGCGGCACCATGTATCGGCTCGGCGATGTCGTCGATGTGCGGCTGGTCGAGGCCGCACCGGTAGCGGGCGCGCTACGCTTTGAGCTATTATCCGACGGTCAGGCAATTCCGCGCGGCAGAAAACGCGACGGCGCAGGGGCCGAGCGTCGTGGCGCGGGATTTGGCAAGGCACAAAGCAAGGGGCCAAATAAAGGATCTGGCAAGAAGGCGCACAAGGAACGGAAGGCACGCAACAAGAAAGATCGCAAGCCGGCGAAGCAGAAGCCCGGCAAATCGAAGCGAGGCACGTCATGGAAGTGACATCGCCCACAGTGGTCTGGACTCGCGACGCCGCCGAGCCCGAGAAGCGCGACGTGTGGACCGCGATGAAGCGCGGGTTCCTTGGCCGTTGCCCACGCTGCGGAAGAGGCAAACTGTTCCGCAAATTTCTCAAATGCGACGGCCATTGCCCGGTCTGCGACCTCGATTTCACACCGCATCGCGCCGACGATCTGCCCGCCTATCTCGTCATCGTCATCGTCGGCCATATCGTGGTACCGACCGCGCTGTGGATCGAGACCAACTATTCGCCGCCGGTGTGGCTGCAACTTGCGATCTATCTGCCGCTCACGCTGTTCGCATCGCTGGCGCTGTTGCAGCCGGTGAAGGGAGCCGTGATCGGATTGCAATGGGCCCTGCGCATGCATGGCTTTGACGAGAATCCCCCTAGCGACATCCCGCCGGTCTAGCTAAACCGGGCGCTAAGAAGAAATGAAAGGGATGAAATGACTGAAGCTGCCGCCCCTGCCGCCGTCGTCCACCAGGGCGAAAAGGAAGCCGATCATCACGCGTATTTCCGGCCGAAGGATGCCGCGACGCTGATCCTGATCGATCGCTCCGGCGCCAAGCCGAAGGTCCTGGTCGGCAAGCGCCACGACAAGGTCGTGTTCATGCCGGGCAAGTTCGTCTTCCCCGGCGGGCGGGTCGACAAGGCCGACAACCGCGTGCCGGTCGCAGCCCCGATCACGCCGGAGCTCGAAGCCAATCTCCTGAAAGGCAGCCCGAAGATCACGTCCGGCCGCGCGCGTGCGCTCGCCAATGCGGCGATCCGCGAAGCCTGCGAAGAGACCGGGCTCTGCCTCGGCCGCAAGGTCGAGAAGACGGCGAAGCTCGATGGCCCCTGGGCGCCGTTCGCCGACGCAGGTCTCTTGCCCGATCCGTCCGGCCTGTTCCTGATCGCGCGCGCGATCACGCCACCCGGCCGCGTCCGCCGCTTCGACACGCGCTTCTTCACTGCGGACGCCTCGACCATCGCGCATCGTGTCGAAGGCGTGGTGCATGCCGATGCCGAGCTGGTCGAGCTCGTGTGGGTCGAGATCGGCTCCGAGCCGCTCGCGGACGCGCACGCCATGACCAAGAACGTGCTCTCCGAGCTCGACCGCCGCCTCGCCACCGGCCCGCTCCGCCACGACGCGCCGGTGCCGTTCTTCCACTTCTATAGCGGCAAGATGCAGAAGGACGTGCTGGGGGCGTAGGCCAGCCCTACTGTCATTGCGAGCGAAGCGAAGCAATCCATATCACCGCTTGCTGAACCATGGATTGCTTCGTCGCTTACGCTCCTCGCAATGACGCGCTAGAGGGAGGCTACGGACTTATGCTCCGACCGCCCCTCAAATTGCAAAAATCTTCTGGCGCCGTCGGGATGGCGCGCCGCGAAGCGCCTCCCTATCTGTTCCGCTAACGACATCAAGAACGGAACGGGGCAATGGCGAAGCGTCAACTCAAGCTCGGCGCATTCATGCGGCCGATCAGCATCCACACCGGCGCCTGGCGCTATCCCGGGGCCTGGCCCGACGCCAATTTCAACTTCGACCATATCAAGCAGCTGATCCGCAAGCTCGAGGCCGGCAAGTTCGACGCCTTCTTCATGGCCGATCATCTGGCCGTGTTGAACATGCCGATCAACGCGCTGAAGCGCAGCCACACGGTCACTTCGTTCGAGCCGTTCACGCTGCTGTCAGCACTCGCCGCCGTCACCGAGCATATCGGCTTGATCGCAACCGGCTCGACCACCTTCGACGAGCCCTATCACGTCGCCCGGCGCTTCGCCTCGCTCGACCACATCTCCGGCGGACGCGCCGGCTGGAATATCGTCACCACATCCAATCCGGACGCCGCGTTGAATTTCGGCCTCGACGACCACATGGAGCACGCCGAGCGCTACAGGCGCGCCCGCGAGTTCTACGATGTCGTCACCGGCCTGTGGGACTCCTTCGCCGATGACGCGTTCGTGCGCGATGTCGAGTCAGGCCTGTTCGTCGATCCCGACAAGATGCACGTGCTCAATCACAAGGGCAAATATCTCTCGGTGCGCGGCCCGCTGAACATCGCCCGCCCCGTGCAGGGCTGGCCTGTCATCGTGCAGGCCGGCGCGTCCGACGACGGCAGGCAGCTTGCGGCCGAGACGGCGGAAGCCGTGTTCACCGGCGGCGGCAGCCTTGCGGACGGACAGAAGCTCTATGCCGACATCAAGGGCCGCATGGAGAAGATCGGCCGCGATCCCGAGCATCTGAAGATCCTGCCCGGCGCCTTCGTCGTGGTCGGCGACAGCGTCGAGGAAGCCAAGGAGAAGCGCGCGCTGCTCGACAGCCGCGTGCATTACGATAGCGCGATCGCCTCGCTCTCGGTGATCCTCGGCACCGATGCGTCCAGCTTTGATCCCGACGGGCAATTGCCGCCGATCCCGGAAACCAATGCCAGCAAGAGCGGCCGCCAGCGCCTCGTCGATGTCGCCGCGCGCGACAAGCTGACCGTGCGGCAGCTCGCCCAGCGTGTCGGCGGCTATGGCGGGCTCGCTTTCGTCGGCACGCCGCAGACCATCGCCGACCAGATGGAGGAATGGCTGACCGGCCGCGGCAGCGACGGTTTCAACATCATGTTCCCCTATCTGCCGCAGGGCCTGTTCGAGTTCGTCGACAAGGTGGTGCCGGAACTGCAAAAGCGCGGGATTTTCCGCGCCGAGTACGAAGGGCGGACCCTGCGCGAGAATTTGGGCCTGCCGCGGCCCAAAAATCAGTTCTTCGAGGGGTAATCGGCCCGGAATCGGGGTGGTTCTGGCTCGGAAATCCTTGACTTTGGACGGTTTCTGGCTAGTTTCCCGGCCAAACGCGGGCCGATTTGGCCGGCTCCCGAACTCCCTGCATTTTCGAGGTTTTGCACATGGCCAAGGCGGTCACCATCAAGGTCAAGCTCGTGTCGACGGCCGATACCGGCTTCTATTACGTCGCCAAGAAGAATTCGCGCACCATGACCGACAAGCTGGTCAAGAAGAAGTACGACCCGGTCGCGCGCAAGCACGTCGAGTTCAAGGAAGCCAAGATCAAGTAAGATCGCCTGCTTCTGACGTTTCAAACGGGGTCCTCGCGGCCCCGTTTTTGCTTTGTAGCCTGGCGTCATCCCTCACGATTCCCGGACAAGTCCCGGGCGCGGGGCTCACATGATCGCAACCTTGGACGAGGGAAACGTCGGCGGCTACTCCGTCGCCTACGGCCGCGAGGACACCTACTTTCCGGTCTATGTCACGGCAGCCCTCGCCGCGATCTTCCTGACCGCGACCTGGATCACGGGCGCGCTGTATTGGCTGGCGCTGGCGGCTGCCGCGGCCGGCTTCACCTATTACAACATCCCCCTGCTGGAGGCCGGTCGTCCGACCATCGGGGCCAACCAGTACGGCATCTTCATCCAGGCCTTCGGGCTGATCCGCTGGCGCGCCGTCACGCGCATCGACCTCGTCGAGATCGCCGAGCGCGCCATGACCGTTCACGAATTGCAGATCGCACTCAGTGGGCCGCTCGGCAGCGCGCTGGTGGCCGACTGGCGCAAGCGGCCGGCCTATCGGCTGCTGATGCGCTTGCCGTGGCGCATGGACCATCGTGGCGTGGTCCGCGTCAATCTGGAGCCATTCGACCGGACGCCCGATGAGATCCACCGGACGTTCCTCAGGATGTGGCGCTACTACCGGAGCTAGCGGCCGCCGAACGCCTCATCGCGCAGATGCGCATCCGCAATGTCTGCATCCGCATTGTGTGTGATGGTCATGAACCAAATGAGGCTGAAGAACAGCGACCACGCTGTGTTCCAATAGAACCAGTTCATCGGATCACCTCGAACAGCTTTGATCCGCGTCAGCCGGCGAAGATCGCCGGCTGCGCGGAATGCCGCCAAGTCTACTGCACGACCTCGCCGTGCAGTGCCAGATCCAACCCTTCGCGCTCGATGTCGCGCGTCACGCGAAGCCCGACGAAGAGATTGATCACGAACAGGATGATCAGGCTCACCACGGCATCATACACGAAAACCGTCGCGACGCCGATGCATTGATTGAGGAACTGCCCGGGATTTCCCTCCAGAACGCCGGCCGTTCCACCGTATTGCTCGACCGCGAACACCCCCGTCAGCAGCGCCCCGACGATGCCGCCGAGGGCATGGACGCCGAAGCAGTCCAGCGCATCATCGTAGCTGAACATGCGCTTCAAGCCGGTGCATCCCCAGTAGCAGCAGACGCCGGCGGCGATGCCGATGGCGAACGCGCCGACCGGCCCGACGAAGCCGGAGGCCGGCGTGATCGCGACGAGGCCCGCGACGGCCCCCGAGCAGATGCCGACGACGGTCGGCTTGCCCTTCAATGCCCATTCCACCAGCATCCAGGTGAAGGCCGCCACTGCTGTCGCGATCTGGGTCACCAGCATGGCCATGCCCGCCTGCATTCCGGCCGTGACGGCGGAGCCGGCGTTGAAGCCGAACCAGCCGACCCACAGCAGCGAGGCGCCGATGAAGGTCAGCACCATGTTGTGCGCCGGCCCCGTCTCGACGCGCTTGCCGAGCATGATGGCGCACATCAGGCCCGCCACGCCGGCATTGATGTGCACCACGGTGCCGCCGGCGAAATCGAGAACCTTGACATATGCAGCGTCGTTGCCCGACGAGAATATGCCGTCGGGCCCCCAGACCCAGTGCGCGATCGGCGCATAGACGAAGATCGCCCACAGCCCGATGAACCAGAGCATGGCGGAGAATTTCATCCGCTCGGCAAAGGCACCGGCAATCAGCGCCGGTGTGATGATGGCGAACGTCATCTGGAAGCAGATGTAAACCGACTCAGGGATGGTCGCCGCGAGCGGATTGGGATTGCCGATGCCACCCTTGCCGATGTCACTCAGGATGTCCTTGAGGAACATGCGATCCAGACCGCCGATGAACGGCGTACCGGCACGAAACGCCAGGCTGTAGGTGAGCACGGCAAACAGGATCGTGACCAGGCAAGTGACGGCGAAGCTGGTCATCACGGTGTCGCCAACATTCTTCTTGCGCACCATGCCACCGTAGAACAGGCCGAGCCCCGGGATCGTCATCATCAGGACGAGCGCGACTGACGTGAGCATCCAGGCGGTGTCGCCGGAATTCGGCGTGCACTTCTCGAGGATCTTGCCGCCACAGGCCGGCGGCGCCGCCGCTTCCTCAGCCAGCGCGAGGTCGCTGAACAGCAGGCAAAGAACCGCCACTCCCAGCAGAGCAATCAGAATTCTCACGAGCTTCGGGCGCGTGTATGTCGCAGACTCCATCATCGTCCTCCCATCACAAGAAATGCTGCTGTTCGGAATGAGCGCGGCGCGCTCCGAGCGTCGGCGATGCTGACGGCGCGAAGCAGCAAGGTCGCGGCATCGCGCCGGACGCGAGGCACAAGCGCCTCCTGCTCGGCGGCGCGGCGAAAGCCGTGGTGCGCGGATGGCTGGAGAATGACGGCGACTAGCCTCATCGCGGCCAGCCCTTCCCATGGGTCCCCAGGCCGGAACCTCAGCGACGGGTTCCGGCACGATTTCTAGCCAAATTGAAACAAGATTCGTGCCACGAAAGCGTGCCGCGTAACGTTTTGAAAGCACTACTACTTCGATCTGCGAGCGGAACGGCTTCGCGCTCCATTGCACGTTCTCATAGCAAACAATCGATGGAAAAATAGGCAGCAACCGGCGACTGCCCTCACATGGGGCAGTCACTGGTTGCCGGGATCGGAAGCTAGGCGGCCTTGAGCAGCGGCGGCTGTGCCGGGCGGATCAGCGCGAAGGCGAGCTGGATGATGCCGCCGGCAAGGCCGAGCGCGACGCCGATCCGCCAGGCCATGGTGTAGGAGCCGAGCGAGTCGTAGATCACCCCTCCTCCATAGGCGCCGAGGAAGCTGCCGACCTGGTGGCTCATGAAGGCAAGGCCCTGGATCATCGCCTGCCAGCGCAGACCGAACATCTCGGCCACCGCACCCGCGACCAGCGGACCGACGCCCATCCAGAGGAAGCCCATGATGGCGCCGAACAGCAACGTCGAGCCCGGCGTCGCCGGCAGCATGAAGTACCAGGCGAGCGCCAGCGAGCGCAGGATGTAGATGCCGCCGAGCAGCGCGAGCTTGTTCCAGCGCTGACCAGCCCAGCCGAAGAACAGCGAGCCCAGCACGTTGAAGCCGCCGATCATGCCGAGCGTCTGCGCGCTCAGCATCGGATCGAGCCCGCAGATCGCGAGATACGACGGCAGATGCGTGGTGAGGAAGACGAGCTGCATGCCGCAGACCATGTAAGCGCAGGTCATCACCACGAAGGATGCGTTGCCGAATGCGGTCTTGGCCGCGGTCGCTGCTGTGGCGTTGCCGATGTCATCGGCCGCGGGCTTCGGCAGCGGGATCTTGTCGACGCGGCCGGCGTACAACGCGGCCGGAATCATCCCGATCGACAGGATGACGAATCCGGCAAGCCCGACACGCCAACCAAACCCTTCATTGAGCATCTGGCCGATCGGCGCCGACAGCAGTGCACCGAGCGAGCCCGCGGCGGAGACCATGCCGAGCACGGTCGAGCGCACCGTCTCCGACACCGCGCGCGCCGCGACCGACATGGCGATCGCATTCGCGGTGCAGGCGAGCGAAAGGCCGATCAGCACACCGGCGCCGATCATGATGGCGACGAGGCTATGCGCCGTCGTCATCAGCACAAGGCCCGCGATGTAGGCCAGCGCACCGACCACCATGATCGGGCGGAAGCCGTAACGCACCGTCATCGCGCCCGCCAGCGGCTGCAGGAAGCCCCAGGCGAGGTTCTGCACCGCCAGCGCAAGCGTGAAATGCGACACCGAGATGCCGATGTCGTGCGTCAGCGGCTGCATGAAGATGCCAAGGCTCTGCCGCAGCCCCATGCTCAGCGTGAGCATGATGGAGGCACCGATCAGAATGGGAAGCGTGGGACGCAGGACCTGAAACAGGGGCATTGTTCTTATTCTCCCATGACGGCGCGGCACGAGTGCCACAGCCTGCGATTCACGCATGTTTTAGTTACACAGACCTGTGTACATAGGCTATACAGGGGGCCAACTGTCAAGCGAAGAGGATCACGGCCGACGCATGGCTTCCCCGCCTCCCAAACAGACCATGAAAGAGCGGATCCTCGAGACCGCCGACAAACTGTTCTACCTGCAGGGCATTCGCGCCATCGGCGTCGACACCATCGCGGCCGAGATCGGCATCAGCAAGCGCACGCTCTACAATCACTTCCCGTCGAAGGACGCGCTGATCGAGGCCTATCTGCAGCGCCGCTTCGTGCAGCCCCGCCCCTCTGACAAGCCGCCGGCCGAGCAGATCCTCGCAACCTTCGATTCGCTGGAACGGCGCTTCTCGGCGAAGGATTTTCGCGGCTGTCCGTTCGTGAACGCGGTCGCCGAGCTTGGGCCCGACGACGAGGACCGCACCGTCCGCAATATCGCCGTCGCCTTCAAGGAAAGCCGCCGGGTCTGGTTTCGCGATCTGCTGCGGCAGCTCGGCGTCACGGATGCCGAGGCACTTGCGACCCAGCTGACGCTGTTGGTCGACGGCTCGATCGCGCAGGACCTCGTGCGCGACGACCCGGCCATGGCGCGCGCGGCCAAGGAAGCCGCCCGCGTGCTGCTGGCGAATGCGGGCGTCAAGGTCGGCAGCCCCGCGCCTGCGGACAACAAGCGCACTGGATAAATCCGGTTGCGTACACAAGTCCGGTTTGGTTGGTAGCGTGACGGCATAGACGGCATTCCCGATTGGATATTCCGTCCGGCGAGATTGACGACCGCACGACGACCTGCGGCACAACTGGGGAACAACCATGGAAGATCTGAAGGTGACGGCCACCGGCTACGATTTCGCGCCGGCGCGCGCCGCCATGCAGCGCTATATCGACAACAATCTGCTGTCCGGAATCTCCTGGTCGGTTCTGGTCGGGCGCGACATCGCCGACACGGGCTGCGTCGGATGGGCCGACAAGGAAGCGCAGACCCCGCTGCGCACCGACCACATCTTCCGGGTCTTCTCCAACACCAAGCTGATCACTTCCTGCGCGGCGCTATTGCTGTTCGAGGATGGCCGCTTCCAGCTCGACGATCCGATCGAGAAATTCATCCCGCAGCTCCGCAACCGCAAGGTTCTGCTGAAAGGCGCGACGTCGATCGATCAAACCGAGCCCGCGAAGAGTTCGATCACCATCCGCCAATTACTCAGCCACAGCGCTGGCTTGAGCTACGGTTTCTTCGATCCCGGCACCGTCATTTTCAAGGCGCTCAACGAGCGCGGCGTGCACAATCCCAACACGTCCCTGGCTGAAATGGTCGACGTGCTCGCCGATTTGCCGCTGATCTATCAGCCGGGCACCTCGTGGGAATATTCGCTTGCGATCGACGTGGTGGCACGCCTCGTGGAAGTCGTCAGCGGCCAGACCTTCGACAAGTTCATCAAGGCGCGCATCCTCGATCCGCTCGGCATGGTCGATACCGGCTTCGTCGTTCCGGAGCAGGACCAGGGGCGCCTTGTCGCGTATTACGCGGGCGCCGATCTGATGGAGCCGATGAAGCCGGGCCTCACCCGCACCGACAATGCGCCCTTCCCCGGCGCCTATCTGCGCCCGGTCGCAAGGCTCAATGGCGGCGGCGGCCTGGTGTCGACGCTGCCCGACATGGTCGCGTTGATCCGCAGCCTGCTGCCCGGCGGACCGACGCTGCTGAAGCCGGACACGATCGCCATGATGATGTCCAACCAGTTGCCCGAAGGACAGTGGATCCGCTTCGCGATGATGGGCGAGCAACCCGGCAAGGCGCATGGTCTGGCCGGTGGCCTGATCTTGAACCCCTCGCCGATCGATCATCCCGACGCTGCCGGCGAGTTCTACTGGGGCGGCGTCGCCGGCACGCAATGGTGGATTTCGCCGAAGACCGGGATCGCCGGCGTCATGATGGCGCAGCGCCAGATGGCGTTCGTCCATCCGTTCTCGTTCGAGTTCAAGCGGATGGCTTATGACGCGGTGAAGCGCGGGAGATAGTAGCGCTTCGTAGCCCGGATGGAGCGCAGCGAAATCCGGGACAATTGTGCAACTGGCGAGAACCCCGGATTGCGCTTCGCTTCATCCGGGCTACGGGAGCTGAAACGAGAGGCCGCAGCGTACTGGATACCCCGCTTTCGCGGGGTATGACGACGGAGGATACGGAAAGTGCGACGCGCGTTACGCCGCGGCTGAAACCACGCGGTTGCGGCCGTCGTGCTTGGCGCGATAGAGCGCGGTGTCGGCGCGCTTGAGCACGTCGGTGACCTGCTCGCCCTTGCGCTCCAGCGTGGTGAGCCCGATCGAGATCGTGACCGTGATCCGCTTGCCGCCCTTCTCGACGGCAAACGGCTCGCCCGCGATCGAGCGGCGCAGCCGCTCGGCGACCATGCCGGCGACATGCAGGTCGGTCTCCGGCATCACGATCACGAACTCCTCACCGCCATAGCGGCAGGCGAGATCGATGCCGCGGATCGACTTGCGGATGCGAACGGCGAATTCGCGCAGCACGTCGTCGCCGGCATCGTGGCCGTAGGTGTCGTTGATCGCCTTGAAGTAGTCGATGTCGAGGATCATCAGCGCCAGCGGCTTGCCGCGGATCGAGGCCTGCTCCGCCAGGGTCGCGAGATGGCTCTCCATGTAGCGGCGGTTATTGAGGCCGGTCAGCGCATCCGTGATCGCCATCTCGATCGAGTTCTGCACGTTGTCGCGCAGATGATCGGTGTAGCGGCGACGGCGGATCTGGGTGCGCGCGCGTGCCAGCAGCTCGTTCTTGTCGACCGGCCGCAGCAGATAGTCGTTGACGCCGATCTCGAGCCCGCGCATCAGCCGCGTGTTGTTGTCGGCATCCGAGACCGCGAGGATCGGCACCTGGCGCGTACGCTCCAGCGAGCGGGCCTGGCTGCACAGCCGCAGGCCATCGAAATTGTCGAGGCTGAGCGACACGATCAGGAGGTCGTAATTGCCCTCGGCGGCGTGGAACAAGGCTTCCGCCGGATTGGTCTCGACGTCGACGGTGTGTTCGGCGGAAAGGATCGGCGCCAGCTTCTCGTAGGACGACGGCCGGTCGTCGACCAGCAGGATGCGGCCGCCGGTGCCCTTGTCGGCGATCGCGCTGCGCTCCGGCGCCTGCATGCCGATCTCGAGCGAGGTGATGGCGCGCATGCGCAGCTCATCGGTCATCATCTTCAGCCGCGTCAGCGAGCGCACACGCGCGATCAGCACGACGTCGGACACCGGCTTGGTCAGGAAGTCATCGGCGCCGGCCTCGAGGCCGCGCACGCGATCGGCAGGACTGTCGAGAGCGGTGACGATGACGACGGGAATGAAGTGGGTCGCCGGGTTCGACTTCAGGCGACGGCAGACCTCGAAGCCGTCCATATCAGGCATCATGACGTCGAGCAGGATGATGTCGCATTCGGCGCGCGCGCAGATTTCCAGCGCCTCGGTCCCGTTGGAAGCAGTCAGCACGTCGAAATATTCAGCTGACAGACGGGCTTCCAACAGCTTGACGTTCGCCGGAACGTCATCGACGACGAGGATACGCGCGGACATGGCACCACAACTCCCCTATCCGATAAAGCGTCGGACAGTCTCAATAAATTTGCCGACCGAGATCGGCTTGGACAAATAGGCTTCGCAGCCGCCCTCGCGGATGCGTTCTTCGTCGCCCTTCATGGCGAAGGCGGTGACCGCGACCACCGGAATCGTGCGCAGATCGGGATCGTCCTTGATCCAGCGCGTGACCTCCAGGCCGGAGACCTGGGGCAATTGAATATCCATCAGGATGAGGTCGGGGCGCAGCTTGCGGACGAGATCGAGCGCTTCGAAGCCATTGCTGGTGCCCGAAGTCTGATAGCCATGCGCTTCCAACAGATCGCGAAAGAGCTTCATATTGAGCTCGTTGTCCTCCACGATCAGGACGGTTTTGGCCATCCCGTCCCTCCCAGACTTAGGAAACAGGCCCGGCTGCGGCACCTCACGCACCGCGCGCGGAGCGCGTCGAAAATGTGAATTCAAACTAGCGCCAGAATCGCTCTAACCCGTTAACCCGTAGTCCAACTTCCGCAGCGTGGTTTCCGTTGCTTGAACACATGCGGAAGACTCGGGCATGATGGGCCTCTCATTAGAGACCATAAGTTAACGGAAAGGCAAACCGGCGCGTTGAAAAAGCCTGTTCACAACCCCCGGGAAGTCGCTGAAATCGTTGCGATTCAGGCGCTCGGCTTCATTGCCGGCGATCCCGAGCGGCTGGGCTTGTTCCTGGCCGAAACCGGAATCGGTCCGGAGACGTTGCGGAACGCTGCGTCCAATCCTCAATTTCTTGCGAGCGTGCTCGATTTCGTGATGCGCGACGATGCCACCGTGAAGGCGTTCGCCGCAGCCTCCGAACTGCACCCGACCAACATCGCTGCCGCCCATCAGGTGCTGGGCGACCCGAAATGGGAGCGCGACGTGCCGTGACGACGGCAGCGCCAGCTTCCGACGGCCCCCTCAGTTTCTGCCGAGACTGCCTCGGCGATCTCGATATCAAGGTGAAGCGATGCAGCCATTGCGGTTCGCCGCGGCTGGTCCGTCATCGCACCCTGCCCGCGCTGGCGCTGGCGCATATCGACTGCGACGCGTTCTATGCCACCGTCGAGAAGCGCGACAATCCTGACATCGCCGACCGCCCCGTCATCATCGGCGGCGGCAAGCGCGGCGTGGTGTCGGCGGCCTGCTACATCGCCCGCACCTACGGCGTCCGCTCGGCGATGCCGATGTTCAAGGCGCTGGAACTCTGCCCTGACGCGACCGTGATCGCGCCGGACATGGCGAAATATGTCCGGGTCGGGCGCGAGGTGCGCCAGGCGATGCAGGCGCTGACGCCGCTGGTCGAGCCACTGTCGATCGACGAGGCCTTCCTCGATCTCTCCGGCACGCAGCGCGTCCACGGTATGATCCCGGCCAAGGTGCTCGCCAAGTTCGCCCGCGACGTCGAGCGCGACATCGGCATCACGGTGTCGGTCGGGCTGTCCTGCAACAAGTTCCTCGCCAAGATCGCCTCCGACCTCGACAAGCCGAGAGGCTTCGCCACGCTCGACCAGGACGAGGCGCGCGAGATGCTGGCCAGCAAGCCGGTCGGCTTCATCTACGGCGTCGGCCCTGCGACCCAGGAAAAACTCGTACAACGCGGCTTCCGCGTCATCGCCGACCTGCAGCGCGCCGACGAGAACGAGCTGATGAAACAGTTCGCGAGCGAAGGCCGCAGGCTGTGGCGGCTGGCGCGCGGCATCGACGACCGCAGCGTGGTGCCCGATCGCGGTGCCAAGACGATCTCGAGCGAGACCACCTTCGAGACCGACATCCGCGATTTTGCAATCCTGGAAAAACTGCTCTGGAAGCTGTCGGAGAAGACCTCGGCGCGGCTGAAGAGCAGCGACCTCTCGGGCTGCACCATCACGCTGAAGCTGAAGACCGCGGATTTCCGCCAGCGCACCCGTTCACAATCGATCCAGACGCCGACCCAATTGGCCGCAAAGATCTTTGCGGTGACACGCGAGATGCTGGCCAAGGAGATCGACGGCACCGCCTTCCGCCTAATGGGCGCCGGCGTCAGCGCGCTGCGCCCCGGCTCCCAGGCCAACGACTCCGACATGCTCGACCGCCGCTCGGCGCACGCCGAACGCGCCATCGACAATCTGCGCAAGAAGTTCGGCAACGCCGCCGTGATCCGCGGCATAGCCTATGAGGGGCCGGGAAAGCCGGATTAGTTGGGGATGTCATGGCCGGGCTTGACCCGGCCATCCATCTCAAAAGATTCTTCGAAGCGCGATGGATGCGCGGGTCAAGCCCGCGCATGACGACCTGCGTCAATCAGCGACCGCGACCGCCTCAATCTCGATCAGCCATTCCGGCGCCGCGAGCGCGGTGACACCGACGAGCGTCGAGGCCGGCGGCTCCATGCCTTCGAAGAACGCCGAGCGTGCCTTGCCGATGATCGGGCGCAGCTCCGGTTTGTAGCCGACGACGAAGGTCGTGATCTTGACGATGTTGGAATAGCTTGCTCCGGCGGCTTTCAATGCCATGCCGAGGTTCTGCATCACCTGCGTCGTCTGCGCGGCGAGATCGCCGGCGCCGACCACCCGGCCCTCCTCGTCGGTGGAAACCTGTCCGGAAATGTAGATCGTGCGCGCGCCTGACGCGACCACGACGTGGGAGTAAGCCGGATTGTGATGCAGGCCGCTGGGGCGCAGATGGTCTGATTTGCTCATGATGTGCCTCCCTGACACGCGTGTTTTGGGAAGCGTACTCGTGTCTGATGGTTCCGGCCAGAGCGGTCTGGCTTATTGCTCAAGGCTTGCTCCGCCGTCGTCCCGGCGAAAGCAGGGACCCCATAACCACAGGGAGCAGTTGCTAAAGCGCGCTGTAGCTCCAACGCGGCAAGACAATTGACGGTCGTGGTTATGGGTCCCGGGTCGCGCTTCGCTTGCCCGGGACGACGCCGAATGGGTGGCGATAGCGAGCCGGTCACTTACCGGCCTTCACTTGCAGGGTTTGGAATCCCTGACGTCGAACTTGTCCAGCGCGCCCGAGATCACGAAATCGTTGTAATCCAGGACCAGCGCACGGGAGACGCCGTTCTCGTAGAGCTCGAACGACATCGCGTAGACCGGCGTCTGCTCGCCATCCTTGGCCCGCGCGTCGCTGTCGTAGTAGCTCACCGTCACCGGCCAGCGCGTCATCGTTTTCATCGCATCGCTCGCGGTCGACGGATCGGGCGATGACGGCGCGCGGTCGCCTGTGATCGGCCGGCCGATCACGGTCAGCGTGTTGTAGACCTTCTCGCCATTGTCGGAGCCGTCATAGACGGTCTGCTCGAGCACCGATTTGCCGTCGCGGGCGGCGGCGATGATGTGCTGGATCTGCTCGGTCGGGAACACGATCTTGCCGTCGAGATTGAAGGTCTTCTTCACCGGCTGGGTCAGCTTCACGGTGATATGATCGCCCACGCGCTCGGCGATACCGTCGACCGGCGACGATTCACTGTCGTTCATCCGCGTGTCGATCTTGAAGCGGTAGCTCTTGCCCGACGCGTCCTCCCAGGACGACGAGCGCAGATCGGACAGCGTCACCTTGCCCTCGCCACTGTCGAGTTCGGACACCTGGCGGAATTCGGAGGTGTAGCCTTCGCAGGAGCTGCCGGAGAAATTGTAGAGGATGCGCCCGCGCGCATCGCTGACCGAATTGGAGCCGCGCGATTTCACGAGGCTCAGATCGTAAAGCGCCTGATGGGCGAGAAACGGCCCGCCGGCCGCAGCGGCCGCAGCGGCCGCCCCATGAACCAGGCCGGTTCCTGCGGCAACGGCGATCGTGAGCACCAGGGCACGCGACGGATTCCGAAACGGCAGGGTCATGGTTTTTCCTCGATGAGGCAGGGATTCGTCACAATAGTGACGGTGGTATTGCGCCGCAACTGGGGCAAATCTGACAAAATAGCAATGTGCGCAGCGAATTTGTCGTCATTTTTGGCAGCTTTTCGTGCGATTCCACACGTCACGGCCGCCCTGTCCTCACCTTACCGTCGCTTGCAACCGGCGGCACGATGCGCGAAACAATCGAAACAAACTTGGCCCTGACCGCGTTTCAGGCTTCGTGCAAATCCAATTGGGGAACAAAAATGGCGGGCACCGTCGAACAGAAACTGGCGTCACAGGGCATCACACTTCCCCAGCCGACCTCGCCGGTCGCGAATTACGTCCCCTTCGTCCGCAGCGGCAACCTGCTGTTCGTCTCGGGCCAGGTCTGTTTCAACGCCGAAGGCAAGCTGTTCGCCAAGGGCAAGCTCGGCGCCGGCGTCACGCTCGAGCAAGGCGTCGCCGCGGCGCAGGGCTGCGCGATCAACCTCTTGGCCCAGGTCAAGGCGGCGCTCGGCGATCTCGACAAGGTCGTGCGCGTGGTGCGGCTCGGCGGCTTCATCAACTCGGCGCCGGATTTCTTCGACGGACCGAAGGTGCTGAACGGCGCCTCCGACCTGATGGTCGCAGCCTTCGGCGACAAGGGCCGCCATGCCCGCACCACCGTGGGCGTCGCCTCGCTGCCTGCGGACGCTGCGGTCGAAGTCGAAGGCGTGTTCGAAGTCTCCTGAGCGATGCGCGCGCCTGATTGGCTGACCAAACGGCCGGTCGCGCATCGCGGCCTGCACGATGCCGCACGCGGCATCATCGAGAACATGCCGGCCGCGGCCAACGCCGCGGTCATGGGCAATTTCGCGATCGAGTGCGATATCCAGCTCACCGCCGATGGCGAGGCGATGGTGCATCACGACGATGCGCTCGGCCGCCTCACCGAAGGT
Organism: uncultured Bradyrhizobium sp.; assembly: GCF_947648125.1. Classification (GTDB taxonomy): domain Bacteria; phylum Pseudomonadota; class Alphaproteobacteria; order Rhizobiales; family Xanthobacteraceae; genus Bradyrhizobium. The sequence continues at coordinate 34,387 of NZ_CANSMR010000008.1, read as the reverse complement.
TCGGGCCTGCTGTCGACCAAGACCGCAGCCGAGCTGAAGGCGGTGAAGTTCAAGAACACCTCCGAGCAGATGATGACGCTCGGCGACCTCTGCGCGCTGGTCGCCGGCCGCGTCCCGCTGGTGGTCGAGGTGAAGAGCCATTTCGACAGCGACCGCAAGCTGGTTCGACGGATGGCCGAGGTGCTGTCGTCCTATTCCGGCCCTGTCGTCGGCATGTCGTTCGATCCCGACCAGGTGCTGGCGTTGCGCGAGGCCATGCCGAACCTGCCGCGCGGCATTACCGCCCAGCGCACCTATGACGACAGTTCCTGGACCAAACTGACACCGGCCCAGCGCGACGGCATGCTGTACCTGCGCCACGGCTTCAAGACCGAGCCGCATTTTGTTGCCTTCTGGGTCAACCAGCTCCCGGCGCCGGCGCCCTGGATCGCCCGCAACGTGTTCGGCTGCCCGCTGCTGGCGTGGACCGTGCGCACCGCGGAACAGCGCGAGCGCGCGGCGCGCTACGCCGACCAGATGATCTTCGAGGGGTTTGTGCCGGGAACCTGACATGTCGCAGAGACTCTTGAACTCGTCGCTGCGACGCACGATGTTGTCGGGAGTTGGTCGTCATCGGCGATGGCGGAATGCGGAGCATGATCCGGAAGTGGAGCCAGCTGTTCCGGAAAGATCATGCTCAAAAGAGGCACCGGTCTTCACTCTCGATGGCGTCGTCTGAAATCACCCTAGAGGCTGTGGCTGACATCGGCGGAATTCCGGCCGCCGAATGGGACGCCTGCGCCAATCCGAAGGCGGATGCGGACAGCATCCATAGCCTCGACACGCTGGCCTCGCCTGCTGTCGCAGGCGATTGTCAGGCCGTCGCAAGTTCGAGCTATAACCCTTTCGTTTCCCACGCCTTTTTTGCTGCGGCCGAAGCTTCCAACTCGGCCTGCCCGCGGACCGGCTGGGGCCCGCGGCATCTGATTGCAAAACTCGATGGCCGGATCGTCGGCGTCGTGCCGTGCTATCTGAAATCGCACTCGCAGGGCGAATACGTGTTCGACCGCGGCTGGGCCGAGGCCTATCACCGCGCCGGCGGCAGCTACTATCCGAAGCTGCAGGTCTCCGTCCCCTTCACGCCCGCAACCGGGCCGCGGCTGCTGATCCGCGACGGCGTCGACCGCGAGGCGATCGGCTCGGCGCTGGCGCGGGGCCTGCGCGCGCTCTGCAACGCCACCGAAGCCTCCTCCGTGCACGTCACCTTTGCCCGCGAGGACGAGGCAAAATTCCTCGGCGCACACGGTTTCCTGCAGCGAACCGACCAGCAGTTCCACTGGCACAATCAAGGGTACAAGACCTTCGACGATTTTCTGGGATCGCTGAACTCCCGTCACCGCAAGGGCATCAAGCGCGAACGCCGCGAGGCGGTTGCCGCCGGGATCACCATCCACTGGCTGACCGGCTCCGATATCACCGAGGACGCCTGGGACGCGTTCTTCGAGTTCTACATGGAGACCGGCTCGCGCAAATGGGGCCGGCCGTATCTCACCCGAGAATTCTTCTCGCTGATCGGCGAGAGCATGAGCCGGGACGTGCTGCTGGTCATGGCCAAGCGCAACGGCCGCTGGATCGCGGGTGCGATCAACTTCATCGGCTCGGACACGCTGTTCGGCCGCAACTGGGGCGCGATCGAGCACCACCCGTTCCTGCATTTCGAGGTCTGCTACTACCAGGCGATCGATTTCGCGGTTCAGCGTGGGCTCAAGGTGGTCGAGGCCGGCGCGCAGGGCGAGCACAAGCTGGCGCGCGGCTACCTGCCGCAGACCACCTATTCGGCGCATTTCATCGCCGATCCCGGTCTGCGCCGCGCGATCGCCGATTACCTCAAGCGCGAGCGCGACTATGTCGCCGAGGTTGGCCGCGAGCTCTCCGAGGCCGGTCCGTTCCGCAAGACCGTCGACGACGACGCTTGACGTTTGGCTCGCGACCGAGAAATTAGACCCACAAAATCCAGGGAGCCGCCTCCATGCCCGCCGCCTATGACAACAACAACCCCTTCGCAAAAATCCTGCGCGGCGAGTTTCCGTCCTACAAGGTCTACGAGAACGAGCACGTGCTCGCCTTCCTCGACATCATGCCGCGCTCGCCCGGGCATACGCTTGTCATTCCGAAGGCCCCTGCCCGCAACATCCTCGACATCACCCCGGACGACTACGCTCACGTCGCGCGCGCCGCCCACAAGATCGCCGCCGCCGGAATGAAGGCGTTCGAGGCCGACGGCATCACCGTGCAGCAATTCAACGAGCCGGCCGGGGGTCAGGTCGTGTTCCATCTGCACATGCACGTGATGCCGCGCAAGGACGGCGTTGCGCTGCTGCCGCCCGCCAGTCACAAGGAAGACGGCAAGGTGCTGGAGGCGCATGCGGCGAAGCTGATCGCGGCGTTGAAATAGGCCGCGCGACACGCGCGATGCTGCGTAGCCCGGATGAAGCGCAGCGCAATCCGGGAGTCCTTACAGCGTTGTAAGACCGTCCCGGATTTCGCTTCGCTTCATCCGGGCTACGAATCCTACTCCGTCTCGAAATCCCCCGCCTGCGGCGGGGCGAGCGGGGTGAACTCGCAGCGGTCGGGCTTGACGTCGATCAGCGGCGTCTCGTCGAGGCAGTCGAGGCCGCGCACCAGGATGACGTTGCCCTCGACGCCGACCAGCTTGACGATCGATGTCCCGATTGGATTGGGGCGCACCGGCGAGCGCAGCGAGAAGGTGCCGCGGGTGTTGCCGTTGTTCTTCGGGCTTTGCAGCACGATGTCGCGGCGCGACTGGTGCAGCCAGTACAGCACTTCGAGATTCGAGTAGAAATCGACGCCCTTGATCGCGGCGACCCACGGCTCGAAGATCTCGAGCCGGCACACCGGACCGTCATGCCGACCCTGCCGCGGCGTCGCCAGCCGAGAGGTCCAGGGTGTGCGGATGCGACCGATGAAGACGAGCCCGGCGTCGCGCGCCGTCGGCATGTCGACCGCGACCTCGCCCTGGCGCAATTCCATTTCACGTACCATGTGTCAGTCCAACGATATGTTCAGCGCCTTGACCACGCCCGCCCACCGCGCGCGATCGGTTTCCACAAATCTGTCGATCTCGGCCTGGCCCTTTACGCGCAGCGGCGGGAAACCGATCCTGACCAGCGAAGCGCGAAACGCCTCGTCGTTCAAGGCCCGGTCGAGGCTCGCCTTGATCTTGTCGGCAATCTCGTGAGGCACTTTCGACGGCGCCGCAATACCATACCAGACGCTGACCGCATAATCGGGGTAGCCGCTCTCGGCAATCGTCGGCAGATCGGGCAAATCGGGGACGCGCTCGGTCGAGCTGACGCCGAGCGCGCGCAGCATACCGGACTTGACCGGCGGCAGCGCGGTGCCAAGCGTGTCGAACATCAGCTGGATGTTGCCTGACAGCAAATCCTGCAGCGCGGGTCCTGCGCCCTTGTACGGCACGTGGGTCATCTCGACGCCGGCCATCTGCTTGAACATCTCGCCGGCAAGGTGAACCGTGCCGCCGGTGCCGGCCGATCCGAAATTGAGTTTCCCGGGATTCTTCTTGGCGTAGGCGACGAACTCCGCGATCGTCTTGGCCGGGACGGACGGATGCACCTCCATGATCATCGGCGCATCCGTGATCACGGACAGCAGGCGGAAATCCCGGGCCGGATCGTAGGGCAGCTTCTTGTAGAGCAGCGGATTGAGCACGAAGATCGAGGCGGCTGTCACGAACAGCGTGTAGCCATCGGGGTCGGAGCGCGCCACCGCTTCGGCGCCGATCGCGCCCTGCGCGCCGGCCTTGTTCTCGACCACGACCACCTGCTTGAGATCGCGCCCGAGATATTCGCCGACGATGCGGCCGAGCACGTCGGTCGGGCCGCCCGCGGCGTAGGGCACCACGAGCTTGATCGGACACGTCGGATAGTCCGCAGCACGCGCAGGCGGCGCTGCTACCAGCAAGGCAGTCAGAGCCACGATAAAGGCCGATGATGCGCGCTGCCGCATGCCGTTTCCCCGTTGTTGTCTTGTTGGGGAACGAGAGTAACGGATAATGCGGCTGCCGCAATCAGCCGAGCCAGTATTTGCCTGACAGCATGACGATTTCGCCCACGATCACGCCGGCGAAGATCGATTTCCTCGCCAGCATGAAGGCCACAAAGCCCGCGGCGACGGCGCCGTAACGCAGCCAGTCCGGCACGCTAGCGAGCGCGCCCGGCGGCTGCACCACGATCTGCGCAATGATACCGGCGAGGATCGCGGTGGCGACCGCCCTCACCCAGACCAAGAGCTCGGAATTCTCGTCGATACCACCGCCGAACCACAGGCCGAGCATGCGCCAGATCTGGTTGGGGATGACACCCGCCACGAACAGGATCGCCAGCGCATGCCAATCGCCGATGAAGCCCGTCATGCGCGCGCCTTCACGATGCCTGCCCTCGCCCGGTGCACGCCATAGGCGATGGTTCCCGCGACGACGCCGCTGACCAGGATGTCGACGCCGCTGTTCAGCATCGCCGCCAGCGGGAACAGCAATAGCCCAAGCACCAGCGCAATGACGTCGGCGAGTTCGCGGCAGTTGCGCGCGGTGGAGAACAGGAAGGCGAGCGGCGTCAGCATCAGCATGCCGGCGGCGAGCAGCGGCGTGAGGTTGGCCGCGAGCGTGTAGCCGATGGTATTGGCGATCAGGCAGACCGACACCAGCCCGCAACCAAGCCCGTGGATGAAGGCGATCCGCCGGTTGCGCGGCACCTGCGGCAGGAAGCGGAAGCACTCGACCCACAGCGTCACCGCCGTGAGATGCGCCACCAGGATCAGATGCCGGCGCTTGGTGTCCTCGGTGCGCATCATCGGCAGCACCGACACCACCATCGGAAACAGCCTGATCGCGCTGACGGTGACGGCGATCGCCGATTGCAGCACGGTGGCGCCGGAGCCGAGCGTCGTGATCACGATGATCTGCGCAGGCCCCGCCCAGACGAACGCTGTGCTCGCCAGGGTCCAGCCCAGCGAGAAGCCGGAATCATGCGCCAGCGCGCCGATGCCGAGATAGGTCGCAAACAGCACCAAGGTCAGCACGGTGGCGCCGATCGACCGCGCGCCCCAAAGGAAGGCGCGGAACGAGGTCTGCCATTGCGGAGAATCGAGCGGAGGAAGCGCCACGGGGAGCCGGAAGGTTTTGCAATGTCGGCGGCTTAGGGCGCGCGCGACGCAGGGTCAAGCAAGTGCGGGGACAGGTCCGGTATGCGGTGGCGACGACCCAACCGTCATTGCGAGCGAAGCGAAGCAATCCATCCCTCCGCGCATGCGGGCCGATGAATTGCTTCGTCGCTTCGCGCCTCGCAATGACGTGGAGAGTTCAGCCCTTCACCTCACGCCCTGTTCTTCAGCACGAAGCATGCTCCGCCCGCCTTGCGGATGCGGTTGCACAGGCCGTCGGCCTCAGGGCGCGTGTCGGCGCCGATGCGCACCTGGTAGAACATCGCGCTGCCGCGGCTGCGCAGCCGCGAGCCGAGCAGGCTCGGGTCCTGATCGCCGATCACGTTCGACAGCCGCTTGATGGCACGGGCATACATCGCCAGCGCCTTGTCGCGGCTGAAGCCGGCGGCGAGCTGCACGCCCCAGACCTTGGCCGCCGACAGCGTGATGTGCTGCTCGAGCCCGGCCACGAACGGATTGGGCGCGCGCTTCAGCAGCGCCATCAGCTCACGGCAGCTCGCGGTCGGCGCACGCTGCGGCATCTTGCCGTTGCGGCCGGCGGCAGCCCAGTCGTCGACGCTGGAGCCGGTGATCGCGGAGACATAGTTGCGCGTCTCCTGCGGCATGTAGCCGGAGCCGGCGAGCCAGTCCCGGATCCGGCGCGGGCCGGCATTGTAGGCGGCGGCCGCGAGGCCGAGATTGCCGAACTGGTTGCGCAGCTCGCTGAGGAATTCAGCCGACTTCGGCAGCGCCTGTACCGGATCGAGCGGATCGAGCAGCCCGCGCTCGTTTGCCGTGCCCGGCATGAACTGCGCGATGCCCTGCGCGCGCTGGCCGCTCCGCGTGACAGGACCAACCGCGTCGGCCTGGAAACGGCTCTCCTGCCAGATCACGCGCGCGAAGAATTCGAGCGGCAAATCGTTCGCCCGCGCCGCCGACTCGATCATCAGGCACATCGCCTCGCGGGTGTCGCTCTCGCGCGCGTCATCCGCGGGCTTGTCGGTTGCCGCCGCGGGCTTCTCGGCAGGTGTCGCGGGCGTGTCCGCCGGAGACGCGGCAGGTTTCCCGGCCGATGGTGCGGCCTGCTCTCCCGGCTGCGGTGCAGGTTGCTCGGCGGGCATGGCGGGCTTGTCCGCAGGCGGCGTTGCGGGCTGTTCGGCACCTGGCGGCGGCGCCGGAGGAGCGGCAGGCGCGTCCTCCGCGCCGGCGCCACCCGGCGACACCAGCAACACAAGCATGACCCATGCGGCGCAAAGACCTGTTCGCATCGCAAATCTGTTCCCGCGCGGCGTGGCTTGACACCGCAAGCTCGTGGTCTAGCTATGGACTGAAATGATGGCGCGCAAAAGGGAGCGCAAAATGGCCGCAGCTTCAGACGATCAACTCGGCTTTGCCCCCGACGACGACGCCCCGATCGGCTACATGAAGCGGACCCGCGATTATTATGCGGCGATCGGCTACGCCACCCCCTACCGCTGGGCGCACTACACTTCCGCCCCGTTCCAGCCGCTAACGAAGCCGCTGAACCAGTCCCGCGTCGCCATCATCACGACCGCCGCACCGTTCGATCCAGCCAAGGGCGACCAAGGCCCCGGCGCGAAATACAATGGCGGGGCAAAGTTCTATTCGGTCTATGACGGCGACACGTCGCAGCCGCACGATTTGCGGATTTCGCACATCGCCTATGACCGCGCCCACACCACGGCGACCGACAGCGGCACCTGGTTCCCGCAGGCGCAACTCAAGCGCCTCGCCGCGGCCGGCAAGATCGGCGAAGTCGCCCCACGCTTCTTCGGCGCCCCGACCAACCGCAGCCACCGCGTCACCATCGAGACCGATGCGCCCGAAATCCTCAAGCGTTGCCGTGACGACAAGGTCGACGCCGCGGTGCTGGTGCCGAACTGCCCGGTCTGCCACCAGACCGTCAGCCTCGTCGCACGGCATCTCGAGGCCAACGGCATCCCGACCGTCGTGATGGGCTGCGCCAAGGATATCGTCGAGCACGCCGCGGTGCCACGCTTCCTGTTCTCCGATTTCCCGCTCGGCAACTCCGCCGGTAAGCCGCATGACGTGGCCTCGCAGGCGTTCACGCTGGAGCTGGCGCTGCGCGTGCTGGAAACTGCCCCCGGTCCGCAGACCACCGTGCAGTCGCCGCTGCGCTGGAGCGAGGACGCCTCCTGGAAGCGCGACTACAGCAACGCCGATGCGCTGAGCGCCGAGGAGCTCGCCCGCCTGCGTCGTGAGTTCGACGCGCAGAAGGAAATCGCGAAGGGCCTGCGCGTCGCGTGAGGCTTTGCGTTAAGCCCGATCACTCACCCAACTCTCGGTGTCATCGCCCGGCTCGACCGGGCGATCCAGTATTCCAGAGACACTAGTCAGTCACGGAGAAGCCGCGGCGTACTGGGTCCCCCGGTCAAGCCGGGGGACGACAGCGGAGGCCCATGCCTCCACTCAGTGCGCTTCGACAAGCACCGGGACAGCATCATGTGAAGCGGCCTCCTCGCCGCCCGCATAACGACGCGCGAGCGCGGCGCAGGTCATCAGCTGGATCTGGTGAAACAGCATCAGCGGCAGCACGATCAGCCCGACCGACTGCCCGGCGAGCAGCACGCTCGCCATCGGCAATCCGCTCGCCAGACTCTTCTTCGAGCCGCAGAACATGATCGCGATGCGGTCGGCGCGCGAGAAGCCGAGCAGCTGGCTGCCGAAATTGGTGATCAGCAGCACGATCGCCAGCAGCAGCGCATCGAGGCCAAGCACGATGGCCATCTGCGTTGCGTTGACCTGATGCCAGATGCCGTGGCTGATGCCGTCGCTGAACGCCGTGTAGACGATCAAGAGGATCGAGCCGCGGTCGACAAGGCCGAGCATCGCATGATGCCTGGCGACCCAGCGGCCGATCAGCGGCCGCGACAATTGCCCCGCCACGAACGGCAGCAAGAGCTGCACCACGATGTCGAGCGCGGCATTGCCCGAGAACCCGCCATGGCTGGAGAGCAGCACGCCAGCCAGCAGCGGTGTCGCGACGATGCCGAGCAGGTTGGAAGCGGTCGCCGAGCACAGCGCCGCCGACACATTGCCATGGGCGATCGAGGTGAAGGCAACCGACGACTGCACCGTCGACGGCAGGATGCAGGTCAGGATCACGCCCGCCCACAGCGCCGGCGTCAGCAGATGCGGCGCCAGCGCGTGGGCCGCAAGGCCGAGCAGCGGGAACAGGGCGAAGGTCGACAGGAAGATCACGAGGTGAAGCCGCCAGTGCCGGGCGCCGACCAGCGCCTCCGTCGTCGACAGCCGGGCGCCGTGCAGAAAGAACAGCAGCGCGATCGCAGCATCAGTGGCGTAGCCGCCGATCACGGTACCCTGTCCGTGCAGCGGCAGCAGCGTCGCGAGGCCGACCATGCCGACGATGGCGGCGATGTACGGGTCGACGGGCACGAATGATCGCAGGCGGGTGATGGTCATGGTGGCTTCCTTTCCTTGACCGGAAAATGGCCCTCCCCTTGCCAATTGTGAACCGCAGTTACCGATGTTATTGTCATTACGTAACGTAATGACAGATTGCCGCCATGCTCGACCTGGCCCAGCTCGAAACCTTCCTGACCGTGGTGCAGACCCAGAACTTCACCGAGGCCGGCCGCCGCCTCGGCCTGAAGCAGTCGACGGTCAGCCAGCACATCCGCAAGCTCGAGGCCGCCGCAGGACGCCGCCTGTTCGTGCGCGACACCCATTCGGTCGTGCTCACCGCCGACGGCGAGGCGATGACGGGCTTTGCGCGGCCGATCCTGGAGGCCAATGCCCGCGCCCGCGACTACTTCGCGGGATCGCAGGTGCGCGGCAAGGTCCGGTTCGGCGCCGCCGAGGATTTTGCCAGCTCGCGCCTGCCCGATCTGCTGCGCGACTTCGTCCGCCGCCACCCGCAGGTCGATCTCGAATTGACGATCGGCCTCAGCGCCGTGCTGTACCAGCAGCTCGACGCCGGCGAGCTCGACCTCGTGCTGGGCAAGCGGCGCCCCGGCGACGCGCTGGGACAGCTGGTGTGGCAGGACCGCCTGGTGTGGACCGGCGCGCCGGGCATGCGGCTCGATCCCGAGCAGCCTTTGCCCCTGATCCTCTACGCGCCGCCGAGCGTCAGCCGCAGCGTGGTGCTGGAGGCAATGGAACGGTTCGGACGGCCCTGGCGCATCGTCTGCTCCAGCGGCAGCCTCAGCGGCCTGCGCGCCGCAGCGCTCGCCGGCCTCGGCATCACCCCGCAGGCGCAGGGCCTGATCCCGGACGGACTCGAAGCGATGCCGGCGTCAGGATTGCCGCCGCTCGGCGACGTCGAATTCGTGGTCCGCACCGCCCGCCGCACCAGACGCGGCCCGGCGGTCGAACTGGCGCAGGCCATCACGGAACGCGGTGGCCGGCTGCGGCCTTAGAAGTACAATGATGTTTTGCTAGAATGGTCTGAGGCCGGGCTCGCCGAAGGCGAGACCGCGTGGCGGGTGATGACACCACGTGGTGTGACGCCTTGAATCGAGATCCATCCTCATCGTCGTCCCTGCGAAAGCAGGGACCCATAACCACAGAGATGCCAATTGTTGGGCGACGCTGGAACGACGAGTCCCTTGAACAAGATCCGCCGCAGCGTATGGGTCCCTGCTTTCGCAGGGACGACGGGTTGGAGGGGTCACCAACTCACATCACGATTTCGGAATAATAGAAGGCTACCGCTGAGTTGCCCGACGAGTCAAGTTGCCGTGTCGAACGCCGGCAGCCGCCGGCTACTTTGCATGGGGTTGTTTTCGATATTTTGGCAGTGCGCCCCTGCGACGGCGGGCTATCGCATCCGGCTATGACGACGTGGGCACGTCAGCGCCATGCGATAGCCCTGCCCGCAAGCGGGAGAAGGAATGCAGCTTCGATGCGGCCCCTGCTCGGACCAGGCGCCCCGCGTCAGGCGGATGGCGCCACCGCGAGTTGCACCGCGTTCAGCATCCCAGTCCGTTCGTGGCAGCCGAGATATTCGAAGAACTGCTCGTCGGCCGCGGCAACCGTGACCTCGTGATACAGCCTGAGCTTCGCGGCCGGTCCCAAGGTCGACAGATACTTCATCGCCGCGCCGAAGATCCTGACATGGGTCGGATGCGATTCCGCCCAGCGCTCCAGCGCCGCGAGGCTCTTCCACCAGCTCTGGCCGTAGGACTTCTCCGTCAGTCTTCCATCCGCGTCCACGACGCGCATGTAGCGGTTGGCGTAGCAGCCGATCGGCACGCCGTCGTCGCGCAGGAAGTCCATGCCCTCGCGCAGTACCGGCTCGACATCGTCGAGATACATCTTGCGCTCCGACGCCTCGGTGTCGCTCCAGTCCTGGCCGGAGCGGATCAGGCAGAGATTGTCATGCGCGACCACGCGGATGCGCGCGCCGTCGCGGATCACGCGCGGCTCGCCGCCGGGCGTCATCGCGTCGGTCTGCGACAACGGGATGCGGTCGCGCATGCCGCCCCAATAGGCGTGCTCCTGCACCTCCCCGCTCATGCCGTCGGCAAGGACCGCGACGCCCTCGGGGCGGCCGAGCGATGAGAACAGCGTCTCGTAGCGCGCGACATGCGGCCGCAGCACTTCGATGAAGCGGCCGACGCCATTTGCTGCGCCGCCGCCGGTCCAGGCCTCGCGGGCGCCCTCGAACCAGGAGTCGAAACGCCCGGCATCGTCCCAATAGGCGACCGAGACGATGTTGGTGAATCCGGCCTGGTCGACATATTGCGCGCGGTCCCAATGCGTCGGGCCGTTCTCAGCGGCAAAACGCTTTGCGATCAGTGCCAGCGCCTCGGTCACCGCAGCGGTCGGCTCACCGCGAACCTGCACGCCGAAATAGGCCATGATGACGCTTGCGACCGCGGGCTTGTGGCGCGCGACGAACGAGGGATAAGGCGGCGCGTAATCGTCGGGCACACGACGATGACGGGAGCGCGCTGTTTGCAGATGAGAGGGAATCGCGGATTCCATGGCAGTCGCCTCCGGTTGGATGTTGCGCTGATGCGTTAGCTCGCGGCCGCGTCGACCTCCTCAAGACTGTCGAGCGGCAGCGCGAAGTGCTCGACGCGCTTCGACGGCTTCTTGTTCAGCAGCAGGCGCGTGACGTCGGGCCGCGAATAATGCCCGGCCGGGTCGGCGGCGTTCTTGGCGATCCCGATCGCGCCGAGATCGATATCGGCGAGCAGCAGGCCCTCCTGGTCGGGTGGCAGCTTCTCGGCGATCGAGCTGCCGTCGGGCCCGTAGATCGCGGCGTGCCCGCCGCCGACATGCAGCAGCGCGTGCTTGTCGTCGCGGTCGCACATCTCGTCGATCATCGCCTGCGAGACGGTGGCGCAAGGCGCCAGCACGAAGCACGAGCCTTCAACGGCGTAGACCCGCGAGGCCGCGTTGTTGACCTCCCAGCCGAGCGCCGGCGCGAACGGATCGTACAGCGAGAAGCTCGGCCAGGCCGCGACATGCACCTGCTCGTTCTGGGCGTACATCGCGTATTTCGACAGCGGCTGCAGATGCTCCCAGCAGCACAGCGCGCCGAGGCGGCCGATGCCGGGGCGGTCATGCACCGCAAGGTCGCTGCCGTCGCCCTCGCCGTAAACGGTGCGCTCGGCGTGGGTCGGCCGCAGCTTGCGCCGCTTGGCGATGGTCTCGCCGTCGGGCCCGATCAGCCACTGCGCCAGATAAAGGCTGCCGCCATCGCGCTCGGACAGGCCGAGCACCGCGGTCATGCCGGCCTTCTTCACGGCGAGCCGCAGCTTCTCGGCCTGCGGGCTGTCATAGCTCAGCGAGTTGTCGAAGTAGCGCTGCACGAAGCCGCGCCCGATAGCCCAGGCCGGCGAGTCCAGCCAGATGTACCAAGGATAGCCGGGGATGAAGGCCTCGGGGAACGCGATCAGCTTGGCCCCCTTCGCGGCGGCCTCCTCGATCAAGGCAATGCTCTTGGCGATGGAGGCGTCGAGGTCGAGCCAGGCAGGCGCGGCCTGCACCACCGCAACGCGATATTTCGGATGTTCGATGCCCATGATGTCCTCCTCGTGGCCGCCGATGCTGTCCGGTTCGTACTTGATCGGGCCTAGCGGCCTCTGACATCATGCTGCCCCGGGACCGGGAACGCCGTTCGACCAGGACGGAAGGAAAATTCGACTGCGAAGGAGATTCCCCCGGCCGTCCCCGGTACGAAGCTTGCTTTGTTTGCGTGGCCAGCGTTTGCACTCGTGAAGGGAGGAAATCATGCCGGCCCTGTTCACCACGGAAGTCGCGCCCACGCATCGGCGCCTCGCGCTCTGGCGGGACATCGTCTGCGACGTGTTCGTGCAGCTCGACTGCAAGTCCGATCTCGGCACCGCCTTCCACGGCGCCATCACCAGCGCGCAGCTCGGCGCGGTGAAATGCTCCGTCGTCTCGTCGGGCCGGCAGCGCGTGCTGCGCACGCCGTCGCGGATCGCACGCACCAGCGAGGATTTTGTTCTGTTCGCGCTCGGCCAGCGCGGCTGTGGCGCCGTGCTGCAGGACGGTCGCGAGACCGTGATCCAGCCGGGCGAGTTTGCGTTCTACGACACCACCCGACCCTATGAGCTGCGCTTCGACGACGACTTCACGCAGACCATCTTCCAGGTGCCGCGCGCGATGCTGCACCGGCGCTTTGCCGGCACCCAGGGCCTGACGGCGACCACGTTCACATCGGATCGTCCGGTGCAGCGGCTCGCCTGGCAGTTCATCAGCGGGCTCTCCGAGATCGCCGACAAGCTCGATCCTGATAACGCGATCCGCCTCGCCGACCAGGCCGCCGACCTGCTCGCGATGGCGATCAGCGAGCGTCTCGGCGGCACGGCGCTACCGGCTTCGACGCACCGCTCCGCGCTGCTATACCGGCTGAAGGCGCATGTGCTCGCGCACCTGCCGAACCCCGAGCTCAGCCTCACTGAAACCGCCGCGGCGCTCGGCATCTCGCCGCGCTACGTCAACAGCCTGCTGGCCGACGAGGACACCTCGTTCCAGCGCTTCGTGCTGGCGCAGCGGCTGGAGCGCTGCAAGCGCGACCTCGCCTCACCGGCGCACGCGCATCGCCACATCGGCGAGATTGCATTCGCCTGGGGCTTTAACGATCTCTCGCATTTCGGCCGCGTGTTCCGCGACCATTACGGCCTGTCGCCGCGCGATTGGCGGCACAGCCGGGTGCCGAACTGACTTCTCGGGTCGTTTGCGGCGCAAAATAGCCGGGAATCCCGACCTTCACAGATGCAATCAATTTACACTAACTCCAACGGGTTCCGTTGGTACCCTTCTTTTCGCAGGTCCGGACCGGTACAGTCCTGCCGTTGATTTAGGAGGATTTCCCATGCAGGACCGGCGCCAGAGCCCACGCGACAAGGTATTTTACGGTGCGGTTGCGGAGATCAATGAGCGCGGCTCGACGATGGATTGCGTCGTCCGCAACATCAGCGAAGGCGGCGCCTGCGTCGAATTTGGCGACGCCGCACGCCTGCCCGAAGAGATGAATCTGAGCGTCGCGTGCAAGGGCCGCTCGTTCCTGGCGCGCATGATCTGGCGCCAGGCCAACAAGGTCGGCCTCGCGTTCCGGATCATGACCTCGGACACCCCTGTCAGCGATCTCGACGAGCGGGTCCGCCGCAGCGAGATCAAGAAGCGGCAGTTGCAGCGGCGGATCAAGGAACTGCTCGGCCAGGGCTGAGCGTCCTCCCGCAGCTCCCCGGCCGCGTTTGGATCGCGGCCGGCATCTGTCATTTCGGGGGTTGCAAAGGCCAGGTTAATCCAGCATCCGGTAAGCCCGCCCATGCTGGAACCAAAGGCCATTTCACGACATGTCGTCCGCGATCATCGAGCATCCCGACGGGCTGCCGCAGCCGCAGCGCAATTGGGCCATTCTCACGATCGCGCTCGGCCTCGTGATGGCCGTCGTCGACGGCTCGATCGCCAACGTTGCGCTGCCGACCATCGCGAGGGATCTTGACGCCAGCCCCGCCTTCTCGATCTGGATCGTCAACGGCTACCAGCTCGCGATCACGATCTCGCTGCTGCCGCTGGCCTCGCTCGGCGAGATCATCGGCTATCGCCGCGTCTATCTGGCGGGCCTGTTGCTGTTCACGCTGGCGTCGCTGTTCTGCGCGCTGTCGCATACGCTGCCGCTGCTGACGGTCGCCCGTATCCTACAGGGGTTCGGCGCCGCCGGAATCCTCAGCGTCAATACTGCGCTGGTCCGCTTCATCTATCCGCATTCGCAGCTCGGCCGCGGCATTGGCGTCAACGCGCTGGTCGTCGCGATCTCGGCTGCGGTCGGCCCGACCATCGCCTCGTTCATCCTGGCGGTCGGAACGTGGCCCTATCTGTTCGCCATCAACGTCCCGCTCGGCATCGTCACGCTGGCGCTGGGCTGGCGCTTCCTGCCGCACACCAGGCCCGCGGTTCACGCCTTCGACTGGCAGAGCGCTGCGATGAGCGCCATCGCGTTCGGATTTGGCATCAGCGCGATCGACAGCGCCGGCCATGGCGAGGCGCTGTATCTCTGCGCATTGGAGTTCGCGATTGCCGCGGTCGCATCTCATCTGCTGTACCGGCGGCAACAGCATCTACCCTCACCGCTGCTGCCGGTCGACCTCTTGCGGATTCCGATCTTCGCGCTGTCGATCGGCACCTCGATCGCCTCGTTCTGCGGCCAGATGCTGGCCTTCGTCGCGATGCCGTTCTATCTCGAGAACCACTTCGGATATTCGGCGGTGCAGATCGGCCTTCTGATCACGCCGTGGCCGATCGCGGTCGCATTCGCCGCGCCGATCGCCGGCTGGCTGGTCGAGCGCTACCCCGCCGGCCTGCTCGGCGGCATCGGCCTGCTGCTGTTCGCATTGGGATTGGGCACGCTGGCGTTCATGCCGGTCCATGCGACGCCGATCGACGTGATCTGGCGGATGGCGCTCGCCGGCGCCGGCTTCGGCCTGTTCCAGACCCCGAACAACCGCACCATGATCGCCGCCGCCCCGCGCGAGCGCTCGGGCGGCGCCAGCGGCATGCTAGGGACCGCGCGCCTGCTCGGCCAAACCGTCGGCGCGGCTTTGGTGGCGATGCTGCTGGCGCGCTACCCGGCTGACGGCACCAGAATCTCGCTGATGGTTGGCGTCGGCTTTGCCGTCGTGGGCGCCGTACTCAGCACGCTGCGGCTGTCCTCGGCCGGCAGCCGCGGCGCCGACCAGGTGCGGGTCCATGAGGGCCAGCGCTTGAAGGGCGAGTGAGCGCAAACAAAAAAGAGCCGGCTGCTCAGCCGATCTTTTCGATATCATCGCGCTCGCCCGAAGTGCGAGATCAAGGAGGGAATTTGCTCAGCGAAGGCTGAAGGTGTCTCGCCGTCAGGCATGGGTCGCTAGCCAAGCCTCAGACTGGCGTGCAAGCACGAAGCCCTCGATCTGCGGGGCGCCAAGGCGCGCTTCGATCCGCCCGATGTCGGGTTTGCGCGCGAGCAAGGCAGCCAGCAAGCCGCCGGTCTCCCGCAACGCTCCCGCTATCCCGCGCTCCGCCGATGGCGACGTCCTGACGTAGCGCCTTGCGATGGTGAGAAAATCCTCCGGCATCACCCCGGCGACGTCCTCGACCGCGTCGGTCGGCGCACCGACGCCGAACGCGTTGGCCTGATAGTCCTGCAGAAACCAGTACAGTTGGGAGATCACGAACTCGGATAGCCGGAGCGACGCGGCGGCCTTCAGAAACATCGGCAGCGGCACGTCCTGGTAGCTTACGGCACGGCCAAGTGCCACGCCCATCAGTTCGGCGATTTCGCCGGGCGCCAGCAGCCGGGGGCCGGTCGGCCGGTAAGCCTTGCCGATATGCGGCGTCGGCTCGGCCAGGCAAGCCGTAATGACCCGCGCAATGTCCTCATTGGATGGCGGCGCATTGCAGCCGCGCCCCAGCGGCAGGCCGAACAGCCCGAACTGGGCGGCCTGCCCGATAACGGCGAAGTAATTGTCCGCGAACCAGCCGGGCTGCACCGTGACGATGCCGATATCCGGCATCCACGACAGCATGTGATTGGTCAGCCATTTCTCACGCGCATGCACCGCGGGATGGCTTGCGTCGGCCACCCATTGGCTGAGCTGCACCACGGCCTCAAGCCGGGCCTCACGCGCAGCCGCCGCGAACAGCACCGCACGCCGCAGCGTGCCGGGTTCGAGCGGTGGACAGAAATAGGCGCGCTTCACGCCCTTCATGGCCAGCTCGAGATCGCGCAGGCTCTCCAGCGAGCCGACGACGATTTCGACGCCCTTGCTCTGCAACAGCGCCGCGCGCCCGTCGTCCCGCCGAACGAGGGCGCGCACCGGAAAGCCTTTCTCCGCGAGCCCGAGTGCAGTCGGCATGCCGGTCTTGCCGGTCGCTCCGGTGACCAGGATCTTCGGCTTCAACATTGCATCGCTCCGGAATGTCGGGGGTTGCATGGGTGCTTCTCTCGTTCACTACTGCCGGTCACGTAATTCGCGCAATTACCCGCCGGGTAATTGGACGCGCCCACCGGGCCGGACAGGATCGCGCGCATGACGGAACGCAAGCGACGACAACCGCTGCAGGCAGATCACGTCGGCGCGCGGCTGAGCGAATGGAGGACGCGGCGGCGAGAGAGCCAGCTCAGCCTCGCGATCACCGCCAACATTTCGCAGCGCCACCTCAGCTTCCTGGAGTCCGGCCGCACGCTTCCGAGCCGCGAGATGCTGATCCGGCTCTGCGATGCGCTGGATATTCCCTTGCGCGCACGCAACGAGTTGCTGGCGTCAGCCGGTTATGCCGCGCTCTATCCGGAGCGATCGCTCGATCTTGCCGAGATGGCAAGCGTGCGCGAGGCGCTCATGCGCATCATCACCCACCACGAGCCCTATCCGTCGTTCGTGGTCGACCGCCAGTGGCGCGTCGTCATGCACAATAACGGCGCGGCGCGGCTCGTCGCCGCCTGCTTCGACGAAGCCACGCTGCGCGCGCTGCAGGCGGACGGCGCGCTCAATTTGATGCGCATGATGTTCGAGCCTTCGCAAATGCGCCCGAGAATCCTGAACTGGCAGGCGGTGGCGCCACGCCTGCTCGCGCGGCTTCGCAACGAGGCGCGCGGCGATCCTCGGTCACCCTCCGCATCACTGCTCAGTGAGTTCGGACCGTCCGCAGGCTGCGACCTGGCGGCGGACGATCAGGAGCGGACCGAACTCCCGATTGTCCCGCTGCAGCTAAAAATCGATGGAACCGTGCTGCACCTGTTCAATACGATCACGACGTTCGGCACGCCCCAGGATGTCGGTTTGCAGGAACTGCGGATCGAACTGTCCTATCCGATGAATTCGCAAACGCGGGATTTCCTGGCCGGCCGCGTGTAACGCCGGTCCGACGGCATGCGCGACCGACGGAAAACACCGGCTGCCACACGAAAAAGGCCGGCTCAGAGCCGGCCTTTTTGATTATGCAGCCCGTCAGGCCTTGACCATCGGCCCCTTTGAGGCTGGCCCCTTGGTGCCGCCTCCGCCGCCGTTGTTCGGGCCGCCCTTCGGCGGCTTGCGCTTGCGCGGCGGCAGGTTCTCGGGCTTCGGCGTGACCGGGCCCTCGACATATTCGAAGCCGATCTTGTCCTTGGCGGTCGCTTCGTCCTTGACCAGGACGACACGGACGTGTCCGCCGCCCTTGAGGTGGCCGAACAGCACTTCATCCGCGAGCGGCTTCTTGATGTGCTCCTGGATGATGCGGGCCATCGGACGCGCGCCCATCTGCTCGTCATAGCCGTGCTCGATCAGCCAGGCCTTGGCGGGCTCGGACAGCTCGATCGTGACGTCGCGGTCGGCGAGTTGCGCCTCGAGCTGAAGCACGAACTTCTCGACCACCATGCCGATCACCTCGGCGTTGAGGTGCGCGAACGAGACGATCGCATCCAGCCGATTGCGGAACTCCGGCGCGAACTGCCGGTTGATCGCCTCGTGATCGTCGCCTTCCCGCTTCGAGCGGGTGAAGCCGAAGGCCTGCCGCGCGAGGTCAGCCGCGCCCGCGTTCGTGGTCATGATCAGGATCACGTTGCGGAAGTTGACCTGCTTGCCGTTATGGTCGGTGAGCCGGCCATGGTCCATGATCTGCAGCAGCACGTTGTACAGATCCGGATGCGCCTTCTCGATTTCGTCGAGCAGCACGACGCAATGCGGATGCTGGTCCACGCCATCGGTGAGCAAACCGCCCTGGTCGAAGCCGACATAGCCGGGAGGCGCGCCGATCAGGCGCGACACGGTGTGCCGCTCCATGTATTCGGACATGTCGAAGCGCAGCAGCTCGACACCGAGTGACGCCGCGAGTTGCTTGGCCACCTCGGTCTTGCCGACGCCGGTCGGACCCGAGAACAAATAGCTGCCGATCGGCTTCTCCGGCTCGCGCAAGCCGGCACGTGCCAGCTTGATCGACGCCGCCAGCGACTCGATCGCCTTGTCCTGGCCGAACACCGTGCGCTTCAGGGTCTGCTCGAGATGCTTCAGCACCTCGGCATCGTCCTTCGACACGCTCTTCGGCGGGATCCGCGCCATGGTCGCGATCGTGGTCTCGATCTCCTTGATGCCGATCGTCTTCTTGCGCTTGCTCTCGGCGACCAGCATCTGCGCCGCGCCGGACTCGTCGATCACGTCGATCGCCTTGTCGGGCAGCTTGCGGTCGTGGATGTAGCGCGACGACAGCTGCACCGCCGCCTCGATCGCCTCATTGGTGTATTTCAGCCGATGGTAATCCTCGAAATAGGGCTTGAGGCCCTTGAGGATCGCGATCGCGTCTTCCACCGTCGGCTCGTTGACGTCGATCTTCTGGAAGCGCCGCACCAGCGCGCGGTCCTTCTCAAAGTGCTGACGGTATTCCTTGTAGGTGGTCGAGCCCATGCAGCGGATCGTGCCCGAAGCCAGCGCGGGCTTCAGCAGATTGGAAGCATCCATCGCGCCGCCGGAGGTTGCGCCCGCGCCGATCACGGTGTGGATCTCGTCAATGAACAGGATGGCGTTCGGATGCGCCTCCAGCTCCTTCAGGACCTGCTTGAGCCGCTCCTCGAAATCACCGCGGTAACGGGTGCCCGCGAGCAGCGTGCCCATGTCGAGCGAGAACACGGTCGCGGCCGCCAGCACCTCAGGCACATCGCTGTCGACGATGCGCTTGGCGAGGCCTTCGGCGATCGCGGTCTTGCCGACGCCGGCTTCGCCGACGAACAGCGGGTTGTTCTTCTGGCGGCGGCACAGGACCTGGATCGCGCGGTTGATCTCGGCATTGCGGCCGATCACCGGATCGATCTTGCCGTCGCGCGCCTTCTTGTTGAGGTTGACGCAATAGGTCTCGAGCGCCTCGCCCTTCTTCTTGGCGTCCTCGTTGCCCTTGGCCTCGGTTTCCTCGTCGACGCCGCGCACCGGCCGCGCCTCGGACACGCCGGGCCGCTTGGCGATGCCGTGGCTGATGTAGTTGACGGCGTCGTAGCGCGTCATGTCCTGCTCCTGCAGGAAATACGCGGCGTGGCTCTCGCGCTCGGCGAAGATCGCGATCAGGACATTGGCGCCGGTCACTTCCTCGCGACCGGACGACTGGACATGGATCACCGCGCGCTGGATCACGCGCTGGAACCCGGCGGTCGGCTTCGCGTCGTCAGCGCCGTCAGTCACCAGGTTTTCGAATTCGGTCTCGAGATAATTGACGAGGCTCGTCCTCAGCTTGTCGAGATCGACGCTGCAGGCCCGCATCACCGCCGCCGCATCCGAGTCATCGATCAGCGACAGCAGAAGGTGTTCGAGCGTCGCGTATTGATGGTGACGCTCGTTCGCGATCGCCAATGCACGATGCAAGGATTGTTCTAGGCTTTGGGAAAAAGTAGGCATTCGCGTCCTCTATGGCCCCCGGCCATCATGATCGCCATTACCGGGTCAGGCAATAACAACCTTCGTGATCGCCATTGATATAGTTACGACGGATCGTGGCGAAAGACCGGTCCCGCGATGATGGTTTTCTTCTAAATTCGGGGCACCGGAACGCTGTCCGGCCGCGCCCCGTGATCATACGGGAACGCCGTTCGCCGCCGTCAAAACGCGATGCAAAACCCGTTCCGCTTCCCGCGGCAGGTCAATCGTTCCCGCGAACTATTTCTTTTCCATCACACATTGCAGCGGATGCTGATGCTTGCGCGCGAAGTCCATGACTTGCGTCACCTTGGTCTCGGCGATCTCATAGGTAAACACGCCGCACTCACCGATCCCGTGATGGTGAACGTGCAGCATGATTTTGGTCGCTGCCTCGGCGTCCTTGTTGAAGAACCGTTCCAGCACGTGAACCACGAACTCCATCGGCGTGTAGTCGTCGTTCAGGATCAGGACGCGATACAGGTTCGGGCGCTTGGTCTTCGGCTTGACCTTGGTGATGACCGAGGTCGACGGGCCGCTGCCCGCTCCATTGCGGTTGTCGTCATTGCTCATTTTCGGCACCGGCGCGGCGGACACCGCGGGCATGGCCGAAACCGGCTCGGAGATCGGGACTGTCAACGTGTATCGCAGCATGGCTCAGGCGTTCGAATTCCCCAAGGGAAACTGGCGGGAAACCGGTTGGCGATTGGAAGGTGGTCGCGATTGCCGCAAGACTGATCGCGGAACCCCCAGCAATGCTTTCCAGATTGCCGCTCCCGGTCCGATCCGGCGGCCGGATCGACCTCCCGAATATGGGCCTCACGACGCCCTGCCGCAAGCGCAGACCCGCCGCAGCCCACCGGTCCGATTCCCGGCGCGGCAACCCTCGGAAGGTTAATCATTTCTGCCTGATTTGACAAAGGAGTCGGGCATCCAATTTAGCCGGCATTGATGATAGTGCGTGCTTTGGCCCCGCCTTTGATCGCCTGCCGGGCCGCCCGCAGGGTTTCCCTAGCCCGATTCACCATCTGTTTAGCCGCGCAGTTGGATATGGCCGCGCAATCCATTTTGACGAGAGTGCCATGCTTGGTTCAGCCATTTCCAGCCGCGTCCGCAAGGCTGTGCGTCGGTTTTCCAGGGCAACCGACGGTAATGTGGCGGTGATCTTCACCCTTGCCGTCCTGCCGATCCTCGCCTTCGTGGGCGCTGCGATCGACTATACCCGCGCCAACAACGCCCGCACCGCGATGCAGGCGGCCCTCGATTCCACCGCGCTGATGCTGTCCAAGGATCTGACCATGGGCAACATCACGGCCGCGCAGATCCCGAGCAAAGCACAGACCTATTTCAACAGTCTCTTCACCAACAAGGACGGCAAGGGCATTTCCGTCTCGGCCACCTACACGACCCCGACCGCGAACGCGGCGGCGACCATTCTCCTGAGCGGGTCCGGCTACATCAACACCTATTTCATGAAGTTTGCCGATCTGTCCGGCGGCAATTTCCAGAAAATGAATTTCGGTACCTCGACCACCACCACCTGGGGCAACGTCAAGATGCGCGTCGCCCTCGCCCTCGACAACACGGGATCGATGGCGGACAACGGCAAGATTACCGCGCTGCGCAACGCGGTGGCGGGATCCGGCGGCCTGATCGATCAGCTCAGCGCGCTGAGCAAGAACAACGGCGACGTCTATATTTCCGTTATCCCGTTCGCCAAGGACGTCAATGTCGGCTCCAGCAACTACGGCCAGAGCTGGATCGACTGGACCGACTGGCTAAATCCGCCCACCACCCAGCCCGCCAACGGACAGAGTGTCGCGACGCTTCCCATCAACTGGCATGCCGTGGGACCTGGTTCGAGATGCCCGTTCACGAACACCACTGGCAATACGAATGGCGCCGCAAACGGTGGCTTCGTTTGTAAAACTGGTCCCACAGCAAGCAACAGTTCGACTACGTCAACGATTCCGTCGACGACGGTCACAGTGAACGGCGCATCCGTCCAAAATCCAATTTGCCCGACCGCCGACAACAACACCCAGGCAAAGTACAACGGCTGCTGGAGCAGCGAACCAACCGGCCTCCAGGAGAAATTCTGCAGCGGAAGCTCGAACTGCAGCTGCCCAAAGAACCTCTCTGGTTCCAGCGTCTCGGGTTGCACTTGCACCGGCACCGGCACCGGCAAGTCCTGTACCGGATGGACCTATGTTCACAACTGGACACAGCCTGGGCCTAACGACCTGACGGACAATTCGAATCAACCCAGAGTTTCCGCCATCGTCGGTTTCAAGGATAACAGCAATACCCCCAACAAGGACCACGTCTGGACCCCCAACGCTGTGGGGGTCGCAAATGACTGGCGCCAGCCCTCCACCAACCCGATCAGTACCTGGACCGGCTGCGTCGCAGACCGCACCCAGCCGAACGATGCAACGGGCGTGCTGCCGGCGTCATCCGACGTGACGACGCTGTTTCCGGCCAACGAGTATTTCGACACCTGGGGTAGCAACTCGTTTTGCAGCAGCAGCGCATCGACACCGCTCGAGCCCGTCATTCCGCTAAGCTACAATTGGAGTGCGCTCAAGACCGCCGTCAATGCGATGCAGCCGACCGGCGGCACCGACCAGTCGATCGGATTGGCCGTGGCGTGGCAGTCCCTCCTGGTGGGCGGTCCGCTGAATACACCGGCGGAGGACTCCAACACCACCTACAACCGGGTCATCATCCTGCTGTCCGACGGTTTGAATACCCAAGACCGCTGGCCCGATTACGGCGACGGCAGTTCGCAGGCCTCAGGCAATCCGATCGACGCAAGGCAGACCCTGCAGTGCCAGAACCTGCAGAACGCGAAGGATGCCAACGGGGCGCCGATGTACACGATCTACACCATCCAGGTGAACACCAGCTCGCCCGCCGATCCGACCTCGACCGTCCTGAAGAACTGCGCCAGCAGCCCTGACAAGTTCTTCATGCTGACCAGTTCGACCCAGATCGTGACGACGTTCAACACGATCGGCACTGCTCTCAGCAAGTTGCGGCTGGCGAAATAGCCGCCCGCTTCACGCACAACAAAAAAGCCCGGCCGAAACGGCCGGGCTTTTCGTTTGTCTTGATCAGTGGCGCTTACTGAGCAGGCGCGAACTTGGAGACCAGGCCCTCATAGGGCTTGAAGGTCTGCTTGGCGCAGTCGCTGTACAGGCCGGCGATCTTCTGCGATTCCGCGACGAAGGTCTCATAGGACGAGCGCAGGAACTCGGTCTGCGCCTCGAGCGCCTTGTCCAGCGACTTCACGCCAGAAAGCTTCTCGACGAACGACTTGGTGTCCTCAAAGGACTTCTTGGCATAGTCGCCATAGGCGGTGGCGATCGCCTGGACGCCGCTCTGCAGGTTGTTCGCAGACGCCGTGACGGACTCGAAATGCTCTTTGCCGTAGTTCTGAATGTCTTCGATCTTGACCATGGATGGAATTCCTTTTCCCAGACTTGAAGGCGCAAATTCCCATTGCCGGGAAGCTCCCGGCCCCCTGACAGCGATTGGAATATCGCATCGCACAATAAAGTCAATAAATATTGTGCGACGCACAACGACATTTGCCCGAATCCTGAGCATTTGCGATAAACCCCGGGGGACTACGCAACGGTTGCTTAATCTTTTGGAAACTCGGGCCGCCTAACCTGATTCCCGGACTTTGTTCGCCTTCCGACGGGCAGCCTTGAAAGCTGTTTGTGAACAACACCTTAGCTAGAAGAGCGACCTGAGCCGCCACGAGGGCCGATGGTTCTGCCCGAAGTGGTCTGTTGCGCAGGCAAGGATCGACGGCCGCTGGGCACAATTTCGCCTCACGAGCCAGTGATCTAGATAGAAATTGGGACGGGGAAGTAGATGCTTCGAACAACCTTGGCCTCCTCGCGGGCGCTGCGAGTTGGCGTTCTTGGGCTCGTTACCGTCACGACGGCGATCCTGATCACCAGTGATAGCGCGGAGGCGCGCCGTCACCGGCGCCACACCGCCCGTCACCACCACAGCGAGGCCGCGCGCGAAAGCTACAGCCCGCAGTTCGCGACGATCATCGTCGACGGCAACACCGGCTCGGTGCTGACATCAAACAGTCCCGACGGCCTGCGGCACCCCGCCTCACTCACCAAGATCATGACGCTCTATCTGCTGTTCGAGCGCCTCGATTCCGGAAAGATGAAGCTCGACACCGAGATGCCGGTTTCCGAGCACGCCTCCGAGCAGGACCCGACCAAGCTCGGCCTGCGGCCCGGCCAGACCATCAGGGTCGAAGACGCCATCAAGGGCCTCGTCACCCGCTCCGCCAATGACGCTGCGGTCGTGATCGCCGAGGCGATCGGCGGCAGCGAAGACGACTTCGCCCGGATGATGACCCGCAAGGCCCGCGCGCTCGGCATGAGCCGGACCACCTATCGCAACGCCTCGGGCCTGCCCAACGACGAGCAGATCACCACCGCGCGCGATCAGTCGACGCTCGGCCGCGCCATCCAGGATCGCTTCCCGCGCTACTATCGCTACTTCTCGACCACGGCGTTCAATTTCCGCGGCCACACGATCACCGGTCACAATCGCCTGCTTGGCAGCGTCGAAGGCGTCGACGGCATCAAGACCGGTTACACCCGCGCCTCCGGCTTCAACCTCGTGACCTCGATCCACCGTGGCAATCGCTTCCTGGTCGGCGTGGTGCTCGGCGGCCGCAGCGGCGGCTCCCGCGACGCCATCATGCGCAACCTCCTCGCCGAGAACATCAGCAAGGGCGCGACCACCCGCACTGCCGCCGCGATCACCGAGCGCAACCCGGCCGACGCCAATGTCGAGGTTGCCGATGCCGACAACGCCCGCAGCGCGGACACCGCGCCGGTCGCAGCGTCGGAGCCTGCTGCGGCAGCGGTCGCGGTGCAGGCGCCGCGCCCGGCCAGCAAGCCCTCGCTGATGGCCGCCGTCGCCGCTGCCCTGCCGCCGCCCCCGGCAAAGCCTGAGCCGCAGGCCAAGCCCGAGCCGGCCCCGTTGACCTCAGGCGTGATCCAGACCCAGCCGATCACTGCGATCCCCGGCTCGGCCGAACCGATGAAGCCGGTCAAGGTGAAAACCGTGCAGGTCAAGGCCGGCCAGATCAAGCTCGCCGCCGCCGGCCCGGCACAGTCCGCCCCCCCGATCACCAGCACCATCCCGTCCCGCGGCGAAGTTCCCGAGACCTCCAACGCGATGATAGCGCGGGCTGCCGAGACGTCGAGGCCCGAGATGCCGCCGCAGCCGGCCAATTTCGGCACCGGCAACGGCATCCTCGGCGTACTGCCGGCCTCGTCCGTCCATGCACCGGCCGCCGCTCCGGCGCCGCAGGCCGTGGCCTCGATCGAGCCGACCCGCAGCCTGCAGGCCGCCCCGCAGACCAGCGTCGTCAAGCCAGGCGCTGCGCACTCCGGCTGGATCATCCAGGTTGGCGCGCTCGAGTCCGAAGGCGAGGCCAACAAGCGCATCGACCTTGCGCGCAGCTCGGCGCGCGGCCTGCTCAGCAAGGCGGACCCATTCACCGAGGTCGTGGCCAAGGACAATCGCAAGCTCTACCGCGCCCGCTTTGCCGGCCTTGAGCGCGATCAGGCCGAAGCGGCGTGCAAGACGCTGAAGCGCGCCGAGATCTCCTGCATCACCGTTCGCAACTGATCAACGCGATCGCTTGATTTCAAAGGGCCGGCGCCGCAAGCGCCGGCCCTTTTGCTTGGCAGGCCGCCGCGCCAACGGCCGGCCTGTCGGCGCGCGGCGCAACCATGAAACTTCTCGTCAAGATTTTACGGTTAAGTTTTCCCAAAAGAACGATCAGCCACGCCGGACAGCGGCGGGCCACACGGGGCATCAATCAGAAACGGAAGGCAGCTCTCGGCTATGGCGTCAGTAGCGTAGCCGGAGTTAGAGATGCGTGCGAAGCAAAGTATCCTTGGCCTCGTTCACACGGGCAGCGAGATACGTCGAGCCCCCCTGGTCGGGATGGAGTTTCTTCATCAGGGTGCGGTGAGCCCGGCTGATGTCGTCACGCGACGCTCCCGGCTGCAGGCCAAGGATCTGATAGGCCTCCTCGTTCGTCATTTTGCCACTCGTCGGCGCGCGGCCCTGCCCCCCTGTCCGGTCGCCCTGTGCGTCCTGACGCCAGGCGGGAAAGCGGCGGTCCAGATAGCTTTCAAGTAGCGCGACGCTTTCGGCGTCGAAGCCCGGCACCATCGCCAGAAGCTGCGACAGGTCGAACTCGTCGAGCATGCGGCCGGCCTGCGGTCCCGCCACGATCTGGCCCTTGAGCACGCCGCTGTCGTGATCGAGGCTCATGTCGAGATATTGCGAGCGCACCCGCGAGCTCTGTCCCTGATTGCGCGAACCGCCGAACATGCCGCCGAAATTGGGAAAGCCGGTACTCCCGAACGGCGACCAGCCGAGCAATCCGGCGCCGAAGATGCCGAGCGGGATTGCCACCGCCAGTTCGCCCCGCACCCCGGTAAAGGCCGCAACGGCAAGCGCAAGCACCCCGCCCACGATCTTGATCGCACGTGCAAGCACGGCCGGATTGGCCGCACGAAACATCTGCAGCGCGGAATAAAGGACGACAACGGCGATGACGCCGGCGATCAGGGTTGGCATGCGCGGAATATAAGCGGCCCGGCGACAAAAAGCATGCGAAGCTTCGTCTCACTGGAGCGTGAAGTCGCATCGCGTGGCGCCGTCCCCTGCGATTGAGTAGCTTCCAGCAATCGCGCTGGAGGAAGCTCAATGGCGATTGACGGACTGATCAGCCTTCGCAGTCATGTCGGGCCGAAGCAAACCGCCGACCGCCTCAAGGCCGAATTGCAGGCGCGCGGGCTGACCTTGTTTGCGCAGATCGATCATGCCGCGGGCGCCGCCGGCGCCGGTCTTGCGCTCCGTCCGACCGAGCTGTTCGTGTTTGGCAACGCGAAGGGCGGCACGCCCTTGATGCAGGCTGCGCAGACCATCGGGATCGATCTGCCGCTCAAGGCATTGGTCTGGCAGGACGAAGCCGGCGACTGCTGGTTCTCCTACAACGATCCGGCCTGGCTCGCCGAACGGAACGGCATCGCGGAAGCGACCCAACAGGTCACAGCCAGTATGTCGGCGCTGCTCGACGCAATCGCCAAAGCCGTGACGTCGGGCGGAGCCTGATCCGGCGGCGCCCTATTTCATCTGGCCGATCAGCCGGGCCGCGCCGCTCGTCGTCTTCGCCAGCTGCAGCAGCGCTTTGCGGCCGCCGGCGGCATAGGCCGCGGCGGCGCGCAGCAGCTCGCGGAGCTGTGCCGCCGCGCCGGGATCGAACCTGCACCATGCGCCGCCGGTCAGCCGCGCGATCTCGCGGAACGTCTGCTCGGCAGTGGCGTCCGCGCCCTCCTGGAACATGAAGACCGGCACCTTGAGCAGGCCGAGCTCTCCGGCGCTTGCGCACAGCGCGTCGGCGTTCTCCTCCATCGCGTCGCCCACGAACACCAGCGCGCGCACGCCTGCCGCGACCGCCTCGCGGCGGGTCTCCGACAACACCTTGCCGATCTGGGTATTGCCGCCCTGGCAGTCGATCTTGCTCATCAGCCGCGCGAGCTGCGCGCTGTCGGAGATCCAGCCCGAGGCACGGCACTCGTTGAAGCCGCGATAGTAGACGAGGCGGATATCGAGGCTGCCGAGCGAGCCGGCCTCGCGGAACATGTCCGCTTGCAGCGTGCAGGCCATGTCCCATGTCGGCTGCCGGCTCATCGTGGCGTCGAGCGCGAACACCAGCCTGCCGCGTGCGCCGGCGCGATGCGGCGACATCGCGCGCGCCTTCGCCACGAACGCGGCGATGTCATTGGCGCTCGACGCCGGCACGCCAGGCGCATTGGCCGGGCGCACGTCGCCTCCGGATGTCGGTTTGATCGTCTTGCCAGCCATCAGCGCTTGCCTCGTACAGCAAACACTATGTGGGCCGCGGCATCGGATTGGTCAACGTGACGCGCCCGCCGGCCCGGATCGGATCTCAGGCGGCCCTGTCAGTTCGTGACCGACGGACCCTTCTTGGTCTCGGTCTTGGTCAGCGACAGCGACTTCTTGACCTTCTCGCCAAACGTCTGCGCCTTCTCGACCGGCACGTAGAGCGAGACCGGACCCGGCTCCAGAATCTTCGGCGGCGAATTCCTGGTATCGACCGCCGCGACATCGCTGTCGGTGTCGGCCAGGAATTTATCGAGCATCGCCTGGATCGAGTCCTTGGCCTTCTCGGGTCCGGTGTCGCGCATGTCGTTGTGCTGGAAGTTGGTGTTCACAACGGTGATGCCGGCCTTCTCACACTCCTCCTCGTCCGGCACCACGCCCGGATCGGGCTTGAAGTGCTGATCGTGCGACCGGAACGAGAGGATCTTGAACTTGCCGTCGGTCATGAACGGCACGCGAAGATTGTCCAGCGTGACGACCTTCTTGATCTCGTCCGGATACTGCTTGGCGAAATACATCGCGATGTCGCCGCCGTTGGAATGGCCGACCATCGTCAGCTTGCTGTAGTCCGCGTTCGGCTGACGCTTCTTCATCTCCTCGATCGCGAATTTGATGTTGGTGATGCCGCGCTGATACTGCGGCAGGCGCCCGACATAGAGCTCGCCGACCTTGGTCACCATCGGTCCATCCGACGGCAGGTCGTTCTGAATGCTGATGGTCAGATAGCCGCGCGCCGCGAACACATTCGCGAGGAAGGAATATTCGGTAAATTTGACGGTATTGCCATGATTGAGGATCGCAACCGGGAGCTTGATCATGCCGGCGTCGGCCTGCATCTCCTTGTCGAAGCGCACGGCAACGTCGACCGCGACCGGCCGCTCATCGCGGGTCGGATCCTTGAACATGAGGGTTTCGTGACGGATCGCCCACTTGCTCGCGGTGAAATACGCACCCGTGATCACTACGGAGAGCGAAAGCAGAACGAGAATTCCACGCTTCATGACGTCCTCGAGGTGCCTGCCTTTTACAGGGCGATTTTGGCCGGAGGCTCTTCGGCCTCCTTGTGAGAATATATGTCACAGCGCCGTGACAGGAAGTCCAAATATTGTGGCTTCGGTGGCATAACGTTGTGCGCCGCACCTATAGTTTGTGCAGGTGCACACGCCTCGCCGCGACGGCTCGTGCTCTCCTCTCCCCTTCGACGTGAGTTCCCAAGGTTGCGTTCAAGCCTTGGATCGCCCTTGGATCGACGTTGAGGAAAAACTGGATTTCGGCTGCTTTGTTCCGGCTTTTTGGCCGCGATGTGGCCGAATTCACCGGAAAAACACGGATTTCAACCGATCTCGCTGTAAATAATCAGCTTCAGGCCGGGATCGTCGTTGGCCTGGAAGCTGGCGTACTCAAAATTGAGCCTGCCGCGCCTGGGGTGGCTGAGAACCTTCCGCCCGGCGACGCTGCTGCTGACATCATGGGTTCCCCACCAGGCATCGAACTCGGGACAGCCCAGGCGGAGCCTCGCCAGCAGGTCGACGAAGGCTGGATCCCCGGCCCAGAGGTCGTGAGTCCTGCGGAACTGCGTCACCATCCTGCGCGCCTCCTCGGCCCAGCTTGCGGCAAACAGCCGGCGGGTCTCGGGATTGGTCAGCATGCAGATCAAGGTATTGCGCTCGTTCTCGGGAAGGCGGCCGAAGGCGAAGACGTCCTCGGCTGCCGCATTCCACGCCAGCACGTCCCATCGCCGTCCCGTCACATAGGCGGGCTGGTTGAGGCTTTCGACCGCGCGCCGAATCTCGGGCGGCACCACCTCAGGCACGAACAGCCGTCGGTCGCCCTCCTTGGCGAGCGCGCGCAAATGGGTGTGCTCGGCCTTGCTCAGCCGCAGCGCCCGCGCCAGCGCGTCGATCGTCGCGGCCGACGGGCTCACCGAGCGGCCCTGCTCAAGCCGCACATACCAATCGACCCCGATGCCGGCGAGGTCGGCCACCTCCTCGCGGCGCAGTCCGGGCGTGCGGCGCCGCCGCCCGGCCGGGATGCCGACCAGTTTTGGCGTGAGCTTCTCGCGCCGCGATCGTAGGAAATCTCCGAGCTCGCCTTGCCGCGGACTGGCCATCGCCGGACCTCTTGAGGGGGTTCAACAGTCCTAGGATAATACCAGGTCTTGTTGGCCGCAACGCGCCCACTGATCATGCCGGCCTCAACCAAGGGCCAGATCAGATGAAAGCAGCAATCCTGAAATCGTTCGGCTCGCCGCTCGCGATCGAGGAGATCCCGCCACCCGTGATGGGAACGGGCGAAGTCCTCGTCGACGTGGTCGCGACGCGCGTGCTGTCCTACGCCAACGAGGTCTTCAGCGGCGCGCGCAGTTACCTGCTCGAGCTGCCGACCGTTCCAGGTCCCGGCGCCATCGGACGGGTGCGCGCCGTCGGGCCGGACGCGACCCACCTCGCCGCCGGCGATTGGGTGTACTGCGATCCAACCTTCCGCTCGCGCGACGACAGCATCTCGCCCGACATCACCCTGCAGGGCTGGAGCGCGCGCGGTGAAGGCGGACTGCGCCTGCAACGCCACTTCCGCCACGGCTCGTTTGCCGAGCAGACGCTGGTGCCGACCGAGAACGTCAAGCGGATCGGCACCATCGATCCGGCCGACGCGCCATCATGGTGCGCGCTCGGCACCTGCCTGGTGCCTTATGGCGGCTTCCTGGCAGCGCGGCTGCAGCCGGGCGAGACCGTGCTGGTGAGCGGTGCGACCGGCAATTTCGGCAGCGCCGCGGTCGCCGTCGCGCTCGCGATGGGCGCCGCCTGCGTGGTCGCGCCAGGCCGCAACGAGAGAGTGTTGGCCGATCTGGTCCGCCGCTTCGGACCGCGCGTGCGGCCGGTCAGGCTCAGCGGTAACGAAGACGACGATCGCCAGCGCATGCGGCAGGCTTCACCTGGTCCGATCGACTGCGTGCTCGACCTGATGCCGCCATCGGTGACGACGCCGACCGTCCGCGCCGCGATCATGACGGTGCGTCCCTATGGCCGGATCGTGCTGATGGGCGGCGTCGGAATGCAGGGCGGACCGGGGCTCGACCTGCCCTACCCCTGGATCATGCGCGAATGCATCAGCATTCACGGCGTCTGGATGTATCCGCCGGAGGCGACATTCGGCCTCGTCAACCTCGCGCGCGCCGGACTGTTGCGGCTCGATCAATTCGAGGTCACGACCTTCGATCTCGAACACGCCAACGACGCGGTCGCGCATGCCGCCGCCAATGGCGGGCCGTTCAAGATGACGGTGCTGAAGCCGAACCGATAGGCCCGCTCCGCCGCGCCGACGCCGGAGTCCCGTTCCGATTGAATCTGAACAGGCTCTGGATTCCAGTGTTAACGCGTTTTCTTCACGCGAACCGGGCCCCACTTCGCTCGAAAACGCCCTAGCTGCCGATGATGTCGTCGACTTCCAGCGGCTTGTCGACCTGGCTGAACCATTC
Source organism: uncultured Bradyrhizobium sp. (assembly GCF_947648125.1). Classification (GTDB taxonomy): domain Bacteria; phylum Pseudomonadota; class Alphaproteobacteria; order Rhizobiales; family Xanthobacteraceae; genus Bradyrhizobium. The sequence continues at coordinate 2,830 of NZ_CANSMR010000008.1, read as the reverse complement.
GGCCCGGTTGGCGGCGCGGCGGCGGCCGCGCTCGTCGAGCGGCAGCTTGAGCTGGCGCAGCAGACCCATCACCTCCTCGCGGGCGGTGACGTGCCCGAGGCTCGGACGGGTGCCGAGCGTCGCTTCGTCGATGTCGTCGAGCGCCGTCAGCCCGCGCGGGAAGAATTCGCGGTAGACCACCCGCTCGGCAAAGCCGTCGACCGCACGGAACCCGAGCCGCAGCGACAGCTGCTTCAAGCCGTCGGCGACCAGCTGCTTGTTGCGCGAGCCGAGCATCGACAGCCGGTTGCGCACCACGATCCAGTCGGTCGAGGCCCCGTCGAGCTGGCGGCGCTTGCGCCTGGTGTCGCGCACCATCTCCGCGTAATGGCTCTCCCCGATCACCGCATAGGTCGCGGGATCGACGGTGCCCAGCACGTCGAAATCGAGGAAGCTGTCGTTGATCGGTGTCACCAGCGTGTCGGCCATCGAATGCGCGAGCCGCATCAGGTAGCTGTCGGAGCCCGGGGTATCGATGACGATGAAATCATAGGCACGTTCCACCGCGCTCACCGCGGCCATGAACTGCTGGAATTCGGTGTTCTCGTTCTCCTCGATCTGCATCGTCTCGCCGTACTTGATGCAATAATGCGCGGGGAGTTCGAGATCGAGCCCGGAACGCCGTGCCCAGGCCTGACGATTGTTGATGTAGCGGGTGAAACTCTGCTGGCGGCAGTCGAGATCGATGCTGGCAACGCGCTGTCCGGCCTTCAGGAGCGCAACGGCGATATGCAGGGCGGTGGTCGACTTGCCCGAACCACCCTTCTCGTTGCCGAGCACCACGACATGTGCGGAGCCGGATTGACCCTGACTAGCCTGCACCAACATGATTCAATCCCCGCATTGATCTTCAAATCGCGCACGGCTGCGGTCAAGTGAAATGCATCACTGCGCAAGGAAATCAATTGCAGCCGTCCTTAATGATGAATCGAACGCGCAAGCCGGCTGCGTCGATCGGCGGCACGCGGCCTGCGATCCATGCGCGTGCGAGATCGAGTAATGCTTGCGCGGTGGTTTGCCGATAGCGGTTCGGACTTGGTAAGCTGCACTACCTGCCGAACGCCAAATGTTCCACTCGGATTCCCCCCACCCAGCTTGCCCCACGAGTCGAGACCAGATGCCGAGAAATCCCACCGTCGTCCGTACCGTCCCCGCCCTTCGTCGCGCCGTCGACACCCTGCGCGCCAAGAAGGCGACCGTCGCGCTGGTCCCGACCATGGGAGCCCTCCATGACGGCCATGTGTCGCTGGTGCGGCTCGCCAAGCGCCGCGCCAAGCGGGTCGTCGTCTCGATCTTCGTCAACCCGACCCAGTTCGCGCCGACCGAAGATTTCGGTTCGTATCCGCGCACCTGGAAGGAAGACGTCGCCAAGCTCGCCGCCGAAGGCGTCGACCTGATCTGGCATCCCGAGGTGAAGGCGATGTACCCCGACGGCTTCGCCACAAAGATCGTGCCGGAGGGACCGGCCACCGCCGGATTGGAGGATCGCTTCCGACCGCATTTCTTCGGCGGCGTCGCCACCGTGGTCGGCAAGCTGTTCACCCAAGTCCGGCCCGATGTTGCGATCTTCGGCGAGAAGGACTTTCAGCAGCTTCGGGTCGTGACCCAGATGGCCGCGGACCTCGACCTCGGCGTCAAGGTGATCGGGTCGAAGACGGTGCGCGAACGCGACGGCCTCGCGATGTCCTCGCGCAACGTCTACCTCTCGGCGGAGGAACGGCGCGCGGCCCCCGAGCTCAACCGTGCGATGAAGGAAGCGGCAGGCCGCCTGCGTGCCGGTGAGGACGCCGCGACCGCCATGGCCGCCGGAGCGGCGCAGATCACCAAGGCCGGCTTCGTGCTGGATTATCTCGAGGTCCGCCACGCTGCCTCGCTGGCGCCGATCGGGTCGCTGAAGGACGGCCCGATGCGGATGCTGGTGGCGGCAAGGATCGGCAGCACGCGCCTGATCGACAACATCGCGGTCTAATGCGAGGTCCGCACAAGTGTGAAGCGGTTCACGCGCAAACCGGATGCGAGCCTGGACGATCTGATCGATATCATGGAGCAAAGTGCGGCGGCCGCACAGAACGTCGATCTGCCACCGTCCGAATGGACGCGGCTGCACCTGATCACGGCGCCCCTTTAGAGTAATCCGAGGTCGCGCAACTCGCGGCGCATCGGTTCCGGCATCGACGCCACGCTGGCTGCACTCGACTTGGTGAGATCTGCGGGTGCGGAGTCCGCGGTCAGGTAGCGCCAGCCCTGGAACGGCCGCATCGGCCGCGGCGAGACGGCGATCACCTTGGGCTGCATCACCAGCCGGCAGCGTCCGATACCGTCCTTGTCGCGGAACGGCTCGATCGCGATGATCTTCTCGCGCGCGGCGATCTCGCCACGGATCACCCAATACAGCGAGCCGCCGGCGAGGATCTCCTCCTCGCGCTTCGGCGTCATCCGCGTGATGTGGACGTGACGGAGGGGCAGGCCCTTTTTCTTCGCGGTCGTCATCCGTTCGGCGACCCAGCCTTTGAGTTCCTTGACCGAGTCGCAACCGACGGCGAGCTTGATGAGATGAAGCGGCATGCGCCGGATGTAGCGGCCGGCGGGCGCTTTGGAAAGGGAGCGATATCGGCGGCAGTGGATATCGGGATTTACTGCCCGGAACGGTGCAATGACGACGGCTCAAGCCGCCGTCATCAGCTCATTCCTGGTTCGCGGCTGCTGGCGCACTCGCCGCGGCAGGCGGCGGCGCGGGCGTAGCCGGTGCGATCTGGACCGGGCGCTTTGCTGCGGGAGGCCGCTTCGGGGC
>NZ_CANSMR010000007.1 GCF_947648125.1 uncultured Bradyrhizobium sp. | reverse complement strand
TCCGCTGCCGCGGCGGCGCGACCCGACGCGGATCGAGGCGAGGACGGCGGGTGGCGCGCTGACGAGACGGCATAGGATGTTCCCCGGGAACGACGGACGGAGGGATGCGCAGATCCGATCTGCGCAGATGCTCGTCACACGGCTTGACCGCATGTCAGGCTTCTCGTCCCCAAGGACGCCATTTGATCGGCGGGACCGAACGACAAAATCGCGACCTGCATCACAATTGCTGCGCACAGGCGATATGCGCTTTCACGGCCGCTCGACATCAGCTCAGCAGCACGATGCCGCCGGGCAGATGCCGCGCCTTCGCGCCGAAAATTTGCTGGAACATGGCGAGGATGCCATCGACATTGTCGATCCGGAACCGGCCGTTGACGAGACGGCGTTCCAATTCCGCGTTCGTCACCATGACCTTGCCCGATCGGTAACGGTTGATTTCCGTCACGACGTTGCCGAGCGGAGCGTCATGAAAGATCAGCATTCCGTCGCGCCAGGCTGTCACCTCGGCCGGATCGACCGACATCGGCGCGGCGAGACCACGCGCTGCATAACTGACCTGCTGCCCCGCACGCAGCGCCGCGACGGAGCCGTGACGGGCGACCTGCACCTCGCCATCGAGACATGTCACGCAGGTGCTGCGCGGCTCATGACGGACGTTGAACTGCGCCTGGCGCGCACTCATCTCGCCGTCGCCGGCAACCACGCGAACTTCGCGGCTCGCCGAAGCCGCTGCGATCACGGCTTCCCCGGTCAGGATCTCGATGCGATCGAGGCTCGCCTCGCCCGACTGAACATTGACGCTGGTTCCGGTGTTCAGCGTCACCTTCACACCGCCATCGATCGTGAGCTTGCGCTGCTCGCCGGCAGCGGTGCGATAATCCGCCATCACATCCTGCAGCGATGGCCACAGTTGCAGCGGCGGCGACACCACGAGATATGCAGCGGCCGACGTCGCCAGCGCGCCGCCGAGCACCGCCCGCCGCGTCATGCGTGGCTGCCGTCTGATGTCCGCCAGCATGGAATCGCCGCGCCGCTTCAACAGGTTGGCGCCGGCCGGGCCGAGCTGATCCCACAGCAGGCTGGCCTGTGCGAGCGCCTCCGAATGAGCGGTGCTCTGGCCTCCCCAGTGCCTGGTTTCCTCGATGTCCCGCCGGGTGGCCTGACCCGAACCAAGCCGCTGGACGCGTGCAAGCGCCTCGCTCTCGATCGCGGTCAGCTCCTCCGACGGTTCGTCGCTACGTGTCATCGATCGGGCGTTTCTCTTGGCAGCACTTCCATCCAAATACGCAACACTCTGACGCTCTCCTATCAGGACGTTTCCCGCGGTGCCGGACCGAAACGCCTTGTGACCTTTTTATTAAACCGCCTGGCGCAATGCTCGAGCGCGGCTTTCAGCTCAAGTTCCACCAAACGCTGCGAAACCCCGAGGCGCGCGGCGATTTCCCGCAGCGGCGTGCCTTCCAGGCGGGATGCGAGCAGGATCGTCCGGCGGCGCGGCGTGAGTTCCTCGAGCACCTGCTCCAGGTGTGCAATCTGCTCCCGGGATTCGACCTCGCGCTCCGGCCCGGGCGCCGCGTCGGCGATCTCGAGCATCGGCTGCACCTCGAATCGCTTGATCCGGCGCGTCTCCTGGCGCTCCCGGCTGATCGCAAGATTGAGCGCGCTGCGCAGCAGATAGCCGATCGGGCTGTCCACCACGCCCGGGCCGTTCTTGTCGCGAAGATGCAGCCACGTCTCGTGAAGGGTTTCGCGGGCTCTCTCGTCGCCGAGACGCCGTGCGAGGCGGCGCCGAAGCTCGTCGTAGCGCTCGACGAGCACCTGCCGAAGCGTGGTCGAAGTGGTTTCCGTCATCGCGCGACCAACCCCGGGCGCCTCGGGTCACGCGCAGCACAGTCGCCGGTCTCGGAAGGCGGCCGCGGCGAAACCGCCATCATGACGGGCTGCGGCATGTCCGGTGGCGGCGGCCGGCCGATCACGACGGCACGCAACATGGCGGCGATCGCCTGGTCACGCGCGCTGTCATCGGTCGAGCCGAGCAGCTGGGGCTGCAGCACCTCGCCGGCATGCCCGATCCAGAATTTGAACTTGATCCGATAGCCGCCCGGCGCGGTCAGCGCGGAACGGCAGAATGCCTCCTCGATACTGCTCTGGACGGACGCGAGATAAGGCATGAAACCGTGTATCGACGCCGTCTGCGGCGTAGTGGCCGCAGGCACAATCGTGAAGGCGTTGGCCGCGGCATAGACCGCGACCAGACCGGTGCCTTCGAGCAGGCGCTGCAACGCCATGTCGGGCGTCATCGATCCCTTGACGGCCTGCGCGCGGCGGCCCCCGGCCAGGGTGGCGTCGTACACGACCTGACGCCCCGTGGCCGCACTGTAGTTATCGAGTGCGGAGACCAGCGGCTGGCTGCCAATATCGAAATCAACCGTTGCCGGTGTCGGAACTGATTCAAGGCTTGCGGCCATCGTTACCGTCTGGATATTCCCGGCAACGAGAGTGCCTATGACCAGGCCAAGAAGGCGCTGCCACATCCGATCATGCTTCGAGCGCAGCCCGATCTTCCGACCCATTGAACAAAGTGAATGAGGCGCCGCCTTGATCCTCAAGCCCCAGCCGAACGGCACGATCTATCGGTGATCGCCAAAGCCGTTCGTCAAACCCCGCGGCAGGCGCAACATAGAAACAGATTGTGACAATCTGCTAACAAGGGCGGAGACCTCGCGCGGGCCGCACCTTGCGCGGCCGCAGCCGGCGCCAGCCGATCACGATACCGCTGATCGAGACGATCGTGCCGACCGCCGACAGCAGCCAGACCACGACGTCACGCGCCGACGAGATGCGCAGCAGAACGGGGAAATCCAGACTGTGTAGCGCATTGAACAACCAGCGATAGGACCGGCGGCTGTCGTCGCTGCGGTCGAGGATCTCGGCGGTGACCGGAGAGATGTGCAGCCAGGTGTGGGCGGGATCGTCGAAGCCGATCCGCAGCACGGGAAGCTCGCGCACGTGGTGCAGCGTGTACCAGTAGGCGTCTGGTTCATCGAGCTGTCGCGCCGATATCATCGCAGCTTTCGGCATCGCGCCCCGCGCGGCGGCGGCGATCTCGTCCGGCGAGAGCGTCACGGGCGCGCCGGTCGCGGGATCGACGAGGCTGCGACGGCCGCCGCTAGCGTCGAGGACCATCAGCCGGCGTCCGTCGATCCAGACGAAGCGCGCCTCCACTGCCGATACCTGCGGCGGCGACGGCAAGCCGGCGACGATATCGGGTGTATCATGGCCGCTGTACCCGACCGCGATCTCGCGCGTGAGGCCGCGGCCGGAGAACGCGCCGCCGGGATTGAGCGACAACCAGCCGCTGAATATCCAGGTGAAGACGAAGATGCCGCCGACGAGGCCGGCGATATGATGCCAGGCCATCCAGCCGCGATAGGGCGAGACGGCGCCATTAGCGTAACGGCGCGTCAGCCGCAGGCGAAGGATGCCGATCCAGAAGCCGGTGACCGCGACGACGAGGCAGATACCGGAGATCCACAGCACCACGTCCCGCCACAGCGGACCATCCTTGCGCAACACGGTCGGATAGATCCAGTGCGGGATCGAGCCGAGCCAATTCCAGATGCGTTCCTGCCGCGTGGTGTCGAGCGCGATCTCGCCGGTGCGCGAGGAGACATAGAACTCGGTGCCGTCAGCGTCGCCGAGGCCGATCAAATAGAGCGGCCGCAATGAATCGAAGCGCGCGGTGACCGACCATTGATCGCGCGTCACCGTATCGAGCAGTTGCGGCTGCACAGCACGCGGGTGATGCCGGGCAACGGCAAGCGCCTGATCCGGCGTGATCCGGTCGATGACGCTGCCGTCGATCGCCGAGATGGTGACGGCGCCGCCCTTCCAGCCGGTCACGCGATAGACCGGAACGTCGTCCATCATCGAGAGCCGGAGATCGCGTGGATAATGCTCCGTGCCCGCGATCGCCATCGCGCGATCAGGAGCGACCTGCACTTTGTTCCAGAGAATGACAGGGAGCGCGGACAGGCGCTCGCTGTCGGTGAGGCTCGGAAAGGCCACGTACATCATGACGAGGCCGGAGATGAACCACATCGCAAAGAAGAGACACGTCGCAATGCCGATCCAGCGATGGACGACATAGAGCCACCGCCGCGCTCGCCAGATCAGAGCGTTACGCATGGTCAGAACTTCACATTGACGGACAATTCGGCGGTGCGCGGCATCCCGAGCAGCCACTGCCCCGTCCCGTTCGACGTCACCGCGTAGACCTTGTCGAACAGATTGTAGAGGCGGAACGCAACCGTGGTGCGGTCATCGGGCTTCCACCTGATGCCGCCATTGACCACGTTATAGCCCGGCCGTAGCTGGGTGTTGGCGAGATCGGAGTACATCGCACCGACGATCTGTACGCCGCCATAGACCGACCAGTTGGGCGCGAAGTCCCAGGTCAGCCAGACGTTCGAGACCTGCTGCGGCACGTTCACCGGGACATTGCCGTTGTAGCTGACGACCTTCCCCCCGACCACCTGGCTGTTGTTGTCGTATCTCGCACGCAACAGCGCGAGATTGGCGTCGACGCGCCAGCCATCGTTCAGCGCGAGCCCGATTGATCCTTCGACCCCGCGGGATGATTGCTGTCCGATCTGCAGCGCCAGGCCGGCAGCGGGATTGCTGGGATCTGGAATGGTCAGGCCGGTCTTGACGATCTCGTAAGCAGCCAGCGTCCACTCGCCGCGTCCGTCCCAGAACGACTGCTTGACCCCGATCTCGGTCTGCTTGCCGGTCGCGAGCTGGAAGGTTTTCTGCGAGGTCGACAGCGAGATCAGGTTGCTGACCGGATCGACGCCGACGGCATACTGGCCATAGAACGCCAGATTTTTGATCGGCTCATAGACGAGGCCGGTGCGCCAGCTGGTGCCCGACAGCGAAACGCCAAAGCTATTCCCTGGTGTCCTGTAGTCGGTGCGATCGATATCGGGACGATCATATCTGACGCCGGTGACGAGCGACAATTGATCGGTCAGCGACAGCCGGTCTTCGGCGAACAACGCGTACTGATTGACGATCGAATTGAAGCCGGGCGTGGTCGGAGACGTCGTCGCGAAGAACGAGCCGGGATCGAAGACGTAAGGATTGACCGACGATGCGCCGCTATAGGGCGAGTTGTTGGTGTGGGTAAAATCGATGTGGTTGACGTCGAACCCGGCAACAAACTGGTTCGCCAGTCCGAAGACGTGACCGTTGAAGGTCGCATCCATCCGGTTGCCGACCTGCTTCTGGTCGTGGAATATCTCGATATAGTTGTTGCGGTCGAGCAGCTGGGTCTTCGAATTCCAGGTGTAGTTCTCGATGTCGCGCCAGTGCCGTTCGCTGGTCAAGTAATAGACGGTGTTGTTGACCTTGATGCCGTCGGCGACGTCCCACTCGGTCTTGAACTGGGTCCAGCTGTCCTGGTAGCGGATCGCGCTGTCCAACGCGTTATAGTTCTTGAAGCGCAGCGCGTCCTGGATCGAACCGTTGATCAGCGGCGTGCCGAAATAGCGCGATGGGCTGCGGTCGCCATAATCCTCGGAGAGCGTTAAGGCGAGACTGTCCGATGCCTGCACCCGCACGGCGGCGGAAACCACCGCATTCGAGGTCTTGTCGCGATCGACCCAGCCGTCCGACATGTTGCCGGTGGCGTTGATGCGGTACGACACATTGGGATTGATCGGACCGGTGCTGTCGACCGACAACCGCCGCGTCATGTTGCTGTCGAGCGAGACCTCGGCCTCGTTGTAGGGCGTGCCCTGCGGCTTCTTCGGAACGACGTTGATGACACCGCCGATCGCGCCCTCGCCATACAGCACCGAGGCCGGACCGCGCAGCACCTCAATGCGCTGGGTCGACCAGGTGTCGTAGGGGAACGTCAGGGTGCCTGAGCCGATATAGAAGCGCGTGCCGTCATACAGCGTCATCACCGAATTGCTACCGGCAAAGCCGCGGGTGCTGAACGACAGGCCGCCATTGCCGGGCGCCGGCGTTGCGATGAAGCCGGCCGCATCCTGGGTGACGGCATCGAGCACGTTATGCTGGCCGCGTTCGGCGATGGTCTGCGACGTGACGATCTCGACGCTGGCCGGCGTTTGCAGCGGCGTCAGATTGAGGCGGCTGCCGGTGCCGCCCTGCGTGGTGGCGTTGAGCGTCGGCGATGCCGATCCCGATGCGCCTGACGCCGCGGCGCGCGGCGCACCGCCGGCAGCCGCCGCCGTTGCAGGTCTGGCGCGAGGCCGCGACGACGCCGAGTTGCGGCTTCGCGCCGCGGGCTTGGGCTTTGCGGATGTCGAGGGCGCGACCTCGATCGGATCGAGCGTGGTGGGTGGCGATGTTTGTGCTGACCCCTCGGCCGGCAGCAGCAGCGATGACAGGGAGCAAACGAGACCGAGGCGCCAACGGCGCGCGGCGGGAGAGGACGGAGACATGAAAGGACTCGCGGTAACGTGGCACGTCACCGCGAACGCGGACTGGCGCATTGCCCGAAAGGCAGTGCTCCGATCCCACCAGGACACCCCCGCCCGATGTGCTCGCGTGTGACCACGACTGACGGCAGGTCTCCTGGCTCACGGGTCATCGCCTGTCGACGCCTTCCCGGGCCTGATGGCCCAGTGGCAAATTGACGAAAGGCTCGCCGTTTACAGTTGCGGGGACAGCTGCGGCATTGGGGTTACCCTCGCACCGCATTCCCTTTTGATCCCCGAAGGGAACCGTCGGCAGAAACGATAGGTGGTGCGGGATGGGCTGTCAATTCGATGCGATTGTCGCACACATGCTTTGCGGGATGGTGCTGCGACGATGACACAGCGACATCTGCGGCTGCGCGGAGACGTAACCCGTCATCCTGAGGAGCCGCGAAGCGGCGTCTCGAAGGATGCACGGCCACCAGCCGGGCCGTGCATCCTTCGAGACTCGCTCCGCTCGCACCTCAGGATGACGGAAACTTTGGTTCGCATCACTCGGCTTCGACGCAGTTTTCCATGATCGCATCGATCTCGGCCCGCGACAGAGCGCCCATCTCGGCGATGAACACGATTCGCGTGCGTGGCACGCCGGGCGCCGGCACGCCGCCGGCAGCCAGTGTCGCGCGGCCGCCGGCGAGTTGAAACACCGTCAGCCGTCCGGGCTGCTCGACCGTCTCGAACAATCCTTTCGCCCGCGCCAGCTTCGGCGCCAGCCTGCCGATCGCCTGCTGCAAGCGCGGCAACCGCACCGGCCGCTCCGAGGTCCAGCTCAGCGTCTCGAACCGATCGGATACCGGCCGTCGCGGCGCGGTCTCGCGCGGCGCCGGCAACTGATTGAGGTCCGCCGGAAACAGCAGCGCTGCCGGCACCTCGCCATGCAGCGCATCGACCACCACGGCCGCCGGGCGCACCGCGCGTACGGCATCGCGGATCGCGGCACACGCGGCTGCATCGGCCAGATCAACCTTGCTCAGCGCCACCACGTCGGCCGCCCGCAGCTGCGACCGCAGCAGCGCATCATCCAGCGTAGCCACGGGCTGCGTCGCGTCGACCACGCACAGCACGGTCTCCAGCGGCGCCTCCTTCCAGATCACCGGATCCATCAGGTTGCGCACGACGTCGGCGGGATCGGCGATCCCGCTGGTCTCGATCACGATGAATTCGGGACGCGGATCACGCCGCAGCAGGCCAGCGAGCGTGCGCAGCAGGTCGCCTTCCAGCGTGCAGCAGATGCAGCCATTGCTCAGGCTGACTACGCCATCGCTGGCGCCCGCGATCAGCTCCGCGTCGATATTGATCGCGCCGAAATCGTTGACCACGGCCGCGATGCGCCGCCCTTGAGCATGCGCCAGCAGATGGTTGACGACCGTGGTCTTGCCCGCCCCGAGAAAACCCGCGACCAGCAGGATCGGGACCGGCACGTCAACCCCCAGTGACCGGACGGCGCACCGGCCGGCCCGGCCGTGCCGCGACGTCGAGGACGCCATCATTGATCAGCGGCTGGCCGCCGACCACGAGATGGCGCACGCCTTCCGCCGGGCGGTTCATCGCGGAGAAGGTCGCGCGATCGCTCAGCGTCTCGAAGTCGAACACCACGACGTCAGCGTCGGCGCCGACCTGCAACCTGCCCTTGGCGCGCATCGCGGGCGTGCTCGCAGACAGAATCTCGGCCGGGATCAGCGCGCATTTGCGGATGCCCTCGAGCAGCGACACCTTCCTCCGCTCGCGCACCCATTCGCGGATGAAGCGGGTGAAGCAGCCGGCCGAACGCGGATGCGAGGTAGCATCGTCGGGCAGCGGCCAGGCGTCGCCGGTATAGGGGCGACCGTCCGACAGCGTCCACGGCATCGCGTCGGACGCGATCGCGCCGCCCGGATACAGCACCGCCATGTCGAGCAGATCGCGATGGTGCTGATTGTTCTCGATATCGAGCACATGCCACAGCACCAGCGTCGAGGGTTCCGCGGCCTGCGCGGCCAGCAGCTCCTCGCGGCTGCCGAAGCGGTGACCGTCGGTCACGCGCTGCACCGAATCATAGCCGAGGCCGTTGCGCTCCTCGAATTTGGGATCGCTGAAGAAGGTCGCGGCCAGCACGGTCGAGCCGGTGCCGTAGGGATAGGCCTCCACCGTGATCGGCAGGCCCTGCGCCTGCGCCTTGGCGATCAGCGCTACGCAGCGCTCGATATCCGTCTTGCTCGACGAATTGAAGTGACAGATGTGCATGTGCGCGCCGGTGGCGCCGGCATAGCCGATCAAGCGGATATAGGCCTCGGCCGCACTCTCGGGATCGATGCGGGACATGTAGGCGACGTGGGTGAAGGTCGGCACCGCATGATCAGCCGCGAGCTGACACACCGCGGTCAGTTCCTGCACGCCGGCGCCCGGCGCGTAGGCGTTGAGAATACCGATGCCGATGCCACCTTCGTTCAGTCCGTTGGCAAGGCGCGCAAGAATGCCGCCGACCTCGCCCTCGGTCGCCACGTTCTCGATCCAGCGGCGATCGCGCATCGCTGCGCCGAATGATTCCAGCGAGCTTTCCGAATTCGAGCCGGTCATCGCGCCGATCCGCGCGAACGCCCAGTTGGCCGCGGCGCCATAGTTCAGCACCCGCCCCTTCTCGGCCTGGCGCTTGTACCAGGATGCCACCGGCAGCACGCCGGCCTCGAGGTCGAGCGATGTCGTCACCCCGTCGAACGCCTGCATGCGGTCGGCCGGAATGGTCTGGCCGTGCGCGTGCAGGTCGATGAAGCCCGGCGCCACCACAAGGCCGGTGGCGTCGATCCGCCGCTCGGCGCCGCCAAGGCCGGTACCGACCGCGGCGATCCGGCCATCGACAACCGCGACGTCGCCGACCGCATCCATCCCGCTGGCCGGATCCACCACCCGGCCGCCGCTGATCACCAAACCACCCATCTCGCCACTCCCCGCATTGTCCGACACCGACCGGTCTCTATTCGAGCACAGAGAAGCGCATCGCACTCATCGCAGCAACCCGGCAAGGGTTGTGGCGACATGCTCTGGCGGAATATCCGCCGCGCCGTGATGGCGATTGCAGAGAGCCCCTCCTTACGTTCCGGTCGCACGCCGCGACGGCAGCCCCCGCCAGAGATCGTTGCCGGGCTTCATGCGGCTCGCCACGAGTTTCGGCGGCGTACGGTCCCTGGCGATCGCCGCTTCGACCGCGCGCTTGAGCCTGACATTGTCGATCTGGGCCAGGAATCGCCGGATGACGGCATCCTGATCCGCGCCCCGACCGGAGATCGCCGCGCATAGGTCGGCGGTCGTCCTACGGAAGAAGTGGAAGGCGTCATCTGCCGCACCGCCCAGCCGGTCGACCTCGCTGGCCACGCCGAGCGCGTACATGCGATCGTCGTCGTCGAGCGTCACTGCGAAGCGCAGCACGGCAAGCTGCCAGGCGCGGAGCAGCTTGCTCTCCGGTTCGGTCGCATCCTCGCGCATCAATCGAACACCCCGCGCGCCGATGCCCCTTCGGCTGTCGAGGGAGGTCCGGCGCGGCGCGACTATCCTTGCGCCGGAATAGGTTTTCGAGGGGAGCGCGCGCTCGATCGCATAGGAATCGCATAGGCGAAGCGCACAGAATCCCAATTCGCTCAAATCCCCTCAAACTGCAGCCGCGCCAGCCGCGCATAGAGGCCGCCCGCGGCGACCAGCTCGGCGTGGGTACCCTGCTCGACGATCCTGCCCTGGTCCATCACCAGAATGCGGTCGCAGGACAGCACGGTCGCCAGACGATGCGCGATGACAAGCGTGGTGCGATGGCGCATCAATTCCTCCAGCGCGGTCTGCACCAGCGTCTCGCTCTCGGCGTCGAGTGCCGAGGTCGCCTCGTCGAGCAGCAGCAGCGGCGCATCGCGCAGGATCGCGCGCGCGATCGCGATGCGCTGGCGCTGGCCACCGGACAGCGTCACGCCGCGCTCGCCGAGCTGGGCATCGAAGCCGTCGGGCAGCCGGCGCAGGAATTCGGTGGCATGCGCCAGATCGGCGGCACGCTCGACCTCGGCGTCGGTGGCATCGGGCCGGCCGAACCGGATGTTGTCGCGGGCGCTGGCGGCGAACACCACGGAATCCTGCGGGACCAGCGCGATCCGCGCACGCACGTCGGCTGGATCGGCCTGCCGGATCGGCACGCCGTCGAGCGAGATGGTGCCCGATTTCGGATCGTAGAAGCGCAGCAGCAGGTGGAACAGCGTGCTCTTGCCGGCGCCGGACGGACCGACGATCGCGACCTTCTCGCCCGAGCGTACAGCCAGCGACACGCCGTCGACCGCCAGCGCGTTGGGCCGGGTCGGATAGGCGAAGCTGACATTGTCGAAGCCGACGTCGCCACGCGCGGGCTGCGGCAGTGCGCGCGGCGATGCGGGAGCTGCGATCTGCGGCCTGACGCGCAAGATCTCGAACAGCCGCTCGGCGGCGCCCGATGCAGCCGATACCTCGCCCCAGACCTCGCTGAGCTGACCGAGGCCGCTCGCGGCGAAGGCCGTATAGAGAATGAACTGGCCGAGCCGGCCGGGGCTGATGGCGCCGATCAGCACGTCGTGCGAGCCGACCCACAGAATCACGACGACGCTGGCGAACACGATGAAGATCACGATGAGCGTCAGCACCGCACGCGCCTTGGTCGAACTGCGCGCCGCCTCATAGGCCTGCTCGACCTCGCTGGCAAAGCGCGTCCGGGCGAGCCGCTCGCCGGTGTAGGCCTGCACGGTGCGGATCGCATTGACCAGCTCGCTCGCATAGGCGCTGGCATCGGCCAGCGTGTCCTGGGCGTTGCGGGACAGCCGCCGCACCCAGCGGCCGAACGCGACCAGCGGAATCACGATCATCGGAATCGCGAGCAGCACGAAACCCGAAAGCCGCGGGCTCGTGATCACCATCATCGCCGCGGCGCCAAAGAACAGCATCAGATTGCGCAGCGCGATCGACACCGAGGCGCCGACCGCGGACTTGATCTGGGTGGTGTCGGCGGTGAGCCGCGACACCAGCTCGCCGCTCCGTGCGGAATCGAAGAACGAGGGCGACAGCGAGATCAGGTGCGCGAACACGTCGCGCCGGAGATCGGCGACGATGCGCTCACCGATCGTCATGACGAGGTAGTAGCGCGAGGCGCTGGCACAGGCGAGCACGGCGACGACCGCGATCATCACGCTGAAATAGCTGTTGATCATCGCTATGCCTTCGGGCGTGAAGCCGAGGTCGATCATCCGCCGCACCGCGACCGGCACGATCAGCGTGGTGATCGCCGCGATCGTCAGCGAGATCAGCGCGAGGATCGCCCGTCCCTTGTAGCGCGCCACATAGGGCGCGAGCGCAAGCAGCGGCCGCAGGCGGGCACGGCTCTTCGCCGGCTCCATGATCTGGCTCTCGATGAAGGCTTCCTCATCGAGCAACGCATCGCGCGGCGGCTCGGTGGGGCCGCGAGGGGTCTCAAGCTGTTCGGCTACACTCATTCTCTAGACCGGTTCTATTACCCCCCACATAGGCCCGCCGACCCCCGGCTGGCAAATCCGGTAAAGTCCCAATCCGGTGATGGGCTTAAGCCCTTTCTTGGCTTGTTTTGGCGGGCACCATGGGTTATAGAGCCGCCCAAATCCCGTATCTGATGCATCTTGAGACGGGCGCTGGCGCGCCGAAGGAACTGCCATGAAAGCCGATATTCATCCGAATTATCATACGATTAAGGTCGTCATGACCGACGGCACCGAGTACCTGACCCGCTCGACCTGGGGCAAGGAAGGCGACACGCTGAACCTCGACATCGACCCCAAGTCGCACCCGGCCTGGACCGGCGGGACCCAGCAGCTGATGGACCGCGGCGGCCGTGTCTCGCGCTTCCAGAAGAAGTTTTCGGGCTTCCTCAAGAAGGACTAAAGTCCGCTTCGGGATTCCCCTTGCGATCAAACGCAAAACGCCTCCGTTTCGGGGGCGTTTTTGTTTTGGGCTGGTGCGAATTGGCTGAGCGAGCGCCACCCTCTCCACGCGTCGTCCTGGCGAAAGCCAGGACCCATAACCACCGCATGCGGCGATGAACGGGATCGTGGCCCGCAACAATTGAGAATTGGGGTAATGGGTCCTGGCTTTCGCCAGGACGACACTGAATGTGCGGCACCAGCTCGAGCGAGTTCGGCGTCATCGCCCGGCCTTGACCGGGCGATCCAGTATTCCAGAGGCAGTCGTTATTGAACCGATGGGCCGCGGCGTACTGGATCGCCCGGTCGAGCCGGGCGATGACAGTTGTGGTGGGGATGCAGCTTCGCGTTCTCGCGACATGATTTGCCCGAGCCTTGCTCTTCGTTCCGCCCTCTCTCTTGAAGAGGGCGCAGGGAAAGCCGGGTGCCGATCGCATCCATGGGCCCCGAGCATTCTGCCTTCATCGCGTTTGACGTCCGAACCCGCGTCGGTCCCGTCCACACGGCATTTGACGAAATCTCAATGTGATGTTCGACCGTTTTTCCATCGAACGTGTAACTGCCCCTTGGTCAACCATCGACCGGAAAGGCTCAATACGTTCTTGATCGGCAAGCTTGCCGCCAACACCGCCGGCTGGGCCGAAGCCACGCGATCACGAGCCAGGCGAATGCAAAACACGATCGCCCGAAGAGTTCGAACGACCATGCCGGCCGGTCGCGGCTTGCGCTCCTTTAGCCAAAAGTTTTCATACCAGGAACTATCAGCTTGAAAGACACGCATCGCGAGGTCGAGATCTCCGGGAATGTGGTGCGAATAACGGGCTGGCATGGCGCTCTCCCGAGCATTCAGACGAGGCCAATCATCACGGCCTCAAGGGACTCAAAGCGGAGGCGGGCACCGAGGAACGGTGCGTCTGGGCGTGTCCAATTCCGGTCATCCGTCGGCGCCCGATATCAGACATTCATCGGAGAGATGGATCACAGGCCGCGCGGGTCGATCGTGCGGTTCGAGGCGACGTAGTCGATCTGGTCACGCGCGATGCCGATATCCATCAATTCCCTGTCACTCAAATCGGCCAGGGAAGCGCGCAGTTTCTGGCGTTCGCGGCGCTCCTGAAAGGCATCCCAATATTTCCAGACGAAGCTGGCGACATGCCGGGTCGGTCGAGATGTCCGGTCCAGCCAATTTGTGGCGTGCGTCGTGCTCATTGCGGTGTCTCCTGCGACGGTGTTTCTTCCGACACTGGCCCGCTGTACGGGATGATGTTGCCGATCTTGATCTCGATGTCAGTTGTGCCCGTGTCGTGTCTCTTCTGGGCATCGGGACCACGTATGCTGCCACCGCGGCTCCTCGCCATTGGTGGGCCATTGTGCCCAGTCGCGGGACCGTGACATCATTCATGTTGATGAGGCTCGCAATTCATGTTGATGAGGCTCGCAGCAAATCTGGAGCAGACGTGCAAACTCACGATCCGCCACTGAATGGTGCCGGCCATACAGCCAAACGCTCAAAAGATTTGAATGGGAGAGCCCCTCAGTTGGGGGACAAGAATTGCGAGGACTACTTCCGTAGATGAGCTTTCGCACGTTGCCTGCGATTGCGCCATCCACCCGAAGCGGTGGCCAGACGCCATTCGCGAAGGATGTCCAAGACAAGATTACGGTGACAGTGCACTTAACTCGCGGGTGGCGAATCAAGTGCACTGTCACCGTGACTCGCGACCGGTCACCACATCCGGATTGCGAAAGCGGGTCGCGGCGATCAGAGATCGACGCCGACGGTAATGTTGCGGCCCGTCAATTCCGCAATGGTGCGCATGTGCGCGACGAGCTTTGCAAAGGCCGGGTCCTTCGACACCCCCTCCTGAACCTTGCCGTACACCTCCCAATTGGAGTAGCGCGTGACGGCCAGCCACTCCCCGGCCCACGCGCCCGTGTGGAATCGCGACAATCGGAGGAATTCGGCGCCATGTCTTTCGAAGATCGCCTTCGCCTCCCTGGCGGCCGCGATCATTTCCTCGGACTTGTCGCTCTTGAACCGGGTAAATTGTGCAATCGACATTGAAATATCCTCCTTGGTAAATTCGTTTGTCTTGCTCATTCGCCAACCGTGCACTGATCATCACGACACGAGCGCCCGACTTCCCTCTCACGTCAGGATTACTGTCGCATCTTCGCGCATGGGGACTGCGTATGCTGCCAGCGCGGCTCCCGCCGCCATGGGTGGGCCATTGTGCCTGGTCACGCCCCTGTGGCATCATTCATATAGATGAGGCCTTCAGCAAAGCTGGTGCAGACGTGCAATTTCGCGATCCGCCGCTGAATGGCGCCGAATAAAGAGCCGAACGCTCAGAAGATTTGAATGGGAGTGCCCCTCAGTTCGGGAGTCGCCCTTGCGAGAAGACATTGCTTCCGTCACCGAATTTTCGCACGTTGTCGGCGCCATTTACGATTGCGCCATCGACCCGAGACAATGGCCAAATGCCATTCGCGAAGTATGCCAGGCAACCAATTGTGCCGCCGGGATCATTGGGGCTCATGATCTCAACACGCTCTCCGCGCTCATTCGCGAACACTGGAATTACGAGCCTGAGTGGCTCGAGAAAATTCAAATCTGTGCCACCGAGCTGGCCGGGCTTTGGGACGGCGTCGCCGACCTCCATGAACGGCCGATCGATGAACCACTGACCGCTCTGCGCGATATTCCGCAGCAGTTCGTCCAGTCTCGCTACTACCGCGAATGGGCGGAGCCGCTGGGCTTCATCGATACCATCCAGATGACCCCGCTGCGTCAGCCCAGCCGGATCGGCGCCTTCGGGGTGTGGCGTCACAAGAGCCTCGGCCAAATAACGGAGCGCGATCTGGCGATCATGAGACTGCTGGCGCCGCACATCCGGCGCGCAGTGACGATCAGCGATGTGCTCAATATGCAGGCGATCGAAGCCGAAACGCTGCGGGCTTCACTTGATCTCTTCCAGGCAGGTATCGTTCTTCTCGATGGTGAAACAAAAATCGTCCATGCCAATCGTGCGGCTGAGACTATGCTCAAATCCGGATCTCCGATCAGTTCCCATCGGGGCGAGCTGCGAACCGGGTCGCCCCAAACATCCGCCGCACTTCGGACCGCCGTCGCGACCGCGGCCGCGAATGAGGCTGCGGTCGGCAAGCTCGGAATCGGCCTGCCGGCGCCGCAGGCCGACGGCTCGCCCGCTCTGATTCATGTCCTGCCGCTTACAGGCGGCAATCGAGGCAAACGCATCGCGCTACGCGCGAGTGCAGCCTTGTTTGTTACATCGGAAATGCGCACTGCTATCCCCGCGGAGTCCTTGGCATCACTTTTTGGTTTGACGTCCGCGGAGACGCGCGTCCTCGGCTCCCTGCTCGCCGGCCGAACGCCGGCGGAGACAGCAAGGACCATGGGGACAGCAATGACCACTGTTCGGACCCATATTGCAAAAGTGTTCGAGAAGACTGGGACCTCGCGCCAATCCGAATTGATGCGCCTCGCGGCTCAGTTCCTGCCGCCGGTCATGCATTCTTCCGAAGGTGGACTGCCCACGCCCAAAATCCGATCTACGGACTAATGCCGCCGATTCGACGAGGCAATCGACGCGGGGCGAAAGCGCCTAGCGATCCTGAAACGCCAGCCGAGCCCCGAGCGCGACCAGGATGCTGCCGCCGATCCGCTGCATGATCCGCTGTGACCTCCGGGAGCGCTGCAGCTTCGCCATCACGGCGCTGGCGAAAAACACGCAGACGATATCGACCGCCGAGAACGTCAGGTTGACTGTCGTGCCGAGCAGGAACAGCTGGGCCCAGACCGGCACGCTTGCCGACGCATCGACGAACTGCGGCAGGAATGCCAGGAAGAAGATCGCGGTCTTCGGATTGAGCACCTCGACGACGATGCTTTGCGCGAGGGCGCGCTCCGCAGAGAGCGGCGCCAACACGGGACGCTTGGCGTTGTCGCGATCGCGAAATAGCGACAGCCCGAGCCAGACCAGATAGGCCGCACCGGCAAGCTTCATCGCCATGAAGAGCGGCGGCACCGCATGAAACAGAAGCGCGAGGCCAGCGGCCGCGGCAACGACATGAACGTAGCCGCCGAGATGCAGGCCGAGCGAGGCCATCAACCCGGCACGCCGGCCGCCTGCGAGGGTGCGGGCTGCGGCGTAGAGCATGGCTGGCCCCGGAATCAGCGCGAAGGTCGCGGTCGTAACCGCAAAGGCAAGGTACAATTCCATGTACAGGCTCAATCTCTCGACGATAAGAAGAGGCGGAGCGGTCGCGACTTCCTTCGCCGTCATTGCGAGCGAAGCGAAGCAATCCATCTGTCCGCATATGCCGATGGATGGATTGCTTCGTCGCTATCGCTCCTCGCAATGACGGCCTCCAATTTTGTTCAAGGCGTCTCAGCTCGCCGGAATCATCGCGGCGACCTCGCGGTCGGCGGGATCGTCGCTGGCGCCGAGGCCCGCGATGACACCGGTGCGATCCTCGAGCTTGCGGTTCTGGCTCATCTTCTTCTTGGCGTCGATCCGTGTGATCGGCATCCGGAAGCCGACGATGCCGCGCAGCTGCGCCTTGATGAAATCATCGGGCGCATCGCTGACCTGCCAGACTTCCTTGCGCGTACTCTCGTGCAATCGGGTCAGGCGCGTTACGACATCGAGCAGCCGGTCCGCATCCTCGAAGAACTCGGCCGCGCCGTAAGCGTGGACGGCGAGGTAATTCCAGGTCGGCACCACCTTGCCGTGCTCGGCCTTGGTCACATACCAGGACGGCGTCACATAGGCGTCGGGCCCGGTGAAGATCGCCATCGCCTCACCGATCGCAGGCAGCTTCCATTGCGGATTGGGCCGCGCGACGTGACCGTACAGCGTGCCGTAATCGCCCTCGTTTTCACTGAGGATCAGCGGCAGCGGCGTTCCGATCAGCCCGTCCGCGGTCGCGGTGACCAGTGTCGCGAGCTTTGAGGCCCGCATTGCGGCGTGGATCGGGCCGAGCTCATCCATCTTGAAATGCGGCGGCAGGTACATGGGAGACCTCTGGCAAACCTCATCGAATTGTTGATCGCACAATAGCGCGGAAGTGGCCTATGATAAGAGCCACTTTCGATCACAATGACTGGTCCACTATGCCCCGCCTGCGCGCCACCATCAGCATCCCCTCGCTGCGGGCGGTCGACCGCGCCGCCGGACAGGTCGGACGCCGGATCGCGCAGGCCCTGCGCGCCGCCATCGCCAACGGCGAACTGAAGGCCGGCGAATATCTACCGTCGACCCGCGCGCTGTCGACCTCGCTCGGCGTGGCGCGCGGCACGGTGACGGAAGCCTTCGAGCAATTGCAGGCCGAGGGCTATCTGGAATCGCAGGTCGGCGCCGGCACCCGTGTCGCGGCGACGCTTGCCGAGCAAGCGCAGCCGGTTCGCCCGCCGGCTAGCCGCAGCCCGAACACGCCTGCGCCGATCGAGTTGCCGCCGCGCGCGATGCGGCTTGCCAGGGTTGCGGCGGCCTTCACGCCGATGCCCGAAGTCCCGTTTGCGATCGCGGTCCCCGGCGGCGCGGTCGCGCCCGACGACAATTGGCGTCGCCTCGGCAACCGCGTGCGCGCATCGCGCGCCGCGGCGCCGGCAAGCTACGGCGATCCGCGCGGCCTGATGGAGTTGCGATCGGCGATCGCCGACTATGTCCGCAAATCCCGCGCGGTACATTGCGAGCCCGGGCAGGTCGTGATCACGGCCGGCACGCAGCAGGGCCTTTACCTCGCCGGCCGCGTGCTGCTGTCAGCGGGCGATCGGGTGTGGGCCGAGGATCCGGCCTATCCCGGCATGACGGCCGTGCTCGACGATCTCGATCTCGTCACCACGCGCGTGAGTGTCGATGCGCAAGGCATCGACATCGATGCGGCGATCGCCGCCTGTCCGGATGCACGCGCGGCGTTCGTGACGCCCTCGCACCAATATCCACTGGGCATGCCGATGAGCATGGCCCGCCGCAACGCGCTAGTGGCGTGGGCGCAGCGAAGCAATGCGTGGGTCGTCGAGGACGATTATGACAGCGAGCTGCGCTATGCGGGTCATCCCTTCCCGTCGATGCAGGGGCTCGCGCCGTCGCGCGTGATTTATCTGGGCACGCTGAGCAAGGTGCTGTTTCCCTCGCTGCGGCTCGGCTACGTCGTGGCGCCTCTGCCGCTGATCGACGCCTTCGCCGGCGCGCGGGCGCTGCTCGACCGGCATTCACCGACCGCCGACCAACATGTGCTGGCGGCCTACATGCGCGAGGGGCTGTTCGAGGCGCATATCAGGCGCATTCGCGGCGTCTACGCCGCCCGCCGCGCGACGCTGATCGCAGCCATCGAACGACACATGCCTGACGACGTCACGCTGCAGCCAAGCGATCAGGGCATGCATCTGTTGCTGTGGCTGCCGCAAGACTTCGACGATGTGCAACTGGCGAAGACAGCACTTGCCGGCGGCATCGTCGTGCGGCCGATTTCACCGATGTACGAGGCAGCAGCGCGCCCCGGCCTCATGCTCGGCTTTGGTGGATTCGAACCGGAGGAGCTGGCGGCCGCCGCAATACGGCTGCGGCGGATAATCGATCAGCAGACGGCAAAGCGGCGGGCCAAGCCGCGCCGCACTGAGGCTTCACACGGATTTGACGGTTCGGATCTTACTGCTCGAACGCAGCCTTGAGCCGGTTGAGCTGCGGCACCAGCGGGTTGCCGATCGACGAGCGATCCGGCGCCGGCGCGTGGATCGTGGTGTCGAGGCGGCGGACGCGCGCCTGCAGATCCATCGAGCGGGCGATCAGCTGCTGCAATTGCTCCGGCAGCTTGGTCACCATGTCGACCGGGCCAGGATCGGCGGCCGACAGCTTCACCTTGGTCTTTTCGCGATTGGCCTGGGTCAGCGTCATCTCGCCTTCCTTGACCGCGCGATGCAGCAGCAGCCAGGACGCGAGCTGCATCAGCCGCGTGGTCAGGCGCATGCTCTCGGTGGCATAGGTCAGGCTGACGGAGCGTTCCAGCGCTTTGGCCTCGGCACGGCCGTCGCCGTCGAGATAGGCGGCGGTCTGCTCGACCAGGTCCATGCCTTCCCGGAACAGCACGCCAAATGCCGCAGAATTGGTCAGCCGTTCACTGAACAGCACAAGCCCGGCTTCGTTCTGGGAACGATCCGCCATGGTTAACGCCCTCACACCATCGTAACGCCCGCTGGCATCTGACGCGCCAGCTTATGATGAACAAATCATTGCGCGGGCGCGCCGCAGAGTCCAGCCGCAACCGGATTTATGGTTTCCAACGGATAGGACGCACAAAAAAGAGCCGCCGTTTCCGGCGGCTTTTGAAGTTGATAACAGGGAGGCGTCAAACAGAGTGGACAGGAGCCACTCGGTGTCCAAACAAGGACAATGCAGTCATAATCGAGAAAGCTTAACCGATCGTAAATGAACGGATTTCTTCAGTCTTTGTTTGCCATGTCGGCCATTGACCTAGTTTGGGACAGGTGCAGGCCGGCCGTAGCTGCGTAGCCCGGATGAAGCGTAGCGAAATCCGGGAACGGTCGATCCGCGGATAGCGCGGCCCCGGATTGCGCTTCGCTCCATCCGGGCTGCGGGACTCGCTTGTCCGGGACGACGCTTGCGATGTCGAAACGCTACGACTTGAAGAACGCGTTCGCGGCGTCCTTCGACGCGCGCTTCTTGGTCATCGCTTCCTTCAGGCGATCGACTTCGGCATTGAGCAGCGCGATGCGCTCGGTCAATTCCTCGACCGACAGCAGCGAGAGATCCTGTCCGATCTCGTGAGTGATCTTCTTCCGCGGCCGGTCCTCATCCTCAATCGGCATGTGTCCTCCCCGCGATCATGATCTGGCGCTTTGGTAGCATCAAAACCGACGCAATTGAATGGAGGCTCGGCAACGCCTTGTACGGCGGCAGCGCACTGCGCGACGCCGGCATGGAGCATCGTGCCCGACCTCGCGGCGCGCGTGCTCGGCGCGTTCGGCCGAGATGATATCGTGCCACGCTGGCCCAATGGCCCACTCGCTCCGCTGCTGGATTGCGGCGCCGGCACGCCGGTCGCGAAGCTCGGCCCGCTGGTCGAGAAAATCAGCCCCGAAAAAGCCGACCATCTGGCGAGGCGGTTCGGGGCTTAATGGCGTTTCGCTTCGTTCGAAAAGGCGTTATGCCATTCGCCAATCCACTTCACTGACCAGGGACGAACTATGCCAAACCTGCCCGCGCAAATGACCGTCGTTGCCATCAGCAAGCCAGGTGGCCCCGAGATGCTGGTGCCGGAAACCCGCGCGCTGCCAGCGCCGAAGGCCGGCGAAGTCCTGGTCAAGGTGGCGGCCGCCGGCATCAATCGCCCTGACGTCGCGCAGCGCTCCGGTTCCTATCCGCCGCCGCCCGGCGCGAGCGATCTGCCCGGCCTCGAGATCGCGGGCGAAGTGGTCGCACTCGGCGAAGGCGCAAAGCACAAGATCGGCGACAAGGTGATGTCGCTCGTCGCCGGCGGCGGCTACGCGCAATATTGCATTGCGCAGGACGCGCAGGCGATGACCGTGCCGTCCTCGCTGTCGATGCAGGAAGCCGGCGCCATTCCGGAAACGCTGATGACCGTGTGGCACAACGTGTTCGAGCGTGGCGCGCTCAAGGCCGGCGAGACGCTGCTGATCCACGGCGGCTCGTCGGGCATCGGCACGATGGCGATCCAGCTTGCCAAGGCGTTCGGCGCCAAGGTGATCGTCACCGTCGGCTCGCAGGACAAGGCCGACGCCTGCCTCAAGCTCGGCGCCGATCATGCGGTCAATTACAAGACCGAGGATTTCGTCGAGGCGGTGAAGAAGGCCACCGGCGGCAACGGCGCCGATGTCATCCTCGACATGGTGGGCGGCGACTATATCGACCGGAACTATGACGCTGCCGCGGTCGAGGGCCGCATCGTCCAGATCGCGTTCCTGTCGGGAACACCGAAGGCCACGGCCAATTTCGCCAAGCTGATGGTCAAGCGGCTGCACCACACCGGCTCGACCCTGCGCCCCCGTAGTAATGCGGACAAGGCGGCAATGGTCGCGGCGATCGAGGCCAAGGTGCTGCCCTTGTTGCGCGAAGGCCGCGTCAAACCGCTGATGGACAGCACATTCCCGCTGGAAAAGGCCGCCGATGCGCACCGCCGCATGGAGACCAGCGAACATATTGGCAAAATTGTGTTGGTGGTTTAACTCTCGCAGCGGAAGCAGGGGCGGAAACCCTTTGATTCCCTTCGCTTTCGTGTCATTTATCGCGCCACCTCCGGGCCGGTCGCCGGGCCCGGGTAGTTTGTCGATCGCGGAGTACTGACAGTGCGTCTGATCAGGTGCCTTGCGCTGCTGGCGCTGGGCCTCATGATGTTTGCCGCTGCGCCTGACGCGTATGCGATCGACGCGGTCAGCGTGCGCAGCGATGCGCCGGCGATCGACCTCACTGCGGTTCTCGACCATCAGCGCAGCGAAACCGACCGCATCCAGGTCTCCACTGCACCTGGAACCGACGGCATCGTGCGCCGCATCGAAGTTCGCGCCCGCGAAGGCGGCCAGAACTGGGTGGTGTTCGCACTCGCCAACAACACTGACGACCAGCTCGACCGCCTGATCGTCGCGCCGCACTATCGCATCGTGTCATCCGGCCTGTTGTGGCCCGACCTCGGTCTGTCGCGCATCGCCACCATCACGCCGTCGGTCGGCGATCGTCCCGAGCGTCAGGAGAGCCCGACCGCCGACGTGTTCCGCATCACGCTCGATCCCGGCGCTGTCGTCACCTATGTCGCGGAACTGCGTACCGACAAGCTGCCGCAGCTCTATCTGTGGGAACCCGACGCCTACAAGGACAAGGTCAACTCGTTCACGCTGTACCAGGGCATCGTGATCGGCATCTCGGGCCTGCTCGCGCTCGTGCTCACGATTTTGTTTGTGGTCAAGGGCAGCATCATGTTCCCCGCCGCCGCGGCGCTGGCCTGGGCGGTGCTCGTCTATATCGGCGTCGACTTCGGCTTCTGGGGCAAAGTGCTCGACATGTCGAACAACGCCGAGCGCGTCTGGCGCGCGGCGGGCGAGGCGATCCTCGCGGCGACACTGCTGGTGTTCCTTTTCGCCTATCTCAATCTCAGTCGCTGGCACGTCCGCTACTCGCACATCACGATCGGCTGGCTGGTCTTCCTCGGCTCGCTGGTGGCGCTGGCGCTGTTCGATCCGGCGGTCGCCTCCGGGATCGCGCGCATGTCGCTAGTGATGATCGCCTTCGCCGGCTTCGCGCTGATCGTCTATCTCTCGACCCACGGTTTCGACCGCGCGGTGCTGTTGATCCCGACCTGGTTCCTACTGGTGGTGTGGGTGGTCGCGGCCGGCATGACGGTCGCGGGTTCCGTCACCAACGACATCGTCGGCCCGGCGCTGCTCGGCGGCCTCGTGCTGATTGTGATGCTGATCGGCTTCACGGTGATGCAGCACGCCTTTGCCGGCGGCGGCGCCACCACCGGCGTGGTCTCCGATGTCGAGCGCCGCGCTTTGGCGCTGACCGGCTCCGGCGATCTGATCTGGGACTGGGACGTTTCCGCCGACAAGGTGTTCACCAGCCCGGAGACCGAGGCGCTGCTCGGCCTGAAGCGTGGCACGCTGGAAGGCCCCGCGGCGAAATGGCTCGAAGTGCTGCACCCGCTCGACCAGGACCGCTTCCGCGCCGCGCTCGACAGCGTGCTCGACCAGCGCCGCGGCCGCCTGGTGCAGGATTTCCGGCTGCGCACGCCCGACGGCCACTTCATGTGGTTTGCGCTGAAGGCGCGGCCGGTGGTCGGCTCCGACGGCGAAGTCTCGCGCGTGGTCGGCACCCTGACCGACGTCACCGAGTTCAAGAACTCCGAAGAGCGGATGCTGCATGACTCCGTGCATGATAATCTGACCGGCCTGCCGAACCGCCGGCTGTTCATGGATCGGCTCGGCGCGGTGGCGAACCTCGCCAAGACCATGCCGAACCTGCGGCCGACCCTGATGGTGATCGACCTCGACCGCTTCAAGCAGGTCAACGATTCCGTCGGCATCGCGGTCGGCGATTCCATCCTGCTGACGCTGGCGCGCCGCCTCACCCGCATCCTCAAGCCGCAGGACACGCTGGCGCGGATGGCCGGCGACCAGTTCGGCCTGATCCTGCTGTCCGAGCAGGACCCGGCGCGGATCACCAACTTCGCCGAGACCATCCGCAAGACGATCCGCGCGCCGATCGCGTTCAACGACCGCGAGATCTTCCTGACCGCGTCGATTGGCCTTGCGCTGTCCGATCCCGCGGCGCCGCTGACCGACGAGATCATCAAGGACGCCGAGCTTGCGATGTATCATTCGAAGCGGATCGGCGGCGACCGCATCGACGTCTACAAGCCGGCGATGCGGGCGCGGAAGACCGACCGCCTGACGCTCGAGAGCGACCTGCGCCGCGCCATCGAGCGGCAGGAGATCACGATCCTGTACCAGCCGATCGTGCGGCTGGAGGATCGCGCGATCGCGGGCTTCGAGGCGCTGGCACGCTGGGACCATCCCAAGCTCGGCCGGATGTCGCCGTCGGAGTTCATCAATGTCGCCGAGGAGACCGGCCTGATCGTCGATCTCGGCATGTTCGTGATGGACCAGACCGCGCGCCAGCTCGCGGTGTGGCAGCGCGCGATGCGCGCACGCGAGCCGATCTTCGCGTCAGTGAACGTGTCGTCGCGGCAATTGCTGCGCCACGATCTGATCCACGATATCCGCACCGTGCTGTCGCGCTCCTCGGTGGCGCGCGGCACGCTGAAGCTGGAGCTGACGGAATCGCTGGTCATGGAGAACCCGGAGCACGCCGCCCAGATGCTGGCGCGGATCCGCGAGCTCGGCACCGGGCTGTCGCTCGACGATTTCGGCACCGGCCATTCCTCGCTGTCCTATCTGCAGCGCTTCCCGTTCGACACCATCAAGATCGACCAGTCCTTCGTCCGCACCACCAGCCGCGGCACCCGCCCTGTGATCCTGAAATCGATCATCGCGCTGGCGCACGATCTCGGCATGGAAGTGGTCGCGGAAGGCGCCGAGACGGATTCGGATGCCGTCGAGCTCTACCAGCTCGGCTGCGAATACGCGCAGGGCTTCGCCTTCGGCGAGCCGATGGACGCCGATGCCGCCACGCGGCTGCTCACCGAGGAACGGCTGGAAGCCGCGAGCTAAAGCGCGATCAAGTAAGTTAGCATCGGTCCTGCCGCAGACTCACTGCACCTCTCCCGCTTGCGGGGGAGGTCGCAACGCATCGAAGATGCGTTGCGGGTGGGGGCTCTCTCCGCGATGCGACTCGTGCAGAGAGCCCCCACCCCAGCCCTCCCCCGCAAGCGGGAGAGGGAGCGCACCGTGTCTGCGGTGACTGTCCGACCTCGTCGGATCGCGCCTTAGCGCGGCTTCGGCATGCGCTTGAACTTGACGCTCTTGCCATCGGCCTGACGCGTGGCGATGTAGCCGCCGTCGAGGCAGGCTTCGCGCTGCGGCATCTTCTCCTGCGGGCTGCGTAGGGTTTCCCACCACGACGCCCGGTGCGCAGCGCGCGGCAGCGCCGCATCGATGATCGCCTCGATCTCGTCGAAGGTCAGCACGAATTCGGGCAAATGCTGCTTCTTCAGATAGTCCCGCAGCGCGTCGTAGTCGTTCACAACATCCTCGATGACAAAAAATCAGGTCCCGGCAACCACCCGTTAACCCATTCGGCGGCCGCTGTCGCCATTTAAGGCGACAACAAGATTTCCCGTTGCATGACGGCGCTTTGGAGCGGGACATGCCATTTCGACGGGGAAACGAGGCAAGGCGGCGCTGGCGGCTATCGGCAAAGCTGCTGATCGCTGCATCCGTTGCGACCGTCCTCGGCTTTTCCGCGGTCTGCGCCGGCGTGATGTTCGACATGCGCCGCGGCGAGGAACAGCTGGCCCGCCGGACCCTGGAGAATCTGGCGTCAGGCATCGAGGCCGACATCAGCCGCAACCTCGAGCTCTACGACCTGTCGCTGCGTGCGGTCGCCAGCAATCTGGAAATGCCGGAGATCCGCGGCGTCAGCAAGGAACTGCGCCAGCTGATCCTGTTCGATCATGCCGCGACCGCAAAGCATTTCGGCGCGATCCAGGTGTTCGACACCGAGGGCAATCTGACCATCGACGCGGCGAGCCTCGATCCGCAGCCGGAGAACCGCAGCGACGAGGAGTATTTCGCCATCCAGCGCGACCATCCCGACAGCGGGCTGTATGTCAGCCGGCCGATGCTGCATCGCGGGGCCTACGCCATCGTGCTGAGCCGGCGCATCACCGGCGAGGACGGCCGTTTTCTCGGCGTCGCGGTCGGCTCGATCCGCTTCAGCTACTTCCACGATCTGTTCGGGCGGCTGAACCTCACGCCGGGCGACACCATCACGGTGCTGCGCAACGACCGCACCATCATCATGCGGACGCCGTTCGATCTCGACGTGATCGGCAAGAACCTCGCCGACCAGCTGGACTGGAGATCCGAGAACCTGAAGGTGGGCGGCGCGTTCTCCGGCATGGGCCCGGTCGACGACACGCCGCGCCTCTATGTCAGGCGCAGCAGCAGCGGGCCGCTCTACGTGGTGGTCGGCAAGCCGCTCGAAGCGGTCTTCAATCTGTGGCGCACCGAAGCGATCCGCATCGGCACGATCATGGCCGTTCTGGTGCTGTTCGTGCTCAGCGCGACACTGGTGCTCGCCCGCGAGATCGTCCGCCGCGCCGACGCCGAGGACAAGCTCGAGGAGCTCGCGACCACCGACGCCCTCACCGGCCTGAAAAACCGACGCAAGTTCGACACCGAGATCGACCGCGAATGGCGCCGTGCCGGCCGGTACGGCCAGCCGGTCGCGCTGTTGATGATCGATGCCGATCACTTCAAGGCCTACAACGACACCTATGGGCATCAGGCCGGCGACCAGGTGCTGGTGGGAATCGCGATCTGCATTTCGGATGCGGTGCGCCGCGCCGGCGATTGCCCGGCACGCTTCGGCGGCGAGGAATTCGCCGTGCTGCTACCCAACATGCCCGCGCTCGAGGCCTTCAAACTGGCCGAGACCATCCGCGGCAAGGTCCAGCAATGGTGCGAGGGTGAGCTGATCACGACGGTGAGCATCGGCGTCGCCAGCATGCGGCCGCTCGCAGGCCAGCAATGGTCCGACCTGATCGAAGCTGCTGACAAGGCGCTCTACGCCGCCAAGGCCAACGGCCGCAACCAGTCGGTTCTCGCCACCGTGCCGAAGATCGCGCTGGTGGCGTGAGTTCGGCTTCGTACGTTAAACAGCATATTCGGTGTCATCACCCGCGCATGCGGGTGATCCAGTATTCCAGAGGCGCCGGCGCTTGAGCCGAGAAGCCGCGGCGTACTGGATCGCCCGGTCGAGCCGGGCGATGACAGGTGTTGGTTGGGACGCGGCCTTGTATTTTGGCTCTTAGCGAAGTGTTGACCGAAGTGCTGCGCGACCGGCGCCAGTTCAGCCGCGGTGCTTCTTCTTTGGCTTCTTGCCGAACTTCGGTTTCGCGGGCGACACGTCTGGCCAGTGTCCGGCCTGGCCGGACTTGTTCCGATGTTGCTTTTTCTTTCCGAACCTTGGCTCGTCGCCAGATTTCGGCTTCGCGCCTTTGCCGTCCCGGTCGAAGCGGAACGCGGCTCTCGATTCCTGTTTTGGCGCGTAGTCCTCGCGCGAACGGCCCGCGCCTTCGTTCGAAAACGCTCTCGCCTCGCGGTCCGGCTTGCCGCGTCGCTTTGCGGCCGCATCGTCACGCGGCTCGTCGCGGCGCGGTGCGCTGTGGCCGCCGTCATCCTTGTCGCGCCAAGCATCGTGCCTGGGCTTGCGCGCCGGCTTGTCCGCGGGGGCCTGCCGCTGCGGAGCGTCCGCCAGCGGCTCGATGCGAATGGTGTCTTCCTTGTCCGGACGCTTGATCTTGACGGCGAAGGAATCCGCGACCCGCGCGGCGATCTCGAACTCGGTGGTCGTATCCGAGATCTTGATGGCGCCGATGTCGTGCTTGTCGATGCCGCCGCGACGGCAGATCATCGGCAACAGCCAGCGGGCTTCGGCATTCTTTCTGCGTCCGATCGAGGCGCGGAACCAGACGGTGGCCTCCTCCATGCCGTGACGCGGGGACAACTTACCCGTCTTCGATCGCGGCCCGGCGGGACGATCGTCGCGCCGCGAGGTGCGCTCGCCGCGGCGATCGTCGCGGTCGCGGCCCCGGCCCTCGCCGGGATCGAGAATGTCTTCGGGCGCAGGCAGCCGCGCGCGATAGAACCGGGCCAGCGCCGCGGCGATCGCCTCGGGCGACCGTTCGGCAAGCAAGGCTTGCGCGAGCACCTGATCGTCTGATGTCACCTCCTCGGAGAACACCGCGTCGTGCAGCAGGCGGTCATGGTCGAGCTTGCGGATCTCATCCGCCTGCGGCGCAGAACCCCACACCACATCGATGCCGGCGTGATCCAGCAGCAATTCGGCGCGCCGCCGCCGGGCCGGCGGCACCAGCAGGATGCTGACACCCTTGCGGCCGGCGCGGCCGGTGCGGCCCGAGCGATGCTGCATGACCTCCGGGTCTTTCGGCAGATCGGCATGAATGACGAGATCGAGGCTCGGCAGGTCGATGCCGCGTGCTGCCACGTCGGTCGCGACACAGACCCGGGATCGTCCGTCGCGCAACGCCTGCAGCGCCTGGGTGCGCTCGTTCTGGGTCATTTCACCCGACAGCGCGGCCACGGAGAACCCGCGCTCCAGCAGCGCCGCCTGCAAATGCCGGACGGCTTCCCTTGTGTTGCAGAACACCAGCGCGCTCGGCGCCTCATGGAAGCGCAGCAGGTTGACGACCGCGTGCTCGACATCGTCGGCGGCCACCCGGATGGCGCGGTATTCGATATCGGCATGGCCGCCCTCGTCGCCCGCGACCTCGATCCGAAACGCCTGCTGCTGATACTGCTTGGCCAGCGCGACGATGCCGCGCGGAAACGTCGCCGAGAACAGCAGGGTGCGGCGGGTATCCGGCGTGGTCTCGAGGATGAATTCCATGTCCTCGCGGAAGCCGAGATTGAGCATCTCATCGGCCTCGTCGAGGACGACGACCCGCAATCCCGAAATGTCGAGACGGCCGCGCCGCAAATGGTCGCACAACCGGCCGGGCGTGCCGACCACGATGTGAGCGCCTGCGGCAAGCTCGCGCTGCTCACGGCGCGGGTCCATGCCGCCGACGCAGGAGACCACCCGACCGTCCGCATGCTCATAGAGCCATGCGAGCTCGCGCTGAACCTGCAAGGCGAGCTCGCGGGTCGGCGCGACGATCAGCGCCAGCGGCGCGGCCGCCGGCTCGAACCGCTCGGCGCCGTCGAGCAGATCCTTTGCCATGGCCAATCCGTAGGCAACGGTCTTGCCCGAGCCGGTTTGGGCCGAAACGAGCAGATCACGGTCAACGGCGTCGTCCGCGAGCACGGCGAGCTGGACGGGGGTCGGCTGTTCGTAGTTGCGCTCAGCCAAGGCGCGGGCGAGCGGCGGACTTGTGGTCGGAAAGGGCACGGGATGGGAAACCTTGATTGGTCCGGGTGCAGAACGTCGAGCGGGACGACCTGAAGCTGCGTACCCGGCAGGCGGCACAGCCGCATGACGATTTGGGGTGCTTTACGCCAAGAACAACCAAATCACCATGCCCTCGCAGCGGAAAAAGCCGCGGATCAGGCCGGTTGCCCGATCGGGGGCCGGCTGCCGGCGATCCGGTCCATCAATCCGGACAGCCGCGACGGGGGCGGGCTGGCCGCGGCGATCAGGCCGCCCGCTCCGCGCAGCGCGCCGAGCACCAGTTCGCGGGCCAAAAGACGGTCACGCTCATACGGACCGGGCATGCGGAGCGCGCCGGTCTGCGCTGCCGAGAAGCCGAAGCGGCTGTAATAGGCGGCATCGCCGACGAGGATGACGGCGCGGTGGCCGAGCCGATGCGCCCGCTGCAAGGCCTGCCGCATCAGCGCGGCGCCCATGCCGAGACACCGCGCCTCCTCCGCCACCGCGAGCGGGCCGAGCAGCAGGCAGGCGTGACCGGTGCCGGTCACGACGGGCCACAGCCGCAATGTGCCGACCAGGTGGCCGCCGCGGCGCGCGACAAACGCGAGGCCGCGCGCAGGCTTGCGGCCCTCGCGCAGCCGCTCCGAGGTCTTGGCCAAACGGCCAGGACCGAATGCAGCGTCGAGCAGACTGTCTCGCGCCGCCACGTCCGAACGGCGTTCCTGACGGATCGCAACCGGTTTGTCGTTCGGAGAACCAAATGAGGACATCACGCGACCCTCGCCAGATAGATGAAGACCTCGTCGAGATCCCGGCACTTGAAGCGCTCGGCGAGCTCACCCGGACGTCCCATCGCGACGACGCGGCCGTGGCTCATGATCACGACGAAGTCGCAGAGCTGCTCGACCTCGGTCATGTTGTGCGAGGACAGCAGGATGGTGGCGCCGCGGCGCTTCTGATAGGCGCGCAGCCGGCTGCGCACCCACTCGGCACGGTCAGGGTCGAGCGATGCCGTCGGCTCGTCGAGCAGCAGCACGTCCGGATCGTTGATCAGCGCCTTCGCCACGGCGACGCGGGTCTTCTGCCCGGCCGAGAGCCGCCCGGTGACGCGGTCGAGCACGTCGCCGAGCTCGAAATCCTCGATCAGTTCCTCGATCCGCGCCTTGAGATTGGCGACGCCATAGAGCCGACCGAACACGGTCAGGTTCTGCCGCACGGTGAGCCGCCCCGGCAACGCGACATAGGGGCTTTCGAAATTCATCCGGCTGAGCACCTTGTGACGCTCGGTCGCCATGTCGTGGCCCAGCACCATGGCGCGGCCGAAGCTTGGCACCACCAGGCCCATGATCATGGCGATGGTGGTGGTCTTGCCGGCGCCGTTGCCGCCGAGCAGGCCGACGGTCCAGCCCTTCGGCACGTTGAAGTTCACGTCGTCGACGGCCCAATGGCTGCGGTACTTCTTGCAGAGGTCCTCGACTACGATGGCCGGCGCCTCATCGATACCGAGGCCAACAGGTGCATTGTCCTGCGCGGGCGTGGCGTCTGGCGACACCGATGTCAGACGTCTGCGGGGCAAAAAGCGTTCGATGCGGCTCATGGATGTCTCCCCTTACTCGCCCATGGTGAGCAGGCCGCCCTTGTGGCGAGCGCTCTGCAACAGGGCAACGAATGTGGCGAAGCCCATGCCGAGATAGACGGCATTGAGCGCGAGGCATTCGATCATCAGGTCGGTGCGGAAGGTGCCATCGAGCAGCACGGCGCGCATGCCCTCGAACACATAGGTCGGCGTCAGCGACCAGGCGACCGGGTGCAGCCAGAGAGGCAGCGCCTCGACCGGGTAGTAGACGCAGCACAGCGGCAGCAGCACGATCATGATCGAGTAGGCGAGGCTTTCGGCGCCGAGGCCCTGGCGGATCACGAGGCCGGCGACGACGAGCCCGATCGCCCAACTGGTCAGCACGAGGTTGAGGAAGAACAAGATCAGCCCCGGCCCCATCGCATAGACGTTGAAGCCGAACAGCAGCAGCGTCAGCAATGTCACCGGCAACGTACCGATCACCAGCCGGATCAGGCTCATCAGCATCAGCGAGGCCGCAAGCTCGGCCGGCTGCAACGGGCTCATCATCAGGTTGGCGAGATTGCGCGACCAGATCTCCTCCAGGAAGGTGAAGGTGAAACCGAGCTGGCCGCGAAACAGCACGTCCCAGAGCAGGACGGCGCCGAGCAGCAGGCCGGCGGTGGAGGCCATCGCCGACTTACTCTGATAGAGGTAGGTGTAGAGGAAACCCCACACCAGCATCTGCATCGCCGGCCAGTAGACGATCTCGAGCAGCCGGAGCCATGACGAGCGCAGGATGTAGTGATAGCGCGCCGTCATGGCGGCGATACGGTTCAGTGACGAGCTCATAGCGCGCACCCCTGTTGCCAACATCAATCGATCTCGCGGCGGATCGGGCGGCGCTTGC
Source organism: uncultured Bradyrhizobium sp. (assembly GCF_947648125.1). Classification (GTDB taxonomy): domain Bacteria; phylum Pseudomonadota; class Alphaproteobacteria; order Rhizobiales; family Xanthobacteraceae; genus Bradyrhizobium. The sequence continues at coordinate 296,494 of NZ_CANSMR010000007.1, read as the reverse complement.
CGACCTTGGGCGGGAACGCGAGCAGCGCGTTGGCCTGCACCCGGACCGGATGCTCGAGGCAGGCGGCGAGCAGATCCTCGAGGTGCGCGACCGAGCCGTGCAGCCGCGACATCGGCGTATCCTGGCCGAGCACGACGCGCGCCTCGACGAGATCGACGCCGCGCTGCACGATCTCGAACTGCGCCAGATGCAGGTTACAGTCGAACATCCAGCGATAGGTTGCATCCAGAATGCTGCCGGCCGGGACCTTGCGGCCGTCGCGGTTGACGAAGGCATCGTTGAGCCGGCCGTCGATGCTGGCGATCTGCGACCAGTTGATGTCAGACGGCGCAGGATTGGCCGGCTGGGTGATGTAGTCGCCCTGCACGTAGCGGATGAACGGCATCGCCTCGTTGAGCAGGTTGGTGATCACGGCGATGCCGGACTGGCCGGGCGCCTGCGGCTGCATCGTGACGGGGTCGAGCACGTCGAGATGCACGGTGTCCTCGCAGACGTGATACTGGCCGTCGGGCATCTCGAGCGCGATCCGCGTCGCTTCCTCGGAGGAATATTCGTCGAGCACGAGCACGCCGAGCTGGCGCGACCATTCCGCACGGGCGGCGCGCGAGGAATATTCCGAATGCGTCACCGCGAGATTGAGCGAAGAGCGGAACTCGTCGACATGCGGCATCAGCGCATCGAGGCTCGACGGATAGAGCGACAGGATCTTCGGCCCGAGATAGCGCAGATGCTGGGCGACGCGGGCCGGCGGGATCAGGTTCGAGATGAAAGCGGTCGGATAATCGCCGCCGATCGAATCGAACCACCACGGCACGGTGTAGACGTGAGCCAGCAAATCCTCGGCGCGGTAATTGCCGCCGCTCTGCATTGCGAACTGGCGGACGCCCTGGATGGTGTCGGTGATGACGGCGTCATAGTCGACGCGGATCAGCAACGTCTGGCCGGACGAGCCCGATGAGCGCGTCGGAAACAGGTTTTCCGGCTTGTACTTCTTGTTGACGCACTGGTCGGGGAAGGCCGCGACCAGCTCCGGCTTGGTGATGACAGGGATCTTCTGGATGTCGTCATAGTCGCGCAGATGCTCCGGCTTGAAGCCGGCCGCATCATACTTGGCGCGGTAGACCGGAATGTCGCGGTAGGCGAGCTCGACCAGCTCCTTGATCCGGGCGAACTGCCGCGCGCGGATTTCCGACACCGGCAGATAGGGATGACGCATGCATTCGCCGAGATAGTTGGCGGTGGCCGCGACCAGCTCGGGTGCTGCGTCATTGGAGGGCTGAAAATCCGGGCGGGTGTGCTCGGTCTCCCAGAACTGGCGCTGCGGCGCGCCGGCCGCATCGGCGGGAACGAGCGACGCGGCGGCTTGATCATGCTCCGGCACCAGAGCAAGGCCGTCATCGGAAACACTGATTGCAAGGGAGGACGTCATCTTCAGCTCCATGATCGACGGGAGGACCGCCCGTTCATGGCGCTATCAATGGCTCGCGGCGCTGGCTCCCGCCGTGACGCGCGTCACACGCGGTTGCACCTCCGCGCAAGCCGATACGTAGGGCGGGTTAGGCGAAGCCGTAACCCGCCTCTGCTTCAGCGCATCGCGTTGCGGCGGGTTACGCTCACGCTAACCCGCCCTACAGGACTGATTGCCTTTGCGCGGCTATTTCCCCCACGTCGCTTTCCTGATCCGCCCCTTGCCGCCGCATTTCTTGCAAGGCTCGGGATAGATCTTCCGTCCCGGCTCGCTCGGCTGCTTCACCGCTGGAAAGCCCGTCCCGTTACACGCGTCACACTTCTCTTCATCGGAAACAAGGTGCTTCACCATCAACCGTCCCGGATAAGAATCCGAAGCCCGCGGGCGCGGGCTTCCGCCACCTATTGAATACGAACGGCGACGGGTCGCGGTTTCAGCTGCATGGCTGCTCTGCGCAGCGACCTGGCAGAGAGATCACGGGAACGACAACGGCACGATCGCCGTTGTCGATCTTCTTCTTGACGCCACGTCACCTCACGCCACGTCACTTCGCCTTGAGCGCCTTGTCGTGGCTCTCGAGTGCGGATGCCATCAGCTTCGGCAGTTGCGCGGCATAGACCTCGATGAAGGTGGCATCGCCACAGGCCTCCGGATCGCGCGCGGCCTGCTCGGCGACGCGCGCGGCCTTGGCCTCGCATTTCGCGAACACGTGCCAGAACCAATCCGGGCTCTTGCCGAGCGCCGGCTTGTGCTTCTTGATGACGGCGGCGCCGACCGCACTCATCGCGTTGACGACGCCGGCGCCCAGCGTGCTGATGGCCCGCGCGTTCAGGATATCCTCGCGCGATTGCGCGGTGGCATTGGTCGCGGTCGCTCGTCCTTTGGCCGGCATGCTTTGAGCTCCTTGTCGATCCCGTCAGCAGGCGGAGCATCGGCCGCGGAAGTTGAGGAAGGTTCAAGGGGCATGGTTGAAAACCGCTATGGATTTCATTCCGGTTTTATGCGCTTCCGAGCTATCGGCCTGGAGGGATTTTTGAGTTCCCGCCAGGCGTGCGATCCGTCAGGAGCCATTACCCATTCGCACGCGGCTACAAGAGCAATGTCGCGCTCTATCCGGCTACTGCGACCCTTGCGCGGCGCGCGCCGCGAACATCGCGAGCAGACGGCCCCAATCGCCTTCGGTATCGAACACGCGGCGCATCTCGGCAGCGCGCGCCCCGTAGCGGTCGAGCTTGCGGTGCTCCAGCTCGACGCGGGTGGCGTCCTTGCCGTCGGCGATGAAGCGCACCTCGATCTCGGTCTTCAAGTTCGGATCGTACTGCCAGTCCGCCGTGATGTCCCACGACAGCACGAGGCGCGACGGCGGCTCCCAGAGCAGCACGCTGCCCCAGTCGCAGGTGCTGCCGTCGTCGCCGCGCTCGTACCAGCGGCCGCCGACGCGGGGCTCCATGATCGCGTCGATCGCATTGGTCTTGCCGATCTTGTAATGCGCGAGCGGCCACCACGTGCCCATCTGCTCGGTGAAGACGCGCCAGGCCACCGCCGGCGGCGCCTCGACATTCATCACCTTGCGGACGCTGTAGGGATCGTAATTGTCGGAGGTCGCTTGCGTCGTCATCGGGATCTCCTCTCTCTTGCGGCTTCGCGTTCGGCCGCTTGCTTGAACGAAGTGAGCGTCTTGTCCCAGAATCCGTCGAGCCAGCCGCGCAGGCTCTCGAGCCCGCGGATGTCGATGGCGTAGAGCCGCCGCGTGCCTTCGATCCGCACCACGGCAAGGCCCGCGTCCTTCAGCACCCGAAGATGCTGCGAGACCGCCGGACGGCTCACCTTGAGGCCATCGGCGATCTCCTGCACCGATCGATTGCCCTCGCGCAGCCGCTTGAACACCAGGCGGCGGGTCGGATCTCCCAGCGCGTCGAGCGCGCGTTCTGCGCTGATCATGATCGCATCGTCCGTTGTCGAAATAAGCGTAAGCTATTGCTTACGGTAAGTCAATACTAACGGATTGTCGCAAATGAAACGACGCGGCTCCGATCGATCGAAGCCGCGCCGTTCAAGCAGTTTTGGCGGTAGTGTGAGGAGCGACCTACGCCCCCGTGACGCGCCAGATCACGTTGCCGACATCGTCGGCCACGAGCAGCGAGCCGTCGGGGCCGAGCGCGACGCCGACCGGTCGGCCGTACGACACCTTCTCGTCGGGCGCGAGGAAGCCGGACAGGATGTCGCGCGCGGGGCCTGAGGGGCGGCCGTTCGTAAACGGCACGAACACCACCTTGTAGCCCGACAGCGTCGAGCGATTCCACGAGCCGTGCTGGCCGATCGCCATGCCGTCGGGGAAACCCGGCAGCGTGCCCGCCGGCATCCAGCACAGACCGAGCGATGCGGTGTGGCCGCCGAGCGCGTAGTCCGGCTGGATCGCCTTGGCGACCATCGCCGGATCCTGCGGCACGCGATCGTCCACAGTCTTGCCCCAGTAGCAATAGGGCCAGCCATAGAAGCCGCCGTCGCGCACCGAGGTGAGATAATCAGGCGGCGTCTCGTCGCCGATGCCGTCGCGCTCATTGACGACGGTCCACAGCACATTCGTGGTCGGCTCCCATGCGAGCCCGACCGGATTGCGCAGGCCGCCGGCGAAGATGCGGCTGGTGCCGGCGGCGAGATCAAGCTCATAGATCGCGGCACGGCCCTCCTCGACCGCAAAGCCGCCTTCCGCGATGTTGCTGAGCGAGCCGACGCCGGCATAGAGCTTCTTGCCGTCGGCGCTCGGCAGCAGGCTGCGCGTCCAGTGCCCGTCGGGCTTGAAGGTGACGAGCTTGCGTCCCTCCGCCGTGATGCGATCGGCGCCCGCGGTGTACGGAAACGCGACCACGCCGTCGGTGTTGCCGACATAGAAGGTGTCGCCGATCAGCGCCATGCCGAACGGCTGGCGTAGCCCCTCCATGAAGGCACCGCGGCTTTCGGCGACGCCATCGCCATCGCGGTCGCGCAGCAGCGTGATGCGGTTGGCGCTGACGCCGAGGGCGGCGGCGCGGCGCATCGTCGCCTGCATCGCATAGTGGAAGACACTGCGCGGCGTTCCTGCGATTTGCGTCGCCTCCGCGATCAGGACATCGCCGTTCGGCAGCACGTTGATCCAGCGCGGATGATCGAGCCCGGCGGCAAAGGCGTTAACCTTGAGCCCTGGCGCTGCGGTCGGAAGCTGGCCCTTGTCCCAGCCCCTTGCCGTCGGCATCTTGAGCGTCGGGATCGCGCCCTGCGACTTCGCCGCCGGGATTTGCGGCGCGCTGCCCCAGGCCGGTGCGGGCTCGGCGCCCTGCATCCGCCGCCACGCCACGGCGCCGGCCCCGATCGCCGCGACGACGCGGGCAAAAACTCCAGACGTGCTCATGAACTTCCCCTGTTATTCGCGTCCCGTTATTGCGCCCTGCCAGGCCGCCGCAGCCCGCCGCAGCATTCGCATAATGCCGGCCCTGATGACAGTAGTTATACGATCTTCGCATCCGCCATCGAATCGACGAGACTGGCTGTACGCTCCCTTGTCAGAGCGTTTTCCTCCCTGAGACCTTGCCCGCCCCGGTCGGCGGGCTTCCTTTTACGAACCGCCCGCCCCTTCGAAGCACCGCGGGCGCGGCCGGCTGCAGGGCGTTATAGCCGGAAACGCATAGCGGCCCAGCACCGAATGCATTCGACCGGGCACAGCGACGGCACGACCGGGCTGGCAACCGGACACGTATGGCGCAGTCAACGGCACCAACCATCCGACGCCGAGCTCGTCGCAGGGCGACGTCGGTCCCGAAGTGAACAACAATGGTATGCTGACCGGCGTCTACCGGCAGTGGTAGCCCACGCAAATCTGAAGACCCGTCGCTCGGTTTGAGCGATGGGCCTTCTTGCCGTTCGGCGGATGTCATGAACGAGGCCGCAGCGATGCGGCTTACTTCACCATCGCGCCGTAGACGATGTCCTGCACGTTCTCGCGATAATATTTGCGCAGCTCGCCGGGAGCAGCGGTTCCCACCACCACCACGAGACGCTCCTTCGGATCGCAGAAGAACTGCGTGCCATAGGCGCCGTTCCAGGTGAACTCGCCAGGATTGCCCGGGACCGACGCCAGGCCCTCGCTGGTCCGCACCGCGACCGCCAGCCCGAAGCCGAAGCCGCCGCGATGCGGCTCAACTGCGGCGACGTTGTTCTTGATCTCGGGCCCGAGATGGTTCGACGTCATGAGGTGCACGGTCTTGGGGCTGAGGATGCGCTTGCCGTCGAGCTCGCCGCCGTTGAGCAGCATCTGTCCGAAGCGGACATAGTCGCCGACGGTGGCGAACGAGCAGGCGCCGCCGCAGTCGAACTTGGTCGGCGTGTCGAGCAGCTTGATGGCTTGCGGCTTGCCGGTGAGCGGATCGTTGGCGAACGGACGCGCCAGACGCACACGTTGGGCGTCGGTCGGGTGGAACGTCGCTTCCTTCATGCCGAGCGGCTTCCAGACATTGGCCGAAAGATAGTCGCCGAGCCGCTGGCCGGAAACCTTCTCGACGACGGCGCCGAGCACGTCGATCGAGAAGCCGTATTCGAACTCGGTGCCGGGCTGGTGCACCAGAGGCAGCTTGGTGATGCGGTCGATGAAGGCCTGAGTGTCGCCCTCGACCGCCGGCGCCGTGCCGTCGGGGTAGAGCCGCGCCAGCGCGCTCGAGCTATCGGGCCGGCCGCCATACATCAGGCCGGAGGTGTGGCGATAGAGATCGTGGATGAAGATCGGCCGGGCCTGCGGCTCCATCGTCAGCGAACCGTCGGCCTGCTGCACGCCCACCTTCATGTCGGCGAACGCCGGATAGAACTCGGCGACCTTCGCCTGCAGCGGCAGCCGCCCCTGCTCCATCAGAGTCAGCCCCGCGACCGCCGCCATCGGCTTGGTCATCGAGGCCAGCGCGAACACGGCATCGATCGGCATCGGCGTGCCCTTGACCGGATCGAGCTGGCCATAGGCCTTGTAGTGCACGAGCCGGCCGTCGCGCGCGATCGCCACCACGGCACCAGGCACGCGCTTGGCCGCGATCTCGCGCGCGAAGAACTCATCGAGCCGCGCCAGCCCCTGATCCGAGAAACCGGCCTGATGTGCCGAAGCTTCCGGCAGCGGCGGCGCGGCATGGGCGATGTTGAAGGCAAGACATGTGGCGGCGGCAGCCGCGGCAATGGCGATCTTTCGCATTGTTTCCTCACCGGGACCGCGGGCGATTGTTATGAATTCGCTGCCCGCTGCGGCAGGCTTAGATCACGCCGGCAAGGGCGACAAGGCGTGGCGGCGCGCGGCGGTGTCGCCGGGGCGCATGTCTGCGCCAGCGAAGAACGGCTCGACCTCGTGCTCGAACGTTTTCAGCGCGGCGCCGATCGCCTGGTGCATGTCGAGATATTTGTAAGAGCCGAGCCGGCCGCCGAAGATGACGTTTGGATGCGATGCCGTCATGGCATGATAGGACGCGAGCATGGCGCGGTCGGCGGCGGTGTTGATCGGGTAATACGGCTCGTCGGTGCGGCCGGCGAAGCGGGAATATTCGCGGTAGATCGTGGTCCGCGTCCCGGCATGCGCGCGCTCCGGATGCAGATGCCTGAACTCGTGGATGCGGGTGAACGGCACCTCGGCGTCGGCATAGTTGATGACGGCAGCCCCCTGGAAATCGGCGACGTCATGGACCTCGCGCGCGAAGTCGACGGTGCGCCAGCCGAGATGACCGCAGGCATAGCCGAAGAAGCGGTCGATCGGTCCGGTATAGATCACGAGCTGGTGCGGGTTGATCCGGTCCGCGACGTCGAAATAGTCGACACCGAGGTGCACCGCGATTCCGGGATGATCGAGCATCCGGCGGAAGATCGCGGTGTAGCCGTCGAGCGGCATGCCCTCATAACGGTCGGCGAAGTAACGGTCATCGAAGGTGAGGCGGACCGGCAGGCGGCCGATGATGTCGGCCGAGAGCTCGCGCGGATCGGTCTGCCACTGCTTCTGCGTATAGCCGCGGATCAGGAGATCGTAGAGCGTGCGGCCGACCGAGGCGATCGCCTTGTCCTCGAGATTGCCGATCCCGGAGGCACCATGCGCCGCCGCCTCCGCCGCGATCACGGCACGCGCGTCGCCCGGCGACATGATGCGGCCGAACGCGGCGCACACCGTCGCAAGGTTGATCGGCATCGAATAGACGCGGCCGTTCGCCACCGTGAAGACGCGGTGACGGTAGTCGGTGAACTCGGTGAAGCGGTTCAGATAGCGCCAGACGGTCTCGGAATTGGTGTGGAAGATATGCGTGCCGTAGCGGTGCACCTCGACGCCGCTGTCGGAATCGACTTCCGAATAGGCGTTGCCGCCGATATGCGGACGGCGGTCGAGCACGCAGACCGAGCGGCCGAGCCTGCTCGCCACCTGCTCGGCGATCACGGCGCCGAAGAAGCCGGCGCCCACCACGACGACGTCGAAACTCTCAAGCTGCATGTGGCCCCCGCCCCGCGCGGGCCCGGGCGGTAGCCCGCCGCGTCATCCCGACGGAGCTTCAACGGCGCGGGAGCCGACTTCCGGCGAAGATTTTGGTTAAGGCCGCGATAATTCCGTGCCCGGAACAGCGGGCTCGGCCGTTCAACTGACAGCATGCGAGGCGCTGGGTTTATCCGCGCGCGCAGCAACAGCATCATACGCGGGGGCCCGATGTCCGTAATCTGCGTCCTGTATTCCAGCAACACCACCTATGATTCGCTGCGCGGCATCCTCGCGATGGCGGCCGCCGAGCTCGACCGGCTCGGGCATGAGGTCAAGATGCTCGACCTGCTGGCGCCGGATTTCTCGGCCCGGCTCAATGCGCTGTTGCCGCGAAAGACCGAGACGATGGCGCTCGGCTTCTCCGGCATCGGGCTCGATATCCACACCAAGGACGGCCGGCTGTTCTGGGACGTCGCCCAGATCCCGGTCTTCACCTGGTTCTGCGACCACCCTTGCTATTTCGCCAAGCGGCACGGGCTCGAGAGCCGCTATGCCGCGCATGGCTACGTGTTTCCCGACCACGCCACGTTCAACCGCGATCATCTGGGCGCCAACGGCGCCATGTTCGCGACCCATATGGGCATCCCCGATCCCGGCTTCTTCGGCGGCCTGCCGCCCGAGCAGCGCAACGGCCGGCTGATCTTCGCCAAGTCCGGCTGGAATCCGCTGGCGCTCGAGCGCGGCTGGCGCAAGACGATGCCGCCAAAACTGTTCGCGCTGCTGTTCGATGCGATCGCCGAGGCCCGCGGCAAGACCTGCGGCGCGTTTCCAAAAATCATCGTCGACGTGGCCGAGCGGCATCTGGTCTATCTGAAGCCGGGCGGCGACCTGTTCAACGTGATCCTGACCCGGCTCGACAACTACACCAGAGGCGTCCGCACCCGCGAGGTGGGCGCGGTGCTGGCCGACTATCCGGTCGATTTCATCGGCGGCGGCTGGAGCGATCTCGACGTCAGCGGACGCTCGGCCCGCGTGCTCGGCGCGATGACCTTCGATGCGATGCGCGAAGGCCTCGGCAGCTATCTCGCCGCGGTCTCGCTCAATCCCAATATCGACCTGTCGGTGCATGACCGGGTTTTCTTCGCGCTCGGCGCCGGCACGGTGCCGGTGTTCGACGCCAACCGCTTCTCCGCGGCGGAGATGCCGCATCTGGCCCGCTACAGCTTCGGCCAGGACACGACAAGCGTCGCCGCCGCCGTCGAGGCGCTGCTGGCCGATCCCGTCGCGGCGCAGGCGGCGACCGCCACCACCATGAGCGAGCTCTATCCGCGCTTCTCGATGCAGCGGTCGGTGCAGGACATCCACGAGATCACGATGTCGATCGCGGGCGCGGCCGGCGCCAACCTGTTGCCGGCTGAGCCGGTACCGGCAGGCGTCTGGACGCCGAAGCAGGCAGCCTGACCGCACGCTCGCCATTGCATGGCTGCGTCGCGCCGGGTGTTGTGCCGCGCGCGACACGAAGCGAGCCGCGCGGCGCGATGCGGACGGTCGCAAGCTTCGCCCCACTCATAAATCCAGTTGATCCGTCGCCGGATAGACCACCGTGGCGTCGCTCTGCACGACAGCGCCTTCGGTGAGGCGGGCGGGCTCGAGGCGCCCCTCCCCCATGAGGTGGACGACGGTCTCCCCGGACGCAATGAGGTAGTCGGCGACGATGCGGCGGTGGCAGCGCCACCACACGGCTTCCGAACACATGATCGCGCAGCGCAGCCGGTGGCCCTCCTCGCGCAGGTGCTGCAGGCCTGCATGAAACTGCGGCGACAACGCGTAGTCGGCGTAGTTGTGGAAGCTCTCGTTGCTCCAGAATCCGTTGACCGAAGGCGGCACGCTTCGCGCCTTGCCGCGGAGCCCGCCGAGATCGGCCAGATGCTCATACGCGATGCCCGCGGCCGCCAGCGATGTAGGGAGCGTGTCCTTGTTGAACTGCGGATTGGTGCGCGATCTTGGCACCGTTCTGATGTCGACAACGCGGTCGATCTTGGCCTCGGTGAGGACGGTAACGAAATCCTCGAGACTGCGGTTGGAATGGCCGATCGTGAAGAACGGAAGCGCCACGCCGTGCCTCTGTCACGCGCGATGCAGCGCGCTGCCCTTGTGGGCCGCGACGTGATCGGTCTTGTCGCTCTTGATCTCGTATTGCGGATCAGCCTCCGAGGCGCGGTGGGTGTGCCCCTTGTAGTCGAAATCGCTGGTGTGAACCGCGATGATGGTGCCCGAGACCCGTCCGGCCTCGGAATTCCAGCTGACGTGATCGCCGACCTTGAATTTCCGGGTCATGGTCCTTCACTCACGTTGTCCTGGTCATCTTGTCGGCGATGCCGCAGCTCCGGCCCGGTCGAGCACACCAGGTCCGTTATGCCCAGCAGCCACCATATCAGGCTCAGCCTGACCGCCGCAGCATAGTCGGCTTCATGGCAATCGGCGACGCCGATACAGGTTCCTGCCGCTCGCGCTTCGCCGAGCGAAGAACCGCCTGTACCAGCCGCGCGCAAGATCGCGGGGCCGCCCAGCGGTCAAAGGTTCAGGTTGTATTTTATTTATTACACACGTATATTGAGCATGCGATCAAAAGTGGAGGGGCTATGCCGCTGCACCATAACGTTGATCCGAAATTTCCTTATGACGGTCCTGATTTCGACGAGTTCTGCATTGCGGAGAATGGATACCTGAAGGCGTCGCGCGATCGCAGCCCGTGCATCTCCTGCGCCCTGTCCAAGCTTTGCCAGGCCGGCTTCGAGAAGCAGGTGCATCTTGCCGTCGAAGGAAAGGATCCAAGCCTGACTAAGGACTGCGAGCTGACCGCAAGCGACCTGACGGCAGAGCGGCTGCTCGCCGGATTGACCGAGGAAGAAATCGCGTTTGTGAAAACCTACATTTCAAGCCTGGCGGAGGAGTGCGGAAATGGCTGATACAGCATCGATGCAACTCGAAGCGAAGAAGCAGCTGGCTGCGAAGGCGGATACCGTGGCCAAGCATCAACTCGAGGCGAAGCGCCAGCTGGCCGAAAAGGCGGCGCTGACCAGCAGGCACCAGCTCGAGGCCAAGAAACAGCTCTCCGAGAAGGCCAATCTGGTCGCCAGGATGCAGCTCGCGACGAAGAAGAGCAGCTGATCGCGCGTTTCGGTGCAAGCTCCCGCACGATGAGAGACGACACCGGATCAGGTACGACCGCCCGCCGGGCTGAACGAATTCAACCCCGTCCAACCGAAGGAGCGGCCGGGCGTCATGGCGATCGCGACGGGAGCCGCCATGGCTGCCTGCGAAAGCGTGTTGGTCTTGCGGGGTGGGCGAACGGTGCCCAGGAGCGGGATCGAACCATCCGGCTTCGCCCTTCGGGCTACGCCGGGACGAGTCTTCGTGCGGATCGCTCGTACGGCAGCACTGAGCTGAATGGTGCCCAGGGGCGGGATCGAACCACCGACACTGCGATTTTCAGTCGCATGCTCTACCAACTGAGCTACCTGGGCAAACCCGCAGGACCGAAAAGGCCGAAGCGAGCGGGCGGTTTATAGAGAGGTCGGGGCGCTGTGTCCACCCGGCTTCGCGAAACGCTTCGCCGGGCGCCGCCCGCCCGGCGTTGTTTCCCCAACTTGTTGGGAAATCTTGGCTATTCCGGGTCCTCCACGTCGTCCTCGCGGCCGGGAACGACATAGCGGCCGCTGAGCCAGCGGTTGAGGTCGACGTCGCGGCAGCGCGACGAGCAGAACGGGAGAAAGGCCTGCTGGGCGGGCTTGCCGCAGATCGGGCAGGCGCGCGCGGTGGCCGGGGGTGTTCGGGCTTGGTCAGTCATGGCTGGGACGGAGTTTACACCAGTTGGCAATTGAGGAGGCGATCGCTTGTTCCGTGCCGCGCGTCGCTCCCTTCCCTTCTCCCCTCTTGTCCGCCGAAGCCTTGGCGAAGGCGGATGTGGGAGAAGGTGGCGCGCAGCGCCGGATGAGGGGTCTCTATCCGCGGAGGTAGACCCCTCACCCGGAATTCAAGCTGACGCTTGAATTCCGACCTCTCCCACAAGGGGAGAGGTGCACCGTCGATGCGGATACATCAGCTCACACCGCGACGGCGTTGAGCCAGCCGTGGCGGATCGGAAAGCCTTCGCCGCCGAGCAAGGTGACGGTCTCGTAGAGCGGCAGGCCGACGACGTTGGTGTAGGAGCCGACCATCTTGACCACGAAGGATCCGGCGATGCCCTGCACGGCATAGCCGCCGGCTTTGCCGCGCCATTCGCCGGAGCCGATATAGGCCTGGATGTCGTCGTCGCTGAGCCGCTTGAAGCGCACCCGCGTCTCGACCAGGCGCTGGCGGAACGCCTCGCGCGGCGTCACCACGCAGATCGCGGTGTAGACGCGGTGATTGCGGCCCGACAGCAGCCGCAGGCACTGCGCGGCCTCGTCGACCAGATTGGCCTTGGGCAGGATGCGGCGGCCGACCGCGACCACGGTGTCGGCGGAGATGATGAAGGAGCCGCGCAGATCGTCGTCGAGCTGCACCGACTTCAGCGCCGCGTCCGCTTTCGCACGCGCCAGACGGTTGGCGCAGGCGCGCGGCAGCTCGCCCCGCCGCGGGGTCTCGTCGACATCGGCCGGACGCAGCGCGTCGGGCTCGATGCCGGCCTGGTTGAGCAGGGCCAGCCGCCGCGGCGAACCGGAAGCAAGAACGAATTTGGGACGGCCTAGCATGCGGGCTTTGGGCTGAATCGGGGGGACGGACGCGGGCGGAACCTATCGGATGGGGCATGGATGCACAACCTTGGAACCGGCTGCGAATCGCGCTTCCCCGTGGCCGACAAGGCCCCATAAGCACAGCTGTTTGTCAGTCTGGCGACAAGGGGCGGACTTTGCGAATCGGAACACGCGGGCCTCTGCCCTGAGCCTCACAAGTTCGCCACACCGGCCTTGGTGAAGCGGCGGCGGATGCGCAGCAACAGGCCGTCGCAGACCTCGCGATAGGCGGCGAGCTTCTGCTCGCGGTTGCCGCTGGTGCCGGTCGGATCAGGGGTCGGCCAGTACTCGACAGCGGCGGCGAGCGTCCGGGTCAGATCCAGCGCCTTGTGGTGCGCCTCGGGCGATAGCGTGATGATGAGGTCGAAGTTCAGCCCTTCCCAATCCTCGAGCTCCTCGAAGGTCTGCGGCTTGTGGCCGGAGATGTCCTGGCCGAACTCGGCCATCACGGCGACCGCGAACGGATCGAGCTCGCCCTTCTTCACGCCGGCGGAGCGGACATAGACGCCTTGCGGAAACATCTCCTGCAGCAGGCTTTCGGCCATCGGCGAGCGCACGGCGTTGTGCCCACATGCGAACAGCACGGCCTGGGGGTGGCGCGCGCGCGGCGCTTCCATGCGATCAGGCTTTTTTCGACCGGGGTACGCCCCCGTCGTCTGGCGAAGTGAAGATGGCCGGGATCATGCGCTTCTTATTCCGGCGCATGATCTCCGCGCAAACGCTCGCGTTTGTCGCGACCGAAAACCGGTGCCCACTTTGCGTTAACGCGGCCTTCCGGGTCGGGATCATGCGCCCTCACCCTTCCAGTGCAGCACAGTGATCAACGTGAACAACCGCCGCGCGGTCTCGAAATCGACGCGCACCTTGCCCTTGAGCCGCTCCTGCAGCGTGCGCGAGCCCTCGTCATGGATCCCGCGGCGGCCCATATCGATGGCCTCGATCTTGTCCGGTGTCGCGGTGCGGATCGCCTGATAGTAGCTGTCGCAGATCATGAAGTAGTCCTTCACGACGCGGCGGAACGGCGTCAGCGACAGTAGATGCGCCACCACGGGCGCGCCGTCCTCTTTCCTGATGTCGAACATCAGCCGGTTGCCGGTGATCGCGATGTGCAGGGTATAGGGCCCCGGCCCGGCTGCGCCTTCTGGCGCGAACAGGTTCTGCTCGACCAGGTCGTAGATGGCGATCGCCCGCTCATGCTCGATGTCGGGCCCGGAACGGCCGATCGATTCCTCGTCGAGCGTCACCGCGACGATGCGATTGTTGGAATCCTCGTCGTCTGGTGGCTTGTTCATGAGAGGTTGAGGCGCAATCCGACGGAACGTGAATGGGCATCGAGACCCTCGGCCTGGCCGAGCGTCATCGCGGCGGGCCCGAGCGCACGAAGCTGATCCGGCCCGCACCGCAGGATCGAGGTTCGCTTCATGAAGTCAAGCACCCCGAGGCCCGAGGAGAACCGCGCCGAGCGCGCGGTCGGCAGCACGTGGTTGGAGCCGCCGACATAGTCGCCGATCGCCTCCGGGGTATGGGGCCCAAGGAAGATCGCGCCGGCGTTGCGGACCTTTTTCGACAGGCCCTCGGCGTCCGCGGTCATGATCTCCAGATGCTCGGCCGCGATCGCATTGGCGAGCTCGATCGCGTCGTCGAGCTTTGACACCATGATCACCGCGCCAAAATCGTCCCACGAGGCGCGCGCAATCACCGCACGCGGCAGCGTCGCAAGTTGCGCCTCGACCGCGCGCTCGACATCGGCGGCGAGCCGTGGGCTGTCGGTGATCAGGATCGACTGCGCGCTGACGTCATGCTCGGCCTGCGCCAGGAGATCGGCCGCGATCCAGTCGGCATTGCCGGTGTCGTCGGCGATCACGAGCACCTCGGAGGGGCCGGCGATCATGTCGATGCCGACCTTGCCGAACACCAGCCGCTTGGCGGCAGCGACATAGGCGTTGCCGGGGCCGACGATCTTGGCGACCGGCGCGATCGTCGCGGTGCCATAGGCCAGCGCCGCCACCGCCTGGGCACCGCCGACGCGGTAGATTTCCGAGACGCCGCCGAGATGGGCGGCGGCGAGCACCAGCGGGTTGAGCTTGCCGTCGGGCGCCGGCACCACCATCACGACCCGCGGCACGCCGGCGACCCGGGCCGGCACCGCATTCATCAGCACCGAGGATGGATAGGCCGCGGTCCCGCCGGGCACGTAGAGCCCGACCGCATCGACCGCGCTCCAGCGCCAGCCGAGCTCGACCCCGGCGGCATCGGTGAAGCGTTCGTCCTTGGGCAGCTGGCGGCGGTGAAAGGTCTCGATCCGGTCGCGCGCGAATTTCAGCGCCTCGACGGTCTTGGGGTCGCAGGCCGCAACCGCAGCGTCGACCTCGGCGGCGGTGATACGCAGGCCGGCGGCTTCGATGTCGAGCCGGTCGAACTTTTTGGTCGCCTCGAGCAGCGCCGCGTCGCCGCGGGCCGCCACGTCATCGACGATGGCGCGGGTGGCGCGCTCGACATCGGCCGATACCTCGCGCTTGGCCGCCAGGAATTCGCGGAAACGCTGGTCGAAATCGGCGCTCTGTCGGTCCAGGCGAACGGGCATGGCGGCTTTCTGAAGAGGAATTCGGGTCCCTGCTCAATGGCGCGGCGGATAATGGCCGTCAACCCTTGGCAGACACCCACCGTCGTCCCGGCGAAAGCCGGGACCCATAACCACCGATGCGGATTATGGTCGCGATGGGACCCCAGCTCCCGCAGCGGGCAATGGGTCCCGGCTTTCGCCGGGACGACGGCATAATTACCCCGGAGCCACCCCGAGATCGTCGGGCCCGAGATCGGTCAATTCGCACTCCAGGCACTCGACATCGAGCCGCAGCGCCCCACCCTGGCCGAACATCAGCAGCGCGCTGCCGCCGGGCGGGTCGGAGGCGTGGAATTCGATCCCGAGCAGTTCCAGGGTGGCCTCAGGGGCCTTCAGGTCGATGTTGCGCGACTTGCATGCCAGCACCCGGTCGAACCTGAGCGCGGCGATCAGCCGGCGCGAGCAGGTGCCGCCGGCCAAGGTCTGCTCCCAGTCCAGCCGGTTCAGGCCGAGCACGAGGCGTTTCTCGTCCTGGCGCCAGACGATGTCGGCGGGCTGGACGCGGGCGTCCTGCACATGGGCGGAGATCACCGCGAGGTCATCGGCATCGAGGGCGATCAGTTTCAGGGGAGCAGGCGGGGACATGGCGGCAATTATAACGTCCTGGAAGCCGGGAGATACCCACGCGCCTCAAGGAAACCCACGATCAAGGGAACCGGCCCTGCCGCCGCCCCCCGTCAGAGGCTGTTGATGTCCTCGCTCTCCAGCACCGGCCTCGGATAGCCGTCGCGGGCGACCTTGAGCATGGCGCGGCCAAGCTGTTCCGATGTCGTCATGTAGCTCGGGGCAACGCGCACCAGAAACGACAGCAACGGCGAGGTCGCGACATAGATCGCCTGCACCCAGCCGGTCTTGGAGCGGACCCCGTGCAGCGGCTGGATACCGGCGGGCCGGAACATGTAGGCCGCCTTGAACGGCAGCTTGAGCAGGTCGTTCTCGGTCTTGCCCTTCACCCGCGCCCACATCTGCGGACCCTGTTCGGTGGAATCGGCGCCACGTCCCGTGACATAGGTGAACACCATGCCGGGATTGAGCCGCGCCAGCGTCGTCGCCGCCGCCAGCGTGATGTCGTAGGTCAGATGGCGGTAGCGCGCCTCGTCCATCCCGATCGAGGAGACGCCGAGGCAGAAGAAGCAGGCGTCATAGCCGGCCAGCTGCGGCTCGATTGCGCTGTAGTCGACGAAATTGTCGCAGATCAACTCGACGAGCTTTGGATCGCGCTGCGCGGTCGGGCTGCGTCCGACCGCGAGCACGCGCTCGACGCCGGGATCGAGCAGGCACTCGCGCAGCACGCCCTGCCCGACCATGCCGGTCGCGCCGAACAGGATGACCTTCATATTGCGTCCTTTTGCCCGGCCTTACCGGATGCGCTCACGCGCAGCCGCCCGTCAGCCCTTGATGAACGCCAGCAGATCCTTGTTGATCGTCTCGGCTTCGGTGGTCGGCATGCCGTGCGGAAAACCCTTGTAGGTCTTCAGCGTGCCGTTCTTCAAAAGCTTGGCCGAGAGCGGGCCGGAATCGGCATAGGGCACGATCTGGTCGTCGTCGCCATGCATCACCAGCACCGGCACAGTGATCTTCTTCAAGTCCTCGGTGAAGTCGGTCTGCGAGAACGCGACGATGCCGTCGTAATGCGCCTTGGCGCCGCCCATCATGCCCTGCCGCCACCAGTTCTGGATCACGGCTTCCGACGGTTTTGCGCCGGGCCGGTTGTAGCCGTAGAACGGCCCGGCCGGAATATCGCGGTAGAACTGGGAGCGGTTGGCCGCGAGCTGGGCCTGCAGCCCGTCGAACACCGACTTGGGCAGACCGCCGGGGTTGGCCGCGGTCTGCACCATCAGGGGCGGCACCGCGCTCAGGATCGCGGCCTTTGCGACCCGGCTCTCGCCGTGGCGGGCGATGTAATGCACCACCTCGCCGCCGCCGGTAGAATGGCCGACATGGACGGCATTCTTCAGGTCAAGATGCGCGGTGACGGCCGCGAGGTCGTCGGCATAGTGGTCCATGTCATGGCCGTCGGCGACCTGGGCGGAGCGGCCGTGGCCGCGGCGGTCATGGGCTACGACGCGAAAACCGTGTCCCACGAAGAACAGCATCTGCGCGTCCCAGTCGTCCGATGACAGCGGCCAGCCATGGCTGAACACGATCGGCTGGCCCGAACCCCAATCCTTGTAGAAGATCTCGACGCCGTCTTTGGTGGTGATGATCGGCATTTGATTGCTCCTCTTGTTGCAGATCTTCAGGCGCGAACGCAGCTCACGCGCGCGCCATCGCGCGTCACCTTCTATGCCGTGCGTCGCCGCGAAATGATGTCATCCGCCCCCGATCAGGCGAACGTGACCGGCCTGAACCGGCGCCAGGCGCCGATGATCACCACGGCGAAGAACACCAGCACGATGCCCTGCACCACCGCAAACACCGGCCCGGACGGTGGGTTCGGCGGCACCGCCGGCGCCAGCGCCTGCAGCGCGGGCACCTTGAGGAAGCTCTGGATGACGAGCACGAAAACGTTGAGATAGAGCGAGACCATCGCGGTCACGATATAGATCGGACGCCAGGCGCCCTTGAGCTGCATCGCATACAGCGCGATGCAGGCGATCGCGAGCAGCACCAGCGAGAGGCCGCCGATGATGTGCGACGGCAGCAGCTTCTCGGTCGCCAAGGGCGGGATCACGAAGCCGGTGGCGTTGGTCAGGATCGTGAGGATGAGGAAGATCGCGGTCAGCCCGGGCATCGCGCGCGAGCCGAGCAGGCCGAACATCACGATCACGCCGGCGACGATAGCGATCAGGCTGATAATGACGTGCACAAGCACCAGCGTCGTCATGTGGCGTACTCCCCGTTGAGAACCCGCACTACGTTACGATGCGTCCTTGAAAATTGCTACATG
The DNA here is from genome assembly GCF_947648125.1 of uncultured Bradyrhizobium sp. Lineage (GTDB taxonomy): Bacteria > Pseudomonadota > Alphaproteobacteria > Rhizobiales > Xanthobacteraceae > Bradyrhizobium. The sequence goes on along the minus strand of NZ_CANSMR010000007.1, from coordinate 278,275 downwards.
GTTCGATGGCAGGATCGCCGACATCTCATGAGAAATTTGCCGGCGTCGGCACTTGCCAAAAATTGTCGCACGCATGTCGTACGCACGTGCTCCTCGTGAGACACTGAATCAATAATAGCGCGGGATCGGCCCGTTATGCGGCGTCTTGCGCCTCGACAGGTCGAACAGCACCTCGTCGACATAGCACCAGCCCCAGCCTTCCGGCGGATCGTAGCCCTCGATCACGGGATGGCCGGTGGTGTGGAAATGCGCCGTCGCATGTCGGTTCGGCGAGTCGTCGCAGCAGCCGACATGGCCGCAAGTCCGGCAGATCCGCAAATGCAGCCAGCGGCTGCCGCTCTTCAGGCATTCCTCGCAGCCGAACGCACTCGGCGTGACGTCCTGAATGCCGGCGATGTGGGTGCAGCCTTTTGTCATCAAATCTCCTACAGCGACGGACTGCCGTCATCGGCGAGATAGCCGTGCAGCGCCGCAACGACCTGCGCGCCCTCGCCGATCGCACCGCCGACGCGTTTGACCGATCCGGAGCGGACGTCGCCGACCGCGAACACGCCGGGCACCGTGGTCTCGAGCAACGGCACCGCGGGCGCACCCTCGCCGTTCTGCACACCGGTCATCACGAAGCCGCCGCGGTCGACCTGCACGCCGCAGCCCTCGAGCCAGCCGGTCGCCGGATCGGCGCCGACGAACAGGAAGAGATTGCGGATATCCATGGTGAACTCGTCGGGCGCGAGCCGGCTGCGCCAGCGCACGCGCTCCAGCGTCTCCGCGCCTTCGAGCCCGATCACCTCGGTGTTGAACATCAGTTCGATGTTCGGCGTCGCCTCGATGCGCTCGATCAAATAGCGCGACATGCTGGCCCCGAGCCCGCCGCCGCGAATCATCATGTTGACCCTGCGGGCATGCGCCGACAGATACACCGCCGCCTGCCCCGCGGAGTTGCCGCCGCCGACCAGCACGACATCCTGCTGGGCGCAGAGCCGCGCCTCGATCGGCGAGGCCCAGTACCAGACGCCGCGGCCCTCATAATTCTCGAGATTGTCGATCGCCGGCCGGCGATAGCGCGCGCCGCTCGCGACCACCACCGACTTGGCGCGCAGCGTGTGCCCGCAGCCGGTGGCGAGCGTGAACGCGCCCGACGCCTTCGAGCAGTCGAGCGATTTGATCGAAACCGGGATCAGCATCTCGGCGCCGAATTTCTGCGCCTGGTTGAAGGCGCGCCCGGCCAGCGCCTGGCCGGTGATGCCGGTCGGAAATCCCAGATAGTTCTCGATCCGCATGCTGGCGCCGGCCTGGCCGCCGAACGCGCGGGAATCGAACACCGCGACCGACAGCCCCTCGGAGGCCGCATAGACCGCGGTGGAGAGCCCGGCCGGGCCGCTGCCGACCACCGCGACATCGTAGAGCTTGTCTTGCGCACTGTTGCCGATCATACCGAGCGCCATCGCCAGCGCGGTCTCGGACGGATTGCGCAGCACCGTGCCGTTCGGGCAGACCACCAGCGGCAGCTCGGCGCGCGTCGGCGAATAGCGCGCGACGAGATCGGCCGCATCCTTGTCGGTCTCGGGATCGAGGACGTGATGCGGCTGGCCGTTGCGCGCCAGGAAATTCTGCAGCGGCGCCATGTTGCCGACCGACGCGGAGCCGATCAGCACCGGCCCGCCGGCGCCACCCTGGATCAGGCTGACGCGGCGCAGGATCAGCGCGCGCATGATGCGCTCGCCGAGGTCAGCCTCGGCAACCAGCAGCGCGCGCAGCCGCTCGGGCGGCAGCAGCAGCGTCTCGACGGGGCCCTCGGCATGGCCGTCGACCAGCGCGGCGCGCCCGGAGAGCTGGCCGATCTCGGCGAGGAATTGCCCCGGCCCCTGGTCGATGATCGGCGTGACACGGCCGAGGCCATCGCGCTGGGAGATCGCCACGCTGCCCGACAGCACCACGAACATGCCGGGCCCCGGCTTGCCCGTCTCGAACAGCGCCTCGCCATCCTTGTACGACCGCGGCTCGCCGAAGCGGCGCATCCGCTCGATCTCATGCGCCGTCAGGGTCGGAAAGGTTTGCTCGTGGCGCGGGAAAGCGGTGGCGGTTGCGTTCAATCGGTCGATCGTCGTTTCATCCATGGCCATCTCGGCGACTCGCTTCTTGTTGCAACACACGCCAACCGGCCGGAGTTTCGATTCTCACTAGAACCAGAACCCAGGCCCTGGCTTGTCGTTTTGCCGGATTTTCTGCACGAACTGATGTCCATCTCGCGCGAGATTGCTTTAGCGGCCCGGCTCGCTTCCGCCGGCGTCGTCTCGTGAGCCGTCTTCTGGCGAGGCGTCATCTAACGAGGCTTGGGCCGGTTCGGAAGCCACATCCTCGCGACCGCGCGCCTGCGATTTCCGCCGCTTCAGATTTTCGCGCAGCGCGAGCTTGAGACGATCCTGTCGTGAATCCTTCACGCGGGCTCCGGCCTGGCCGCCCTTGTCGTGCTCACCTGTCATTGCAAAACTCTCGAACCGCCGCCGCGCCTTCCCCGAGGCCGAACATAGCCAATGCCCGCCGCCCGCGCACCCTGCCCGGTCGGCCAGTTGCGCACTCGGTGGCATGATTCGGCGACTTGGCGGATCAGGAGGTTTCCGGAGGAATCGGGAACCCAATCAAGCCGAAATCGGCCGGATTGGACAGAATCACTGCGTGGGGCGTCAATTTCTGCCGATTTCATCAGCAAGCGGGGTGCTGTTTCGCTTGCGTGAAGGGGAGGCCTGTGGCAAGAACCGCCCGCTTGGACGGGCCCTTGGGGCCGATTCAATTTTTCCCGGGCATGCTGCCGTAGCTCAGTGGTAGAGCACTCCATTGGTAATGGAGAGGTCGACAGTTCAATCCTGTCTGGCAGCACCAGGACCTTCATCGCGCAGCGCTAAGCCGAATACGAGACATCCCCGCCTCGCCAAAGACCCGGCCTCCCTTACGTCCTGATCGCGAAATCTACTTTTGGTTGATTTTCGGCCAAAGCCATACTTCTATGCGCCTGTAGTTACTTTGGCGAATTTCAGAACTTGGCAATACGACAGGGAATTGGGGGATTTCGCGTGCACATGAAAATTCTGCTGCCGGCGGCTGTTTCGCTGTTGGCCTCCTCGTCCGCATTTGGCTTTGACTTGGGAGATGTTGAGCGTGCATCGGGCTCGCAGCCGGTCATAAGAGCCTTCGACGGCCCCAGGGACGTTTTCCAGTACGACCTGAAAGTCGGCAATCTCTGCGACAATCCGCAGAGCCTGAACAACGTGGCATCGAGCTGGGTCGGAGCGAAGCGAACCGGCAACGTATTCCAGGATGGATTCAATATTCACGACCGGTCTGTCGCCCTTGCGGCCGTGGTCACGTTCCCGAACGCCAAGAGCAACGAGACCAAGCAGGTCAAAGTGCCGATCATAGCGAAGGCCAACTTTGGCGACACCCAGATTCAGAACTGCGAAGGCACCATCATCACCGACGTTCCGGCGAACGCGAAAATAAGGATGCACTTCGAGTACAAGCAGTCGGACACCATTCGATTCAATGACCCGACGAAGTTTGTGAGCGGTATTGCGACGGTCGGCACCAGCGCCGTCGCGTTGGGCTCCTTAGCCACAGGCACTGGGGGCCTTGGATCGGCGATCGTCCCGGTCGTCTCCTATCTGCAGAAAAACAGCAACGCCATCACGACGCTCAATAGCGGCGTGAACTCGATCATGGAGTCGTTCGCCGAAACCAAATCGCCTGATCCCAAGCAGTACGAGATCAGATCGACCGCCAGCAACATCAGCTACAGAAGCGGCCGAACGACCGTCATCTCGATCGACAAGATTGTGCATGGTAGCGGGTTGGATATTGATGGCATGAACGGCTGGTCGGGGGTCGACGGAGCTTTTTCCGACCGGTACGGCGAGCTTCAGAACCAATTCAACAATGCCCAGAATGCGGTCGATTCTCCCTGGTCGGCCAACCTGCCCAAGTTCTGCGCGAAGCTCCGAAGCTATGTGGACGGAGCGACCAAGGGCGACCGTTTCGCGTCGGCTCTTGGTATCGGGTTTCACGCCTTCTACAATTCGACGGAATATGGCGGAAAAACCTGTCTGAACTCTTGGGACATCGCGGCCCTCAAAGCGCACCATTTTGCCCCGCCCTTCCCCGGTGCCTGGCCGACGAATGCGACACCATCCGAACCTGTGGTGGCAGCACGGTCTGCGCCCAAGCCGTCCGGCAAATCCGCCCGGATGGCCAACGCTCTCGCCTCACGCTGATGATCTGAACTCACCCTGCCGGCGCTGACCCAGGCGCCGGCAGGAGCGTGACTCCTCTTCTGGCAGCACCATCCCCTTCCACCGGTACACTTGTCACTTGCCGGCGAATTTGAGCCAAGCTGCGCAGCTCAGGCTGCGAGCTGCCGGGCGATCGCATCGATCGCGACCCGGGTACGCAGTGGCAGGAACTGCGCCTCCGGCCAGATCAGGAAATAGCTCAAGCGCAACGCCGCGTGATCGGTCAGGACCGGCACCAGCCGGCCGGCCCCTAGCCGATCCTCGACGAGCCAAAGCGGCAGCCAGGCGAAACCCATTCCCGCCTCGACCGCGTCGGCGATGCTCTGGAGGTCGTCGAGCAGCAGCCGCTTGCGCGGCATGACATCGAGCTCGGTCCCACCCTCGCGGGGGAAGCGCCAGGGTCGCGGCCGACCCGAACGGCTGTAGAAGATGCCATCATGGCCGGCGAGCTGCGCCGGTTCCTGCAGCGGCTGCGCGCTCGCGTAAGGCGGTGCGGCACACACGACCATCGGATACTCCGCCAGCTTGCGGCTGATGAGACCGCCACCGTCGGCGGGAAGCCCGCTTCGCACACTGAGGTCGTAGCCCTCGCGAAGCAGATCGCTCGGCCGATCGCTGAACGACAACACCAGATCAAGCGCAGGATGTTCGGTCGCGAGCTGGACCAGCAGCGGTGCGATCAGCATTCGCCCGTAGATCACGGGCAACGTGACGCGCAGCGTCCCTTGCACCGCGCCGACGTGATCCTTGACCATGGCGTCCGCCGCATGCGCTTCCGACAGCACTGCCTTGCAGCGGTCGAAATAGGCGCGCCCCAGATCGCTGAGCGCCATCTTGCGGGTCGTCCGATGCACGAGGGTCGTACCGAGATGCGCCTCCAGGGAACGAATGTGCTTGCCGGCCATCGGCGCCGACATGCCGTAGGCACTGGCCGCGGCCGCGAACGAGCCCAGTTCCACGGCCTTGACGAACACTCCCATGCTGAGAAAGCGGTCCATTGCAAACCTCTGGTTCATTCTGACGTGCCTGGCGGCGCGTTCTCTTCTCGAAGAAGCGGCCTCATGAATGAGGGCAACCGAATGCTCTGCGCCAGCGGACCGCCTCCATCGCGGCGCCCAGTGCGGCAGGGCCGGCTTGATCGCCTCGAACAGGAGACCCGCATGTCCCAGCGTCCAACGTCACAGGCCCCGGGCCTCAATCGCCGCCGCATAGGAGATGCGGTCGTCACCGTGTTGAATGACGGCTACCTCGATCTCAGCTTCGAGCTGCTTGCCGATATCACCGTGGCGGAGGCCGAGGCGATGCTGGCCACCGCGCATCGTCCGCCCGACCCGCGCTTCAGTGTCAGCGCATTCCTGGTGCAGGACGGTACGCGCACCGTCCTGATCGACAGCGGCGGCGGCGGCTTCAACGGCTGGGGCGGCAAGCTGCCGGGCGCGCTTGCCGCCGCAGGGGTTGCTGCCGGCGAGATCGACGCGGTGCTTCTGACCCATGCGCATCCCGACCACATCGGCGGTCTCGTCGGCGCAGACGGCACTCCCGTGTTCGCGAATGCAGAGCTGATCCTGTCGGATGTCGAGCTGGCTTTCTGGGCGGATACCGCGCGCGCCGACGCCGCTCCGGAGAGCCTGCAACCGATGTTCGCGCTTGCCCGTGCAGCCTTCGCGACTTACGGCAAGGCCCTGCGCCCGATCGGAAGCGGCGAAGTCGTACCCGGCATCGAATTCGTTGCGCTTCCAGGCCACACGCCGGGCCATGGCGGCTACAGGGTGTCGTCGGGAACCGATACGTTGCTCGTCTGGGGCGATATCACCCACGTGCCCGATGTGCAGATCAAGCGGCCGGAGGTCACCATCGCCTTCGACGCGGATCCCGATCAGGCCCGCACAACGCGCCTGAAGACGCTCGATATGGCAGCAGCAGAGCGCACCTTGATCGCGGGGCCACATCTCAACTTCCCCGGCCTGATCCACGTCGTCCGGTCAGGTACCGGTTTCGACTATTATGAAGAGCCATGGTGCCCCGCGCTGATCTAGAGCGCCGTCGCGCAATCGGTGCGTGACCTCAGACGGTCACCACCACCTTGCCGACCTGCGCGTTCGCCTCCAGGAAGCGATGGGCCTCCACGATGCTCTCGAACGGGAAGGTCCGCGCGATCCTCGGACTGAAATGCCCGGAGGCGAGGCCTTGGAGCACGAACTCCTTCGCTTGCCCGAGCTTGTCATCCCGAGACGTGACCTCGAACAGCTCATAGCCGCGGATGGTCAGGTGACGCCCCAGCACAGCCATCAAGGGCAGCGGTGTCGTGTCCGGGCTCAGCGCGCCGTAGATGAAGATGATGCCGCCGACCGCGGTTGCCTGCGCCAGCTTCTCGAACGCCGGGCCACCGACCGGATCGAACACAACGCGCGCGCCCTTGCCGTCGGTGATGCGCAACAATTCGGCTGTCACATCCTGTTCAGCGGTGGCGATGACGTGCGCGGCGCCTGCGGCCTTCAATTCGTCCGCCTTCGACGACGTTCGAGACAGCGCGACCGGCAATGCACCGACGTAACGAGCCACTTGAATGGTCGCCAGGCCGACGCTGCTCGCTGCGGCCGGAATCACGACGACGTCGCCTTTGGTGATCCCTGCAATGTCGATCAGCGCACCCCAGACGGTCACGAACGGCATCCAGATGGCCGCGGCCATCTCCCAGCTCAGCCAGCGCGGATGCTTCACGACCGCTCTCGCCGGCGCGATCACATCCTCGCCGTACATGCCGTATTCGGCGAAGCTGAACGCCGGAATCACGCTGACGGCGTCGCCGACCTCGAAGCCGTCGACGCCATCGCCCACGGCGTCGATGATGCCGGCGGCCTCATAGCCGAGCTGCGCGGGAAACACCGGCGCGGACACATAGGCACCAGACCGGTACATCACCTCTGCCCGGTTCAGCCCGATGGCCTTGGTCTTGATGCGAACCTCGCCGACACCGGGCACTGGGATCGGGATGGTTTCGATCTTCAGCACCTCCGGGCCACCGACCTGATGGAACCTCACGCTCTTCGACACGCCGTCGTCTCCTGATGTTCATGGCCACCTGACGCAGCGGCCTGATCTATCTGGAGGGCAGTACCCAGGTGCGCTATACTGTAAAAATTAGCCGGTACTATCCGAAAGCGTAGTGTCCACGATATGCAGAAGCAGAGACGATACGATCTGGTGCCCGGCTGCTCGATGGAAGCAGCGGTCAACTTGATCAACGGCAAGTGGAAGTCGGTGATCCTCTATCACCTGCTCGACGGCACCCAGCGGTTCAACGAACTGCACCGCCATCTGACCGGTTGCACGCCGCGCCTCCTGACCAGGCAGCTGCGCGAGCTGGAGGAGGACGGACTGATCCAGCGGACCGCCTATCCGGTGATTCCTCCGAAGGTCGAGTACAGCCTGACCGAGGAGGGACGCTCACTTGGCCCACTGCTGCTGCAGCTCCGCGATTGGGGTCAGGGCTGGCTGAACCGGCGCGGCCGCAAGACCCTCGCCGATCGGGTGCTCGATCAATCCGGGGCGCCTCACTAGCGGACGAACGAATCCAACCGGTCGCGATGTCCGTGCTGCATCAATGCGCCAGCAGCAGCCCCGCCCCGCCGATCATCAGCACGACGTAGAACGCGAACACACTGCCGACCCATTTCCAATCGATCTGTCCGTGTTCGGGGCTGAGGCCTTCGATGATGCCGTGCATGATGGTTTCCTTGAGAAGTCGCATGAGCAGCGTATAGACGGGCCCCCGAGCACGTCATGTGACTCACTTCACACTTCAAAATCGCGGAGCGGACCCAAGAGTGACTGGCCCAGAACTGAAGAAACTGCGCGAACATCTCGGCGAGGCACTCGGCCGGAAGCTGACGGCGGCGGACATGGCGAAACTGTGCGGGCTGCCGGCGGCCGGCGGCGCCGAGAAACTCCGCAGATGGGAAGTCACCGGCCCGACCCCGAAGGTCGCAGGCCTGCTGCGCGTGCTGGCGATGGCGAGCGAGCACTATCCGATCCTGGAGAAGTTCGACGTGTTCGATCGCCACGACGTTCCGGTCAAGGATCGCGCCGCACGCCGCCAGGCGTTCCGCGAGCAGATGCGCGACGACGTGCGCAAGCGATTGGACTAGCGGACGGCCTGGTTAACGGAGCAAGCGCGTCGCGCACGGTGCGTTAAGCATTCCGTCATTCCCGCTTAAGCGTTCGTTAGGCACAACAAAACGTTTCACCGCAAAGGGTGCGACTTAACGTGCCAAGTCGTCATTCGGTGACAGCATTTTATTCAAATGCGGTCTAACGCATCGCCATGGATGGCGCCATTCACGCTGCGCCTCATGACTTGTCCGGAGACTGCCCCATGAAGAAGTTCCTGCTCGCAACCGCAGCCGCAGCTGTCGCCATCGCTGCCTTTGGCGCGACCGCCCAGGCTGCCGACCTCGGCTCCCGTGGCTATTACCAGAAGGCGCCCGCGCCTGTTTACGCCGCGCCGCTCTACAACTGGACCGGCTTCTATCTCGGCGGCCATCTCGGCGGCGTGTTCTCGCAGAACAACACGTTCAACGGCCTCGCGCTGTCGGACTCCAGCGCCCGCTTCATGGGCGGCGTCCAGGGCGGCTACGACTGGCAGCTGTCGCCGATGTGGGTGATCGGCCTCGAAGGCCAGTATTCCTGGGTCGGCGGCCATCAGCTCAACGCGATCTTCCCGGGCGGTTACGTCTACAACAACAATCAGCGCGGCATCGCGTCGATCACTGGCCGCGTCGGCTACACCTGGGGCCCGGGCCTGATCTATGTGAAGGGCGGTTACGCCTATTCCGACAACAACGAAACGGTGACGCTGGGCGGCGCGCCGATCGGCTTCGCGCTCAGCGACAACCACAGCAACGGCTGGACCATCGGCGGCGGCGCCGAATACATGTTCGCGCCGAACTGGTCGGCCAAGGTCGAGTACCAGTACTACGACTTCGGCGACAGCCGCTTCACCGCACCGGGCGCGCTGGTGCCGGTCGGCAGCTTCCACAATGACGAGCACACGGTGAAGGCGGGCCTCAACTACCGCTTCAATCTCGGCAACCTCGGCGGCCCCGCTTACGGCCGCTACTGAGATTACTGATCACCACAACCATGAGCGGAAAGGCCGGCTCGCGCCGGCCTTTTTGCATCCGATCGCGCGCATCTGTTCCGCACTGCGAACCAACACCGCGTTGGCACGCGGCAGCCGCGAAAAATCCCGCAGATCGTCGCAATTTTCCCGATTTTGTTAACCCGCCGCACCGATACTCCCGCGCCGGGGAAACATCCAAGAGTAGTGGCCAAGAGTATGGCCAGGGGGCACGGGGCAATGGCGTTTCGGTTCAAGCTCGGCAAACCAAATCTCAAGCGTATCCATCTGCCGCAGATGGGCGTCAGGGGCAGCCTGTTCGCGGCGTTCGCCGTGATCGCAGGCATGGCGCTGGTGATCAGCGCAGGTGCCGGCATCGTGCTGCATCAGCTCGGCGGCACCATGAGCGATCTCTCCGGCCGCGACATTCCGCGGCTCGCCGCGAGCCTGCAGCTTTCCGCGCAGAGCGCCTCGCTCGCAGCCCAGGGGCCCGGCCTGCTCGCCGTGCAGAGCGAGGATGCGCTGAACGATCGCACCAAGAAGGTGCAGGAGGTCGCGCAGCAAACCAATGCCAAGCTTGGCGAGATCATCGAACTCGGCGCCGACAAATCCGTCGTCAGCGCGCTGCAGGAGAACGTCAAGAACACCGACGAGGCGACCAAGAGCCTGATCTCGGCGGCGCATGAGCGGCTCGACGTCGGCGCGCTGCGCGACAAGCAGTACAACGCGCTGCGCAAGGCGCAGGGCGCCTTCGTCTCCGCCGCTGGTCCCGCGATGCTCGACGCGCAGACCCGGCTCAACGCCATCCTTGGCGCGGCCGATGTCTCCGCCGACGCTGCCACCGAAGCGGCCCGCACCGTCGGCCAGATCGGCAACGTGCTCGCGGCCGGCAATCTGATGGCCGCCGACATGACCGCAGCGCTGTCGGCCAATTCCAGCGAGACGCTCGATGCGATCGAGGCGGAGTTCAAGAAGGGCCGCGAGCGCGTCAAGTCCAACCTCGAGGACCTGCCGAACAATCCGGCGATCGTTGCCGTGCGCGACACCGCGCAGAAGCTGCTGGTGCTCGGCGAAGGCAAGACCGGCGTGTTCAAGATCCGCCAGAAGGAGCTCGACTCGATCGATTACGGCCAGACCATCCTGGAAGAGACCCGCAAGCTCAATGTCGGGCTCGGCATCAGCGTCCAGCAGCTGGTCGACGCCGTGCAGAAGGAGACCGACTCCGCGACCTTCCAGGCGCGGCAGCAAATCTCGCTTGCCACCACAGTGATGATCGGATTGGGCGCGCTGACCTTGGTCGGCTCGTTCCTGTTCGTCTGGCTCTATGTCGGGCGCAACATCCTGCGCCGCATCCGCGGCCTGCAGCGCTCGATGCAGCTGCTGTCCGACGGCGACCTCGACACCGAGATCCCGCAGAGCCGCCAGCGCGACGAGATCGCCGTCATGGCCGACTCGCTGCAGGTGTTCCGCGAGAGCATGATCGAGAGCCGCGAGCTCACCGAGAACCAGAACAAGGACCGCTCCGCCAAGGCCGAGCGCGCCTCGCGCATGGAGAAGCAGATCACGACGTTCGAATCGACGGTCCGCACTGCGCTCGGCAGCCTGCAGACCGCGGCGAACTCGATGCAGTCGACCGCGCAGAGCATGTCGGCGACCGCCGACCAGTCGAGCGCATTGGTCAATGCGGTCGCCTCGGCCGCCGAGGAGACCTCGGTCAACGTGCAGACGGTATCGGCCGGCACCGAGGAGCTGTCGTCGTCGATCTCCGAGATCGGCCGCCAGGTCGTCACCTCGGCGGAGATCGCCCGCAAGGCGGTCGAGGAAGCCAGCGCCACCGACACCACGATGCAGGGCCTCGCCGACAATGCCGCGCGCATCAGCGTCGTGGTCGACCTCATCCAGACCATCGCCTCGCAGACCAATCTTTTGGCGCTCAACGCCACCATCGAGGCGGCGCGCGCCGGCGAGGCCGGCCGCGGCTTTGCCGTCGTCGCCTCCGAGGTGAAGAACCTGGCGAGCCAGACCGCCAAGGCGACCGAGGAAATCCGCCAGCAGATCGTCAGCATGCAGGAGGTGACGACGACGGCGGTCACCGCGATCCGCAACATCTCAAGCACGATCGGCGAGATCAACGACGTCACCACCGCGATCGCCGCCGCGGTCGAGGAGCAGGGCGCGGCGACCCGCGAGATCGCCCGCAACATCCAGCATGCGGCGGGCGGCACCAGCGAGGTGTCGAGCAACATCGTCGGCGTCTCGACCGCCTCGGCCGAGGCCGGTGCCGCGGCCGGCGAAGTACTCAGCGCCTCGGACGCATTGCGCCGCGAGGCCGACGTGCTGCGCTCCGAGATCGACGGCTTCCTGTCGAACATCCGCGCGGCGTAGCAAGGTTACGCGTCGTTCCGGGATGGTCCGAAGGACCAGACCCGGAACCTCGAGATTCCGGGTTCGATGCTGCGCATCGCCCCGGAATGACGGGCGTATTTGTAGATTCCGTCCGTTTGATCCGGGCTACGGAATTCCAGCTCTGGGCCCCCCATTCTCCGGACGACTATCTGATTTTTCGGCTGGCGCGGCGGCCCGGGGCCCGCTAAGTCGGTAGCATGCATACGAAGACCGACAGCCTTCCCTCCTCGGCGGAGGCACTGCGATACCCCTGGGAGAACCATCCCGGCCACGACCAGGTCGTGGAGGTGGCCCCCGGCGTACTGTGGGCGCGGCTGAAGCTGCCGTTCCGCCTCAACCATGTGAACATCTATCTGCTCGCCGACGGCGACGGCTGGACCATGGTGGATGCCGGCTTTGGCAATGAGGAATCGATTGCGGCCTGGACCACGCTGTTCGAGGGACCGCTGAAGCACGTCAAGGTCAAGCGGCTGATCGTGACGCATTCGCATCCAGACCATGTCGGTCTCGCCGGCTGGATCACCGAGCGCTTCGACTGCCCGCTGTACATGTCGCAGGTGGAATACCTGCAGTCGGTCTATCACCAGAACCGCGGCACCGAGGAGCGGCGCAACGCACAGCGGCTGTTCTTCCGCCGCCACGGCATGGACGAGGACCTGACCGAGAAGCTGCTCGGCCGTGGCCAGGATTACCTGAAGCGCGTGTCGGTGCTGCCGCCGTCCTATCACCGCCTCACCCATGGCGACGAGGTCGTGATCGGCACGCGGCGCTTCAAGGTGATCACCGGCGGCGGACACGCGCTCGACCAGGTGATGCTGTATTGCGCGGCCGACAAGCTGTTCCTGTCCGCCGACCAGGTGCTGAGCAAGATCTCGCCCAATGTCAGCGTCTGGGCAGTCGAGCCCGAACAGAATTCGCTCGGCGAATATCTGGCCTCGCTGGCGAGCCTGACCACCACCCTGCCCTATGACGTGATGGTGCTGCCCGGCCATGGCGTGCCGTTCTACGGGCTGAAGACCCGGATCAAGCAGCTCGCCGATCACCATGAGGAGCGCTGCCGGCTGATCGCCGAGGCCTGCCGCGAGGTGCCGCAGACCTCCAAGGAACTGGTCCCGGTGGTGTTCCACAAGCACGTGCTGGACGAGCACCAGATGGGCTTTGCCGCCGGCGAACTGGTCGCCCATGTCAATTACATGCTGGTCGAGGGTCGCCTGACGGCGGAGATGCACGACGACGGCATGCTGCGCTTCAAGACGACCTGAGCGCCGGCCGGGCCGAAATGCCCCGGGCAATTTGACCGAAATCAAGCCGGATCGACGGCCGCTAGGGCAATTTGCCCAACTGCAACGCATGCCCGGATGTGGGCCAATGCATGGACATTAGAGCTGGAAAAGCTCTAAGAAGAGGCAGCTTTTCCGGTCAGGTTCCGCTTTCTGGGTTCGCCGATGAATTACAGCCAGTTTTTCCAAACCGCCCTCAACCGCCTGCATGACGAGCGGCGCTACCGTGTGTTCGCCGACCTCGAACGGATCGCGGGACGCTTCCCGCACGCGACCTGGCATTCGCCGAAGGGCAGCCGCAATGTCGTGATCTGGTGCTCCAACGACTATCTCGGCATGGGCCAGCACCCCAAGGTGGTCGGCGCCATGGTCGAGACCGCGACGCGCGTCGGCACCGGCGCCGGCGGCACCCGCAACATCGCGGGCACCCATCATCCGCTCGTGCAGCTCGAGGCGGAGCTCGCCGACCTCCATGGCAAGGAAGCCTCGCTGCTGTTCACCTCGGGCTATGTCTCGAACCAGACTGGCATCTCGACCCTCGCCAAGCTGATCCCGGACTGCCTGATCCTGTCGGACGCGCTGAACCACAATTCGATGATCGAAGGCGTGCGGCAGGCCGGCTGCGAACGCCAGATCTTCCGCCACAACGACGTCGCGCATCTCGAAGAGCTGCTGATCGCCGCCGGTCCCGACCGGCCGAAGCTGATCGTTTGTGAGAGCCTTTATTCGATGGACGGCGACGTCGCGCCGCTCGCCAGGATTTGCGATCTCGCCGAGAAATACGGCGCCATGACCTATGTCGACGAGGTCCATGCGGTCGGCATGTACGGCCCGCGCGGCGGCGGCATCGCCGAGCGCGACGGCGTGATGCACCGGATCGACGTGCTCGAGGGCACGCTTGCGAAAGCGTTCGGCTGCCTCGGCGGCTATATCGCGGGCCGTGCCGAGATCATCGACGCGGTACGCTCCTACGCGCCGGGCTTCATCTTCACCACCGCGCTGCCGCCGGCGATCTGCTCGGCCGCGACGGCTGCGATCCGCCATCTGAAGACCTCGAACTGGGAGCGCGAGCGCCACCAGGACCGCGCCGCCCGCACCAAGGCGATCCTGACCGCGGCCGGCCTGCCCGTGATGTCGAGCGACACCCATATCGTGCCGCTGTTCGTCGGCGACCCCGAGAAGTGCAAGCGTGCCTCCGACCTGCTGCTCGAGGACCACGGCATCTACATTCAGCCGATCAACTATCCGACGGTCGCCAAGGGCAGCGAGCGGCTGCGCATCACGCCCTCGCCCTACCATGACGACGGCCTGATCGACGCGCTGGCCGAGGCCCTGCTCCAGGTCTGGGACCGGCTCGGCCTGCCCCTGCACCAGAAGTCGCTGGCCGCCGAGTAACCCTATCCGTTTCCAACCCCGAATTTGGGCCGGCCGTGCATCGCGCGGCCGGCCCTTTGCGCTATAATCCTGACACCCGGCCCTCCCAGCGGCGGGGACAGGAGATGAGCAGCGATGCTGCACGACTGGGGCGTTATCGCCACGGCGTTTGCCTACATCGGATTGTTGTTCTTCATTGCCAGCCGCGGCGACCGGATGTCGGCGGGCGCGCGCGGCCGTGCCAGCCAGTGGATCTATCCGCTGTCGCTGGCAATCTACTGCACCTCCTGGACCTTCTTCGGTTCGGTCGGCTTCGCCACCCGCACCAGCGTCGACTTCCTGGCGATCTATGTCGGCCCGATCGTGATGATCGGGCTGTGCACCCCGCTGCTCCGTCGCGTCATCGCGCTCGCCAAGTCGCAGAACATCACCTCGATCGCCGACTTCATCGCCGCGCGCTACGGCAAGAGCCAGGCGGTCGCGGCCACCGTGGCGCTGATCGCGATCATCGGCTCGGTGCCCTACATCGCGCTGCAGCTCAAGGCGATGGCCTCATCGCTGGAAACCATCCTGAGCGAGGATCAGGCGTTCTCGAAAATCCCGATCATGGGCGACATCGCGCTGATGGTGACGCTGGCGATGGCGGTGTTCGCGGTGCTGTTCGGCACCCGTCACACCGACGCGACCGAGCACCAGCACGGGCTGATCCTGGCGATCGCCGCCGAGTCCATCGTCAAGCTGGTCGCCTTCATCGCCGCCGGCGCCTTCGTCACCTTCTGGATGTTCTCCCCGGTCGAGCTCTACGAGCGCGCCCTGAAGACGCCGGAGGCGGTACGCGCGATCGAATATGTGCCGTCGATCGGCAATTTCCTGATCATGACGCTGCTGTCGTTCTGCGCGGTCATGCTGCTGCCACGCCAGTTCCATGTCAGCGTGGTCGAGAATTCGACGCCCGCCGAAGTCACCCGGGCGCGCTGGCTGTTCCCGCTCTACCTCGTCGCCATCAACGTGTTCGTGACTCCGATTGCGATCGCGGGCCTCGTCATCTTCCCATTCGGCGCTGTCGATGCCGACATGTTCGTGCTGGCGCTGCCGATCGAGGGCAATTCGCAGCTGCTCAGCCTTGCGGTCTTCGTCGGCGGGCTGTCGGCGGCGACCGCGATGGTGATCGTCGAATGCGTCGCGCTGTCGATCATGGTCTCCAACGACATCGTGCTGCCGCTGGTGCTGCCGCGCAGCGATGACGCCCGCGCCGGCCAGAAAGACTTTGGCGATTTCCTCCTGAAGGCACGTCGCTTCTCGATCTTCGCCATCATGGTGATGGCGTATTTCTACTATCGCGCGCTCGGCAACACCCAGCTGGTCGCGATCGGCCTATTGTCCTTTGCCGCGATCACCCAGCTCGCGCCGGCGTTTTTCGGCGGGCTGTTCTGGCGGCGCGCCACCGCACGCGGCGCCATGGCGGGCATGCTGGTCGGCTTCGCGACGTGGCTCTACACGCTGTTCATCCCGAGCTTCCTGGAAAACTCGACCACCGGCCTGATGCTGCTGCAGCACGGGCCGTTCGGGCTCGAGGCGCTGCGGCCGCAGGCGCTGTTCGGCGCCGACCTGCCGCCGCTGCTGCACGGCGTGCTGTGGAGCCTCGCGCTCAACATCGTCACCTACGTCGTGTTCTCATTGGCGCGTGCGCCGTCCTCGATCGAGCTGTTGCAAGCCGACGTGTTCGTGCCCAACGCACTGGCCCCGATCGCGCCGAGCTTCCGGCGCTGGCGCACCACGGTGACGGTGCAGGACATCGAGAGCACGGTGACGCAATATCTCGGCCCCGACCGCACCCGCGAGGCGTTCGCCTCGTTCGCCGTCGACCGCAACGTCGTGCTGCTGGCATCAGCGCCGGCGGATTTCGAGCTGCTGCAGCACGCCGAGCGGCTGATCGCCTCCTCGATCGGGGCGGCGTCCTCGCGCCTCGTGATGTCGCTGCTGCTGCAGCGGCGGACGGTGTCCGCCAAGGCCGCGCTGAAGCTGCTCGACGACTCGCACGCCGCGCTGCATTTCAACCGCGAGATATTGCAGACCGCGCTCAATCACGTGCGCCAGGGCATCGCGGTGTTCGACGCCGATCTGCAGCTGATCTGCTCCAACCGCCAGTTCTCCGAATTGCTCGCGCTGCCGCCGCATCTGGTACAGCTCGGCATACCCCTGCCCGAGATCCTCGAATTCATGGGCGCGATCAGTCCGCCGCCGGCCGGCGACAGCGACAACCTGCTGCAACTGCGGCTGCGCGCCTACACCACCGAGGGCGAGCCCTATCTGGAGCGCTTCACCGATCGCCATCTGGTGATCGAGGTCCGCGCCAACCGCATGCCGGGTGGCGGGCTCGTCATCACCTTCTCCGACGTCACGCCGAGCTTCGAGGCCGCGGAGGCGCTGGAGCGCGCCAACGCGACCCTGGAAAAGCGTGTCCGCGACCGCACCGAGGAGCTGACGCGGCTGAACTCGGAGCTCGCGCTCGCCAAGGGCATCGCGGAGGACGCCAACGCCTCCAAGACGCGCTTCCTCGCGGCGGCCAGCCACGACATCCTGCAGCCGCTCAATGCGGCGCGCCTCTATGTCACGAGTCTCGTCGAACGCCAGAACGGCGGCGAAGATTCTCGACTGGTCGAGAACATCGACGACTCGCTCGAGGCGATCGAGGACATCCTGGGCGCGCTGCTCGACATCTCGAGGCTCGATGCCGGCGCCATGACGCCGGCGATCACGAGCTTCCGAATGGCCGATCTGATGCGCTCGCTGGAGATCGAGTTCATGCCGATCGCCCGCGACAAGGGCCTCGATCTGCGCTTCGTGGCCTGCTCGCTGCCGGTCGAATCCGACCGCTCGCTGCTGCGCCGGCTGCTGCAGAACTTCATCTCCAACGCGATCAAATATACCCCGCGCGGCCGCGTGCTGATCGGCTGCCGCCGCCGCGGCGACACGCTCCAGATCAGCATCTTCGACACCGGCGTCGGCATTCCCGTGCAGAAGCGCGGCGAGATCTTCAAGGAATTCCATCGCCTCGAGCAGGGCGCCCGGATCGCCCGCGGCCTCGGCCTTGGACTATCGATCGTCGAGCGGCTGGCGCGCGTGCTCAACCATCGCATCGCGATTTCGGCCAATGTGAGCGGCGGCTCGGCGTTCTCGGTCACCGTGCCGGTCGCCACCGCCGTCAACCATACCGCGGCCGTCACTACCGCCACGCCGCTGTCGAAGACGCCGATGAGCGGCTCGCTGATCGTCTGCATCGAGAACGATCCCGCCATTCTCGACGGCATGAAGACGCTGCTGACGGCGTGGGACGCCGAGGTGATCGCGGTGCTCGATGCCGACGGCGCGATCAGCGCGATCGAGGCTGCCGGCGGCCGCGTCACCGGCGTGCTGGTCGACTATCATCTCGATCGCGGCAACGGCGTCGCCGCGATCCGCGAGATCCGCCGCCGCTTCGGCGACGGCATTCCGGCGATCCTGATCACCGCCGACCGCAGCCCCGCGGTGCGCTTGGCCGCACGCGAGGAAAACATCGCGGTGCTGAACAAGCCGGTCAAGCCGGCCTCGCTGCGCGCGCTGCTCGGACAATGGCGCACCCAGCAGATGGTGGCGGCGGAGTAGCCTTACGACGGGCCGGCTTACGGCCTGCGCAGCGCCCGCAGGCGGAGCCCGGCGGCAACGGCGAGCATGGCCGGCACCACGAAACTCGCCGGCACCCAGAAGGCGGCGCGCGCCATCGTGGCGTCCGCGATCGCAGCCGACAGGCCGCTGGCATTCGCGATCAGGCCTGCGATCGCCGCACCGAACGCAAAGCCCATCTGCTGGATGGTCGGCACCGACGAGGCCGCGACCACTTCGTCGCCAGCCTTGGCGCTGTCCATGATGCGATGAGCGACGAGCGGCCAGCACTGGCCGATACCGGCTCCCAGCATCGCGATCGCCATGACCAGCAGGATGATCGACGCCGCGCCGTCCGGACCGAGCAGCCCGATCGCGGCAAGGCTAGCTGCCATGATTGCAGGGCCGATCAGCATCAGGCGGTCCGCCCGGCGGGCCGACACGCCGGCCGTCAGCAGCGAGGCGGCGCTCCAGCCCAGCGAAGCGCAGGCGACGGTGAATCCGGCCGAAAGCGGATCGAAGCCATGCAGCTGCTGCAGGAACATCGGCACGTAGATTTGCAGCGGACTGAAAGTGATGCAGAGCAGCAGCGCGAGCCACAGCCCGACGCCGGTGCCGGTTCGCCAGGAGAACGCGTCGCTGGGCAGCAGCCGGGGCGACGCCAGACGATCGAGCCGCAGCATCGCGACAAACGAGACGATCGCCGTGACGATCAGGCCGAGCTTCAGCAAGGACGACCCAGCGGCGGAGGTCGCCGACGTCGCGGCGATGGCAAGGCAGATCAGCGCGACACGGCCGAGCGGCACGCGTGCCGACGATGCGCGCTGCGCCGCCGTGACCGGCGACAGCACGAAGAAGGCAGCGATCGCCAGCACGACGGCGGTTGCGGCGCTGGCGACAAAGGCGCCGCGCCAGCTGGCGAAATGCGCGAACATCCCGCCGACCAGCGGACCGATCAGCACCGACATGCTCCAGCTCGTCGACATCAGCGCGATCGTTCGCGACCACATGCGCTCCGGAAACGTACCGCGCACCAGCACATAGGCGACAGCAGCCTCCAGGCCGCCGCCGAATCCCTGGATCAGCCGGCCGGCCACGATCCAGCCCATCGCGGGGGCCAGCGAACACAGCACGGCGCCGACGCCGAAGATCGCAACGCCCACGCAGTAGACCTGCCGGGCGCCGAGCGCGGTGGAGAGCACGCCGACGCAACTCGCCGCGACGATCGAGGACGCCAGATAGGCGGTGGTCGGCCAGCTCAGCATGGCGACGCCGCCGAGTTCGCCGACGATCGACGGCAGCACCGTCGTCAGCATCAGCACGTTCATGGATTGCAGCAGCACACCGCCGAGCAGGATGGCCAGCGTCGGGATCCATTCGCGCTTGAGGAGGGATCGCCACCCCGCGCGGACGTCTTGTTGCTCCATGTCGGAGTTCTCCTTCCGGACTGGCGCCAAGGCAGTTGCACGCGGCGGCGATTTCCGGTTATTTTAGATAGCATCTTGTTTCTAAAATAGGTCAATGAGTCAAGACGACACGCGCAGCCAGGATCGCATCCTGTTCGAACTGAAGACGCGCGGCCCGCAGACGGCTGCCGGCATCGGCGCGCGCCTCGACATGACGCCTGCCGGCGCGCGCCAGCATCTGCTCAAGCTCGAAGCGGCGGGCCTCGTCGAAAGCGGCGATGAGCGCGAGGGACGCGGGCGGCCGCGGAAGTATTGGCGTCTGACGGCGCCGGGCCACGCGCGCTTCCCTGACCGTCATTCCGACCTCACGCTGGATCTGCTGCGGTCGATGCATGAGGTGTTTGGCGAGCGCGGCCTGGAGACGCTGATCGCGCACCGCGAACGCGCCGGCATCGCCGACTATCGGAAAGCGGTCGGAACCGAGGGCTCACTCCGACAGCGGCTCACGGCGCTCGCCCGGATCCGGAGCCGGGAAGGCTATATGGCGAGCGTGGTCAAGGACGCCGGCGGCTTCCTGCTGATCGAGAACCACTGCCCGATCTGCGCGGCGGCGGCAGCCTGTCAGGGCCTCTGCCGCTCCGAACTTGCGGTGTTTCGCGCCGTGCTGGGCAGCGATGTCGTGGTCGATCGCGTCGATCACATCCTTGCCGGTGCGCGGCGCTGCGCGTACCGGGTGATGCCGGCCGCGTAGGTCAGCTCGACGGCGTGCCCTGGCGCCACTGGCCGCCGGCGATCTTCGCGGCGGCGATCACGGCCTGGGTCCGGCTTTCGACGCCGAGCTTCTGCAGGATGGCCGAGACATGGGCCTTGATAGTCGCTTCGGAGACGCCGAGCTCGTAGGCGATCTGCTTGTTGAGCAGTCCCTCGGACAGCATCATCAGCACCCGTACCTGCTGCGGGGTCAGCGTCACCAGACGGTCGCGCAGCCGCGTCATGTCGGGATCGCCGGCCGCCGACAGATCGGTGTCCGGCGGAACCCAGACGTCGCCCTCCATCACCTTCATGATGGCGTCACGCAAGGTCTCGACGCCGAAGCGCTTGGGGATGAAACCGGAGGCGCCGAAATCGAGTGAGCGGCGGATGGTTCCGGCATCGTCACTGGCGGACACGATGACCACCGGAATCGCCGGATATTGCGCCCGCAGATAGATCAGGCCGGAGAATCCGCTGATCCCCGGCATGCTCAAATCGAGCAGGATCAGGTCGACTTCGGAGTCCCGTTCCAACAGCGCGGTCAGATCCTCGAAAGATCCGGCCTCGCTGATCGTGGCCGAACTCACGACGCTGGACACCGCCTGACGCAACGCATCGCGGAACAGCGGATGGTCGTCGGCGATGACAAGATGAGTATTGGCGGCAGCAGTCATCTCAGTCCCACAAGCGGGCTTTGGGAAGCCCGCGCCGTTCGGTTGTCGCCCGCGCGGCAGTATCACGCAAGCCCTTGATAATACCAGATGCCAACGCAGTTAACCCGCCGAGCTTGTGCGCCGCAATAGACGCACGCGGGGACGTTCGATCCGGCACTCACCTCTCAAGATAAGTTCAAGCGTGCAAAAGCCAAAAGTCTTATTGGGGCGGGTTTCACTGCGATGTTACCCTCGACTTAAGCCTAAGGCCCATTCGGGTCTGACCCGCCAGCCGGGGGCGAGCATGGCAGCAATAATTCGGGGGGAGCAATCCAGATGTCCACAATGACTGCAACTTCGGCGCGGCCCGCCGGCATGACGAAGGATGAGCGTTTCGTCATCCTGGCGTCGTCGCTCGGCACCGTGTTCGAGTGGTACGATTTCTATCTCTACGGTTCACTGGCCGGCATCATCGGCGCGCAGTTCTTCTCCGACTACCCCCCGGCAACCCGCGACATCTTCGCGTTGCTGGCCTTCGCCGCAGGCTTCCTGGTGCGTCCGTTCGGCGCCATCGTGTTCGGCCGGGTCGGCGACATCGTCGGCCGCAAATACACCTTCCTCGTCACCATCCTGATCATGGGCCTGTCGACCTTCATCGTCGGCCTGTTGCCCAGCGCCAAGACCATCGGCCTCGCGGCGCCGATCATCCTGATTTCGCTGCGCCTCCTGCAGGGCCTCGCGCTCGGCGGTGAGTATGGCGGTGCTGCGACCTACGTCGCCGAGCACGCGCCAAACGGCAGGCGCGGCTATTACACCTCGTTCATCCAGACCACGGCAACGCTCGGCCTGTTCCTGTCGCTGCTGGTGATCCTGTTCACCCGTTCGATCACCGGCGAGAAGGATTTCGCGGACTGGGGCTGGCGGATTCCGTTCCTGGTGTCGGTGCTGCTGCTCGGCATCTCGGTCTGGATCCGGCTGCGGCTGAATGAATCGCCGGTGTTCCAGCGCATGAAGGACGAGGGCAAGAGTTCAAAGGCGCCGCTGACGGAGGCCTTCGCCAACTGGGGCAACGCGAAGATCGTCCTCCTGGCGCTGCTCGGCGGCACCATGGGTCAGGGCGTGGTGTGGTACACCGGCCAGTTCTACGCGCTGTTCTTCCTGCAATCGATCCTCAAGGTCGACGGCTACACCGCGAACCTTCTGATCGCCTGGTCGTTGCTGTTTGGCACCGGGTTCTTCGTCGTGTTCGGTGCGCTGTCCGACCGGATCGGACGCAAGCCGATCATCCTGGCAGGCTGCGCGATCGCGGCACTGACCTTCATTCCGATCTTCAAGATGATCTCTTCCAACGCCAACCCGGCGCTGGAGAAGGCGATCGAATCGGCCAAGGTCGAGGTGGTTGCCGATCCCGCAGGCTGCGGCGACCTGTTCAACCCGGTCGGCACCCGCGTGTTCACCGCGCCCTGCGACACGGCCCGCGCCTTCCTCGCCCAATCGTCGGTCAAGTACTCGACGACGTATGGCGCGGCCGGCTCCGGCGTGAAGGTCGTCGTCAACGGCAAGGACGTCCCCTATGCCAACGCCAAGGACGGCAATGCGGCGATCACCGCCGCTGTGGCCGCCGCCGGCTATCCGAAGGCGGGCGACGCCGGCATCGTGAAGATGTCGCATCCGTTCGACATCTTCCGCCCGCAGGTCGCGGCCGTGATCGGCTTGCTGTTCATCCTGGTGATCTTCGTCACCATGGTGTACGGCCCGATTGCCGCGATGCTGGTCGAGTTGTTCCCGACCAAGATCCGCTACACTTCGATGTCGCTGCCCTATCACATTGGTAACGGCTGGTTCGGCGGGTTGTTGCCGGCGACGGCGTTCGCGATCGTGGCCTCAACCGGCGATATCTATGCCGGCCTCTGGTATCCGATTATCTTCGCGGCCATTACCGCGGTGGTCGGCCTGATCTTCCTGCCGGAGACCAAAAACGTAGACATCAGCAAGACCTGATCGGCTGACACCTTTCGATGAACCGGCCGCGGAGCGATCCGCGGCCGGTTTCATTTTTGCGCGCGATTTGCGATCAGTTTCTGGTCGCGCCGATGAATTGCAGCACAATCTCGCGCCGGTGCGGGTGGGCGCGATGCTCGATCAGATAGATGCCCTGCCAGGTGCCGAGCGCCATCTCGCCGTCGAGGACCGGGACCTGCAGCGAGGTTGCCGTCAGCATGGTCTTGATATGCGCCGGCATATCATCGGGACCTTCGGTGTCGTGACGCCAGCCGCCGTCCTCGGGCGCCGCGCGATCGAGCGCCGTCGTCAGATCGGCCAGCACCGTCGGATCGGCATTCTCCTGGATCGTCAGCGAGGCCGAGGTGTGACGGATGAACAGCGTCACCGCACCCTCGCCGGCGCGCACCTCACGCAGGAATTTTGCGACCTCGCGCGTGATGTCGGTGAACCCGGCGCCGGGCGTTTCGACCGTCAGGCGCGACGACACGATGCTGGTCGCCGCGACCGAGGATGGCGCCGAGCGCGACATTTGCTTCGATGAACTCATCCGCAGTCTCTCAACTCGTCGTCCCGGCCTAGTGCGCAATTGCGCACGGGGGCCGGGACCCATACTCCGCGGCCCTTCACGTTCAAAGACTCGGAGTGGATATCCTTTGTAACCAATACGCTTCGGTGGTTATGGGTCCCGGCTTTCGCCGGGACGACACCGTGGATGTTGCAAACGCCGCATCAAATCTTGCCACCATTGACGTCGCGCTGTACGCGGTTGGCCATCTCGATCAGCCGCCGCCAGGCCCGCTCCACGAACGACATCATGCGATCCATGTCGCGGTCGCTCGGCAGCGGGATCTCGATCTTGCGCTCGCCCTCGGCGACTTTCGGCTCAGCCTTCTTCAACGAATCCGATTTCGGCAACGCCTCGTCGGTCTTGGCCGATGGTGTGCGCGCTGCGAGCTCGCCTTTCAGCTTGTCATTGTCGGCTTGCAGGCGCCCGATCTCGGCATCGAGCGCCGCACGCTCGTCGGGCACCATGTAGCAGGCCCAGCCGGCGCTGGAATTGGTGCAGGTCGACACCGCGCCGGTGCGGGTGTCGAGCCGCAGGAAGCCATCGCCGGCCGGCGACAACGCGTAGCGGCCGTTCTCGGTATCGGGCGCAGTTTGCGCGAGCGCGGCACCGCTTGAGATCAGGATGGCAACAATTGCGATGGACAATTTCGAGGACGACATCGCGATGGGCATGGCTTGCTCCGCCTCAACCAGATTCCTGCCCCTAGACCACAGAGCTATAGGGCTCGCGGCCTGACTTCAACGCGTCCTCGAGCAATTCGATCCGGTCCTGCCCCCAGAACACCTCGCCATCGAGCACATAGCCGGGCGAGCCGAACACGCCGGCGTCCAATGCAGTCTGGCGATTCTGCTCATAGGCCGCGCTGATCGCATCCGAGCCCGAGCGCTCCACCAGCTGCCGGCCGGGCAAGCCTGCATCGTCGGCGAGTTTCACCAGCGTCGCAGCATCGGCAAGGTTGAGCTCAAGCTCCCACACAGCAGGATAGGCGCGTTGCAAAAACGGCTCGGGATCGAGCCCGGCCTCGAGCATCGCGATGACGACGCCATCGGCAAGCCGCCCGTTGAACGGCCAGTTGGCCGGCTGCAGGTGAAAATTCAGCCCGCGCTTGTCGCGCCAGCGCTGCAACTCGATCATCCGGTAGCGCTGCCGCACCGGATGGCGCTGGGCGAGCGGCAGCCCGCCGGTCTCCGAGAACAGATCGACCAGCAGCACGGGCCGGTAATTTACCTTGAGATCGTAAGTGTTTACGAGCCGAACGAAGGGCTTGTGACCGATATAGGCCCAGGGCGATTGCAGCGAGAAGTAGTAATCGATCTGGCGTGACATGCGGAACCTTGACTGCGCGAGAGGATGAGGACTTTCGGTGATCCCAGCAGAGCCGGAAATGCCAGGCAACATCACTTCACAGCATACAAGCTGTTGCACTGCGAACACTGCGTCACTCTGACCTTGAATATCTCCAAATAAATCCAGTAGAATCAAAGCAATAACTGGTTACGACGCAATCTTGACTTGATTAGACGCGGTAAGTATGGTCCGCGCGGCTTTTGACGGGGACGGGCGCAATTTCCATCATCCGCGGCATCGGTTAGTGTTTGCAGCATGGCTGAGAACACCAACGACGGCGCAGATGGAAGTCGCGATCAATCGCCTCCTGACGAAGCTGCGCTTTCCGCAAGGCTCGGAAGTCTCGATCATCGGTTGTCAGAAATTCGCGACAGCCGCAGGAGCAAGACTGATCAATCCGGTACTGAAAGCGGGGACAGTGCCGCCAGAGCTTCGGCGATGGCGCTCGGTTTTCGTCTTTCCTCGGAGCTGATCGCGGGCGTTGCCGTCGGAGCGGCGATTGGCTGGGGGTTCGACCGTTTGCTGTCGACGTCGCCATTCGGCTTCATCGTGTTAACGCTGCTCGGCTTCGTCGCCGGCGTAGTCAACGTGGTGAGGTCCGCGGGCGTGGCCTCGGGCAAGCGCTGAGCGCTGGCGGGAAGTCACGACATTTGAAATTCGATTACCGGCACGATGGCCGGTGGACCAAGAGCCGCGCGGATGAAAATCGACCCGATCCACCAGTTCAATATCGAGCCCCTCTTCACGCTCGGCCACATCGGCAATCACACGATCGCCTTCACCAATTCGTCGCTCTTCATGCTCATCGCGGTGCTGCTGATCGCGCTCTTGATGCTGGCGAGCGGCCGGGACCTGGTTCCGGGACGGCTGCAGTCGGTCGCTGAAATCTCCTACGAATTCGTCGCGTCGACGATTCGCAGCACGGCCGGCTCGGAAGGCATGAAGTTCTTCCCGCTGATCTTCTCGCTCTTCATGTTCCTGTGCGTCTCGAACCTGGTCGGCGTGATCCCCTACACCTTCACGATCGCTAGCCACCTGATCGTCACCGCGGCGCTGGCGCTGCTCGTATTCTTCACCGTGCTGATCTACGGCCTCTACAAGAACGGCCTGAAATTCTTCAGCATCTTCGTCCCCTCCGGCGTTCCGATCTACATCCTGCCGCTGGTCATGTTCATCGAGATCCTGTCGTTCTTCCTGCGGCCGGTCTCGCATAGCGTTCGTCTGTTCGCCAACATGCTGGCCGGCCACATCGCGCTCAAGGTGTTCGCGGGCTTTGTCGCGATGCTCGGCTTCTCGCTCGGCGCGCTCGGCTGGTTCGGCGGCGTGCTGCCGCTGGCGCTCACGGTCGCACTGTACGCGCTCGAACTGCTGGTCGCATTCCTGCAGGCCTACGTGTTCGCGATCCTGACCTGCATCTACCTCAACGACGCCATTCATCCGGGACACTAAGCGGTCCGGGGAATCTCCACCCACCAATCTGTCTATCTTTCTCAAGGAGCTACAAATGGAACCGGCAGCAGCAAAACTTATCGGCGCGGGCATCGCGTGCATCGGCATGGGCGGTGCGGGCGTCGGCGTGGGCATCATCTTCGGCAACTACCTCGCCGCTGCGGTGCGTAACCCGTCGGCCGCTCAGGGCCAGTTCGGCAACCTGATCTTCGGCTTCGCCGTGACCGAAGCGCTCGGCATCTTCTCGCTGCTGATCGCGCTGCTTCTGCTGTTCGTTCCGCTCTGAGCGGCACCCCGGTTCCGCTTTAGCGGCAACCCGTCGCGCCGCCCAGAGGTCGTACCAAGGGCGGCGCGCATGACAGCAACAGGAGAACACCGTGGCTGAGAGTCATGGCGAGGCAAAAGGCCAGAATGCCGGCGCCCACACCGAGGCCGATGGCGGACATCACGGCGGAGCCTTTCCGCCGTTCGATTCCTCCAATTTCGCTTCGCAGCTGGTGTCGCTGGCGATTGCATTTGTCGCGCTCTATCTGATCGTGTCGCGTATCGCACTGCCGCGTGTCGGCGGGACGATCGATGCACGCCAGAACAAGATCGAGGGCGATCTGGCCGAGGCGCAGAAGCTGAAGGACGAGTCCGACGCGGCGCTGAAGGCCTATGAAACCGAGCTGGCGAATGCGCGCTCCAACGCGCAGGCGATCGGCAACGAGACCCGCGAGAAGCTGAACGCGGCCTCGGAAGCCGAGCGCAAGGCGCTGGAAGAGAAGCTGGCGGCAAAGCTCGCCGACGCCGAGAAGCAGATCGCAACGACCCGGACCAACGCCATGAGCAACGTCCGCGGCATCGCGGCGGATGCGGCCGGCGCCATCGTCCAGCAACTCGCCGGCGTCACGCCGGACGCGAATGCGGTCAACAGCGCCGTCGACGCGTCGCTGAAGGGATAGACGATGTTTTACGAACCGGAAACCTGGGTTGCCATCGCCTTCGTCATTCTGCTGGTCGTGTTCGGCTATCTCGGCGTCCATCGCACCCTGCTGACGGCGCTCGATCATCGTGCCGAGCGCATCAAGGCCGAGCTCGAGGACGCCCGCCGTCTGAAGGACGAGGCCAACAAGCTGCTCGGCGAATACAAGGCGCGCCGCGCCAGCGCGGAGCGCGAGGCCGCCGACATCATCTCCAGCGCCAAGGCCGAAGCCGAGCGGATCGCGGCTGAAGCCAAGACCAAGATGGAAGATTTTGTCGCCCGGCGGACCAAGACCGCCGAGAGCAAGATCGCCCAGGCCGAGGCGCAGGCCGTGGCCGATGTGCGCGCCGCCGCGGCCAACGCCGCCGTGACCGCCGCCTCGACCATCCTGTCGCAGTCGGTCAAGGGCTCGGTTGCCGACGAGCTCGTCGGCAAGGGCATCGCCGAAGTCCGCTCCAAGCTGAACTGACGCGATCACACGTCCTTCCGGAAAAGGCCGGCGCGAGATCATCGCGCCGGCCTTTTTCTTTGTTCCTGCTGCTTCTTTATTCTACCGGCCCCCGTCACGGCGGCAGCCGCTACTTCTTCTTGTGCGGCGCGCGGGGCTTGGGCTCCGGCTTCAGCGCCTGCGGATCGAAGCCGATATAGAAGACATAATCGTCGTTCTCCGCGGCCGACGGCGCCGGATAGACGACATCCTCGGCGACCAGGCTGAACGGCACGCTGCCGCTGTCGTCCATCTGCACCGTGGTGGTGTAGGCCTTGGTGGCGATGGTCTTCTCGCCGACGCCGCCCTTCACCACGGCGACGCGCAGCGGCACCTGGATGGTCGGCGGCGCGCCCTGGGGGCCGACGATGACGCGCCCCTGGATACCGATCTTGGCCGTGATCTGGCCGCTGTTCAGATTGCATTCCCGCGCCGTGCGCGTGATCGAGGCCAGGAATTTGACGTCGTTGCCGACCGCTTCCTTGCCGTCCACAGCGACCGAATAGGTCGAGGCCCCGGAGCGGATCTGCACCGGCGGGCAGGTTAGCCCGGCGTCGGCATCGTTGAGCGGCTGCGGCGCCGCTGGCGTCGCCGGCTTCGAATCCGACGAACCGCCGCCGAACAGGCTCTTGAAGCGGTCGCTCAGCGACTGCGCCGAGCCGGCCTCCGGCAGCAGGGTGGCACCGAGACCGATCGATACCGCCGCCGCGAGCGCGAACCTGATCACCCTGTCACCCATCAATACCCTCAAATCTCAAAACACGGTTCCCCGTTTCGCGGGCGTTATAGCAAGGCAATGGCGGCGAACCCAAGGCATCTAACAGGGCCTCCAGGAGGCGCCGGGCGGCGGGCCCGCCATCAGCCAACAGGCTTAAGATTCAACCGCGGAAATCCTCGTGCAGCAGGCCGAACAGCAGGTGGTCCTGCCAGATCCCGTTGATGCAGAGATAGCGCCGCGCCAGGCCCTCGCGGGTGAAGCCGCACTTCTCCAGCACGCGGATCGACGACGCATTGGAGGGAATGCAGGCCGCCTCGATGCGATGCAGGTTGAGCTCGCCGAACAGCGAGGGCAGCAGCACCCGCAGCGCCGTCGTCATGTAGCCGCGATGGGCGTGCGGCAGGCCGACCCAATAGCCGATCGTGCCGGCCTGCACGATACCGCGGCGGACATTGGCAAGCGTGATGCCGCCGATCATCACCCCGTCCGATTCGCGGAAGATGATGAACGGATAGGAGCGGTCGGCGGCGATATCCTCGCTGTAGCGGCGCAACCTACGGCGGAAGCCCGCGCGGGTCAGGTCGTCGGAGGGCCAGATCGGCTCCCATGGCGTGAGATAGGCGCGGCTGAACTCGCGCAATTGCGCCCATTGCGGGAAATCCGACATTTGCGGCGCACGCAGCAAAAGCCCGTGACCCCGCGGCATCAGTGCGGCCGGTCCACCAGACGGCAAACGAAACAGGGCCATGGCCCAACACTCCCCCGCCGGACTACTTCTCCCTCGCCCGCTCTTGCGGGGTCAAGACGAGCAAAGCTCGCTCTTGGAGGGTCGGGGTGAGGGCCCTTTCCGCAGCCTCAATCTGCGGCTCGACCCCTCACCCGAAGCCTTCGGCCATAGCCGAGGCTCCGCCTCGGCGTATGTCCGTCAACGGCCGCCGGTAGGCGGCCCATGCTCTCCCCGCAAGAGCGGGGCGAGGTCAGCTCAATCCCTAATGCAGCAGCGTCTTTGCCTTCGACTTCGTCAATCCTTCCGCAAAAGACACCGCCGTGTCCAGACCCCTGCCGCTGCCGAGTGCAACAACGGCGGGCCGGCTGCGCGACAGCAGCGCGCGGGCGGCGTTGCGGCTCGATTCGACGCTGACCGCGTCGATCCGTGCCACCAGCTCTTCCACCGTCTGCGGCCGGCCGTAGGCTAGCACATGGCGTGCCAGCTGCTCGGCCCGGGATGAACAGCTTTCCAGCGCCATCAACAGGCCGGCCTTCATCTGCGCCTTGGCGCGGGCGACCTCGGCCTCGGTCAGGGTCTCCACCGCGTCATTGATGACGTCGACGATGACTTCCATCATTTCCGGCGCGTCGGCGGGATCGGTCCCGGTGTAGAGGCCGAAAAAGCCGGTGTCGGTGTAGGGGGCGTGGAAGGTGTAGATCGAGTAGCACAGCCCGCGCTTCTCGCGCACCTCCTGGAACAGCCGCGACGACATCCCGCCGCCGAGCGTGTTGGTGAAGACCTGCAGCGAGAACAGCGACAGGTCGGTCTGCGGCACGCCCTCGAGCGCCAGCGTCAGATGCGCCTGCTCGAGATCGCGATGCACCACCCGCGAGCCGCCCTTGCCGAACATCGCAGGCTGCGGCGCCGGTGCCGGCGTGGCGTCGAAGCTGGCGAATTTCTGCGCCACGTCCTCGACGACGCGCTTGTGATCGACGGCGCCGGCGGCGGCGACCACCATGTCCGGCGCACGGTAATGCGTCGACAGATAGCCGCGCAGCGTGTCCCGGTTGAAGGCCTTCAGCGTCTTGGCGGTGCCGAGCAGCGAGCGCCCCATCGGCTGGTCCGGATAGCAGAGCTCGTTGAGGTGCTCGAACACGACGTCGTCGGGCGTATCCTGCGCCGCGCCGATCTCCTGCACGATGACGCTCTTCTCGCGCTCCAGCTCGTCCGGCACAAACGACGGATTGGCGAGGATGTCGGAGAGCACGTCGAGCGCCAGCGGCACGTCCGCCTTCATCACCCGCGCATAATAGGCCGTGGTCTCGGTCGAGGTCCCGGCATTGAGGTCGCCGCCGACCGCCTCGATCTCCTCGACGATCTCGCGCGAGGAGCGCCGCGCGGTGCCCTTGAACGCCATGTGCTCCAGGAGATGCGAGATGCCGTGCTCGTTCGGCTTCTCGTCGCGTCCGCCGACACCGGCCCAGACCCCAAGCGCCGCAGTCTCCAGATGCGGCATGGTATCCGTGACGACGGTCAGGCCGCTCGGCAACTTGGTGATTTCAACGCTCATCAGGCAACTCCCTGCTTGGCGGCACGGCTGACCGACAGCACGAAGCGCTCGACCTCGGCGGAATCATTTTTCATGACCGTCATGTGTTCGGATTTCGTCATCAGGCTTCCGAGCCAGGCCGGCAGCTGCGGACGCACCCCGCAGGCCGCCTCGACCGCGTCGGGGAATTTCGCCGCATGCGCGGTCGACAGCACGATGTTCGGGATCTTCGAATCCGAGGTGTCGCGGTCGGCGACCGCAAGCGCCACTGCGGTGTGCGGATCGACGAGATCGCCTGCCTCGCGCCAGGCGGCGCGGATCGCGGCCGCCGTCTCAGTCTCGTCGGCGCGGCCGGCGTCGAAATCGCGGCGCACCGCGGCCAGCGTCGCATCCGGCAGCACGAAGCGGCCGGACTGCTTCAGCGAGGCCATCAGACGGCGCACCTGGTCGGCGTCGCGGCCGCTCGCCTCGAACAGCAGCCGCTCGAAATTCGAGGACACCTGGATGTCCATCGACGGCGACGCCGTGGCGTGGACCTCGCGCACCTCGTAATTGCCGGTTTTCAGCGTGCGCGGCAGGATATCGTTGACGTTGGCGGCAATCCGCAGCCAGCGGATCGGCAGCCCCATGCGCTTCGCGACATAGCCAGCGAAGATGTCGCCGAAATTGCCGGTCGGCACCGTGAAATCCACGGTCCGCTGCGGCGCGCCGAGCGCAACCGCTGAGGTGAAATAATACACCACCTGCGCCACGATGCGCGCCCAGTTGATCGAGTTGACGCCCGACAGCGCCACCTGGTCGCGGAAGCGATGGTTGTTGAACATCTCCTTCACCAGCGCCTGGCAATCGTCGAACGTGCCTTCGATCGCCAGCGCGTGGACATTGGCGGCGCCGGTCGTCGTCATCATGCGGCGCTGCACTTCGGAGATGCGCCCGTTCGGGAACAGCACCACGAGATCGACATTGTCGAGATTGGCAAACGCCTCGACCGCGGCGCCGCCGGTATCGCCCGAGGTCGCGACCACGATGGTGGTGCGCTGCGCGCGCTTGGCCAGCACGTGATCCATCAGCCGCGAGATCAGCTGCATCGCGACGTCCTTGAACGCCAGCGTCGGCCCATGGAACAGCTCGAGCAGGAACTGGTTCGGCCCGACCTGGTCGAGCGGCACGACGGCGGGATGGCGGAAGGTGGCATAGGCCTCGTTCGCCATGCGGCCGAGCTCGGCGTCGGAAATCTCGCCGGCGACAAACGGCCGGATGATCTCGACCGCGACCTCCCAATAGGGACGACCGAAGAAGGCCGCGATGGTCTCGGGCGACAATTGCGGCCAGGTCTCGGGCACGTAAAGCCCGCCGTCACGGGCAAGCCCGGTCAGCATCACATCGCAGAAGCCAAGCGCCGGGGCCTCACCCCGGGTCGAAATGTACCGCGTCAAACCGCCCTCCAAAGGCTTCGATTAGAGCCTTAAGCCTTTGATATCATGGATTTATCGAGTTCACCGCATGCGACCCGATGTGGTTCACCATAGAAGATCGGACCGGCAATGGGTAGCCCGAAGCACGCGCGCCGGGGTCACGTGGAGTGGTGCGCGGCGTTGCCCGCGATCCACCGCCAGCGCCGCATTCACAACCGTCGTCCTGGCGAAAGCCAGGACCCATAACCACCGCAAGCGGTGATGAACGGGATGGTGGCCCCAACGTCGCGCAACAACAAGCAGTCGGGGTAATGGGTCCTGGCTTTCGCCAGGACGACGTTGAGTGTGTTGCACGATCCTGAGCAAGCCCGGTGTCATCACCCGCGAAAGCGCACGCGGGTGATCCAGTATTCGTCCCTAACCGCTCGGCGGCGCCAGCGGCTGCACGATCTCCTGGAACGGCGGCAGCGCTTCACAGCGCGCGGCGTGGGCCTTGAGCGCCGGATAGCGCACATCGAACAGATGTGGATGCGCCTCGCCGGTGAAGCGGAGCGCGCAGGCCACTGCGATATCGGCGTGACCAATGCGATCGCCCAGCCAATACGGCGACGGCACCGCCGCGCGCTCCCGCTCCAGCACCGCGAGCACGCCGGAAATCTGCGCCTCGCAACGCTCGACCCACAGCTTCAACTGCTCCTTGCGCAGCACGCGCTCGTAGACAAGGCTCACCGACTTGTCGGCGAGCCCGGTCGCCAGCGCCGTGATGCGCAGATGCCTGCGCCGCTCAGGCCCCGAGCGCGCGATCATCGCCCGCTCCGGCCCGACCAGCTCGTCGAGATGATCCAGGATCGCACCGCTCTCGATCAGCGCCTCGCCATCATCGAGCACCAGCGTCGGCACCCGCCGCACCGGATTGTAGGCCGCAACCTTCTCCGCATCGCCAAACGTCGACCACGGCTTGTGCTCGAACGACAATCCATAGAGCCGCAACGCGATCGCGGTGCGGCGGACAAAGGGCGAGTCGTACTGGCCGATCAAAAACATCCGTCATCTCGTCGGTCATGCCGCGGCAGGCCGTTGCCGCGAAAGCAGGGCTTTCGAAGGTCAGGCGGCCAAGCCGGGTCAGAGGTTGCACTTTGCACCATGGTAGATGAGCCGCACCGCATTGCAATATGGCGAGTCATTCCGGCAAGGCATTACGTGCTGTTGATTCTGCCGAGGCTACAGGTGGGTGCGGGATGATGCTTGATATTTCACGAAGGCGGGGCGCGACACCACGGCGCTATTCCTCAACCATGTTGATGAGCTCGCCTGACTCCATCAATAGCGCCACGGCCTGCTCCATATTCGCCCTTGTGATGGATTGAACTATCACCAGGTTCGGCTCGAAGAACACCCTGCCACGCTCGAGCTCGTCATTGATGGCTTGTGCAAGTCGTGCGGGGTCATAGAAATTCAGAGGGTACCGCTTCCCCGAAACATTGATCCGCGCCTGCGAAAACCAACCCTTTGCCTCGACTTCCCATTCGTAGTCTGCAAAGTCTACCGGTAGTTCCAGGGAAAAGTCAGGCATATGATTCCCTCCTACCCGATCACCGGCACATGCCGCGCCGCATCGCGCGGCAATTTGCCGGCGAGCCTGGGATCGTCGGCCACCTCGATCTGCCGCTTGAACGCACGGAAGCCGGAGCGCTGGTAGAACGCGATGGCGGAGGGATGGTCGAAGGTGCAGGTGTGCACCCAGACACGGCTGACGTCGCGCGACCAGGCGATCTCGAGCGCGCGGTTCATCAGGAAGCGTGCGGCGCCGGTGCCGATGAATTTTGCGGTGACGCCGAAATAGAGCAGCTGGCACCCACCCGGCTCGCTGAAATCGAGTTCGAGCAGGCCTTCATCCTGGCCGTCGACGACCAGCCCGTAGAGCTCGACGCCGGGCGCGTGAATCCGCCCGGCGAGATCGGCGTCATCGATGCCCGTGCGGGTGAACCACAGCCACTCCTCGCCGACGCGGCGGTAGAGATCGCGATACCAGTCGAGCGCGGGCGGCTCGACCTTGCGCAAGCGCCACGCACCGGGCGGATCGTCGCGCAGCGGCGGGCGCTCGGTCATTTCCAGATGTGTGACGACGGCGGCGACCGTGCCGCGGGGAATGTCGGAAGTGCCGTCGGGCAGCAGCATCGCGCAACCTTTTTTTTGCATTGTCGGCGCGACATATCCGCATGTCGCGGCAGATGCAATGCAACGCCGCGTAACAATGTTACCGATTTGTCAGTCGGTGCTTTGGCGAATCAGGTGCTCCATGTCGCAAGGCCACCGGAGCAACGACCGTGTCGCGCCATCACACACTGCCGCCGATCATCACTACGCCGCCGCCACCGAAGCCGAAGCCCATGCGGCGCCGGCGCGGCATTGGTTACGCGCAAGGTGCGCGTACGGCTGACGAGGCCGCAGATATCGAGGATGGTGCACCGGTGCGCAGCGCGCCGGTCGTTCCGCAGCATGCGCGACCGGTCGAGACCGTCGAGCCGCGCGCGCCGTCACCGAACGGCAAGCTCAGCGACGACACGCTGCGCGCGATGTTGGAGCTGCAGGAGAAGCAGACGGGGTTACCAGCCACACCCGCTGTCGCTCACTCGAGCGGATAGACCAGCTTGAACCCGTTTTGAGGAGGGCTCCCCATGCCCTCCCGCATTCCGTTAATTGCCAACCCACACATTGCCGTAAGAGTCGAAATCGTCCTTCGGCTTGTAGCCAGAATCGCGCAGGTTCCGCATATGCATCGC
The DNA here is from genome assembly GCF_947648125.1 of uncultured Bradyrhizobium sp. Taxonomy (GTDB): domain Bacteria; phylum Pseudomonadota; class Alphaproteobacteria; order Rhizobiales; family Xanthobacteraceae; genus Bradyrhizobium. Next base: position 243,366 of record NZ_CANSMR010000007.1, on the reverse strand, counting down.
ATGGTCGCTGACATCGCCGCTGAGACTGGCGTTGGCGTTGAGCACGGCAGGGCTCAGCGCTGTACCCATCACGAGGTGGCTATGGTGGGTCCGGTGTCCCGCCGTTCGTGCATCAGCAAGTGCCGCCGTGGAGAGAGAAGCAAGTGCGATCGAAACAAGAATGATTTTCGTCATGGCCAGCTCCTGTGAATTAACCAGTCGAGCTTTCAATCGCTTCCAGAAAATTCGTTCTCGCGCCGCATGTGAAAATCGCCACAGCGCGGCGTCGATCACGATCGATCAGACTAACAGGTGGAAGCCACCTCTTCTTGGACCCTCGCGCACAACGCAACGGGAAGTCCGTGCGCAAATCGCAAACGCTCGCTGCAAGAGATCCAGCCGCGTCGCCAGGTCGATGGCACAAAGTGAATAAAGTGAATTGTGGCGGACGGCCGCAGCGCTCGTTGGCATTCGCGCATGTGCGTCCCGCGTCGCGCTTCCGCCTTCAGGAGAAGCTGGAAAAGTCAGCGCGGCGCTTGCCACACACTCGCTGTCGTCCCTGCGAAAGCAGGGACGACAGCGGAGTTTGTGGCGCAGCCAGTGAGACCTAACCGCCTCTCACCGCGGCGTCAGCGCGATCGCCTCCGCGGTCGCGGCTTCCACCGCCGGGCGGCTGTAGAGCAGCGGCACATACTGGCCCGTCGCCCACAGCGGCGCTAGGTCGCGGTAGTGGCCGCTGAACGGATCGCCGGACTGGCCTGGTGTGTTGATGGTGCGGCTCGCATCCCAATTGCCGACATCGAGCACCATGCGGAACGAGGCGCCCGCGGTGAGATGATAGTCGGAGCGGCGATAGGTGGCGGCGCGCGGCACGTTGGCGGCGCCGCCATAGGCGAGCGGACCGACCGACATCTGCGCGGCAGTTGCCTTGTCGGCGAGCGGCATCAGCGCGTGATCGAACCTGGCGACATGCAGGCGGCCCCAGCGCCAGGTCGAGGCATCGGACCCGAGCTTGTCGGCGACGTCGGCAACAGCCGCGCCGAGGCTGTCGCGCAGCACGCGGTCGCGTTCGCGAGCGGGATCGCTGCCGAGCGCGGCATCCGGCTTTTCGAGATAATCGACGATGGCGGAGATGCTGGAAGCTTCCGGCGCGATCAGCTCGGCCGCTTTCGGAGCCGTGGTCTTGAGCAGCACCGGGCCGAGATGGTTCGCGATCCACACTTCGTAGACCGCGGCCGCAGCGCTGTCCTCAGTGTCGCGGGCGTCCCATGCCTTCAACAGATCGAGGCCCTTCTTCACATTGGCATCGTCGGACGACAGCGGCTTCAGCAACGCGACGAGGCGCCGCGCGAGCATGCCGGTGTCGTCGTTCTGCAACGCCATCGCGTCCGCCAGCGTCACCTTGCTGTTGGCTTGCAGCACCTCGACGATGCGCTGCCAGCGCGCGCTGTCGGACCATTCGAAGCCGACCCTGCGCTCATTGACCGGATAATCCGCCGGCAGGTTCATCTGGTTGGCGGTGGCGATGAAGCCCTGCTTCGGCTGGTACTGCTTCGGCAGCTCGTCGAGCGACAGAAATCCCTGCCACTCGTAGCGGCCGTCACCGGGCACCGGCATCAGGCCATCGAAGCTGGTGCGGCGCGGCGTCTTGCCGGCGGCGACCCAGCCGATATTGCCTGACGTGTCGGCATAGACCTGGTTCTCCGACGGCGCGCCCCAGCGCCGCATCGCGCCGAGGAAGCCAGTCCACGACTTCGCGGTCATGTAGTCGGACGAGCCGAAATAGGCCGAAGTACCCGGCTCGAACCAGATCGAGCGCACGGCGAACGCGTGCTTCTTGTCGGGGTCGACAAAGATCACCGGGCCATGGCGAGTGAACTTCAGCTCGAGGTCGCGGTCGGCCTCGCCCTTCACCGCCTCCTTCTCGTGCACGACGCGCATATCCTCCCAGCCGGTGCCGTAGCGATACTGGTTCGGATTGTCCGGGTTGAGCTCGTAGACGTAGAGGTCTTCCTGGTCGACGTTGAAGATGGTGAGGCCGAACGCGATGGTGTCGTTGTGGCCGATCGAGATGCCCGGCAGCGCCGGCTCGCCGGCGCCGATCACGGAGATGCCGGGCGCGTTGAGGCCGACGATGTAGCGCAGCGACGGCACCGAGTGCTCGCGATGCGGATCGTTGGCGAGGATCGGCCGTCCCGTCGCGGTGCGCGATGCTGCGATCACCCAGTTGTTGGAGCCGATGGTGTCGCGCTGTTGATCGGCCTCGGCGAGGAATTTGTCGGGATCATGCGCCAGTGCGGCCTTCTGGTCTTTCGGCGCGGCGAACTTCACCGGGCGCGTGGCAAGGTCATAGGCCGCGAGCACGCCCTTCGGCACGCTGCACGGATCGAGCCCGTCGGGAATCTTGGTGGTCCAGGTGGGCTCCAGCTTGACGCGGAAGCGATCGGCATCGAGGCCAGCGGCGCAGGCGACCAGCGCGCGCTTCACCTCGGAGGCGACGTTTCGGGTCAAGCCGTGGCTGCGGACCCGCACCACATCCTCCGCCGACCACAGGTCCGGCATGGTGCCCGCGATCCTGAACTCGATCGGCAGCGGCCGCTTGCCGGCCCTGACGTCGGCGACATAGGCGTTGACGCCGGCGACGAAGGCCTCGGCATAGGTTTTCGCCTTCGGGCCATAGGCGGCCCATTCCGCATTCATGTCGCCGCGGTAGAGGAACTGACGCAGCGCCTTGTCCTGCTCGGCATAGGCGGGGCCGAAATCCTTCGCCAAGAGACCGAGCCCGCGCTTGCGCCAGAGATCGATCTGCCAGAGCCGGTCGCGCGCGGCGTTGAAGCCCTGCAGAAAGAACAGGTCGTGCTCGTTGCCGGCATAGATATGCGGGATGCCCCAGACGTCGACCAGGATCTGGCCCGGCGCCTTCAGCCCGGCGACGTCGGTCTTGACCTCGCGCGCCGCCACAAGCGGGCTCGCCTTCTCGCGCGCCGCGGCAGGCGCGGCGAGCCACGCGGTGCAGAGCGCGGCGGTGAATAGTTTCGCGACGCGGTTGAGATCCGTGTTCATGTTGTTCTCCGATGGTTGTTATTGGTTATGAGACGCCTCCAGCCGCAGCGGCACTGCGCCCCCTCTCCCGCTTGCGGGGGAGGGCTGGGGTGGGGGTGTCGCCGCGATGGGACCAGCCATTATGCGGAGAGAGCCCCCACCCGCCGCGCTCTTCGAGCGCAGCGGCCTCCCCCGCAAGCGGGAGAGGCGTGGGCAGCGCGCCTGCCGCACGCGTTCACTACTCCCCCTCGTCGCTCGCCAGCACGCCCTTCACTGCGCGGGCCCAGCCGGCGAGCTTGCGGTCGCGCGTGGCTTCGCTCATCGCAGGCCTGAAGCGGTGTTCGAGCCGCCAATTGTCGGCGAATTTCGCGGGCTCCGGATAGACGCCGGCCTCGAGGCCGGCGAGATAGGCCGCCCCTAACGCTGTGGTCTCCTGGATCATTGGACGATCGACCGGTGCGTTGAGCAGGTCGGCGAGCCGCTGCATGGTCCAGTCCGATGCCGTCATGCCGCCGTCGACGCGCAGCACGGTGTTGGCGGCATTGGCCTCCGGCCAGTCGGTGCGCATCGCGGCCCACAGGTCGAAGGTCTGGTAGCAGACGCTCTCCAAGGTCGCATGCGCGATCTCGGCCGGGCCGGTGTTGCGGGTCAGCCCGATCAGCGCGCCGCGCACCCGCGGATTCCAGTAGGGCGCGCCCATGCCGACGAAGGCCGGCACCAGATAGACGCTCTGCATTGAGTCGGATTTATCGGCAAGCGGCCCGGTCTCGGCGGCGTGCTTGATGATGCCGAGCCCGTCGCGCAGCCATTGCACCGCGCTGCCGGCGACGAAGATCGAGCCCTCGAGCGCGTAGGTGCGCTGGCCATTGAGCTGATAGGCGATCGTCGTGAGCAGCTTGTTCTTCGAGGCGACCGGCGTGGTGCCGGTGTTGAGCAGTGCGAAGCAGCCGGTGCCGTAGGTTGACTTCATCATGCCGGGCTCGAAGCAGGCCTGGCCGATGGTCGCGGCCTGCTGGTCGCCGGCGATCCCTGAGATCGCGATCGGGCCGCCGAACAGATCAGCGGTGCTCTCGCCGAACCGGGCGGAGGAATCCTTCACCTCAGGCAGCATCGAGCGCGGCACGCGCAAGAGGTTGATGAGGTCGTCGTCCCAGGCGCCGGTGTGGATGTTGAACAGCAGCGTGCGCGAGGCGTTGGTGGCGTCGGTCGCGTGCACCCGGCCGCCGGTGAGCCGCCACAACAGATAGCAGTCGACGGTGCCGAACAAGAGCTCGCCGCGCTCGGCGCGTTCGCGCGCGCCCGGCACGTGATCGAGTATCCAGGCGACTTTCGTCCCCGAGAAATAGGGGTCGATGATCAATCCTGTTTTGGCCGATATCCCGGGCTCATGGCCTTCGCTCTTCAGTTTGGCGCAGATGTCGGCAGTGCGGCGGTCCTGCCAGACGATGGCGCGATGCACGGCCTGGCCGGTGGCGCGGTCCCACACCACGGTGGTCTCGCGCTGGTTGGTGATGCCGATCGCGGCGATGTCCTTCGCCTTCAGCCCGGCCTTCTCCAGCGCCTCGCGGCACACCATCACGGTCGAGGTCCAGATGTCCTCCGGCTCGTGCTCGACCCAGCCGGAGGCCGGAAAATGCTGCGGAAACTCCTGCTGCGCGACCGCGGCGATGGAGATGTCGCTGCGAAACACCATCGCGCGCGACGATGTGGTGCCCTGATCGATGGCCAGCACGAAAGACATGAGCGTTTCCCTTTAGGCGTCGTAACAGGCGCCAAGGGAGCGGATTACCGCGGCGAGGTCAAGATTGCTGGTGCGTGTGGCGGGATGGTCGAAGCAAAAGCCCGCGACGGTATCAATCCCGTCATCCTGAGGTGCGCGAAGCGCGTCTCGAAGGATGCACGGGCACAGTCGGGCCGTCGACCCTTCGAGACGGCCGCTACGCGGCCTCCTCAGGGTGACGGTGACGGACTAGATGCCGGGAGAGAAGCAGCAGCGCCGATCACATCGGCCGGTAGGTCCGCACATCCCCTGGCACGTTGACGCCGATCTTGATCGCGCCGACCGAGCGGATGATGTCGTCGCCGAGCAGCTGGGCGAAGCAGGCATAGCCCCAGTCGTTCATGTGCAGGCCGTCGGCGATGACGAAATCGTCGATCGGGATCGCCTGTTTCTCGTGCCATTCGCGCATCACCTCGAAGCGCGGGAAGATGCCGACATGGCGCAGCGCGGCGATGCGGCCGAGCAGCTTCACCATGCCGCGAGCGCTCTCGGGGCGCTCGGTGACGCGCGGCGAATATTGCGGATCGACCAGCACGATATCGGCACCGTCGGCCTGAATGCGCGCGACGCCGTCCTCGACCTGCTTGGCGGTCTCTGACGGATCGAGGTTGCGCAGCACCGCGTTGGTGCCGACCTGCCAGATCACCATGTCGGGATGCATGTCGATCACTTCGGTCTGCAACCGCTTCATCATCTCGGGTGCGTCCTCGCCGCCCTTGCCGCGATTGAGCACGGTGATGTCGGCCGACGGATACTGCCGGCGCAGCTGCGCGGCGAGCCGGTTCGGATAGGTGAATTCCGGTGCCGACGAACCGTAGCCCTGGGTCGAGGACGAGCCGAACGCGATGATGACGACCGGCTTGCCGGCGGCGAGCTTGGCTGCGACATGCGGCAGCGAGCCGGTGCTGTTGGGCACGCCGGTCGGTTGATGACAGGGCACGCGGTGGAAGATATCGCTGGCGGATTTTGCGACCTGCTTCACCTTGTCGAGCGCCTTCGCGGCGACGCCCGGTTGTGGCTGCGGACTGGCCGCGTCGGCTTCGATCGCGGCGGGCTTCGCCGCATCAGGCTTGGTTGCTTCAGTCTTTGCTCCTGATGACAGCGCCGCATGCTGGTCGGCCTGGCCGGTCTGCGCGCACAACGGCACGACCGAGAGCGGCGCGAGCAATACGAGCGCCGCAACGGCGCGCAGGCTCCGCCCTGCGGCGAAACGAAAAGGGAAGGCAAAACGCATCAACTCGGCTTCCTCTAATTCTGCTGCACCGGGCCCAGATGAGCCGCATCGATCACGAATTTCGCCAGTGCGCGGCCGAGACAGGCATGAACCTTCTTGGCCAGGTCGACACCATGCGAGGTGCTGAACAGGTCAAAATATCCGGCGTCGCTCCACTGCTTCATTATCGCGAACCGATCGAACAGCGGAACGTCGTGCTGCTGTGCCACCACCTTGATGTTGTCGAGATATGGCGGCGCAGAGATCATCGTTTCCGTACGCGGGCTGTATTGCAGATTGACCAGCACCACGTCGGTCCCGGCGCCCCGCAACGCAACAACGCCATCGTTGATGGCGGTGCGGAAATCGTCAGGATCGACTGCTCGCATAGCATCGACCGTCCCGGTCTGCCAGATAACCAAAGTAGGCTTTTTTGCTTCGACAAGCTTAACGAGGGTTCCCGCGGTCTCCTCGGCGGTGCTCTTTGCCTGTAATTCTACGGATAGATCGATGGTTGCCGCCGGAAACGCCTCCTTCAGCGCCGCCTGCAGCTTGGCCGGATAGGCGCTCGCCTCGTTGCCGGGGATGGTCGAGGAACGGCTGCCCACCACCAGCACGTTGAGCGGCTGATTGGCCTTCACCGCGTCGTTGACCTTCGGCAGCGAACTCTCGCTCGAAAGCAGATAGGCCGGCACGTCGCAGGGCGGCGCCGGTGCAGGCTGCTCGGGGGTGTCGCCGGCGCGCGCGGGCGCGGCCGCCAAACAGGCGGCCAGCAGCATCAGGCCTAGCATCGTCCGCGCGGACTTCATGCTCCCCCTCCCGCCAGATCGGCGTTGCCGGCGGCACCTTTTTTCGAGGCGCCTTTGTCGGCGGAGTGCTTGTACCACGAAATAATCCACGCCATGCCGCACATGATGAGGATGCCGAAGACGCTGATCAAGGCGTGCAGTGCGGCACCGCCAGACACTTCGGCAAGCACGAAGTGACCGGCGAAGGCGAGGAAGACCCCGAGACAGAATATCTCAAGCGAATGCTGGCCACACAGGATCAAAGGTCGCAGCCAGGGCGATTTCAGGCCCGGCCAGTCCCGCGGCAGGAAGCGCACGGTGAGAGCTGCGAGCGCCAGGAAGTGCGCGAACCGCAACACGTCTAGGTCGGTCTTGTTGATCGGATACATCCATTGCTCGATTACCTTCGGCATGATGTGGCCGAGCTGCGGCACGTACCAGGTCAGGGTCACGAAGAACGCAGCGACCAGATAGACGATGCAGATCCACATCGTGATGTTCGACGACAGGATGCGCGACATCCGCCGCGCGCCGCCGAGCGCGCACCAGGCGCCGAACACGAACAGCAATTGCCAGGCGAACGGGTTGAACGCCCAGAAGCCGTTCGGATAGGCCGAGAGGTAAAGATCGAACTGCCAGGTCAGCGCGTAGAGCAGGACCGACAGGCCGAGCGTGACATCGGGCTTCCACTTCATCAGCCACAGGATCAGCGGCAGGAACAGCATCAGCACGATATAGAGCGGCAGCACGTCCATGTTGACGGGGCGGAAGCGCAGCAGCAGCGCCTGCACGATGGTGACGTCGGGCTGCTTCAGGAAGTCCATGATCCCCATTTCTTCAGAGTAGAGCGGGTTCTCGAACGAGGTCGCGACATAGGAGATCTCGGCGAGGAAGATCGTGAACAGGAAGACATGCGCGACATAGATCTGCCAGACCCGGCGCAGGATTCGCGCAGTCGCGATCACGAAGCCGCCCTCCAGCATCGCGCGGCCATAGACGAAGGCCGCGGTGTAGCCGGAGATGAAGATGAAGATCTCGGTGGCGTCGGAGAAGCCGTAATTGCGGATCGTCAGCCAGGTCAGAAGATTGGTCGGCAGATGGTCGATGAAGATCAGCCACAGCGCGAGCCCGCGGAACAGATCGAGGCGGAGTTCGCGCTCGCCGGTCACCGGCAGCGTGATCGCGGGCGCCGCCGCCACGGCCCTCGCCTTGACCTCGGCATCGACCTTTGCCTCGGTTTTGGCGTCAGCCACCGGCGAACCGGCTATGGGATCGGCAATCGAGCTCATCAAACACCGTGTCGGCCGCGGACGCCCCGCATGCCCAGCAGAAAAGATAATATCGGTCCGCAACTTGCCGACAAAGCACAGAGTGCGGCGACATGCGGCCGCGCTTTAGAGCGGAACTATGTTGAAACCACGATGAATGGACCGCCCCGGGGGCCGGCGTTTCATGACCCGGCAGGCGATTGGTTCCGGCTGACCAATTGGCTATGATGGCACACTGTTTGAGCGTGATCCCTTTGAAAGGGATCACGCACCAAGACCATCGGATTGAGCCGAATGTACCGCGCCGTTACCCGCCAGATCGAAGTCACCGTCGAGCCGAACTTCATGCCGGAGCGCTCGTCGATCGACCGGCGCGAGTATTTCTGGTCGTACAAGATCGTGATCGTCAATTCGGGCCCGGAAACGGTGCAGCTGCGGACGCGGCACTGGATCATCACCGACGCCACCGGCCGCCGCCAGGAGGTGCGTGGCGAGGGCGTGGTCGGCGAACAGCCGGTGCTCGCGCCCGGCGAACGCTTCGAATACACCTCCGGCGTGCCGCTGCCGACCGCCTCCGGCTTCATGACCGGCAGCTACCAGATGGTCACCGAAGCCGGCGAGCGCTTCGACATCGACGTGCCGACATTCTCGCTCGACAGCCCGAGCCCGGACGGGAAAAGGGTGTTGAATTGACGCGCGTCCATGCGCGTCATCGCCGGGCTTGACCCGGCGATCCATCGCTTCAGTAAACGCTCTTGCTATGATGGATGGCCGGGTCGAGCCCGGCCATGACAGACTTGTTACTCCACGCCCGCTTCCTGCGGCGTGAACTCGTAGACCGACGAGCAGAACTCGCAGGTGACGACGACCTTGCCGTCCTTGACCATCTCGGCGCGATCGTTTGGCGCAAAGCTCTTCAGCATCGACGACACCGCATCGCGCGAGCAGGAGCACTGCGCGCGCAGCGGTTGCGGGTTGAAGACGCGCACGCCGCGCTCGTGGAACAGGCGGTACAACAGCCGCTCGCCGGAGAGATCGGGATCGATCAGCTCGACATCCTCGACGGTGGAGATCAGCGACTGCCCCTCGACCCATGCGTCGTCATCCGGCACGCTGTGCGTGGCCGTGCCCTCCGGCGCATCGCCGGGATGCAGATCGGCCTGCTTGGCACGTTCGGGTGCCTTGGGCAGGAATTGCAGCAGGATGCCGCCGGCGCGCCAGTGCAGCTTGCCGCCTTCGCCGCCGCGCATCTCCTCGCCGATCGCGAGCCGCACCCGCGTCGGAATCTGCTCCGAGCGCAGGAAATATTCGTGGGCGGCCTCTTCCAACCCGCCGCCGTCGAGCGCGACCAGGCCCTGGTAGCGGCTGGTGTTGGAGCCCTGATCGATCGTCATCGCAAGGTGGCCCTTGCCGAGCAGCTCACCCGAGCTCTGCCCGTCCTTGAGGCGCGCCACATCGTAGCGCGCATAGGCACGCAGCCGGTCGGGCGCCTGGAAATCGACGATCAGGAGCGAGACCGGACCTTCGGTCCGGGTCTGCAGGATGAAGCGGCCCTCGAACTTGACCGACGAGCCGAGCAGCGTGGTCAGCACGATGGCCTCGCCGAGCAGCTTGCCGACCGCCGGCGGATAATCGTGCTTGTGCAGGATCTCGTCGAGCGCCGGGCCGAGCCGGGTCAGCCGGCCGCGCAAGTCCAACGCGCCGACCTCGAAGGCCAGCACGGCATCGTCGACAGGAACCGCCGAGGGCGCGCGAATGGGCGTCTCGGCCTGGATTTTGATGTCGGGGGATTGTGAAACCATGGCGCTCTATCTGGGGTCTCGGACCGCAAAACGAAAGGGGTTCACTCAACGAGAGATCGTCGTCCCTGCGAAAGCAGGGACCCATAACCACAAGAGTTTGTCGTGACACAAGGCGTCTCCCCTTGTGCCTTTTCCACGGGCCGCGGCGTATGGGTCCCTGCTTTCGCAGGGACGACAGTTGTGGACGCTTACGCGACCGTGTCGAAACACCAGGCCAGAATGCCCTTCTGCGCATGCAGGCGGTTTTCCGCCTCGTCGAACACCACCGATTGCGGGCCGTCGATCACCTCGTCGGTGACCTCCTCGCCGCGATGCGCGGGCAGGCAGTGCATGAACAGCGCGTCCGGCTTGGCGAGCGACATCAGCTTGGCGTTGACCTGATAGGGCTTCAGCACGTTGTGGCGGTGCTCGCCCTCCTTGTCGCCCATCGACACCCAGGTGTCGGTGACGACGCAGTCGGCGCCGCGCACGGCGGCTTCCGGATCGGTGCCGAGCATGATCGGCGCGCCGGTGGCCTTGATCCAGTCCCGCATCGGCTTCTTCGGCGAGAGCTCGGGCGGCGTCGCGATGTTAAGATTGAACTTGAAGCGCTCGGCGGCGTGCGCCCACGAGGCCAGCACGTTGTTGTCGTCGCCGGTCCAGGCCACGGTCTTGCCCTCGATCGAGCCGCGGTTTTCCTCATAGGTCATGAGGTCGGCCATCACCTGGCATGGATGCGAACGCCGGGTCAGGCCGTTGATGACGGGCACGGTGGCGTGAGCGGCGAGCTCGAGCAGTGCGTCATGGTTGAGGATGCGGATCATGATCGCATCGACATAACGCGACAGCACGCGCGCGGTGTCGGCGATGGTCTCGCCGCGGCCGAGCTGCATCTCGGCGCCGGTCAGCATGATCGATTCACCGCCGAGCTGGCGCATGCCGACGTCGAACGACACCCTTGTGCGGGTCGACGGGCGCTCGAAGATCATCGCCAGCGTCTTGCCTTCGAGCGGCTTCCTGCCCTTCTCATGCGCCTTCAGCTTCGCCTTCATGGCGGCTCCGGCGGAAAGCATGTTGCGCAGCTCGCCGAGCGGCAGCTCGTTGATGTCGAGGAAGTGACGGACCGGCTTGCTCATTATCCAGCCGCCTTCTTCGGCTGCGGCGCCGATAGCACAGAACAGGCGCGCTCGAGCGCCGTGATCGACTGGTCGATCTCGGCCTCGGTGACGATCAGGGGCGCCAGGAACCGCACCACATTGTCGCCGGCGCCGACGGTGAGCAGCTTCTCGTTGCGCAGAGCTGCGATCAGATCGCCCGACGGCACCACCGCCTTGACGCCGATCAACAGGCCCTCGCCGCGCACCTCCGACAGCACGCCGGGATAGCGGTCGACGACGGAAGCGAGCTTCTGCTTGAGCAGCAGCGACATCTTCTGCACGTGCTCGAAGAAGCCGGGCTTGAGCATGACGTCGAGCACGGCATTGGCGGCAGCGACCGCGAGCGGATTGCCGCCGAAGGTCGAGCCGTGCGAGCCAGGCGCCATGCCGGCCGCAGCCTGTGCGGTCGCCAGCACTGCGCCGATCGGGAATCCGCCGCCGAGCGCCTTCGCCAGTGACATCACGTCCGGTGTAACGCCGGTGCGCTTGTAGGCGAACAGTTCGCCGGTGCGCCCCATGCCGGTCTGCACCTCGTCGAATGCGAGCAGCAGGCCATGCTCGTCGCACAGCGCACGCAGCGCCTTGAAGAAGGCCTGCGGCGCCGAGCGCACGCCGCCCTCGCCCTGCACCGGCTCGATCAGGATGCCGGCGGTGTGCGGGCCGATCGCCTTCTTTACCGCCTCGATGTCGCCGTGCGGCACCTGGTCGAAGCCGTCCATCGGCGGGCCGAAGCCTTCGAGGTATTTCGCCGAGCCGGTCGCAGCCAGCGTGCCCAGCGTGCGGCCATGGAAGGCGCCTTCGAAGGTGATGATACGGTAGCGCTCGGGATGGCCCTTGGAGAAGTGATAGTGGCGGACCAGCTTGATCACGCCCTCCATCGCTTCCGCGCCGGAATTGCAGAAGAACACGAAGTCAGCAAAGCTCTGCTCGCACAGCCGCGCGGCCAGCACCTCGCCGTCCGGGCTCTTGAACAGGTTCGACATGTGCCAGAGCTTGGTCGCCTGTTCCTGCAGCGCCTTGACCAGATGCGGATGCGCGTGTCCGAGCGCGTTCACCGCGACACCCGAGGTGAAATCGAGATAGCGGTCGCCGTTGGTTGCGATCAGCCAGGCGCCCTCGCCGCGCTCGAAGCCGAGATCGACCCGGGCGAAGACGGGGAGCAGATGCGACGAGGCGTTGGTCATGGCGTTCACTGCCGATTTGAAACCGTCAATTGCTGCGCGCCTTGACGCCAACGCAGCAACCGCCAGCTTCGGAAAACAAAACGGCCGCCTTTGCGGGCGGCACGTGCGGGTCATTCTATGCGGCGGCCGGTCAGTGTCAATCGCCAGGAGCCGGCCTTTGCCGGCCTTCCTGCAATGCGAAACCTGCGCAATCCGGAGCATTCCGGTGCGGTGGAAAAGCCGCACAGCAATGCTTAACTTTGTGGGAACATGTGGACGCACGGCCGCGGACTCTTGCGCCAGAGTCACGCCATATTGTAGCGTTTGGCCTGTCGGGTACGACATCTCGTGCGGCAGTACTGGACCCTCTAAGTAGCCTTCGTGTCTCGCGTAAAACGTTCGGGCGCAACACCGTGCCCGGCGAGGGCTAAAGGATTCTGGCCGCAGGGATATTTGTCCAGATTGGCTCGCAGCGCCGCTCCGCTAACTGGCCGGCGCCATGCGAAAGGAAGAATGTGATGACTGTATTGACATGGTCCGACGATCGCGTCGAGCAGCTGAAGAAACTCTGGGAATCCGGCCTTTCGGCCAGCCAGATCGCGGCGGAACTTGGCAATGTGACGCGAAACGCCGTGATCGGTAAAGTGCATCGGCTCGGCCTCTCGGGCCGCGCCAAGGCCCCCTCCACGGCTGCACCGCGGCAGCGCAAGGCCCGCCCCGCCCAGCACATGATGCGGGTGGCGCGCCCGGTCTCGCGCGGCAACACCGCGCTCGCGCACGCTTTCGAGGTCGAGATGGAGCCCGATCCGATCTCCTTCGACAATGTGGTGCCGATGAGCCAGCGGCTGTCGCTGCTCGAGCTCAACGAGGCCACCTGCCACTGGCCGGTCGGCGATCCCTCGAGCCCGGAATTCTTCTTCTGCGGCGGCAAAGCGCTCGCCGGCCTGCCCTATTGCGCGCATCACTCGCGCGTCGCCTACCAGCCCGCCGCCGATCGCCGCCGGCCGTCGGCGAAGCCACAGATCAAGTAAGCACTCGGGAAACTGCTTGGACTGCAAAAACAAATCCCCGCGAAAGCGGGGATTTTTTGTGCGAGGCGTAGCCCGGATGCAGCGAAGCGAAATCCGGGGCGGTGTTTGAAGCGGAGAACGCACGACATCACCGGCGTGTTCCGGGCCTTTGGCGCATTTGCGCAATAGGCCGGGACGACGGCGTGTTGCGGTCTATGATTACTGCACGGCCTTACGGCTGCGGCTCGGCCTTTGCGAAGCGGTCGTCGAGCGCATAGCCGGCACCGCGCACGGTGCGGATCGGATCCTGCTCGCGGCCGGGATTGAGCAGCTTGCGTAGGCGGCCGATATGCACGTCGACGGTGCGCTCATCGATATAGATGTCGCGGCCCCAGACGCTGTCGAGCAGCTGTTCGCGGCTGAACACGCGGCCGGGATGCTCGAGGAAGAATTCGAGCAGCCGATACTCGGTCGGACCGAGATCGATCGGACGTCCCGAGCGTGCCACGCGGCGCTTCTCGCGGTCGAGCTCGATGTCGCCATAGGTCAGCACGGTCGCAAGCCGCTCCGGGCTCGCACGGCGCAGCAGGCCCTTCACCCGTGCCAGCAGTTCCGGCACCGAGAACGGCTTGACGATGTAGTCGTCGGCGCCGGTGGCAAGCCCGCGCACGCGCTCGCTCTCCTCGCCGCGCGCGGTCAGCATGATGATCGGAAGCTGCTTGGTCTCGGGCCGCGCCCGCAGACGGCGGCACAGCTCGATGCCGGAAAGGCCCGGCAGCATCCAGTCCAGTACCACGAGGTCGGGAACGCGCTCCTTCAGGCGGGTGTCGGCATCGTCGCCGCGCCCGACCGTTTCGACATCGTAGCCTTCCGCATCGAGGTTGTAGCGCAACAGTGTCGTCAGCGCTTCCTCGTCTTCGACTACCAGAATGCGTGCGCTCATCGGTTTAAGTTCTCTCTCTGTGGTGATCCGTTGCCCAGACGCAAACCGAAACGCTTACTTTCCTGAGCATAATCCCCGCGGAAACGACTTGTCGTGAAGACAATCCGGCCCCGCGCTTGCGGATCATGTTCTAGGTACCCGGCACCGTGGTGGCAAAGTTGGTCATGTCGCCCTTCGGGCGCTTGTCGGTGATCTGCTGGCCCTCGATCATGTAGAACACGGTCTCGGCGATATTGGTGGCGTGATCGCCGATCCGCTCGATGTTCTTGGCGCAGAACATCAGATGGATGCAGAACGAGATGTTGCGCGGATCCTCCATCATGTAGGTCAGCAGCTCGCGGAACAGCGAGGTGCAGATCGCATCGACCTCCTCATCGCCCTTCCAGACGTTCATCGCCGCCGGCAGATCGTGCGCGGCATAGGCGTCGAGCACCGACTTGACCTGCGACAGCACGAGGTCGGTCATGTGCTCCAGGCCGCGGATCAGCTTCAGCGGCTGGAAGTCGCTTTCCAGCGCCGCGACGCGCTTGCCCATGTTCTTGGCGAGGTCGCCGATCCGCTCGAGGTCGGTGGCGACGCGCATCGCGCTGACGATTTCACGCAGGTCGATCGCCATCGGCTGGCGGCGGGCGATCGTCAGCACCGCGCGCTCTTCGATGACGCGCTGCAGATTGTCGATCTCGATGTCGGCGGCGACCACGCGCTTGCCGAGCGCGACGTCGCGACGGATCAGCGCGTCGACCGACTCGGTAATCATCCGCTCGACGAGCCCGCCCATCTCGGCGACCAGGCGGGTCAACTCCTGCAGGTCGCTGTCGAATGCCTTGGCGGTATGTTCAGAAGCCATCGCTTGTCTCCCTCAATCATGATCCCGGGGATCATGATTTCGTGTCCTCAGTTTCGCATGATCCTTGCGCAAACGCTTCGCGTTTGTCGCGGGAAAACCGGTGCGGCTTTCCGGATCATGCTCTAGCCGAACCGGCCGGTGATGTAGTCCTGGGTGCGTCGATCGCTCGGCGAGGTGAAGATCTTGTTGGTATCGTCGAACTCGATCAGCTCGCCGAGATACATGAAGGCGGTCTTGTCGGAGACGCGCGCCGCCTGCTGCATGTTATGGGTGACGATCGCGATTGTGTAGTCCTCGGAGAGCTCCTGGATCAGCTCCTCGACCTTGGCGGTCGAGATCGGATCGAGCGCCGAGCACGGCTCGTCGAACAGGATCACCTCGGGACGCACCGCCACGGTGCGCGCGATGCACAGGCGCTGCTGCTGGCCGCCCGAGAGCGACAGGCCGGAGGCGTTCAGCTTGTCCTTGACCTCGTTCCACAGCGCGCCGCCGCGCAGTGCCTTCTCGACCCGGTCGTCCATCTCGGACTTCGAGATCTTCTCGTAGAGGCGGATGCCGAAAGCGATGTTCTCGTAGATCGTCATCGGAAACGGCGTCGGCTTCTGGAACACCATGCCGACCCGCGCACGCAGCAGATTGAGGTCGAGCTTGGGATCGAGAATGTTGGTCTGGTCCAGCATCAGCTGGCCGACCGCGCGCTGGCCCGGATAGAGATCATACATCCGGTTGAAGATGCGCAACAGGGTCGACTTGCCGCAGCCGGACGGGCCGATGAACGCCGTGACGCGGTTGGTGCCGAGCGTCAGGTTGATGTTCTTCAGCGCGTGGTGCTCGCCGTAATAGAAGTTGAGGTTGCGCACCGTGACTTTCGGCGGCGCTTCCGGCAGCGGCACCTGCGGAACATGGCTCGCGGCAGTCGTGGAGACGGAAAGCTCGGTCATTTTGCGGCCCTTTCGGCACCAAGGATACGCGCGCCGATATTCAGCGCGAGCACAGTGAAGGTGATGAGCAGCGCACCGCTCCACGCCAGCTCTTTCCAGTAGGCGTAGGGGCTCTGCACGAAGTTGTTGATGGTCACCGGCAGGTTGGCCATCGTCTTGGTCAAATCCCAGCTGAAGAACTGGTTCGACAGCGCAGTGAACAGCAGCGGCGCGGTTTCACCGGCGACACGGGCGGTCGCCAGCAGCACGCCGGTGATCAGACCGCTACGCGCAGCACGATAAGCGATCCGCTTGATCACCAGCGAGCGCGGCAGGCCGAGCGCGGAGGCCGCCTCGCGCAGCGGATTGGGCACCAGCAGCAGCATGTCCTCGGTGGTGCGCAGCACGACCGGGATCACGATCACGGCGAGCGCGAGACTGCCTGCGATCGCCGAGAAGCCGCGCATCGGCACCACCACCGCACCATAGATGAACAGGCCGATGATGATCGAAGGCGCGCTGAGCAGAATGTCGTTGATGAAGCGGATCACCGAGGTGAGCTTGTCGTGCTTGCCGTACTCGGCAAGGTAGGTGCCGGCGAACAGGCCGAGCGGCGCGCCGATGCCGACGCCGATCACCGTCATGATGACCGAACCGACGATGGCGTTGAGCAGACCGCCATCGGTCGAGCCCGGCGGCGGCGTGTTCTGGGTGAACAGCTGCACGCTGAGGCCGGCAACGCCGTTATAGAGCAGCGTGATCAGGATCAGCGCCAGCCAGGTGACGCCGAACAGCGCCGCACCGACACAGAGTGCGCGGATGACGATGTCGCTGCGGCGGCGGGATTTGTAGATCGGGTTCATGGCGCTATTTCCCCGCCTTCGTTTCAAGCCGCATCAGCATCAGCCGGGCGCCGGCGAGCACGAAGAAGGTCAGCACGAACAGCAAGAGGCCGAGCAGGATCAGGCCGGACTGGTGCAGGCCGTCGCTCTCGGCGAATTCGCTGGCGATCGCCGCCGAGATCGTGGTGCCCGGCGCGAAGATCGACGACGAGATGCGGAACGAGTTGCCGATGATGAAGGTCACCGCCATGGTCTCGCCGAGCGCGCGGCCGAGCGCCAGCATGATGCCGCCGATCACGCCGACCCGGGTGTAGGGGATCACGACGCTGCGGACGACTTCCCAGGTGGTGCAGCCCATGCCGTAGGCGGCCTCTTTCAGGACCGGCGGCACGGTCTTGAACACGTCGACCGAGATCGCGGTGATGAAGGGCAGCACCATGATGGCGAGGATCAGCGCGGCGTTGAACAGGCTGAGATAGGACGGCGGGCCAGCGAACACCGCGCCCAGCACCGGGACGCCCTCAAATATCCTGATCATGAAGGGCTGGAACGTGTTGGCCAGGAACGGGCCCAGCACGAAGAAGCCCCACATGCCGTAGATGATCGAGGGGATGCCGGCGAGCAGCTCGATGGCGATGCCGATCGGGCGGCGCAGCATTTGCGGGCAGAGCTCGGTGAGGAACACGGCGATGCCGATGCCGACCGGAATGGCGATCAGCATCGCGATGATCGAGGTGATCAGCGTGCCGTAGATCGGGCCGAGCGCGCCGAGCACCGGCGGATCGGCCGAGGGCGCCCAGCGCTGCGTCCAGAGGAAGGCAAAGCCGTATTCCTTCATTGCCGGCCAGGCGCCGGCGATCAGCGACAGGATGATGCCGCCGAGGATCAACAGGACCGAAATCGCCGAGATGCGGGTGATCCAGTAGAAGGTGAGATCGCCGAGCTTGAAGGCGCTGAGGGCCTTGGCGCGATCGTAAGGTCCGGCGGCCTCCATCACATCGCTCTGAACAGCCATGTCTGCCACGCCAATTCCCTCATTACTATGTGAAAGCCACGCAAACCGCTACGCCCCGAAGCGATCTTCACTGACGCATTTGGCCGGGCGTCGTTCCGGTTGCGCCTCCCGAGGCGCGAGCCCGGGCCCCGCCCCGCGTTTCCTGCCGCGGTGATGGAGCCCGGATCTCAATCGGTCCACCTGTGCCGCCCTTGAGAGGCGGCACAGGCGTTGTTCAAAGCGTCGGACTTAGCTCTTGATGTCCGAGGACCAGGTCTTCTCGATCAGCTTGACGACCGATTCCGGCATCGGGATGTAGTCGAGCTCTTCGGCCGCCTTGCCACCCTTCTCGAAGGCGTACTTGAAGAACTTGAGCGCTTCCTGCGAGGCCGCCTTGTCGGTCGAGTCCTTGTGCATCAGGATGAAGGTCGCCGCGGTGATCGGCCAGGAGGCTTCGCCCGGCTGGTCGGTCAGGATCACGTAGTAGCCGGGAGCCTTGGACCAGTCGGCGTTCGACGCAGCGGCCTGGAAGGCGGCGATGGTCGGCTGCACGGTCTTGCCGGTCTTGTTGACCAGCGCGGTGTAGGTCAGCTTGTTCTGCTTGGCATAGGCGTATTCGACATAGCCGATCGCGTTCTTGGTCTGGCTGATGTTGCCGGCAACACCTTCGTTGCCCTTGGCGCCGACGCCGACCGGCCACTCGACCGCGGTGCCGGAACCGACCTTGGACTTCCAGTCGGCGTTCGACTTGGAGAGGTAGTCGGTGAAGTTGAAGGTGGTGCCCGAACCGTCCGAACGGCGCACGACGGTGATCGCGTCGGCCGGCAGGGTCAGCTTCGGATTGAGCTTGGCGATCGCCGCGTCATTCCACTTGGTGATCTTGCCGAGATAGATGTCGCCGAGCACTTCGCCGGAGAGCACGAGATCGCCCGACTTGATGCCTTCGACATTCACGACCGGAACGATCGCGCCCATCACCATCGGCCACTGGACGAGGCCGTCCTTCTCGAGCTGCTCGGCCTTGAGCGGCGCGTCGGTGGCGCCGAAGGTCACGGTCTTGGCCTGGATCTGCTTGATGCCGGCGCCAGAGCCGATCGACTGATAGTTCAGACCGTTGCCGGTCTCCTTCTTGTAGGCGTCAGCCCACTTCGAATAGATCGGGAACGGAAACGTTGCGCCCGCGCCGGTAATATCGGCAGCGAAGGCCGACGTCGAAGCGACGACCATGCCGGCAGCGACGATTGCTTTGATGAAATTCATGGGGTGGTCTCCATCTTGTGAGCGAAGCGCCAATTGCGCCCGATCGCGCCCACGCCGGTCCATCTAGGAGCGGTCGGTGCTGCTTTTACGAAGGTTGGATGACAGTTGGATGACAGTGCTAAGCGACTGAAAACGCTTAGCTTTGGGTCGGTAACGGGGTCTTCGGCCGGGGAAAACAGGCGGTAAAAGTCGCGCCATTGTTCGGCACGCTTTCGATCAGAAGACGCCCACGATGACGGTTAAGAATATGTTTCACCAGCGATAATCCGAGGCCGGTTCCGCCCTGGTTACGGCTGTCGCCGACGTCCACCCGGTAGAACCGCTCGGTCAGACGCGGCAGGTGCTCCGGGGCGATGCCGGGGCCGAAATCCCGTACCATGACACGGATTTCGGGGCTCCCCTCGCCCGATGCGCCCGAAACGGCCTGATTGAGCGACACTATGACGCGGCCGCCCGAGGCGCCGTATTTGAGGGCGTTCTCGATCAGGTTCTCGAACAGGCGGAGCAGTTCCTCGCGGTCGCCGGCGATCGTGACCGGCGCCTGCGGCAGGTCGACATCGATCTCGACCTGGCGCTCGCTCGCCAGCGCCTCGAGCCCGTCGGCCACCTGGCGGATGATCGGCACGATATCGATCGAGGCCTCGGGCCGCACATGGGCCGACAGCTCGACCCGCGACAGCGACAGCAGGTCGTCGATCAGCCGCGCCATGCGGGTGGCCTGGGTGTGCATGATGCCGAGGAAGCGCTCGCGCGCCCGCGCGTCCTCGCGCGCCGGCCCCTGCAGCGTGTCGATGAAGCCGGACAACGCGGCGAGCGGTGTGCGCAGCTCATGGCTGGCATTGGCGACGAAATCGGCGCGCATCTCCTCGACCCGGCGCAGCGGCGTCAGATCGTGGAACGTCATCAGCATGCATTTCTCGGTGCCGCCGAACTGGGTCGGCACCGGCACCGGCGTGATGACGAGCTCCATCCAGCGATCGACCGGAACATGGTCGCTGTAGGTGGCGCGGCGCGGCTCGGTGGTCGCGATCGCCTCGCGCAACGCAGTGATAATCTCCGGCGAACGCAGGGCAAATTGCGCCAGCTCGTTCTTGCGCAGCGCCGGCGCAAGCTGGGCCGCGGCGGTGTTGAGATGGATGACGCGGCCGGCACGGTCGAGCAGCACGGCCGGGTCGGGCATGCCAGCGACGACCGCACTGACGGCGGTCGCCTCGACCGGATTGCCGTGGCGGACATCCTCGCGCGAGGTGCCGGCATCATGCAGCCGCCATGGCACCAGTGCCGCGGCCGCGATGCAGACGAACACCGTGCAGGCGCGCACCAGCGACAACTCTCCGAGCGCGACCACGACGCTCAGCGCCAGCGCGGCAGCGAGCAGGATCAGCGCAGAATGCCGCAAGCGGTCGGGCCAGGGCGAGAAAATCGAATGCGGCGTATCGTCAATGGCCATCGCGGCGGCTTTCATCCCGTTGGTTCATGTCTCGCCCAGGCACGGTCACATCGACCTTCCCTCGGGAGGCATCGGGCCGCGTCATCAGACCCCGGAATCACCGCGCTTGCGGACCAGAACCGCCTCATGATGCGGTTCGGCGCGGGGACCCGAATCAGTCTGCGGCAGCCGTTTGAGTCGGGCGCCAACGATAACCTCCCGAAACGTCAGCAAGATTACAGATATGACGAACGGCGCAATATAGTAGAGCAGCCGGAACAACAGCATGCCGCCGAGCAGGTCCTCGCGGTCCATCTGCCAGAGGCCGACCAGCATGGCGGCGTCGAACACCCCTAGGCCGCCGGGGGAATGGCTGGCGAAGCCGAGCAGGGTCGCCGACACGAAGATGACGGCGACCACGACGAAGCCGAGATTGGGCTCGTCCGGCACCAGCACGTACATCGCCAGCGCGCAGAAGCCGAGGTCGACGATGCCGATCGCGATCTGCAGCAGCGTCAGCGGGCCGCCCGGCAGGGTCACCGTCCAGGGACCGCGGCCGACCACCCGCGGCTGGGTCCAGACCCAGACCACATAGGCGACCAGCGCAATGATGATGCCGCACGCCAGGGTGCGGTTGAGCCAGGGCGGCAGCTGGTCGATGTTGGCAGCGGCTTCCGGATGATAGGCGATGCCGAGCCCGAGCACCGCGGCATTGCCGAGCCAGAAGGTCAGGCCGGCGAGAAAGCAGATCTTGGCGACGTCGATCGCGTTCAATCCCCAGGCCGAATAGATCCGGTAGCGCACCGCGCCGCCGGTGAAGACGCTGGCGCCGACATTGTGGCCGATCGAATAGGAGGTGAATGCCGCCAGCGCATTGATGCGGTAGGGCACGTGGGCGTGACCGATCGCGCGCACCGCAAACAGATCGTAGAAGGTCAGCGTGAAGTAGCCGGCTGCGACGAACAGTCCCGCCAGCGCGATTTGTCGCGGCTCGGTGCTCTTGATGGCCTCGAGCACCTCATTGGTGTCGATGCCGCGCAGCATATGATAGAGGACGTAGCAGGCGATGCCGATGACGGCGATGCTGATGACAACACCCAGCCGATGCAGGATTTGCTTCTGGCGCAGAAACGCCATCGCCCTGCGTATTGCTTCCAGCATCTAGACCTCGAATTGCGATCCCGCGACGGCGGCTCCCGGGCGAACCCCGCCGGCGCTTCGCTGTGCCCCGACCCCTGTAGCGCGTTTTAAGCCGGAGTGGAATTCGTCAAACGACAATAAAACGCGCATCTTCAAGATATTAGGGATGATTCATGACAGCGGGTGCACAAATATGCGCGTTTCTCGCCACCTTCGACAAGACTTGACATCGACGTGCGGCAGTTAGCCCGCCCAACGGTGCGCAAGGCCATCCGGGAAAATACGGGAGCGGGAGCGACGCCGCGGCGCTCGCGCAGCGAAAATCGCCGCCGCATTGGTGATGCGACGGCGATCAGGCAAGCCTGCGTCAATTTTTATGCCCGCGCCGTAGCCACTGCGGTGACGATTTCGGCGGCATCGGGGAAATGCCCCTTCACGCGCTTGGCGATCACTTTGCCGTCAAGCTTGACCTCGAAGACGCCGCCCTTGCCGGGCACGAGCTCCGGATCGAGCCCGAGCCGTTCGCGCAGCAGCGCGGCGGCCTCCCTGGCGCGCTTCTCGTAGCCGCAGGGACGGCAATAGATGATCGAGAGGTCGGTCATGGCGCGCTCTCCCATCCACTCATGCTGCGAGATGTTGCGCGTTCACGGCTTCGATCCCGGCGATCCACCCTGCAACCGAGCGACCGATCGCCTCAGGATGATCCTCCTGCAGATAATGCGCGCCCGCGCCGAGCTGAATGACCGCGCAATGCTGCAGCCTCGCCGCAAAATCCGCGGCGAAGGCCGGCGACACCAATGCGCCGGGAGACCCCGCAAACAGCAGCTTCGGATAGGTCGATGCCGCGAGCGCCGCGTGCGCGATGGTGAGCGCCTGATCGACATCGGCAGGTTCGCCCGAGATCGGCAGCTCGCGCGGCAGCATCAAGGTCGGCTTGCGGCTCTCGCGCGTCGCAAACGGCGCACGGTAGGCGGCCATCTCTTCCTCGCTGAGCGAGCGCAGGATCGAGCCGGGCAGTACGCGTTCGACGAACGCATTGTTGTCGAGGATCATCGCTTCGCCAACTCCCGGCGTACGGAATTTCCGGAACGTGTCCCGGGCGGCCTCGTGCTGGTGGAAGTCGGACCAGTCCCGCATCGGGCGGATGAACTCCATGAAGGCGAGCCCGCGCACGAGGTGCGGACGGCGCGCCGCGAGATGGAACGCGAGCGCCGTACCCCAATCCTGGGCGACGAGATACGCCGAACTGATGCCGAGCTCGTCGATCAGCGCATCGAGATAGTTCGCATGGTCGAAGAAGCAGTAGGCGATGTCGGGCTTGCCGGACTGGCCGTAGCCGATCAGGTCGGGCGCGATGCAGTGCCCGACCGGCGCCACCAGCGGCATGATGTTGCGCCAGATATAGGATGACGTCGGATTGCCGTGCAGGAACAGCACGTGCGGCGCGTCGCTGCGTCCGGTCTCGCGATAGGCCATCGTGGTCCCGAGCACCGAGCGATGATGCAGACTGATATCGGCAGACATGGTCATGGCAACTCCTTGAACACGGTTTGGAAGGCGATCGTCTTGAAACGCTCGAGCGCGGCCGCGCTGCGTTCGACCTTCATGCGCAGCATCGCGCCCTGCCAGGATGCGAGCAGGAAATCGGCAAGCGCATCGGGATCGAAGTCGGAGGCGATCTCTCGCTTGGCCTGGGCTTCGGCGATGCAGGCCGCAAACGGCGCACGCCATTCCCGGAAGATCTCGTCGAGCTGCTCGCGCAGCATCTCGCTCGAGCCCGACGCCTCGAGGCTGAAATCCCCGATCAGGCAGCCGCGGGTGAAGCCGTCATGCGCCAGCTTGCCGGTGATCAGATCGAGATAGCGCCTGAGCCTTTGGCGCGGCGGCAGCGTCGTGTCGCCGAGGGCTTCAGCGACGAGGCCGCGGACATAGAGGAAGTAGCGGTCGAGCACTTCCGACGCGAACAGCTCCTTCGAGCGGAAATGGTTGGTGAACGAGCCTTGCGGCGCGCCGGCCGCGGCGGTGACGTCGCGCACGCTGGTGCCGTGATAGCCGGTCCGGAACATTTCCTTCAGGCCGGCGTCGAGGATGGCATCACGGAGAGAGGGTTTTGGCATGGACACGATTTAATACGTACGTACGTATTGATGTCAAGCGGTAAAATGCATGCGGCTCGCCTTGCGCCTGGCGACACCGTTCAGACCTGCTGGATCAGGGGTTTGGGGTCAGCTTGCGGGCCTGCTGCGCGAAACCACCCAGTCGCGCAGCCAGGAGCCGATCGCGCAGCCGACCAGATAGAGCGCGAACATGATCAGGAAGAGATCGAGCCAGTAGCCGAAGCGGCCGGGCACGACCCGCGCAAACGACGACGCCACCAGCGCGGCGGCAAGCAGCGCGAGCCAGCGCATCCAGACCTTCGAGACGCCCTGCGCCCGATGCACCACCGCGATCCAGCCCATGCCGAAGCCGAGCAGCGCGGCACCGAGCAGCCAACCCCAAAAGAATGTCGCGAGCACGGTCATCGCTACTTCACCACGAATTCGATGCGGCGGTTCTGCGCCTTGCCGTCTTCACTCTCGTTGCCGGCGAGCGGCTGCGTGCTGCCATAACCGATCGGCGTGAAGCGGTTGGCAGGCAGTCCGGCGCGCACGAGATAATCCACCACGGCCTGCGCGCGGCGCTCCGACAAGGCCTGGTTGGCCGCCTCCTCGCCGTCGCTGTCGGTATGGCCGGCGACTTCGATCGTCGCATTGGGACAGCGCAACGCGGTCTCGATCAGACGGTCGAGCAGACCGGCGGAGTCAGGGACGATGTCGGCCTTGCCGGACTCGAAGCGGATCTTGCCCTTGGAGAGGATCTCGGAAAACAGCTGCTGACACACCGTGGGATCGACCGGCGCCGCCGCCGGCTTGACGGTGACCTCGGCCTTGTACTGCCAGCCCTGCGGAAAGTCCTTGCCGAGCCCGTCGCGGATCTGGCCGGCCGCGGCATCATAGAGCGCATCGCCCGACAGCTTCACCTCGCGGTCCGACACCACGAGCGTACCCGTCGACAGCCGCGACAGCGCGCCGAGCGCAGGCACCACCGCCGCTGCAAAGCCTGACGGTGCGCCGAGGCTGGCCTTGAGATTGTCGACAACCTTTTCGCTGAAGAACTTACGGCTGGCGGCGGCGACGAGCGCGGCATGCACGTTGTTGTCGGGCACGTAGCCGGTCAGCGTCAGCGTCACCGCGACCGGATCCTTGTAGGCCTGGAACACGTAAGGCGGCGCCTTGATGTCGTTGGTGGCGATCGAATAGCCTTCCGGCAGGTTCTTCAGCGCCGCCGCGACCGCTTCGCGTCCGCCGAGCTCGCGCGCCATGCCGGCAAGAGCGACCTTGTTGTCGGTCAGCGTGATCTTGCCTTCCTTCAGCTTGCCGATTTGGTCGAGCAGCAACAGCGCCGCCGGGTCGAACCGCGACGGCGCGCCACGGGCAAGCGCCATCTGATCCACCACCTCGACACCGCCGAGACTGGCCTTCGCGGCCTCGGTCAGCTTGCTCTTGCTCGACGGCAGGGGCGCATTGCCGCCAAGCGTGACCCGCACCACGTCGCGCTCTGCGGACCAGACAAAGGGCTTGGCCTCGGGAACGAGGCGGGTCTCGTCGTTGACCAGCCGCACGCCCGGCACGGCCTCGACCGATGCCACCGCGCTGAGACGGCCGTCCTCGGAGAAGGCATTGGCCGCAAAGGTCACGTCGCGGCCGTCGACGCTGATGCGGCGCTTGTCGAGCACGGTGTCCTTGAGTGCGGCATTAGAACGCGCAGCAAGGTCGGCTTCGACCGTTGCCGTTGAGGTCCAGGCCGCGATGCCCCACAGGACGACCAGTGGAATCACCCCCGGCCACCACTTGCTACTCCACTTGAAAAGTCCGTGCATTCAGCGTCCTGCGGGTCTGGAACCAGAGAGAAAACAAACCCTTGGCTGACTGTCAAACCCCAAATCAAAGGCCATGGCAGGGGCGCCATATTGGATCGGGATAACAGTTTCTTCAGTGGTCTTTCGCTAAGTTTGCGGCGGAATGCAAATCGGCCAGCCCGTGCCCCTCATGAAACAACTCCGCAACACCGTGATCCGTGCTGGGATGGAGGCGTTGTATTTCTCGGGTGCGCATTTCCTGCTACGGCCGATCTTTGCCGGTGTCGGCGCCATCTTCATGCTGCACCACGTCCGCCCGCGCCGCGCCGACGCGTTCCAGCCCAACCATCATCTCGAGGTCACGCCGGACTTCCTGCGCGCGATGCTGACGCACCTGCGCGCGCTCGACGTCGACGTCGTCAGCATGGACGAGGCGCATCGCCGCCTCACCGAACGGAATTTCGCGCGGCGCTTCGCGTGCTTCACCTGCGACGACGGCTACCGCGACAACCGCGATTTCGCGCTGCCGGTCATGCGCGAGTTCGGCGCGCCGTTCACGGTGTTTGTCGCGAGCGATTTTGCCGAAGGCTGCGGCAAATTGTGGTGGATCGCGCTGGAGCGGGTGATCGCGGCAGCATCGGTGATCGAGGTCCCGATCGCCGGCGTCATGACGCGGATCGACACGCCGCAAGCCAAGCGCACAGCGTTCAGCCGCATGCACGACTGGCTGCGCTCACTGCCGGGCGAGCAGGAGATGCAGGCCGAGATCTCAGCGCTGTGCACGCGCCACGGCGTCGACGAGGCCGGCATCGCGCGCGAGCTCTGCATGTCCTGGGACGAGTTGCGCGGCTTTGCCGACGATCCGCTGGTCACGATCGGCGCCCACACCATCACCCATTGCAATCTCGCCAAGCAGAGCGAGACGATCGCATCGTTCGAGCTCGCCACCAGCCGGGCGCGGATCGAGGAGACGCTGCAGCGTCCGGCGCTGCATCTCGCCTATCCCTATGGCGACAGGATCGCGGCTGGGCAGCGCGAATTCGCGCTCGCCAGATCGATCGGCTTTCGGACCGCGGTGACGACGCGGCCGGGCATGCTGTTTCCCGAAAGTGCCGACCATCTGACGGCGTTGCAGCGGGTTTCGCTGAACGGCAATTACCAGGACGCGCGGCTCTTGCCGGTGCTGACATCAGGCGCCGCCACCGCGGTGTGGAACGGTTTTCGTCGCATCGACGCGGCATAGCACCTGCTTTTCGTAGTGAGCGTAGCCCGGATGAAGCGAAGCGCAATCCGGGGCGGTCTCACGCCTGGATAATGCTGCCCCGGATTTCGCTGCGCTCCATCCGGGCTACTGGCTACCGATCCCTTCCCTCTTCTTGACTCGATCCCCGGCCGCGCCCAGAACCATCGGCAACGCAATGGAGGAGCGCATGTTCAAGGATCTGTTCTCACTGAAGGGCCGCGTCGCACTGGTGACCGGGGGATCGCGCGGCATCGGCAAGATGATCGCAGCCGGTTTCCTCGCGCAGGGTGCCGCGAAGGTCTACATCACCGCGCGCAAGGCAGGTCCCTGCGAGGCCACCGCCCAGGAGCTCACCGCCGCCTATGACGGCGAATGCATCGCGCTGCCGATCGACATCTCGACCGTCGAGGGCTGCGACAAGCTCGCGAGCGAGATCATCAAGCGCGAGCCGAAGCTCGACATCCTGGTCAACAATGCCGGCGCCGCATGGGGCGCGGACTTCGACGAATTCCCGGAGAGCGGCTGGGACAAGGTGATGAACCTCAACGTCAAGTCGATCTTCTTCCTGACCAAGGCGCTGGCCAAGCCGCTGCGCGCGGCGGCGACCCATGACAAACCGGGCAAGGTGATCAACATCGCCTCGATCGACGGCATTTTCGTCAACCCGATGGAGACCTATTCCTATGCCGCCAGCAAGGCCGCGGTGATCCATTTGACGCGCCGGATGGCGACGCGCCTGGTCAAGGACAACATCAATGTCACCGCGATCGCGCCCGGCGCCTTCAAGTCGGACATGAATCGCGCCGCGCGCGACCACGCCGACGAAGTCGCACAGCGCGTTCCGTCGCGGCGGGTGGGCAGCGACGAAGACATGGCGGGCACTGCGATCTATCTCGCCTCGCGCGCCGGCGACTATGTCGTGGGCAACACCATCGCGGTCGATGGTGGCGTGGTCTATGCGACCGCAGGGTTGGAGATCGCGGGGTAAGCGACCGCGCCTCTCACGCCCATCAGCGCATCACTGGTAATACAAAGGGCGCCTCGCCCGCAGCGGGGCGCCTTTTCCGACAACTCTGGCCAGCTCCATCTGAAGCACGCCGCGAGACCTCACACACGCGATGATGTGAACTTCCGTTTCACATCACTCACGCGGGACATCACAGGGGGCTCCGTCAAAGCGGACGCGCGCAGCGTGGATATCCGCATAGCGACGGTCGGCCC
This sequence comes from uncultured Bradyrhizobium sp., assembly GCF_947648125.1. Lineage (GTDB taxonomy): Bacteria > Pseudomonadota > Alphaproteobacteria > Rhizobiales > Xanthobacteraceae > Bradyrhizobium. Next base: position 215,448 of record NZ_CANSMR010000007.1, on the reverse strand, counting down.
AATCGATGAGGCTCGCCATCGGGTCCAGCAGGGATTGGCCTAGCGGGGAAAGGCGATATTCAACGCTCGGCGGCTTGGTCGGAAAGACATGGCGGGTGATAAGTCCGTCGCGCTCCAGGTCGCGCAGCGTCTGTGTGAGCATGCGTTTCGAGATGTCGCGGATGGCTCGGCGAAGCTCGCCGAAGCGCTGCGGTCGCGTCGCGAGCGTCATGATCATGAGGATGCTCCACTTGTCGCCGATGCAGTCGAGCACGTCGCGCACCGGACAATGCACGGGCTCTACTGACTGGGCGTCGTCCGATTGATATCGGCTGAAGCGCTCGATCGCGCTCAATGCATCGCTCATGCCGGTCCCCTTTTCCTGTCCTGGTTACAAAAAACTGCCTCCTTACGGTGCAGGCCGGAGGTCTCTATGTGAGACCTACCCTAGAATATAGGCCATTTAGCACCCGGAGAATACGCATGTTTCTAGTCACTGGAATCACAGGAAAAGTCGGCGGCGCAACGGCCAGGCATCTGCTGGCGCAAGGCAAGAAAGTGCGCGCGCTGGTTCGCGACCGCGCGAAGGCGGCAAGCTGGACCGACCAGGGAGTGGAACTGGTGGACGGCGACTGGAACGACACGGCCGCCATCGAGCGGGCGCTCAAGGGTGTCGACGGCACGTTTGTAATGTTGCCAGCCGTCTGGGCCCCCTCGCCGGACTTCAAGGAAGCCAAGGGCATCATCGCGAATTATGCGGAGGCGCTGACCAAGGCCGCGCCGCCGCGGGTCGTCGGCCTCTCGTCGATGGGGGCGAACCGAACCAACGGGCTGGGGATGATCACGGCCCTGTCGTTGCTGGAGCAAGGCCTTCGCAACCTGACATCGCCGACCGCCCTCGTGCGCGCCGGCGGCTTTTTCGAAAACTTCCTTTACGGCCTGCACGTCGCCCAGGGCGGCACGCTCCCCGTCTACTACAACCCGACCAACCGGAAATCGACCATGGTCGCGACGAACGACATCGGTGCCGAGGTGGCGACGCTGCTGACGGGGCCGGCGTGGTCGGGGCATCGGGTCATCGAACTTGGTTCGATGATCAGTGCGGATGAAGTCGCCGCGCAACTGGGCGATGTCATGCAGCGCGAAGTCAGGGCCTTCGCCGTCCCGCGGGCCGAGTGGCCGGCGGCATTCGAGCAGTTCGGCATCCCGAAGGGCCAAACCGGACCGGCTGAAGCGATGTTCGACGCCGTCAACGCGGGCTGGATGGACCTCGGCGTAACGGGCACGGAGCGCGTCGCCGGCACAACGCTTCCCCGCGATGTCTTCGCGGCGGCCCAGAAGGCCGCGACGGCTTAGGTCCGCGGATCAGCGATGAGATGCGACTTTCGGATCTGTTCCGGAAATTCGCATCTCCTTCGGACTGAATGCGTCGGGGCCGGCCGTCTCGCCGCGACGCCCTCATCAGAAAGGGGTGGACAAATGTCAGAGATTTCCTGGCGCCAAGTCTCGGCCTTGGCGCTTGCAGCTTTCTTCGTCGTGGGATCGCTCAGCAACATCTTCGCCCCTGGGTCAATCTACGAAGAATATCTGCGGTGGGGATACCCGCACTGGTTCCACTTCGTAACCGGATCGCTGGAACTCACGACCGCCGTTCTGCTGGCGCGGGCACGGACGCGGCTGTGGGGCTCGGCGCTCGGCTGCACCGTGATGTTGGCAGCGCTCGCGACCGTCACACTCCACGGCGAATACGGGCACGGCGTGGCGCCGCTTGTCGTGGCAACACTATCGATAGCTGTCGGCTGGTTTGCCTGGCCGAAGCGGCTCCCCAGCTCGGCATGACTGTCGCCGCTGGAGGCCAAGGAAATGTCCGCATGCGCGCGTTCACGGGTGAAAATCTCAACATCCGGGTCTTTGAGCACCGCCGCTTCCGAACGGCGAGGAGCCGCCCCCTGTTGGTCGTTCAAAGGCTCGACGCGAACGCGTCGACGAGTCGGTCGAAGGCCTCGGCTCTTTCCCACTGCGTGGCGTGGCCGGCACCGTCGACCACCTGAACCTGGCCGCGCCATAGCGTCGGCGCGGGCAGCCGCTGCAGATAGCCGAGATCGACCATCTGCTCCTCGCTGCCATGCACGATCGCCAGCGGAATCCCGAGACCGCGCACGATCTCGACCTCGTCGGCAAAGCGGCCGGCCTGCACGCTGGCGCCGAGATAGCCGCGCGCATTGCCATCGGTGCGGCGGAAATCGGCGTCGACGAACGCGGGCAACGGCGCATAGTCCGGCGCGAAGACCGTTTTCAGCCAGGCCGCGATCTCGGCATCGCTGGGCGCCGGCGTAAAGGTGGTCGCCGACAGCCCCTTGAACCCGGAGAACCCGTCCGGCGCCTTGCTGATCGGCGGCGTCCCGAAAATCATCAGCCCGGCTGCCATCGGCAATGACGGGGCTGCGTTGAGCACGGCATGTCCGCCGAGGCTCCAGCCCACCACCACCGCGTCCTTCAGGCCGAGCTCTTTTGCGGCCGCCGCGATGCAGCCGGCGTAGCCTGCACCCGAATAACCGTGTTCCGGATCGGGCGCAGGCGACGAGCTGCCGTGACCGGGCAGGTCGATCGCGACCAGCCGGTATTTGGCGCCAAGCGGCCCCTGAAGTTGCTTCTGCCAAATCTGCGACGACGACGAATTGCCGTGGACGAGCAGGATGTCGCGGCCAGTGCCCGCGCTCTCGAAGCCCGCGATCGTCTGCTCACCGAAGTGGAGCTTGAGCGGACGCAGGGTCGGCCCCGGAAAAATCTCTTCGCTCATGATGGCCCCGCCGTAATCCCGACCCGCGACAACCGGCTCAAGCCGCCATTGCGGTTCATGTTGAAGGTGTGTGATCTCCGCGCGAAGGCATCGCGCTTGTCAAGCCGGGAAGCGCCAGCGCCTCATCGCGCACGCGAACGCACGTCTCAAAAAGAAAAGGGGCAAGCCAGGACCTTCTCGGCTTACCCCTTTTCGGCCCCTCCGGGAGGAGAGGAACTGCTAGCTGAAACTCAGCTCTCGATCCTCACATATTCGAAGTCGCCGGGCTTGTTGTCGATGCCGACCTTGGGCGGCGAGATCCAGGAGGCGAACTCGCCGGGTTCGGTCACCGGCTTCATCAGCGAGGCGATGAAGTCGCCGTCCGCGGTCGACGGCAGCCAGTCGTTCTTGCGCTTGGCCCAGGTGGCGTTGTCGATCAAGAGGCCATCCGGCGTCGCGTGGATGTCCTTGAACTCGCCGATCTGACGGTGGAAGGCCGTGTTCGGCACTGTGAGCTTGTAGTCGATGCCTGAGGTCGAGATCACCTTGTTCCAGCGCAGCATGCCCTTGACGCAATCCTGAGTGTAGTCGTCGCGCAGCCGCATGTTGAGCGCGGTCAGCGCCGGCTCGTCGACCATCTTGATCTGGCCGTCCACCATCTTCATGACCGGATAGGTCGAGCTCTTGAGCTGGTGATCGTCCTCGATCGTGGTTTCCTTGTAGCGGCCCTTGATGCCGGCGTTGAAGGCGTTCGCCGCATTGGTCGACACTTCGGAGCCGAACAAGTCGAGCGACAGCGAATAATGCAGGTTCAGCTTCTTCTGGATGGTCGGAAGATCAATGACGCCGAGCGCGCGGATCCTGGCGATGTCGTTCGGATCGGTGATGCCGGCTTCCGTCATCGCATCGCAGGTGCGCTGCACGACGCGGGTGATGCCGGTCTCGCCGACGAACATGTGGTGGGCTTCCTCGGTCAGCATGAAGCGGCAGGTGCGCGACAGCGGATCGAAGCCCGACTGCGCCAGCGAGTGCAGCTGCATCTTGCCGTCGCGGTCAGTGAAGTAGGTGAACATGAAGAACGACAGCCAGTCCGGCGTCGCCTCGTTGAAGGCCCCTAACATGCGCGGCGAATCCGCATCGCCCGAACGGCGGCGCAACAAATCATCCGCCTCCTCACGGCCGTCGCGGCCGAAATACTTCTGCAAGAGGTAGACCATCGCCCAGAGATGGCGGCCTTCCTCGACATTGACCTGGAACAAATTGCGCATGTCGTAGAGCGAAGGCGCGGTCTTGCCGAGATGGCGCTGCTGCTCGACCGAGGCCGGCTCGGTGTCGCCCTGGATCACGATCAGGCGGCGCAGCATCGCGCGGTGCTCGCCGGGGACTTCCTGCCAGGCCGGCTTGCCGTAGTCTTCGCCGAACGGGATGACCCGATTCTCTTCCTGCGGTGCAAGCAGGATGCCCCAGCGATATTCGGGCATCCGCACGTAGTCGAACTTGGCCCAGCCGCGCGGATCGACCGAATAGGCGGTGCGCAGATAGACCAGCGACTCCTGGAAGCCATCCGGGCCCATGTCGCTCCACCAGTCCATGTAGCCGGGATGCCAGCCCTCCAGTGCCTTGAGCACCTGGCGGTCTTCGGCGAGATTCACGTTGTTTGGAATCTTGGTCGAGTAATCGACGTTCATGATGTTCATGGCAGCCTCCTTGGGGCAGATTTCTTTCGTCATGGCCGGGCTTGTCCCGGCCATCCACGTCTCGCTTCGGTAAAGGAAGGAAGACGTGGATGCCCGGCACAAGGCCGGGCATGACGCAGCAAATTTCCTACACGCGTGTCATGTCGAATTGCGCCTTCTGGCCGGTGCCGTAGCGGCGCAGCGCGCCGTCCTCACCGACCGCGTTCGGCCGCTGGAAGATCCAGTTCTGCCACGCCGTGAGGCGCGAGAAGATCTTCGATTCCATGGTCTCCGGACCGACGAAGCGCAGATTGGCTTCCATGCCGGTAAGACCGTCGGGCGAGAACGAGGTGCGCTCCTCGAAGAACACGCGGACCTCGTCGTCCCAGTCGATGTCGTCGAGCGCGAAGGTGACGAGACCGAGCTCCTCGGCCTCCTCCGCATCGAGCGCCTTGCCGATCGAGCCTTGCGCGCGCTCCAGATCCATTGGGTCGGCCTGGAACCGCGATTGCAGCCGGGTCAAGCCATGGCTCATCGGGTAGGGCCCGAAATTCATCGCCGTCAGCTCGATCGCCGGCGGCGGGCGGTTGTCGCCCTGCTTCTGGCCGATCAGCATGTACGAGCGGTCGGCGGCGAACACGAGCTCGGCCAGAGTACCGACGAAGCAGGAGCCGGGCTCAACCAGCGTCACCAGCGTGCGCGAGGTGACGTCGATGCGCTTGAGCACGCGCTTCCAGTAATGCCTCACCTCATTGACCAGCCAGTGCGCCTTGTTGGCCTCCAGGAACGCGTCGTAGGACACGACATTGGCGCGGTCGCCATGGCTCTTGAACACCAGCATCGCGATCTCGAGCTCGTTGATGCGCAGATGCAGGATCGCATCGTCGAGCTCGCGGGCGACCTGCAGCGGCCAGAACGAAGCGCCCTGCGCGATCATGCCGTCGATGTCGGCAGGTGCGGCAGCTTCCGGCGCCTTGACCGAGATGGTGGCGATGCGCGCCGCGCGATCGATGTCGACGCTGACGAAGCCATAGCGGATGGCGCTGTCGTCGATGGTGCGGGTCAGCGGCGCCAGTGCGATGCCTTTGCCTGCGCCGTTGCGCTTCGACCTGGCGGCGAATTCCTTGACGCGCTCGGCGAGCTTGCCCTCGAGCTTGGAGTTCGGCGCGATCTCGTCGACCAGCCGCCACTGCACCGCGCGCTTGCCCTTGATGCCTTCCTCGATGGTGCAGAAGAAGTCGGCGTGGTCGCGGCGCACCTTGCGCTTGTCGACCACACGCGTGAGGCCGCCGGTGCCCGGCAGCACCGCGAGCAGCGGCACTTCCGGCAGCGCGACGGCGGCGGCGCCGTCATCGGCCATCATGATGTGGTCGGTCGCGAGCGCCAGCTCATAGCCGCCGCCGGCCGCGGTGCCGTTGACTACGGTGATGAAGCTCTGGCCGGAATTCTCGCTGGAGTCTTCCAGGCCGTTGCGGGTCTCGTTGGTGAACTTGCAGAAGTTGACCTTGTGGGCGTGAGTCGAGCCCGCCAGCATGCGGATGTTGGCGCCGGCGCAGAACACGCGGTTCTTGCCGGAGCGCATCACCACGACCTTCACCTCGGGATGCTCGAAGCGCAGGCGCTGCACGGCGTCGGCAAGCTCGATGTCGACGCCGAGGTCGTAGGAATTGAGCTTGAGCTGATAGCCCTCGAACAGGCCGCCGTTCTCGTCGACATCCATGGTCAGCGTCGCGACGTCGCCCGCCACGTCGAGCTTCCAGTGCCGGTAGCGCGACGGGTTGGTCTGGAAGTCGATGTACTTCGCCCCGCCTGCAAGGACGCGATCGTCACCAGCCATGGGCCACCCTTATCTGTTGTTCGTTTGAAGGTTCGTCGTCGAGGTCTTCATGCAAAATAATGCATGTTTTTGATCTCGTCTAGTTCAAATCTCAAAAACATGCATTTTGTTTCATGTTCGGGAATTCACCCGCTGGGCCAATGGCCTGGCACCGGCACCAAAAGTCAGGCCGCCAGTGCCGGATCGTCGCGCAGCGCCGCTTTGGCGAATTCGGTCACTGCGTCCAGCGTCACCGCGGGTGCCTCGCGATGCGGCGAGTGACCGGCGCCGGCGATGGCGGCGACATCGACCGGGCAGTAGCACTCGTCCCGGGCGATCTCGACCTGGCGCATCGTGCCGTATTGATCATCCGCGCCCTGCACGATCAGCACCGGCACGCGGATATAGGCGAGATATTCGGAGATATCCCAGTCGCGGAATGCCGGATCGAGCCAGGCGTCGTTCCAGCCATGGAAGGCGTTGTCGACATCCTTGTGCCAGCGCGCCAGCTTCTCTTTCAGATTGGTGGTCTCATACGCCGTCTTGATCTCGGCGATCGACTTCACCGAGATGTCCTCGACGATGAAGTGCGGCGCGAGCAGCGCAAGCCCATGCAGCCGATGATCCTGATGCGCGCCGGCATAGATCGCCGCGATCGACGCGCCGTCGGAGTGGCCGACCAAGAGGCCGCGGCGAAAGCCGATCCGATCGAGCAGCTTCGGCAACACGTCGAGCGCCTCGCGATGCATGTAGTCGACCGGACGCGGCAGCTTCGCCGGCGACGAGGAGCCATAGCCCGCGCGCGAATACGCGAACACGCCGGCGCCGGTCGCCGCCTGCAGCTTCTCGGGAAAGTCGCCCCACAGCCCGACGCTGCCGAGGCCTTCATGCAGCATCACGAGGGTCGGTGCCGTCTCGGATGACGGACCGATCATTCGGTATTCGAGATCGGCGCCGTCGATGCTGAGGAAGCCTGTGGGGTTTAGGTTTTGCATGCAGGACCTTCCTCATCGTCGTCCCTGCGAAAGCAGGGACCCATATCCACCAGGCTTTAGTTGTTGCGCCAAAGCCGTCGAACAGCATCTCTCAAAACAAAGGCCGCGGCGTATGGGTCCCTGCTTTCGTAGGGACGACGCGTGGAAACGTTATTGTGCGCCGTCCCGCAACTTGAAGCGCTGGATCTTGCCGGTCGCCGTCTTCGGCAGATTGTCGACCACATCGATCCAGCGCGGATATTTCCACGGGCCGATCTTCTGCTTGACGTGCTCCTTCAGCGCCTCGTGCAGACCAGTGGCCGAACTCTCGGGGCGCAGCACCACATAGGCCTTCGGCTTCAGCAAGCCTTCCGGATCGGCCTCCGGCACGACCGCCGCCTCCAGCACCGCGGGATGGGTGATCAGCGCGCTCTCGACCTCGAACGGCGAGACCCAGATGCCGGAGACCTTGAACATGTCGTCGGCGCGGCCGCAGAAGGTGTAACGGCCGTCGGCATCGCGCGTGTACTTGTCGCCGGTGCGGGTCCAGGCGCCCTCGAAGGTGGCGCGGCTCTTGGCGCGCTGATTCCAGTAACTCTCGCCGGCCGAGGGCGCATCGACCAAGAGCTCGCCGACCTCACCGTCCGCGACATCGGCCCCGAGCTCGTTGACCAGCCGCACCTTGTAGCCGGGCACCGGACGCCCCGAGGAGCCGTATTTGATGTCGCCGGGCGCGTTCGACAGGAAGATGTGCAACAGCTCGGTCGAGCCGACGCCGTCGAGGATGTCGACGCCGAACCGCGCGCGCCAGGCATTGCCGACCGATTCCGGCAGCGCCTCGCCGGCCGAGGTGCAGACGCGCAGGCGATCGCCAGCGGACTGCGTCTTCGTCGCCTCGTCGTTCAGCATTGCTGCGAACAGGGTCGGCACGCCGAAGAAGATGCTGGGATGATATCTGTTCATCAGCGCGAACATCACCGCCGGCGTCGGACGCTCCGAATTGAGCACCGTGGTGGCGCCGACCGACATCGGGAAGGTCAGCGCATTGCCGAGCCCATAGGCGAAGAACAGCTTTGCCGCCGACAGGCCGACATCGTCCTCGCGGATGCCGAGCACCTGTTTCGCATAGGTCTCCGCGGTCGCCGCGAGATTAGAATGCAGATGGCGCACGCCCTTCGGCATGCCGGTCGAGCCCGATGAATAAAGCCAGAACGCCGGCTCGTCGGCATGCGTCGGTGCGGTGGCGAACACGTCGCTCTCGCGCGCGATCTCGTCCGACAGCTTGTTGTAGCCGTGCGCATCCTTGCCGGAGACCACGACATGCTCGAGGTCGGGCATCCGCGCGATGATGTCTTTCACCACCGGCAGCAGCGCCTCGGAGACGAACAGCACGCGGGCGCGGCAGTCGCTGAGGATGTAGGCGTATTGCTCAGATGTCAGCAGCGTGTTGAGCGGCACCGGCACCACGCCGGCGCGGATCGCACCCAGGAACACGATCGGGAAATCGACCGTATCGAGCATGATCATGGCGACCCGCTCCTCGCGGCGGGCGCCGAGCCGGCGCAGCATGTTGCCGACCCGCCGCGTCTGCTGTTGCAACTGGCCGTAGGTGATTTGCGAGACCGTATCGTCGAACACGACTTTGTCGCCGCGACCCTCATCGACATTGCGGTCGAGCAGCCAGGAGACTGCGTTGTAAGTCATGGCCCGCTCCTCAGGTACAGGCGCGTCGCGCCTGCCCTCTCCCGTCAAGATTTAAGAATTATAATTCATACAAAGCCACTACATTGGCTTGCTGTCAATCCTCGTCGGCATTATGTTTCCTAGACCATTGGACCTGATTCAGTCAGGACCACGCGTCGCACGGGGATCATGACCGCAGCCAACGATCCGGAAACCGACTTCCTCGAACAGCTCGGGCAGCGGGTGCGCACCATGCGCGCGCTCCGTGGCATGTCGCGCAAGGTGCTCGCCAAGGTCTCCGGCATTTCCGAACGCTACATCGCCCAGCTCGAAAGCGGCAAAGGCAATGTCTCGATCGTGCTGCTGCGCCGTGTCGCAGGCGCGATGGGCGCGCATCTCGAGGACCTGATCCCCTCGAGCGAACCCATTCCGGACTGGGCCGTGATCCGCGATCTCCTGCGCAAGGCTTCGCCGAACCAGATCGCGCAGGCCAAGGACATGCTCGCCGGCAGCAGCCCGCTGGCGCCGCGCGGCGCCTCGTTCTCCGGCATCGCGCTGATCGGCCTGCGCGGCGCCGGCAAGACCACGCTCGGGCGGATGCTGGCGAAGAAGATCGGCTGGAGCTTCGTCGAGCTCAACAAGGAGATCGAGGCGCAGAACGGCCTTTCGGTTGCCGAGATCATCGCGCTGTACGGCCAGGAAGGCTTTCGCCGCATGGAGCAGGCCGCGCTGACGCAGCTGCTCGCGCGCAAGGAATTGATGGTGCTGGCGACCGGCGGCGGCATCGTCTCCGAGGCGCTGACCTTCGACCTGATCCTGTCGTCGTTCTACACAATCTGGCTGAAGGCCGAGCCGGAAGAGCACATGGCCCGCGTCCGCCGCCAGGGCGACCTGCGCCCGATGGCCGACGACCGCTCGGCGATGGCCGAATTACGCAACATCCTGGTCAGCCGCGAGCCGCTCTATGCGCGCGCATCCGCGGTGGTCGACACTGCCGGGCTTTCGGTTGATGCCGCGGCCGCGCGGCTGATCGATTCAGTGCGGCCGGTGCTGCAGAACGATGCGCGCTCGTTCGGCCTGCGCAGCGTGGCGCTGTAAAGCCGGTCACGTCAGGCTGGGTCGGTCCAACGGCAGTCTCGCTGCACCTCTCCCGCTTGCGGGGGAGGTCGACGCGCGACGAGCGACGCGAAGCGTCGTCCGGAGCGCGGCGGGTGGGGGCTCTTACCGCAATGCGACTCGCGGAGAGAGCCCCCACCCTAGCCCTCCCCCGCAAGCGGGAGAGGGGACCGCAATTCTGACGCCGCGGCCGCTCGGCTCACCTCACGTCCCAGGCGCATTAAAGCAACCTGCTCTTCACATCCTCCGCCCCTTCCCGTAGCAGCGGCAGGAAACGGTCGATCAATTCCTTGGCCGGCACGCGATCGACATGCGCGCCCATGTTGATGGCGGCGACGATGGTGCCGTCGTAGCGGCGCACCGGCACCGAGATGGAACGGAAATGCGGCTCGGCCTCGCGGTCGACCAGTGAGTAGCCCTGCGCGCGATCGGCGATGATGGTGGCGAGCAGCTTCTTCGGATCGGTCACGGTCTGCGGCGTCACTGGATCGCGGCGCATCGCCTTCAGCCGCGCCGCGAGCTCGGCGTCGGCGAGCCGGCCGAGCATCGCGCGGCCCACTGACGTGCAGAACGCCGGCAGCCGGTAGCCGATGTCGAGACCGGCGGAGAACACCCGCGTCGGGCTCGAGCGCGCGACGAATACGACGTCGTCGCCGTCGAGCAGTGCGAGCGAGGCGATCTCCTGCGCTGCCGTCGCGATGCGATCGAGCACCGGCTGCAGCACCGTCACCACCTGGTTGGATTGCAGGAACGAGCCCGCCAGCGTCAGCACATGCGGCGTCAGCGTGAACAGCTTGCCGTCGGTTGCGACGAAGCCGCCATGCGCGAGCGTGAACAGGATGCGGCGCGCGGTGGCGCGCGGCAGGTCGGCGGCGCGTGCCAGATCGCTCAAGGTTGCAGGACCCGAGGCGGTGCCGAACACCTGCAACAGGCGCAGGCCGCGGTCGAGCGCCTCGACGAAGTCGGTGGCGCGCTCCTGATCGGTCCGCTTCAGCTTGGGCATGGGCTTTGAACGGTTCAAAAATTGCGCTTGCTGTCCAAAACAGACATGGCATAATTCGCACATTCGTTCAATAGGCGAACAAATCCAAATTCGGGAGACGCCGCCATGATGAGCCAGGAAGCGAACGATCTGATCACCCGCACGGGGGCTAAGGACCCCTGCGGAAAGCTGATGCGGATGTACTGGCAGCCGGCGGCGCTGGTCGATGAGTTGGAAGGGCCGCGCCCGGTTCGGCCGGTGCGCCTGCTCGGCGAAAACCTGGTGCTGTTCCGCGGCGAGGACGGCAGCTACGGGCTGATCGATCGCCACTGCGCACATCGCGGCGCCGACCTCGCCTTCGGCCGGCTCGAGAACGGCGGGCTGCGCTGCGCATTCCACGGCTGGCTGTTCGACACATCAGGCCAGTGCATCGAGACGCCGGCCGAACCTGTCGGATCGCAGCTCTGCAAGGGCATCAAGCAACGCTCCTATCCGGTGGTGGAGAAGAGCGGCATCCTGTGGGCCTGGCTCGGCGAAGGCGTCCCGCCGGCCTTTCCGGAGCTCGACTGCTTCGTCGCACCCGGCAGCCATACGTTCGCGTTCAAGGGCCACATGAACTGCAACTGGCTGCAGGCGCTCGAGGTCGGCATCGACCCGGCGCACGCCTCCTTTCTGCATCGCTTCTTCGAGGACGAGGACACCTCCGCGGCCTACGGCAAGCAGTTCCGCGGCGCGTCCGCCGGCAGCGACATGCCGATGACCAAGATCCTGCGCGAATATGATCGGCCGATCATCAATGTCGAGCACACCGAATACGGCCTGCGCCTGATCGCGCTGCGCGAGCTCGACGAGGAGCGCACCCATGTGCGCGTCACCAACCAGCTGTTCCCGCACGGCTTCGTGATCCCGATGTCGACCGAGATGACGATCACGCAGTGGCACGTGCCGGTCGATGACGAGAACTGCTACTGGTACGCGATCTTCACCAGCTACGCGGCGCCGGTCGACAAACAGAAGATGCGCGACCAGCGGCTCGAGCTGTATACGCTGCCCGACTACAAATCGCGCAAGAACCGCAGCAACGATTACGGCTTCGATCCGCACGAGCAGGCGACCGAGACCTATACCGGCATGGGCAGCGACATCAACGTCCACGACCAGTGGGCGGTAGAATCGATGGGGGCGATCCAGGACCGCACCAACGAGCATCTCGGCCAGAGCGACAAGGCGATCGTGCAATATCGCCGCCTGCTGCGGCAGGAGATCGAGAAGGTCGGCGGCGGAGAGAAGCCGATGCTGTTCCTTGACGAGGCCTCCGCGCGCAGCATCCAGGGCCCGGCGACGATGGACGGCATCGGGCCGACGCTGGGTTGGGAGCTCTACTGGATGGAGGTCGACGTCAAGCGCCGCCGCGGCGCGCCGTGGGCCGCTCCCGTTCCGCGCGAGATCGCCGGCAAGGTGCATCACCTGACGGCGGCGGAATAGCTATGTGTCCGATACTTGCCGTCATTGCGAGGAGCGAAGCGACGAAGCAATCCATGTTCCAGCGTATGCCGAAAGATGGATTGCTTCGCTTCGCTCGCAATGACGATTGCCGAGACAAAGGAGTGACGCCGTGAGTTTCGTCGAACGTCACGGCCTGTGGTCGGACGAGCAGAAGGAGGCCGCACAACGCCTCCGCCGCATCGTCGAGGAGAAGAACCTCGAAGTCGTCCGGCTGTCATTCCCCGACCAGCACGGCATCCTGCGCGGCAAGACGCTGATCGCAAGCGAAGCGGTGCGCTCGCTGGAGGGCGGCTGCTCCATCACCACGACGATGCTCGCCAAGGACACCTCGCATAAGACGGTGTTTCCGGTGTTCACATCAGGCGGCGGCTTCGGCATGAAGGAGATGGAGGGCGCGGCCGACGTACTGATGGTCGCCGACCCCACCACGTTCCGCGTGCTGCCCTGGGCGGAGAACACCGGCTGGCTGCTCTGCGACCTCTATTTCAGCGACGGACGGCCGGTGCCGTTCGCGACCCGCAACCTCTATCGCAAGGTGCTCGATCAGCTCGGAAGCCGCGGCTACGATTTCGTCGCCGGCCTCGAGGTCGAATTCCATCTGTTCAAGCTCGACGACGCCCATATGGCGCCGGAGGATGCCGGCCAGCCCGGCCGGCCGCCGTCGGTCAGCCTGCTGTCGCACGGCTATCAGTATCTCACCGAGCAGCGCTACGATCAGATGGAGCCGGCGCTCGAGATCATCCGCCGCGACATCATCGCGCTCGACCTGCCGTTGCGCACGGTCGAGGTCGAGTTCGGCCCGAGCCAGTGCGAATTCACCTTCGCGCCCACTGTGGGGCTAGCGCCCGCCGACATCATGGTGCTGTTTCGTTCGGCGGTGAAGCAGATCGCGCGCCGCCACGGCTATCACGCGACCTTCATGTGCCGGCCGAAGCTGCCGAACGTGTTCGCGAGCGGCTGGCACCTGCATCAATCACTGGTGTCACGCGCGGGCGGCGAGAACGTCTTCATGGCCAAGGAAACCGGCGAGCCGCTGAGCCCGCTCGGCCGCGCCTGGCTGGCCGGCCTGATCGAGCACGCACGGGCCTCGACCGTGTTCACGACGCCGACCATCAACGGCTACAAGCGCTACCGTTCCTATTCGCTGGCGCCGGATCGCGCGATCTGGGGCCGCGACAACCGCGGCGTGATGATCCGCGTGCTCGGCGGCGCGGGCGATCCGGCAACGCGGCTGGAGAACCGGATCGGCGAGCCCGCCGCCAATCCCTATCTCTACATGGCCTCGCAAATTCTTTCCGGCCTCGACGGCGTCGACCGCAAGCTCGATCCCGGCCCATCCGCCGACACGCCCTACGAGACCAAGGCTGCACTCTTGCCGAAGTCACTGCGCGAGGCGGTGTTCGCGCTGAACGACGATCCGTTCTTCCGTCAGGCGCTTGGACCGGAATTCGTCGATTACTACGTCTTCATCAAGAACGCGGAGATCGAACGTTTCCAGGCCGAAGTGTCGGACTGGGAGCAGCGCGAATATTTCGAGATGTTTTGATCCCGCTTCTCTCGTCGTCCCGGCGAAGGCCGGGACCCATAACCACAGGGTGTTGTATTTGTCTCGCTGTGGCCCCGGCTTGCTAGACCCACATACGGCGGTGGTAATGGGTCCCGGCCTTCGCCGGGACGACGTCGAGTAGGGTGCGAGAGCGGGGTCCTTAAATCAAATCCCGAGATACTTGTGCTGCAAATCCGGCTCGGCGATCAGCTGCTCGCTGGTGCCGCTCCACACCGTCTTGCCGCGCTCGATGATGTAGTGGCGGTCGGCGATGCGGGTGAGGTTTCCGACGTTCTTGTCGATGACCAGCACCGACTGCCCGCGTCCCTTCAGCATCGACAGGCAGCTCCAGATCTCGTCGCGGATCAACGGCGCGAGGCCTTCGGTGGCCTCGTCGAGGATCAGGAGCTTCGGGTTGGTCATCAGCGCGCGGCCGATCGCGAGCATCTGCTGCTCGCCGCCGGACAGCGTGACGCCCATATTGCTGGTGCGTTCGGCGAGCCGCGGGAACAGCGCATGGATCTTGTCGATCGTCCAGGGATCGGAGGCGCCCAGCCGATTGCCGGACGCAGCGACGAGATTTTCGCGCACTGTCAGGTTCGGAAAGATCTGGCGTCCTTCCGGCACGAGGCCGATGCCGAGCTTTGCGATCCTGTACGACGGCAGGCCGCGCACCGCCTCGCCGGCGAAGCGGATCGCGCCTGATCGCGCGGGCGTCAGGCCCATGATCGAGCGGATGGTCGTGGTCTTGCCCATGCCGTTGCGGCCCATCAGCGCGACCATCTCGCCCGACTTGATCTGCAAGGACAGGCCGAACAGCACCTGGCTCAACCCGTAGCAAGTCTCGATCGCGTCGACTTCGAGCAAGGTATCGGAGGCTTTGATGTCAGCCATGGCGCGTCACCGCATGCTGATCGCCGAGATAGGCGCGCCTGACCTCTTCGTCCTTGCGGATCGCGTCCGGCACATCGCAGGCGATGACCCGGCCATAGACCAGCACGGTGATGCGGTCGGCCAGCGCGAACACAGCCTCCATGTCGTGCTCGACCAGCACGATGGTGACTTCCTTGCGCAGCTCCTTCAGCAGCGCGACCATCCGCGCGGATTCGGTGACGCCGAGCCCGGCCATCGGCTCGTCAAGCAGCAGCAGCTGCGGCTTGGTGGCGAGCGCGACCGCGAGCTCGAGCTCGCGCTGCTCGCCGTGGCTCAATTGCGAGACCACGACATCGGCGCGCTTGCCGAGGCCGACGCGCTCCAGCGCTGCGCGGGCGGTGTCGCGCAGATGCCTCTCCTTGCGCGCATTGCCCCAGAAGCGGAACGAGTGGCCGTCATGCGCTTGCGCGGCGAGCACGACATTGTCGATCGCGGAAAAGTCCTTCAGCAGCGAGGTGATCTGGAACGAGCGCGCCAACCCAAGCCGGCTGCGCTTGTAGGACGGCAGGTGCGTAACATCGCGGCCTGCGAAGTAGATGGTGCCGGAATTCGGCATCACCTGCCCCGTGAGCTGGCTGATCAGCGTGGTCTTGCCGGCGCCGTTGGGGCCGATGATGGCGTGCAGCTCGCCCGGAATGACCTCCATCGAGAGGTTGTCGGTCGCGGTGATACCGCCATAGCGGCGCACCAGATTGTCAACGCGCAGCAAGGGATTTGGCAAGGGATCAACCACGGCGCATCCTCCCGAGCAGGCCCATGATGCCGCCGCGCGCGAACAGCACGATCAACAGCAGCACTGGGCCGAGGATCAGTCCCGAATATTCGGTGAACTGCGACAGCAGCTCCTCGAGCAGGAGATAGACGATCGCACCGACGACGGGCCCGAACAGCGAGCCCATGCCGCCGAGGATCACCATCACCATCAGGTCGCCGGAGCGGGTCCAGTACATCACGGCGGGGCTGACGAAGTCGGTGTTGTTGGCAAGCAGCGCACCGGCCAGGCCGCAGATCGTGCCTGATATGACGAAACAGACCAGGCGATAGCGGTTGGCATGGAAGCCGATCGCCTGCATGCGCTGCTCGTTGGAGCGGACGCCCTGCACCACGAGGCCGAAGCGCGAATTAACGATGCGCCAGATCAGATAGAGGCCGCCGAACAGGCAGCCGAGGCAGAGATAATAGAACTGCGTACGGTCGGACAGATTGATCAGGCCGGCGAAATCGCTGCGCTTGTAGACGGTGAGCCCGTCATCGCCGCCATAGCGCGACAAAGCGGAGGCGACGTAATAGGCCATCTGCGCAAAGGCCAGCGTGATCATGATGAAATATACGCCGCGGGTGCGTAAGCTGAGCGCGCCGATCAAGAGCGCAAACAGCGCCGAGACCGCGAGCGCCACCGGCCACTGGATGAAGCCGGAGCCGATGCCCTCGGCGGCGAGGATGCCGACGGCGTAGCCGCCGATCCCGAGATAGGCGGCATGGCCGAAGCTCATCATGCCGCCATAGCCCATGATCAGGTTGAGGCTCGCGGCGGCCAGCGCATAGATCGCGATGCGGGTGAACAGCGTGAGGATGAAGATATTGCCCGTCACCGCCGAATAGACCGGCAGCAGGACCAGCGCGGCGCATAGCAGCGCCGCAATGGCATTGGAGACGTTGAGCTTCGGCATCATCGTTTGGCCGCCGGGAACAGCCCCTCGGGCCGCAGCACAAGGATGATCGCCATCAGGAGATAGATCAGCATCGAGGACAGCGCCGGCGCCGCGGTCGAGGCCGCCGCCCCGCTCAGCACCTTGCGCAGCAAATCGGGCAGGAAGGCGCGGCCCATCGTGTCGATGATGCCGACGAAGATCGCGGCCATGAAGGCACCGCGGATCGAGCCGATGCCGCCGATCACGATGATGACGAAGGCCAGGATGAGAATGTTCTCGCCCATGCCGATCTGCACGGTGAGGATCGGCGCCTGCATCAGCCCGGCGAGACCGGCGAGCGCGGCGCCGAGACCGAACACCAGCGTGAACAGCAGCTTGATGTTGATGCCGAGCGCCCCGATCATCTCGCGGTTGGAGGCGCCGGCGCGGATCAGCATGCCGACGCGGGTGCGCATCACGACGAGATAGAGCATCGCAGCAACCGCCAGCGCGACCACGATGATCATCAGCCGGTAGGCCGGATAGTACACCCCGGGAATGATCTGCACCGGCACGGTGAGCCAGGCCGGCAGCGGCAGCGCGAGCCCGGCCGGGCCCCAGATCAGCCGGACGGCGTCGTTGAAGAACAGGATCAGGCCGAAGGTCGCCAGCACCTGGTCGAGATGGTCGCGGCCGTAGAGATGCCTGAGCGCGACATATTCCAGCACGATTCCGAGCAGCAGCGTGGCGCCCAGCGCCAGCAGCGCGCCGAGGACGAAGCTGCCGGTCCAGGCCACGAAGGTCGCCGCGAAATAGGCGCCCATCATGTAGAGCGAGCCGTGCGCCAGATTGACGAAATCCATGATGCCGAACACCAGCGTCAGTCCGGCTGCCAGCAGGAACAGCAGCAGGCCGAATTGCAGGCCGTTCAGCAGTTGTTCGACGACGAGATACATCGTGAGGCTACATCATCCCTAAAAAAACAGCGGCAGTGCATGCCCACCGCCGCATTGCTCGCTGCGTGTTCTCCCTCGCCCCGCTCTTGCGGGGAGAAGTTTGGGGTGAGGGGCTGCCTCCACGAGTCGAACTCGCGGGAAAAGTCCCTCACCCGGCGCTACGCGCCGACCTCTCCCCGCAAGAGCGGGGCGAGGTAAGGCGAAAGCAAGCCGCAGGCCAAGATTGGCCGCTCACTTCATCGAACACTTGTCGTGGAATTTATCCTGGTCGTCCTTGACGATGGTCGCGACCGTCTTCAGCGAGAGCTGGCCGTCGGCGTCCTTGACCACGTCCTGAAGATAGAAGTTCTGGATCGGGATGTGGTTGTTGCCGTACTTGAACGGGCCGCGCAGCGACTTGAAGTTGGCCTTCTCCATCTCCGCTTTCATCGCGTCCTTCTTGGTGAGGTCGCCCTTCACCGCGACGACGGCGCTGTTGATCAGCTGGGCGGCGTCATAGGCCTGGGCGCCGTAATAGGTCGGGCGCAGGCCGGGATACTTCTTGCGATAGTCCTCGACGAACTTCTTGTTCTCGGCGTTCGGCAGGTCGTTGACCCATTCCTGCGCGCCGGGAATGCCAATCGCGTTGTCCTTCTGCAGCGGCAGCGACAATTCGTCGACCGTGAAGGCGGTATAGAGCGGGATCTGCGCCTTGATGCCGGCCTGGGCGTACTGGTTCAGGAACTGGACGCCGGCGGCGCCGGGATAGAACACGAAGATCGACTCGGCCTTGGAGTTGCGCGCCTTGGTCAGCTCGGCGGAGAAGTCGAGCTGGCTCGGCCACACCGTGTATTCCTCGCCGACCACCTCGCCCTTGAAGGTGCTCTTCACGCCCGCGAGCATGTCCTTGCCGGCGGCATAGTTCGGGCCGATCAGGAACACCGACTTGACGCCCTTCTGGTTCATGTAGAGGCCCATCGCGGCGGGCGTCTGGTCGTTCTGCCAGGAAGTTGAGAACACGTAAGGCGAGCACAGTTCGCCGGCGAGCTGCGACGGACCGGCGTTGGCCGAGATCAGGAAGGTTTTCGAATCGACCGCGGTCTTCAGCGACGCCAGCAGCACGTTCGACCAGATGTAGCCGACGATAAAGTCGACCTTGTCGGACTGCACCAGCTTCTCGGTCTTCTGCTTGCCCACATCAGGCTTCTGCTGGTCGTCCTCGTAGATCACCTCGACCGGCTTGCCGTCGATCTTGCGGCCAAGGTGGTCGAGCGCGAGCTCGAACGAATTACGCATGTCGTTGCCGATCACGGCGGTCGGACCGCTGAAGGTCGAGACAAAGCCGATCTTGACGCTGTCAGCCGCCGTCGCGGGCTGCGCGAGCGCCAGAGCCATGGCGCCTGCCAGCCAGAATGCCTTTTTCATATTCACTCCCCTCCTCAACCAAAGATCCCGCCAGGCTTGATCACGAGGGCCCGGGGGTCACGCTTTGCGCGCGTCGTTCTGTGACGTGTTTTGTGCGCGATATCGCAAGTGTGCAGCAAGCACGAACCGATGGCCCTCGATTAGAACCTTCGGCGCATACCCCAGCACCGTGCATCATAATTCGTCCAAATCGACGATGGCAAGAAATATAATGCCGGTTGCGTAGGCAACGATTGTCGCAGGGCCCGACACTCTTCCAACGACCAGCCCCCGCCCACAGCCGCAGGCTTTAACGATCCGGTAAAGCACCCGGAAACCACAGGCCGGCAAGGTGCTGCGGGCTTCATGGTCCGGAAAGTATCGCCGCGCGACGCTGCCGCCAAAGGGGTGCGTCACATGTTGGGATTTCTATTCGGCTTGAACGCCCGGATCGGCCGGTTGCATTATTTCCTCGCCTCGGTTGCCCTTGGCATCGCGGTGACGGTGATGTGCATGGGGATTGCGAGCCAAGCCTATCAACAGGTCCGTTACGGCGCGCCGCTGACAATGGAGCAACTGGGCTGGCCCGTGCTCGCAGTCGCCGGCATCTTCATTGTGGCCTCGTTCACGCTCCACTGCATGCGCATCCGCGACATCGGATGGGATCCGGTCGTGGTGGTCGTGGGCTGGGTCGCGTTCACGATCATCGACGGGTTGATCGCCCAGAAGTTTCCGGCGTGGGCGATCGGCACCAGGCATCACGCAACTGCCGTTGGCGCCTTCGTCAATTTCGGGCTGACACTCGCCCTCCTGTTCTGGCCGAGCGGCTATGCCGACGATGAACCGCCGGCGCGGCCGCGCGATACCAGCGGCGGATCGGATGGCTTCTGGAGCAGGAGCAGTGCACCGACCACGCCCACCAGCCGCATCGCGCGCGTCGCCAACGGCGAATTCGGCGGCAAGACGCGCTAGCCACCGTCGTCCCTGCGAAAGCAGGGACCCATAACCACCGCCTTGTGTTGTCGAAGCCAGCCGCTGCCCCAGCATCGCAAACCAATGACCATTCGTGGTTATGGGTCCCGGATCGCGCTTCGCTTGTCCGGGACGACACGGAGTTTGTGGCGCGATCAGTGCGCCACACGCTGATAGGCGGTCACCCCTGATCCACCGTCCATTCGGCGCCGTCGATCGCATAGGCCGCGTGGCGAAAATCCCTGATCGTCGCGACCTTGTCGGCGGACCAGTCGAGCAGCATGAACGATCGCGGCGGCCCGCCCAGAGCGTTCGGATCGAACACCAGGATCGCGGGACGTCCCTCGACCTGTCCGGTCACCAGGTGCCAGTCGTCGATCTTCGCATAATTGCCGAAGTAGCGTGACACCTCGGCCTTGCCGTTCAGCCGCGTCCGGTTGACGAGCTCGAGCCTGACGTCGTCGGCGATCATGGCGCGGATGGCATCGAAGTCGCGGGCGTTGAAGCGGCCGACATAGGCATTCAGCCTGTTGCGATCGGCCGGCGACAGGCCGGGCCGCGGCGCATCGTCCGGCTCGCGGGCGAACGCGCGCAGTTGCGTACGTCCGCGGTGCAGCGCGGCCTTCACCGCGGGCAGGCTGAAATCCATGATGCCGCAGACCTCCTGCAGCGAACAGCCGAGCACGTCCATCAGGATCACGCTGGAGCGCTGCGCCACCGGCAGCCGCATGAAGGTGCGCAGGCTGCTTGCAGCGATCTCGCGGCGGCTGACGTCGTCAAGCTCTCCGGCCATCATGTCCACCTCCTCTGGCGCGTGGAGCGCGTCCTGGCGGTTGCGCCGCCTGAGGAAATCGAGCGCCGTATTGTGCGCGATCCGGAACAACCAGGCTTCCGGATGCTGGATCGGGGCTGCGGACACGAAGGCTTCCATCGCCTTGATCAACGCGTCCTGCAGCACATCCTCGCCGTCGATGACCGAACCGACCATGCGGGCACAATAGCGATGCAGCCTGGGCCGCATCGCTGCCAGCAGCGCGTCGACATCGGTCGCGGTCGGCGCCTGGGGTGATGACGTCATGATGGCTCCGCCAGATCGGTTCGCTCGGTTCACGGCTCATCCAGCATACGATAGTTTCCGACAATCACAGCACTGCGAACCAACGGCGGCTCGGCGCAACGATCGCGGATGCCGTCCTGGAATGCCTGGAAAGCCGCTAGCTTCGGGATCGGGCTCGAACCGTCGTCGGCGGCGGTTTCGACCATATGGATGAAGGTGTCGTCGTCCAGCCGCAGGGTCAAATAGCGCACGCCATCCGGGTTTGCCGCCTTCAGCTCGGCGAACACCGCCGCCACCAGCGCGGCATTCTTCTCCGCCATCTCCGGCTTGGCCTTGTACCTGATCAGGGTCCGTCTCATTGCAGCCTCCTTGGCCTCGGTTTTTCGGCCTGAACCGGCCGTGTCAGACCCAAGGACGTTTGCGGACGGCCAAAGGATGCGGTCCGGCAAAAAAAATTCAAAAATAGTTCTTCGCCGCATCCTTTGCCCATCCCGGTTCGTCCTGGCCTGCGGAGCGCGCCGCAAGCCTGCGGCGGACCAACGGAGAACGACGATGCAAACCTCACAGCAGCGCGCCGAACAGCGCTGGGTGCTCGGCCTCACCGCGCTGGCATCCTTCATGATGGCGCTGGACGCCATGATCATGACCACGGCCTTCGCCACCATCCGCGCCGATTTCGGCAGCCGGGTCGAGACCCTGCAATGGACCGTTAACGCTTTCAATCTGACCTTCGCGGTGTTGCTGCTGACCGGCGCGGCGCTCGGCGACCGCTTCGGGCGGCGCAGGATGTTCGCAGCCGGGATCGGCCTGTTCGTCGTGGCCTCCGCGGCCTGCGCATTGGCGGGCGACGCCGCGGCATTGATCGCCGCGCGCGCCCTGCAAGGCGCAGGCGCGGCGCTGGTGATGCCACTGGCGATGGCGATCCTGAGCGGCGCCTTCGGCCGCGAGGAACGCGCCCGCGCGCTCGGCATTTTCAGCGGCATCACCGGATGCGCGCTGATCATCGGCCCCGCGATCGGCGGCTTCATCACCGAACATCTCGGCTGGCGCTGGATCTTCTGGATCAACCTGCCGATCGGCCTGATTGCGATCGCCCTCGTGCTGGCGCGCCTGCGCGAAAGTTTTGGCCCGACGGCGCCGCTCGACATCACCGGTCTGTCGCTGGTCGCGCTCGCGGCGCTGGCACTGGTCTGGGGCCTGTTGCGCGGCAATGGCGTCGGATGGGCCAGCGCGGAAGTGACGGGCGCGCTGATCGCCGGCGGCGCGCTGGCAGCGATGTTCGTGCTGTGGGAGCTGCGTGCGACGAGCCCGATGGTGCCGATGCGGCTGTTCGCAGCCAGACCGTTCGCGGCCGGCATCGTCGCAAGCGTGCTGTTCTATGCCGCGATGTATGGCGTGCTGTTCCTGCTGCCGCAGTTCCTGCAGATCGCGCTCGGCTTCGACGCCTTCGGCGCCGGGCTGCGCCTGTTGCCGTGGACGGCGACGCTGTTCGTCACGGCGCCGATCGCCGGCGCCGTGGTCAACCGATTCGGCGAGCGAACGCTTGTCGTCACAGGCCTCCTGATGCAAGCGATTGGTCTCGGCTGGATCAGCGAGATCGTGAGCCCCACGGTGCCCTATTCTGCGCTCGTCGTGCCGCTGGTGCTCGCCGGCGTCGGCGTCTCGATGGCGATGCCGGCCGCGCAGAACGCGGTGCTGAGCGCGGTGGCGGTCAGCGAGATGGGCAAGGCGTCGGGCGTGTTCAACATGGGCCGCTTCCTCGGCGGGATGTTCGGCATCGCGGCGCTGGTTGCGAGCTTCACCGCCCATGGCACAGCCGATTCGTCCGGACATTTCAGCAGTGGATTTGCTGCGGCGATGAGCCTTGCGGCAACGCTGTCATTCGCCGGCGCGGTGGCGGGACTGTTCCTGCCGATGCGGCGACAAGCGGTCACCGCAACCGTGCCGCAGGATGCGTGAGCCGCACGGCGATTGGGTTTCGCTATCGGGTGATCGGGCATTTCGTGTTGGAATGAGGCTGCGAATGACTACATAATCAAACGACGAAGCCGTTCGAAACCGAGGGCGACATCAGATGACGCAAGCGCCGGCCAAACCTCATCGCGTGGTGATCGTCGGTGCCGGCTTCGGCGGGCTGGAAGCCGCCTTCGGTCTCGCAGGCGCGCCGGTCGAGATCACGCTGATCGATCGCCGCAACCACCATCTGTTCCAGCCGCTGCTCTACCAGGTCGCGACTGCTTCCCTCGCCACCAGCGAGATCGCCTGGCCGATCCGCTATCTGCTGCGCGACCGGCCGGAAGTGACAACGCTGTTCGCAAATGTCTGTGGTGTCGACGCAGCAGCAAAGACCGTGCAGCTCGATGATGGCGGCAGCATTCCCTACGACACGCTGATCCTCGCCACCGGCGCGCGCCACGCCTATTTCGGCCATGACGAATGGGAGCCGTTCGCGCCCGGCCTGAAGACGCTGGAGGACGCAACGACGCTGCGGCGGCGTATCCTGGTCGCCTTCGAGCGCGCCGAGCGCGAGACCGATCCGGACGCGCGCGCCGCGCTGCTCACCTTTGTCGTGATTGGCGCGGGCCCGACCGGCGTCGAGATGGCCGGCACCATCGCCGACCTCGCCAAGGACACGCTGCCGCAAGACTTCCGTCACATCGACACGCGCAAGGCGCGCGTGGTGCTGATCGAGGCCGGCTCGCGCGTGCTGGCAGGATTTCCCGACGATCTCTCGGCCTACGCACAAGCGTCACTGGAAAAACTCGGCGTCGAGGTGATGTTGGGCGAGCCGGTCACCGAATGCTCGGCCGACGGCGTCGTGTTCGGCGGCAAGAGGCTGGAGGCGCGCACCATCGTCTGGGCCGCCGGCGTGCGCGCCTCGCGCGCGGCAGAGTGGCTGAACGCGCCGGCCGATCGCGCCCATCGGCTGCAGGTAGAGCCCGATCTCACCGTGCCGGGCCATCCCGACATCTTCGCGGTCGGCGACACCGTCACCATCAAGGGACCGGACGGCAATCCAGTGCCCGGCATCGCGCCGGCCGCCAAGCAGGAGGGACGCTACGTCGCCGCGCTGATCAAGGCGCGGCTCAACGGCAAGACGCTGCCGCCGTTCCGCTACAAGCATGCCGGCAGCCTCGCCCAGATCGGCAAGAAGAAGGCGGTGATCGATTTCGGCTGGCTGAAGCTGCGCGGCTCACTGGCATGGTGGATTTGGGGCCTTGCCCACATCTACTTCCTGATCGGCGTGCGCCATCGGATTGCGGTGGCGATGAACTGGCTCTGGATCCACACCCGCGACCAGCGTGCCGCACGGCTGATCACGCAAGGCAGCAGCAAGGTCGCGCAGTAGGCGTTGTTGGCCGATACAATCGCTCACCCCATCACTTGATGCGGCGAGCGGCCGAACGCGGCCTTGAAGGCGCGGCTGAAATGCGAGATGTCGCTGAAGCCGAAGCTGAGCGCGACATCGGTGACGCTGCCGAACCGCCGTTCGGCGAGCGCCTGGTAGGCGCCGGCGAGGCGCTGCTGCCACAGCCAGCGGATCGGCGTGGTGCCTTCGCGCGCGAACAGGCGGTTCAGCGTGCGCGGCGCGATGCTCTGCGCCGTGGCGATCGCATCGAGATCGAGCTCGGGATCGTCGAGATTGGCGAGGATATGGGCCTTAACCCGTGCCAGCCGGTCATCGCCGCGCTGCGGCACATCGTCCGTCAGCTCGGTCTGGAGCGTGGTCGCGAAAATATCGAGCATTGAGGCGCCAAGCCTTATCGCAGCAGGCCCGGCCCCGTCATCGAGCCGCATCAGCCGGCGGATCAACGATCCCGCCAGCGCGCCCACTTTTGACGCGTTGCCGACCCGTCGTGCCGTCAGCCGCTGCGCATCCGGCAGGCGCGCGAGCAGCAGCGGCCGCGGGATCGACACCATGATCGAACGCGCGCTCGGGGCGAATTCGAGCGTGAACGGCTGCGCCTGGTCATGGAGCATGAGATCGCCGCGGCGCATCCGCACCTCGCGGCCGCCCTGTGCGAAGCTGACCTCGCCGCGCAACGTCAGCCACAGCATGAAATAGTCGCGCGGGTCGCGGCGGACGTCGCTCGCGCTGCGCATCACCCGGATGCGGTCGGCGGCTGCGGTCGACGACCAGATGTCATTGATCGCAAGCGGACCGAAATTCCGGATCGAGATCGATGCCTGGAACGCCTCGTCCGCGACGCGGCGGCATTCGGTCAGCGAGAATTCGCGGCAGGTGACGTGATGCCAACGGTCAAAGCTGTCACCCGGCGCAACCAGCGTTTGCGCGACGATCGTGTGATCTGAGATCTGCATCGGACCTTGCTCCGCTCAACCCGGCAGCGGGATATTCTGCGTCCGGCACCCGCTTCTGGCAAGCAGAGTCCAGCAACTGGCCGGCGCAGCCAAGAACGACTGCCGCCGCGGATGTAGAAAAGGTCTCCCTTCAGGAGAGGAGACACCACATGGGCTACCAATGCGACATCATCGACCCGGCGCGAACCGTCATGATCGTTGTCGACATGCAGAACGATTTCGTGGCCGAGGGCGCCAAGCTGCGGTCGGCGCAGGCCGCCGCCATGGTGCCGCGGCTGGCGCAGACGCTGAAGGCCTGCCGCGACAAGGGCATCCGCGTCATCTACACCGCGCATGTGCATCGCCGCGACGGCAGCGATATGGGGCTCTATGACGATCTCTACTCGCCGATTGCCGACCGCTCGTCGCTGGTCGACGGCACCGATGGTGTCGAGATCTTCAACGATCTTGCACCCGCACCGGGCGAGCACATCATCAAGAAGCACCGCTACAGCGCATTCTTCGCCACCGACCTCGACCTCATCCTGCGCGAATGGGGCATCACGACGGTGATCATCTCGGGAACGACCACCGAGAACTGCTGCCACGCCACCGCGCGCGACGCCATGTTCCACAACTACAAGGTCGTCTTCCTGTCGGACGCGACGGGCACGTTCGACTATCCCGATGTCGGCCAGGGCGCCCTATCCGCCGAAGAGGTGCATCGCGCCACGCTCACGATCCTCGCGTTCTCAACCGCGCATGTGATGACGGCGGCCGAGATGCTGGGGCGGGTGAAGGCCGGTGATGGAGCGGCGAAGGCTGCGTAGTTAGTCGCGAACACCGCGCGGCACATTCGGTCCGCCTGTCCCCTTGTGGGAGAGGCCGGATCGCATGAAGCCGAGCGAAATGCGATCCGGGTGAGGGGTTGCGGTCCCTCCACCCGGTACGCCGCATGGAGAGAACCCCTCACCCTCCCCTGGAGGGGGAGGGTCGGATCACAACGAGCGAAGCGAGGTGCGATCCGGGGTGGGGTGATCTCTCAACGCGGGCACTGTTCGACTGGAGGGACCTTCACCCCACCTCGGTTCGCATTCTCATGCGAACCGATCCTCCCCCTCCAGGGGAGGATGCGGTCGTGTCCCCGGCGGCAACCTCACTTCACCAGCGAGCACCCGCCATCGGCGATCGGCCGGAACGCCTGCTCGGCCGGGATAGTCGCGATCAGCTTGTAATAGTCGTAGGGGTACTTCGACTCCTCCGGCTTCTTCACCTCGAACAGATACATCGGGTGGATGACGCGGCCGTCCTGGCGGATCGTGGTGTCGCCGAACAGCTTGTCCTTGCCCTTGAAGGTCTTCATCTGCGGCACCACGACCTTGGCGTCGTCGCTGCCGGTGGCGGCGACGGCGTTGAGATAGGCGAGCGTCGAGGCGTATACGCCGGCCTGGTTGCCGCTCGGCATCTTGCCGTTCATGCCGGGCCGCGCGGCGAAGCGTTTCGCGAACGCGCGGGTGTCGTCGTTCATATCCCAGTAGAAGGCTTCGAGCAGTTGCAGGCCCTGCGCGACCTTCAGGCCCATGCCGTGGACGTCGTTGACGAACAGCAGGAACGCCACCATGGTCTGGCCGCCCTCCTGGATTCCGAACTCGGCCGCCTGCTTCACTGCGTTGATGGTGTCGCCGCCGGCATTGGCGAGGCCGATCACCTTTGCTTTCGAGTTCTGCGCCTGCAGCAGGAAGGAGGCGAAATCCGACGTGCCGAGCGGATGCTTGCTCGATCCCAGCACCTTGCCGCCGTGCTTCTCGATGTAGTTGGTCGCCTCGGCTTCAATGCCTTTGCCGAGCGCGTAGTCGACGGTCACGAAGTACCAGTCCTTGCCGCCACGCTGCATCATCGCGGCCGCGGTGGTGTTGCCGGTCGCCCAGGCGTCGTTGACCCATTGAATGGTGTTCGGCGAGCAGGCCTTGCCCGTGAGGTCCGAGCTTGCGGTCGACGACGCCAGGAACGTCATCCTCGAGTCGCGCAGCACGGTGTTGATGGCGAGCCCGACCGCCGAGTTCGGCACGTCGACGATGGCATCGACGCCTTCGACATCGAGCCATTTGCGCGCGATCGCAGAGCCGACGTCGGCCTTGTTCTGGTGATCGGCATAGACGATCTCGACCTTGATGCCCTTGCCGCCGCCATTGAAATCCTCCGCCGCCATGCGCGCGGCTT
Organism: uncultured Bradyrhizobium sp.; assembly: GCF_947648125.1. Taxonomy (GTDB): domain Bacteria; phylum Pseudomonadota; class Alphaproteobacteria; order Rhizobiales; family Xanthobacteraceae; genus Bradyrhizobium. The sequence continues at coordinate 187,937 of NZ_CANSMR010000007.1, read as the reverse complement.
CCACCGAGCCCATGCCGTTGGTGTCCTGGAAGATGCCCGAAATGTCGTTGAGCACGCCGACGCGCACGACATTGTCGGATATCTCCGCACGTGCGCTGCCGGCGGCGCAGGCCAACGCCAGCGTAAGTCCAATCCTAAATCGTCCAATCCTCAATCGCCCAAACCCGAAGCCCCTCATCGTATCCCCTCCCATGTTTGCTCAACCAACCTTTTGGCGGTATTGAGCGTCTCGTCAGGCCGGCGTGATCTCGACCGGCAGGCTGCTCAGCCCGCGTAGCGTGTTGTTGAAAAGCCGCTTCGGCTCGCCTGATATTTCGATCCTGGCGACACGACGCGCCAGCGCCGCCATCATCACTTCGCCCTCAAGGCGGGCGACGAGCTGGCCGACGCACATATGGATGCCCGAGCCGTAGCCGACATGGCCCGACGTCCGGCGCGTGATGTCGTAGCTGTCGGGCGCTTCCCAGCGGCGCGGATCACGATTGGCCGCGGCCAGGAACATCAGCACCTTCTCGCCTTCGGGAATGGTGGCCCCGCTGAGCTCGACGTCGCGGGTCGTGGTGCGGAAGAAAGTCTGGACCGGACTTTCGAACCGCACGGCTTCCTCGAATGCGTTGCGCGCCAGCGTCGGATCACTGCGCAACCTCTCGAACTGGTCGGGGAAGCGGGCGAGGCAGTAGACGGCGGCGCCGATGCCGTTGACGGTGGTGTCGAGACCGGCCGAGAGCAGCGAGCGCACCAGCAGCGGCGCCTCGGTCGCGGTAATGGCGCCGCTATCGACGTGGGCGTGGATACAGGCGCCGATGCCGCCTGGGGTGAGATTGTCGCGCTGACACTGCTCGGCGATGTAGCTCTGGTGCGGCGCGGAGCGCTCGATCGCCTGCTTGCGCAGTTCGTTCGGCGGCCCGAAGGCGTTGAACACCAGGCTTGCGTAGGGCAGCAGATGCTCACGGCCCTCCGGCCGCAAGCCCAGCGCGTCCGGGAAGATCGACAGCGGATAGGCTTCCGCGAGGTCCTCGATCGCGTCGAAACGGCGCTTCTCCAGCAGCACATCGACCCGGGCCTCCGCCGCGGCGGCAAATTGCCCGCGAAGCTGCTTCATCACGGTCGCCGACAGCACGGTGCTCAACACGGTGCGGGTGCGGGTGTGCGCCGGCGGGTCGGCCTCCAGGATCAGGCTCGGCGGCCGCCATGGCTTCTCCTTGGAGAAGTCGCTGAGGCCAACGCCGCGGCTGGAGCAGAACGTCGCGGGATCGTTCAGGACGGCATGGACCTCGGCATAGCGTGCCACGCCGTAGACATTCCACTTGTCGAGATAGACCACCGGCCCGGCCTCGCGCAGCCGCTGATGGGTCGGGAACGGGTCGGCGAAGAACTCGAGCGCGAACGGATCGACGTCGAGATGCGGGACGGACGCGGCTTCTGTTGCAGTCATCGGGACCTCCCGAGGTTTGATCTTGTCAATACGGGCCGCATGTCTATTGCTCCCGAACAGTTTCGCAGCGATGATTTGAGAAATGAGCAGCCAGCCCCTCCCCCGAAAGCCCCGCCGGCCAAGACCGGCCGATCCCGCAGATGCCACCGATGGCCCGCTGCTGGACCTCAATCGCTATGTGCCGGCGTTCATCACCTTTATCGGCAACAAGCTGTCGAACAGCGCCACCGCGTTTTACCAGAAGAATTTCGGCGTCAACGTCACCGAGTGGCGGATCATCTCGCAACTGGCGATCGAGCCGGGCATTCCCGCCTCCCGGATCTGCCAGGTGATCGGCTTCGACAAGGGCCCGGTCAGCCGCAACCTCGCGGCGTTGCAGAAGCGCGGCCTGCTGACGATCCGCACCGCGCCCGACGACGGCCGCACCCATTCGATCACCCTGACAGCGCGCGGCCGCGCGATCCACGACAAAGTCATCGTCGCGGCGCTGGAGCGCGAGCGGCGGCTGCTGTCGTGCCTGAAAAAGGACGAGCGCGAGGTGCTGATCGACCTGCTGCGCCGGCTGCATGAGAATCTCGGCGCCGTGACCGGGCAAAGCACGACCTGACCGGACGGCGGGACCGCCGGCGACGCCCTGGGCCCTCGTGATACTCGCCCGGTTGTCCATTCGTGCCGTTCGCGCCGTGCTGCGCAACATTGTCCTCCCAAATGCATGGCCGTTGACCGGCCCTGTCCCTATGGGTGCGGAAACTCGCACAGCTTAGTTGCTATGGCAACTAAAAACGCGAGCGTGTGCGGCGCGGCGAGAGGAAGCAGGGCGGAACCGGCTCGGACGAGGGGGGCGAACGTGCCGCTTTTTGCCGACTGTATCCGCTGGCTCCCTTTACCTCTCCCGCTTGCGGGGGAGGTCAGATCGCATCGCAAGATGCGATCTGGGTGGGGGCTCTCGCCACGATGCGATTTGCGGAGAAAGCCCCCACCCTAGCCCTCCCCCGCAAGCGGGAGAGGGAACATACTTCCGATGCGGCGACTGGAAGTGTCGGTCAATTCAGCGAGTAATCTCAGCCCGCGCAGGCTATCGGCTCACCCGACGCGTCGTCCTCGAGCACCGCCACCGCTGCGCTGCGGCGCGTCAGCACGGCGCGCTGGTTGATGTAGCCCTTGTCGGTGATCTCCCCGCCGTCGACCGAGGCAGGCTCAGCGAGCAGCAGCGCGCGGGTGGCATGGCCGGAGGAATGGCCGCCCTGCGCCTTCAGCCGTGCCAGCCCCTGCCCGATCGCGGAACGGACCGCCGGATGGCCGATCGCCTCCTGCGCGCCGGCGCTCTCGGGCAGTCCTGCGAGCGCACGGCAGGCGGCGAGGTTCGGGAACACCAGGAAGCGCACCTCGTCGCGGCCGTGGCCGGTGACGACGATATCCTGCGCAAGCGGCGCCAGCGCCGCGATACCGGCCACGCGCAAGGTGCCGACGCTGACCCAGGTGCCGGAATTGAGCTTGAAATCCTCCGCCACACGGCCGTCGAAGAACAGGCCGAGATCGGGCCGGGCGGGATCGGCGAAGGTGACGGCGTCGCCGATTTTGTAAAAGCCCTCGTCATCGAAGGCCTCGGCGGTAAGTTCGGGCGCCTTCCAGTAACCTGGCGTGACATTGGGCCCGCGCACGCGGACCTCGAGCTTGTCGCCGGAGGGCACGAGTTTCAGCTCCGTGCCGGGGATCGGCACCCCGATATTGCCGGAGCGCTTTGCGAGGAAGTGGCAATCAGTCGCCAGCGGCGAGGTTTCGGTCGATCCCCAAGCCGACACCATCGGCAGGCGTCGTCCCACGGTTTGCAGCGACAATTCCTCCAGCGCGTCCCACAGATTCTGCGGCAGCGCCGCGCCGGCATAGAAGGCGAATTTGGTGCCCTCGAAGAACTTGCGGCGCAATTCCTCGTCGGTGCGCAGCGCCGCGATCAGCATGTCGAAGCCGCGCGGCACGTTGAAATAGACCGTCGGCACCACGGTGCGCAGATTGGCGAGCGAGGTCGCGAACAGGCCGGGCGCCGGCTTGCCGCCGTCGATATAGAGCGTGCCGCCGTTGCGCAGCACCAGATTGAAATTGTGGTTGGCGCCGAAGGTGTGGCTCCAGGGCAGCCAATCGAGGATCACCAACGCCTCGCGGGACTGCTCCAGGAACGTCCAGGTCTGCGCCTTCGCCTGCTGGCTCGAGGTCAGCATGCGCTGGGTGTTAATCACGGCCTTCGGCGTGCCTGTCGAGCCCGAGGTGAACAGGAATTTCGCGATCGTGTCCGGCGTCACCGCGGCGAAGGCGGTGGCGACATCAGGTGATTCAGGCGTCGCCGCGACAGTGCGGAACGCCAGCGCATCGGCATCTTCGGGATTGCCGCTGACGACGGTCGCCCGATGCAGCGGCGCGATCGCCGCAAGCGCCGCGGCGAACGATTTTGTGCTCGCGACATAGATCGCACCGGGATCGAGCAGCGCAATCATACTCTTCAGCTTGTCGAAATCCCGGGACATCAGCGAATAGGCCGGCGAGATCGCAGCCGAAGGCACGCCGACATGCTGGGCGGCGAGCGCGAACAGCGCGTGATCGATGCCGTTGTCGGCGAGGATGACGAGCGGCCGTTCCGTGCTCAGCCCTTGTGCCAAGACCCACGATGCGGCCCGCCGCACGATGGCGACCGCATCGCGATAGCTGACGGTGCTCCAGGGCGCTTCGGCGCTGGCGCGCTCGCCGAGGAAGATGCGATCCGGCGCCTGCCGCGCCCAGTGCTCCAGCCAGTCGCCGACGCAGCGGGCGCTGTCTTGCAGCGGCGTGGTGGAGCGGACCAGGATGCTGCCGTCATCCCTGATATCGGCAACGATCGCAGGCGTCGCGAACAGGCGGTGCGGATCGTCTCCGCTGGCGGCCATCGTCATGGTTTCCTCCTCGCCCGTATCTTATCAGGATCGCGCTGCAACATGGTGCGGCGGCGCAGTCCCGGCCGGGCTCTTTGGCCATAATGTTGCGGACATCAATTGTTGTCGTCAACAACAATCTTTCCCTCCCGCCTCAAGCGCGCTAGCGTTACGGTCATGGCAAGCCAGCAAAAGACGTCGCGCAAGGCGGCAGGAACAAGAGCGGCAATCCGCCGCCCCCAGGCGCGCGCGGCGAATGGCCGGGCGAATGGCGGTGACACTGGCGATGACATCGGCCTCGACGCGCTGGTCGGCCACGCCGGCTATGCGGTGCGGCGCTTCCAACTCTGGATATTCCAGGACTTCGTCAAGACGCTGGCAACGGTCGACATCCGCCCGACCCAATATTCGGTCATGACCGTGATCGGGGCCAATCCGGGCCTGAGCCAGATGGCAGTCGCGAAACGGCTCGGGATCGAGCGCGCGCGGCTGGTGCATCTGCTCGACAGTCTGGAAGAGCGCGCCTTCGTCAGCCGCATCCCTTCCGCCACCGACCGCCGCTCCCACGCGCTGCATCTGACCGGGCGCGGCAAGACCGCGCTGGCCCAATTCAAGCGGCTCGCCGCCGAGCACGAGCGGCATGTCGCCGACAAGATCGGCAAGGAAAACCGGGAGCGGCTGTTGCAGATCCTTGCCTGCTTCACCTGATCGATCGACCGGATTTCGGCTTGGTCAAATCTGCCCTCAAATTGGGCAATCACGTCTCTCACACCCGCGCTCCGCGGCACCCAGCGGCCATTTCAAGCAACTGATATTGTGCAATAATCCGTCGCGCCGCGGGTGCAGGCAAATTGTACACAATGGCACATTGCTTGCTTCGATCAGGCTGCAATTCCCTCGCGGCGGGCACCCGATGCCTCACCGCGCCAGAGACGAGGCCAACCACGTGACTGAAACTGTCGCCGCGATCGTTGCTGCACACCGCGCCGGAACCATGACGCCGTCGCAAACGGTGGCGCGCAGCTACCAGCGCATCCGCGAGCACGACGATGCGGCCATCTTCATCAGCCTCCGCGACGAGAGGGACGCGCTGGCCGAGGCCGCGCGGCTTGCGGACCCGACGCTGCCGCTTTATGGCGTGCCGGTCGCGGTGAAGGACAATATCGACGTCAAGGGCCTGCCGACCACGGCCGCCTGCCCGGCGTTCTCCTATGTGCCGGCGAAGGACTCCACGGCGGTGGCAAAACTGCGCGCGGCCGGCGCCATCATCATCGGCAAGACCAATCTCGACCAGTTCGCCACCGGCCTGGTCGGCGTGCGCTCGCCCTACGGCATTCCCAAGAATCCGGTCCGCGGCGATCTCGTGCCGGGCGGATCGAGCTCGGGCTCCGCGGTCGCGGTGTCAGCGGGCCTCGTACCGCTATCGCTCGGCACCGACACCGCGGGCAGCGGCCGCGTGCCGGCGATGCTCAACAACATCGTCGGCCTCAAGCCGAGCCTCGGGTTGATCTCGAACGCCGGGCTGGTGCCGGCCTGCCGCACGCTCGACTGCATCTCGGTTTTCTCGCTCACCGTCGATGACGCATTGACCACGCTTGCCGTGATGGCCGGGCCGGATGAGGCCGATCCGTTCTCGCGCGACCGGCCGCTGGCAGCTCTCGCGGCGTTTCCGGCCAAGCTCAAGCTCGGCATTCCCAAGGGCGGCCAATTGATCTTCTTCGGCGACCGCGAGGCCGAGAAGGCCTATGGCGAAGCACTGAAACGCTGGCGGACGATCGGCGCCGAGCTCGTCGAATTCGACCTCGAGCCGTTCTACGAGACCGCGCGGCTGCTCTATGAGGGCCCCTGGGTCGCCGAGCGCTATCTCGTGATCCGCGACCTCCTGGCGTCGTCGCCGGACGCGATCCATCCGGTGACACGCGAGATCACGATCGGCGGCGCGCGGCCGACCGCCGCCGATACCTTCTCCGCGCTCTACCGCCTGCAGGCGCTGCGCCGCATTGCCGCGCGCACCTTCGCGCAGTGCGATGCCATCGTGCTGCCGACTGCCCCGACGATCTATTCCACCGCCGACGTGCTGGCCAACCCGATCGAGCTCAACTCGCGGCTCGGCACCTACACCAATTTCGTCAACCTGCTCGATCTGTGCGGCCTGGCGCTGCCGGCGGCGATGCGGCCTGATGGCGCGCCGTTCGGCATCACGCTGCTCGCTCCCGCGGGCCGCGACGCGGAGCTTGCCGGCATCGGCCGCGTATTCCACGCCGACACCGGACTTGCCGTCGGCGCCAAGGCAGTGCCGCAGCCACCGCTCGCCGCAATCCCGGCGACGGCCGGCGCCGACGAAATCACGATCGCGGTGGTCGGCGCGCATCTCTCCGGCATGGCGCTGAATCACGAGCTGACAACGCTCGATGCGCGCCTGCTGGAACAGACGGTCACCGCACCGGACTACAGACTCTACGCGCTCGACACCACGCCACCGAAACCCGGCATGCTGCGCATCGAGGCGGGTGCGGGTCATACGATCAAGCTTGAGCTATGGGCGATGTCGCCGGCCGCGTTCGGAAAATTCGTCGCCGCGATTCCGCCGCCGATGGCGATCGGCACGCTCCGGCTCGCCGACGGACGGCAGGCCAAGGGCTTCATCGTGGAGCCCGCCGCGATCGCCGGCGCGAAGGATATCTCCGCCTATGGCGGCTGGCGGACATTCATGGCGGAGCGGACGAAGACGTAACCGACTTTCCTGCCGTCATTCCGGGGCGCGCGAAGCGCGAGCCCTACACCGACACCGCGTAGGTCTCGTATTCGCCGCGCACCTGCTCGATATGGGCGCGCATCGCAGCCGCAGCACCTAGCTTGTCGCCGCGCAGGATGGCGACGACGACGCGGTCGTGCTCGGCGTGGGATTTTGCCAGACGCCCGAGATTGCGGAACTGGGCGCGGCGGAACGGCTGCACGCGCACCCGCGTCGCCAGGGTGATCTCGGCGATATAGGCGTTCTGCGACCCGACATAGATCGCGTTGTGGAAGCGCTCATTGACCTCGTGGAAGCGCTCGGGATTGCCGGTGTAGCTCAGCACCCGCAGCTCCTCGTGGACCGCCTCCAACGCGTGGCGCTCCGCCGCCGTCATCCGCTCGGCGGCGAGGCCGGCGCACATCGCCTCCAGTTCGGCCATCGCCTCGAACATGCCGGTGAGCCGCTCGAGCGAGGGCCGCGCGACCACCGCGCCACGATGCGCACGCGCGTCGATCAAGCCGCTGGCGGCCAGCTGCCGCAGCGCCTCGCGCACCGGCGTGCGCGAAACGTTGAAGCGGCGCGCCAGATCGGTTTCATCGAGCCCCGCGCCCGGCGGCAGCGTGCCGCGCACGATCTCGTCGGCGAGCTGCAGCCGCAGCTCTTCGGCGCGGGTGGTCTTGTCGATCAGCGACGACGCGCGATCGACACGCCGCACCAGCGGCTCCGGCTCGGTGCCCTGCGGCTGCGGCACGCGGGTCGGAAGATCGTCCAGGCTCATGGCTGAAACGCCCTTTCAATCACCCTGATCAAGCCCCCTTGTTCAAACACCCTTGGGTTCATCAATGACGCTGACATGTGCGGCGACGATTCTCCAGCCCTCAGGGAAGCGAATCCATGTCTGCATCTGCCGCCCCACCCGGCTAGGTGCGCTGTCCCGATAGAACAGCGTCGAGGCGATCGCGGTGTCGCGGCCATAGGTCGTGATCACGGTACGGTCGATCTTGCGCATCAGCCCGGCCGCCAGCCGCCCCGCACGAAACGCCGCGATCTCGGCGTAGCCGTAAAGGTTCTCGCCAATGCCATAGCGCAGCGTCCGGCTGTCGTTGCGGAACAGCTCGTCGAGCACGGCGACATCGTTCGAGACCAGCGCTTGCTCGTAACGCTCGAACTGCGCGGTGACCTCGGCGAGCACGTCGGGAAGATCGATCTCCATTTTAGATCCCTCTTGGCGCGGGAGCCGCCACGACACCCATCTGTTCCAGCGCGTAGGCTACCCGCAGCGCGATGTCCTCGCGCCAGGGCGCGGCAATGATCTGCACGGCGATCGGCATCGGTTCAAGCGGCACCGGCACGGCGGCCACCGGCAGGCCGATGAAGGAGATCGGCTGGGTGTGGATCCCGATATTGGGGCGGACCGGAAGATCGACCCCGTCGAGCGTAAAGGTGGCCTGACCGATTTTCGGCGCCACACATGGCGTTGCCGGCGCCAGGATCACGTCGACCGACTGGAACAGCTCCAGCACTTTGGCGCGGTACCAGCGGCGGAATTTCTGCGCCTTGTCGACATAGACCGCCGGAATCATCGCGCCCGCGATCAGGCGGTCGCGCACCGGCGGGTCAAAGTCGCGGGGCCGTTTGCGCAGCCGATCGAGGTGCAGCGCGGCGCCCTCGGTCGTCGTCATGATGAAGGCGGCCGCGCGAGCGCGCGCCGCTTCCGGCAGCTCCACGGTCTGCGTTGCGCCGAGCGCCTTTGCCACGCGCGCGACCGCCTCGACAGCCTCCGGCAGCAAGTTCTCTTGGAAATAGCCGCCGGCGATCGCAACCCGCAGCCCGCTGATACCCTCGGAAAGTAGCGGCACTGTCGGCTCAACCGCTCGCGCGACGCAGGCGGGATCCTCAGCGTCGGGCCCCTGCATCACGTCATAGCCGAGCGCGAGATCTTTCACGCTGCGCGCAAACGGACCGAGATGATCGAAGCTTGCGACGAACGGAAAGGAGCGCGCGCGCGACAGCCGGCCATAGGTCGGCTTCAGGCCGAACGTGCCACAGAATGACGACGGCACCCGGATCGAGCCGTTGGTATCGGAGCCGAGCGCGATCGGCACCAGCGCGCCGCCGACGGCGCTGCCGGAGCCGCCCGAGGAGCCGCCGGCCATCCGCGTCGGATCATGCGGATTGCGCGACGGACCGTCATGCGCGTTCTCGCCGGTGAAGTCGTAGGCGTATTCGCCCATGTTGAGCGCGCCGACCAGCACGGCGCCGGCCGCTTCCATCCGCTCGATCAGCGTGGCATCGCGCTGCGACGGCGGCAGGTCGCGGTTGATCTTGGAACCGGCACGGGTCGCAAGGCCCTGCACGTCGAACAGATTCTTCACCGCGAAGGGCACGCCGGCAAGCGGGCCGGCCGGTTGGCCCGTCGCGATCGCGGCGTCGACCGCCTTGGCTTTGGCCCGCGCGCGATCGGCGGTGACGTCGGTGAAGGCATTGAGGACCTTGTCGTGCGCCGCGATGCGCGCGAGGACCGCTTCGGTCGCGGCGAGGGCGGAGATCTTGCGGCTCGATACGGCCTGCGCGATTTCGGCGGCCGACATGAAAGCGGGAGTTTCGGACATCGCGATCTCAGGTCGAGTAGACGGCGGCCGAGGCGACGTCATCGGGCAGCGGGAAGTCATCGACCAGCCGCGCCAGCCGCAGCGCGACCTCGAGATTTGCGCGCACCGCCGGACGCCAGGTTTCTTCCAGCGGCAACGCCATCGTCCGGGCGACGGCGTTCATGTAATCGTCGAGATGATCGTCCATTTCGCTCCCAATGAGTTTCTCAAGCCACCGGCAACGGCGGATGCGGGATCGCCGTGAGCAGCTCCCTTGTATAGGCATCCTGCGGATTGCCCAAGACGTGTTCGGATGCGCCCTGCTCGACGATGCGACCGCTGCGCATCACGATGACGCGATCACACAGCAGGCGCACCACGTTGAGATCGTGCGACACGAACAGATAGCTCATGCCCATCGACTGCTTGAGGTCCTGCAGCAGATTGAGCACCACCGCCTGCACCGAGACGTCGAGTGCTGCGGTCGGCTCGTCGAGGATGACGAGTTTCGGATGCAGCGCAATCGCGCGCGCGATACCGACACGGGCCTTCTGGCCGCCGGAGAGCTGATGCGGAAAGCGGTCCAAAAAATTGACCGGCAGGCCGACCAGCCGCGCCAGCTCCTCGCAGCGGTCGCGGAGCGCGTCGCGCCCCCTGATGTCGCCCAGCTGCATGATCGGGTCCGCGATCGCGCGCGCCGCGGTGAAGCGCGGGTTGAGGCTGTCGGTCGGATCCTGGAACACCATCTGGATCTGGCTGCGTCGCGGCAGCCGCGCGAAGGATTGCGGCATGATGCCGCCGATGTCCTCGCCATCGAACACGATGCGGCCGGAGGTCTGGTCGAGCAGCCGCATCACCATCATCGACGTTGTCGACTTGCCGCAACCGGATTCGCCGACCAGCCCGACGCTCTCGCCATGGTCGATCGAAAAGCTGATGCCGTCGACGGCGCGGAAGATGTCCTCCTCGACCGGCGGCTTGCGACCGAACAATTTTGCCAGCACGGAGCCTGTGCCCTGGCGCGGGTATTCCTTGACGAGCTTTTCGACGAGCAGGAGGGGTTCTCTTCTCTCGTCGCCCCCGGGCTTGACCCGGGGGTCCATCGAGGAAGGTGAGTCTTGCGAAGGTTGATGGATGGCCGGGCATAGGCGAGCGGAAGCGACGCCGTCCTTCGGACGGCTATGCCCGGCCATGACGGACGGAGATGTTGGTGCCTCCTCCTCCGGCAACAAGTCCCTGAGCGACACCCCGATCCGCGGCGTCGCGCGCATCAGCTTCTTGGTATAGTCATGCTGGGGCGCGGCGAAGATGTCGGCCGACTTTGCGGTTTCGACCACGCGGCCCTTCTCCATCACCACGACACGGTCGCAATAGGCGGCGGCGAGGCCGAGATCGTGCGTGATCAGGATCGTCGACATCGATCGGCGCCGGGTCAGCTCCACGATCAGGTCCATCACCGCCTTCTGGGTGGTGACGTCGAGGCCGGTGGTCGGCTCGTCGGCGATCAGAAGCTGCGGGTTGCAGGCCAGCGCCAGTGCGATGACGACGCGCTGGCACATGCCGCCGGAGAGCTCGAACGGATAGGCGTGATAGCGCTCGCGCGGACGCGCGATCTTGACCTGCTCCAACGCCTCGATCGCCTTCTCGCCGCGATCGGCGACCTGCGCCTGCTGCACATGCTGGCGCAGCACGTCCTCGATCTGGTGCCCGACCTTGCGGATCGGATTGAGCGCCGCGCGCGGATTCTGGAAGATCATCGAGACTTCGCGGCCGCGCAGATCGCGCATCTGGCTCTCCGAGGCCGACTTGACGTCGATGCCGGAAAACATCACCGAGCCTTCGGCGATCCGGCCGGCGCGATCGAGGATGCGCATCACCGCATATGATGTCACCGACTTGCCGGAGCCGGACTCACCGACGATGCCGACGGTCTCGCCCTTGCCGACCGATATGTTCACGTGCTGCACCGCCTTGACGATGCCCCGACGCGTCGTGAACTCGACCGTGAGGTCCTGGACGTCGAGCAGGGGCTGGGCGGTCATGCGCGGCTCCCCTCACGCGGGGCGTCATCCAAAAATCTGCAAAACAACCCCATGCAAAGTAGCGAAACGGTAGCGTAACACCGTGCTGAGACAGTCATCACGTCCTCCGCTGCGGGTCGACGATGTCGCGCAGCCCGTCGCCGAGCAAATTGAAGCAGAACACCGCGATCATCAGCGCAAGGCCCGGGAATAGCGCGATCCACCATTCGCCCGACACCATGAAGCCGGCGCCCTCGGCAACCATGATGCCCCACTCCGCGGTCGGCGGCCGGACGCCGAGGCCGATGAAGGAGAGACCCGCGGCATTGAGGATTGCATAGCCCATGGTGAGCGACATCTGCACGATCATGATCGGCATGATGTTGGGCAGGATGTGCCCGAGCAGGATGCGGTACTCGCCGTTGCCGGAGAGCCGAGCCGCCTGCACGAAGCCGGCGTTGCGGCGGACGTTTGCTTCGGCGCGTGCGACGCGGGCATAGAGCGGGAAGTTCACGATCGCGGTCGCGATGATGATGTTCTGCACGGTGTTGCCGAGCGCCGCGACGATGCCCATCGCCAGCACGAACAGCGGGAACGCCATGATGGTATCGGCGATGCGGCCGACGATGCGATCGGTCCAGCCGCCGAAATAGCCGGCGGCGATGCCGGCCAGCCCACCCATCAGGAACACCAGCACCACGGAGGCGACCGCGATGAAAGTGTCGAGCCTGGTTGCCACGATGACCCGGCTGAAGATGTCGCGGCCGAGCTGATCGGTGCCGAACCAGTGCGCGGCGGACGGCGGCTTCAGTGCCGCAGCGGTGTTCGAGGCAAGCGGATCGTAAGGCACCACGTAAGGCCCGAACAGCGCGGCAAACATGATCAGGATCAGGAGTGCGAAGGCAAAGCCGGTGACCTTGTTTTCGCTCAGCACGTAGCGGGTCTGCTCGAAGACTGCGGCGAGCCCGGAGGTGCGCGCGGGACCGACCGGCTCAACAGTGGGGGCAACGCTGCTCATCTGTCCTCCCTACCCTTCCAGCCTGACGCGCGGATCGATCACGCCATAGAGGATGTCGATCAACAGATTCAGCAGCACGTACATGACCGCCATGGTCAGCACGAAACCCTGCACCGGCGCGAAGTCGGACGCGATCAGCGCTTCCACCGCGTAGGAGCCGATGCCGGGCCAGGCGAACACCTTCTCCACCAGCACGTTGGCCCCGAGCAGGAACGAGAACACCATGCTGAGCGTGGTGATGACCGGCAGCATCGCGTTACGGAACGCGTAGGTCACAATCACCTTGCCGGGCGACAGGCCGCTGGCGCGCGCGGTGCGAACGAAATCGGACGCCAGCACCGCCAGCATCGAGGCGCGCGTCATGCGCGCGATCGGCGCCAGCGAGAAGATCGCGAGCGTCACCGCCGGCAGGATCAGCTGGCTGAACGCCGAACGGAACGCCTCGAAGTCGCGCGCGATGAGCGTATCGATGAGATAGAAGCCGGTGACGGTCGGCGGTGCGCTGTAGAACACGTCGAGCCGGCCGAGCGGCGCCGGCGACCAGCCGAGCCGAAAATAAAATACGTAAACCAGCACGAGGCCGGTGAAGAACACCGGCAGCGACACGCCCGCCGTCGTGGTGACGCGACAGAGATGGTCGATCCAGGAGCCCGGCCGCGTCGCCGCCAGCACGCCGAGCGGGATCGCGATCACGATCGAAACGACAAGGCCGAGCAGAGTGAGTTCGGCCGACGCCGGCAGACGGTTGCGCAGCTCGGCGGCGACCGGCTGCCCCGTGGTGAGCGACGTGCCGAGATCGCCATGAGCGAGATCATTGGTGTAGCGGACGAACTGCTCGATCAACGGCTTGTCGAAGCCGAGCTTCTTCCTGATCTGGTCGACCGCCTCCTTGGTCGCCGCAGGCCCTGCAAAATACGCCGCCGGATCGCCCGGCAGCGCACGTGTCAGCAGGAACGTCACGATCACGACCCCGATCAGCGACGGGATCGCGAACAGCAACCGCTTGCCGATGAGGGTCAGCATACGATGCCCCGGCTTGAAGAGCGTGAGGCAACGGGACTGACGGGACTCCCTTCCCCCTTGCGGGGTAGGGCTATCGCATATGACGTCTGCGGAGATCGTCCGCGGGCCCCCTTCGCCTCTCCCGCTTGCGGGGGAGGCCGACGCGCGCTCAGCGCGCGGCGGGTGGGGGCTCTCTCCACGATATGACTCGCGGAGAGAGCCCCCACCCCAACCCTCCCCCGCAAGCGGGAGAGGGAGCCGGCTGCCGATGCCGTTACCACTCCAATTTCATGTGCGATTGCACTGCCCCCTTGCAGGGTGCTCCGCAAAGAGGAAGGGAATAAGAGAGCGGTGCTCACCTCACCTGGAGCGATCGAGAGAGACGCGAACACGCTGCGCGCGCTCATCATGATCTCACCCCTTCGCCATCGCGCGATAGTCGAGGCGGCGGTGGAACCAGTATTGGTAGCCCGAGATGTTCTTCTGCATCGCGACGTTGACGAACGGCTGATACAGCGGGATGCGCGGGATGTCGGCGAAGGCGAGATCGATGAAGCCCTTGACGTCGGCGTCGTAGGCCGCGGTGTCGCCGGTGGCGGCAGCGATGCGCGCACCGTCGATGAGCTTGTCCATCTCGGGCGACTTGTAGCTCATCGTGTTGAAGATCGAATTGTTGCCGTGATAGCACCAGTAGAAGAAGTACTCGGGGTAATCGAGCCAGCCCGAGAACACGTTGGTGAACAGCGGCATTTCCTTCTTGGTGAGTTCGGTGCGCCAGTTGGCGCCGGGCACCTTGTTGATGGTGGTCTTGATGCCGAGCTGCGCGAGGCTCTCCTGCACCAGCACGCAGAGCGGCTCGTTGACGCCGGCGAAGTTCAGATCGAACGAGATCGTGGTCTCGAAGCCGTTGGCATAGCCGGCTTCAGCGAGCAGCGCCTTGGCCTTTTCCATGTCGGTGACATATTTGGTCGGCTGCGGCCAGGCGACCTCGGTCGGCTTGTCCTTTGGTGCGCCGAACATCGGGTTGGCGAGGCCGAACAGCACCGCATCCATGATCTTCTGATACGGCATCGCGTAGGCCATCGCCTGCCGTACCTTGGGATTGTCGAACGGCGGCTTGGTGACGTTCATGCCGATGTACTGGATGCCGTTGGAGAACGGTAGCGAGACCACGTTGAGCTTGCCGTTCGCCTTCATCTCCTGGAAATCCTTGAACGGCAGCTCATAGGAGATATCGGCATCGCCGCGTTCGAGCAGCGCACGGCGGTTGCCGGCCTGCGGCACCATGCGCCAGATCACGCGCTTGATCTTCGGCATCGGACCGCAGACCCAGTCGTCGTTGCGCTCCATGACCACTTCGGTGCCCGCGGTCCATTTGGTCACCTTGTAGGCGCCGGAGCCGGCGGTCTGCTGCTTGGTGAATTCGAGGCCCCACGGATCCTTCTCGCTGGCGTTCTTCTTCACGAGCTCGGAGTTGACGACGCAGGGCACGATGACCGCGAGGTCGGGGATCGTGAGCTTGTCTTTCTTGAGGAAGTCGACGCGCACCGTGTGGTCATCGACGACAACGAACTGCTCGGGCTTGGTCAGCGAGCCCGCGCTCATCTGGAAGGTCGGGAAGCCGCCGACGCTGACGGCACGGTCGAGCGACCATTTGACGTCCTTCGCCGTCACCGGCGTGCCGTCGTGGAATTTGGCGTTCTTGCGCAGCTTGAAGGTGACCGACATGTCGCCGATGTTGAAGTCCTCGGCGAGCTCGGGCTTGAATTTGTCGCGGTCGTAATAGGGCACGCCGCCCGGACCGCTCTTCATCTCGTGGCTGATCAGCCGGTCGTAGCAATTCCACGACACTTCATAGCCGGGCACGTTGGTGCCGATGCCGTGGATATCGAGATTGTTGGGACCGCCTTCGGAGACGATCAGCAGCGTCTCGGAGCGCGCGTCGGCCTTGGCCGGCGACCAGATCGCGGGCGCGGTCGGCGCCAGCGCCCCCGCTGCCAGCCCGGACACCGATTTGAGGAAATCGCGACGCTTCATGTGATGCTCCAACGCCCTTGAGAACGGCCTTGGAACTCGAATCGCAAGGATTGTGCCAACCCTTAACGAAACCTTATGGAGCGCTAACACGCAGGAGATATGGAAGAAATCGTCGAAGGCACCTTGTTCTGACGTCGATCAGCACGGCATGCATTGCATACAAAGGAAGGCTGTCTGCTCAATGAATGAGCACTTCCCAGACACTGCTCGCTTTCTGGCTGGCGACCGATATCGCACCCAACCAGCTAGCCGGGCCAGATCAGCTCCTGCAACTGCACGAGATCGTCGACCCGGTCCGGCCAGCCCGCGATGCAGATGTGCCGGAGCGGATCGCTGGCCGAGTGCAGCATCATGAGCGCCATCAGCCGCCGCTTCAGCGCGAACGTCACCTCGCTGCGCGGGATGCCGTAGCCGTCGAACAGGCTGCGGACCCGGCGCGGATGACCGGCGGCCATGAAGGCGCTGGGACCGAGCAGGTCGTACTCGCCCCACCCCGTGCGGACGTCGCCGAAGTCGAACAGGCCGGCGACGTGCCAGCCGTCGGCGCGGCGGCCGAGCAGGAAATTCTCCGGAATGTACTCGCCGGTCAGGATCACCGGCGGCGCGCGCATCGGGATCAACTCAACGGCGTCACGCAGGAGATCGTCGAGCGAGGTGAGGAATTTCGCCGGCAGACCGAGCCGCTCATGCCGCGCCCGGCACTGCGCGATCTGCCCGCGCATGAAGGCCTCCCAGCGCGGCTCGATCGCCAGCAGGCTGCCGGGCGGCACGCGCTGCACCTCGGCGATCACGGCGCCGATCTCACCGAGCACGCGCTCCCGTTCGGCTTCCGACAGCGATGGCCATACCTCCGAGCCGACGGTGCCGGCGAGGTGCGTGATGACGAGATAGGGCCAGCCGTCGCGCTCGCCCTCCGCGACAAGATCGGGGATCGGAATGCCGAGCCGTCCGCGCAGTTGTGCGAGCGCACCGCGTTCGGACACGAATTGCGGCCGCAGAAACGGCGGGAACAGTTTCAGGATCAGCTCACGGTCGAGCCCGACGACGAGATTGGTGCCGGTCGAGAACACATGCGGATCGTCGCAGCGCAGGCCGTGGCCGTCGGCGATGTCACGCGCCACCGGCAGCCAGCGCGACGTGTCGCCGCGCCAGGCGCGGTAGGAATCGTAGTCGGTGAGGGAAGGAAGATGCATTCGCGCGCGGCCTCTCAACACTGTCGTCCTGGCGAAAGCCAGGACCCATAACCACCGAATTTGATTGTAAGCGGGATCGCGGCCCTAGCCTCGCGCAACGATGAGCGGCCGGGGTAATGGGTCCTGGCTTTCGCCAGGACGACCCTGAGTGTGTGGCGCCGCTTGTGAGCGATACATTCACATCCTCTCAGGATGACGGACAAGGAGTTGAGCAGACCAGACGGCCACCCTCACCGGTCCGGATTGGCGCGCTCGAACTGGCGCAGCAGGCGGTTGCCGCGTTCGACGGCGTTGTCCATCGCGGCCTGCGCCGAACGCTTGCCGGCGAACACCTGCTCGAGCTCTTCCTCGATCACGTCGCGGATCAGGACGAACGAGCCGAGCCGGATGCCCTTGGAATTGTCGGTCGGCGGCTTCAGCGTGACCTCCTCGATCGAGATCGAGGCGCCGGGATTGCGCTCGTAGAATCCCTGCGTGCGACTGAGATCGAATGCGGCGCGGGTGATCGGCAGGTAACCCGTGTTCTGGTGCCAGGCGGCCTGCACCTCGGGCCGCGACAGATAGGCGAAGAATTTTGCCACCCCGGCATATTCGGCGCGCGGCCGGTCGCGCAGCACCCACAGCGTCGCGCCGCCGATGATCGAATTCTGCGGCGCGCCCTGCACGTCGGGATCATACGGCATCATGCCGTAGCCGACCTCGAATTTCGAATTGGCCTTGATGTCGGCGCGCGTGCCCGACGAGCCGATGAAGACACCGCACTCCCCCTTCTGAAAGCGCGGCTCGGCGGTCTGGCCGCGGCCGCTATAGTCGAAGGTCTTGTCGGCCTGCCACTGCGCGAGTTGCGCGATGTGGCGCACCACCAGCGGGTTGTTGAAGATCAGCTGCGCGTCGAGCCCGGAGAAGCCGTTGGCCTTGGTCGCGATCGGCAGATTGTGAAACGCCGAGAAGTTCTCGACATTGATCCAGGATGGCCATGATGTGGTCACGCCGCACATCGCACCGGCCGCACGCAGCCGCTTGGCGACGACGCCGAGCTCCGGCCAGGTCTTCGGAGGCACGCTCGGATCGAGCCCGGCGGAGCGGAACATATCCTTGTTGTAGTAGAGGATCGGCGTCGAGGCATTGAACGGGAACGACAGCATGTTGCCGTCGACATCGGCATAGTAGCCGGCCACCGCGGGCAGATAGGCCGACGGCGCGAACGCCTCCGATTGATCGCGCATCAGCTCGAACACCGGATAGATCGCACCGCGCGCCGCCATCATGGTTGCGGTGGCAATCTCATTGACCTGAACGATCGCCGGCTGGCTGCGCGAGCGGAACGCGAAGATCGCCGCGGTGACGGTCTCCGTATAGTTGCCCTTGTAGGCGGGCACGATCCGGTAGTCGGATTGCGAGGCGTTGAAGTCGGCGGCGAGCCGCTCGAGCTGCTTGCCGAGCTCGCCCGACATCGCGTGCCACCACATGATCTCGGTTGCCGCCTGCGCTGGCGCCACAAGCAGAAGGGCCGCGACGACGAGGTGCGGGACGAGGTGCAAGAGCTTCAAGGCGAGCTTCAAGGCGAACTTCACGACGAGCCGTTCCCGGATGCCAACACGCGGTCATACGGCGCTACAACCGCAAATTCAATCGACACCGCTGGTTGCGGCGCGGTTTTAACGTTTTGGCCGATGGGCGAACCACTGCCCTTCTGCTAAAAGCGTTGAACCTTTTGCTCCCGTCCCGGACACAAATCACAAGGGGAATTGTAGCCTGTGTATCGCCGCGCCGGCCTTTCGCGGACAATAACGCTTGCCGTTGCGCTGCTATGGACAGCGGTCTCGGCGAGCGCTTTCGCGCGCGAATTCCGCACCGCCGATACCCAGAATGAAGACTATCCGACGGTCCAGGCGCTGAATTACATGGACCGCCTGATCGCCGAGCGCACCGGCGGCCGACACCGCATCGTGGTCTTCCATTCCCGCCAGCTCGGCGAGGAAAAGGAGACGCTGGAGCAGACGCGGGCCGGCGCCATCGACCTGAACCGGACCAATGTGGCGCTGATCGGAACCATGGTGCCTTCCGTGAATGTGCTGGCGATGCCGTTCCTGTTTCGATCCCTTGAGCACCTGCAACATGTGCTGGATGGACCGATCGGCAACGAGATCCTGAACAGTCTCGAGGCCCACGGCTTCGTCGGGCTGACCTTCTACGATTCCGGCGCCCGCTCGATCTATAACAGCGTCCGCCCGGTGCGTTCGCTCGACGACCTCAAGGGGCTGCGGCTGCGTGTGCAGCAATCCGCACAGATGTCGGAGATGATCCGCGCGCTCGGCGCCCAGCCGGTCGAGATGGCCTACGGCCAGGTGCTGACCGGGCTCGCCAACCGGCTGATCGATGGCGCGGAGAACAACTGGCCGTCCTTCGTCACCACCGGCCACTACAAATACGCCGGCTACTACACCTTGACCCAGCACACCGTGAGCCCCGAAGTGCTGGTGATGTCACGCAAGGCCTGGGCCAGCCTCACGCCGGACGAGCAGACCATCTTCCGCGAAGCCGCGCAGCGCTCCAGCATCTACATGCGCGAGAAGTGGCGGGAGCTCGAGGAGCGCTCGCGCAAGCAGGCGGAGCTGGCCGGCGTCAAGGTCGTGACCGATTTCGACCGTAAGCCGTTCGAGGCGGCGATGGCCGGCATCTATGCCAAGGCGGAGCGCGATCCGACGATATCAGCGCTGATCGAACGCATCCGCAACATGGAGTGACCGGATCTTGGACGCGCCCAAACAGGACGGGACGATGCGACGGCGGGCGGCCTTTGGGCCGCAGGGCCGTTTCCGGATCGTCCAGTTGCTGCGCGCGGTGCCGATCCGCTGGCGCATTCTTTCGATCGCGCTGCTCAATTCCGCCGTCGTGGTCGTGCTCGCGGTGCTGATCTGGAACGGCTCGAAGGTGCTCGGCTCGGCCTGGGACGATGTCCGCCAGGTCCGGGAATCCGACAAGATCCTGGCCAAGCTCGAAAGCGAGACCAGCCGTCTGCAGAACCTGATCCATCGCTACATCAACCAGCCGAGCCCGGACCTGTTCGCGGAAATCCTGCTGCTCCGCGAAGCGGTGCTCGGCACGCTGACCAACCGGGCTTCGACCGACCCGATGCTGTCGGGCTCGGTCGAGCAGCTGGAGCGCGTCACCAGTCGTTTCCTCGACGGCTTCGGCGAATTGCGCACCGTACAGACCAAGATCTCCAAGACCTATGACGAAGAGGTGCTGACGCCGACCAAGGACATGGCGGGGCTCTATTCGATCATCGAGGGCGCCACCGGCCATCGCGACGCGCTGATCTGGCCCGCGCTCGGCAAGTCGCGCGAAGCCTTCACTTCGCTGCTGGTCGCCGCCAACGCCTACTACCTCTCGCTGGCCTCCTCGTCGGCCGAGGAAGCCCGCCGCAACATCGATACGATCGAGAAGACGATTCCCGTCATGACCGATCTCGCCGAGAACGATCTGCAGCGCATGGCGCTGGCGCGGCTCAAGGTCAAGACCGCCGAGCTGCGCGACGGATTAGGCAAGCTCAGCGAACAGCTCACCAACCGCACCGATCTGTTGCGCAACTCGATCGACGCCAGCCAGGCGGATGCGATCGGCGCGATCGACGATCTCTCGGTGAAGATGCGCCAGCGCGAGCAGAAGGCGCAGGAGACGTTCGACAAGACGCTGACGTCGATCTCGCGCCGGGTGCTGTCGATCGCCGTGATCTTCCTCGGCGTCATCATGTCGGCCGGCGTCATGATTGCATTGTCGATCCGGCTGCCGCTGGCGCAGATCATGGCCGCGATGCGCACCATCACCTCGGGCGACCTCGACCGGCCGGTACAGGGCACCTCTGCCAAGGACGAGGTCGGCGCGATGGCGCGTGCGGTCGAGGTGTTCCGCGAAAACGCGATCGCCAAGCGCAAGACCGAGGACGAGCTGCGCACCGCCAAGGAGAAGGCCGAGAGCGCGCTGCTCGAGCTCAACGCCGCCCAGCAGAACCTGATCGATGCCGAGCGCCTCGCCGCGCTCGGCGGCCTCGTTGCGGGCGTCGCCCACGAGGTCAACAACCCGATCGGCATCAGCCTGACGGTCGCCTCGAGCTTTGCCCGCCGCAGCGAGATGTTCGAGAACGACCTGAATACCGAGCCGCTGCGCCGTTCCAAACTCGACGAATTCGTGCGCGCCTCGCGTGACGCATCGCAGCAACTGGTCTCGAATCTGCAGCGCGCCGGCGAACTGATCCAGTCGTTCAAACAAGTCGCCGTCGATCGCTCGCATGCCGAGCGCCGCCAGTTTGCCTTGAGTGAATCGACCGACCAGATCGTGGCGAGCCTGCGGCCGGTGCTGAAGAAGGCCGCGATCGCGCTGTCCGTCGATGTGCCCGACGGCCTCCTGATCGACGGCTATCCCGGCGCCTATGGCCAGATCTTAACCAATCTTTTCCTCAACGCCGTCAATCATGCCTTCGCGGGCGGCCGCTCCGGCAACATCACGATCTCGGCCCGCGGCCGCGGCGCTGATGATGTCGAGATCATCTTCGCGGACGACGGGGCTGGCATGACGCCGGACGTGCAGCGACAGGCGTTCGACCCGTTCTTTACGACGCGCCGCAACGAAGGTGGTACGGGCCTCGGCCTTCATATCGTCTATAACCTCGTCACCCAGCAGCTCGGCGGACGCATGATGCTGGAGTCAAGGGTAGGACAAGGCACCACTTTTCGCATTATCATGCCCAGGATCGCCAAGGGACAGCCCACGATCACTGACGCAGCAGCCGACGGAACCAGTCAATGGCCGAACAGGACGATGTCCTCCAACTGATCGACGACACCGAGAGCCCCCAGGAGGACTCGCCGGTACGGAAATGGAAGATCGCCGTGATCGACGACGATCACGCCGTCCATGAAGGCACCCGTTTTGCACTCAGCGATTACAATCTGAACGGCGCGACGCTGGAGATCCTGTCGGCCTACTCTGCGGCCGAAGGCCGCACGCTGATGCGGGACAATCCCGACATCGCAGCCGTGCTGCTCGACGTCATCATGGAGACCGACGTCGCCGGCCTCGAGCTCGTCGAGTACATCCGCAACGAGATCAAGAACGAGACCGTCCGCATCATCCTGCGCACCGGCCAGCCCGGCCAGGCGCCGGAGCGGCGCGTCATCGTGCAATACGACATCAACGACTACAAGGCGAAGACCGAGCTCACCGCCGACAAGCTGTTCACCTCGCTGACCGCCGCGCTGCGCAGCTACCAGCAGCTCGAGCGCATGGTGCAGACCAGGCGCGGCCTCGAGATCATCATCGACGCGGCCTCGACGCTGTACGACTTCAAGTCGATGCAGCGGCTGGCCGAAGGCGTGCTGACGCAACTCGCCTCGCTGCTCAATGTCGATTGCGCCGGCATCCTGGTGCTGCGCGACGACGGCAATTCGGCGGCCGCCGATTTCTCGGTGCTGGCCTGCTCGGGCTGCTACAGCCGCTTCATCGGCACGACGTCCTCGAAGGCGCTCGATCCCGACCTGCGGCACATGGTGGAGGAAGCCTTCCAGCGCCGCAAGAACGAGTTCGCCGACCACCGCAGCGTGCTCTATTCGCGCACCGGCAGCGGCCGCGAGGTCGTTGTGCTGCTGCAGGCCGAGCGCCAGCTCTCCGACACCGACCGCGCGCTGGTCGAGATCTTCTCCAGCCGGCTGTCGATCGCGTTCGACAACGTGATCCTCTACCAGCAGCTTCAAGAGGCCAACGCCCAGCTCGAGGACCGCGTCGCGCAGCGCACCCGCGCGCTGATGCAGGCCAACCGGCGGCTGTCGGCGCAATGGCTGCGGCTGCAGCGCGCCAACGGCTTCAAGAATGAAATCCTCGGCACCGTCGCACACGATCTGAAGAATCCGCTCGGCGTGATCCTCGGCCGCACCGAGATGCTGACCGAATTGATCGGCGCCGGCTCGCCGAAGGAAAGCGTCACCGCCCAGGTCGAGCACATCAGGGACGCCACCAAGCGGCTGACCTCGATGGTCGACCATTTGATCTCGGACGCGATGGCCGACGCCTTCGACATCACCATCCGCCGCGAGCCGGTCGACGTCGCGGCGCTCGTCAACGAGGTCACCGAGGCCAATTTGCCCTCGGCCGTCAACAAGCAGCAGAGCATCTCGGTCTCGGGGCCGCAGCACTTCGTCACGATGTGCGACTCCGACCGTATCCGCGAGGCGATCGACAACCTCGTCAGCAACGCGATCAAATACTCGCCGATCGGCGGCAAGATCACGGTCGCGGTCAGCCACGAGGGTGACGACACGGTGATCCGGATCGCCGACCAGGGCCCCGGCCTCAGCCCCGAGGATCTCGGCCGGCTGTTCGGCCGGTTCCAGCGGCTGTCGGCCAAGCCGACCGCGGGCGAAAGCTCGACCGGCCTCGGCCTTTCCATCGTCAAGCGCATCATCGACATGCATGGCGGCCATGTGACCGCACAGAGCCCGGGCCCCGGACAGGGGTCGACCTTTACGGTTACACTCCCGGCGACAGAGACATCATGAACCAGAACCCGCATATCTTCATCGTCGACGATGAGGCGCCCGCCCGCGAGATGGTCGGCGATTACCTCAAGATGCACGGCTTCGGCGTGACGCTGTGCGATGGCGGCAAGAGCCTGCGCAAGGAGATCGAGAGCAGCACGCCCGATCTCGTGGTGCTGGACCTCAACATGCCCGAGGAGGATGGTCTGTCGATCATTCGCGACCTCAAGAGCAAGATCAACGTCCCCGTCATCATGCTGACAGCTACCGCCAGCCCGATCGACCGGGTGGTCGGGCTCGAGCTCGGCGCCGACGATTACGTGGCAAAGCCCTGCGAGCTGCGCGAATTGATGGCGCGCATCCGCTCGGTGCTGCGGCGGAGCGGGCCCGCCAAGACTGCCGCGCCGGAACCGGCAAGCGCGAAGGCCGAAAAAGAGCAGCTGGTGCGGTTCGGCACCAAATGGCTCGATCTCGAGGCCCAGGCGCTGCGCGACGACGAGGGCAATGAGCATCCGCTGACCGCTTCCGAATTCGGCCTGCTGAAGGTGTTCGCGGCCAATCCGAAGCGCGTGCTGTCGCGCGAGCGGCTGCTGGAACTGGCCAATGCCCGCGACGCGGAAGCCTTCGACCGCGCCGTCGACCTGCGCATCATGCGCATCCGCCGCAAGATCGAATTCGACCCGACCAAGCCGTCGGTGATCCGGACCATCCGCGGCGGCGGCTATCTGTTCTCGCCGACCGGGGACAAGGCGTAGCTTCTCGGCGTCGTCCTGGCGAAAGCCAGGACCCATAACCACCGTTTTTGATTGTGAGCGGGATTCACGGCCCCAGCGTCGCATTACGACTGACATCTGGGGTAATGGGTCCTGGCTTTCGCCAGGACGACAAATCGTTGTGTGGCACGGGTGGATTCAACGACACAAAGGCTGTCAATCCGCGCAAAAATCCCTAAGTTTCGGCCATGCCGAAAACAGCCTCCAAAGACCCCGCCAAGCCCGCCCCGAAGACCTCAGCCAATCCCGTCGCCGCCAAGCCGGTTGCGAGCAAGCCCACGGCCAAGGGGGACCACGTCTTCCTGGTCGATGGTTCGGGCTACATCTTCCGCGCCTATCACGCGCTGCCGCCGCTGAACCGTAAGTCCGACGGGCTGCAGGTCAACGCCGTGCTCGGCTTCTGCAACATGCTGTGGAAGCTGCTCCGCGACATGCCGGAGGACCACCGGCCGACCCATCTTGCGATCGTCTTCGACAAGTCGGAGATCACGTTCCGCAACAAGCTCTATCCCGACTACAAGGCGCACCGGCCGCCGGCGCCCGACGATCTGATCCCGCAATTCGCCCTGATCCGCGAGGCGGTGCGCGCCTTCGAGCTGCCCTGCCTCGAGCAGGCCGGCTTCGAGGCCGACGACCTGATCGCGACCTATGCGCGGCTCGCCACCGAGCGCGGCGCGACCACGACGATCGTGTCGTCCGACAAGGATCTGATGCAGCTCGTCAACGACAAGGTCGTGATGTACGACACGATGAAGGATCGCCGCATCGGCCGCGACGAGGTGATCGAGAAATTCGGCGTGCCGCCCGAGAAGGTGGTCGAGGTGCAGGCGCTGGCCGGCGATTCCACCGACAACGTGCCTGGTGTGCCCGGCATCGGCATCAAGACCGCAGCCCAGTTGATCATCGAGTATGGCGACCTCGATCAGCTGCTGTTCCGCGCCGGCGAGATCAAGCAGCCGAAGCGGCGCGAGGCGCTGCTCGAGAACGCCGAGAAGGCGCGCATCTCGCGCCAGCTCGTGCTGCTCGACGACAAGGTCGATCTCGAGGTGCCGCTCGACGACCTCGCGGTGCACGAGCCCGACTCGCGCCGGCTGGTCGCCTTCCTCAAGGCGATGGAGTTTTCCACCCTCACCCGCCGTGTCGCCGACTATGCGCAGATCGACCCCGCCAATGTCGATGCCGATCCCGGCAACAAGAGCGGCGCCAGCGTGTTCTCACCCTTGCCGCCGTCGGACGTGACGCCCGCGCCGGGAGACACTCCGTCGGCCGCCGCGCCGGCGGGTTCGCCAACGAGGGAGCGCACCAAACCGACCGGCGCACGCGACGACAAGAACTCCAGCCTGAAGGGCACGCCGGCAATCTTGGCCGAGGCCCGCGGCGAAGCGATCCGCAAGACCGGCTTCGATCGCAAGGCCTACCAGGCGATCGGCAGTCTCGATCAGCTCAACGCCTTTGTCGCGCGCGCGCACGACAGCGGCTACATCGCAATCGAGGCGATGTCGGAATCGATCGACCCGATGCAGGCCGAGTTGTCGGGACTGGCACTGGCGGTGGCGCCGAACGATGCCTGCTACATCCCGCTCAGCCACCGGCAGGCTGGTGGCGGCGCCGGGCTGTTCGATGCGGGCCTCGCGCCCGGCCAGATCAAGACTGCCGATGCGTTGAAGGCGCTAAAGCCGCTGCTGGAGTCCGCCGGCATCCAGAAGGTCGGCTTCAACGTCAAGTTCACCGCAGTGACCTTGGCGCAGCACGGCGTCACGCTGCGCAACATCGATGACGCCCAGCTGATGTCCTACGCGCTCGATGCCGGCCGCGGCTCGCATGCGCTGGAGGCGCTGGCCGAGCGCTGGTTCGGCCATGCCGTCGTCAGCTACGGCGGCCTCGTCGGCAGCGGCAAGGGCAAGTTGACCTTCGATCAGGTCACGATCGACAAGGCCACCGAATACGCGGCCGAAAGCGCCGACCTGATCCTGCGGCTGTGGCGGGTGCTGAAGCCCCGCCTCGTCGCCGAGCGGATGATGACGGTCTACGAGACGCTGGAGCGGCCGCTGGTGTCGGTGCTGGCGCGGATGGAGCGTCGCGGCATCTCGATCGACCGCCAGGTGCTGTCGCGGCTGTCGGGCGATTTCGCCCAGACCGCGGCACGGGTCGAGGCCGAGATCCAGGAGATCGCCGGCGAGCCGGTCAATGTCGGCAGTCCGAAGCAGATCGGCGACATCATCTTCGGCAAGATGGGATTGCCCGGCGGCACCAAAACCAAGACCGGCGCCTGGTCGACCACCGCGCAGGTGCTCGACGATCTCGCCGAGCAGGGCCACGAATTCCCGAAGAAGATCCTGGAGTGGCGCCAAGTCTCGAAGCTGAAATCGACCTACACCGACGCGCTGCCGACCTACGTCAACCCGCAGACCCACCGCGTGCACACGACCTACGCTCTCGCCGCGACGACCACAGGACGGCTGTCGTCCAACGAGCCGAACTTGCAAAACATCCCTGTTCGTACCGAGGACGGCCGCAAGATTCGCCGCGCCTTCATCGCAACACCCGGCCACAAGCTGGTGTCGGCCGATTACTCCCAGATCGAACTGCGGCTGCTGGCCGAGATCGCCGACGTGCCGGTGCTGCGCCAGGCGTTCCGCGATGGGCTCGACATTCACGCCATGACCGCCTCCGAAATGTTCGGCGTGCCGATCAAGGACATGCCGAGCGAGGTGCGGCGCCGCGCCAAGGCGATCAACTTCGGCATCATCTACGGCATCTCGGCGTTCGGCCTTGCCAACCAGCTTGGCATCGCGCGCGAGGAAGCTTCCGCCTACATCAAGAAGTATTTCGAGCGCTTCCCCGGCATCCGCGCCTACATGGACGAGACCAAGGACTTCTGCCGCCGCAACGGCTATGTGACGACGCTGTTCGGGCGCAAGTGCTACTACCCCGACATCAAGGCGTCCAACGCCTCGGTGCGCGCCTTCAACGAACGCGCCTCGATCAACGCGCGCTTGCAGGGCACCGCGGCCGACATCATCCGCCGCGCCATGATCCGGGTCGAGGACGCGCTCGCCGAGAAGAAGCTCTCGGCACAGATGCTGCTGCAGGTGCATGACGAATTGATCTTCGAGGTGCCTGACAACGAGGTCGCAGCGACGCTGCCGGTGGTGCAGAAGGTGATGCAGGACGCGCCGTTCCCGGCGGTGATCCTGTCGCTGCCGCTGCAGGTCGACGCCCGCGCCGCGAACAACTGGGACGAGGCGCATTGAGCCAAGTCGAAAGCTTCAGCAGCCCGCCGGGTCGGAGGGAGGTCGTTGGCTGACCTCCATCCCTTGCTTGCCTTCGCGCTGACCGCTCTCGTCATCGAGATCACGCCCGGCCCCAACATGACCTACCTCGCCGCACTGTCGCTCTCGAACGGCATGCGGACCGGGTTCGCCGCAGTCGCCGGCATCGCACTTGGCCTGATGACTTACGGCGTGATCGCGTCCTTCGGCCTCGCAGCCGTGATAGACAATTCGCCGCTGCTCTATGGCCTCTTGCGTTGGGGCGGCGTGCTCTATCTGCTGTGGTTGGCGTCGGAGGCCTGGTCGGGCCATGGCGGCTCGGAAGCGGTCGACCTCAACGAGCGGCCGCGGCCAGCCTTCCGTCGCGGCCTGATCACCAATCTGCTCAATCCCAAGGCCGCAGTTTTCTATGTTGCCATATTGCCCGAGTTCGTTCGTCCGGAGGCCGGATCTGTCACGTCGCAAACGCTTTTGCTGAGCCTCATCTATGTCGCGATCGCAACGCTGATCCATGCTGTGATCGTCACCCTGGCCGGTTCGATGCAGTCGATGATCGACGTCGCCAGCAACCGCCGGATCATCCGCGGCGGATTCGCGCTCGCGCTTGTCGGCATCGCTATCTGGTTCGCGGTCGCGACCGGCTAGTGTGCTGAATGCGAAGTTCGTGCGATTTCGCGGCAGCCGCTTTCACGAACTTCGCATTCATAAAGCACACTAGAATCATAAGTTTGCTAGTGTCCTTATCGAATCCGAAGTTCGATCCGAAGGTGTGGCGAATGATACGAACTTCGGATTCGGGACACTAGCCGCTAGATTGCTCCGAGAGCAATTCCAGCATGGCCGCGCGGCGGATGACACGCTAGAAGTGCGTGCATCCCCAAGCGAGACCCGTCATGCCCCACACATCCGCGTTGCTCGGCTTTGCGCTCGTCTGCCTCGGCATGGTGCTGACACCAGGGCCGAACATGATGTACCTGATCTCGCGCTCGATCACGCAGGGTCCGGCGGCCGGCATCGTCTCGCTCGGTGGCGTGGCGCTCGGCTTCGTGTTCTACATGCTGTGTGCAGCGTTCGGCATCACCGCGCTGCTGTTTGCGATTCCCTACGCCTATGACGCGCTGCGTTTCGCCGGCGCCGCCTATCTGCTCTGGCTGGCATGGCAGGCCGTGAGGCCCGGCGGCCGCTCGCCGTTCCAGGTCAAGGCGCTGAAGGTCGACGGCCCGCGCAAATTGTTCGCGATGGGCTTTCTCACCAATTTGCTGAACCCGAAGATCGCGATGCTTTATCTCGCGCTGCTACCGCAGTTCATCGATCCCGCCGGCGGCAGCGTGCTGACGCAGTCGCTCGCGCTCGGCTCGATCCAGATCGTGATCAGCGTCAGCGTCAATGCGATGATCGCGCTCGCCGCCGGCTCGATCGCGGTGTTCCTCGGCACCCGCCCGACCTGGCTCCTGGTGCAGCGCTGGCTGATGGGCACGGTGCTCGCGGGGCTTGCGATGAAGATGGCGCTCGAGGCGCGAAGGGCGTAGCGCGAGCACGTAGGATGGGTAGAGCGCAGCGAAACCCATCATGTCTGCCGCGGATTCGAAGTGATGGGTTTCGCTTCGCTCTACCCATCCTACAATCAGCAACCCTCAATCCAGCTTCGCGTCCATGCCGCGCTTCGTCGCCGGGCGGGCCATCAACGCCTCGTACCAGCGCTTGACGTTGGGAAAGTCGGCCAGATCAACCTTGTGGCGCGGATGGCGCCAGGCCCAGCCGAGGATGGCGAAATCGGCCACCGACAGATCGCCCGCGACGAATTCGCGGCCATCCAGCCGGCGGTCCAGCACGCCGTAGAGCCGCCGAGTCTCGGCCATGTAGCGCTTCAGGCCATAGGCGCGGTCCTGCTCGTTCTCCAGCGCGATGAAATGGTGCACCTGGCCCGGCATCGGGCCGAAACCGCCCATCTGCCACATCAGCCACTCATAGACCGGGATCCGCTCGATGAGCGGTTTCGGCAGGAACTTGCCGGTCTTCTCGCCGAGATAGAGCAGGATCGCGCCGGACTCGAAGATGCTGACCGGCTTGCCGCCGGGGCCGTCGGGATCCACGATCGCCGGGATCTTGTTGTTCGGGCTGATTGCCAGGAAGGCGGGCGCCATCTGCTCGCCCTTGCCGATATTCACCGGGATCACCTTGTAGGGCAGCCCCATTTCCTCCAGCGCCACCGAGATCTTGCGGCCATTGGGGGTGTTCCAGGTGTGCAGCTCGATGGTCATTTCCGCTTCCCGTACAAATGTTTGGCCGAGCGTTTTGCGAGTCTTTGGCGCCTGCTTACGGGGATTGGAACGGCCGCACAACCCGCGCTTTCCGCACGCGGCTGCGCTGAAATGGCGGCGCGGGCACTGTTGACGGCGGGATTGACCCGCTGGAATGTGCGGGAGACCGCCGATAGATTGCCGGCCGCCTGAAAGCCTCCAAAGAACCCCCAAGGGAAAAAGCCTTTGTCCAAATCAGCCTCCCGCGCCCGCCTCGCCGAGATCATCCGCAAGCGCTCGTTCGGCCGCGGAGAGATCACCTTGGCGTCGGGGCGCAAGAGCGATTTCTATTTCAACCTGAAGCCGACGATGCTCGATCCCGAAGGCGCAGCGCTGCTCGCCGAGCTCACCTATGAGGCGCTGAAGGACGACCGGCTCGATTTCGTCGGCGGGCTCGAGATGGGCGCGGTGCCGCTCGCCGGCGCCATCGCGCAGCTGTCATGGCTGAAGGGTCATCCGATCGCCGCCTTCTTCGTGCGCAAGAAGCCGAAGGAGCACGGCGCGCGGCTTGCCGTCGAAGGGCTCGCCAAGGGCGAGAGCCTGGCGGGCAAGCGCATCGTGATCGTCGAGGACGTCACCACGACAGGCGGCTCGGCGCTGAAGGCAGTGGAAGCCGTGCGCGAGGCCGGCGGCGAGATCGCGCTGGTCTTCACCATGGTCGACCGCGAGGAAGGTGCCACCGAGACGTTTGCCGAAGCCGGGCTGCCGTTCCGCGCGCTGTACAAGGCCGGCGAGTTTTTGAAGGATTGAGGGTCTTTCCCTCCCTCCCCCGTTCTCCGCGCTTACACCTATCGAGGGACCTATACCGGGTCGATCCGCGAACTCGCTTCGCCTCTCCCGCTTGCGGGGGAGGCCGGATCGCATCGACAGATGCGATCCGGGTGGGGGCTCTTTCCACGAGTCCCATTGCGGTGAGACCCCCACCCCAGCCCTCCCCCGCAAGCGGGAGAGGGAGCGCTGTACCGATGCGGTTACACCTCAAACCACATAAGCGATAGTCCTGCCGCCAGCGGCGCGACGTGGAAGTAGTCTGCAGCCGCACAATCAATCGCTCGTTTACCATCCCGCCTTAAGGTGAATCTGCCGGGGCACCTTGTCGCCGCGGCGAGGCGCGTCGGGTGGAGTTGGCGTTGCGTACAGAGTTGAGTGATCGGCGCATGCGGCGCTGCGTGATGCTTGCCGCCGCTGCGTTTGCGGGTTCCATCCTGGTCGTGCCCGCTCCCGTCTCAGCCGAAGGGCTGTTCGACTTCTTCTTCGGCGGTTCCCAGAAGCAGCAGGGCCGGCAGGCCCCGCCGCAGGCCAATTTCTTCGCCGATCCGTTCGGCCTCAACCAGCAGCCGGAACGGCAGCAGTCTGCGCCGGTCTCGGCGCCGCGCGTGGCCGGTTCCGGACCGGCGTATTGCGTGCGCAGCTGCGACGGCAAGTATTTCCCGCTGACGATGCGCGGCAACGCGACGCCGGCGCAGCTCTGCCAGGCGTTCTGCCCGGCGAGCGCGACCAAGGTCTATTACGGCAGCCATATCGACAGCTCGGCATCGACCACGGGCGAGCGCTACGCCGACAGCGAGAACGCCTTCGCCTATCGCAAGGCGCTGCGCGCCGACTGCACCTGCAACGGCCGCGACCCGGCCGGGCTCGCGCCGGTCGACCTCGCGCTCGATGCCTCGCTGAAGGCCGGCGACGTGATCGCAACCACCGACGGCCTCGTCGCCTATACCGGCGTCCGTGTCGGCAACGAGCAATCGTTCGACTTCACGCCGATCGCCTCATATCCCGGATTGACCGCAGCGGTTCGCGCGCGGCTCGGCGAAATGAAGGTCGCGCCCGTCAACGCCGAGATCGCCAGCGACGCGCCGCTGCCGGAAACCAGCCGCGACGCCGCGCCGGCGACGCCATCGTCTGTTGCGCCGAAGGGCAATGCCGCCAAGCCCGCCAAGCGGGCCGAGGCGAACTGACGGCTTCGAGCTGCGCCACTCAGCGCGCCACGATCACGCCGATCACGTTCGGCGCGGCCATGTATTTCTCCTCGATCGCGGCCCGCGCCGCGGCG
This sequence comes from uncultured Bradyrhizobium sp., assembly GCF_947648125.1. GTDB lineage: Bacteria > Pseudomonadota > Alphaproteobacteria > Rhizobiales > Xanthobacteraceae > Bradyrhizobium. Next base: position 156,075 of record NZ_CANSMR010000007.1, on the reverse strand, counting down.
CGGTTCTCCGGGTTGAGCAGGCCGCGCTTCTCGGCGAGGATCATCCAGCAATAGCCCCACCAGTCCGTCAGCATGCCGTGATCGTCGACGAGGTCGTAACCCTGCTCGCCCGCGAAGATCCGCGCATGCGCTTCATCGAGCGAGTCGAGCCAGGCGTGATCCTCGTTCGAGAACAGCTCGTCGCTGAAATCATCCGTGGTGTAGCCCCAGATCGACATGCAGACCGCATTGAACTCGCGGTCGAGCTGGTCGTCGTCGATCGGCTGGCGCCGCGAGGCCTGGTGCAGCCGCGACAGCGACCGCGCGAAATCGGCAATCCGGGTCAGAGCGAATTGATCAAAGGCGATGGTGGACATGTAGTCCTCGCGGAGACTGGGAGACCATAGATATTGTGTCGGCGCAGGCGCCGAATCACAATGATATATCAAAGACTTGCTAAAGTGTTCTTAATTCGTTCTGATGGGTTAATAGGCGTCGCCCACAGACGTCGTCCTGGCGAAAGCCAGGACCCATTACCCCGGCTGGTCGCCGTCTCACGAGCTTGGGCCAAACCATGAGCGCTGCAAGCTGCTACTACGTCTACATCCTGGCAAGCCGCCATCACGGAACGCTTTACATCGGCGTCACCAACGACATTCGCCTGCGGCTCGAACTGCATCGTTCGGGCCGCGGCTCCACGTTCGTCTACAAGTACCAGATCTTCCGTCTCGTTCACCTCGAGGAATTCGCCACACCGCAGGAAGCCATCGCCCGCGAGAAGCAGCTGAAGTTCTGGAAGCGCGATTGGAAGATCAAGCTGATTGAAGTGGAAAATCCGGATTGGAACGACCTGTCGGGCCTCATTTGACGATTGGGGTAATGGGTCCTGGCTTTCGCCAGGACGACGAAGGAGGCACCATCGCTCTGTCACGCATATGCCTGTCCGCAAAGCAATTCGGGCCGCTGACTAGGTCAGCGGCCCGGTGAAAATTGCTTCGGAATGAAATGCGTCGGAGCTGAAAAATGTGCCCGCCCCATGCGCGACAGCTGTGTTTGTAAAGAACTCGTTAAGCCTTGGAAATCCGTATCACTCCGGTGTTCGCGATCGCGCGTGAGGGCGATTTGTGCAGCCACCTAATTCGTTGCGGACAGCAGCTTGTCGCCGCAGGCATTCGCGTAGAACTTGCCGCCGCATTGCCGCTTGATGGCGGCACAGCGCGCGGCCGGCGATGCGTCCTGCGTCACGCTGAAGCTGCAGCTCAGGCCGTCGGCGCTGCGGCCCGGCTTGCCCGCCGCATAGGCTGCGCTGGTCGCCGTGATGCACACCATGAGCAATGCCGCTGCCGCGATCTCGATCAAGAGTCTCATCACGCATCCTCCGCCAGATTGCCGCAAAATCCCGGCTTCACGGCCGATCGTAGCACCGGCAATGACGGTTCCGAAGGCCTCTAAATCGGCCCGGTCCTTGCATAAAATATCGGCAGCGCGATGCGCGGCAACGCTTCGGGCGGTTTCGATTGCCATGCAACGCGCGTATCATCGACTTGGGGCATGATCCGGACAATATGATCGCATCATGATCCGGAAGTCTGAACGGCAGGGATTGGCGCATTGCACGAACAAACAAACTACCCGGCATTGAACCAGCCGATCGACGAGCTGGCGCTGACCGAGATCAAGGGCGCGATCCTCGCCAAGCTCCGGCTTGCGATCGGCAAGGACGCCACCGTTGCGACCAGGCGTGACTGGTACAAGGCGGCGACGCTGGCGCTGCGCGACCGCATCGTGCACCACTGGCTGACGGCCGAGAAGCAGACCTACGACGCCGGCTCCAAGCGCGTCTATTATCTCTCGCTCGAATTCCTGATCGGCCGCCTGTTCACCGATGCGCTGAACAATATGGGATTGTTGCCGCTGTTCGAGGCCGCGCTCGGCGACCTCGGCGTCGATCTCTCGGACCTGCGCAAATGCGAGCCGGACGCGGCGCTCGGCAATGGCGGTCTCGGGCGGCTCGCGGCCTGCTTCATGGAGAGCATGGCGACGCTGGCGATCCCGGCGACCGGCTACGGCATCCGCTACGATTTCGGCCTGTTCCGCCAGATCATGAACCACGGCTGGCAGCAGGAATATCCCGACGAGTGGCTCGCCTTCGGCAACCCCTGGGAATTCCAACGGCCGGAGGTGGTCTACAATGTCCACTTCGGCGGCCATGTCGAGCATGTCGACGAGCGCGGCCGCGACCGCGCCACCTGGCATCCGGCGGAAACCGTCGAGGCGATGGCCTACGACACGCCGATCGTCGGCTGGCGCGGCCAGCACGTCAACGCGCTTCGCCTGTGGTCGGCGCATGCCCCCGACCCGCTCCAGCTCGACGTCTTCAACACCGGCGACTACGTCTCGGCGAGCGCCGAACAGGCGCGCGCCGAAGCCATCTGCAAATTCCTCTATCCGAACGACGAGAGTGCGGCGGGCCGCGAACTCCGGCTGCGCCAGGAATATTTCTTCGTCTCGGCCTCGTTGCAGGATCTCGTGAAGCGGCATCTCGCCTCCGACGGCGGCCTGCGCAACCTCGCGCAGAAGGCGGCGGTGCAGCTCAACGATACCCATCCGAGCCTTGCGGTCACCGAGCTGATGCGCATCCTGGTCGACCTGCACAATTTCCGCTGGGACGAAGCCTGGAAGATCACGGTCGCGACCCTGTCCTACACCAATCACACCCTGCTGCCGGAGGCGCTCGAGACCTGGCCGGTCGAATTGTTCGAGCGGCTGCTGCCGCGGCATCTCGAGATCATCTACCGCATCAACGTGGCCCATCTCGCGCTCGCCGAGGAGCGTTTCCCCGGCGACATCGAATACCGCGCCTCGGTCTCGCTGATCGACGAGCGCAGCGGCCGCCGCGTGCGGATGGGCCAGCTCGCCTTCGTCGGCTCGCATCGCATCAACGGCGTCTCCGCGATGCATTCCGACCTGATGAAGGAGACCGTGTTCCACGACCTTCATCATCTCTATCCGTCCCGCATCACCAACAAGACCAACGGCATCACCTTCCGCCGCTGGCTGATGCTGGCCAACCCGCGGCTGACCGCGCTGCTGCGCGAGACCTGCGGCGAGGCCGTGCTCGACGACTTCTCGCTGCTCGAGCGGCTCGAGACCCACTCGAGCGATCTGGAATTCCAGAAGCGCTTCCGCGACGTCAAGCATCACAACAAGCTGGCGCTGGCGCGGCTGATCCGCGAGCGCAACGGCATCCAGGTCGACCCGTCGGCGCTGTTCGACGTGCAGATCAAGCGCATCCACGAATACAAGCGGCAGCTGCTCAATATCCTGGAGACCATCGCGCTCTACCACGCGATGAAGGACGATCCGGGTGCGAACTGGGTGCCGCGGGTAAAAATCTTCGCGGGCAAGGCGGCGGCGAGCTACCGCTACGCCAAGCTGATCATCAAGCTGATCAGCGACGTCGCCGAAATCGTCAACAATGACGCCTCGCTCGGCGGCAGGCTGAAGGTCGTCTTCCTCGCCGACTACAATGTCAGCCTCGCCGAGGTGATCATCCCCGCCGCCGATCTCTCCGAGCAGATATCGACCGCCGGCATGGAGGCCTCGGGCACCGGCAACATGAAGCTCGCGTTGAACGGCGCGCTGACCATCGGCACGCTCGACGGCGCCAACATCGAGATCCGCGACAATGTCGGCGAGGAAAACATCGCGATCTTCGGCCTCGAGGCCGGCGACGTCATGGTCCGCCGCAAGCAGGGGCTCGATGCCAGCGACATCATCCGCAAATCGCCGCGGCTCGAGCGCGCGATCCGCGCCATCGAGAGCGGCGAGTTCTCGCCGGGCGATGCGGCGCGCTTCGCCTCGATCGGGCATGCGCTGCGCTATCTCGACCACTACATGGTCTCGGCCGATTTCGATTCCTACTACGACGCGCAGCGCGGCATCGACACGCGCTGGCGGGTGCCGCCGGCATGGACCCGCGCCTCGATCCTCAACGTGGCGCGCATGGCGTGGTTCTCCTCCGACCGAACCATCCGCGAATACGCCGAGGACATCTGGCACGTGCCGGTGCATCCGAGCGCATCGCCGCAGCTCGGCAATCAGCGCGAGGCGAAGGGGTAATCCCGGGACGCGGAAATCGATTACGTCCGACATCATTGAATTCGGCACGATAGCCCGCGATATAGTCAGTGAACTTCACGCAGTCATTGCGAGCCACCCGGTCGGCGCAAGGCGCCGCCGGATGACAGGCTCCGCGAAGCAATCCATCGCGCGTCATATGCGGATCGATGGATTGCTTCGTCGCTTCGCTCCTCGCAATGACGGATTGGTACTTGAGGAATTGCATGCTCACCAAGGCTCCGCACCTCTTCGATGAAGCCACCGCTGTGACTGCCGGCGACAGCCGCTGGCAGGGGCGGACCAGCCCGGATTACTGGGCGTTCGTCGGCCCGTTCGGCGGCTGCACGGCCGCGACGATCCTGCGCGCCCTGATGCAGCACCCGCAGCGCGCGGGCGATCCGCTGGCGCTGACGGTCAATTACTGCGCGCCGGCCGCCGAGGGTGTGTTCGATCTCGATGTCCGGCTGGTCAGGGCCAACCGCTCGAGCCAGCACTGGTCGATCGAGATGACGCAAGGTGGTGGCGAGGTCGCGACCTTGGCGACGGCCGTGTTCGCCGAACGCCGCCCGTCGTGGTCGCACCAACCTGCGGAGTTTCCCGGCGCCGTGCCGTTCGAAGAGCTGCGGCCCTATCCGAAGCTCGCGATGACCTGGGCCAACCAGTATGATTTCCGCTTCGCCGAGGGCGAGCCGAAGCTCGGCGGCCGCGCCGCGAAGCAGCCGTCGAGCCCCTATTCAAAACTCTGGATCGCCGACCGCGTGCCGCGCAAGCTCGATGCGCTGTCGCTGATGTCGATGTCGGACGCGTTCTTCGGCCGCGTCTTCCACGCGCGGCACGAGCTGGTGCCGTTCGGCACGGTGTCGCTGACGACCTATTTCCACGTTGATACGGCCGACATGGATGCGGAGGATACCACCCGCGTGCTCGCCACCGCCGACGCCAAGACCTTCCACAAGAGCTACGGCGACCAGCACGGCGAATTGTGGTCGCCGTCCGGCCGCCTGCTCGCCACCACGACGCAGATCGCCTATTTCAAGGCCTGAAGCGTTTTCGAGCGAAGCCTGTCCCGTACGTGATGCGGGATGGGCGCCGGTTCGCGGTGCAGAAAACGCGTCAAATCCGGACGCACAACTCAACTATCCACATGGCCGGATTGGACCGGGTTGCCTATTTCAAGGGTTGAGGGAACATTGGCGCGTCGCTTCTGTTCCACGCCTTTGGGAGCCCTGCCGCATGTCCGAAGCCGACAATTCCAAGCCCTCGCGCATCGCCTTGCTGGGCGTTCCCATCGAGATCGGCGCGTCGCAGCCCGGCCCGCTGATGGGCCCGGATGCGCTGCGCACCGCGGGCATCGCGCGCCTGCTCGAGCAGCTCGACTTCCACGTTGACGACCACGGCAACCTTGCGATCCCGGGCGTGGTCGCCGACGGCCCGGTGCCGGCAAACACCAAATTTTACGACGAGGTGAAGACCTGGACCCGCGCGCTCTCCGAGCGCGCCTACTGGCTGGCGCATTCCGGCGCGATCCCGATCTTCATGGGCGGCGATCACTCCTTGTCGATGGGGTCGATCAACGGCGTCGCACGCTACTGGCAGGAAAAAGGCCGGCCGCTGTTCGCGCTGTGGGTCGACGCGCATGCCGACTACAACACGCCGGCCACCACCATCACCGGCAACATGCACGGCATGTCGGCGGCTTTCCTGTGCGGCGAGCCCGGTCTCGACGACCTGCTCGGCGGGCTGCCGCGCGCCTCGATCCCGCCGGATCAGCTCGACCTGATCGGCACGCGCTCGGTCGACCCGCTGGAGCGCAAGCTGCTGCGGCAGCGCAACGTCTCGATCGCGGACATGCGCCAGATCGACGAGTTCGGCGTCGCCGTGCTCACCCGCCGCGTCATCGACCGCGTCAGGGCCAAGAACGGCGTGCTGCATGTCTCGTTCGACGTCGACTTCCTCGATCCGGAAGTCGCGCCCGGGGTCGGCACCACGGTGCCGGGGGGCGCGACTTATCGGGAAGCCCATCTCATCATGGAGCTGCTGCACGATTCCGGACTGGTGCGCTCGCTCGATATCGTCGAGCTCAATCCGTTCCTCGACGAACGCGGCCGCACCGCGCGCGTCGCGGTCGAATTGATCGGCAGCCTGTTCGGCCTGCAGATCACCGACAGGCAAACGCCGAGCAATGCGGTGTTGCCGGAGTTGGGCGAGTAGCGAAGCACTCTTCTAGTCCCGTCATCCTGAGGTGCGAGCGGAGCGAGCCTCGAAGGATGCACGGCCACAGTGCGGCCGTCGACCCTTCGAGACGCGCTTCGCGCTCCTCCAGCGACAAAGGCTTCGCCCTTTGCGCGGGGGTGACGGATTGAGGAAGTGTCGCGCGTATTGAGGAAGACAACTGCAAACAAAAAAGGCGGCCACGCAGGCCGCCTTTTCAAATCGCGTATCGCTTGCGCTGTCTACTCCGCCGCGAGCTTCACTTCCGGCGCGGCGGCGCGGACTTCGGCGTCGACCTGCGCTTCGAACTTGGCAAAGTTCTTCTGGAACATGCCGACCAGCGCGCGCGCGGTCTTGTCGAACTCGGCCTTGTCGGCCCAGGTCTTGATCGGATCGAGGATGTGCGGCTCGACGCCCTGCAGCGAGGTCGGCACCGCGAAGCCGAAATACTTGTCGGTGCGGAAGTCGGCGTTGCGGAGCGAGCCGTTCAGCGCCGCGGTGAGCAGCGCGCGCGTCACCTTGATCGGCATGCGGCGGCCGGTGCCGTACTTGCCGCCGGTCCAGCCGGTGTTGACCAGCCAGCAATCGACATTGTGCTTGGCGATCAGCTCGCGCAGCATGTTGCCGTAGACCGACGGATCGCGCGGCAGGAACGGCGAACCGAAGCAGGTCGAGAATTCCGGCTGCGGCTCGTTGCCGAGACCACGCTCGGTGCCGGCGACCTTGGCGGTGTAGCCGGACAGGAAGTGATACATCGCCTGTGCCGGCGTCAGCTTGGCGATCGGCGGCATCACGCCGAAGGCGTCGGCGGCGAGCATCACCACGTTCTTCGGGTGCGGCGCGCAGCCGGTACGCGAAGCGTTCGGAATGAAATCGAGCGGATAGGCCGAGCGGGTGTTCTCGGTCTTCGAGCCGTCGTCGAAATCGGGCACGCGATCGTTGGCGCCGAGCACGACGTTCTCCAGCACCGCACCGAAGCGCTTGCTGGCGGCATAGATTTCCGGCTCGGCTTCGCCGGACAGCTTGATGCACTTGGCGTAGCAGCCGCCTTCGAAATTGAAGACGCCGTCCTCGCTCCAGCCATGCTCGTCATCGCCGATCAGCGTGCGCTTGGGATCGGCCGAGAGCGTGGTCTTGCCGGTGCCGGACAGGCCGAAGAAGATCGCGGTGTCGCCGTCGGGGCCGACATTGGCCGAGCAGTGCATCGGCATCACGCCCTTCTCGGGCAGGTAATAGTTCAGCGTGGTGAACACGCTCTTCTTCATCTCGCCGGCATATTGCGAGCCGCCGATCAGGACGATCTTGCGGGCGAAATCGATCGCGACGACGTTCTCCGACTTGCAGCCGTGGCGTTTCGGATCGGCGCGGAAGCTCGGCAGATCGATGATCGTGAGTTCGGGCACGAAGCTCGCGAGCTCCGACGCCTCGGGGCGAATGAGCAGCGTGCGGATGAACAGCGAGTGCCAAGCGAGCTCGGTGAAGACGCGCGTCTTGATCCGATGCTTCGGATCGGCGCCGCCATAGAGATCCTGCGCGAACAGCGTCATGCCTTCGGCATGCTTGAGGAAGTCGGCATGGAGCGTGGCGAACTGCTCCGAGGTGATCGACTGGTTGCCGGCCCACCACATGTTCTTGTCGGTGAGATCATCGCGGACCGTGAACTTGTCCTTCGGGCTGCGGCCGGTGAACACGCCGGTGTCCGCGCAAAGCGCACCGTCCGCCGAGAGCACCGCTTCGCCATTGCGCAACGCGTGCTCGTAAAGCTGCGGCGCGCCATAGTTCCAAAGCACGCCCTTGAGATTTTTTAAGCCGAATTTGTCGGCACCGAAGGCACCGTTATGCACGCCCGTCTCTTGCACGAAGAACCTCCTCGAACCCGCGTATCCTTGTTCGCGCGAATGTCGCTAGTCGCGCCTCGTCGCGGTGATGACCGTCATCAGAATATAGCCTCTCGGCCCCGGTCCGGCGACCTAATAGTGGGGATCGCCGGGCTTGCCAAGCCAGTCGAACGGCTTTTGGTTTATTCCAAGGCGGGTACATCATTGGGCGCAAATACCGCAGCGCGAAACGCTTTCGCTTTGCTTTCGCTTTCTCATTGTTTTCGCCGCGATCGGGCGACGTTTCGTCGCCTTTCCCGCTGCGAGCAAGGCATTGCGATGCACAAAGAGTGCCAGCGATTGGCGTGTACACGCACCGGGCAACGCAGCAGGCACGGAGAATGCCGGGTATGCGTTTCGCGCTGAGGATGTGTCGTTGAAATGGACCGCCGCGAGTTGACGCTGCGCTACGGTGCCAGGCATGTCGTCCACGACCATGTTGCACGCGGATAGCACCACTTGGTCGGCATTGAGCCGCATTCGATCGAGCTCAACACCTCGTCGTCGAAGCTGGATGATTTCAATGCCCGGCCACGGCGAATGTTCCGCAACGCGGACTGCGTTCGGCGGCAGCAAGATCACCGACCGCAACGATCGATGATAACGCAATCACCGCGTTGCACGTGCGCTCAGCGCGATTGAACCTCGCGATCCGAACGATTTCCCGGAGCAGCAGCGCCGGAAATTCTCGCAACCCGCATCGCGCTCACCGGCGACCAGATCGGGGGAGGCGCGAAATGATCGCGCTGTCAAAGACGCTGCACCCGGCCACGGCAACCGCGCGCAGAGCCGCACTATGCGACACCATGCCTCGTCGCGCACGGGACCGCCGCTCGGGGTGTCGGCAGATCGTGCTCCCGATCCCTCCCTCTATCCCTTGGCGCGCGCCTCGCCGGCGAGCCGCACCAGCATCTTGCGCAGCTCGGTGCCGTTGGTGACCCGCTCCGGGAAATCGAGCCGCAGGGTGTCGCGGCCGGCCTGCATGTCGATGCCGCCGGGGTCGCAGCCGGTGCACAGCCACTCGGCGCCTTCCGCAGCCAGCAGCCGTGTGGCGTAGAGGTTCATGGCCTCGCGGTGATCCTCGTTCATATGCGCCACCGCGCCCGGCTCGGCCTCCAGCAGTGCTTCGGCACCACCGAGATCGGTCAGAAACTGCGCAGGCTTGAGGTCGACGATCCGGCCGAACCCGGCGACCAGATGGGCGCCGCTCGGCCGGATCACGAAAAACGAGAAATCCTTAAATTCTACAAAGGCTTCCGCCGATGGATGAGCGCCAAGGTAGCGCCGGCGGACGAGCTCCTGCTCGGCCTCCGCGACCTCCTCCGCCCGGCCGGCCAGCATGATCCGGGCGCCCTCCAGCGGGTCGCCCTCGGCACGCTCGTCCAGCATCAGCGACACCCTGCTGTCGGCCAGGATATTCCTGGTGTGCAGCGCCAGCCGGGAAATCAGCAGGATCGGCGAGCCATCGGGGTGGCTGGCCAGGTTGACCAGCGAGCAATAGGGATCGCCGGAGCCGGCCATCAGCGTGGCGAGCGCGCCCTGGCGGCTGCGGCGGAGCAGCGAGCGGGCAAGGTGGGCGGGGTCGAAGTCGGCGGTCGGTTGCATGGGCCTATCGGGTCATTTTGAAGGCGAATCGGGCCGGTTCCCGTTGAAAAAAGAGCCTTTTCTCACGGTCTCAGGGTGCTATATGGGGGTCCAACGCGTGGGTCGCAGAACGTTTTTTGCGGAACTCGGTCACACTTCAGCCCAGCTTGCATTGCTCGTTGACCGCGTTCGAAGCCCATATTCTACGGCGAGTCGCCAGAGTGCCCGCCGTCTAAGCCACTCTCATTGTGAAAGCAGCTCATGCCCACAATCGCCTTGGTCGACGACGACCGCAACATTCTCACGTCGGTCTCGATCGCGCTCGAAGCCGAAGGCTATCGCATCATGACCTACACGGACGGTGCGTCGGCGCTGGATGGGTTTCGCACGTCGCCGCCCGATCTTGCGATCCTCGATATCAAGATGCCGCGCATGGACGGCATGGAAACGCTGCGCCGGCTGCGCCAGAAGTCCGACCTGCCGGTGATCTTCCTCACCTCGAAGGATGAGGAGATCGACGAATTGTTCGGCCTGAAGATGGGCGCCGACGATTTCATCCGGAAGCCGTTCTCCCAGCGCCTCTTGGTCGAGCGCGTCAAGGCCGTGCTCCGCCGCGGCCAGCCGAAGGATCCGACCGCGGCACCGAAGGAGCCGGACGCCCGCGCGCTCGACCGCGGCCTGCTGCGGATGGATCCGGAGCGCCACACCTGCACCTGGAAGAACGAGCCGGTGACGCTCACCGTGACCGAATTCCTGATCCTGCAGGCGCTCGCCACCCGGCCCGGCGTCGTGAAGAGCCGCAACGCGCTAATGGACGCGGCTTATGACGACCAGGTCTATGTCGACGACCGCACCATCGACAGCCACATCAAGCGGCTGCGCAAGAAGTTCAAGGTGGTCGACGACGATTTCGAGATGATCGAGACGCTGTACGGCGTCGGCTATCGCTTCAAGGAAGCCTGATCTGCGCTTCCGGAACGGCTTGTTAACTGACAGGCTCCGCACGGCTGGGGTAAGCTCGGGCGAGGACCTGCTTCGCGGGACGACATCCATACCAACCGGCAGCTTTGCCAGTGCTTGATCGAACGCAGCTCGAGCAGGGACTGAACCCCGAGGACGCGTCACAGCTCCTCGATCAAGAGGCCGTGGCCGACGATTTGGCGCAGGACAAAGGCTGGCGCCGTCCGCTCGGCTGGGTGCGCCGCGCCGGTCAGTTTTTCTTCGCGCTGTCGTTCTCGAGCCTGACGCGCCGCATCGTCTCGCTCAACCTCGCCGGCCTCGTCGCGCTAGTCGCCAGCATCCTCTATCTGTCGCAATTCCGCGCCGGCCTGATCGAGGCGCGCACGCAGAGCCTCCTAGTCTATGCCGAGATCATCTCGGAGGCGATCGCGGCGTCTGCGACCGTCGAAGGCAACACCGTCACCATCGATCCCGACCGGCTGCTCGACCTCAAGCCCGGCGAGAGCTTCGGCCAGCCGGATGAATCGGCGGATTTCCCGATCAATCCCGAGCGCGTCGCGCCGACCCTGCGCCGCCTGATCGCGCCGACCAAGACGCGGGCCCGCATCTTCGACCGCGACGGCGGCCTGATCCTCGACAGCCGCAATCTGTTCGCGCGTGGCGACGTGCTGCGCATGGAGCTGCCGCCGCCGTCGGAGAAGCCGTCGCTGTATGAGAAGACCAAGGCCACGATCAAGACCTGGCTCAATCGCGGCGACCTGCCGATCTACCGCGAGCTCGGCCCCGAAGGCGGCAAGGGCTATTCCGAAGTCGCACAATCGCTCGAGGGCATGAAGGGCAGCGCGGTGCGCGTCACCGACCGCGGCGCGATCATCGTCTCGGTTGCCGTTCCGGTGCAGCATTTCCGCGCCGTGCGCGGCGCATTGATGCTGACCACGCAGGGCGACGACATCGACCAGCTGGTGATGTCCGAGCGCCTCGCCATCCTCAAGATCGGCGGGGTCGCATCCGCCGTCATGATCATGCTGTCGCTGCTGCTGGCGAGCACGATCGCGGGCCCGGTGCGGCGGCTCGCCGAAAGCGCCGAGCGTGTCCGTCACCGCATCCAGACCCGCGTCGAGATTCCCGACTTCACCGGACGCCGCGACGAGATCGGGCATCTCTCGGGCGCGCTGCGCGACATGACCAACGCGCTCTACAGCCGCATCGAGGCGATCGAGATGTTCGCCGCCGACGTCGCCCATGAGCTGAAGAACCCGCTGACCTCGCTACGCTCGGCGGTCGAGACGCTGCCCCTGGCGCGCAACGAGAACAGCCGCGCGCGGCTGCTCGCCGTGATCGAGCATGACGTCAGGCGGCTCGACCGCCTGATCTCCGACATCTCCGACGCGAGCCGGCTCGACGCCGAATTGCAGCGCCAGGATATGGCACCGGTCGATCTGCGCCGGCTGCTGACCACGTTGACCAGCGTCGCCAACGAGACCCGGCTCGGCCACGACGTCGCCGTCGAAGCCCGCTTCGAGGGCCGTGGACCGACCGACACGCTCTCGGTGCCGGGCCATGATTCCCGGCTCGGCCAGGTGATCTCGAACCTGCTGTCGAACGCGCAATCGTTCTCCAAGCCGGGCGACAAGGTCCGTATCGTCTGCCGCCGCACCCGCGGCGAGGTCGAGATCGTGGTCGACGACGACGGGCCCGGTATCGGCGAGGACGCGCTGGAGCGGATCTTCGAGCGCTTCTACACCGACCGGCCGCACCAGGGCTTTGGCCAGAACTCCGGCCTTGGGCTCTCGATCTCGAAGCAGATCATCGAAGCGCATGGCGGGCGCATCTGGGCCGAGAACCGCGCGGGCCCTGCGGACGAAGACGGCAAGCCCGCGGTCGCCGGCGCTCGTTTCGTGGTCAGGCTGCCAACACTATGAGCGACAATTCAAGCGTGCACGCATCCGCCGTTCTGGTCGGCGAGCGTGCCGTGCTGATCCGCGGCCCGTCGGGCGCCGGCAAGTCGCGTCTGGCCTTCGATCTGATTCTCGCCGGACGCACCGGAGCGCTTCCGCCGGCCATTTTGGTGGGGGATGACCGTGTCCATCTCGACACAGCCGGCGAACAATTGTGGGTTCGCCCGGCACAGCAATTGGCCGGTCTGATCGAGATCCGAGGCCTCGGAATCCGCCATTGTCCGTTCGCCGGCGAGGCCGTGGTCGGCTTGGTCGTCGACCTTGCCGCGGATGACGCCGAGCGGCTGCCGCCGCCCGAGGCGCTCAATATCTGCCTTAATGGTGTTTCAATACCGAGAATTCCCGTGCCGGCCGGCTTCCAACCCCTGCCGCTGGTTGTCGCTGCGCTGACGACAACCTGAAAGTTCATCCTCCCGTAATCTTGGGGCCAATTGTGGGAAGGGAATTGGTAACCATATCACATCCACTATCGCGTCGGATTTTGCCGGCGCAGCCTCCCCTCTCTACCGCCAGGAACCGGGAGACTAGCCAAGATGCCCTCTTGCGCAGGGCCTCTGGATGGTCAAAGTGGCGCGTTCGTGCGGTGCACCAAAGGGCGCCCGCGAGGAGTTTCCGATGATTGGTCTAGTGCTGGTGACCCATGGGCGCCTTGCCGACGAGTTCCGAGCCGCGCTCGAACACGTCATGGGTCCGCAGAAACAAATTGAAGCAATTACGATCGGGGCCGAGGACGATTCCGATCTCTGTCGAAGCGACATCATCGAAGCGGTGAACCGCGTCGATAGCGGCGACGGCGTTGCGATCCTCACCGACATGTTCGGCGGCACGCCGTCGAACCTTGCGATCTCCTGCATGAGCCGCCCGAAGGTGGAAGTGCTCGCGGGCATCAATCTTCCCATGCTGGTCAAGCTCGCCAAGGTTCGCGAAGAGCGTTCGCTGCCCGACGCGATCGCGATGGCGCAGGAAGCCGGCCGCAAATACGTCACCATCGCCAGCCGCGTTCTCGCAGGCAAATGAGCGGCGCGGCCCCGGGCGAAAACCATGTCGGCCCGGGCGTGCCAGCGGGCGCCATTTCGCGCGAACTCCTGATCGTCAACAAGCGCGGCCTGCATGCGCGGGCATCGGCCAAGTTCGTCCAGCTGGTCGAGCGCTTCAACGCCGAGATCTGGGTGACGCGCGGCGGCGAGACCGTCGGCGGCACCTCGATCATGGGCCTGATGATGCTGGCCGCAGGGCCCGGCACCACGGTCGTGGTCTCCGCGAAGGGCGACCAGGCGCAGCAGGCGCTCGACGCCATCGCCGAGCTCGTCGCCAGCAAGTTCAACGAGGAAGGCACGTAAGGGCCGCCTCTCCCTGAGCGGCCGTGATCTATCCGTCCCGTCATTGCGAGCGAAGCGAAGCAATCCATCGCGCGTCAGGTACAGAGATGGATTGCTTCGTCGCTATCGCTCCTCGCAATGACGAGTTGGCTAATTCGCGGCCTTTGAGGCGGCGCTACTTCGCCGGCGGCACCAGATAGACCTTCCACACCGTCGACGGACCGGGATGGCCGTTGAAGAAGCGCATGGTGTTCATCACCAGCGGCTCGGCATTCTTGGCATGCTCCGCCATCCACGCCTCGCATGGCTGCAGGAACACCGGATCGGTGGTGTCGCAGACGCCGATGAAGCCGAGGCGCTTGGCTTCGTCGAGCGACGTCAGCCCCGACGACCACGCTTCGCCCGGCACGAGCGAGGCCGGATGATCCGGACTGTAGAACGTCATCGGCTCGCCGATGTCGGAGCGTGCAACGACCACCGCCCAGCGCGAATGGAATCTGTCCTGCCAGGTCTGGGTGAGCTCGCGCGCCAATTCGGAGCGCGCGGCGTAGGTCGAGCCGCCGACACGGTTGGACGCGATCTCCTGCGTGGCGATGCTGGGCGCGGCGATCAGCGTGGCGATCGTGGCCACGAACCAGACCGCCGTGATCGAGAACAGCGCCATGCGTGGGAAACGCAGCGAGGGGATCGCAACAAGCGCAAGCGGCACCAGGAAGAACAGCGGGATGCCCCAATCGGTCTTGATATAGACGGTGAACGCCAGCGCACCGAGCGGCGGCCCGATCGCGACGATCAGCTGGATGATCCAGATGTTGAGCGCCTGCGGAAAGTTGACGGCCGGATTGGGACCGCGCGACCAGATCCGCGCCAGCACGTCCGACGGCCGCCACGGCACCGACCCCAGCAGCAGCGCCACCAGGCCCAGCACGGTCGGAATCGCGAGCAGGCCGAGATTGTGCACGATATAACCGATCACGAGCTGGACGTTGAGCTCGCGGCTCGACAGCGCGTAGACGTCGCCGGCATAGGTGAACGGCACGAAGTTCACCTCCTCCAGCCACACCAGATGCGGGATCATCGTCACGACCATCGTGCCGATCGCAACCCATGGCGCCGGCGAGCGCAGGAATTGCATCCGCTGCGGATGGATCAGCGCGGCAAGCCCGATCGCGCCGATCATCGTCACCACCCAGTACTTGGTCATCAGCGCCAGCATGCCGGCAAAGCCGAGCAAGAGCCCCGATTTGAAGCTGCGCTTCTCGAACGCGTTCAGATAGGCCAGCACCAGCAGCGGCAACGGCACCAGCTGTGCGAGGTCGGCGTTGTACTTGAAGCCCTTGAAATTGAAGATCGGGTAGAGCGCCAGCATCACCACCATGAAGAACGCACGCCGGCGATCGACGACACGCAGTGCGATCAGCCAGCACACCACCAGCGCGAAGCTGGCAGTTGCCATCGCAAGCGCGTAGGTCGACCAGTTGGTGACCGGGAAGATCCTGAACCAGACCCCGGCGATCCAGCCCGACAGCGGCGGATGCTTGCCATAGCCGAGCAGGAAGCGCTGGCCCCAGGCATAGGCCTCCGCGACATCCATATGGACGTCCTGCGCAGCCTTGAGCCTGACCAGGATCAGCGTCCACAACACCGCGTGAACCAATGCGAAGCCGATCACGAACCACAGGCTGGTCCTAGGATCGGTGGCGCGCGAGGCAATCCAGGCGGCGATCCGCCGGATCGTCAGTCTGCGCGTGCTGCGCCTTGCGGCAGGGAGAGTGGTGGCGGTCGACATGGCCTGTGCCTGAGGCATGACCTGGAAACGTGGAAAGCGGTTTCCCGGAACGATCATGCCGAATGGAAGCGGAAGGGGCGATGAGTGATTGCTCACCAGCATTTCCTCGCGCTTTAGCGCGTTTTTGTGGCCAGTGTAATCAGCTTGGCGTGAGAACGCCTCCAATCGGCCCCTTCACTTCTCGAGAAGCTCCGGCCGGTACTCGAAATGCATGGTATCGTAGTGGTACCACTTGCCGCCCCAGATGAAGCCGTGGCGCTCGAAAATGTCGACGATCTCGCGCGGCATCCGGTTTTTATAGGGGATGGTTTTGCTCTTGCCCGCCCATAGCCAGTAATCCGAGACTTTCAGGTTGAGGTCGATCGCGGCCGCATAGCCATGCATGCTCATCCGCCCGGTATCGGCGACGGCGCGACAAGATAGCACACCCGCGATCGGAAAGGCCGCGGCGCGCAGCGCCGGATCGAGCGCGTCGATCTCGGCGGAGATCTGCTTCAGACGCTCGGCGACGCCATTGACCCGCGTGACCTGAACCGGCTTGCCCCAGGACCGCGGTAGCCAGGTGATGGTCACCAGGTTCCGCCTGACCTCGGCCGTATGACAGTCGCCATACATCTTCTTGAAGAACGCCTCGTTGCGGAAGCGGCCCGGATCGACATCCGGGGCCGGCGCCGCCGCCGGCCCGGACGGATAAGGCTGCCGCATCTGGTCCAGGATCGATGCATTGCGCAGCAGCTGATCGAACGGCTTGCCGGAGACGCCGTCGTCGACCGGCATCACCGTGCCGTCGCGCCAGGTGATCGTGGTGTCGTCATGGGCGGACAGCGCATCGGGATAGGCGCGCACCAGGCGGTCGAGCAGTTCGCTGTTGCTCTCAGCGTGCGCGAGTGGCGGCAGCAGCGCCAGCAAGGCAACAATGCAGGCTGTGCCGCGCGCGGCCATTCAGCGCTTTCCGGCCTGATCGATCAGCGCGACGTTGGCCTCCTCGATCGCATTCAGCTTCGGATTCCAGCTGTTCGGCGCGTACCACGCGAAGCGCGAAAAATACGCCTTGAGATCGGCGGAATCGAAATAGCGTCCCCTGCGGGCGAAGATCTCGTTGCGTGCGATCCGCAACTCGTCGCGCGACAGCCGACGCAGATCGGCCGGCGTCAGCAAGCGCCGGTCGGAGTCCGGGAAGATGAAACCGCTCGGCGCCGCACCGCCACCGGACTCGAAGCGATCGATCAGCGCGACATTCGCGCTCTCGATCGCATTGAGCGGCGGATCCCATGAGCGGGGCACGTACCACGCGAACCTGCTGAATCGCGCGGTGAGGTCCGGCGCGTTGAAGTAGCGTCCGCGCCGCGCGAAGATTTCATTACGGGCGATCCGCAGATCGTCCTTGGTCAGTGCCCTAAGATCGCTCTCCGACAGCAGGCGGCTGTCGGAATCCGCAATGATGAAATCCGATTGCGTGCGCACCACCGGCGGCGCCGACGGCGACACGTTTTGCGGCGGCAGGCTTTGCTGCGGCGGGATCACGGTCGCCGGCGGATCGGCGGTCGCGACCTGAGCCGGTGTGTTGCCGGCGAAATAGAACGAGCCGTCGATCGGCGAGGTCGAGACCCAGGGCTGCTGCGCGCTGCCGGTCGCGCGTTTGACGACGAGGCCGACCTGATTGAAAGCCTGCAGCACGTCGAGCCCGGGCTTCTGCATGGTGTCGACAAGGGCGCGCGTGTAGGGGCTGTGGCCATCGTCGCCATCCAGCGCAACGTTGCCCGGCTGGGTCGCGTAGGACAACAGCGTGCCCTCCGGCGCGCGGATCTGGGCGAGGCCACCGTCGGCGGCGCGCAAGCCGCGCCCGCCGAACGGATTGTTCCGGCAGGCGTCCAGGATGACGATGTTGAGCCGCGTGCCCGCGCCTTCCATCTGCCGCAGCACCAGGCCGACATCGACCATCTGGAAATCGACATCGGCTTCGCGCGTGGGGTTCGCCGAGACCGGCACCAGATAATTCGTTCCGCGCACCTGGATGCCATGCCCGGCGTAATAGAACAGCGCGACGTCCGCGCCGATCAGCTGGCTGCCGAAGCGCTGGATCGCGGCATCGAAACCGGCCTTGTCCAGATCGACCTGGGCCTGCCCGCCGACCAGCGCAAAGCCGAGCCGCTGCAGCGTGCCGGCCACCAGCTCTGCATCGTCCTTCGGGTTCTGCAACCGCGACACGTTCTGATAGGTCGAATTGCCGACCACCAGCGCGACACGCTTGTCGGCGGCCGCCGGCGCGGCGAACAACACGGCGAGCAATCCGGCGGCGAGAAGGGTCCAGCGCATCGTCAGATCCAGGGTTTTGGGCCGAAACACCTAGCAGAAACATGCCCGAAAATCGATCACGGCAGATCTGACTGAAACACGGCCGTGATTCGCCGTCACATCCCTGCAAAATACCGCAATATGGTTGCCCGTGCGGGGGTGCGGATGCTATCCCGCGCCCCATGACAACTGCCCCGATTTCGAACATCCGCAACTTCTCCATCGTCGCCCATATCGACCATGGCAAATCGACCCTTGCCGACCGCCTGATCCAGATGACGGGCGGCCTGTCGGATCGCGAAATGGCGGGCAAGGAGCAGGTGCTCGATTCGATGGATATCGAGCGCGAGCGCGGCATCACCATCAAGGCGCAGACCGTCCGGCTGAACTACCGCGCCAAGGACGGCAAGGATTACATCTTCAACCTGATGGACACGCCCGGCCACGTCGACTTCGCCTACGAGGTCTCGCGGTCGCTGGCGGCCTGCGAGGGTTCCCTGCTCGTGGTCGACGCCAGCCAGGGCGTCGAGGCGCAGACGCTCGCCAACGTCTACCATGCGCTCGACGCCGGTCACGAGATCGTGCCGGTCCTGAACAAGGTCGACCTGCCCGCGGCCGAGCCCGAGAAGGTCAAGCAGCAGATCGAGGACGTGATCGGCATCGACGCCTCCGACGCCGTGATGATCTCGGCCAAGACCGGCCTCGGCGTGCCCGACGTGCTGGAGGCCGTCGTCACCCGCCTGCCGCCACCGAAGGGCGACCGCGACGCGACCTTGAAGGCGCTGCTGGTCGACAGCTGGTACGACGTCTATCTCGGCGTGGTCGTGCTGATCCGCGTCGTCGACGGCGTGATGAAGAAGGGCAGCCGCATCCGCATGATGGGCACCGGCGCGGCCTATGACATCGAGCGCGTCGGCTTCTTCACGCCGAAGATGCAGCAGGTCGAGGAGCTCGGCCCCGGCGAGATCGGCTTCATCACCGCGGCGATCAAGGAAGTCGCCGACACCCGCGTCGGCGACACCATCACCGACGACAAGAAGCCGGTCACCGAGATGCTGCCAGGCTTCAAGCCGGCGATCCCGGTCGTGTTCTGCGGCCTGTTCCCGGTCGACGCCGACGATTTCGAGACGCTGCGCGCGGCGATGGGCAAGCTGCGCTTGAACGACGCCAGCTTCTCCTTCGAGATGGAAACCTCGGCCGCACTCGGTTTCGGCTTCCGCTGCGGCTTCCTCGGGCTGTTGCATCTGGAGATCATCCAGGAGCGGCTGTCGCGCGAGTTCGACCTCAATTTGATCGCGACCGCGCCGAGCGTCATCTACAAGATGAAGCTGACCGACGGCACCGAGCTCGAGATCCACAACCCGGTCGACATGCCCGACGTGGTCAAGATCGCCGAGATCGAGGAGCCGTGGATCGAGGCCACCATCCTGACGCCAGACGAATATCTCGGCAGCGTGCTGAAGCTGTGCCAGGACCGCCGAGGCGCGCAGAAGGAGCTCACCTATGTCGGCTCCCGCGCGATGGTGAAATACGACCTGCCGCTCAACGAGGTGGTGTTCGATTTCTACGATCGCCTGAAGTCGGTCTCCAAGGGCTACGCCTCGTTCGACTATCATCTGACCGACTACAAGCCGGCCGATCTGGTCAAGATGCAGATCCTGGTCAATGCCGAGCCGGTCGACGCGCTGTCGATGCTGGTGCATCGCACCCGCGCCGAGGGCCGCGGCCGCGCCATGGTCGAGAAGATGAAGGAGCTGATCCCGCCGCACATGTTCCAGATCCCGATCCAGGCGGCGATCGGCGGCAAGGTGATCGCGCGCGAAACCGTGCGCGCGCTGCGCAAGGACGTCACCGCGAAGTGCTATGGCGGCGACATCACGCGCAAACGCAAGCTTCTGGAGAAGCAGAAGGAAGGCAAGAAGAAGATGCGGCAGTTCGGCAAGGTCGACATCCCGCAGGAAGCCTTCATCGCCGCGCTCAAGGTGGATAGCTGAGGCGACGTCACGGCTGTCGCCGGCTTGACGACAAGCGGGCCAGTCCCGCTCTGGGTGAAAATCTCGAAAACAACCCCATGCAAAGTAGCCGGTAGGCGTCGGCCAGGGTGTTCGGGCAACGCTGAGGACATGTGACATGTCGGGCAAAACAGCGGCAGCATGAAGCTTTCATCGCCGCGCTCAAGGTGGACAGCTGAGGCATCTCACTAGACGGCCGAATCCTTGATCTTCGTGGGACCACCGGCCTCACGACATCACAAATGGCATACTGAACCGTCAATCCGAACGACAGAGGCATCGCCTCGGCCCAGTCCGGCGAATTTTCCCTGCCGCAGGCAACTATTCGGCGCATTTGAATATTCGCTGGCTGTCGGTTATGGCCAGAATCTGGCCGGGAAATCGCATTTGACGTCCGAACTCCCAACCTTCAAGGGACCTACGACCTCGCTCTGCCGTTTCCAGCGGCAGACTCCACATCCAACATCGTCGTATATAGACAGTCGGAATAACGCAATAAAATACCATGATATCAATTAGTTATATTATATTTCCATATCAATACTGAATCAACAATCCGAACGACAGAAGCATCGCCTTGGCCCAGTCGGGCGAATTTTCCCCACCGCAAGCAACTATTCGGCGCATTTGAATATTCGCTAGCTGTCAGATATGACCAGAATTTGGCCGAGAAATCGCATTTGGCGTCCGAACTCCCAACCTTCAAGGAGCCTACGACCTCGCTCCGCCGTTTCCAGCGGCAGACCCCACGTCCATCATCCTCGTTGATAGACGATATGAATAACTGAAAATCATCGTTAACGACTGATGTTGCCAAGGATACCTGCCATCTGCACTGTAGTTATTGCAAATATTGGTTCTTTATATGTTCTTGACGGCCTCCTAGATTTCAGTTATTGAACTTTCCGTCAACTGAAGGAGTGAAGCATGCCGAGAGCGGTCATCACGACTCCAAGCGGCGCAACCGTTGCAATTGAGGGGACCCAGAGCGAGGTAACGGCGTTGCTTGGCCTATTCGAACAAGGCGAGCGGAAGACGTCTTCCCCGCCTGAAGCTAGATCAACACGGTTGGCGCCGAAATCCAGGCCAACTCCGATGGGTTTGTTAGCCGAGTTAATCGGAAGCGGGTTTTTCTCAACTCCCAAGGAACTGGGCTCAGTACGACAGGCTTTGGAAGAACAGGGCCATTTTTATCCGGTAACGACTTTGTCCCCGTTGATGCTGCGACTTGTGCGTCGCAAGGAATTGCGCCGCCTCAAGGACGGAAAGCGCTGGACGTATGTCGGCTAGCAACAGGCAACTTCAATGACCCAGAAAAGCATCACAGACATTGTTGCGGCAATCGTCGCTGAGCTAACACCACTACAATCTGATGAACGACAACGCGTCATCCAGGCATCGCTCGTTTTGTTGGGCGAGTCGCCCTTGGCAGTCGGCAAGAAATTGCCTGAGGCGCAAAGCGAAACAGATTACGGCAATGACGTTCCTGCTCGCGCCCGCACATGGATGAAACAGAACCATCTGTCGGTAAATCAAGTTCAACAAGTATTTCACACAAGCAGCGACGGAGTTGAAATCATCATCTCGGAGATTCCTGGTAAGGGAAATCGAGACAAGGTTCGAAACGCGTACGTCCTGCTCGGAATTGCCGGATTGATTTCATCGAATGAGCCGAGATTCGATGACAGAGAGGCTCGAGCCCTATGCGAGCGCTACGGCTTTTTCGACGGCACCAACCATATGAAGTACATGAAGGGTGGAAATGAATTTACGGGATCAAAGGAAAAGGGCTGGACGCTAACTGCGCCCGGACTAAAGCAAGGCGCAGCAATCATTCTCAATCTGACAAAGTAAGTTAGTTAGCCACAAAACCGAGCACCCATCATGACGTCATTCGTGGAGATTGAACACGGCCTCAAGAAGTCGTTCGATGGAAAATTGGTGGACGAGCTCTTAGCCGCTTACAACGACGCCAAGCGCAATTTCTATCTAGGCGGACTTCGACTCAGCGCGGTCGAGGGTGGGCGCTTCTGCGAAGCAGCCTTTCGAATGCTTGAGCAGGCAGTCGGCGGAAGCTTTACGCCCATAGGAACCCAGCTTCGGACAGAAAAGATAATCGCCACTCTGGCTCAAAGTACACAGGCGTCCGATTCTATCCGGCTTCATATTCCACGTGCGCTTCGCGTTGTTTACGACATTAGAAATAAGCGAGATGCTGCTCATCTGGGAGATGGAATAGATCCGAATGAGCAAGATGCGACGTTTGTATCCTCGACACTGGATTGGATTCTCGCTGAGTTTGTTCGCCTGCATCACGGGGTGTCCGCAAACCAAGCCCAGCAAATTATCGGCAATCTTGTCGCCCGGCGAGCTCCAACCGTGGAGGATTTTGCTGGATTTTTGAAGGTCTTGCGGACTGATCTTCAGGTTAGCGATCGCGTCCTACTGTTGTTGTATGAACGCGGGGCGGAACGCGCATCGTTCGAGCAGTTGTCGACCTGGGTTCATCCAAAAATGAGAAAGAACCTCAGGCGCACTCTTGATCAATTGGAGCACGATCGAGCCTTCATTCACTCTGAAGTGGACAAATTCCAGATAACGAAGTCGGGGATTCAAGAGGCAGAGCGAAGAAAGCTGCATAACGCCGGTCAAGCGTAACATCCGGGAACATTCTCATAGAAATTCTTCTGGTTCGGGTCGTTTCATACGTTCGCCCGGCAGTTCGGCAGGTCGACATCCCGCAGGAAGCCTTCATCGCCGCGCTCAAGGTGGATAGCTGAGGCGACGCTGTCGCAGGCGCACTTGTTGCCCATTCTTGTCCCGGCAACAAAACGCACCATGATTTGAATCGCCATCGCACGACGGCCCGACTAAGCTGCCGTCATGTTGCGCATCCTGTCCCTCTCGATCGTCATCCTCGCACTGCTGCAGCCGGACCTGAGCTCGGCCGCCTCCCCGAAGAAGCGGCACGGCAGCACCAGCTGGCATGGCTACGGCTTCCTGCCCGGCTACCGCCAGCCGCCCAACGAGACCATTCCGGTGCTCGGTCCGCGCGGCGCCGCCCGCGGCTATCCGGACTTTTCGCCGGAATATTACTATGGCGGCGATTGGCACTATTTCGGCCGCCCCGGCTTCCACGGCGGCGGGCGCTATAATGGCGGCAGCTATGGCCCGTGCTGGGTCTGGACGCCGATCGGCCGCGCTTGGCAGTGCGGCTAGCCGCGCGTCGCTGCGACATCTTGCGCATGCAACGCACGATCCGCTGATCCCGGAATGAGAGGCATGTTGCCCGTCATATTGCCCCCGGACCTCAGATAGGCCACCATCCTCCCTGCGCGCACCACAACAAACAACAGCGCCGGGGAAACGCATGAGCAAGGACGCTCGGTTCGACTATGGCTGGGTCGTCGTCGGCGCGGGCGCGCTGATGACCTGCGTCGGCTTCGGCACCATGCTGTCGCTCGCCGTGTTCCTGCAACCGATCTCGGATGCGATGGGCTGGTCGCGCGCCGGCGTATCGGCGGCCGCGACGCTGGATTTCCTCTGCATGGGTTTTGCGGCGTTCGCCTGGGGCACGCTGTCCGACCGCTTCGGCACCCGCGTCGTGGTGCTGGCCGGCAGCGTGCTGCTCGGGCTTGGCCTCGTGACAGCAAGCCAGGCGCAGACCCTGTGGCAATTCCAGCTCTGCTTCGGCGTGCTGATCGGGATCGCCGCCGGCAGCTTCTATGCGCCGATGATGGCGCTTGCGAGCGCCTGGATCGACAAGCATCGCAGCCTCGCCGTCGCACTGGTGTCGGCCGGCATGGGTGTATCGCCCCTGACGGTCGCACCATCCGCCAGCTGGCTGATCACGGCCTATGACTGGCGCTTCGCGATGCTCGTGATCGGCATCGCCGCATGGGCGCTGCTGATCCCCGCATCGTTCCTGGTGCGCCCGGCACCGCAGGGAACGACCGTCGCGATCGCAACGGCGGGCAACGCGCCGCAAGCGGAATGGACCGTCGCGCAGGCGCTGCGCACGCCGCAATTCATCACGCTCGCATTGGCCCATTTCGCCTGCTGCGCGGCGCATTCGGGTCCGATCTTCCACATGGTGTCCTACGCCATGGTGTGCGGCATCGCGCCGCTCACCGCGGTCACGGTCTACAGCCTCGCCGGCTTCTCCGGGCTCGGCGGACGGCTGCTGCTCGGGGTG
The DNA here is from genome assembly GCF_947648125.1 of uncultured Bradyrhizobium sp. Classification (GTDB taxonomy): domain Bacteria; phylum Pseudomonadota; class Alphaproteobacteria; order Rhizobiales; family Xanthobacteraceae; genus Bradyrhizobium. Next base: position 131,774 of record NZ_CANSMR010000007.1, on the reverse strand, counting down.
CTCGCAGACCGGCTCGGCGCCAAGCCGGTGCTGGTCGGCGGCCTGCTGGTGCAGGCGCTGTCGATCGCGACCTATCTCGCGGTGGCGCAACTCGGCGAGTTCTACGCGCTGTCGGTGGTGTTCGGCCTCGCCTATGGCGGCGTGATGCCGCTCTATGCCGTGCTGGTGCGCGAGTTCTTCGGCGCGCGCATCATGGGCACCGTGTTCGGCGCGGTGTCGGCCTTCGCGAGCCTCGGCATGGCGCTCGGGCCGTGGGCCGGCGGTTACGTGTTCGACACCTTCCACGGCTACACGTGGCTGCACGCCGGTTCCTTCGCGATCGGCCTTGCCGCGGTCGCCGTGGCGCTGAGTTTCTCGACCAAGCGCCAGCCGGCGCTCGATCTCGGCCGTGCCGCCGCCTGAGCGCGGATGCATCCGTCGATCGCGCGCCGCCGCGATGGATAGCTGATCTGCATCGGCGCCGCCCCGCCTTGCCCTCCTTTGCCGGATGGGCCACCATCGCCTCAACCCGCCCAACAAGAACGTCAGAAGGGGCGCCGAGGACACGCATGAACAAGCCGCAGGGATTCGACCTTGTCGAGCGGGCGCGCGCGCTGGCGCCGCTGATCATGAGCGAAGCCGACGAGATCGAACGGACGCGGCGGCTGACGCCTTCCGTCACCGCGGCACTGGTCGAGAACGGGCTGTATCGCGCGCTGCTGCCGAAACGCTTCGGCGGCGCCGAGGCGACGCTGGACGCGTTCATGCAGATGCAGGAAGAGATCGCCAAGGCCGATGCATCGACCGCCTGGTGCCTCGGCCAATGCAGCGTCTGCGCCATGACCGCGGCCTATCTCGAGCCTGACGCAGCAAACGAAATCTTCAACACCGCGCCCGGCATCCTGGCCTGGGGCGCGATCGCCCACGAGGTGCGCGCCGAGCCCGGCGGCTATCGCGCCACTGCGCGCTGGGATTTCGCCTCGGGCTCGCGGCAGGCGAGCTGGCTCGGCGCCCATGTCCGCGTCGTCGAGGCCGACGGCTCACCACGCAAGAAGGCCGACGGCTCGCCGGAGATCCGCACCATCCTGTTTCCGGTGTCGTCAGCTGCGATGTACGACGTCTGGGACGTGATCGGCCTGAAGGGCACCGGCACCGATTCCTATTCGGTCGATAACCTCTTCATCCCCGAGGCATTCGCCGCGCTGCGCGACGATCCCGCCGCGTGCCGCGAGGGCGGCCCGCTCTACAAGCTCTCCACCAACATGGTGTTCAGCATGGGCTTTGCCGCGACCTCGCTCGGCGTCGCCCGCGCCATGCTGGATGCGGCGACCGAGCTTGCCCGCGGCAAGACCCCGCAGGGCCTCAAGGCGATGCGCGACAACAACGCCGTGCAGGGCCAGATCGGCCGCACCGAGGCAAGCCTGCGCGCCGCGCGCGCCTATCTGTATGCGACGGCGAACGAGGTCTGGAGCGATCTCACCCGCGGCGATCCGATCAGCGAGGCGCATCGCATCGCGATCCGCATCGCCTCGACCTGGACCATCCACCAGTCGGCCTCGGTCGTCGACATCGCCTATCACATGTCGGGGGCCACGGCGGTGTTTGCGAAGAATCCGTTCGAGCGACGGTTTCGTGACATGCATGCGATCGCGCAGCAGATCCAGGCCCGTGACACCCAGTATGAGGACGCCGGCAAGGCGATCCTGGCTGGCAATCTCGGCGCTCCGCCGACCGCGCGGTGAAGCGCGATGAAATCATATTGAACCGTGGCGTGTACTCATCAATCCGCCATGTCGGCTCTACCTCCTAAAACCTGATATCGCCGGGTGACCACGGCATGTCGGTTTTGGGCCAGCAGCCGACATATGCACTGCAAAATCCGGCGAAGATTTCCGCCCCTCGTCGGCTGAAACGAGCAGCGTCGTTGATAAGAGCAGGCAAAGGTTTCGCATGATGGAACCAATCGATTCGTTGGAACGAGAGCATCCGCGATAGTCGAGGGCCGCGCCAGGATGTAATTCAGTTCGTTCGAAATTCAGGGTTGTTCGTTTGGCTGGCCGGCCATCACCGAAAAAATTCCGATGGCAGCGGCCTTGCCCTTGAACGACACCTCGCCCAACGACTGCGTCGGCACACTGCCGCCCAGGGCACGTTGGGTAGCGTCATCAATCAGGATGCCGCACCCAGCCACTTTGGTGTGCGCCTCCAGCCGTGCCGCCAAGTTCACCGCGTCGCCAATGCAGGTATACATGGCGCGCTGCTGGGTTCCGATATAGCCCGCCACGACATCGCCGGTGGCAACGCCCACGCCAATCCTAATCGCTGCTCTGTCTACAGCCTTGCGCTCATGGTTGAATTGCTCGATCAGCTCGACCATTTCCAGCGCTGCCGCCACGGCACTGACGGCACAATTGTCGAGTGGGAGCGGCGCGCCAAACAACGCCATCAGGCCGTCGCCGATCATCTGGTTGACGACGCCGCCATGGCTGCCGATGGCGTCGAACATCAGCATGTAATACGTGTTGAGCAGATCGATCGTTTCCTCCGGCCCCTGGCTCTCGACCATGGCCGTGAACCCGCGGATGTCGCAGAACAACACTGACGCGTGGATGCGTTTCCCGCGTAGCGCGAAGCCCGACTGCAGGATGTCATCCGCCACCTCGGAGGTGACAAAGCGTCGTACCATTGCCTTCTGCTGATCGCGCAGGCGCTTCTTCTCGAGACTGGCGCCGATGCGCGCTTTTAGGAGTACCTGGTTTACCGGCTTGTGCAGATAGTCCTCGGCTCCCAGGTTGATGCAGCGGACGATGGTATCTAGCCCTTCGACCGACGAGGTGACGATGACCGGCATTTCACGCAACTGTGGATCGGCCTTGAGCTGCTCGAGTACCGCGAAACCATCCAGTTCGGGCATTTCGATGTCGAGCAGCAGTAGATCGAATGGCTTGGTTCGCAACCACTCCAGCGCGATGCGGCCGTTCTCGGCGAGCGAGACATCGTGCCCCAGCAGCTCGACGCTGCGCGACAGCAGCAGGCGATTAACCTTGTTGTCGTCAGCGATTAGCACACGAGAACTGTCTTTAGCCATTACGTAGGGCTTTCAGTTCGGCTGCGGCACGGACGTATTCTGCTTCCAGCGCCGCCAAGCAGGCCAAGTCGCCGGCCGGATCAGCATCCAGTCCTTTGAGCTCGAACTCTCGCGCCAGCGTCGTCAATTTCACTGCACCGAAGATTCTCCCATTTGATTTGAGCGAGTGCGCGGCGCGCCGGAAGCGTTCGGCATTGCCGTCAGCGTGGGCAGCGCGCAGCTCTGCGAGCATGCCAGGCGCCTCCTCGATGAACGTGTCAGCAAGTTCGGCCGCGAATTCAGCACCGGTTGTGTTCCGCAGCTCCGCGTAAACTGCCCGGTCAATGACTGATTCGTCCATGTTATCCTCATTGCGGAGGTATCGGTACGGACATCAAGGCCGCGATCAGCTCATCCACCCGGATCGGTTTGCTCACGTAATCGTCCATGCCCGCAGCCAGGCACAGTTCGCGGTCGCCCTGCATCGCGTTGGCGGTCATCGCTATGATGCGCGGGCGCTGGCCCGCGGGCCACCTCGTGGTGATATGGCGCGAGGCCTCGAGGCCATCCATCTCCGGCATCTGCACGTCCATCAACACCACGTCATAGGTCTGGCGAGCAACGCACTCGATCGCCTCAAGTCCATTGCTCGCGAGGTCGGCGCGGTACCCCATCTGTTGCAGCAGGCGAAGCGCGAGCTTTTGATTCACCACATTGTCTTCGGCCAGAAGGATGCGAAGCGCGTGGCAGGAAGCCATCTGGGGATCGATGCGGGGCTGGGCTGGCGCAGCGACGCGTCTGGCCGCGCCCTCGTGCGCCAGCAGCGTTACCAACGTGTCAAAGAGCTGGCTTTGCCGGAGCGGCTTTGCCAACCGGGCGGCAAAAAGACCATCGCTGAGCTCCTTGCTGCTGCCGGCTGAGCTGAATAGCACGAGCGGCAGGCCATGGCCGGCTTCGCGAATCCGTGCAGCCAGCGCGGCGCCGTCGATACCGGGCATGTGCATGTCGAGGATGGCCAGATCGAAGGAATCGCGCATGAGCACTTCCAGCGCTTGCTCGGGCGCTTCGATATCATGAACCACCATTCCCCATTTGGCCGCCTGCAGTGCCAGGATCCTACGATTGGTGGCATTGTCGTCGACCACCAGGATGCGCTTGCCTTGCAGCGCCGGCTGCGCGCCGACGAAGTCGCGCCTCGTGCCTTTCAGCAGATCGGTCCGCTGGCAACGAATTGTGAAATAGAAGGTGCTTCCATGCCCCGCGCCAGCGCTTTCCACCCACATTGTGCCTCCCATGAGTTCCGCGAGCTTCTTGCTGATCGCCAATCCCAGCCCAGTGCCACCGTATTTGCGTGTGGTGCTGGTGTCGGCCTGGGAGAACGACTGGAAAAGACGGGTCCGGGCCTCTTCATCTAATCCGATGCCGGTGTCGCGCACAGCGAACTCCAACTGCTCGCCCTTCGTCGTGACGGTCAGCACCACTTCGCCCCGATCGGTGAACTTGACCGCGTTGCTTAGTAGATTCAGGAGGATCTGCCGCAGGCGAGTGACGTCGCTCTGGATAGCCGGCGGCACTTCACCCTCGAACAAATACGCGATTTCCAGGTGCTTCTCGGCAGCGCGGTTGCTCACAAGGTCCAGCGCCGATTCCACACAGTCACGGAGATCGAACGGCTGCGCCTCAATGTCCATGCGCTCCGCTTCGATTTTCGAAAAGTCGAGAATGTCGTTGATAATCGTGAGTAGTGTTTCGCTGCAATTGCGGACAGTGCTGGCATAGTCGCGCTGCTCCTCACTGAGCCCGGTATCGAGCAAAAGGCCGCTCATGCCGATGACGGCATTCATCGGCGTGCGGATTTCGTGGCTCATATTGGCCAAAAACTGCGATTTGTGCTTGCTCGCCTCGGCGAGTTCTCGGCTCTTCTCCTCGATCTCGCTGAAGAGGCGCGCGTTCTGGATCGGCAGTACCGACTGGTGGGCGAAGGTTTCGAGAAGATCGACCGTGCTCCGAGGAAATTCGCCGGGTGTCTTGCGCCGGACAACCAGCGCGCCGACGATCTGACCTGGGCCTAACAGCGGCACAACGAGCATCGCTCGGTAGCCGGCACGCACGACGATATCGAGGACCAGAGGCGTTTCCTTGGGCACATCCGATATCTGAATCGGGGCTCGTTCCGCAGCTGCTTTGCCCACCGCCGTCTCCCCGGCAGCGATGTGTCGGTCTCGGAGGGCCGCGATCAACGCCTCATCCATACCATGGGTTGCGCGGAGATCGAATTCTTGCCGTGCTTCGTCGAATGTGTAGATCGTGCCGGCGTCGGTGCCGGATAGCTGCACTGCCTTGGCAACGATCGTCGTCAGCACTGTTTCCAGGTCTAGCGTCGAGTTCACGGCCTGGGATACTTCACCGAGCGCCCGCAACTCCTGGCTCGCCTCTTCGGCGCTTGTTCGCGCCTCGCGCAGTTCGGCAAGGTGCCGGTTGATCAAGCCCGCCATACCGGCAAAGCTGCGCCCAAGCGCGCCGATCTCGTCACGGCTGTCGCTGGCCGGTATCGCCAATTCCGCGCTACCCGGAGAAAATTCGGCCGCCGCTGCTGCCAGATTTCGGATCGGCCCGCTGATGCGTCTGCCGACAACCAAAGTCAGAAGCAGCGCTACGGCAACGGCGAGAACGCTGATCACGGCATAGCGGAGACGGGCGCTATCGTTGTCGGTTTGGACAGCCTGATATGTGGCTCGGCTTTCGTCGGAGGCAGCGCGTGAGAGCTTGTCGAGCCTCGCGATCAACTCCATGAATTTCTGGTCGGCGTCGGCGAGAAACGGAATCGCCAGCGTGCGGTCCAGGGCGGCCATGGTAACGACTTTCTCGGCCGCCTTAACGTAGATTTCCATGCTGCTGTTGATGTCTTCCCAGCCCTCACGCTCTGCGGCGGGTTGCGAAGGATCTTTGCGAAGATCCGCGAGGGTGCCCTGAGCTTCTGCCAGATTCTGCCGCATGGTGTTGGCGTAGGCGGCCAGCTTGGATTCTTCGATGCCGGACTGCGTCAGAGCCAGCAACCGGGACACCGCACCGTGCGCAATGTTGACGTTTTCGACTACCTTTTCAGCTCTGGCGGCTCGCTGAAACGCGACCTTGACTACGGTTTCCAGGGCGCGCCCTTCGCGATCGAGCAGGTAGACCGAATAGGCGACAGAAATCAGCAACAGCATCAGCACCACGAGGGGCGCCAGAGCCAACTTCACCGATACTGGAAGATTCCGAAAGGCAAAACTTGCTTTGCGATCTCCCGTTGGAATCATTACAACTGCTCTTATTTTGAATTGTAATATCCGGAGCACGCGTACAAATCGGTTCCCAGAATGCGCTTCACGTACGTCGATTTGGGTTCTATCCTCCCGGTCGCCGGATTATTCCAACGATAGTCGATCCAACCTTCACCTTTAGTGGTGGCGATCTCATTCATTTGCTTGACCAGCAGTTTTCCATCGGGGTCCTGCACCTCAAGTGCAGACAAGCCCTCGGCGGCAGGTTTCGGTGGGAAGCATCGCCAAACGCCCTTGAGGTCCATGATGAAGGCGTAGGTCTCGCCCTGATAGAAATAACCGTCAGGAGTGCGCATCTCTGCGCAACCGCCTTCGAGCCCCTTCTTGCGGATCAAATCCGCAGCCTCGATCGCCAATTGTTTTGCGTGGTCTGCTTTTGCTTGGTCACCGGTCGATTGGTCCGCCTTTGCTTCGGTTGCTCTTGTCCGGTCCGCTGCTGGTTGCGCAAGAGCTGGGACGGCTGCGCTTGTTAGGAGCAGCGCCGCCCAGATAGGAATCAATAGCCACCGCATGTCGTCGCCCTCAATGATAGTAACCGGATGCCGCAAAGAGTTCGGCGCCCGGCACACGTTTCACAAAGGTGGATTTGATCTCGATCTTGCCGTTCACCGGATCAGTCCAATGATAGTCCAACCATCCTTCCCCCCGCTCTTTAGCGAGAGAGATCATGTCCCGCACCAGCGGCCTGCCATCAACAGGATCCCTGAGATCAATGATCGACTGGCCTTCCGCCTCGGGATGGGGTGGGTAGCAGCGCCAGACACCGGCAAAATCGAAAACAAAGACGTAATACTCCCCATGGAAGTAGGGTCCGTTCTGCACGCGAAGCATCTTGCAAGCGTTTTCGATGCCTTCGCCGGCAATCAAGGCGGCGCCGTCTGTCGCCAGCTTCTTCACGCGCTCCGAGTCGTTTTCCGGAGTGCCCGCGAAGGCGAGGCCAAGCCCTGCCGTCGCCACGGCAATGGATAAGACCCATAAAATCGATCTCGGCATCTCTCTGGTCTCGCCTAGGCCCCCTCCGGAGAGGGGCGATCACCCCAGCACTCCATTTACCTCAGCATCATCCACGTAAGAGACCCGCCAATAATTGCGGCCAGAGCTCGCTCTCGGCCAAGCTGGCCAAACATTGTCTTCGAAGCTCAAATAATAGCCCTTGGAGCCCAAATAATAACCGGTCGCCACCTTCCGAGCAATGCGGGTTCTATCGGCCTTCGGCCCGGCCGCCTGGACGCCGCTTACGCGGATGATCGGATCACGCTCTCCCGCGCTTGCAAGCAGCTGGCGCCCCTTCTGCATGACTAAGGGCACCACGTTGTCGGTACGATCCGCTCGAGGACCAAAGGCGACGCGCTGCGCGCCGCAAGCGGCCACGTCGCCGCGCCGCCGAGGAGTGTGATGAACTCGCGCCCTCATGTGCTCCCCTCAAGCAGAGGATCGCACCTCTGCCACGTTCGTTGAAGGACCAGACCGACCACGTCGTTGGAAAAAGCGGTGTTATGCATCGCAGCATTTTGACCCGGCCGACTTCCGCAACGGGGTCAAAAGCGTCGCCCTCTGCAACACTCGGCTGTCCGTCAACTTCCGCTATGCCCTGTTCGCGACCGAGGTCTTGTGGCGGTGCAATATGTCGTGAAGGGCCACAACCTTCCATGCTGGCGTATGCCCCGGCACGGGGGCCCGCCGGGAGCGTATCAATCCGCGTTCATACGAGATGAAAGTCACTCGTGTGGAGCGCCGCCGAATGGACGCCGACCAGCGTGATCGAGTCCTGCGCATCATTCTGAAAGGTGATCACTGCGTTCCCGCTGGCGTCATCGTGCACGCTGTAGGGGTTGGTGTTCTGCAACGCTTGTTGGAGGACAATGACGTCCTTGCTCGGATCGAAGCCGTTGATCGTGACTGCGCCAATCGTACTCGGCTGCGTCTGGTCGAACACGAAGCTATCCTGACCTGTGCCGACCGTTACTGCGTTCGCGGTCCCCACGTAAATGGTGTCGTTGCCATTGCCGACACTGATGATGTCGCCGGTGCTGCCTGAAGCACCCACGAAATCGTTGATGCCATTCCCAACGGTGATGATGTCGTTCTCGGTGCCGGTGGCATCGACGCGGTCACCGGCGCCGTTACCCAGCGTGATCGTGGTGCTGGTGCTCGATTCGGCGCCCACCAAATCCCCAATGCCGTTGCCGAGGGTGATGATGTCTCTGGCGGGGCCGATGCCGGAGCCGTTGTCGATACTGACTTGATCATCGTTGCCATCACCAAGCGTGATTTTGTTGTCGGAGGCGGAACCAAACGAGTTAAGGTGTATCAGGGCGTTCACTACGTCACCGATGCCGTTGCCGAGCGTGATCGTCTGGTTATGGCTGTCCACGGCTTCCACGCGATCATTGTTGCCATCGCCGAGTGTGATCACGTCTTGTGTGGTGCTGATCGAGCCCGTGAAGATATTGCTGGCGTTCACCGCGTCACCGGCACCATTGCCGAGGGTGATCGTGGTGCTAATGCTGCCGTTGGCGTTCACCACATCACCGGCGCCATCGCCGAGGGTGATCGTGGTGTTATTGGCGCCGTCGGCCTTCACCGCATCACCGTTGCCGCTGCCGAGGGTGATAGTGCTGTCACCGGCAATCGAAGCGTCCACCGTGTCACCGAAGCCATTGCCAAGCGTGACGCTGTCTCCACGGCCATGGCTGACGTCTACCGCGTCATTGTTGCCGGTGCCGAGCTGCACGACCTCGAATAGTGCAACCTGTGCATCCACGACATCATTGTTGCCGTTGCCGAGAGTGATCGTGCCAAAATTGGCGAAGTTGGCGTTCACCGCATCACCGGCACCACCGCCGAGGGTGATCGTGGTGTTATTGGATTGGTTGGCGTTCACCACATCACCGATGCCATTGCCAAGCGTGATGCTGTCCGTAACGCCAGAGTCGGCGCTTACGAAGTCATGATCGCCGTTGCCGAGGCTTATGACATCGAAGCGGCTTCCCACAGCAGCCACGACATCGTGAAAGCCGTTGCCGAGCTGGATGACGTCGAATTGCGCATTTTGCACATTCACAACATCATTGGCGCCGTTGCCGATCAGGTACGTGTCGCCATTGGAGCTCACCGCAATCGTCAGATCATCCGCGTTGCCGAACGTGAAAGTCACCATGTCATTGGCCTCCTCAGTTTGAGCCGGAGTTGCGGTGGTCCAACCGCAATGGTAGCCCGGTTGAGACCGGAGGGCCGGGCCAAAAAACGAAGGCGCAGGCCGAAAAACGAGATTCTTTGGTGGTGGCAGCGGATCGGCGTTGCTGATAGGCTCGAATGCCGTTGGCTCGAGGAGCGCGTGATGGCTGGATCGATCACAACCGTCGAGGTTTGCGACCCGCACGAGATCACTCCCACGATGTGGGAGCTGTTCACCCCGACCCCGACCAGTGCGATCACGCCGCCGCAGTTTCTCGCGCGCACCTATCGGGCGGGCGATTGGAGCTGCTACAAGCGCGAGAAGGACGCCTATCGGACCACGGTGTCGGTGGGAAAGCTCGGCCGCACCTGCTTCGTGCGGATGGTCGATCGCGAGCCGACCGACATGGTCATCCAATCGCCTGGCCTCGACCACTACTGCCTCACCATTCTCCAGCGCGGGAACGGGATGCTGGCTCAGCCGCGCAGGGCCTCACCAGCAGGGCTCGGCGCCGATGGCGCAGCGATCTTCCATGGGGAGCCCGGGACGGTGTTGAAGACCGACCGCCACGCCGCCAAGATCAACGTGTGGATTCCGGCTGGTTTGTTGCGACGGCAGGCCGCCGCGATGCTCGATGGCGCGGACCTCGATTCCCTGAACTGCAATGTGGGGATCGATACTTCCAGCCCTGCCGGAGCCGGCTTGCAACGCATGACGGAGTGGCTGTGGAACGAAATCGGTCAGGCCGGATCGCCACTCTCGCAGGATATTGCCGCAGCGTCGGCACAGGACATGTTTCTACGCACTGTCGTGTTGGCGCTCACCGAGGGGCGGGCCGCTGCGCTGCGCGATTCCGCAAAGGCGGCTGCGCCTGCCACCGTGCGGCGCGCCGAAGAGTTCATGCGGGACAGGGCTGAGGAGCAGTTGACCGTCGACGACATTGCCATTGCTGCAGGGTGCTCGAGCCGTGCGCTGCAAGCCGCGTTTCGTCGCTTTCGCGGCATCACACCCATGACGGCGCTGCGCCGGATCCGCCTCGAATCCGCGCATGAAGCGATCATGCGATCCGATGGATCAATTTCGACCACGGAGATCGCGGCGCGATTCCGGTTTTTCAACTCGGGGCGCTTCGCGAGCCAATATCAGCATGCATTCGGCGAGTACCCGTCGCGGATCGCAAGCAGGCGTCCCGCGCGCTGAGGATGCATGGCCAATGACGTTGCATATTCATCGCGAGCTTGGTGCGACAGCCGAACCATGGTTTTCCGATTCGTCCGCTTCGGGTCAATCTCGACATTCTTGCAGTTGGCTAGCCGCGTCCGATCTGCCCCCGCTTTCAGACATACCGCTGCACTGCGCCAACTGAAGCGATGGGCCAAAACGCGACATTCCGTTGCTTGCCGCGTCTACGCAAGTCCCCGTTCGCGATCTATAACTGTTTCAGGAATTCCAGGAGCGCATTGCTTACGTCTTTGGCGTGCTCTTGCTGAGTCCAATGACCGCAACCTTTCAAGACTAGTGTCTCGCGAAGCAAGGGCACGAACTGTTTCAGGCTAGGGACGAGATGGCTCCAACTCGGCGATCTGTAAACCCCGTCTCGATCGCCAACGACATAGAGTGCCGGGACCTTAACCTTTGCGCCGGACCATGGTGCGAGCAACTCCCAATTGCGATCAATGTTGCGATACCAATTCAAACCTCCTCCAAAGCCGGTGCGCTTGAACTCCTCAACGTAAAATTCGATGTCGCTGTCCGTGAGCCACGTCGGCAATGATTGGGTTGTAGGCTTCCCATCAAGCCACCCCCCCTCACTAGGAAGCATCGTGAGCGACGCAGGATCCTCAACCGGCGCATCGCCAGATAGGGCGAACAATGTCGTCTTGATTGCGTTGTGGACGTCTTTTTCGAGTTCTGCCTCGGCAACGCCCGGCGTCTGGAAATACAGTTGATAGAAGCGCTGCTTTTCGGTCCTCGGCATGACAGTGGTTGGTCGGTCGGGTCCACGCACCGGAAACGGCACGCTCAAGCCAACGACAGCCCTAAATCGATCCGGTCTAAACAGGGCGCAGCGCCAAGCGACCGGCGCTCCCCAATCATGTCCGACAACGACTGCTTGATCCGTGCCGATCGCGTCGAGCAATCCGACCATGTCTCCGGTCAAATGCAATAGAGTGTATTGATCGATCGCATCCGGTTTGTCCGTCTGCCCGTAACCACGCATGTCGGGCGCGATGGCGCGATATCCGGCGGCAGCGAGCGCTTCCAATTGGTGCCGCCACGAATACCAGCACTCCGGAAAGCCATGGCAGAGAAGCACGGTGGGGCCGCTCCCTGCTTCGGCCAGGTGCATTCGAATGCCATTTGTCTCTATAAATCGAAGCGAGATCGTCATTGCCAACCTCCGCAAGATCATTGATCTGATAGCTAATCAGTCACATTGTGAGCTCCAGCCACAACCGAAGGGGCCCCGCCGACACCCAGTCGAACGGCGGACCGCCAAAACGACATGCTCTACGAGTTTATTTTCGAGCCCGCGCCCGCCTCCGGCAGCATCGGCGCAAGGTCGGCTTCGGGTCATTCTCGATCGATTTCAACGTGGCTTCGTGATGTCCGCTTGTTCTCCGGAAGCGGACATCGGGCCGCCGGCGTTTATGAGTGCACGCCCGAACGACCGCGAGGACGCTGCTCCCCCTCCCGCTTGCGGGAAGGGCTGAGGTGGGTATCGCCCCGATTCCCATCGTGGAGAGAGCCCCCACCCACCGCGCTCCGGACGATGCGTCGCTCGCCGTGTGTCGGCCTCAGAGCGAGCTTCGCTCGTCTCGACCCCGCAAGCGGAGAGGCGAAGCGAGTCTGCGGTCCGACTGGTTCAACCCAATCTCATCGCGCTTTGGCGGACAGTACGAAAGTAGCACCGGCGGCCATGGCCGCGGCACGAATACCGGCGGCGCAACATCCGGTTGTTAAGCTTTTTCTGAGACTTTGCGGCCGGCGCTAATGCCTGGAGTTCCACTGGCCCCATGTTCAAGCTTCGATCGATTGCCGCCCGCCTGATCCTGGCGATTTCACTGACCGTTGCAGTCGCCTGCGCCATCCTCGGCAGCTTCTGCATCAGCCAGCAGCGCACGCTGACGCGGCTCGCGCTCGATCAGCAGCTCAAGCTGCAATATGACAGCGTGATTGCGGCGATCGAATACGAGGGTCGCGCCGCGCTTGCGGTCTCGGCCGTGATCGCCGCCCTGCCGCCGGTCGAGGATGCCATCGCCAAAGGCGACCGCGATGGCCTCGGCAAGCTGCTCGGCGCGCCCTGGGCCGCGATCAAGGCGCAAGGCATCCCGCTGATCTCGTTCTGGCAGGCTCCGGCAACCAGCTTCTACCGGGTCCATGCGCCAAAACTGTTCGGCGACGACGCCTCCACGCGGCGCACGACGGTGGTGGAATCGATCAAGGCTGGCAAGCCGATCGTCGGCGTCGAGCCCGGCCGTGAAGCGCTGTCGATCTTCGGCATGACCCCGGTCATGCACGACGGCAAGACGCTGGCCAATGTCGACATCGGCGTCGCCTTCGGCAAGGAATTCGTCGATCGCGCCAAGAAGCGCTTCGGCATCGACCTCGCCGTGCATTCCTTCGACGGCAAGACCTTCAAGCGGCTGTCCTCGACCTTCGGCGACACCGTGGTCGCGACCCAGGACGAGCTGAAGAATGTGATGAACGGCGCGGCACTACTGCGCGACGCGAAGCTCGATGGCCATGCGGTCGAGCTCTATCTCGGGCAGATCAAAAACTATGCCGGCGAACCGGTCGCCGTGCTCGAGATCATCAAGGACACCAGCGACTATGAAGCCGCCGCGGCGAGCGCGCAGCGCAATCTGATCCTCGGCACCGTCGCGATCCTGGCCGCGGCGGTATTGCTCGCATTCCTGCTCGGCCGCGGCCTGTCACGGCCGCTCACCGCGATCACCGCGGTCATGAACCGCCTGTCCAGCGGCGACACCAGCGTCACGATATCAGGCAGCGAGCGGCGCGACGAGCTCGGCACGATGGCGAAGGCGGTCGACGTGTTCCGCCGCGGCATGCTCGAAACCTCCTCGCTGCGCGATGCACAGGAGGCCGACAAGGTGAAGGCTGCGGCCGACAAGCAGGCGCTGCAGCGGCAGATGGCCGACCGCTTCGAAGCCGACGTCAAGGGCATGGTCGCCGCCGTCGCGCAATCGTCGAGCGCCATGCAGCGCGTCGCGGGCGAGATCACCACCAGCGTCAACGGCACCTCCGAACGGACCGCGGCGGCCGCCGCCGCGTCCGAGGAGGCGTCGGCCAGCGTCAATGCGGTCGCAGCCGCCACCGAAGAACTGGCCTCCTCGATTACCGAAATCGGCCGCCAGGTCACCCATTCCAGCCGCGTCGCCGACAACGCCGTGGCCAAGGCGATGGAGACCACGGAGATGGTGACGAGTCTCGCCGCTTCCGCAGAGAAGATCGGCGACGTGCTGCGCCTGATCAGCGCGATCGCGAGCCAAACCAATCTGCTGGCGCTCAACGCCACCATCGAGGCTGCGCGCGCCGGCGAAGCCGGCCGCGGCTTTGCCGTGGTCGCCGCCGAGGTGAAGGAACTGGCGAGCCAGACCGCGAAGGCGACCGACGAGATCGCCGGCCAGGTCGGCGCGATCCAGTCCGCCACCGGCAATTGCGTCAGCGCGATCGGCGACATCAGCGGCACCATCCGCGAGATCTCGGGCATCGCCACTGCGATCGCAGCCGCTGTCGAGCAGCAGGACTCGGCGACGCGGGAGATCGCCCGCAGCGTGCAGCAGGCATCTTCCGGGACCGTCGAGGTCTCCGCCAATATCGCGGGCGCGAGCGAAGCCGCCGGCCAGTCCCGCGCCCTCACCGGCAATGTGCTGGATACGTCCAGCGAGCTCGGCGATCACGCCTCCGCGCTGTCGCACAGTGTCGACACGTTCCTCGCCGGCCTGCGCAACGCGGCTTGAGCGGTGGGCTATGTGACGTTCAAGGCGCTATGGTAGATTGACGCGATACGTGGTCCTCGCGGAGCCCTCCATGCGCAAGCCGGCAACATCGACCAGCAAGGCGGCACGACGACCGCACCCGAAAGCGGCGGATGCGCTGTTCGACGCTTATCCTGCCCCGGTGAAGGCCAAGCTGCTGGCGTTGCGGCGACTGATCTTCGACACCGCGAAGACGACCAGGGGCGTCGGCGCGCTGGAAGAGACGCTGAAATGGGGGCAACCGAGCTACCTCACGCCGGAAACCGGCAGCGGCAGCACGATCCGGATCGATCAGGTGAAGCCCGCCGCCGATCAGGTCGCGGTCTACTTCCACTGCCAGACCAATCTGGTCGAGACCTTCCGCGAGCTCTATCCCGAGCTCAGCTACAGCGGCAATCGCGCGATCCTGCTCGATGTCGCGGCTAAGCTTCCGGAGCCCGCGCTGCGCCACTGCGTGGCGCTGGCGCTGACGTATCATTCGAGGCGGAAGACAGGCAGCACGGCCTAGCTCCACGTCATTGCGAGGAGCGAAGCGACGAAGCAATCCATCTAGCCGCGCGTGAGGCAAGGGCGCGTATTCATCATTCCGGGATGTCCGCTTTCGAGGGGTAAGCGGACACGCGGTCCAGACCGCGAGGATGTCGCCTTGTGACCCGAAGCCGACCTCGCCCCGACAGGTCGTTTGGCGCCTTTCTCCAGTGGAAGTGATCACGTCCGTCAGCGGCGACGTTGGTCTCCGCAGGAGAGAGAACGTCTGGTGGCGGCAACGATGGTACCATGTTACGCTTTCATCGCCATCGACCCTGTGCAGCTCAGAGGA
This sequence comes from uncultured Bradyrhizobium sp., assembly GCF_947648125.1. Classification (GTDB taxonomy): domain Bacteria; phylum Pseudomonadota; class Alphaproteobacteria; order Rhizobiales; family Xanthobacteraceae; genus Bradyrhizobium. The sequence goes on along the minus strand of NZ_CANSMR010000007.1, from coordinate 116,404 downwards.
CAACATCGGATGGCGAACAGCGCTTTTGAGGAAGAAGCGGCGCGTGTTGCCGCCGTTCGCAGCTACCAGATCACCGGCACCGCGCCGGAGCCGGATTACGACGAACTCGCCCAAGTCGCGGCGCAGACCTGCGGCTGTCCTGCCGGCCTCATCAACATCTTGGATGATGCCTCGCTCTACTCGAAGTCGCGCTACGGCATCCCCTACAGCGGCGAGCCCCTCCCGCGTGAACTCTTCATGTGCTCGACCGCGGCGATTGGCTCCGACATCCTCGAAGTGCCGGATTGCGCGGCGGATGAGCGTTTTGCTCATCTCCCTGTCGTCAAGCACGACCCGCATGTGCGGTTTTACGCGGGGATGCCGCTGGTCAATAGCGACGGCTATCACCTCGGCAGCCTCTGTATCCTCGACTTCAAGACGCACGAGCCGCTCACCCTCGAGCAACGCGACGCGCTAAGGACACTCGCGCGCCATGTGGTGACGCTACTCGAGCTGCGGCGCACTCTTTTCGAGCTCGAGCGGGCGCGCCAAGAGGCCGCTGCGGAACGCGAGAAGTCGGAGCGGTTGTTGCGGTGCATGTTGCCGGATACCGTGGCGCAAGAGCTGAAGGAAAACCAACGGGTCGCACCCCGTTTTTTCGATTCCGCCAGCATCCTGTTCACCGATTTCGAAGCGTTCACACGCCATGCTGAGCGCACTGAGCCCAAGGCGCTCGTCGAACAGCTCAACGAATTCTTCTCCATGTTGGACCAGATCGCGCGGCGTCACGGGCTCGAGATGCTGAAGACGATCGGCGACGCGTATATGTGCGTGGGCGGCGTGCCCGAGCCTCGCCGCTCGCATCCCGTCGACGCTTGCCTGGCGGCGCTCGAGATGCAAGGCGAGATGGACGCGGCCAATCGGCGTCGCGACCGCTTTCGCCTTCCGCGCTGGGACATCCGTATCGGCATCCACAGCGGGGCGGTGATCGCCGGCGTCGTCGGCCAGCGCCGCTTCACCTACGACATTTGGGGTGATGCGGTTAATGTCGCAGCCCGCATGGAAGGCGCCGGCGCGGCGGCGCGCATCAACGTCTCGGAGACGGTCTATCATCGCACCCGCACGCTCTTCGACTTTGAGCCGCGCGGCAGCATCGAGGTGAAGAACAAGGGGGCTCTTGAAATGTTCTACCTCACCGGGATCAAACGCGAGCTCGCGGAGGATGAAGCGCGGCGCCAGCCGAATGCGGTTTTCAACATAGAATGCGCGCGACTCTTTCCCCGTCGCCCGGGCGCGAGGTAGCGAGCCGACAACCTGTGGCAGATCTTGAGCGCCGGAAGGAGGGTGCGAGTCCGGATATGGCCCCGAGCGACGCGCTGCACCGCCACAAGACCTCGGTCGCGAACGGGGCATAGCGGAAGTTGACGGACAGCCGAGTGTTGCAGAGGGCGACGCGAATGACCCGAAGCGGACATTGCTCCAGCCGAATTTTTAGGACTGCTGCGCTACAGCGGCGAGCGTTTGCCGAAGCCAGACGTGGCGCGCGTCGTCACTAACGCGTGGATGCCAACTAGCCACGACTTCGATCGGTGGAATGTCCAGACCTGTCTCGAATTTCTTGACTTCAATCCGCCGTCCGCGCAGGACACGCTCGGGGACGAAGGCCACAAAATCATCGGCGGCGAGCAGTTCAAAAAGCATGTGAAAGGTCGGCACGGCGACTGCGACCCGACGCTTATGGCCACTCGCGGCCAGCACTTCGTCAGCTGGGCCCCACAGGCTCCGTCCTGTAGGATGCACAAGCAAATGATCGAACTTGCATAGTTCTCGGAGTGAAAGTCGGCGCCCGTTGAATGGGTGACGCTTGCGCGCAACGCAGACAAAGCGGTCAAGGTAAAGCGGAATCGACGGCAGGTCCGGATCGGACACATCGCGCGAGCTGATGTAGAGATCAATCTCGCTACGCGCCATTCGCTCGGTCGCTCCAAGTTCCTGTCGCGGAGCAACCAACACTTTGAGCTTTGGTGCGTGTCGCCGCAACGCGCCGATCAATGGCGCAACCACCGCGTGCTGGATGTAATCGCTTGCCATCAGCTTTATCGTGCCTTCGGCTTTCATGGGCGAGAACGTGGTGGCGCTGACAAGCAAGTGTGCTCTCTCGAGCAGCTCCTTGATGGGGCCGGCAATGGCTTCGGCACGCGGGGTCGCCACAATCCCGTGTGAAGAGCGCACAAAGAGCTGATCCGAAAACATCTGTCGCAATCGGAGGAGCATGCCGGATACGGTTGGCTGCGTGAGCGAAAGCCGCTCCGCGGCGCGCGTGACGCTGCGCTCATCGTACAGCGCGTCAAAAGCGGAAAGCAGGTTCAGGTCGATGCTTCTGATATTGGTCAAGGTAATATCACCTATTACTAAATGCGATTTGTATTATAATAGCCCCGCGCCGATACTCAATGGCGGCTGGCACGGGCCTCCTATTCGTCGGATTTTGGGTACGCTCCATACAGGATACGACTAACCGGGATTGACCGGCGCAACGTCGGTCAGTTGCACGCCAACAAGGAGGCAGCGACATGTTAAGTGGAAGCTGTGCGTGCGGTGCAGTGGCCTTTGAGGCGGATGCGTCCCCTGCGCCCATCGCCTTTTGCAATTGCCGCACGTGTCGCAAAGTGAGCGGCACTGCCTTCGGCGCAAACATGTCCGTGCCGCGTAATTCTTTCCGCTGGCTGCGGGGAGAAGACCGCCTCATTAGTTATGAATCGTCGCCTGGCAAAGTCCGGAGGTTCTGCGGGACCTGCGGCTCAGCAATGACGGCCGAGCGCCTCGGCAACCCGGACGCAGCGGTGCGCATCCGCCTCGGCACGCTGAACACACCGATCTGCAATCCCACCTTTGTCGGCCACATTTGGCGCTCGGAAGCGGCTGACTGGTTTAACCCGAAGCAGATAGTGGCGGAGTGGCCAGAGGCGGCTACAGCGTGACGGGCTGCGACTACGGCATATGGTTGGTCGGCTTGGCTAATGTCAGCTTGTGGCCGTCCGCGGACATTCGCTTAGGCAGCGTCGATGCCTGCTTTTGAGGGCAACCAGGACCTCGCTATTCCCGCGCACACGCGTACCGGCTTCATGAGTACACGTCCTAGACGGATTGCTTCGCGGAGCCTGTCATCCGGCGACGCTTCGCGCCGACCGGGTGGCTCGCAATGACGCGGTGGAGGCGGCTTCGCTATGCCGCCGTCGCGACGCGCTGCGCCTTCAGCAGGCTGATGACTTCGGCATTCGGCCGCGCGCGGCTGAACAGAAAGCCCTGGCCTTCGTGGCAGCCCTCGGCGCGCAGGCAGCTCAACTCCGCCTCGGTCTCGACGCCCTCTGCGGTGATGGTGACGCCAAGCCCCACGCCGAGGCTGACGATCGAACGTACGATCGCCTGCGCGTCCGGGTTCGCGCCGAGGTCGCGCACGAACGACTGGTCGATCTTGATCTTGTCGAACGGAAAGCTGCGGAGATAGCTCAGGCTCGAATAGCCGGTGCCGAAATCGTCCATCGACATCCGCACCCCGAGCGCGCGCAGCGCATGCAGTGTCGCCAGCACCTGGCTGCTCTTCTCGAGCAGCAGCGTCTCGGTGATTTCGAGCTCGAGCCGCCGCGCCGGCAGGCCGGATTGCCGCAGCGCGTCGGTGATCAGCGCCAGCAGGTTGCCGGTGCGGAACTGCAGCGGCGACAGATTGACCGCGACGCGGACGTCGTCGGGCCATTGCGCCGCGTCCATGCAGGCGCGATGCAGCATCAGCGCGCCCAGCGGATTGATCAGGCCGGTCTCCTCGGCGACCGGGATGAACTCGCCGGGCGAGATCATGCCGCGCTCCGGATGCGGCCAGCGCACCAGGGCCTCGAAGCCGGTGATGCGTCCGCTCGTCAGATCGACCAGCGGCTGGTAGTAGGGCCGCAGGCCTTCATTCTGGATCGCATCGCGCAGGTCGATCTCGATCTTGCGGCGGCTCTGCGCGCGCGCATCCATCTCGGCTTCGAAGAACGAGAAGGTGCCGCGGAATTCGCTCTTGGCGCGCGACAACGCCATGTCGGCGCTCTTCAGCAGCTTTTCGGAATCCTCACCGTCGCCCGGCGACATCGCGATCCCGATGCTGGCGCCGACCACAACCGAATGGCCATCGAGCAGATAGGGCTCGCCGATCGCATCCAGGATCCGCCGCGCCAGCAGCACCGCATCTTCCGGCCGCATCACGCCGCCCTGCACGATGGTGAATTCATCGGAGTTGAGCCGGGCCAGCGCGTCTTCCTCGCGCAGCGTCGAGCGCAGGCGCTTGGCGACCCCGCGCAACAGCTTGTCGCCGATGCCATGGCCGAGCGTGTCGTTGACCGCCTTGAAATTGTCGAGCCCGAGCATCAGCACCGCGACCTTGTCGGTCGAGCGGCGAGTGTGCTGCAGCATATCTTCCATCTGCTGGCGCAGCAGATTGCGGTTCGGCAGGCCGGTCAGGCTGTCGTGCTGGGCCATGAAGGCCAGCCGCGCCTCGGCGCGCTTGCGCTCGGTGATGTCCATCAGCGCGAGCAGCATCGCCGGCTGGTCGCCATGCATCAGCTGCCGCGAATAGATCGCAAGGTCGATCAGCGTGCCGTCCGCGCGCACGTGCTTCCAGGTCCGCGCCGCCTGCTCGTCGCTGCTGCGGCCTGCGGCCCAAGGCAGCTCGGCATCGAACGCCTGCAGGCTCTTGATCGTCATCTTCTCGAATTCGGCACGCACATAACCATAGTGCGCGATCGCGGCGTCGTTGACCGCCAGGATCTTTTCGCCGTCGAGCGCACACAGGATCATTGGCACCGGGTTGCCGTCGAACAGCAGGCGGAACGACGCCTCACGCTGTTTCAGTTCGGTGATGTCGACGCGCAGGCCGACGATGCCGCCATCCGCGGTCAGCCGCTCCTCGATCAGGACCACGCGGCCATCGGCCAAGACCTGCTCGTGCCGCTCGCCCGGCTGGTACATCTTCTCGAGCCGCTCGGCGATCCACTCTTCCTCGCGCCCGGCGGCCTCGGGATAGTCGCCGCGCGCGACGCCGACGCGGATGGTGTCTTCCAGGCGCGCACCTTGCTCGAACAGGTCGGAACTGCGCTTGTAGATTTCCGAGTATTTCTTGTTCCAGAGGGTGTAGCGGCCTTCGGGGTCCAGGAACACGATGCCTTGCGGCAGGATGTCGATCGCCTCGCGCAGCCGCGCATTGGACTTGCGGGCCTCGGCGATCGCGGCGTCGGCCTGCGCGCGCTGGCGCACCAGCTCGCGGATCTCGACGGCGCTGCGGCGCGAACTGCCGGACATCTTCGGCATCGGCCTCACCCGGCGGCCCCGAGGACCGGACAGTTTGGCCTGCTTGGGTTTCTTGATTTTTTTCGGCCGCATCATCGGTATCGCACGCCCCACGCGCATCTCAGTTCGGCGACATTTCTGCGATAAGTCTCTGAAAAATTGGTATCTCTCGGCGAATAGCTGCGCTGGCTGAGAAAGCCGGGCGTGCCTGCTTTGCAGGCGGGCTCACGCCTGATGCGAGTAGCTTGCGGTGCGCACGCGGCGAACAGCGCAGATTTGCGACGCGGAACCGCCGGAGCGTGGTGAAGAAAGCGTAAATCGGCGTGCAACTGCACAATGAACGCGCCGGATGCGGCTCAAGCGCACGAATGTTTGCCAGCGTGTGACAGGGTTATTGCAGGGTTAAGGCACTGCCCGTCTGCGCGCGATCGGCGGGCTAGAGCCTTCCCGTTCCGATTGAATCGGAACGGGGCTCTAGATTCTCGTTTTGACGCGTTTTCTTCACGCGAACCGGTACCCACTTCGCTCGAAAACGCTCTAGTTGGTGATCTCGATCCGCGTGCCGCCGCGGCCATTGCGCTCGACCAGCCCATAGAGCTGTGCTGCATTCGAGGGATGCAGCCGCACGCAGCCATGCGAGGCCGGTCCGCCGAGACGCGTGAGCTCGTAGGTGCCGTGGATGGCGAAGCCGCCGTGGAAGAAGATCGCGTACGGCATCGGCGAGTTGTAGTATTTCCGCGAGTACCAGCGGCGCGCCATCATCTGCGGGCGGAACACGCCGTTCGGCGTGCCATAGCCGCGGCGCCCGGTCGACACCGGCCAGTTGTAGCGCGTCGCGCCGTCGACGCTGACCGCCATGCGCTGCGACGACTTATCGATGTGAACGACGATGTCGGCTCGCGCCGGAGAGAGTGCCAACGTCGATGCGGCAATCGCGGCGGCACATGCCAGCCGTACGCAACATACGCTTGTCATAACAGTGCCAGCCCTGAAAATTGTTGCGCGCATGATGTCGCCTGCAACGCGTGCTTGTAAAGTGGCGTGGATCACATGCGAGCCGGGAAGCCGCGGGTCATCTTGATCCGCCTTGTGGGCGATCAAGCAAATGGGATGAAAGCGCGGTTCGCCTGCTGCGAATCCATGTTAGCCTTGCGCAGACAGAGTGATCCGAATGACACCCCGCCTGCGTCTGATCCCGCTCCTGATCTCCACCCTCCTCGCCTGCACCATCTCCGCGCGCGCGCAGGACAAGGGCTCGCTCAATCCGCAGCCATTGCCGCCGCTCGCCAACCCTGACGATCCAAAGATCGGGGCGAAGCAGCTGTTCGCGCGCAAGGTGCTGCCGGCGGCGATGCCGACCCAATCGATCGGCGGCTACACCAAGGGCTGTCTCGCCGGCGCCGCACAGATGCCGCTCAACGGCGACACCTGGCAGGTGATGCGCTTGTCGCGCAACCGCTACTGGGGTCATCCCGACATGATCGCGCTCCTGAAGCGGCTCGCGGTCAAGGCACACAGGGACGCCGGCTGGCCGGGCATCCTGGTCGGTGACATCGGCCAGCCGCGCGGCGGCCCCGCGCTCTCCGGCCACGCCAGTCACCAGATCGGGCTCGACGCCGATATCTGGCTGACGCCGATGCCGGATCGCAAATTGTCGCACGAGGATCGCGAAGAGATGTCGGCGGTCATGATGGTGCGCGACGACCGGCTCGATATCGATCCGCGCGTGTTCACGCCGGCTCATGTGCTGGTCCTCCGCGACGCCGCGCGCGAGCCGGCGGTGCAGCGCATCTTCGTCAATCCCGCGATCAAGAAGGCGCTGTGCCGCGAGGCCAAGGGCGACCGCGGCTGGCTGTCAAAGATCCGGCCGTGGTGGGGCCACGACTACCACTTCCACATCCGCATGCGGTGTCCATCCGGCAGCCCCGCATGCGAGGGGCAGAAGCCGCAATCGGAGGGCGAAGGCTGCAAGCCTTCCGATCTCGCCTTCTGGTTCAAGGACTCGGTGCTGCATCCGAAGCCGCCGCCGAAGCCGCCGAAACCGCGCCCGCCGATGACGCTGGCGCAGATGCCGGCGGCCTGCAAGACGGTGCTGAACGCAGCCGACGCCAAGCAATAATATTCAAGCAATAACATCTTTGTCAGGCGGCTTTTCCGGCCGGCTCGAACTGCGTTATGTTCTCGTGTCGTCGCGCCGTAAGCGCGTTCGAGCGATGGATCGGGGCCGCTGATCTCTTTTCATCCGTCACAAATGCATTGGACCAAACATGCGCAAATCGCTCCTCGCCGCATCGCTCCTGCTTGCCTCAGCTCCCGCCTTCGCCGCGGAAGAGCCGAGCGGCTGCGATAAGTTCAAATGGTCGATCGACCGCGCACGCGCCGCGCTCACCGCGCCCGATCGCGCCAAGCTCGCCTCGGGCAGCGAACAGGCAGCACTGCCGCCGACCGCCATCACGCTGGCGCTGGTCGCGCCCAGCGAGGCCAAACTGCCGACGCCGCCGGAGCGCGCACCGAAGGACGGCACCTTCGCCGGCTTCACCAGCTTCAAGGCCGCACCGAAGGCCGGGCGCTATACCGTCAGCCTCTCGGCAGGCGCCTGGGTTGACCTGGTGCAGGACGGGCGTTTCCTGAAGCCGAAGGCCTTCAGCGGCGCCACCGATTGCGACGGTATCCGCAAGACCATGAAATACGACCTCACTGCCAGCCCCTTCGTGCTGCAGGTCAGCGGCTCAAAAGAGAACTCGCTGTCGATCGCGATCCAGCCATCGGAGGAATAGCACCACCGGTTAGACAAACGGTCGCCTTTACCGTAAGTCCCAGCCTGCTATGTTTGCAGTGCGATTTCCCCGAGGACCGTAAGTCCTTCGGGGACCAGCGGAACAGCGCTTCCGTCCGTCGCGCCCAGAACCCACCCAACGCCTGGTTTGCGCGCGCCCGTTCGTGCGCGAGCTCGCACGGAGCGCTTTCCATGTCACGACTTTCGATTTCAAGGCTTGCCGGACTTTTCACTGCCTTCGTCATCCTGCTCGGTGCGATCCATTCGCCCGCGCGCGCCGAAGACAAGACGCTCACCGTCTTTGCCGCCGCCTCGATGAAGAACGCGCTCGACGAGATCGACGCGGCCTACACCGCCAAGACCGGCGTCAAGATCAGCGCCAGCTATGCCGCGAGCTCGGCATTGGCAAAACAGATCGAGCAGGGCGCGCCGGCCGACGTGTTCGTGTCGGCCGACACCGACTGGATGGATTACGCGATCAAGCAGAAGAACATCAATGAAGCGACGCGGATCAACCTGCTCGGCAATTCGATCGTGCTGATCGCGCCGAAGGATTCCATGATCAGCAATGTCAACATCGGACCGGGCTTCGATCTCGCCAAGCTCGCAGGCGACGGCAAGATCGCCACCGGTGACGTCAAGGCCGTGCCGGTCGGCAAATACGCCAAGGCCGCGCTCGAGAAGCTCGGCGCCTGGCAGGCGGCGGAGCCGAAATTCGCGATGGCCGAGAGCGTGCGCGCGGCATTGACGCTGGTGGCGCGCGGCGAAGCCGTGCTCGGCATCGTCTATTCGACCGACGCCAAGGTCGAGCCGGGCGTCAAGATCGTCGGCACCTTCCCGGCCGACACCCATCCGGCGATCATCTACCCGGTTGCGGCGACCACGACCGCCAAGCCCGAGACCACCGACTATCTCGCCTTCCTGCGCTCCTCGACAGCGAAGACGATCCTGGAGAAGTACGGCTTCAAGTTCCTGATCAGCCCGACGACTTGACCCCAGCGCCGCCGATTTGACGTTCCTCCAGTGATTGCCGCGCGTGCCGTGAGGAACGTCAAATCGATCGGCGGCACTGGCCTATTGACTCTTACTAGTGTCTGTTCCCGAAGTTCGTAACTGAGGAGCCGCACTTGCATACGAACTTCGGGAACAGACGCTAGTGTTTGAGATTTCGCCGACCGAATGGACGGCGATCCTGCTGTCGCTGCGGGTCGCCGTCATCGCAACGCTGGTGGCGACCCCGTTCGGGGTAGCGCTCGCCTGGCTGCTGGCGCGGCGCGATTTCTGGGGCAAGTCGCTGCTCGATGCTGCCGTGCATCTGCCGCTGGTGCTGCCGCCCGTCGTCACCGGCTATCTGCTGCTGCTGACCTTCGGCAGGCGCGGCCTGGTCGGCGGCTGGCTGGCCGATCATCTCGGCATCGTCTTCGCGTTCCGTTGGACCGGCGCGGCGCTCGCCTGCGGCGTGATGTCGTTTCCGCTGCTGGTGCGCCCGATCCGGCTTTCGATCGAGGCGGTCGACCGCCGCCTCGAGCAGGCCGCCGAGACGCTCGGCGCCGCGCCCTGGCGGGTGTTCGCAACCGTGACGCTGCCGCTGGCGCTGCCGGGCGTGCTGGCCGGCATGGTGCTCGGCTTTGCCAAGGCGATCGGCGAGTTCGGCGCGACCATCACCTTCGTCTCCAACATCCCCGGCGAGACCCAGACCATTTCGTCGGCGATCTATTCGCTGATCCAGACGCCTGACGGCGACAGCGCCGCGGCGCGGCTCGTGATCATCTCGATCGTGCTCGCGGTTGGCGCACTTGTTGCCGCCGAAGTGTTCGCGCGCCGCGCCACCGCGCGCCTTCACGGACAATAGCGATGCTGCGCGTCGACATCACCAAGCAGCTCGGAGAGTTCTCGCTCGCGGCGTCGTTCAGCAGCGAGGGCCGTGTCACCGGCCTGTTCGGCGCATCCGGCTCCGGCAAGACCTCGCTGATCAACACCATCGCCGGGCTGGTTCGTCCTGATCGCGGCACCATCGTGATCGACGGCGAGACGGTCGATGACACCGCAGCTGGCATCCATGTTCCGACTTACCGGCGGCGCATTGGCTACGTGTTCCAGGACGCGCGGCTGTTTCCGCATCTCGATATCAGGCAGAACCTCGACTACGGCCGCCGCATGAACGGGCTCACCGAGGATCCTGCGCAACACAAACGCGTCGTCGATCTGCTCGACATCGGCGCCCTGCTCGACCGGCGCCCCGGAAAACTCTCCGGCGGCGAGCGGCAGCGCGTCGCGCTCGGCCGGGCCCTTTTGTCCAAGCCGCGGCTGTTGCTGCTGGACGAGCCGCTGGGCGCGCTCGACGAGAGCCGCAAGCTCGAGATCCTGCCCTATCTGGTGCGGCTGCGCGACGAGGCCGGCGTCCCGATGGTCTATGTCAGCCACGACGCGGCCGAGCTTCGTCAGCTCGCCACCCAGATCGTGATGCTGCGCCGCGGCCAGGTCACCGCATTCGGCGGTGTCAAGGTGTTGACGGGCGGCACGTAGCTAGCCGTTTTTCCGAAAGTCGGCATAAGATAGCCCATCTTGTCTGCTAGGCCCGGATCGGGACGTCCGATCGGGCATGGGGAAAGGTGCACCTTGCGACTGACTGGCTGGGTATTGCTGCTGATCGGCGGGCTACTGTGCGCAACGATTTCGTGGGCCGCCCTCGGCTTTCTGTTGATGGGCATCGGCCTGATCTCGCTGCAGGTCGCCGAGCGCCGCCGACGCCCGGATGACGCCGTGCCGGCCGGTGCTGGGGGATTTACCCCACCGCGCCTCAGTGCCGGGCTGCAGCCGCCGACCCTCGACCCGGTCACCGGCCAAGACACTGGCCAGGACACCGGACCGCAGCGCCAGCCGCGTCGGGTGGCCTGGCCCGACAAGAAGGCGGACCCGCCCTATGACCGGCAGGCCTGGCGCCGGCTGGTCGACAGCGATCCCGACCTCGCCCAGCTCGCCAAGGTGCTGGCCGATTACGGCCCGCAATATGTCGATGAGCTCGCGGCGAGCTATCTCGCCGCGCCCGACAAGAGCCGCCTCGGCGCGATCGTCGACGGCATCATCGCGCGCGCCCGCGACGGCCAGCCGGCCCCGCCACCCGCACCCGTCGAAGGATCGCTGCCACCGCCGCTGCCGCCACCCCGGCCTGAGCCAAAGCAGGTGGCCGCCCCTCCCGCCAAGCCAGCGACTTCGCCGGGCAATCCCGCCGCTGCGCTGGAAGCGTCACTGCTCGCCACGGTCGAGGAGGCTTCCGCCAGGGTCGCCGCCGAACGCGCGGGTCTCTTCAAGCCTGCCAAGGAGCCTAATAAGGAGCCTGGGAAGGCCACCGACAGCCGGCCGTCGACGGCGAGCCAGCGGGAACGACTGTTCGGTCGCGCCCCCCGGGACGCGAAGCCCGCCGAGCCGCCGCCGTTGCCGGCAGAGGCGCCCGCCGACCTCGAAGCATCGTTGATCACCGCCATCAGCGAGGCCGCCGCCAGACGGGCGGACGCATCCAAGCCGGTGCCAGAGCCGCCGCCGAAGAACGAGCCGGAGATCCGCGCCGTCACCCCACCGGCCAACACGCCGCCTGCGGAGACACCGCCTGCAAAGACACCGGCCGATCATCTCGACGAGACGCTGCTTGCGGCGCTGGCCGAAATTTCCGGCCAGAAGCTCAAGGACGAGCCCAAGTCGGACGCTGCGTCCAAGGGTCCGCCGGCCGACAACGGCCTGTCCGACATGATCAAGAAGTTCGCCCCGGATTCGAGCTTCCTGCGCAAGCAGTGACGGCGCGGGTCTTATTCTGACGCGTTTTCTTCACGCGAACCGGCATCTCCTTCGCTCGAAAACGCTTTAGACGCCGGCGACCGACGCCCAGATATCGGCAAGCTTGCGCCGGACGGTCTGCATCCGCGTCTGCGGTGCGACCTCCTCCTCTTCCTCCGGCAGGCGCAGACCGACGACATTGACGCGGCCGCCGCTGATGCTGCGCGCCACCAGCACGATCTCGTCGAGCGCGAGCTCGGCGCCTTCCTTCGGCGCGCGGTCGAGATTGATGTCGAAATAATCCGCCAGCGTCAGCTTGGCCTGATGCTCGTCGACCTTGACGCCGTAAATCTCGGCGAGCTCACTGAGCGTATGCTCGCCCGACACCATGAAGTCGCCGAGCAGATGCGGATCGGGCGCGCTCGACGGCGCCATGTCGACGAAGAAGCGATCGAGCGCCTCGGCGCGCTCTGGCGGCGCCAGCAGATAGATGTAGTCGCCGGGCGCGACCGGATCGGCCTCGACAGGCGTCAGGATCCGCTCGTCGCGGATCACCAGCGTCGGCTTCGACCACGACGGGATCAGGCCGCGGCGGAAATACAGGCTCTTCGGCCGCACCGGATAGCCGACCAGCTGCTGCTCGAGCTGGCCGGGCAGATCCAGTTCGACACGGCGCGGGCCGCGCTCGGCGCGCGGCAGCGCGACGTGCAGCCGCCGCGCCGCCGGTGCCAGCGTCCAGCCCTGCAACAGCAGCGAGATGATGACGACGACGAAGGCGACGTCGAAGTAGAGATAGGCCTTCGACAGCCCGACCAGCATCGGGATCGAGGCCAGGAAGATCGCGACCGCGCCGCGCAAGCCGGTCCAGGCGATGAAGACCTTCTCCCGCCAGTTGAACTTGAACGGCGCGAGACAGATCAGCACCGCCAGCGGCCGCGCCACCAGCATCAGCGCGAACGCCACCAGCACCGCGCCGCCGGCGCTGGAGAGCAGGCGATGCGGCGACACCAATAGGCCGAGCAGCACGAACATCACGATCTGGGCCAGCCAGGTCGCGGCGTCGAGGAAGGTCACCACCGAATTATGCGCGCGGGTCGGCCGGTTGCCGATGATGATACCGGCGAGATAGACCGCGAGGAATCCCGAGGCATGCACGATCTGGGAGCCGCCGAAGATCACCAGCGCCGCGGTGGTGACGAACGGCGCATGCAGGCCCTGCGGCAGCGCGACGTGATTCAGCGCGATCACCACCAGCCGGCCGCCGATCACCCCGATGATGGCGCCGAGCACGGCCTCCTGGATGAACTCCATCGCGATGTGCGAGGCCGAGCTCTGGCCGATCGAGATGAACTCGACCAGCATCAAGGTGAGGAAGATCGCGAACGGGTCGTTGGTGCCGGACTCTGCCTCCAGCGTCGCGCCGACGCGCGGGCGCAGGCGCAGGCCCTGGGTGTGCACCAAGAGGAACACCGCCGCGGCGTCGGTCGAGGCCACAACGGCGCCGACCAGAAGCGACTCGGTCCAGTTGAGGTCGAGCACATAGCGTGCGACCGGCGCGGTGATCAGCGCGGTCAGCAGCACGCCGGCAGTCGCCAGCATCATCGAGGGAGCCAGCACGGTGCGGATGCTGGCAAACCGCGTCTTCAGTCCGCCATCGAACAGGATCAGCGCGAGCGCCACCGAGCCGACCAGATAGGTGGTGCGGACGTCGTCGAACTGCAGCCGGCCGGGGCCGGAATCGCCCGCCAACATGCCGACCAGCAAGAACATCAGCAGCAGGGGGGCGCCGAACCGCAGCGCCAGCAGGCTGGACAGGATGCCGGCCATCACCAGCACCGCACCGAGCAGGATCGCTATACTGACGGAGTCGAGGGATGCCATGCGCCTTCGGAGGTCTCAAATACTTGCAATTGCATCCTTATCGTCGCCACACTGGGACGCCAACCGATTTCTGCCCTAAGCGGCCATGTGCCCGGTCTCCCTGCCCCTAGGTCGCCCCGGCACTGTGGTGTATCGATGGTCGCGTGCGCGCCATTGTGGGATTCTGGCTGCACCTTCGAATCACATTTGCCTGACCCGCGCTTCGAGTTGAGATTTTGCCGATGGACATGAGCTGGAAGGACGTCCTGGAATCGATCCAAATGGCAGCGCGCTCGGTCGGCGCCGAGGTGGCTTCGCCCTGGTTTTATTTGCAGTTCGGCATCATCCTCGCCGCCGCGGGCCTCGCCTACGCCGCCGATACCGCCATTCATGCGCGGGTCAACATGTCCACGCTGGCGAGCCGCTGGCCGCTGCCGCTCCGGCACTTTGCCCGGGTGATGGTGACGAGCGCCTCGACCGCGGTGTTCGCGGTGTTGATGGTGATCTCGCGCATCGTGATGTGGCACGCGACCTGGCCGAGCCGCAGCTACCTGATCGCGGTCTCCGCCAAGCTGGCGCTGGCCTGGCTCGTGATCCGCCTCGTGACCTCGGTGATCGACAACGCCTTCATCGTCAAACTGGTCTCGATCGCGGCCTGGGTGGTCGCCGCCCTCAGCATCATCGGCCAGCTCGACTGGGCGGCCGACACACTGGATTCGTTCGCCGTCGTCGTGGGCGGTCTGCGGCTGACGCCGCTGCTGCTGATCAAGGCCGGCGCGGTGCTGATCCTGGCGCTGTGGCTGAGCAATATCGCCAGCAATTTCATCGACGGCCAGATCACCCGCTCGACCGACCTGACCCCGTCGATCCAGGTGTTGCTGGTCAAGATCATTCGCATCGGCCTGATGGTGGTCGCGGTCGCCATTGCCTTGAGCGCCGTCGGGATCAATCTGTCGGCGCTGGCGGTGCTTTCCGGCGCGGTCGGCGTCGGCATCGGTTTCGGCCTGCAGAAGATCGTCGCCAACTTCATCTCGGGCATCATTCTGCTGGTCGACAAGTCGGTGAAGCCGGGCGACCTCGTCACTATCGGCGACAGCCAGGGCCGCATCAGCGCGATGAAGACCCGCTACATCTCGGTCGCCGCCGGCGACGGCCGCGAATTCCTGATCCCGAACGAGGATCTGGTGACGCAGAAGGTCACCAACTGGACCTACACCGACAAGAACACGCTGGTGAAGATCGCCTTCGCCGCCAATTACGACGCCAATCCGCGCCAGGTCTGCAAGCTCGCGATCGATACCGCCGCGGCCCACGCCCGCGCGCTCAAGGGCAAGCCACCGAACTGCATCCTCAACGAATTCGCCGAGCTCGGCATGAAGTTCTCGCTGACCTTCTGGATCGCCGACCCCGATGGCATGGACAATGTGAAGAGCGACGTCATGCTGGCGCTGTGGGACGCCTTCAAGCAGCAGGGCATCAAGGTGCCCTATCCGGTGCGGGAACTCCGCATCCGCGGCGCTGCGCTGCCGGTCGAAAGCGTGGTCGAGATCTCCAGCTAGCGCTTCAGCGCGGTCGCTTCGGAGCGCCGGCGGCCGCTGTTCCGGATTTTGCCGGAAAATCAAGTCGTTTGAGCATTGTCCCCATGCCCAGACTTGGCTTGCGCCGGGCGCGCCGATCATTAAATTAGGCCTTGCAATCAGCCCCTTGCCCGCAGAAACAACCCGCCCATGAGCTATATCGACGCCACCGACACCTCGCTTCGCAAGACCGGCCAGATCAAGCTGCACGGACCGAGCGGCTTTGCCGGCATGCGCAAGGCGGGCGCCCTGGTGTCGAAATGCCTCGACGCACTCACCGACATCGTCAAGCCGGGCATCCCAACCTCGGTCATCGACGAGTTCGTCCGCAAGTTCGCTTTCGACCACGGCGCCTATCCGGCGACGCTGATGTATCGCGGCTACCGCTACTCGACCTGCACCTCGATCAATCACGTGGTCTGCCACGGCATGCCGGGCGACCGCCCGCTGAAGGAAGGCGACATCGTCAATGTCGACGTCACCTTCATCGTCGACGGCTGGTACGGCGACTCCAGCCGCATGTATGCGATCGGCGCCATCGCGCGGAAGGCCGAGCGGCTGATCGAGGTGACCTATGAGGCGATGATGCGCGGCATTGCCGCGGTGAAGCCCGGCGCCACCACCGGCGATATCGGCCACGCCATCCAGAGCTTCGTCGAACCGCAGGGCATGAGCGTGGTGCGCGACTTCTGCGGCCACGGCCTCGGCCGCCTGTTCCACGACGAGCCGAACATCATCCATATCGGCCGTCCCGGCGAAGGCGCGCCGCTGAAGCCCGGCATGTTCTTCACCATCGAGCCGATGATCAATCTCGGCAAGCCGCATGTGAAGATCCTGTCCGACGGTTGGACCGCGGTGACCCGCGACCGCTCGCTGTCGGCGCAGTTCGAGCACTCGGTCGGCGTCACCGCCGACGGCGTCGAGATCTTCACGCTGTCCGAGCGCCACGGCGAGAAGCCGTGGGTTCAGGTGTAAGGCCACAGCGGTCTGGGACCACGTCAGCCCGCGGCTATTTCTTCTCCGTTGTGAGATAGATGAGCGCGCAGAGCGGCAGCGCGCCCCCGATTGTCGCCGCCAGCCACCATCCGCCCGAGGCATAGGCCCAGCCGCCGACCCCTGAGCCGAGCGCGCCGGCAAGGAAGAACGTTGCCATATAGAGCCCGTTGAGCCGGCTGCGCACGTCCGCACCCAGCACGAACAGCGCACGGAAGCCGAGCACGACGTTGGCCTGCACGCCAAAGTCGATCGCGATCGCGGCGGTCACGAACAGGACAAGTGACAGCGTCGACCCCGGTGCGACGATCACCGTGAGGGCAAACCCACAACTCGTCAGCAGCATGGCCGCGGCGGTCGCAGGACGCGTCCAGCCGCAATCGGCAACACGTCCCGCGATCGACGAGGCAACGGCGCCGGCGGCACCCAGAAGAGCGAACAGCGCGATCCCGGACTGCGACAATCCGAAGACGGGCGAGGCGAGCATGAGCGGCACGGTGGTCCAGAACAGGCTGAACACGGCGAACAGACTTGCCTGATAGAACGCGCGACGCCAGAGCACGGGCGTGGTCCGCGCAAGATGAACCATGGAGCCCAGCAACTCGGCGTAACGAAGGCGCGTCTGCGGCATGCGCGGCGGCAGCGTCCAGCGCAGCAGTATCGCGAGCGACACCATCAGCGCGGCGGACATCCAGTAGACCGCATGCCAGGACGATACCGACGCGATGAAGCTCGAGGCCGGGCGCGCCAGCATGATTCCGAGCATCAAGCCGCTGGTGACGTTGCCGACGACCCGGCCCCTGATGCGCTCGGGCGCGAGATGGCCCGCATAGGGAACCAGAATCTGCACAGCGACCGATGCGAAGCCGACCGACAGCGCAGCAACGAGAAACGGCAGCGGATGCCTCGACAGCGCCGCGGCGACCAGCGCCACCGCCGCGACCGCAATCACGGACGAGATCAGCCGGCGGTTCTCGATGAGATCGCCGAGGGGAACGATGAGCAACAGGCCGACGCCGTAGCCGATCTGGGTCATGGTCAAGATCAGGCCGGCCGATTCCGGCCGCAAGCCGAGTTCGGCCGCGATCGGCCCCGCCAACGGCTGGGCATAGTAGATGTTGGCCGCAATCAGACCGCAGGACAGGGCCAGCAGAAAGGTGAGCCGGTTGGACACCGAATCCGGCTCCGGCCGGACGTCGGACGTGATCGTCGTCATGGATACTCCAATTTAGGGAATGAACGCTTCCCAAATAGCCAAATCAATCAGGCGAGCAGTCTCATCGCGATATCCACCGCTGCTGAAGTGTCCGGGGGCGCGCGTCCGGCTCGTCCGACGACGCGCAGCCCTTGCGTGAAACAGACCATGACGCGGGCGGTCTCATCCGGATCGATCTTGGCCGAGATTGATCGGTCCGCCTGCCCTTGCCGAATCAGGTCGGCCAGAAGTGCCTCGTTCCGCGAGAGGGCCGCGGTGATCCGCGCCGCAACCTCTCGATCGGCGATCGCGAGCTCCACCGCGCTGCCAACAACCATGCAGCCGCGCCGTCCTTCGACGCCCTTCGCCGACTCGACGTAAAAGCCGAGCACGGCGCGCAGCCGCTCGCGAGCCGTCCGAGCCGCGCGGGCAACCGATGCAATCTGCTCGTTGCGCAGGAGCATGTAGCGGTCGAGCGCCGCCAGGAAAACCGCTCGCTTGTCCTTGAATGCCTTATAGATGCTGCCGGACGCCAGCCCCATTGCCCCGGTCAGGTCCTCGACCGAGGTGGCGTTGTATCCCTGCTCGCGAAACACCTTGATCGCCTTGTCGAGTGCCTCGTTCACGTCGAATTCCCGCGGCCGTCCGCGCGGACGCCCGACCTGATGCAGTGGCTGGACCATGGTGCTCATTCCCTTATTTAGGAAAAGATCATTCCCTAAATCAATTCACATCTTTGTGCAGCGCGAAAAATCAATAATCGCTCCGGGTGCGCTCGGTGATCTCCTCGGGCGTGTGGTTTTCTCCGATCGACATCGCGCAGATCCGCGACAGGTGCAGATAGGACAGCCCGGTCTCCTCCGCCCAGGCATTGAACTGCGCCTGCACCTTGGCGAGATCGCGCTTCGACTTGACCTCCTCGGCGATGTCGAGCCCGGCATCGCGCAGGCAGGCGACGACGTCGCGCGAGGTGACAAAGCCGTCCCAGCCGAGGAAGCGCAGCAGCATCTGCCCGGTGTTGCCGCCGAGCCGGCTGCCGCGCTTGGTCAGCAGATCGAGCAGCCCGATCTCGTCCGATGACGGCCAGGCCGCGAGGAATTTGCCGAAGCTGCCGTGCTCGCGCGCGATCTCCTGCACGAAACGGCCATTGTCGCGCACCGACATGATCTTGGCGCCGTTGCGCACGATCCTGGTGTCGCTCGTGAGCTTCTCCCAATATTCGTCCGGCTTGAACGCGAGCTTGGCGGGCTGGAAGCCGAGGAAAGCCGCCTCAAAACCCTCCCATTTCGCGTCGATCACGCTCCAGGCAAAGCCCGCGCAGAACACGCGTCTGGTCATTTCGGCCAGCACGCGGTCGTCGCCGAGCTTTGCCAGCGCCTTGGCGCCCGCCGGCGGCCGCAGCAGCTTCTCGAGCGCCTTCGGCCCGCCCTTGCGCTTCTCCGCACGCGAGCGGATCACCTTGAACGATGTCACGCGGCCCTCCCCCTTTTCGATCCTGAACGTTGCAGGTAACGGTAGTTCGCCCGCCGCGTCGTGGCAAACCGGGAAGTTGCATCGGCCCTTGCAAAACGCGGCAGGCACGGCATGGTTGTGGCCGATGCCCGCCAAATCCGATGCCAGCAACGACGACACTGACGAGACGCCGCATTATCACGGCCATCGCGAACGGCTGCGCGAGCGCTTCTACGCCGCCGGGCCGGACGCGCTGACCGATTATGAGCTCTTGGAGATGGCGCTGTTCGCCGCCATCCCGCGCCGCGACACCAAGCCCCTGGCCAAGGCTCTCTTGAAGAAGTTCGGCTCGTTCGCCGAGGTCGTGCACGCGCCGGTGGCGCGGCTGCGCGAGGTCGAGGGCGTCAAGGACGCCTCGATCAACCAGCTCAAGCTGCTCGCCGCGGCTGCCAGTCGCATCGCCAAGGGCGAGATCAAGGGCAGCATCGCGCTGTCGTCGTGGAACGACGTCATCGACTATTGCCGCACCAGCATGGCGTTCGCCGACAAGGAGCAGTTCCGCCTGCTGTTCCTCGACAAGCGCAACCAGCTGATCGCCGACGAGGTGCAGCAGACCGGCACCGTCGATCACACCCCGGTCTACCCCCGCGAGGTGATCAAGCGCGCACTGGAACTGTCCGCCACCGCGCTGATCCTGGTGCACAATCATCCGTCCGGCGACCCGACCCCGTCGCAGGCCGACATCCAGATGACGAAAGCCATCGTCGACATCGCCAAGCCGCTCGGCATCGCCGTGCACGATCACATCATCGTCGGCAAGAACGGGCATGCGAGTTTGAAGGGGATGAAGCTGATTTAGACTGGCGAAGTGCGCTTTCGCGTATATCTCCCTACACGTTCGCACTCACTGCGGACGCGGGAATGCAGTGCGTTCACGCTTCAGCACCGCTTTTCTCCTCGGCCGAGAACTTGGTAACATCTTCGTCGATCGTGAACTCATCACCGCGCAGTTCAGGATCGTCCCATGCGAGGAAGCGCCGCCAGTTGCGCGCGTAATCCTCGGCCCACAGCGCTGCGACGACGCCCCTTGCGACGCGTTCGGCGCCGACGCTGATCGCCGGGACGTCGCCTGTAATGGGCCCGTGGCTCAGGAAGGCCGGGAAATTGAAGCAATGCACGCGCTCGACCCATGGCGCCGCGCCCGAGGTCCGCTCGAGGAATTCCAGATCGGGCCCGAGGAATGGGTGGTCGGCCTGGGCAAATTCGCGATTCGCCGGCGCGAAGCGATCGCGCCACTTAAGGACATGCGGCGCGAGCGCGGCAAGCTCTGGTCGGCGTGGCCAATCCACTGCGAAGCCCGTGGCAAGAATCAGGAAGTCGAAGGCAAGCGCTCCGCGCGTCGTATCGAGCACAACGCGGCCGTCGCGCAACGCGACGTTGCGCGGCGCGCAGCGCGCGATGATGGAAAAGTTGTCGTGCCGCGAGCAGCGCAGCATCGAATCGCGCGGCGGTGGAACCGCCGCATCGTCGATGCCCTGCACGAACGACCAGCGCTGCGCAAGCGTCAGCCGGTTGAAGCCGTGCCACATGCCGGGGCTCCAGATGCCCTTGCCGCGATTGATGCGCGGCACGTCCGCGCGCCGCACCAGCATCGCGACGCGCGCGGCCCCCGCCTCCAGCGCCTCGGCCGCGGCGTCGACCGCAGAGGCACCGGAGCCGATCACGCCGACCACCTTGCCGCGCAGAGCGGCGAAATCGATGTTGTCGCTGGTGTGCGCGCAGCACCCTCGGTCAAGACCGGCAAACAGCGGCGGCACATAGGCGCCACCGAGACCGTCGCGGCCGTTGGCGAGGAGGAGACGACGTGCGGCCACGCGCTCGATACCGGCAGCGGAGCGCACGGTCAGCAGTACCGTCTCGGAGTCGCCGCTGAGGTCGACGAGCTCGGTGTGGTTCTCTATCGGCAGGT
The DNA here is from genome assembly GCF_947648125.1 of uncultured Bradyrhizobium sp. GTDB lineage: Bacteria > Pseudomonadota > Alphaproteobacteria > Rhizobiales > Xanthobacteraceae > Bradyrhizobium. The sequence goes on along the minus strand of NZ_CANSMR010000007.1, from coordinate 95,510 downwards.
CGGTCACTTTGCGGTACCAGCGCAGATAGTCCAACCACTGCAGCCGCGGAATGCGGTGCATCTTGGTCCAGGCCAGCCGACCGAACTGCGCCTCGAACCAAGCGCGGAAGGTGAGATTGGCGAAGCCGAGCGCGGGGCCAGCAAGCTCCGGCGGTGAGCGCAGCGTCTCCATGCGCGCGAAGGTCGCCCACGGCCCCTCGAAGCCTTCCGGGGAGCGATCGAACACACGCATGTTGCGCACGCCGAGGCATTTGAGCGCAAAGCCCGCGGACAGCCCCGCCATGCCGGCGCCGACGATCGCGATATCCAGCACCGGTCCCCACTCGGGGTGGGTGCGCGGCTCAAGCCAGTCCTTCGCCGGCCACGACAGCGCCAGAAAGTCGATATCGCGCGCAAGGCGCGCCTCAAGCTCGGCGAGCGAGCGCGGCCCGGGGTCGTCTGTTGGAAACGCGATTGCGTCGTTCATCGCTCATCTCGGATCAGCGCCCGACGGCTCGAATGACGCATATTACTCGAACTGGTCATGCGTATCTCATATTATTGTTGGATGAGCTCATATCAATACCGTCATGGGAGACGCCGGCATGCAGTTGAGCGAACGCGTAGGCCACCGAATGAAGTTGCGAGACCTAAATGTCTTCATGACGGTGGTGCAGGCCGGCAGTATGGGGAAGGCGGCACAACGCCTCAACACAGGTCAGCCTGCAGTATCGAGATCGATCGCAGACCTGGAGCATACGCTCGGTGTGCGCCTGCTCGACCGCGACCGCCAGGGCGTAGAGCCGACGCCCTATGGTCGCGCTTTGCTCGATTGCGGAGTGGCTGTATTTGACGATCTGCGCCGGGGGGTGAGGGATCTGGAATTCTTGGCCGATCCTACGGCAGGGGACGTGCGGATTGGATGCAATCCGTTTCTGGCTACGGGCTTCGTCTCAGCTGTCGTTGATCGGTTGTCGCGGCGCTATCCGCGCATGACATTCCACCTGGTGACGGGGGAGACCGAGACCCTCTATCGAAGGCTGAATGAGCGCGAGGTCGATTTCTCAATCACAGTATTGCGGGCTCCGATCGCCAATGACCGACTGGAGCTTGAAACGCTCTATGAGGACCCTTTGATCCTCGCCGCGGGCGTGCAGAGTCCGTGGGCACGGCGGCGAAGGATTGCGCTTTCCGAACTCGTGAATGAATCCTGGGTGTTGGCCGCGCCGGAAGCAACGATTACATCGCTCTTCAACCAAGCCTTCCTCGCCAACGGGCTCCAGTGCCCTCGCGCGACTGTGGTCGCCGTGCCACCTGAAGTGCGGATCAGTCTCCTGACAACCGGACGCTTCCTCTCGGTTTTGCCGGCTTCCGTGTTGAAGTTCTTCAGTCGGCGCGCCGAAGTAAAGATCTTGCCCGTCGAACTCCCCGTCGCCGGAGTGCCAAACGGAATAGTGACACTGAAGAACCGCACGCTCGGCCCCGCCTCGCAAAGATTCATCCAGGCCGCACGCGAGGTTGCGAGATCGTTTGCAACGGCTTAGAAACGGCGCGGATGGTGCCGAAATTGACTTTGGCATCGGGATCCGTCGTGCCTGCCAATCGCGCAACCGGATGCAGCGTGACGTTCCAAGACGATCACAAAAGAGCAATCGTTATCGCCCCCAATTGGCGCCCCTCTTACGTTGATTGGCAGAAAAAATTGTTGAACGATCATAGCAATAGTGTGGCTATTGGCTTGCTGCACAATCACCCGTCTGGCGACCCGACGCCGTCGCAGGCCGACATCCAGATGACCAAAGCCATCGTCGACATCGCCAAGCCGCTCGGCATCGCCGTGCACGATCACATCATCGTCGGCAAGAACGGGCATACGAGCTTCAAGGGGATGCGGCTGATCTAGAAGGCGCGCGCTCACCCAAGCGGCCTCTCAGTCGAGCCTGATGCCGGTTTCTTTGATGATGGGGCCCCAGCGCCGGTGCCCTTCGTTGACCAGCTGCCGGAGCGTGTCGCTTGACCCGGTAAGCGGGCGGAAGCTGAGCTTGGCGAATTGCTGCTGCACCTCGGGCGCGGCGACGATCGCCGCAACCTTGCGATTGAGGTCGATCAGGACCTCGCCCGGTGCTTTGGCCGGTGCAACCAGGCCGAACCAGGCTTCCGCTTCCGCACTTGCGAGTCCTGCTTCGGCAACTGTTGGAACGTCAGGTAGATCGGGTTCGCGCACGCGGCCGGTCACGGCCAATGCCTTGACAGCACCAGCCATGACCTGCGGTGCGATCAGGGGCGGAGCATCGACGAACAGTTGAACGTCACCGCGCATCACGGCGGTAAGCCCTTCGGGGCCGGTGCGGAACGGCACGAACTGCACATCGATACCGGCGGTGCGCACCAGTAGCCGCGCGACGACATCGGGCGGCGAGCCATTGCTCGCGGTGCCGAGCGCGAGGCGCCCGGGATGAGATCTTGCGTAGGCGACGAGTTCGGCCAGGTTCGCGGCCGGGACCGACGGATGGGCCGCAACGGCCAGCGCGCCGACGACAAGGGGACAGACCGGGGCAATATCCTGAACGGGATCGTAAGGCAGCTTGGCAAACAGATAGCTGTTGAAGACGAGCTGCGACATCGAAGCGATCGCAATCGTGTAGCCATCCGGATTGCTGGAGACGAGCGCCTGCATGGCGACGATGCCTCCCGCGCCCGGCCGATTTTCGACCACGACCGGCTGGCCGGTGACGGCCGACAGCCGATCGCCGACCACGCGGGCGACCAGATCGGGAACGCTTCCGGGCCCGCCGGCAACGAGGAGATGAAAGGGCCGCGCGGGAAACTTCTCCGCCCGAGCCGTTGCACCGAGCAGCGCGAGTGCGGTCGCACCTTGCAGGCTGCACAGGATCTGTCGCCGCGTTGCAATCATCGTCCTGACCTTTCCTCACCGTGTGATACCGCGTCTGATCGTAGATTTGTGTTCTGGCCTGCAATGATGCGTGCGCCGCCCTCGGCCGGCTGCTCAACCAGCCAGGTGAAGATTCCCCGTCGCGGCTGCCTCGGTTTCCCGTCCGGATCGCGATCGCCTTCGATTGCCCAGCGCAGGTGGACAAGGAAGAGCGTGTCGCGCAGCCTTCGCGCGGTCTGATCGACATTGCGCCAGGCGCTGTCGCGCATCTGGAGGCGATGGATCTCGGCGTGATGGCGCCTGAACGCGTCGGCTCCTCGCAGCCAGACGCCGGCGACGGTGACGAAATCGATGTCGCGATCCACAAGCCGGGCGAGGCCGTCGATGTCGTGCCGATTCCAGGCGATGGCCCAGTCGACGGCCATCGTGGCAGCGATTGAGTTGGCCGCTGTCGCATCGGGATCGGTCAACGTTCGGCCGGCGATCATGTTGAAACTCCCTCGAAGTTGCCAAGACCCTGCGTCCCCGCGATGATGCAGTCAAATCGACAAATATTTTGAGATCATGCGTTTTTGATATGAGGGTGCAGAATGAACCTGAAACATCTCCAGGCTTTCCACGCGGTGTTTTCCACCGGCTCGGTGACCGAAGCGGCGCGTCGGCTGCACCTGTCGCAGCCGGCCGTGAGCCGCATGATCGCCGATCTCGAACGCGAGCTGGGCCTTGCCCTGTTCGTCCGGCAGCGGCAACGGCTTGTCGTCACCGGCGAAGGTCGCGCCTTCTTCCGCGAGGCCGAACGCGCATTGGCCGCGGTAGATCAGATCGTGGACATCGCGCGCGACATCCGCACGCTGCGGGGCGCACACCTGCGCGTCGTTGCACCGATGATCGTTGCGTTCGGCCTGATGCCGGCGGTGATCAAGGCGTTCACAGCCCTGCACCCCAAGGCGCGGGTCTCTCTGGAGATCAGAAATATCACCGAGCTCGCCGACTGGATCGTCACGGGCCCGTTCGATGCCGGCATCACCATGCTGCCATTCGAGGACGCACGCGTCGAATGCGAGCACCTGGTGACCGCTCGCTGCCTGCTTGCGCTGCCAAAGTCCCATCGGCTGGCGGGCAAGCCTTACGTGCGTCTGAGCGAACTCGATGGCGAGCGGATGATCCTGCCGCCGCACGGGATCCCCAACCGGGACCGGTATGCCGCGGCGCTCGCCGCGGCCAACGCCTCTTATGATGGATCAATCGACACGCCCTCGGCATTCTCGGCCTGCCAGCTCGTCGGCGCGGGATTGGGACTCGCCATCGTCGATCCGTTCACCGCTCGGGCCGCCGCGTCATTCGATCTTGTCGCTGTTCCACTTCGGCCGGCCATCGAGCTGTCGTTCGGCCTGTTCTTTCCGGCAAACCGCCCGCGCTCCGTGATGGTCCAGTCGTTCGCCAAGGCTGCGAGGTCGGCGCTGCTTCCGCGGGCGCGATAGATAAATGGATTCAGGGCTCGTGCTTCGCACGCCCTCAGGTGCGCAATTGCGCACCGGGGAATGACGAACGGATGGGGTGAGCCCAATCCCGACCGTCACACGATCCATGACAACTACCGCTAAACTGGCCAATGCAACGTTTTCCGCACGGCGGCGTTTGTTGCAGGTTGATTTGCCAGTTCCAGGGCTTGGGGGACCGATGTCCGATTTCGTGATCGAGGAAGGGCTGCCCTATCCGCTGGGCGCGCATTGGAGCGGCCACGGCACCAACTTCGCGGTGTTTTCCGCCAACGCCACCAAGGTCGAGGTCTGCCTGTTCGACGGCGAGCGCGAGACCCATCGCTTCGAGCTGCCCGAATATACCGACCAGGTGTTCCACGGCTTCATCAACGGCGTACAACCCGGCACGTTCTACGGCTATCGCGTGTACGGCCCCTACCAGCCCGACAGCGGCCACCGCTTCAATCCGAACAAGCTGCTGCTCGATCCCTATGCCTGCGCCCATGCCGGCAGCCTGACCTGGAATCCGGCGGTGTTCGGCTACAAGATGGAAACCGGCGACGATCTCACCTTCGACGAGCGCGACAGCGCGCCGTTCATGCCGAAATGCGTGGTGGTCGATCCCAACTTCGACTGGGTCCAGGAGGCGCAACGGCAGGACGTGCACTGGGACGAGACCGTCGTCTATGAGACCCACGTCAAGGGCTTTACCAAGCAGCATCCGGGCATCCCTGAAAACCTGCGCGGCACCTATGCCGGCTTCGGCGCGAACGCGGCGATCGATCATCTCAAGGCGCTCGGCATCACCTCGGTCGAGCTGCTGCCGGTGCATTCCTTCATCAACGACAGCAATCTCCTGGACAAGCACCTCACCAATTACTGGGGCTACAACACGATCGGCTTCTTCGCGCCGGACCCGCGCTACGCCGCCGACGTGCCGAACAGCCTGCGCGAATTCAAGGAGATGGTGTCGCGGCTGCATGGCGCCGGGCTCGAAGTCATTCTCGATGTCGTCTACAACCACACCGCCGAAGGCAATGAGCGCGGCCCGACGCTGTCGTTCAAGGGCATCGACAATGCGAGCTATTACCGGCTGCTGCCCGACAAGCGACGCTACTACATCAACGACACCGGCACCGGCAACACGGTGAACCTGTCGCATCCGCGGGTGATCCAGATGGTGATGGACAGCCTGCGCTACTGGGCCGGCCACATGCATGTCGACGGCTTCCGCTTCGATCTCGGCACCATCCTGGCGCGCGAGGTCTACGGCTTCGACGAGCAGTCCGGCTTCCTGAAGGCGATGAACCAGGACCCGCTGCTCGCAACCGTCAAGCTGATCGCCGAGCCCTGGGACTGCGGCCCCGGCGGCTACCAGGTCGGCGGCTTTCCCGCCGGCTGGGCGGAATGGAACGACAAGTACCGCAACACCGTGCGCGATTTCTGGCGCGGCGAGGCGGCGCCAGGCAGCCTGGCGCCGCGGTTGCTCGGCTCGCACGACGTGTTCAACCGCGAGGGGCGCCGCACCTGGGCCAGCGTCAATTTCATCACCGCGCACGACGGGTTCACGCTGAACGACTGGGCGAGCTACAACAACAAGCACAACGAGGCGAACGGCGAGCACAACAACGACGGCTCGTCCGACAACCACTCCTGGAATTGCGGCGCCGAGGGCCCGACCGACAATTCCGAAATCCGCACTCTGCGCGAACGCCAGAAGCGCAACATGCTGGCGACCCTGCTAGCCTCGCAGGGCACGCCGATGCTGCTCGGCGGCGACGAGTTCGGCCGCACCCAGCGCGGCAACAACAACGCCTATTGCCAGGATAACGAGATCTCCTGGTTCGACTGGCGTTTTTCCGACGACGCCAACAAACTGCTCGCCTTCACCAGGCGGATGATCAAGCTGCGGCGCGACTATCCGATCCTGCGCCGCAGCCGGTTCCTCTCCGGCGATCGCGATCCGCAGCTCGAGATCCGCGACGTGGTCTGGATCAACAGCTCGGGCGTGGAGATGACGCAGGCCGACTGGACCACCGGCTGGGTCAAATGTTTCGGCGTCGTGCTCGACGGCCGCGCCCGCAAGACCGCGATCGCCCGCACGGGCGAGGATGACACCGTGCTCGTGATCCTCAACAGCTACGAGGCCGAGGTCGATTTCAAGCTGCCGCCGACGTCGGCGGGGCCACAGTGGTCGCTGCTCGTGGATACGAATGCGCCGGAGGAACCGGCGGGCGCGCAGTTCGCGTTCGACAGTATGTACAAGACGGCCGGTCGCTCGTTCGTGCTGTTTGCGGCAGGCGAGGCGAAGTAGCTCCGTAGCCCGGATGAGCGAAGCGACATGCGGGAGCTTGCGGCGCGCCGGCCCCGGATGTCGCTTCGCTCATCCGGGCTACAAAGCGACGCCTTCATCCGGGCTACAGGTCCGCCTTCTCCTTCCCCCTGAAAGGGGGAAGGTCGGGATGGGGCGGCCACAGGCGACGCTCCATGCGGAGAGAGCGGATCCCCACCCGCTTTGCTCTGACGAGCAAAGCGACCTCCCCTTTTCAAGGGGAGGTTGGCCGTGTACCTCCACTCAGTCCGCACCATCACATTCCGGGTCCGTGCTTCGCACGCCCTCAGATGCGCAATTGCGCATCGGGGAATCACAGATAGAGCGCCCCCTCCCTCCAAGGTCCCCTCCCCGCGACCCCGTCGGCCAATTGACATTCGCCGTCGGGGTGCCAGACTTCGCGAAAAATGAGGGGTGGAGACCTCTGGATGGCCAATCTTTCGGCCTCAAATCACGTCGCCCGTGTTTTATCGACAGCCAATCAGTTGGCTGGCGTCGACACCGAGGCGCGGATCGCCGCGTCCTGGCGGCGCTGCGTGGTCAATCACAACCTCGATCCGGCCCGGCGCGGGCCGCCGCAGACCCTGACCGAGGCCGAGGTCCGGCACATCGCCGAGCCGATGGAGGATTTGATCCAGGTCGCGATCCCGGAGCTCGAGGATCTTGCCCGCGTGCTCCACGACTCCGGCTATTGCGTCAACCTCGCCGATCCCAACGCCACGATGCTGGTGAGCCGGCTGCCCGGCGGCGACTACGCGCGGATGTTCCTGGAATGGAAGATCTACACCGGCTCGAACTTCGCCGAGACTTTTGAGGGCACCAACGGGCTCGGCACCGCGCTCGCCGAGCAGCGGCCGATCATCGTGCATGGCGACGAGCATTTCCGCGAGCAGTGGCACATGTTCACCTGCGCGGTGTCACCGCTGTTCGATCATGCCGGCCGGCTCGCCGGCGCCGTCAACATCACCTCCTGCCGCAGCGATCTCGGCCGCAGCGCGCATGAACTGGCACTCGCCGTCACCGCGGAGGCGACACGGCGGATCGAGCAGTCGTTCTTCCGCCGGCGCTACCGCGCGTCCTGGATCGCGACATTGCCCGGCGACGGCCACGGCATGCTCGCCTATGACGACGACCGCCGCGTCGTCGGCGCCTGCCGCACCGCGCGCGGCGTATTCGGCCTGACAGACGCGATGATCGATGACGGCATCGACCTGTCGCGCCTGATTCAACTGGACGACCGCGCGACGCGGGCCTCGGACGAGCCGGTCCCGCTGCGCCGGGCCGACGGCACGCCGTGGGGCCGCGGCCGCGTGGCGCCGCCGGTGCGCGCGCGTGTCTCCCGTCCGCTGCCGACACCATCGCGCGAAACGCCGGCCGGACAGTTTTCAGGCCTGCACCGGCTCGCGGGCCGCGATCCCGTGCTGATCAAGGGCGTGAAGCGGCTGATGACGGTCGGCAATCTCGATCTGCCGATCCTGCTGCGGGGCGAGACCGGCGCCGGCAAGGACGTGTTCGCGCGCGCCATTCATGCGGCCAGCAATCGCGCCGGCCGCAACTATGTCGCGCTGAACTGCGCGGCGATGCCGGAGAGCCTGATCGACGCCGAGTTGTTCGGCTACGAGGCCGGCGCCTTCACCGGCGCGCGGCGCGAGGGATCGAAGGGGCTGATCGTGCAGGCGAGCGGCGGCACGCTGTTCCTCGACGAGATCGGCGACATGCCGCTGTCGCTGCAAACGCGGCTGCTCCGCGTGCTGGAAAATCGCGAGGTCTGGCCGCTCGGCGCGCTGAAGCCGGTACCCGTCGACATCCGCCTGATCAGCGCCACCCATCGCGACCTCGCAGGGATGGCCGAGGACGGCAGCTTCCGCTCCGATCTGTATTATCGGCTGCGCGGGATGGAGATTCGGTTGCCCGCCTTGCGGGAACGCGCGGACCGCAGGGACATCATCGTGCAGATCGCCGACGAGGAAGCGCCGCACTGCCGCATCTCGGCTGATGCGTGGGCACAGCTGATGGCCTATCCCTTCCCCGGCAACATGCGCCAGCTCCGCCACGTGCTGCGGCTCGCGGGGGCCACCGCCGACGGCGGCGTCATCACCGAGGCCGATCTCGATCTGCCGCCGTTCGGTGCGCGCATCATGGAGGCCGATCACGCGGCGACCGAGCGCGCCGCGATCGCCGAAGCCTTGCGCGCCAATGGCGGCCGGGTGAACGACGCGGCGAAAGCGCTCAAGCTCAGCCGCGCGACGTTGTACCGGAAAATCAAGGCGTTGAAGATCGGGCTGGACGGCTAGATCGGTCAGTGCGTCCAACGCCGTCACGATCCGGCATGATGGACAAGGACAGCCAAGATCGGACAATCTGGGAAAATGGTGACGCGTTGCTGTGCCATTTTTCGAATAGCATTCCAATCGCAAATGGAAGGATGATCTGACGTGACAGAAGCACGCCATGAAGAGCCAGGCGCGGAAGGCTATGGCCTGGCCTCGGTCGCGGATAATGGCACTGTCCTCGACACCTGGTTCCCGGCGCCGAGGCTCGGCCATTCGTTCGGCCCATCCGGGTCAACGGTGCTCACGGCTGAGCAGGCCACCGCTGCCTTGGATCAGAGAGCAACGGCGTGCTTGCACGCTGATGCCCGCCGCGCAGTTTCTGTGATCCCGGTCAAGACCGTCATTGAGGATCTGACTCAACCTCCGCAAGATGCTCACGATGTCTATCTGCGCCTTCATCTCCTGAGTCACCGCCTCATCCGGCCACACGGCGCCAATCTGGATGGAATGTTCGGCATTCTTGCAAATGTCGCCTGGACGTCTATGGGACCTTGCTTGCCCGAGCAGATTGAAGCGCTTCGCTGGGCCGCTCGCGCATCGTCCTTCACCCTGGAGGTACGCAGCATCGACAAGCTGCCGCGCATGACCGACTACGTCGTGCCAGAGGGCGTCCGCATCGCCGATGCCAGCCGAGTGCGACTAGGTGCTTATCTGGGACGCGGAACGACTGTGCTCCATGAAGGGTTCTGCAACTTCAACGCCGGAACCTTGGGGACCTCCATGGTGGAGGGACGCATTAGCGCAGGCGTTGTGGTTGGCGATGGCACGGATATCGGTGGCGGCGCATCGATCATGGGCACCCTTTCCGGTGGCGGCAAACAGGTCGTGTCGATCGGCGAGCGCTGTTTGCTCGGCGCCAATTCCGGCACCGGCATCGCGCTTGGCGACGATTGTGTTGTTGAGGCCGGTTGCTACGTCACCGCCGGCACTCTCGTCCGCCAGCGCTCGGGAGAGGTCGTCAAGGCGGTCGAGCTATCCGGCAAATCGAACATTCTTTTTCGACGCCACTCGCAGACGGGGGCCGTCGAAGCGATTCCTCGCAATATCCCCTGGGGCAGCCTTAACCCGGCCCTTCATGCGCTCAGATAAGAGCGCCCTGCCGCACGAGGGTTCGAGGGGCCAGCGCGGCCAACGGCAAGGGAGGGCTCATCACCGCGGCCGATCACGCGGCGAGCGAGCGCGCCGCGATCGTCGATGCTTCGCGCGCCCATAACGGAAGAGTGACGGACGCTGCCAGGGCGCTCAGGCTCAGCCGCGCGACGTTGTACCGGAAGATCAAGGCGTTAGGGATCGAGCTGGACAGCCAGACCCGAACAACACCTGTTGTTCCGGCCGTGCGGGAAAGGTGCTATCCTACGCCTTTCATTCAACGCCACGGAGCGGGTCCCATGACACGGTTTCCCCTCGCTGTGGTCGTTGGCCTGGTTGCCGCGACCATTTCGCAGCCTGCGGCCTCGGATTCTACTGAACAACGATTGGGCAAAGTCCATTTTGCGACGTCCTGCAAACCGGGAGCGCAGGAGGCGTTTGATCGCGCCATGCTGTATCAGCATTCGTTCTGGTACAGCGCATCGAGACGCACCTTCGAGGAGGTGCTTGAGGCCGATCCGCAATGCGCCATCGCCTATTGGGGGATCGCGCTCAGCTATCTCTACAACCCGCACGGGCCGCCGCCGCCGGAGAATCTTCCGCTCGGTCTCGAAGCAGTGAAGAAAGGCCAGGCGCTGGGTGCGCAGACGCCGCGCGAGCGCGAATACATCGATGCGATCGCCGCGATGTATGTCGACTATGACAAGGTCGATCACCGCACCCGCGTGCAGCGATTCCTCGCGGCCGAAGAGCAGGTCGCAACGCGCTATGCCGACGATGACGAGGCCCAGATCGCCTATGCGATCACGCTCAACGTCGCGGCATCTCCAACCGACAAGACCTATGCCAACCAGCTGAAAGGCGCGGCGCTGCTCGAACCGATCTTCAAGCGCCAGCCCGAGCATCCGGGCATCGCCCACTATCTGATCCATTTGTACGACTATCCGGCACTCGCGGAGAAGGGCCTCCCCGCGGCGATGCGCTATGCCAAGATCGCCGAACGCGCGCCGCATGCCCAGCACATGCCGTCGCACATCTTCACGCGTGTCGGCTACTGGAAGGAGTCGATCGCCTCGAACAAGGAATCCGCGCGCATCGCAAAGGAAGATGGCGAACAGCAGGATCAGGCGCACGCGATGGACTATCTGGTCTATGCCTATCTTCAGCTGGGCCAGGACAAGGAGGCGCGCGCGGTGGTCGACGAACTCGGCAAGCTCGAGTTCAAACAGGATCGGTTCGCCGGGCCCTACGCGGTGGCGGCAAGCCAGGCTCGCTATGTGTTCGAGCGCGGCGACTGGAAGGGGGCTGCCGCGCTTCAGGTCCGTCCGACCAAGTACGCCTATGCGGACGCCGTCACCTATTTCGCGCGGGCGGTCGGCGCCGCGCGCTCCGGTGACCCGGCCGCCGCCAAGGCCGATGTCGCCAAGCTCGCCGAGCTGCGCGACAAGCTGAAAGACGCCAAGGATGCCTATTGGTCCAACATCGTCGACATCCAGCAGCAGATCGCGAGCGCTTGGGTGCTGTACGCCGAAGGCAGATACGACGAGGCGCTCGGCGCGATGAATGCCGCCGCGGAGGCGGAAGACAAGACCGAGAAGCATCCCGTCACCCCGGGACCGCTCGCGCCGGCGCGCGAGCTCTACGCCGCGATGCTGCTCGATCGCGGCAACGCCGCCGACGCGCTTGCCGCCTATGAGGCGGTGCTCAAGAAAGAGCCCAACCGGCTGGCGGCCTATGTCGGGATGATCAAGAGCGCCAAGGCGTCCGGCGATCAGGCCAAGACCCGGGAATGCGCTGATCAGATCGCCCGGCTTACCGCGGATGCCGATCTGTCGCGGCCGGAGCTGATCGAATTGCGACAGACGACCGGAAGCAAGCTGTGATGCCGCTGACGACATGGCGCAACGGTGCGGCGCTGCTCGGCGCCGTTGCGCTCTGTCTTTGCCACGTGCCGCCGCTCGGCGCGATGGAGATACTCGGCCAGGCTGGCGTGCTCGGCGAATGGGAGCTGACCGGGCATCTCACCGAAAGCGGACCGGATGCGCGCAAGCAATTCTCCGGACCGCTGAAGATGAAGCATGTGGGAATCTGCACCCGGGACGGACCGGAGGAGCGCGCCGGAGAGATCAAGCTGCAAATCACGGGTGCGGATCCGCAGGTGACGGCCGAGCTGGTGCTGGACGGCGCGCCCTGCACCTACAGCGCTCGCAAGACGCACAATTACGAGGGCACGCTGTCCTGCGAGGGCCGCGCGCCCGTTCCGCTGCTGGTGTGGCTCAAATAGACGCCGCCGTCAGGCGGCCGGCCGCGAGCGGCGCAGCCATTCGTTCAGATCGATGCGGCCGATCCGCGCCTCGCCCAATGGCACCAGCGAGTGCTCCTCGACCCGGCCACCCCAATACAGCGCGTCAGGGTCTTTCACCACCTGACGCGGATCGCCTTTTGCCTTCAGGTAACGGGCCACGATGTCGTTGAATGGCGCGCGGTCGGGACCGGCGATCTCGACGATACCGTTGCGCGGCGGCTCCAGCGCCACATCGGCGACGAGCGCAGACACGTCCTCCGCCGCGATCGGCTGGAACAGACCGGGCGAGAGCCTGACCGTATTTCCGACTGCGCCGGCATCAGCAATGGCTCCGACGAATTCCATGAACTGGGTCGCGCGGATGATGGTGTAGGGAATGCCGGCGGCCTCGATCAACTTCTCCTGCGCCATCTTGGCGCGGAAGTAGCCGTTCTCGGGCGTGCGGTCGGTGCCGACGATCGAGAGCGCGACATGGTGCCGGACGCCGGCCGGCTTCTCCGCCGCGAGAAGGTTACGGCCGGAGGTCTCGAAGAACTCCATCACCGCCTTGTTCTCGAACGACGGCGAATTGGCCAGGTCGATCACCACGGCCGCGCCGGCCACGGCCTGCTTCAACCCCTCGCCGGTGATGGTGTTGATGCCGTTCTTGGGCGAGGCGGCGACGACCTCGTGGCCGCGCTGGCGCAGAATGGCTGTGGTCCTGGAGCCTATCAGCCCGGTGCCGCCGATCACAACGATCTTCATGATTGGGCCTCACTTGTTGTTGACGAGAGATTCTGGGGTGCGCTGCTGTCTCCCGGTTGCCGCCGTCAAGCGCGATGTGCGCACCAATTGATCGATGCATCGACGAGCGCTGTGCGGTCGCAGGACGAGACCAGCCGGACGTCGTGCTGATGAGAGGTGTTGAAAAGCTCGCGCCGCCTCATCGATCGCTCCTGCATGCGCGGCGACACTTATAGCATGCCGCTCCCGCGCATGGCGCGCTCATCAAAGTGATCGGGATTGGTCAGCGGTGCTGATTGACTATCGGAGGCGTGCCACCCGCCAGCCGCTTCAGGAAAACTCGTTCCAGCTGACGCGCCGCGCGTCGACGTCGCCGAGCGTGATCGGGTCATGGATGTTGCGCACGCTCTGGAAGCCGCTGCGCAGATAGATCAGCGGATCGACCGTGGTCACGGCGCGCACATGCTGGACTTCGCCGATGAAGACCGAATGGGTCTTGGTCTCGAGCTCCTGCGCCAGCACGCAGTCGAACGCCGCCACCGCATCCTCCAGCACCGGGGCGCCGGTCGCGCCGGTGGTCCAGCGGCCGAAGCCAAAGCGGTCGTCGCCGTTGACGCCCTTCTGGCCGGAGAAGGTCAGCGCCAGCAGCGCGTGGTCTTCGTTCAGGAAGTTGATGACGAAATGGCGCTCGGCGCGGATGCGCTCATGCGCGCTGGCATTACGGTTAACGCAGACCAGCACCGAGGGTGGGTTATCCGACAGCGAGCAGGCCGAGGTCACCGTCAGGCCGGTGCGCTGTCCCGGCTCGCGGCCGACCGTCACCAGCGCCACCGCGCCCGCGCAATGCCGCATTGCCTGCTTGAAACTCTGTGCGTCGACCGTCATGCCCTGACCCTGAACCGGAATAGTTCCCTTGAAGATATGCGAGACAGGGTGCGAGGCAAGCCCCGCACCCTGCCTATCTGTCATGCAGCCTTCTCGAACTCGGCGCCGAGGTGCTTGAGCCGCGGCATCACCTCGTTCTTGAGCAGGTCCAGCGAGTGCCGCCAGGCTTCCGGCTTGTGCTTGTAGTCGAAGCCGAACACGCAGAGGACGCCGAAGCCGCCGACCTCCTGATAGATCTTCTCGATCTTCTCGGTGACCGTCGCGGGCGAGCCGACGATCCAATTCCGGCGCGCGCAATATTCGACGGTGACGTCGCTGTCGGGCACGTCGGGGGCGTGCTTCAGGTAGTCCTTGAAGCCGAAATGGCCGAGCAGCGGCAGGAAATACTCGCCCATCATCCGGCCCATCATGTCGCCGGTCGACAGCCTCCACGCCTCCTCGTCGGTGTCGGCGACGAACACCTCGCGCACCAGCCGCCAATCCCTGCGGCTCGGCTTGCGGCCGGTCTTGGCCGCGCCGGCTTCGACCGAGTCCCAATGGCTGCCGACATAGGCCGGGTTGAGGTTGAGGCTCATCGGAATGAAGCCGCGCTCGCCGGCGAGCTTCAGCGTGTCCGAGTTCTTCGACAGGCCGGCGACGCCGATCGGCGGATGCGGTGCTTGCTGTGGCTTGATGTGGGGTTTCAGGAAGTCGAACATCGTGTCCGGTTTCGACACCGTCCAGTACTTGCCCTTGTGCGTCCAGGGTCCGGGCTCGGACCACATCTTCAGGATGATCTCGAGCGCCTCGCGGGTCATGTCGCGGTTCTGCCCGGACATGCCGTCAACGTTGAACATCGCCCAGTCGCTCGGCAGGCCCGAGGCCGCGACGCCGAAGTTCAAGCGCCCGTTCGAGAGATGGTCGAGCATCGCGACGCGGTTGGCGAGCTCCGCCGGGTGATGATACGGCAGCAGGAAGCCGCCCGGCCCGATGCGGATGTTCTTGGTCTGCAGCAGCGCCTGCGCGACCAGCAGATCGGGCGACGGGTGCGGCTCCCAGGGTGCGGTGTGATGCTCGCCGATCCAGGCTTCCTGATAGCCGAGCTCGTCGAGCCAGCGCAGCGTCTGCAGGTCCCAGTCGTGGCCCTCCTTCAATCCGCACTCCGGCGGATGCGAGGGCATGGTGAAGTAGCCAAGCTCCATGTGCGTTTCCTTCCTTCGCTTGAGGTTCAGTCATGCAATGCGTCTTGCCGCGCATTCGAAGATGCGTTGAGCAAGCGCTGTGCCAGCGCGGAAATCGCAGGAGAGGAGGAGAAAGGCGGCGTTTTCGGCCAAGGGCAAGCCATGCCAAGGGCCCGGCGAGGCCCTTGCCGTCTCATCGTCGCGAGACGCTGTCGCAACGATGAGACGCGCAACGTGCCCAGCCGTTACGGCGAGCTGAGATCAAGCTGGAGCGGCCGCCGCCAAGGGACTGCGCTCCCTCTCCCGCTTGCGGGGGAGGGTTGGGGTGGGGGTATCTCAGCGAGTCACATCGTGGAAAGAGCCCCCACCCGGATCGCATCTGCGATGCGATCCGACCTCCCCCGCAAGCGGGAGAGGTGGAGCAAGACAGAGGGATCAGCCCGCCGCGCGGCGCGGCAGCTTGTTGCTATCAGGCTCGGAGGGCGGGGGAAGCTGCATCAGGATGGTCTGGCCCATCGAGGCGATCTCGATGCCTTCCTCCTGGAAGCGCCGCTTCATGCGGCGATTGAACTCGCGCTGCACCGACCAGCGGCCGCCGTCGGTACAGCGGATCTGGCCGACGATGGTCACGACCGAGCCGTCGACCTTGTCGACGCCCCACAATTCGAGATCGCCGCGGATCAACGCGCGATACGCGGTCTCCTGACGCATCCCGGCGACAATGTCCTTCAGCACCTCGCCGGCGCGGTCGGTGTCCTCCTTGTAGGACACGTTGACGCTGACCGCGGCATTGCCGGCGCCGCGGCTGGCATTGGTGATGGTCGTCACCGCGCTGAACGGCACGATATGCACCGAGCCGTCGCCGGCCCGCAGCCGCATGGTGCGGATCGAGACGTTCTCGACCACGCCCGACAGGCCCGACACCGTGACGGTGTCGCCGACCTGCACGGTGTTCTCGAGCAGCAGGAACAGCCCGGTGATGAGATCCTGCACCAGCTTCTGCGAACCGAAGCCGATCGCGATGCCGACGATCCCGGCGCCGGCGAGCAGCGGCGCGACATTGACGCCGATCTCGCTGAGCGCGGTGAGCCCGACCACCGCGACGATGATGCAGAACAGCGCGGTGCGCAGCATCGGCTGGAAGGTGCGCAAGCGCGCCGCGCGGGCGAAATGCCCCTCGCGCGACAGCGCGTCGATCTGCCGGTCCATCAGCGCATTGGCGCCTTCCCAGATCACGGCCGCGGCGAGCGCGGCAATGCCGATCGTCACCAGCGCCGAGATCAGCCGAGAGCCGATCTGGCCGCCATAGAACCAGACGATGGCGTCGACGCCCCACACCTCGAGCAGCGCCACGAAACCGATCACGGCAATCACCGCCGTGACCACCTTGCGCAGCAGCGGCAAATAGCGGTTGGCGCGGGTCTCGAGCCCCGGGAAGCGCTGCATCAGGTCCGGGCTGATACGGAAGCCGCGATCGATCAGGCTCAGCACCACCATGGTGACGAGGCGGGTGACCAGCAGCACCGCGACGGTGCCGACGAAATATTGCAGCAACAGCGAATAGCCGTTGCGGATGTTGAGCGCCCACACCGCCCACAGCGCGAGATCGAGCGCGATCGCCAGCACATGCCACAGCGAAGCGAGACGGTTGCGCGTCCGCGCCGCAAGGCCGGTGCGATCGGCCGGCGCACGGATGACGTCGGCGACCTGGCGGCGGCACTGCAGGATGATGACGACGATGAAGAGGTGCACGACAAGCATCACGAGCCGGAGCAGCGCGGCATAACCGGCGTGGGACAGCCCAAGCAGCAATGCGACATTGGCCAAGCAGATCCCCGAGACCCCGACGGCGACGATGCGCCGCGCCCATATCTCGATATAGGCCGCGGTCTCGGCACGGACGCGGACCAGGCCGAACGGGCCGGCCAGCGCGCGCACCGCACAGATCAGCGCGCGCGAGAAGGCATAGGCGTTGATCACCGCGAGGATCACGAGCCGCGTGGTCGACTGATTGCCGATCTCGGTGCTGAGCAGCGCGGCGGCCACGCTGAGAAACACGACCACCGGCAGCAGCTCGAGCACGAGGCGGCCGAGCACGAAGGGCAGACGGACCAGCGATTGCCAGGCCCGCGCCAGGCTGAGCCGGCGGCGATGCAGATCGCCCTCCGGCGTGACGTCGGCAACCGACGACGGCGGATCGGCGCTCGCGAGCGCCTGCACCGGCACGCGCGCAGTCTGCGGCAGCCGCGCTTCGAGGAACGCGACCGGCCGCTTGATCAGGCGGAACACCACCCATTCGGCGGCCAGTGCGCAGCCGAGCACCAGCGCTAGCTTCCAGGCGATGTCGATCAGGAGGCCATAGGCCGCGGGATCGTTGGCGGTGCGCAGGAACCAGTAATAGAACGCCGGGAAATGCGTCAGCGTGCGCGCGACGTCGGCGACCTCGCGCGACATCTCGCCGACCTGCTCCGACACCATCAGCAGAAGCTGCGCACCGAGGCTGTCCGCGCTGAGCGGGATCGGTGAATGCTGCTCGGGCGCCGGCTGCGCGCTCTGCGGCGAGGCATTGGCGATGGCACGGAGCGTGTTGATGATCTCGCCGCGCTTCTTGTCGTCCTGCAGCGTCTCGAGCGCGCGCTTCGCCTGCTCGGGCGTCAATGCGTCGCTGGTACCAGGTTGCGGCGGCGCCGGCTTGGCGGCCGGCTGCGCCAGCGCGGGCGAGACGAACAAGGTGAGGACGAGAAGGATCGCAAAGCGAAGTTTGTGCGACACGAGGGCCTCTTATTGAAACAATTGCGCGACCGCATATCCCCGGGAGGACTCTGCTCTCGCGCTCGCGCCATGTCGGATCGCCCCTTTTCGCCTTGATGATGTGTCGGAAGTTTGCTGCTGCGACGACCATCTCTTGGCATTTGCCGCAACACAATCGTCACAGGTGTTGAGCGCCGTTTACGCATGGCGGGCGGGGCAGGCCGAGCCGGCCGATCGGCTCGCCACACGCCAGGGCTGAGGCCGGACAATCTTTCGCTTGACGCGCAGGGGCCGCCATGATGTTCTTGTTATGTTCTTTTGGTTTCCGATTGTGTTCCGAGGTGATCATGCACGACGTCTTTGCCGAGAACGGCCCGGTCAGGCTCTTCATTCACGATGACGACAGGACGCCGCTGGAATTCATGCGTAACCTGTTACGCACGGTATTCGGCAAATCTCGGAAAGAAGCGATTGCCATCACTGCGCGGATCGAGGCCCAGAACGGATTCGCATGCGGCCCCTATCCCGCGACGGTGGCCAAGGCGCTGCTGGAGTCCGCCCAGCAACTGATCGATAGCAATGGCCATCCATTGCTGATCACACCCGCAGCCGCCGAAGCGGCTCGGCCGTGCGATCTCTGCGGCGCGCTGGATCCCGCGACCGACGTCTTTCTCATCCGCAGGACAGTCTGCCTGTGCGGCAACTGCTTGATCGCCGCGCGGGCGAGCTCGGAAAATCTGCCGAGCGAAGAGTTCAGATATGCGTTCATGGCGCTCGATTGGCATTTTGCCGGGACGCCGCGCAACCAGATCATGACCCGGTCGCGGCAGTTTCCCGGTCACATGCGTGCAGACGTTCAGATCGCGATCGACAGATTGTTCGATGCGCCGATCCATTTCTTCGGCCTTCATGAGCAACACCGCTATGAGACCCTCACGATAGCCGCGCTGATGGAGAACAGCCGCAACGCACCGGCGATCGCGCCGCCGCAGTATCACGACATCGACGTCGGGGAAGCCGAGCCGGTGAAATGCCTCACCAATGGACTGTGGCTGTGCCAGACCGAAGAACTGCGCTACGCGGTGCTGCTCAGCTACCATCGCGATTATCAGAGCGAGCCGAGCTTGCGGATCGAGCTCGCCGTGCCCGCAGGCGCCGCCGGAAACAGCCTGGTGCAGCGTACCTTTGCCGAGCTGGAAGCTGCCGTGCATGCGGCGCGCTCCTATCGCGGCAAGATCCTGTCGCTGGAAGATGCCGCCGACTACCGTGGCCGTGCCCGCGGCGTGACCGTGCATCGGCTGCCGACGGTGGCACGCGATGACGTGATCCTGCCGGAGCGGACACTGCGGCTGCTCGACCGCAACGTGCTCGGCTTTGTCGGAAGCCGCGATCTGCTGCGCAAGCTCGGACAGTCGACCCGCAAGGGCATCCTGCTGTATGGCCCGCCCGGCACCGGCAAGACTCACACCATTCGCTATCTCGCCACCAACCTGCCGGATCACACCACGCTGATCATCACCGCAGAGCAGGTCGGCCTGCTCGGCGCCTACATGAACCTCGCCCGCCTGCTGCAGCCGGCCATGGTCGTGATCGAGGATGTCGACCTGATCGCGCGCGACCGCGAGGACATGGGCGGACCGTGCGAGGAATCCCTGCTCAACAAGCTGCTCAATGAGATGGACGGCCTGAAGGAGGATTGCGACATCCTGTTCCTGCTGACCACCAACCGTCCCGAAGAGCTCGAGAGCGCGCTGGCCGGCCGGCCCGGCCGCATCGACCAGGCGATCGAGGTGCCGCTGCCCGACGAGACCGGGCGCGGCAAGCTGATCCGACTCTATGGCAAGGGCCTGCCGCTCGAACAGCCCGTCATCGACGAGGCCGTGCGACGCACCGAAGGCGTCAGCGCCGCCTTCATCAAGGAGCTGATGCGCCGTCTTGCCCAGGCCAGCATCGTCAGCAACGGCGGCGGAGAGGTCACCACCTCCGACCTCGACGGCGCGGTCAGTGAAATGCTGTTCGACGGCGGCCGGCTCAACGCGAAGCTGCTCGGCGGAGCACAGGGAATGAGCGTGGGGTGATCAGAATGGCTGCGCTTCCCGGTGGATTGCCGCTTCTCTCCATCTCAAAAATGAGATATGCTCGTGATGTCCTGGAGCGTCGAAATCCTCAACGAGGTCGTCGCGGAGGAGATCGCGGCGCTGCCAGCCGACATGCAGGCGCGTTTCATCCGCCTTTCGGAGCGCATTGCCGCCGCTGGACTGGAAAGTCTGGGCGAACCGCATGTGAAGCATTTGGTCGGCAAGCTTTGGGAGTTGCGATTGACCGGGCGGGATGGAATCGCAAGGTCACTCTATGTGACGGCCTTCGGCCGGCGCGTTGTGGTCGTCCGCGCGTTCGTGAAGAAGTCCCAGAAAACACCACCGGGTGAGATCGAGTTGGCGCTGCGGCGAGCAAAGGAAGTTACATGACGATACCGTTCGAAAAACTCAAGGCGCGCCTGTTGGCCAATCCGAAGGTCCGGGCGGAATACGATGCGCTCGCGCCTGAGTTCGAAATCGCTGCCGAGTTGCTCAAGGCGCGTCAGCGCGCGGGACTGTCGCAGTCCGAGCTCGCAGCCAAGATGGGCACCAGCCAATCGACCATCGCCCGGCTCGAGAGCGGCCAGACGCTTCCAAGCACCAAAACGTTGCTGCGATTTGCCAAGGCAACCGGCAGCAAATTCCAGATCCGGCTCTCGGCGGCGTAACGCTCTGCCAAGGCGGCCGATGGCGCGCTAACTCATCACGTCGCCGCCGCCCGCGGCAGCAACAGCTCGCGCTCCCCTCGTGCGACGTGCGCAAGCGCGTCGGACATCCGCGTCAGCACGCCCTCCCAGGCCTGCGGTCTGTCCTGGCGGAACAGCCGCATGGTCGGATACCAGGGCGTGTCGGCGCGGTCGCGCAACCAGCGCCAGTCGAGCGCATAGGGGCACAGCATCCAGACCGGGCGGCCCAGCGCGCCGGCAAGATGCGCCACTGAGGTGTCGACGGCGATGACGAGATCGAGCGCGCAGACGGCCGCGGCGGTGTCGGCGAAATCGCCGAGCGTCGGCGCGAGGTCGACAATGTCCGCACCGAGGCGCCGCAGCACCGGGGCATCGTCCGGCCGCGGCTCCTTCTGCAGGCTGTAGAGCTGCACGCCAGGTGTGACCAGCCGCGGCAGCACGGCGTCCGCCGGCAGCGAGCGCTGGCGGTCGCCCTTGTGCCTGGCATTGCCGGCCCAGACCACGCCGACTTTCAGCGCGGACACGCCGGCGAGCACCTCGCGCCAGCGTGCGAGCCTGACGGCGTCCGCCTGTAGATAAGACACGGCCGTGGGGATCGTCTCGACGGTTGTGCGGAAAATCCGCGGCAGGCTCAGCAGCGGCAGTTGCAGGTCGAACGGCGGCAACGGCTCGCCGCGCGCGAACACCGCGACATCGGGCAGCATCGGCCGCAGCAGCGAGACCAGCGCCGGCTGCACCTGCAGAATGATCCGGCCGCCTTCGCCCGCCAGCATCGGCACGTAGCGGACGAAATTGATGGCGTCGCCGAGCCCGTATTCGGCAAACAAGAGCAGCGTGCGTCCCGCCAGCGGCTCACCCTGCCATTCCGGCTCGTCGAACACCGGATCGCCTTCGCTGAGCATCTTGGTCTTGCGGCGCCACTGATACTCTTCAAAACCCTCCTCGAACTCGCCGTTCATCAGCAGGAAATGCGCGTGGTTGTAATGCGCCAGCGGCTGTTCGGGGTCGAGTGCGATGGCCCGGCGCGAGGCCGCCAGCGCCGCATCGATCTCGCCGACATTGCGCAGCGCGACCGCAAGATTGGCGTGGCCCTTGGCGTAATTGGGTTCGAGCTCGATGGCCCGCCGATGCGCGGCGACCGCCGCCTCGACCAGGTTCTGCGCTTCGAAGATGATTCCGAGATTGGTGTGCGCGGCGGCATAGTCCGGCTTGAGCGCCAGCGCCAGCTCGGCGCAGGCGATGGCGTCATCGACCTGTCCGAGCTCGAACAGGCAGGCGCCGAGATTGTTGAGGATGACGTGATCGGACGGATCGCGGGCCGAGACCTGCCGATAGATACGGACCGCCTCCTCGCGCTCGCCGAGTTCATGCAGCACCATGGCCAGCAGGCGCCGCGGCGCGAAGTTGTCGGGCTCGAGCGCGACCGCGCGGCGATAGTGCAGGACTGCGTCCTCCAGCCGGCCAAGCCGGTAGAGGGCCGCACCGAGGCCACTGTGCAGCCCGGGATGATCGGGATCCGCGCCGAGCCCGCGGCGATAAGCGGTGGCGGCGGCGTCGTGCTTCTTCTGATCGGTCAACGCATTGCCAAGGTTGAGCCAGACGCCGCGATAGGCCGGATCACGCGCGATCACCTCGCGATAGGCCTGCTCGGCCTCGACCGGCCGCTGCTGTCCGGCCAGCGCAACCGCGAGGTTGAACCGCGCCCGCGTCAGGCCGCCATCGAGGGCGATCGCGCGGCGAAACGCCGCCTCGGCCTCGTCGAAGCGCGACAGCTCGCACAGCGCAACGCCGAGCTTGATGTGCAGGCCGGCATCCTTCGGCCGCAACGTGACGCCGCGCTGGAACGCCGCCACCGCCCCCTCGTGCTCGCCCTTCACGGCGAGCGCATCGCCAAGCGTCGCGAACGCCGGTCCGTGATGCGGATCGAGGCTGAACACCCGGTTCAGCAGCACCGCGCCTTCGGCGGCGCGATCGGTCACGAAGGCGATGACGGCGGACAGATGCAGCGCCGGAATATGGTCGGGATCTGATGTGAGGATATCGCCGCACAACGTGCCGGCCTCCATCGCGCGGCCCGCGCCATAATGCGCCACCGCATCCAGCAACATCCGATCAACAGCCACACTGCCCACGATCCCGCCCCCGCCTCTCAAGACCCCAATGGGGATTAAACGGACGGCGGCAAGAATTCCGGCACGCGATTCCCGATTGAAGGGGGCAACTTCTGATCTCTTCCCCTTCCCCCTGAAAGGGGGAAGGTCGGGATGGGGGTCAACCACACGCACGGCTTCTCGCGGAGAGAGTTGATCCCCACCCGCTTTGCTCTGACGAGCAAAGCGACCTCGCCTTTTCAAGGGGAGGTAAGCGGACGACTGGGAACGATGATGCGCCCGCCATCGCCGCTCTTGACGACCGGCCCATCATGTAACATATGGAGTTACATGATACGCGATAGCCGTCTATCTGGTGTCCTGCACGGCCTCCTCCACATGATCGGAGCAGGCGAACCGGTCACGTCGGAGCAACTTGCACAGGCGATGGCCACCAACCCGGTGGTTGTCCGCCGCGTGATGGCGGGCCTGCGTGAGCAAGGCCTGATCCGCTCCGAGAAGGGCCATGGCGGTGGCTGGACGCTCGCGCGCGATCCCGCCGACATCACGCTCGCCGACATCTATCGCGCGGTCGGCGCGCCCACGATCGTCGCGATGGGCCATCGCTCCGAAAATCCCGGCTGCCTGGTCGAACAGTCCGTCAATGACGCGCTGTCCGGCACGTTTCGCGAGGTCGAGGCGATCTTCCTGAAGCGCCTCGGCGCGGTGACGCTCGAAGCGCTCGCGAAGGATTTCAAGCGCCGGCTCGCCAAACACAAACAAAGCCTCGAGGACCAGATCCATGCAGCCAAGTGACCAGGCGAAGCCGCTTCCGTTCAACGATCCCGCGCACTGGGACAAGATGGTCGCGACCTACGAGGCGCAGTCGCAGCCGTTCACGACACACTTCGCCGAGGCCGCAGTCGCGATGCTCCCGATCGGTCCGTCATCGAAGGTGCTCGACGTCGCCACCGGTACAGGTGCTGCGGCGCTGGCCGCCGCCCGCACCGGCGCGCAGGTCACCGCGATCGACTTTTCCGCCGGCATGGTGGCGCGAGTCCGCGCGCATGGCCTGCAAAATATCGAGGCGCGGCAGATGGACGGCCAGGCACTCGATTTACCGGATGCCGCCTTCGATGCGACGGTATCGGTGTTCGGCGTGATGCTGTTTCCCGATTGGCGCGCCGGACTGCGCGAGATGGCGCGGGTGACGCGGCCGGGCGGATCGGCAGCGATCGCGGTCTGGAAAAGCGCCGACGGCGCCGCCGTGTATCTCTTGCTCTCGCAGATCATCCGGCGGCTCTATCCCGACAACGTCACGCCGATGCCGTGCACGGGCCTCGCCGAGCTCGCCGATCCCGGCCGCCTCGCTGCGGCGGTGATCGCAGCCGGCTTCTCCGATCCTGCTGTCGCCGAGATCACCCACGACTTCAAGCTCAATGTCGCCAATCCTGCCGACGTCGACAAATTGTTCGAGTTCATGCCGCATTGGAGCGGGCTCGATGCGGACCAGAGCGCCGCGGTTGCGCGCGCCTTCCGGAGCGAGATTGAGCGCGGGCGGGTCGGGGACGCCTTCGTGATTCCCTCGACCGCGCTGGTCGCGACGGCGCTGCGGCCGTAGCCGCCGCGGTAGCCATCGCCACGCCTCAAGCGGCGATCGAGGCACATGCGTTATCGATCGCCCGCTTTGCGTGCGCTGAACGAGAATGACCCGCCGCCTCATCGGCTGATGCGGCAATCCCGTGCGCTACTTCCTTCTCAAATTGTGCAATGACGTAGCCGCCTAGCAACGGCGCGTTACAAAAGCAATGCGCGCCGAGATTCCACGGCATGCTCCGCGAGCCTCTACACGCTGTGGGAGCATGAGAACGCCTATGTCGACACGCTCGGCACGCTGCAGACGGCGCGTGACTTCGTCACCGGCCGCGCATCCGGCGGCGTCAAGCTGAGCTATCCGCTGGCAACGATCGACGCCGCGGTGCTCTCGCCCTATCTCGGCGTCTATGGCGACTACTATTTCAGCAGGGACGATGCCGCGGCATTGGCCGTGAGCGGCATCCCGGTCAACCCGACGCTGGTGCTGGAGGGCTGGTCGGCCCGCGTCACCGGCGGGCTGAACGCGAGGCTCGCGGGCGGCACGATGGTCGGCCTCGGCGCGGAGTATGGCGGCCTCGGCGGCACGGCCCGGATCTGGACGTTCTCGGCCAGGGCGCGCGTGCCGTTCAACTGATTGATGGCGGCATCATTGGCCCGCATCCTCGAAAATGCGGGTCCGTCGGTGGCGCTCTTGCTAGCGCTTGTCGTCGCCTTGCTGTTTTCCGTCACTCGGCGGCTGCAGGCCGGGGCTGTTGGCCCAACGGTCGAGGTCCTCGATGACCCGCCGGTGGCTCGGCCGCAGCGACGGCGGACCGCCGGGCTCCTGAGAGAGTTTTCGGGGCAGCTTGACCTGTTCTGGCATGGCGAGGCTCCAGAGCTGGGCGGTGTGCGGGCCATTCGCAGCGAGCGTTACGCACATGCGCGGATCGCGGGCCGCGACGGAGGTGCGAAGATTATTTGTGGTCTGACGGTTTCGCTGATGTTGCGACCGGCTGCGCAGGCGCCGCCCGCTCCCACGGTGCCGGCAGGATGACCCGCGCCGGCGGCAGAGTCTGCGCGGCGCGCTGCACACCGGCATTCACGTGCGCCGGCTGCGGCTCGTCGCCGGCGTTATCGGCGCGCGCGACGGCGATGGTGATGCCCAGCGCCAATACCGCGAGGCCGAGTCCCGCGCCGATCGAAGCGGCAACGACGCCGATCCGCGGCCTGTTCAGGATGGCAAGATGAGATGAAGTCATCGCAACTGCTCCTCACGCAATACACATGGTTCGGAGCCGTGCGCGACGCTAAAGCGCGATGGCGCGCTTTAGCCCTTTGCTTGAGCATGATCTCCGCGCAAACGCTACGCGTTTGTCGCGAGGGAAAACCGCTTCGCACTTTTCCGGATCATGCTTAGCGCCACGCACGGCTCAAGGCGGTGATCAGGTCTTGATGTCGGCCGGCAGCTTGCCGCCATTGGCCGCGAGCTTGGCCATCACCTGCTGATGCAACCAGACATTCATGGTGGCGGTGTTGTTGGTATCGCCGGTGTAGTGCAGCTCCTTGGCGAGTTCCTTGCGCGCAGCAAGGCTGCTGTCGAGGCCGAGCGCCTTCATCAGGTCGACGATCGAGGTGCGCCAGTCGAGCTTCTCACCGGTGGCAGCGGCCGCCTTGTCGACGATCGCCGCGACGTCGACCGTTTGCGCGGCGGGCGCGCCGGGTGCCGGCGATGCAGATGCAGATGTTGACGTCGATGCCGGTGCGGCACCGGGCGCCGCCGTCGCTGTGGTCTCGGCGGTTTTGGCCTGGGCGCCGTGGCCGAAGATTGCACCCATGATGCTTCCAAAAATGCTCATGTTCTCTCGCTCCGTGCGCCCGGGACACCGTTGGTCCCGCGACTGGTTCCAGTGACGGGCGGACGATAGGCAGGCCATTGGCCGAGCGGAAGATGACCATCGTCACTATCGGAGTGTGGGACGGCGTGGTGCACTCGGGGAGAGATTCGTGCGGTCATGCACCGCATGTCGAGAGCGTTTCATCGTACGCCCCACGTGCGATGAAGTCAGCCGTCCCGGCCCGATTCGCCAGCCCCGAGAAGTCGGGACGGCTGACACAAACTTGCGCCTAAGCTTACTGGGCAAAGCGTTTTCGAGCGAAGTGGACGCCGGTTCGCGCGAAGAAAACGCGTCAGCAAAAATTTAGAGCTGACGGCGGCGAATGGTCTGGGCGAGCTCGACAAAGCATTCGGCAATGCCGACGCCGGTCTTGGCGCTGACCGGTTTGACGCTCGACTTGGCGAGCTCGGCAATCGCGCCGGCGCTGCCGGCAGCCTCCGGCAGGTCGATCTTGTTGAGCAGCGCCCGGTAGGGCCGCCCCGGGAAGCGCTCCTCGAAACCGCGGACCAGCTCGACCATGCGGGTCACGGTCTGCGGCCGCGTCACGTCTGACACGATGATGGCAGCGGATGCGCCGGTGACATAGACAGTGTCGAAAATCTGCGTGCCGAAATCGCCGTCGGTGTCCCACAGCACGAGGCGCATCGGATCGCTGCCATCCGCCGGCACCACGTCATGGCTGAGGATCTCAACGCCCAGCGTGGATTTGTACTGGCCCTCGAACCGGTTGTAGATCAGCCGATAGAGGATCGACGTCTTGCCGACCCCCATGTCGCCGAGCAGCATGACTTTTGCGGTAAGCATCAGCGGGCCACTTCGCCTCGGTAGACCGTCTCGAACGCCACGCGGCGGTTGCCGCCGACGGTGGCGTCGAGCCGGTCGGTGATCGGCATCGTCGCGGCGCGCGACACCAAAATCAGCCGCGGCGGGTCGACGCCGAGCGCGGTCAGCTTGCGCTGCACCTGCTCCGCCCGCTTGCGCCCCAGCGTCTTGTTGGTGCCTTCGGTGCCGCTCTGATCGGCATAGCCGACGATACGCAGCCTGAGATCGTTGTTCGTCAGCAGCCCGGCGAGCTCGCGCAGCTGCTGATCGGCCTGGTCGTTGTCGAGGAATTCGTCTGAATTGTTGATGAAGAAGATCGCAGTCGTGGCGATGAAGCGATCGAGCCGCGCCGCCGGACCGTCGGCGACGGACTGCAGCTTCGCAACTTGCTCGCCCAGTTTCGCGTACTGCTCGCCGAGCTTGTCATATTGCGCGGCGAGCGCGGTATGTTTCTGGTCGCCGGACTTCGCCTGCGCACCCATCGCTTCGTGCATCTGGTCGAGGCTCGCCTGCAGGCGCGTCAGGCTCTGCTGCAGGCCTGCAATGCCGGCCTGCGATGCCGCCGCCTGCTCCGGCGTCGACACCAGCCCGATGCGGTCGACGACCTTGTACGGTGCCGCGGCCGCAGCGAGCGCGTCGATCACCGGCGCGGTCTCCAGCTGGCCCGGCTCGATGCCCGACACGGCCACGCTTGCCTTGCCGTGATCGAAGTCTAGCCGCAGCGGGAAGGTGGCCAGCAAGGGCTGCTTCGCGGCGAGCTGCTCCAGTGCGGCATGGGTCCGCCGCTCCAGCAGCGCGCGCGTCACCGAGGTCGCAGCAAGCCAGAGCAGCAGCGCGGCCACGGCCGCGAGCACGGCAAACAGAATCACCTTGCCGCGCCGGCTCGCGATCCGCCGCGGCGTGTCGTCGGTCTCGATCGCGGTTGCGAGCGAGGCGAGCATCGGCCCATCGCAATCCGCGCCACGGTCGATGCGCTCGATTGCATCGAAGAACAGCGAGTTGATCCTGGCATTGTCGGCCGGGCGCAGCGGTCCCAGGCACTCCGCCGCCAGGATAAAACGGGGCGAGGCGCGCAGCGCGAGCTGCCGTCCGCCGAAATCGAGCGTCTGCAGATTGCCTTCGCCGGCCAGCGCCTGCACGGAGAATTCGAGGATCGCCGCGACCATGGCGCTGAGCAGGTCGGCGCGCTCGTCGACGGTCGCCTCGCGCTTCCAGTCGGCGATCAGGCGGCCATTGCCGCGTTCGATGATCAGGAGCCGGTTGATCTGCGGCGGACTGTCGGCGAGCACGAACTCGCTGATCGGACGTCCCGTCACCAGCGACTTGACGCGCCCGACCCACAGCTGGGCCGAGGTCAGCGAATTGATGCGCTGCTCGAGCGAGGCAACCAGTTCCCTGAACGCATTGGCGACCGCGGCGCTGACCAGCCGGCCGACGATCGGATAGAGCGCCTCGATCATCTGCTCGCGCGAATTCTTGATCTCGCTGCGGATCGCGGAGACCACGACCGGCGCAATCGCGGTGGCGAGCTCGCGCGGCCGGTTGACCTCGGCACGCTCCAGCGCCTCGACCAGAATGCCGGCGGTGGCCGTCTCGAGGCGATCGGCATTGCCGACATAGCGCTGCAGCGAGTCGAGGTCGGCCTCCAGCGACGTCAGACGCGTCGCCTCGGGCTGAAACAGCAATGTCTTGAGCTGCTCGATCTCGCGATTCTGGCCGGCAGCAGCTGCCATGCTATTTGCCCGTGCGGCCGGATCCCAATCCGCTGATGGCAGCGCCGAGCTGGGTGATGGCCGCACCGACATCCTTCAGCGAGTCGAGGCGCTTCTGCTCGGTATCCCGCTCCAGGTCGGAGAGCCGCGCCTGCAGCGCGGTTAGCTCGTTGGTGAAGTCGGCCTGCATCTGCTTCAGCGAAGCCTGCATCTCCTCGCGCAGACCCGAGAGATTGGTCTCAATCGAGCGTTGCGCGCCGCCGAACAGGAGATCGCGGACCTGATCGATCGCCGCCATGCCATGTGCTGCGGCATCCGCGCCGTTGCCGGCCGCCGCGCTTGCCAGTCCATCGGTATCCTTGGTCTGGCGCTCGATACCCTTCATGGTCATTCCCTGTTTAGTCAAAGCCGCGCAATCCGGACCTGCCGTGTCAAAAAGCAAATCCGAAACAATCCTATAGCCAATTTTGTCGGCGCGGCCCAGAGAAAGGCGAGCAATCTCAGCCAGATCAACCGCGTGGTGTGCGATTGCGGGCAATTATTTCTAGTAAGTTATTGCCTTTATTGCGAGTTCCGTACGGTTCTTGACCTGGCATTTCTCCAGGATGGTGCTGACATAGTTCTTCACCGTGCCCTCGGCCAAATGCAGCCGCTCGCCGATCTCGGTATTGCTCTTGCCCTCGACGATCAGCGTGAGAATTTCATTCTCCCGCGCCGTCAGCCCGTCGCGAACCGGCAGTTTCGCCGAGACGCGCGGGCCGCGCAGCCGTTTGAACTCGTCGAGGATGCGCGCGGCGACGCTGGGCGACAGCCCGGACTGGCCGTTGATCACCGCGCGGATGGTCGATGCGATCTCCTCCATCCTGGCATCCTTCAGGAGATACGCCTTGGCGCCCGCGCTGACCGCCTCGAAGATCAGATCGTTGGTCTCGAATGTCGTCAGCACGACGATATGGGTCTGCGGCAGCTCGCGGAGAATCCGCTGGGTCGCTGCGATACCGTCGACACGCGGCATCTGCAGGTCCATCAGGATGACGTCCGGCCGATAACGCCGCGCGAATTCGATGGCCTGCTCGCCGTCGGACGCGCCGGGAAGGATCTCGAAATCGTCGTTCTGCTGGGCAAGCAGTGTGGCGATACCTTCCCTGATCAGGGTCTGATCCTCGGCGATCAGCACCCGCACCTTCTCAATTCTGCTCACGGGCTTTAGTCATCCTCTCGAAGGTCTTGAATAGGCGGCAACGACATCAATCGGCCAGCACGCCGGCAGATGCTGCCGGCGGCACCGCCACGGGGAGCGAGATCCGGACCAGCGTTCCCTGTCCGGGCGCGCTCTCCACCGCGCAGCTTCCGCCGACGAGTTCAGCAAATTCGGCCATCCCGATCAATCCGAAATGTCCGGGAGTGGGCACCGCGAGATCGAAGCCGCGGCCGTCGTCACGGATCTCGACGATGAGCTTGCGACCGACCGCGGCCGGCTCCTCGAAGGCGTGAAAGGAGACACGGCGTGCCTGCGCATGTGCCTGAACATTGCGCAATGCCTCGCTGAGGATGCGCTGAACAGTCAAGCCGCAATCGCGCAAGCCGGGGCGCGCCTCTTCGTCGATCTGGATCGACACCCTGACGCCGCTGCGCGCGGCGAAGTCACTGAGCAGTCCCTCGACATCGGGATCAAGCTTGAAATCATCGGGCGTGCGCAGGCGATCGATGGCCTCGCGGGCACGCGAGAGGCCGCTCGCTGCGGCGTCTTCGGCCGTTGCAAGGCTGTCCGCCACGCGCGCGGGGGCGGCCGAAAGATAGTGCCTGATCAGCCGTATCTGGGTGAGCAGCGCCACGATCGAATGCACCAGCGTATCGTGCAGATCGCGCGCCAGCCGCAGCCGCGTCCGCGCCAGCGAGGCAAAACGTACTTCCGCGCTCGCCGCCTCGAGCTGCTGCTCCATCAGGCGGCGGGCCCGGCGCTCGCTGCCGAGCAGCGTTTCGACCTGACGTCCCGCGAAGTCCGGCATGGCGATGACGAAGTAATGCGACTGCGCGCCGTTCCACAGCACGACCGCCGTCATCGGCTGAGCTATGTCAGGCGAGGCACCGCGAACACCGGCTAGTGCGATCGTGTCCCGCTGGCCGCGAGCCAGCGCCGCAAGCTCGGCCTCCATGCCGACCAGCAGCATGCATTCGCAACAATCGACGCCGATCGCGGGAAGCCATTCGACCAGCCGCCCGATCTTCCGCTGCATGCTTCGGTCGGCGCCGATGACGGCGAGACCGATGACGTCGGCTCCTGCGGCCGCAAGCAAATCCGCGCTCAGATCGATCATGCGTTGCCCATCAACTCAGCGAGCAGCCCACTCTGGCGTAAGCCGGCAGCGGCCGCAAACGAATATGACTTTCGTCACAACTGATCCTGACTTTCGTCAGATGCCGCTGCCGCTCGAAATGCGGTTCTGTCTTACGAATGAGCAACAGCGCAAGCCATGATGTGCCACATGCCGGCGTCCATGGCGATGCCGGCCGGGCGCCGGGCCTCGCGGAAGGTCGCGCCAGTCGGCCGGAGTGTGAGCTGACTATGAAGGCCGCGCCACGGAAATCGTTGGGTATCGAGCTCATGCTGGCGGAAGCGGAAAAGCCTGCGCGGCGCCGGCGCCTGAGCGCGACCCAGAAGCTGGCGTTGCAGGAAGCGCTCGCCGGACGCCTGCAGCTCTACCCGCGCGGATATGCCGCGAGCAAGACCGGGCCGTTCCACTCGCGCCGCGCCATTCTCGGACTGGTGCGCGCCGGCCTGATCAGCCTCAGCGCGACCGCGCGCTATGCGGCCGTGACCCGGCGCGCACGGGACATGTACGCGGCGCCGGCGACCAGCGAGAGCGAGTAAGCGCACCTCATCGGGGTAACTGCGCATCTCCGGCCGACGCTTAGTCCGGCAGGGGCGCGCCCCAGCTTGCCGTCACATTGCCTCCGAGCCGCGGATTGATGAGAGGCCTCCTGGAGCTGAGAATTGGCGGCAAGCGCGGATCGTGAAACCGGGCGTAGTACGGCTCCATCCAGGCAAGGTCTCCCTGAAGCGTCCAAGGGAAAAGCTGCTGCGGAACGTTGGTGAGAGCGCCGAAGCTGCGCTCATCCTGCACCGCGCGAACGATCAGGTCGGCGAGCCGACGGATCGCTCCGTTGTTCTCCGCATAGAGGTCGATCTTCCGGCGGCTGGCGAGTTCGGCGCAGAACACCAGCGGGGTCAGCGCAAAATTGTGGTAGTGCAGCGCGCGCTCGCCGCGCTTCAATTCGCGCTCCAATTCGCCGTGGGCCCCGATGTCCCCGCTGCCCTGACGCGCCCGGGAAATGCCGGCATCGACCAGATCAACCCGATCCGTCAGGGTGCCGATCGACATCAGATCGAGCCCGGCCCAATAGACCAGATTGTTGCCGAGGTGGTTGATGCGGTCGGCATCGCGCGTTTCCTCGGCAATCCGGATCAGCCACGGCTTGATCTGCTGGAATCGATGATCGGCCTTGGTGGACGCGCCCGGGAAGCGCAGCAGCGCGAGCGCGAAATCGGTCCCGGCCCAGGACCGTTCGAAATCGCCCTGATAGTTCGCGCCTGTTGTCAGCAGCGCACTTCCCCTCGCCCAGCCTGCGAGCAAGTCCATCACGCAATCCAGATCACGTTCATCGGCGGCCTTGTTGATCTCAGCAATGAACGCATGCAGCGGCTTGATGGCGTCCGCGTAACCGCTTGCGTTCTGGTAGAAGCCGGGTGGATCGATCAACGTCAGCGCCGGTGGCGCCTCGCGGGTCCGGGCCGCTGCCGGCTGCGCCAGGCAAGCGAGGACGATCGACACGCCGATCGCCGTGAAACGAACATCAAGCTTCATTCCAAACAACTCCGCGAGCTACCGCGGGACGACACGCCACGTTGTGAGCGCAAGCGCAGTCATCGACAACCGCGCGCACGAAGACAACAAAATCTAATGTGATTCACTCCGGAGCCGAGTTCAGGCGCCGTTCAGATTTTGAAGCATCATCCAACAATGCTGTGCGACGGCGCAGACGATCACGGGAATATGAAGCTAATCTGCGAAGATAGTCTTTACAGTTTACCTTCAGATATGCCATTGTGACGGACATGAACAATGCAGCGGCCCGTACCGGCTCGGCGCGCACATCTGCGCTCGCCGAAGACCTTCGCCTGTTGATCGGAACGCTGAAGCGCCGGCTTCGCGAGCAAGGCCAGCGTGAGGATCTTCCACCTTCCCAGGTCGCGGTCCTGCTGCGCCTCGAAAAGAACGGCCCCGCGACCGTGTCCAGCCTGGCGCGGTCGGAAGGCATGCGTCCGCAGTCGATGAGTTCGGCGATATCGGCGCTCGAGGCCGCGGGCCTGGTCCGCGGCACGCCCGATCCGGACGACGGCCGGCAGACCATCATGTCGCTCACCGATACCTGCCGCGAGCGGCTGCGCACCGGCCGTGCCGCGCGGCAGGACTGGCTGTCGCGCACGATCGCCGCGCGGCTGTCGGCGCGGGAACAGGATGAACTCGCCGCCGCCGTCGGCTTGCTGAAACGGCTGGTCGCGGATTGAAGCCGGCCGCGCCGCGCCAACCGCGAGAACAGGAGACGATGATGGCTTTGACGACGCTCGATCCGATCACCGCCCTCGTTGTCGTCGATCTGCAGGCCGGGCTGGTCGGCGCGCCGTTCATACATCCGTTCGAGGACGTCGTGGCGCACACCTGCGCCCTCATCAATGCGTTTCGACGGTGTGGACTGCCGATCGTGCTGGTCAATGTCGACGGCACGGCACCCGGACGGACCGAGCGGCCACGCCACAATGGACAATTTCCCGACGGCTGGACCGACCTGATCCCGGGGCTCGATCGGCAGCCGGGCGACATCGTCGTGACCAAGCGGACATGGGGCGCGTTCGCCAACACCGATCTCGAGAAGCAGCTGCGCGCCCGTAGCGTCACGCAGGTCGTGGTCGCCGGCGTTGCGACCGGGACCGGCGTCGAATCCACGGCTCGGCAGGCCTACGAGGCCGGCTTCAACGTCACGCTCGCGGTCGACGCCATGACCGATGCACGGCCGAACGCACATGACTACAGCATCGAACAGGTGTTCCCGCGGCTCGGCGAAACCGGCTCGACGCAGGCGATCATCGATCTGCTTGAAAGGACCAACGCGCATGAACTGGCTTGACCTCGTCGCCTACTTCTTCGGCGGCGCCTTCCTCACCAACGCGATTCCCCACGTCGTCGCCGGCATGATGGGCGAACCGTTCCAGAGCCCGTTCGCAAAACCGCCCGGTGAGGGCCTGTCGTCATCGACCGTCAACATCGTGTGGGGCTTCTTCAACCTAGCGGTCGGATATCTCTTGGTCTGCCGCGTCGGCGACTTCGGCTTGAGAACGACCAGCGACATCGTAGCGCTCGGTCTCGGCGGCCTGCTGATCGGCCTGTTCCTGGCGCGGCGGTTCGGACGGTTTCACGGCGGGAATGAACCGCAGCGACCATGAGACGCGTCTTTCGATCGCTCGCAAGCTTCAACTACCGGGTCTGGGCGGCCGGCGCGCTGGTGTCCAACATCGGCACCTGGATGCAGCGCGCCGCCCAGGACTGGCTCGTTCTCACCCAGCTGACGCAGCATAGCGCATCCGCGGTCGGCATCGTGATGGCGCTGCAATTCGGGCCACAGCTATTATTGATGCCGTGGAGCGGCTTTGCCGCCGATCATTTCAACCAGCGCAGGCTGCTGATGGCGACCCAGGCGACGATGGGCGCGCTCGCGCTGGCGCTTGGAATTCTCACTGTCATCGGACTGGTGCAGCTCTGGCACGTCTATGTGTTCGCCTTCCTGTTCGGCTGCGCGGCAGCGCTCGACGCGCCCGTGCGCCAGACCTTCGTCGCCGAGCTGGTCAGCAACACCAACCTGTCGAACGCGATCGCGCTGAACTCGACCTCGTTCAACGCCGCGCGCATGATCGGCCCCGCGGTCGCCGGCCTCATCATCGCCTCCGTCGGCACCGGCTGGGCATTCCTGTTCAACGGCGCCTCGTTCCTGGCGGTACTGACCTCGCTGACCCTGCTGCGCACCTCGGAGCTGCGCCCGAACGCGCGGGCGCATCCCACCAAGGGCAGCGTCATGCAGGGGTTCCACTATGTGTGGTCCCGCCCCGATCTCCGGGCGACCCTGATCATGCTGTTCCTGATCGGGACCTTCGGACTGAACTTTCCGATCTTCATCTCCACCATGGCGGTCGGCGTGTTCCACACCGATGCGCGTGGCTTCGGCTTGCTGTCATCGGTGATGGCGCTCGGCACGATGTCGGGCGCGCTGCTTGCCGCGAGCCGCGAGCAGCCGCGGTTCTCGTCCCTGATGCTGGGATCAGCGATCTTCGGCCTCGGCTGCACGCTCGCCGCACTGGCGCCGAACTATTGGCTGTTCGCTGCCGCGCTCGTCGTGATCGGCGTCGCCGCGCTCACCGTCGCCAACACCTCGAACGCGCTGATGCAGCTCTCGACCGAGCCCGCGATGCGCGGGCGCGTGATGGCGCTGCGGCTCGGCGTGGCGCTGGGCGGCACGCCGATCGGCGCCCCGATCGTCGGCTGGGTCGCCGATCACCTTGGCCCGCGTTGGGCACTCGGCGTCGGCGCTGCCGCCGGCTTTGCCGCAGCGATCGTCGCCCTCGGCATGCTGCCGCGGACAAACGCCGAAGCTAGCCTGCCCCCGGCGGAATAAAGCCACTGGCGCAGCTCTATCCACGTCGTTGCGAGCGAAGCGAAGCAATCCATCGCTGCCGACCGCGCGGAGAGATGGATTGCTTCGTCGCTTCGCTCCTCGCAATGACGGTATTGGACGCCTTGCAACACGTCAGACGAAGGCGCTCAATCCCGTGATCGACTTGCCGACGATCAGGGTGTTCATCTCGCGGGTGCCCTCGTAGGAGTAGATCGCCTCGGCGTCGGCCACGAAGCGGCCGATATGGTTCTCGAGCAGGATGCCGTTGCCGCCGAGCAGCTCGCGCGCATAGCCGACGGTCTCACGGCATTTGACGGTGCAGAACGCCTTCGCCAGCGAAGCATGCTCGTCCAGCATCACGCCCTCGTCCTGCATCTGTCCGAGCCGCAGCATCATCGCCTGCGTCGCGGTGACGTTGCCGAGCATCCTGACCAGGAGATCCTGCACCAGCTGGAAGCCGCCGATCGGTCTGCCGAACTGCTGCCGCTCGGTCGCATAGCGCAGCGCGTGCTCATAGGCGCCCATCGCGCAGCCGACGGCGAACCACGCCACCCCGGTGCGGGTCATGCGCAGCACCTTGGCGGTGTCCTTGAACGAGTTGGCGTTCTGCAGGCGGTCCGCCTCGGGCACGCGGCAGTCCTTCAGCGTAATCAGGCCGTTCTGCACCACGCGCAGCGCCATCTTGGTCTTGATCTTCTCGACCGAGAAACCGGGATTGTCCTTGGCCACGACAAAGCCCTTGACCTGGTTGGAGCCTTCCTCGCGCGCCCAGATCACGTTGATGTCCGCGAAGGTGGCGTTGCCGATCCACTTCTTCTGGCCGTTGAGGATCCAGACGTCGCCCTCGCGCCGGCAGGTGGTCAGCATCCCGCCCGAGGTCGCCGAGCCGACCAGCGGCTCCGTGAGACCAAACGAGCCGATCTTCTCGAAGCGCATCATCGCAGGCAGCCAGCGCTGCTTCTGCGCGTCGTCGCCGCACAGATAGATCGAGCCCGCCGAAAGGCCGGTGTGCACGCCCCAGAAGGTGGCGACCGAGGAATCGACCCGCGCCAATTCCATCGCGACAAAGCCGTTCAGCAGCCAGCTGCCGCCGGCTGCGCCATAGCCCTGGTAGCCGACGCCGCCGATGCCGATTTCGGCCATCTTCGGAATGATCGCGAACGGAAATTCGTCGCGACTCCAGAACTCCTCAATGACCGGCGCCACCACGCCCTCGGTGAATGCGCGCACACGCTGCACCAGTGCGCGCTCCGTCTCATTGAGGACGGTGGCAATCCGGTAGAAGTCGCCGTCGACCGCCGGCGGAACGTAATCCGGCCTGGCCGACCGTGTCGCTTGCGCGTTAGCCATGGTGTCCTCCCTGATGCATGGCGATGCTTCGGCTTTATCTCGCGCTCCCGGCAGGACCCGCGCCCTGCCGGGCTTCGTCTCATCGTGACGTCAGGTTGACTTGTTCGGGCGGACGCTGGCGCGGAACTCCTCAAAATTCTCCTTCATCCGGTCCTGGATGATCTTCACCGCCTCGGTGGTCGACTGCCGCGCCGTCGACGCGGTGTCTTGCGCGCCCTTCACCGCGATATCGAACACCTTCCGCGCGAATTCGGTTTGCAAGGCGAGGTTCTCATGAATCTTGCCGAGCGGCTTATACTCGCGCGCCAAGGTCGAGGCCTCGCGCAAGCCCGCCTCCAGCACCTCGCGCTGCTTCTGCGCCACCGATTGCGCACCTTGCGCTGCGACCTTCGCGCTCTGGCCGAGCGCCTCGAGATTTTTCTTCTGGGCCTGCAGCAGCTCGTCGACGTTCAGCTTCGGCAAGCCGAGATCACTGCCGAACTTCCGCAGCATGTCGATGTAAGAGGTATTGTCGGTCACGATATCCTCCCTGGTTGCTGTGTTTAAGGTTTTTGGCGCCCGCCTCCGGACGTTGGAACGAGATCCCTGAAGTAGCTCGTCGTTCGCGAGAGCAGGGATGACGACACGGCCTGACGGCTCTCGTCAGCGAGAAACGCTTCGATCAGGCCGGCGGTTTCCGTTGGCCGCGTCACCATGAACAGATGTCCGTCGTCGATCAGGTGCAGCTCGGCGTTCGGGATCAGGCTCGCCATGATCTGACCGTTGACCGGCGGCACCAGCGGGTCGTCACGGCCCATCAGGATCAGCGTCGGCTGCGGCAACGACCACAGCCATGGCAGGCTGGTCCAGCCGGTCATCGCGAGCAGTTGATAAAGATAGCCCATGCTGCGCGCGCCGTGCATCGCGGCCGCATGCCGGCCGATCAATGACGGATCGTCACGAAACGCCCCGCCATAGATGTCGGCGGCGATCGTTTTCATGTAGCCCTTGTCGGTGTAGCGGCGCGGCGTCGCCATCTTCCACAGCACCGACGGGCTCGCCGGCACCATGGTGAAACCTGGCGCGGTCGCGGCGAGCACCAGGCGGCGGCAGCGCTTTGGAAACTGATGCGCGAATTGCTGCGCGATGCCACCGCCCCAGGACACGCCGGCGACATCGACCTCGGCGTAGCCCAGCTCCGCAACCAGCCCGGCGGCAAGCCGCGCCAGGGTCGACGGACGATAGGGCCATGCCGGCCGTGGCGACCCGCCGACGCCGGGCACGTCGAAGATGATAGCGGTGGTACCGGTGAGCGCGTCGAGGAACGGCTTCGCCAGCTCCCAATTGGCGCCGATCCCGTTGAAC
This sequence comes from uncultured Bradyrhizobium sp., assembly GCF_947648125.1. Taxonomy (GTDB): domain Bacteria; phylum Pseudomonadota; class Alphaproteobacteria; order Rhizobiales; family Xanthobacteraceae; genus Bradyrhizobium. Next base: position 57,301 of record NZ_CANSMR010000007.1, on the reverse strand, counting down.
AGCAGTAACGGCGGCCGGCTGCCGCCGCCGTCCCTGATCGCAACCTGAAGCAACTGGCCGTCGATCGTGATCTGCCGCGTCTCGATCGCAGGTCCGGCCTCGTCAGCGCTGGTGAGATCGTCAGTCAAAGACGTAGGTCCCCGGTGCCGGGCCAAGGGATGGATAGCGCGCGCTGCCGAGTGAGGCGGGCGCCGCCACCTCGTCACCCGAACGCGCCTGCAGCCAGTCGCGCCAGTCGAGCCACCAGCTGCCCTTGCGTTTCTCGGCCGAGGCCATGAACGCATCGGGCTTGTCCTTGGAGATCGGCCCGATCATGAAGGACGCCTTCGGATTGCTCGGCGGATTGAGCAGGCTCTGCAGATGCCCGCTGTTCGACAGCACGAAGGTGGTGCCCTCGCCCATGATCTGCGCGGTCTTGTAGACGCCCTTCCACGGCGTGATGTGGTCGGTCACGCCTGCGACCACGTAGCTGTCGGCCTTGACCTTGCTCATGTCGATGGTCTTGTCGTTGAGCGTCAGCTTGCCGGCGTTGACGAACGGATTGGAGAAATAGAGATCGAGATAGTCGCCGTGCAGCGCCGCCGGCAGGCGCGTCGTATCGGCGTTCCAATAGAGGATGTCGAACGCCGGCGGCTGGTTGCCGAGCAGGTAGTTGTTGACCCAATAATTCCAGATCAGGTCGTTGGGCCGCATCCAGGCGAACATCCGCGCCAGGTCGTGGCCGTCGACGATGCCGCGCAGCTGCGAGGTCGCCTTGGCCGCGCGCATGGTCTCCGGCGTCATCAGGCAACCGAACGTGCTCTCCTCGGCCGAGTTGGGATCGAGCAGGCAGACCGCCAGCACCAGGTTCTTGATCTTCTTCTCGGCGGCGCTGCCGAGCGTTGCGAAATAGGCCGTCGAGGTGATGCCGCCGGAGCAGGATCCCATCATCGAGATGTCTTCGCTGCCGGAAATCTCGCGCGCCGCGTCGACCGCCTCGTCGAGCGCCGCAACATAGGTATCGAGCCCCCAGTCGCGATGTGCCGCCGTCGGGTTGCGCCAGCTCACCGCAAAGACCTGGAAGCCGCTCTCGAGCAGGAAGCGGACCATGCTCTTGTCCGGCGACAGATCGAGCGCGTAATACTTGTTGATCTGCGGCGGCGTGATCAAAAGCGGCCGCTTCCTGACTTTCGGCGTCGTCGGGGTGTACTGGATCAGCTCGATCAGCTCGTTGCGGAAGATCACCGCGCCCGGCGTGGTCGCGAGGTTCTCACCGACCTTGAACGCGCTCATGTCCACCATCGACGGCATGCCGCGATTCTGCGTCAGATCGCCGATATAGTTCTTCAGGCCGCTCCACAGGCTCTGCCCGCCGGTGTCGATGAACTTGCGGACCGCCGCCGGGTTGGTGAGCATGGTGTTGGTCGGCGCGACCGCATCGATCAGGATATCCGTGATCAGATGCGCGCGCTGCTTGTCGATGTCGCTGAGGCTGGTCTTGTCGACCAGACCGTTGACCGCCTCGCCCCACGCCAGATAGGCCTTAAGCAGGCCGGAGTGCAGCGAGCTCTCTTTCCAGGTCGGATCGGCAAACCGCTTGTCGCCGGCCTTCGGCGCGCGCTCGGACTTGCCGGCGGCGATCGAGCCGAGCTCACCGACGAAGGACAGCCACTGCTCGGTCGCGACCTTCGGCTCGTTGATGACGGCCTTGAACAGGATGCCGGCGCCCTCGATGAGGTCCTGGCCCTGAATGCCGACCAGTGGATTGAGCGCCAGCGTATTCCTGGACGCCGCCTCGGACATGTCGGACGCCGAGGAATCCGGAGTGCGATTTTCCGTGCTCATGGCTTTGCTCCCGCCGCGGGGATCAGAAGGGCCAGCGTTTCGGCGATCAGCGCCGGCTTTTCGGAGCCCTCGACCTCCAGCGTGTTCAGGGTTTTCATGATCACCTGGCCGCCGTCCCTCGGCTCGATGCCGGACAGCACGACCCGCAGCCGCACCCGCGCGCCTGATGGCACCGGCGCCAGGAAGCGCACCTTGTCGACCCCGTAGTTCAGCCCGGCGGCGGCATCGCGCGGGATGATGCCGACCTGCATCGCCAGCGGCGCCACCATCGCGAGCGTCAGATAGCCATGCGCGATCGGACCGCGGAACGGGCTCTCCCGTTTCGCGCGTTCGACGTCGACATGAATCCATTGGTGATCGCCGGTGCAGGCCGCAAAATTGTCGATGCGCTGCTGATCGATCATGACCCAGTCGGAAAGTCCGAGCTCCTTGCCAACATGTTCGCCGAGGCCGGCCAAAGTGAGGTTGCTCATGATGTCGTGCTCCTCGATCCGCTCTTGGCTGTGTTGAGCCGTCACATGTCGCCGTACTGCTCGCGCAGCTCCTTCTTGTTGATCTTGCCGACGCTGGTCTTGGGAATGCTGTCGATGAACAGGATCTTGCCGGGGATGCCGTATTTCGAGATGACGCCCTTGTCGGCGAACACCTTGAGATGGTCCTTGATGGCTTCGTCGCTGAGGCCGTCGGCACCGGACGGCTTCTTGACCACCAGCGCGAGCGGCCGCTCGCCCCATTTCTCGTCCTTGACGCCGATCACCGCGGCCTCGGCCACGCCGGCGCATTGCGAGATCAGATCCTCGATCTGCAGCGAGGACACCCATTCGCCGCCGGTCTTGATCACATCCTTGATCCGGTCGGTGATCTGGACATAGCCGCCCGGGCTGACCACGGCGATATCGCTGGTGTGCAGATAGCCGCCTTCCCAGAGCTGCTCCGAGCCTTCGGGATTGTTGAAGTAGCCCTGCGTGAGCCACGGCGCCCGCAGCACGATCTCTCCGGCGGACTTGCCGTCATGCGGCACGTCCTTCATGTCGGGATCGACGATGCGCAGATCGACCAGCGGGCCGGCCATGCCGGCGCGGGTGCGAAATTCGACCTCGCCGTCGGGATCGCCGCTGAGATCCCTGGATTGGACATGGGAGACCGCGGCAAGCGGACCGGTCTCCGACATGCCGTAACCGGCGAAGATGTCGATGCCGGCCTCCATCGCCTGCTTGGCCAGCGCCTTCGGCAACGCGGAGCCGCCGATCACCATCTTGAGGCCGTTGAGATCGACCTTGGCGGCAGCGGCTGCGTTGAGCAGCATCTGCAGGATGGTCGGCACGCCGTGGGTGAAGGTGACGCCCTCGCTCTTGATCAACTTGACCAGCATCGCCGGCTCGTAGCGGCCGGGATAGACCTGCTTGGTGCCGGCCAAAGTCGCCGACCACGGGAAGCCCCAGGCATGAACGTGGAACATCGGCGTGATCGGCATGTAGACGTCGTCGCGCGAGAAGCGCCCCTGCGACCCGGCCATGCCGAACAGCGCAAGCCCGGCGATCGTGTGCAGCACGAGCTGGCGGTGGCTGTAATAGACCCCCTTGGGCAGACCGGTGGTGCCGGTCGTGTAGAAGGTGGTGGCCTGGGTGTTCTCGTCGAAATCGGGAAAGTCGTAGTCCGGCGAGGCGGCCGCAAGCAGGCCCTCATACTCGCCGATGAAGGACAGGCTGCCGGTCTGCGGCGACGGCTTGTCCGAGATCACGATCATCCGCTTGACCTTGGGCAATTGCGCCTTGATGCCTTCAAGCAGTCCGACGAACTCGTCATTGACCAGCAGTGTCGACGCGCCGGCGTGATCGATCGTGTAGGCGATCTGCTCCGGCGACAGGCGGACGTTCACCGTCTGCAGCACGGCCCCCATCATTGGGATCGCGAAGAAGGCTTCGAGGAAGCGATGGCTGTCCCATTCGAGCACGCCGACGGTGTCGCCGGGCTCGACGCCGGCCTTGCTGAGCGCCGAGGCGAGGCGGCCGATCCGCTCTCTGGTCTGTCGATAGGTCTGACGCTTGAGATCGCGATAGACGATCTCCTGGTCCGGCGCCTGCACGCTCGGCGTATGCCATAGCTGCTTGAAGATGAGCGGATAGTGATAGGCGGATTGGGCAGTCTGAATCAGCCTTCCGACCATGGAAGCCTCCCTCGACCTGGCATGTCCTCCGACCGTTGCGTCCGCAGTTCTAAGCGAGCGGATCGCGTGGCCTGCCGTCCTATGTCGCAACGGCCTGACCGTGTGACATTAGGACGAAGCCTCGCGTGATGCCCGAGGTTTGTGAAGGTCCGAAACGGACATCGGCCGGGTCTCAACCGGACAGGATGCTCTCATCAATGGCGGCGGTCTTGTTGCTGCGCAGCAAGAAGGACCCATTGATAAGTCTCGATAACTCTTGGGTTATGACGCGAACCGGCTATGTTCCAGGAGCTCGCGAACGGCAATCCACTCGGGCCAGGTTTGCGGCGCACTGCTTTCCGACCGAAGGAAAGGCTGGTTCACTTTGCAACCAACCACGCGACTGAGGAGGCCTGTGGGCTCCCGCAACGATATCCTGACCGTCGGCACCAGCGACAAGGTCTATGAGACGACCAAGCTTGGCGCGGTCTTCGACATGCTGGCCGGCGCCGGCGTCCCGGCCGACGCCATCCTGCGCGACACCCGCATTCCGCTGGCCGACGTCCACTCACCGCAGGCGCGGATTTCGCTGACGCAGCTGATGACGGTCTGTCAAAACGCGCTGCGCCTGTCGACCGACCGTCACCTGCCCTATCGCATCGGCGCATCGATCCACATCTCGACCTACGGGATGTATGGCTATGCGTTGCTGTGCTGCCCGGACTTTCGCAAGGCAATGGAATTTGCGATGCGCTACCACGCACTCGCCGCGCCGCTGGCGACGATCGAATTCAGCGAGGACAAGGCCTGTGCGAAATGGACCATCGAGCCCAATCTGCACGCACTTGCCGATTCCGCGCTTTACCGGTTCGTCGCCGAGATGCAGATCGGCATCCACATTTCGCTGATGCGCGACATCATGGGGCCGGGCTTCGCTCCCCATGAAATCACGCTCGCCTATCCGCAGGCAGAGGACTTCGAGCTTCCGCTCGATCATGTCGGGTGCCCGGTGCGCTTCGATCAGCCGGCCAACCAGATCGTCTTCAAGGCGCAATTGCTGGACCGGAGAGCGGATCTCGGCAACAAGACGACGTATCCGACCATCGTCGCCCTCTGCGACGACTTGCTTGGTGACTTGAGATTGCGGACCGGCGTGGCCGGAAAGATCCGCGCCATCCTGCTTCGCGACATCGCCAATCCCCCGACTTTCGAAGCCATCGCGAAGCTGCTCGGCGTGAACGATCGATCGCTGCGGCGCCAGCTTCGTCAGCAGGGCTTTTCCTTTCGGGGGCTGCACGACGAGCTGCGGACCCAGATCGCGCTGAAATATCTCCGCAACACGACGCTGGCCAATGACGACATCGCATTGGCGCTCGGCTTCAGCGATGCGGCAAACTTCAGGCGCGCGTTCCACCGCTGGACCAACAAGGCCCCGAGCGATATCCGCGGCGAATGATCGCGGGCCACAATCGCTTATCGCCTCGCTCGTGCGGACGCCCGCGCTAATACGCGTAGGACGTCTTGCCCGGCTGCACGGTCAGCCGAAAAGCGACATCAGTCGAACCGTCCATCAGCTCGATCAACTGGTCACACACCAGACATCGAAACTCACCGGCGATGCCGCCCTTCGACGTCAATTCGATCCGGCGATAGCCGGCCTGGCAATGGGGGCACGTCACGTCAGATTTTCGCATGGAATCAGCAAACCGTTGCTCTCTCTATTTTCCATATGCCCATCGTCAGAAATGTGACGGCGTCACGATCTGTGCGAAACAGAGGTCACTTCGCGTACATTATCGATGACTGTAAACGGGCGCTGGTGGGCGATAGGGAAACGCCGAGACCCCGAAGTTGCGGCCATATTGCTGCTGCACCGCCGGGACGTTGACCACGCCCACCTTGAGATCCTGCGATTTCGCATCGATCGGCGGCGTGTTGGTTACGGGCGGATTGACCTGATCGACCTGCTTTTTCAACCGCTCATTGATACAGCCAAGCGAGGCCGCATCGCCGCAGCCGCCGCTGCCTCTTGCCGCAGCCCGGCCGGTGCCGCCACCGGTATCGCGGTTGAGGTTGAGCGTCGGCGGCGGTGTGCCGCCACTGGTGTCGCGGTTGAGGTTGAGCGCCGGCGGCGGTGTGCCGACGACAATTTCCGGCAGCGGCGTGCGCTGCTGCGTCTGCGCCTCCGCCTGCATCGCCGACAATCCGGCAACGGCGACCGCCAACATGATCACTTTCATCGGCACTGCTCCTTGCAGAACCAGAATTGTTTCAAACGATAGGAAGCCAGAGGAGGATATCAAGGCAACGATATGAATTAGGGCGGCGCGGCTCTTACTATTTCCCTCCCCGGGCCTGGATCACAAGCGCATTGAGCCGCGTGTTGAGTGCGACGAGATCGACGCGACCGATGCGTCCGCCGCCGCCGAGGCATTTGCGGCCGCATCCACCGCCGCCACCGCCGGCACGGCCCGGTTCGCCGAAGGTCGCGACCGGCACGGTTCCCGTCACCCGAAAGCCGCGGGCAAACAGCCGGCTGCGCACCGCCACGCAATAATTCACCGACAGATAGGAGAAACGGGTCTCGCCGTGGCCTGCGCGGTACTTCATGACTGCGGTGCACAGGTCGCCACCGGCAAGGCGCCACGCCTGCGCAAGATACATGACGCCGAAGTGAATGTTGTTTTCGGGAATCGCGAGCTCGGCAAGCGAGCCGGAGAAGCCGAGCATGCGTGCGGTCGACGGCAGCAGCTGCATCAGCCCGATTTCGCCGACGCCGCCGATCACGTCGGGATTGTAGCCGCTCTCCACGCCCATCACCGCCTCGGCGATCTCGGGCGCGAGCCCGCTTCCCGCCGCCTCCTTCTCGATCAGCGCGCGATAGCGCATGCGCGCGTCCGACACCGCGGGCTGGCTTGCGGGCGGAAGCGGGAGCGTTTTCCCGCCACCGTCCTTCGGCGCATCCTTCACCGCATCTTTGGCCGGCGCGGCCGGCTTCGTCGTCGCCTCGGCCGGCGGCTTTGCCGTGGCGTCGGCTGAAGGGTCTGCCGACTCGACGGCGGCAAAGCGCGTGCTGAATGACGATGCCGGCGTCGCCTGCTCCGCGTGAGCGGGCTGCGCAAGACAAAACGCGAGCACAAGACCGCCGGCTGCGATGCGGCTGCCCCGGCGACGAGCAGGATCAAGCAGCTTCCGCCATCGGCTGAAGCTGCCCGCCTTCGTCGTTGAGGCACCGTCATTCATGGATCGGTTGCGGTCCTGATGTTCGCCCGTGCGCGCGGGCTACTGGATGGTGGGAACCGATCCCGCTTCCGCGGCGTGCTCATGCGCCGGCTGCTGGGCCGGCGCACTCGGCTGCGGGGCAGCCGCCGCGCCATTCCGGGCCACGATCTTCGGCAGCTCCTCGCGCAGATAGGCGATCAGCTCCTGAACCAGGCGGTCCCAGACCTCGATCTGCGCCCGCACGAAGTTCGGCGCCACGCCGCCGGCCACGGAGACATCGAGGCAGAACAGCAGGAACGGTTGGCTGAACTGCAGCCGCCCGAACCGCCGCGTCGTATTCCAGCGATTGACGAGGTCGAGCGGCAGCTCGCCCTGCACCTGGAGCGTGGTGACCAGCGTGGCGTCGACAAAACTCTGCTCCTCGCCGACGAGCTGGTTTCCCGGCCGGATCTCGAACCCGAGCCCCGCCGTCGCCGAGCGCAGATAGGTCGTATTGGCGACCGGATCGGTCAGCGTTTCGACGCGATAGCCGACATTCTGGAAGCTGTCGCGCAATCCTTCGATGGTGAGCTTGGTGATGATCTCGGGCATCTTTATCTCCGTATTACTTCTTCGACGCGTCGAGCAGGCTCGACAGTGCAAGCTCATTGAGGACGGGCGGATGCTGCTTCAGCAGCTCGGCGAGATACGCCCGCCGCATCATGTTCGACCGCTCGGAGCGGATCTGCAGCACCAGCTGGTCGCGCACTTCGGGCAAGGTGCGGGTATAGGACGCCTTGGTGTCGATCAGCTTGATGATGTGCCAGCCGTCGTCGAGCTTGATCGGCTCGGACACGCTGTTCTTGGCGAGCCCCAACACCTGGTTGCGGATCTCCGGACGGATCTGGTTCTCGGCTACCCAGCCGAGGTCGCCGGCATCCTTGGCGGCGTTGTTGTCGCCGCGCGCGATCGCCGCGAAGTCGGCTCCCGGCGCCTTCAGCTTGCGCTGCACGTCGTCGAGCTCCTGCTTCGCCTTGTCCTCGGCGGCCTTGTCGCCTTCCTTCGGAGCGGCGACGAAGATCTGCGAGAGCTGGAATTGCCGCGGCATCAGGAATGCGGCGCGATTGGCCTCATAGACCTTCTGCAAATCGTCTTCGCTCGGAAAGTTCGCCGGCGGCGTCGACACCGATTGCAGGTAGAGCTCGACCACCGCGCCCTCGCGCGCCCGGTCGAGCTGCGCGGCGACGCTGGGTTGCTGATCCCACTTCTTCGCCACCGCTTCCTGCAGCACGAGGCGGTTGGCGAGCAGCAGCCGGACCGCCTGGCTCAGCATGGCCGGATCCTTGGCCAGCGCAGCCTGTTCGCGCGGGGCAAGGGCTGCGACATAGCTGCGAAGATCATCGGCGGAGATGTTGGTGTCGCCGACCCGCGCGATGACGTTCTCGGGCGCGGTGACGGGCTTCGGCGCCGCCGCGACCGGGGCCGGCGCCGGCGTGGCGGCGGCTTGCGCCTGCGCCGCGGGCTGTGGCTGCGGCTTCCTGACCGGGGCCTGCACCGTCCGTGGCGCGGGAGCCTGTGTCTGAGCCTGCGCCGAGGCATCGAGCGGCGCAACGAAAGCCGCGACGGCGGCGGCGAGACCGATCGACCGGAGCGGCTTCACGATAGTGGCGGTCGTCATGGATTCACCTTCTGATCGAGGAACTTGTCCTGGCTTTCCTGCAGCTGATTCTGGATTTCGACGCGGCGCTGCTGAATCATCGGCTCTCGCGAGACCACGATCTCGCCGATGGTCAGGTCCTTGTAGCGCTGCACCATCTCCTTGCCGGCCTTGATCAGCTGGGTGTTCTTGGCGACGCAGCTCTTGGTGCTGGCCTTGTAGGCGGTGGCCTCACCTTCGAACTTGGCGCGCTCGGCGTCCTTTGTGCGGGCAACGGTGGCCGCCTCCTCATAGGCCGACTTCCACTTCTCCAGCGTCTCGTCACGTTCGGCGAGCCGTTGATTGAACTCGTCGACAGCGTCGCGATGTTCCTTGTCGGCCTTCTTCAGCTGTGCCTTGAGGTCGTCGACCTCCTTCTTGGCCGCCGCCTTTTCGCGATCGGCGTCGGCGACTTTGGCCTGCAACGCCGTGCGCTGGTCTTCCAGCGCACGGGTCTGTGCCGTCGCGCTACGCAAGGCGTCGCGCAGGCGGTCGGTCTCGGACTGGGCGAATGCGGTGCCGGAGCTCAACGCTCCGACCACCATCATCAGGACAAAGAGTGCGATGCGCATGGTCAGAACTTCGCGTTGAGGTCGACTTGCAGCACGTCGACGGCATAGGGATTGCCGGCGATGCTGTTGGCGCTCATCCAGCGCAAGGTCGCCCAGACATTCTCGCCGAGACCGATATTGCCGCCGACGAAATAGCCCTTGAGGTTGGTGCCGCCGAGACCGAAGTCGGAATCTGCGAAGGCATCGATGGTGGCGTCGGATTCCAGGTACTTGTAGCCGGCGTGGACGTTCCAATCCCAGAGATGCTTGATCTCCCTGTCGCCGACAGTGACGCGGCCGAGCCAACCCTGATTGCCGCCGTTGAACGGGCCGGGCGTGTTGCCACCGTCCGGGCTCGGCCCGCGATTGTTCATGTTGACGCCGTAGATTGCCGCGGCCGCATTCATGAGGGAGCGGCTGAAGGCGGTGTTGTTGACGTACTCGCCGTCGAGCACGATGTGGGTCGGATGGAAATGTCCGAGATCGAGCTGTCCGCTGACCACGACCGGGCGGTACTGGCTGACCAGTCCGAAATACTGGTACTGAAAGGCTGTACCGTTATTGTTACCGAAGCCGGGGGCATCGGGAATGATGTTGCGCAGCGGGAAGTAGGTGTTTCCTTTCTGCGCAAAGGACGGCCGGGTGATGTCGGTATTGCAAACGTCGGACGCCAGCTCGACGATGCATCGGCTGGAGCGCTGGCCCTGCACATTGTCGAAGTCGTAGTAGGCGACGCCGAACCGGAACGCATATTCCGGACTGAAGCGGGCGTTGAAGCCGACCTGGCCTCCGAACAGCCACTTGTCGTGGCTGGCGAACTTGGTTGGCGCCCCGGTGGCCGGATCCGCCAGATTGATTCCGGCGTTGAAGTCGGTGTTGTAGATCGGGAATGCGCCGGCCACGGCGAATGGCGTGAATCCTTCCCATACCTCGTGCTTGGCCTGAACGGCGAAGCCGTCGAAGCCGAGTTCCTTGTACCAGACGAGATCGGTCGGCGACCAGAACGGGTTGTCGAAACGGCCCGCAGACAGGCTCAAATCGCCGTTCCAACCCTGCCAGTTGATGTAACCGCGATCCAGCCAGAGCGAATATTTAGAGAAGTTGCCTCCGCTCGCACCAAACGTCTGGTTGGTCGACACCGGCGAGTTATTTTCGCCGGTCGCGATGCGCAGACCGGCCGTGAACCCGTAGAGCAGGTCCGCTTCCATCCCGAGCCGGCCGCGAAGCCGGAACTGGTTGCGGTCCTGTGTGGCGTTATAGGTTGGCCCAAAGTACGGGTTCGAGTTCGATACGTCGAACGGCGATCCGGTATTGATCGCATTAAAGTTGGCGGCGCCGGCCTGGTCGTTGCCGGCCGGGAAGTAATTGCCCTGATAGCGCACGCGCGCATCGCCGTAGAAACGGATGCGTTGCGCCCATTCCGGGTAGGTTCCGGGCGACGCCCAGTTTTCTTTCTGCGCCTTGGCCATCACCTCCTGCTTAATCTCTTCCCGTAACTGTCTCTTGACGACTTCGGGAACGTAGGTGACGTGCCGCGTGCCGGGCGGCTGTGCCGCCGCGGCGGCAGCCGTTGCCGCCTTGGTGGCGTCGTCGGCCTTGGTCGTGGCGTCCTTGGCGGCCTGCCGGGAGACATAGGCCTCGTCCTCGGCCTGCTTGATCAGCGCCTGGGCCTGCTCTTCCTTGAGAACGCCCTGCTGCACCAGCAGATTGACGAGGTTGACGGTGGCGTTGGACGATGTCGGCTTGGTGCTCGACACCTTCGGCTTCTTGGCATCGGTCCGCTTCGCCGCGGCGGCGGGACCCTGCTCGGCAGCCTGGTCCGCGGTCTGGCCCACGGCCGGCGTTGCGCAGGCGAGCGCGCTCAGCGACACCGCAAGCGGCAACGCGCGCCATTCTGCGTGAGCTCGTTTCTTAAACATCAGTCCCCCAGTTCTCACTCGCACATTGAATTCGAAGGTTGGTCGTTCGTCAGTCGTCTCGTCAGCTCGGCCGTCGCGCGGTGACGCGCGTGACCACAGGCATCGGCATGTCCTTGGGCGGTGGCTCGCGCAGCGTCAGGCTGCCGATCACCTCGTTGCGAAGCGCCGCATCGATCTCCGGATTGCCGGAGGACGGCGTCAGGACGACGCGGGTGACGTGGCCGGAGCCATCCACCCACAGCCGCACCTGGATCTGCGTCGCCATGTTGCGGGTCTTCGGATTGGCGCGGATTGCCGCCTCGACCTGCGAGGTGATGATCGTGGTGTACCAACCCCAGCGGCTGCCACCGCCGCCGCCTCCGCCATACGGGTTGCCGCCGGGCTTGCCGCCGAGATTGAACAGATCACCGGGTCCGGTCGGCTTGGCATCGAGCGACAGCGGACCGGGCGGCTCGTCGTTCTTGGCGTCCTTGGCCGGCTCGTCCTTCGGCTTGTCGACCGGCTTCTCTTCCTTGAACTCGGGCTCCGCCATCTTGGGCTGCTCGATCATCTTCTGTTCGGGCTGCGGCTGTGGCGGCGGAGGCGGAGGTGGCGGCGGCAGCGTCACATTGACAATGGTGAGATCGCGCACCTGACGCGGCGGCGGCAGATCGTCGTGACCGAGAAAGAAGTAGACGATCCCGCCAAGGAACAGCGCGACCACCGCCACCACAGCACCGTAACGCAGCACTGCACTGCGCTCGGCCTTCCGAGCGGCCGTGTTGCGGGCGGCCGTCGGCGGCGCCGCGGCCGTTGCGGGCGCGACGGCAACATCGTGATCGTCGGCTGACGGCGCGGCACGCGCGTTCTGGTCTCGCATCGGCGCGTTCATGGCGCGGCCTCCACCGAGGCGCGATCGAGCAGCCTGTCATTGACATATTGCATGACGAAGCTGGCGAGCGCGTCGAAGTCCGTGGTCTTCAGGATGACCTTGGTGTCGGGGCCTGCTTCGATCGCTGCGTGAAAGGTCTCAACCTCGCTCAAAAAGTCGACATAGGCCATCGCGTCGATCGACAGGCGGGCCCACGGACATCGCGAGATCGTCAGCCGCAGCGGGTTGTCAGCGGGCTCGCGGCCTGCGACGTGCCGGCGCAGCACATCCGCGAGCTTGACCAGCAGGGCCTCGCCATGAACGGGAAATGCCACCACCTCGCCGCGCGGCTCTTCGCGCCCCACCGGGGCGACCGGCAACGCGGGGAGCTCCGCGCCAATACCGGCGCGGATCGACACCTGCGACAGGGTGTCGGCGCGCGTGACGTCCGCGGCACCGCAGCCGTGATCGAATGATCGCATCATGCCGCTCAGCCATGACCGCAGCGTCCTGCGCTCGGTATGTGGGAAAGGTGCTGGCTGCGTGATCATGGCGTCGCTTCCCGGCTGGCTCACTTCACGAGCGGCTTGGTGGCGAGCCCGACCTGGCTCAGGCCGATACGGCTGAGCAGATCGAACACGTCCATCACGCTCTGGTACTGCGCCTGCGCATCGCCGCGCAGCACCACGGGAAATTCCGGCGTCAGCGCCTTCTGCTGGATCAACCGCTGCTCGAGCTCGGCCAGGGTCACCGGAATCGTGTCGAGGAAGATCTTGCCGTCATTGGCGACAGTGATCGCTTTGGTGGTCTGGGTCGCAAGGCTCGGCGCCGCCGAGGCCTTCGGCAGATTGACCTTCTGACCCTGCACGGTCGCCGTCGTCATGATGATGAAGATCACCAGCAGCACGTAGGCGAGGTCCAACATCGGCGTGATGTTGATGTCGTCATAGGGCTTGGAGTCGGCCTGGATCTGCATCGCAATTACTCCGCGGCGATGCGGCGTTCGATCGGGTCCGGCCGGTCGGCGGAATAGAATTCCGCCATCTTGGTCACGAACTCGTCGACGAAGACCTGAATGTCGTTGGTCAGGTCCTTGATCCGGGAGATCAGGTAGTTGTAGCCGAACAACGCCGGGATCGCGACGCCGAGACCGGCGACGGTTGCGACCAGCGCCGCAGCGATGCCGGGCGCGATCGCGTTGACGTTGACGTCACCGCTCGCCGCGATCGCCGCAAAGGTGATCATGACGCCGACCACGGTGCCGAGCAGGCCGAGGAACGGTCCGCCGGAGATCGCGATGGTCAGCACCACCATCAGGCGGTTGAGGCGCTGCATCTCCTTGACGACGCCGCTATCGAGCGCGGCGCGGATCGCCGCGATCGAGACCGCCGACAGCACCGGAGCGCGCTGCGAGTTGTTGAAGCGGTGGCGGATTTCCGCAGCGCCGATGTGGTAGATGCGGTAGAGCGAGGACGAGCGCATCATCTTGGCGTCGGCTTCGGTGAGGCGTCCGCCCAGCGTCGAGATATCGTCCGCATCGCCGCGATCCAGCATGGTGAGATCGGCCGCGATCTCGCGGAACCCCTTCATGAACTGGGCATTCGCCTTGGCCTGCTTGCTGAGATACGAGGCTCTGTCGAACATCACCACCCAGCTGATCGCGGCCATGATCAGCAGAATGCCGATCACCACCCAGCCGTCGAGCGTCACCGACTTCAGGATCACCGCGAAGTAGCCGGACAGCCAGCTTGCGGTCTCCTCATCAACGCTGAATGCCATCAACTTGGCCTGGTCGGGACCCTGCCCGATCGCCATCACCTTGATGAGTCCGGCGGGGCGCGCGACCTTGCTGATCTGCAGCTCGTCAATGTCGCCGACGAAGCCGGCCATCGCGGCGGCTACAGGCGCAGGCGCGGGTGCCGGCGTTGCCGCCGCATCCGGCGTCGCCGCGGGCGCGGCGCCACCGTCCGCAGCCGACGCATCAGGGGGCACTGATGGTGTTGCTGCGGACGGGGCCGTCGCAGGCGCGATCGGAGACGCACTGGAGGTCGACGAGTCTCCTCCGATCAGGCCAACGGTGTTGAGGGCCGGCAGGCTCGCGCTGAGCGCGGCGTAGGATACGCCGTCGAGATAGAGCGTGACCTGTCCGTTTCCGGCAACGACGGCGACATGATGCCAGCTGCCGGCCGCCACCGGTGCTCCGGCACTCGAGCGCTGCACGGAGCCCGCATTGGTGACTTCGACGAACGGGCTGCCATTGTCGACACCGACCACCAGTGCGTTGGCGCCGTCACGCCGGCTGAACAGCGCAGCGTTGGGCTGCAAGGCGGCCGGTTTGATCCAGGCCGACCACGTCAGCGCGGCACCATCCGGCGATGCCAGCGACGGCGAGGCCGGCACGGTTACCGGCGTGCGGCCGTCGAGCCGCAAGCCGGTCCCGATCAGCGAACCGTCCGCCGGCTGGCCGACGCTTTGGGCGTTGTTGGCCCACACCGAGGAATCGATCGCCGGCGTGCCGCGCTCGTTGAAGTGATAGACCGTCAACGTATCCGGATCGTAGGTGCCCTTGGGATCGTTGGTCGCGAGCGCTTTCTTGTTGCCGTAATAGAGCCAGATATCGGTCCGCGCGCCCGGTGCGATATTCGGCACTGCGACCCAGACCAGGCCTTCGCCGAGCAGCGAATCGAACTTCTCGATGTGATGCTTCAGCGGCGTCTTGTCGTCACCGGCGACGAACCGCAGATCGCTGCCGTCGTCCTTCGCCGCGCTGAAGCGGAAGTTGCCGACATGCAGCCGCACCAGCACCGCCGTTGCACCGATCGGATCGGTGACGTTGGCACCCGACGCGCTGACGTCGACCGTGATCTTCTTGCGCAGCGACCATTCGTCGTTCCACCACGCATTGGCCGGCGCGAGCGTCGTCAGCAGGGCGACGAGCCCGAACAACAATGCCGTCGCGATGTTCGCAACGCCTCGGCGCAGCGCCGGCCGGCGCGTGCGACGCTCGAGAGTAAGACCCATCCCCATCAGAATTCACCCCAGATTCGGAAGTTCACGCGCGGACTGTTTGCGTGCGTGTATGCTTGAGTAACCCCCGGCACGGAGAACGCGACCATGCCGTTGAAGTAATCGAAGGTTTTGAATCGCGTGCCGACGCCGTAGCTCCATGCGACGAATGACGACTCCTGGCCGGGCAGCGGCTGCTGAATGGCCGTGTATCCGCCATCGAAGAACGTGAAGAAGCGCCAATCGTTGAAAGTGACGAAGCGCGGCTTGCCGTCGCCGGTTTCGCTCTTGAGCTCGCCTTGCAGCATGCCGCCGACATTGGGCGTGCGCAGCTCGAGATTGGCGACCGCGCCGTTGTCGCCGAGCACCTCGGACTCGAGGTAGCCGCGAACGGTATCGAGACCGCCGAGGCTGAACTGCTCGCTCGAGACCAGCGGGCCGTCGGCAATCTGCCCCTGCACCTTGCCGTAGAGCTGGAAGCCTTCCGGCAGCTCCTGGGTATGCGAGACGTCGAGGTTGAGGTGGGTGAAGCTCGGCGAAGCCTTGAAGCGCTTCGCGTCGAACTCGTCCCACGGGCTGCTCAGCGTCCGGATGTTGTAGGTGACGCCGGCATTGAACTGCGTCGTGAACTTCTCTTCCTGGAACGTCGCCCCATAGGTCGCGACAACGGGATAATAAGTGACAGGCGACGAGAACCCGTCGGTGCCGAGCTTCACGGTCTGGTCGAAATGCTTGTAGTCCATGCCGACCGACAGCGTGTGGAACAGGCCCTCGCGCGTCGGCAGCGTGATCACGGCGCGCTCGCCGATGATCGTGCCGGGACCGACCACGTTGGTGCCGCCGATCGTCGCGACATTGCTGTTCGACTTGACGCTGTAGAACAGCAAATTGAGCCAATCGGCGTTCGGTATCCGCGCCATATACGAGCCGGAGAACACCTCGGCATCGCTCGGGCGCTCCGGCGCGACCTGATAGGTGAAGCTCAGGGAATGGCCGAGCTGCCACAGATTGTCGTAATGCACGGTGGCGGAGACGCGGCTCGCCGTGGTGGACGGCGACTGCCGGTTGTTGGCTTCGAGGCTGGCGTGGAACGGCGCCTTGTCCTCGACATTGAGATCGACGTCGACGGTGCCCGGCGCCACGCCGGCGCGCAGCGCCGGAGTCACACGGCGATCCGGCCACTGATTGAGCGACACGATGTCCTTGGTGACGTCACCGAAATTGGGAACGGTGCCTTCCTTCAGCGAAGGCGCGCTGTCCTTGATCCGGTCGAGATCGAAATAACGCGAGTTCTTCACCCGCAGCCGCCCGACCTTCAGCTCGGTCACCTTGAGGGTGACCACGCCGCCCGTCACGTTCTGCTGCGGGACCGCGACGCTGACGGTCTGGAAGCCCTTGTCGTGATACGTCTTCTCCAGCGCGGCGCGCGCCTTCTCGACATCCTCCGAGGTCTTGTTCGGACCAAGGAAGGGATAGATCGCCTCCTCGATCTCGACCTGAGGCAGCCTGTCGGCACCCTGCACGGCAAAGTCGTCGATGTCGAAGCGCTGCAGCGGCGCCGACGGCTTTTGCGCCGGCGCATTCGCCTGCTGCTTGTCCGCCGCCGGCGCTGCGGCCGCAGCCGCATCTTTCGCTGCTTCCTTCGCCGCGCGCGCCGGAACGATGGCTGCTACGGAGCCAACCACGGTGAGTGCCGCAGCTGACACGCGCAACCCGATCCGGCATCGCTGACGATGCCCAATAGCCCAATGATCTCTTCGACTACGCACAGACGTCCCACTTACTTCGCGCAGACGCGCGCCATCGCGACAGGAAGCCCGCGATGACGACGCCTTACTCAGAAGACGTCTGGGCGGATGCAAACCCGCAAAAGAATCTGCGGCAGCGCAAAAGAAATTTTTGGTTTGTTAGGAAATCGAGCGCGCGGCGTCGATTCGTTCGATGAGAGCCCCCGCTACGATCGAAGCGGAACGGGGCTCCAGATCTTTTTGACGCGTTTCCTTCACGCGAACCGGTATCCATCCCGCATCAAGTGCGGGACAGGCTTCGCGCGAAAACGCTCCAGGTCAGCTCATCAGCACCACGCCGCCAGGCAACGACGTGATCCGCGCGCCGAACAGTTGCTCGACCTGGGCGACGAAATTGTCGAGCTTGTCGACCTGGAATGTGCCGTTGACGAGCCGGCGTTTCAGTTCCGCGTTGGTAATGATGATCTTTCCGGCGCGATACCGGTTCACTTCGTCGACGACGCTCGCCAGCGGCCGGTCGCGGAAGATCAACAATCCGGTCTGCCACGCCGCAACCTGCCTGGCGTCGACCGGAAGCGATGCCTGCAGGCCCGCGGGCGAGTAGGTGACCTGCTCCGCCTTGCGAAGCTGCACGGAACGGCCGTCCTGCTCGACGGTGACGATGCCGTCGAGGCATGTCACCGAGACGACGCCATCGAGGCAGCGCGCGTTGAAATCGGCCTGCAGCGCGCTGATGCGCCCATCGCGCGCCAGCATCACCAGCGGCGTCGACGACGACCTGCGGGCGATCACCGAGGCCTCGCCCGAAATCAACTCGACCCGAGTTTCGTTCGGGGTGGGCCGCAGCGCCAGGCTGGTCTGGGTGTTCAATTCAACCGAGATGTCGGGCGCCAGCATCACCTTGCGCTGCTCGCCCTTTCCGGTTCGGTAGTCGGCCGAGAGCTCTTCGATCGACGGCCACATGTCGAGTGGCGGGCGGATCATCACGTAGCCGGCCGCGGCTGCGATCGCACCGCCGAGCACGATGCGACGCGTCAAGAGGCGTGATGGCCGGGGCGGCAACACCACCACGGAGGCCGTTGCCGCCTGCTCATCGGCGAGTTCCTTTGCCGCAGCGCTGGCGCTGCGGAGCAGCCGGGCAGCCGCCCTGAAGGCATCCTCGTGGTCGGGACTTTGCGCGCGCCAGCGTTGCAATGCGTCGACGTCGGCGCGCGTCGGCGCGCCGGCTTTCAGCCGAACAACCCAGTCAAGCGCCTCATCCAGCAACGGATCGGGCCCGGAAGTGCGGGTCGGCTCGGTCACGACAGATTGCTCATCACCCTGCTCGCCAAACCTCAACCTCCCGATCGCGTCGAGCACATAGCGAAGGTCGCTATATAGACGATTCCGACGGCAGCAGGGCACCGCAATCGGCCGTTGCGCACAACGCAAGCAGAAACATCCGGCAACCGCAGCTTGCGCCGCATCGCACGCCGGAAGGCGGCGCGATGATCGCATGCCGGGCCGATCAGGTCTGAACGTGTTTTCAAGCTGCTCAACACTTCCAGCGAACCTTTCCCAGGCACCCAAACGGTCCTTATGAGATCGCTCTCTACCCTATAGACGACGGAAAGCCCGCTATCCCGCAGAACAGAGGTTGAAAATCCTGCAGCTTGTGCCCCCTTATTTCAGGTCAAGCGCCTGCAGTTGTTGGAAATAATTCCTGCAACAAATTTCGACGGCCCGCTGCGCGTGACGGCGCGCGTCGCGGCCACGGCGAATTCGATCACGAACGGGGACGAGGACCGCCGAGACGACGGATCAGAGTATAATCGAGGCAATCGGCACAATGGCTCAGAGCCAACTTCAAATCGCTTTCCACCGTTCGCACGCTGACACCGAGGCGGGTCGCCACATCGCTCGGCGTCCGTCCCTCGATCGTAATGCTATAAAGAACATCGCGCGGCCGCTGCGGCAATTCGGCCAAGGCACGCTTGAAAGCATCGATATCGGAGCGCGCCTCGACGATTCGCGCCGGGCTCGGTCCGTCGTCGCTGACGTCGAGCAATGAATCGATTTCGGCCGCGCTGACGCGGAGATTCTGCGCCTTCTGGCGATCCCTGGCGATGTTGATCGCGATACGAAAGATATAGTCGGCGGGGCTGCGGATCGGCACCGCGTCAGTGACCCGCTCCAGCCGCAGGAACGTCTCGTGCAGGGCTTCGTAGGCGAAGTCCGACGATCCCAGACGGCGGGTCAATTTCTTGACGAGGCCGTCGTAATTATCTGCAAGCTGGCCCCGCAGCCGCACTCGATTGATTTCAGCCACGTTCCGCGGCCTCCCAGACACCAGCCCGATATCCAGATTGAATTGTTCTTGAAGCTGCCCATCTCGTAACGGCCACGCACAACACATTTATGACGGCAACAAGTCGACACCGAACGACACGGAAGCTGGTGCATCGCGGTCACATCCAAGCAATGAACTGCCGCTCGCGCCTGCGAAGCCGAACGGGACCACGCATCGGAATCAGGCTGGGTCGAAGACCAGGGTGATCTGAATATTGAGCCGGTCGGGCAGCGCCGACGGGATCGACGGCAGCGGCTGCGCCCGCCGGATCGCGTCCACCGCAGCCTTGTCGAGCACGGCCTGCCCGGAGCTGGTCTTGACCCAGACCTCGAGCAGGGTGCCGTCCCGCTGCATGGAGAACAGCGTCTCGACCGCCCCGTGCAGCCGACCGAGCCGCGCCGCGTTCGGATAGCGCTGGTAGCGTGCCACATGACGAAGCAGCGCCTGCTGAAATTTCACGGCGGCACTGTTGGGCGGCGCATCGGCGGGCGACGGCGTCGGACGCAAGCTCGGCACGGCCGGCTCCGCCGGCATCGGCTCCCGCGCCGCGGCCGCGGTCAGATTGTCGAGCGGCGGTTCGGAGTTCTCCGGTGACACGTCGGTCCGGCTGGCGACGGTCGCGGTTTGCGGCTGCGACACCGGCGCAACCGGAATCGGCGCAGGCGACGGGCTCGGCAGCAACCGAACCTGGACGATCGAGCTCTGCTCCCGGCTTGCCGGTCCAGCCGGCGGCTGCAGCCGGATCCAGTAGATTCCCCCGACGAACAACAGGGCTGCGATCGCCGGCACCAGGAGCAGACGCAGCACCTCGCCCGAGGTCCACGCGCCCGGATCCTCGGGATGAAACAGCAGCGTCATCGGACTTGCGTCGCGCACCCCATCCGCTCCGCTGGTGTCGTTGGCACTCATTGGAACGACTTCACCCGGATCGCGATCCGCACCGGCTGCGACGCATTCGCGGGCGTCGTTCGGCTGACGGTCAATCCTTGCAGCGCCGCGGTGACGGCGGCATCGCGCTTCTGATCGCCGGTCGAGCGCAACAGCTGGGTTCGCTGGATCGTGCGCGAGGGGTCGATCCACAGATCGACAATGAGCTGATAGCTGCCGCCGCGAGACCCGATATTCTTCTGCAGCGCCTTTTGAAGGTCGAGTTGCAGGCTTTCGCTGTAGTCGCGCAGCGCGCCGGTGTCGTTGCCGTCACTGCTCGCCCGCACCTGCAACGTGCCGAGCGACAGATCCGCGGTCGCAAGCGGGCTCGCCGGCGGATGGTCGGCGCGCACGGCGCGCGAAGCAAGCGTGATGGCATCCGGACGAATGTACTGGACCTTCAGGTCGGTTCCCGTCAGCAGCAGATTCAATGCATCCTCGGGCGTGAGGCTGCCTTCGACCGACGTCGACTTCCGTCCCGTCGCAGAATTGCTCTCATAGAGCACCTGAACGCCGGTTCGTTCGCCATAAGCCTGCAGTGCGCTCGCAAGCTGCTGGGCCGGGATGTTGAATTCGATCGCTGCGGATGCCGCGACGGTGTCGCGCTGCTGCGCGGCAACCGCGCAGATGCTGCCGATCAGGAGCGCAGCACAAATCCCGAACAGATACCGCAACGTTGCGGAGGCTCCCGGAGCGTCAGCGCCGATCGCAGCGCCCGCGCGTGCACCATGTGATCCAACTGCCGTCATAACCTTGCTTCGGCCCAAAGTGACCGTGGGTGAAATTCGGCCAGCATGTCTATGTCTGTGCGGGTTGGCCTTCCAGCCAGCGAGCCTGCGTTCTTATATCTGGAATGTGACGGCCGTCTAACCGGCAACCTGGTCGGCCGGAGTGCCCGGAATTTGTGCTGACCTTTCAGCGCGAAAAGTTCCCGAACCGCGCCGGAGCGGCACCGGGCGCAGGGCAAGCAGAACGGCGCGGGTCAAAAAACGAGCGAGCGCTCTCTCAGAAAAATTGATCATCCCCCTTTTCCGAACGGCAGTTCGTGGGCTAGGAATTAAGCAAGGGCGCAAAGCCCGGCCCGGACCGGCAACCAGATGAAGCGGTCCGGGGACATAGCCAGGGAGGCAACGTGGGTCTCGCGCGTCAGCGGCCGGGGACGAATGCGTTCGCGATGGACGTGCTTTGCGCACGCATCCTCGAACGTCATCGGGATTCCGTCCGGGTCCAGAAGCCGCATCTCGCCGTTCCGAACCTCACGCGCATCATCGGCGCCACGCTCACGCTTTCCAACAAGCACGGCTTTCACGCCACCACACTACGCCAGCTCGCGGAGGCCTCCGGCCTCAGCATGGGCGGCCTCTATACCTATTTCGACAGCAAGCCGACGCTGCTCTCGATGATCCTCGGCGAGGTCGCCGAAACGGCCGCCGAGGTCCTCACCGCTCCGCCCGCCAGCGTGAAGCAGGATGCGCGCAAGCACCTGCACTGGATCATCGCCACCCATGTTCGCATGAGCGAGGCGATGCAGCCCTGGTTCGTATTCTCCTTCATGGAAGCAAAATCGTTTCCGCCCGCGGAGCGCCAGCGCGCCATCGAGATGGAGGTGATGACCGAGAAGATCATCGCCGACGTCCTGAAGCAGGGCGTCGCCAGCGGGGTGTTCGCCATCGACCAGGTCACGCTGACGGCCTCGCTGATCAAGCCGCTGCTGCAGGACTGGTACGTCAAGCGCGCGAAGTACCGCCGACGCGGCACCTCGATCGAGGCCTACATCAACGCCGTCGGCGCCTTCGTCGACGCCGCGGTCGCCGGCAGGACGCGGCCCGGCCGCGTCGCGACCGGCTCGCGCACGAGATCCAGGCCGGCGGCGCAGCCATAGAAGCAGGAAGGACGAGGCAATGAAGCGATTGCGGTTTAATCAACAGGAGATCGTCTTCGCCGTATTCGCCGTGCTGTTCCTGGCGTTCTCGATTTTCCTGCGCGGCTTTCTGACGCCGGAGAACATGCTGACGCTGCTGCAGAACGTGGCGGTGCTCGGCATCCTCGGGCTTGCCATGGCGCTGGTCGTGATCGGCCGCGGCATCGACATCTCGCTGATCGCAGCCCTCGCGGTGCCTCCGGGGCTCGTGCTGCAAATGGTGCAGAACGGCCATTCGCTGCCGGCCTCGCTGCTGACGGCCGTGCTGCTCACGATCGCGTTCGGCCTGGTCAATGGCTGGCTGATCGCCTACGCCGAGGTGCCGTCGCTGTTTGCGACGCTGGCGACCGGCCTGCTGCTCGCCGGCCTCGGACAGGCCGCGCTGTTTCAACTCGACGTCGTGCAGTGGAGCGACGGCATGAAGGGATTCGAGCGGCTCGGACAAGGCACCATCGCCGGTATCCCGACATCGATCGTGATGTTCGCGATCGCCTGCGTGATGGTCGCCTTCCTGCTGCGCCAGACACGCTGGGGTGCCTATATCTACGCGATCGGCGACAATCCCTATGCGGCCCGCGTCACCGGCATCCCCTCGCGGCCGATCATCGTGCTGCAATATGTCGTCGCGGCCCTGATCGGCTGCTTCGCAGGCCTGGTGATGGCGGCGTCGGTCAACTCGATGCCGACCCGGGTCTTCAATTCGACCTTGATCTACGACGTCATTCTCGTCGTCGTGCTCGGCGGCATCGGGCTGTCGGGCGGTCGCGGCGGCGTGCTCAACGTCATCATCGGAACGCTGCTGATCGGCACCATGCTGAACGGTATGACCATCATGGACATCTCCTACGCCGGACAAAACCTCGTCAAGGGCGTCGTCCTGCTGCTCGCCGTCATCACGGATTCATTCCTGAATCCGCGCAACGAAGAAACGGCACAGCAGGGCGACATCTGAACCAAATCGAAGAACGATCAATCACGACCAAGGAGGAAGCAATGAAGTACGCTGTCAGGACTGCAAAGGTAATCGCCGCAGCACTCGGGCTCGCGGCCACCGCCGCCCCGGCTCTGGCCCAGCAGGGCCTGGACGAGCCGTTCCAGAAGCCGTTCAAGGAGGCGCTCGCCGGCAAGACGGTGGCCTACGTTCCGGTCGCCATGAACTTCGACCTCACCGAGGGTTGGTACGCCGGCATGAAGAAGGAGCTCGAGCCCCTCGGCGTCAAGTTCGAGATCCGCGATCCCAACTGGAACACCAATGCCGGCGCGCAGGCGGTGACCTCGCTGATCTCGGAGAAGCCGGCCGTGATGGTGATCCACAATCCGGACGTGCAGACCTACGCCAAGCTGCTGCAGCGCGCCGAGAACGAGGGCATCTACGTCATCCAGATCAACATGGGATCGGCCTATCGCTCTTCGGCCTTCGTCGGCGCCAACTGGATCGAGATCGGCGAGAAGGACACTGAAGCCGTGGTCAAGGCCTGCCAGGGCAAGTCGAACAAAATCGCCATCGTGCAGGGCGCGCTGTCGGCCGCCGCCAGCGCCTACACGCTCAAGGGCGTCGAGAACGTGCTCGCCAAGCATCCGGAGATCAAGGTGGTCTCGAGCCAGGCCGCCGACTGGGATGCGGCGAAGGCCAAGGCGATCACCCAGACGGTGCTGAAGCAGAATCCCGATCTCTGCGGCATCGTCGGCTTCTGGGACGGCATGGACATCGGCACCGCGGCGGCGGTGAAGGAAGCCGGTCTGACCGGCAAGGTGTTCGTCGCAACCTCCGGCGGCGGCGAGCGCAAGGGCGCCTGCGAGCTCGTGAAGTCCGGCGCCTTCGACCTCAACCTGAGCTACGACGTGCCGACCCAGGCCGCGCAGATGGCAGGCACCATCAAATGGCTGCTGTCGTCGGGCGCCAAGGCTGGTTCGATCAAGGGTTCGGAATACACGACGCTGATTCCGATCACCAAGGAGAACGCGGACAGCCAGACCGCGTGCTGGAATCTCAGTGACCTGAAGAAATAGCCCGGCCATTTCCCGCTGAACGTCCCGGGTGCATCCCGCCCGGGACGTTCATCTCCCGAAATCGAACGCCTTGCTGGAATGCCGATGCGCGATACCCTGACGAGCCTGCGTTACCGCTATTGGCCGGATCATCTCCTCGGCGAGATCCTGTCGAAGCGTTGGACCGAGACCGCTATTCCGGTGATCCTGCTGTTGATCGTCGGCTTCGCGCTCAGCCGCTCCATCGATCACTTCCTGTCGCCGGCGAGCCTTGCCGACACCGCGCGGCAGGCCGGCGAGATCGGCTTCATCGGGCTCGGCATGGCGCTGGTCGTCATCGTCGGCGGCATCGATCTGTCGGTCGGCTCGATCTTCGCGCTGACGGATTTCTGCGCGCTCTATCTGCTCGACGTGCTGAACTGGCCGGTACCTGCGGTGGTGATCGCCACCCTCGCCTGCGGCGCATTGCTCGGCGCCGTCAACGGCGTCCTGATCGGATACTTGAGGCTACGCGCCTTCATCACTACGCTGATCACCCTGATCATCTACCGCTCGGCGTTCGACCTCCTGATCCAGCGCTACTCCAATTCGATCGCCGCGGCCTTTCCCGACATCCCGTCCTGGAATTTCATCGGCGGCGGCGACGTGTTCGGCGTTCCGAGCGTCGCGCTGGTCTATATCGCGATCGCGATCTTCGGCCATATCTTCATGACGCGGCTGCGCCCAGGCTGGCACATCACCGCGATCGGCGGCTCGCGCCGGTCGGCCTACAATTCCGGGATTCCGGTTCGCCGCACCATCGCGCTCTGTTACGTCGCGAGCGGCGTGCTGACCAGCATCGCCGCGCTGTTCTTCGCAGCCAGGCTCGGCACCGTCGGCGGCGACATCGGCGTCGGCCTCGAGGTGATCGTGCTGACCGCGACCGTGCTCGGCGGCATCACGCTCGGCGGCGGCAAGGGCTCGGTCGCCAAATCGCTGGTCGGCGTGCTGATCGTGCTCCTGATTACCAACGGCCTGACCACGCTCAATGCGCGCGGCGGCATCAACCGCATGGCGCTCGCAGGCATCCTGCTGATCGCCGCGATGGTCGACATCCGCTGGCAGAAGAACCGCACCCGCATCATCAGCAAGGTCTATGTCGCGCCGACCTATCACGCGCTGCCGCCGCCCCCGGCCACCGAGATCGGCCAGGGCGGCCCGTTCGAGCAGAACGACAAGCTGCGCGACGTCGAACTGATCGGCCTCGGCCGCATCGAGGCGCCGGAGGACGTGATCCTCGACCGCAACAACAATCTCTACGCCGGCTCGCGCCACGGCGACATCATGCGCTTCTTCGCGCCCGACTATCAGCGCATGGAGGTGTTCGCTCATATCGGCGGTCAGCCGCTCGGCATGGCGTTCGACCGGCAAGACAATCTCTATGTCTGCATCGGCGGCATGGGCCTGTACCGGATCACGCCCGACGGCACCGTGGAGAAGGCGACCGACGAGACCAATCGCAGCATGCATTCGGTGAATGACGACAGCCGTTTGCGGCTCGCCGACGACCTCGACATCACCGACGACGGCCTGATCTTCTTCTCGGAAGCCACGGTGCGCTACGAGATGGACGAATGGCCGATCGACGGCCTCGAGGCGCGCGGCAATGGCCGCATCATCTGCTACGACACCAAGACCGGTGCCACGCATACGGCGCTGCGCGGCCTCAAATTCCCCAACGGCATCTGCGTCGCCAGCGACGGCCAGTCGATCCTGTTCGCCGAAACCTTCGGCTGCTCGATCAAGCGGCTGTGGTTCGCAGGGCCGAAGAAAGGCCAGGTCGAGGTGGTGATGGACAATCTGCCGGGCTACCCTGATAACATCAACCTCGCCTCCGACGGCAATTACTGGCTGGCGCTGGTCGGCATGCGCAGCCCCTCGCTCGACCTCGCCTGGAAGATGCCGGGCTTCCGCCGCCGCATGGCGAAGCGCGTCCCGGTCGACGAATGGCTGTTCCCGAACATCAACACCGGCTGCGTCGTCAAGTTCAACGAGCAGGGCAAGATCCTCGAATCGTTCTGGGACCTGCGCGGCGAGAACCACCCGATGATCACCTCGATGCGCGAGCATCGCGGCTATCTCTATCTCGGCGGCATCATGAACAACCGGATCGGCCGGTACAGACTGGAGAACGCGGATCCGAACTTCGTGCAGTATGACAAGCGCTGGGGGAAAGCGTCGTGATCGCGGCCGTCAGGGAATTCGCCAACCGCTTCCTCGGCCGCGGCGAGGCCACCATCACCGTGCCGTCGTTCGACGGCGCGCTCAAGCCGAACCAGAAGCTGGAGGCCGCGACCACCCTGCTGGAATGCGAGGCGCCCGAGGATCTCGCAACCGATGGCCGCAACCTCTATGTCGCCGACGGACGGCGCCTGCTGCGGCTCGACGGCAGTACCGCGACCGAGCTGCGCAGCTTCGAGCAGCCGATCTCGGCGCTCTGCATGCTCACCGACGGCGGCATCGCAGTCGCACTCGGCGGCCGCGAGGTGCGCCTCTACGCCAATCCCTCATCGGGCGAGCCAAGCGTGACGTTCAGCGACGCCGCCTTCAATGCGATCAACGCACTATCGCCGGCGGACGATGGAGGCTTGATCGCGACCGACGGCTCGACAACATGCGGCGTCGACGATTGGGCGCGCGACCTGATGGAGCTCAACCGGAGCGGCCGCGTGTTCCGGCTCGATCCCAGGACCCGCTCGGTGAAGCCGCTGGCATCAAAACTCGGCTACGCGTTCGGCGTCTGCGCGCGCGGCGATGGAATCCTGGTCAGCGAGAGCTGGCGGCATCGTCTCGTCCTCATCGCAGACGGCAGGGCGCCGCAGATCATGCTCGGCCACCTGCCCGTGTATCCGTCGCGGCTGTCGAAGGCCGCGGGCGGCGGCTATTGGCTCACCGCGTTCACCGCGCGTACCCAGCTGATCGAGTTCGTGCTGCGCGAGCCGGCCTACCGGCGCCGCATGATGGCCGAAATCGACCCGGCCTATTGGGTGGCGCCGCGGCTGCGCTCGGGCTTCTCGTTCAAGGAGCCGATGCAGGGCGCGCACATCAAGACGATGGGCGTCATCAAGCCGTGGGCGCCGCCGCGCTCCTACGGCCTCGTGATCCGGCTCGGCGAAGACGGCAAGCCGCTCTATTCGCTGCATAGCCGGGTCGACGGCGTCAATCACGGCGTCGTCGCAGCGCTCGAGCTGGGCAGCGACCTTGTGCTGATCGCCAAGGGACCGGGCCGCGTGCTGAAACTGCCCCTCGCCGGGCTTGCCGAGGAGACAGGCTCATGAGCGACACCGTGCTGTCCCTGCGCAAGGCCACCAAGCTCTACGCCGGCGTGCCCGCCATCGAGGGCGTCGACTTCGACCTGCGCCGCGGCGAGATCCACGCGCTGGTCGGCGAGAACGGCGCCGGCAAGTCGACGCTGACCAAGGTGATGGCCGGCGTCGTGACATTGACGTCGGGTAGCATGACGGTCGACGGCTCCGACGTCGCGCCGCGCACGCCGCTCGAGGCCCGCAATCTCGGCATCGCCATGGTGTTCCAGGAGAACAGCCTAGTGCCGACCATGACCGTGGCGCAGAACCTGTTTCTCGGGCAGGAAAAGTTCTACAACCGGCTGCGCGGCATCTACATCGCCGCCCAGCAATTCCTGCAGTCGCTCAATTTCGACGTGACGCCGACCGCGACCGTGGGCGGGCTCGGCGCGGCCAAGAAGCAAATGGTGGAGATCGCGCGCGCGGTCCTGCACAAGGCCAAGGTCATCATCTTCGACGAGCCGACCGCGTCACTGACGCCGGAAGAGAAGAAGTATTTCTTCGACCTCGTCCGTGACCTCAAGAAGCGCGGCGTCTCGATCATCTTCATCTCGCACGCGCTGGAAGAGGCCCTGCTGCTTGCCGATCGGATCACCGTGCTGCGCGACGGCAGGCACGTCGTCACCGACGATGCGGCGAAATTCGACCGCGCCGCGATCGTGCAGGCGATGGTCGGACGCGACCTCTCCAACACGCTCTACGGCGCCAGGAAGTCCAGCGTCCGGCCCGCCGGCGCGCGTGTGCTCACGGTGCAGAATCTCAAAATGGCGCCGATGGTGAAGAACAATTCGCTGTCGGTGTTTGCCGGGCAGATCACCGGCGTGTTCGGCCTGGTCGGCGCGGGCCGCACCGAAACTTTCAAGATCGTATCCGGCGTATTGAAGCGCGACTTCTTCCATGGCGGCGAGATCCTGCTGCATGACAAGCCGGTGCGCTACCGGGTTCCGGCGCCGGCGGTCAAAGCCGGCATCGCCTATGTGACCGAGGATCGCAAGGTCGAGGGCTTCTTCGAGACCGCCTCGATCGCCCGCAACATCTATCTCGGCCTGCTCTCGAAGTTTCCCGCCGGCCGGATGATGCTGTCGCGGCGCGAGACCAACACGGTGGGCAAGACCTGGACGCAGCGGCTCAAGGTCCGCGCCATCGGCGACGAAGCCAAGGTGGTCGAGCTCTCGGGCGGCAATCAGCAGAAGGTGGTGATCGCCAAGTCGCTGGTGCAGGAGCCCGAGTTGATCATCTTCGACGAGCCGACGCGCGGCGTCGACGTCGGCGCCATTGTCGAGATCCACGAGCTGATCAACCAGCTCGCCGATGAGGGCAAGGCGGTGGTGGTGATCTCATCCTATCTGCCCGAGATCATGGCCCTCTCCGACCGCATCCTGGTCTCGCGCCAGGGCAAGGTGGTCGAGGAATTCTCCGCGATCGAAGCCACCGAGGAGAAGATCATGTATGCGGCGATCCATTGAGGCCTCAACGCCCATGCGTCGCGGCCGGCTCGCCGATCGCTGTCATGCAGCATCCGCTGCGATCCCGGTCACGTGCTACTTTGGAGCGATGGTCCCGGTTACCTTCAGTCTCGCCGACCTCACCCAACCCGACACGTCGTTGCCCGTCCCCGGATTGAGATACATCACCGACGACCAGCCATCATCGGTTTGGGCATAGGCGACGAGCTCGTCATTCGGAATGACGAACACGCCGCCGATCGGGCAGTGAAGATTCGGCGCCGAGTAGAATTGCAGCCGTCCCTTGCCCGTCACCACATTGGCGAGCGGCGGCGACAGCATCGGGACGCGGCTGGTGCCCGCCCGCGGCTCCTTGCAGCTCGATGGCGTCTGCGCATGCACGGTCGCACCCAGGGGCCCCAGGATCAGGGCACTACCGACGATGCAGGCGAGCACGGTCCTGTCCGACATCACTCGATCTCCCAACCGCTGGACGCGATCATCCGTCATTCCAGAGTGTTTGTCGCCGGACAGGGCGGCCAGGTTCTGCGAGCGAGAGCGTTTTCGAGCGAAGTGGACGCCGGTTCGCGTGAAGAAAACGCGTCAAGACAAGAATCCAGAGCTTCGGTTCCGATTCAATCAGAACCGAAGCTGCTCTAGGACGAAAGTTTGCGCGCCCGCAACACCAGCATGGCCGCAGGCACGGTGGCCAGCCCGACGACAATATCGCTCAGATGGTGACCGCCGGCGGTCAGCGCCGATACGATGATGAGAACGTTGAGCGGGAGAAAGACGACGAACAGGAAAGTGCCCCGGCTCGACAGGATGAGGATCAGTGCAAGCGCTGCATGGAACGAAGGAAATTGAATGATGCCGTTGATCCTGGACAGATCGATGACTCTCATGGATCCGTCGCGGATCGCATAGAAGTCAGCCAGGTAATAGGCGCTCGTCAAATGTGACACACCGTAATGTGCCCAGGCTCCCTCTGCGGGCAGCACCATCGACAACGGAAGGATCATCAGCAGCGTGATCACAAAGAGCCAGGCGAGCTCTCTTGCCCTTTCGAGCTTTCCGACCGTGTTCAGCACAACAAGCAGGACGCCGAATTGAATGAAGAGCGTATCGTAGATGATATCGAGCGCCCAACCGATGTTAGGATGCCCCAGTTTCACCCAGTTGAAGAATGCGAGCCAATCGAAGCCGATCGCGGAATCGGCCGCCGCGAGCGCGTTGTCGACCAGCGGAAATGCGGCGGAGGCAGCAAGATAGCTGAGAACCGTTCCGACATTGGTGAACGCAACCAGTTGCGCGCAGGTGAGGGCAAATGACGCGATGCGTCTGTTGGGCCTGATCCTGGTGTAGACCAGATTGAGGCCGACCAATGCCAGGAAGCCGACGACGATCACAGGGTTGAATGAGACCCGAAGTCCCGACAGAACGAGCCCGGCGGCGGCAACTCCGGTGAGCGCCGCGATGATGATCCAGAGGCTCCTGGCCTCTGCGGCTTCAGAGTATTGGTGAGGGAAAGCGCGCGCGGCCAGTGCCGAAACCGGGCCGGGCGGACAAGGTTGTACCCCCTCAATATCACCCATGGAAAAACTCTTATCGTTCTAAAATACCCGAACTCATGTCCCGCGCCGCGCGCGGTTCTGTTTCATCGTGCTTGCAGCAACATGCGCCGGACGACAGAAGAGCTTCGCCGGTTCCGGCAATGAGACGAAGCGGCCGGCTCAGTTCGTACCCGCGATGATGACAAGATTATTCAGGACAGGCGTACAGCAGAAGGCGACGACGAGAGCGATGTTGTAGACGTTGTTGCTGCGCCAAAGCAGCCACGTGATGAGGAACGTCAAACCGAGCTTGGGGACCAGCCACCATACGCCGAACCATGTCTGAGCCAGATGCATGAACGGGTTCAACTCGCCCAGTCCGAGAGTCAAAATCAGATTCGTCGACACGAGGTCGGCGTAGCCCAGCAGCAAGGCGAAGAACAGCAGGATACCTTTAACCCAGTTCATTCTTTGACTCCCCATGCCGAAGATGCCGGATCGGCCAGATCACGCTGTTGATGATGTCCACCCGTTCGGCAGGCACAAGTCCTGTCGCAGGATACTCGTCCGGCTTCGGCACCCACGCCGTGCCGAACAGAATGTCCAGCAGCGGAAAGAACGCAGCAAAATTCTTGTCCCGGTGCTCGGGATGGACCGAGTGATGGATCCGGTGCCATTGCGGGTTGTTGACCCATGTCACGAAACGGCCGAGCGGGATGCGGACGTTGAGATGCGCACACGCATCGGGGACGAAGAAGATAAATCCCGCGGCAACCGCCATATCCGGCGGGACCCGAAACAGGATCGCCAGAATTGGAAGAAAGGCGTCAGACAGCACTCTCTCCAGCCAGAAATGTCGGCCGGCGGTAATGAACGTCAGGGCATTCGCGCTGTGATGGAACGAGTGCATCGCCCAAAGGAACGGGATCGCGTGCTGAAGACGATGGAACGTGTACTTGTAGAGATCGAGTGCCACCACGACGAACGCGAGAGAGGCGTACCACCAGTAACCCTCGGTCGGTAACTTGATCCAGCCAAGCCCGGTATAGCTCGCGATGATGCCCACGCTGATGGCCGCGATCGGAGCGAGCAGGTTCTCCAATCCGATGCTCACGATGACAGCTAACCAATCATCACGAAACTCGGAGCCGGGAACGTCTGCAATCGGCCACCACGTCTCGAGGATGCGTGTACTGTAAACGACACCCAGATACACCGCCGCCAGGAAAATGGCGTCTGAGATCTCACTCGACATGAGAGATGACCCGCCGGTTCAAATGGACGGACAAAATGAATAAAACGTTCTGTCGCCTATAGCCTAAAAGGCCTTATTTTTTCTCAACGGTCGGACGAGCGCAAGCAGGGTTTCTACGGGATGGCCCTCGCCATCACCTGCGTCGATAGCGTTCGTAAGTCGACAATATCGAGGCCTTGCGGCTGTCCAAGCGTGCGAGCGAGGGCGGAGGCAGCCGTTGCACACCTCACATATGAGAAAGCCCGCGACGTGGTCGCGGGCTTTCTGGAGTTGGACCAGCCGTGCCAGTCAGTGCAACGCGCGGTCCGTCCGGACAGAAGCCCGCGCGGTCGTGATCTTGCTTCGCGGTGTCAGAACACTGAGCTGATGCGGAGTTGCCGACGTCGCGGCTATCGGCGCCTGCTCGTGGACATTGGCGGCGCCAAGCACACCGGCCTGCACCGGCGAGATCGGCAGGCCCGCGGCTTCGAAAGTCGGACGTTCCGCAGCGGATGCGACGGTCGCGCTCGCGATCGCGAGGGTGGCGGCTACGATGGATAGAGAAATCTTGGTCACTTGAAGGCTCCTCGATAGGACTCGAGCAGCACACGTAGCCCCATTTTGTTGCAATGCAATAAAATCATACTGCGTCGCACAAGTATTTGATCGTCGCGCCAAGCCGGGCGCCGGCGGTCAACGGCGTCGCTCCCGCTCCGGCCAGAAGCGAGCGCGACACGCAACGCGAAACTTCAATGAAAACAAAGCCGAATGGCGCGCCCGGAACGATTCGAACGTCCGACCCTCAGATTCGTAGTCTGATGCTCTATCCAGCTGAGCTACGGGCGCATTTTCGCAGGTGGGCCTAAAGCCCGCACGGCTCCGGGAGCCCCGGAACGTCGCGAAAGAGCGCTCTAGCTACAGGCTCCCGGTCCGGTTGGCAAGGTCTGCAAGCGCCAATTTCGGCCGCGGTTTTAGCCGCCCTGGGTTACCGGAATGGCCTCACGCCCTCGCCCGCTCGCTGCGAACCGACAGCAGTTCCACCGGGCGATCCGGGATCGAGATCTGGAACGTGGCGCCGATGGTGCCCTCGACCAGATGGATATGGCCGCCATGGGCACGGATCAGCTCGGCGGCGATCGCAAGGCCCAGCCCGCTGCCGCCGGGGCGGCCGGAGGTCTGGAACGCCTCGAACAGGTGCTCGCGCGCCTTGGCCGGAACGCCGGGGCCGGTGTCGGAGACCTCGATGATCGCAACCGTCCCCTCGCGGCGGCCGGTGATGCGGATCTGCTGGGCACCGCCATCGCTGTCCTGCCGGCTCTCCAGGGCCTGGGTCGCGTTGCGCACCAGGTTGAGCAGCACGCGGAACAGCTGGTCCGGGTCGGCGTCGATGGTGAGGCCGCGCTCAATCGCACTGATCCAGGTGATCGAGACATCGGTCGCAAGTCCGGCCGATTCCCGCACCTCGGCAACCGCAGGCTCCACCATGATCACGCGGCGGTCGGGCGCCGCCTCCTGCGCGCGTCCATAGGACAAGGTCGACTGGCAGAAGGCGATGGCGCGCTCCAGCGAGCGCAGCAGTTTCGGCGCGAAGCGCTGCACCCGCGGATCGGGCACGCTGGCGAGCTGGTCCGACAGCAGTTGCGAGGACGCCAGCAAATTGCGCAGGTCGTGATTGATCTTGGAGACGGCGAGCCCGAGCGCGGCAAGCCGGCTCTTCTGATGCAGCATCGAGACGAGGTCGCGCTGCATGTCCGACAGCTCGCGCTCGGCAACGCCGATCTCGTCGCCGCGCTGGCTGGGCACGATGATTCGCGCCGAACTCTCCGGATTCTCGTGGAAGCCGACCAGGCTCGCGGTCAGCCGCCGCATCGGACGGACGAACAGATAATGCAGCGCCAGATAGACCAGGCCGGCGGTCAGGCCGGCGATCAGGAGCGCGACCACCAGGACGTTGCGCGAGAAGCGGTACATCGCCTGCCGCAACGGCTTCTCGTCGATCACGACCTCGATGAATTGCGCCTGGCCCGGCGCGGGTCCGACCACGCGGATGGTCTGGTCACCGTGTTCGAGCATGATCTCGAAGGCATCGACGATCGCCGACCACACCGTCATGGCCCGCATGTCGACATCATGGTCGATCGCGGCCGGCAGGTCGGCGCTGGCGAGCAGGCGGCGCTGCTGCCCGAGCTTGATGGCGACGGCGCGGGCGCCGATGCTGGTCAGGATCTGCCGCGCCAGCGAATCCGGCACCAGGCCGGAGGGGGCGGCATCGAGCACCAGCGCCGCGGTGTTGGCGGCCGCCAGGCGGTCATTGAGCCGGTTCATCCGGAAGTTGGCGATGGCCGGCACGTAGATCAGGAGCCCGGCGATCATCACCAGGGGGATCGTCAGCAGCAAAAGCTTGCCCGACAGCCCGAGCCGAAGGGGCGGCTTGGGCCGCTGCTTCTGTGCGGTCGCCTGATCGTCAGTTAGAGCCACAAGATAAGGCCTTGTTTGGCTTAGGGGTCGGAAGATGCGGCCCGGCCCCCAAGCCGGTCAAATTACGGATCGCTAATGTCGGCGGTTCCCCAAACGCCCCAAAGCGCTCCTCACCGTCAAAAACCCCGCGAAAACAGTTATATTCGCCCCAATTGCGACGTTTCAAAGAAGCCTCTTTGCGACGCCCTGTGACATTGACGAAAACAGGGCGCTCCCTTATAAGCCGCGCCAACTGTCCGCGATGGCCCGGTTCTTGACCGGGGGCGGCTCATTTGGGGCCGTAAACGGCTCGCTTGGGCCCGCCAGCATCATCGGACTCCATCTCAATACAACGGCAAATTGCCCGGTCAGCGGAGAATTACCCGTGAAGCGGACTTATCAACCCAGCAAACTGGTGCGCAAGCGCCGTCACGGCTTCCGCGCCCGTCTCGCCACGGCCGGCGGCCGCAAGGTCCTCGCTGCGCGCCGCGCGCGTGGCCGCAAGCGCCTGAGCGCCTGAGCCCGGACGTCTCCTCTCCGGAGATACCCATTATGGATCGGCTAAGGCAGCGGGCGGATTTCCTCGCCGTTGCCAATGGCGCACGGGCGAATACCGCAGCTTTTGTGCTGCAGGGCCGCCGCCGCGACGATCAGGGCCCGATCCGCGTCGGCTATACCGTCACCAAGAAGAACGGCACCGCGACCGAGCGTAACCGCATCCGCCGCCGGCTTCGCGAAGTGATAAGACGGGTCGATGCCGTATTCATGCGGCCGCACCATGATTATGTGCTAGTCGGCCGTCGTGACGCGCTGACCCGCGACTTTGCGACCATGATTGACGACCTGCGGTCGGCGCTGCGCCGCCTCGACCGGCCTGCGCCCAAGAATGGTACCAACAAGACGGGTACCAACAAGGCAGGTAACAAAAGCGCGCCCAATCCGAATGGAATGACGAGACCCTAAGAGATGTCCGACAACCGCAACACGATCATCGCCGTCATTCTGTCGGGCCTCGTCCTGATCGCCTGGCAATATTTCTATAACGTGCCGCAGATGGAGAAGCAGCGCGAGGCGCAGCGCCAGGCCGAGCTGTTGAAGCCGGCGCCGCAGGCGACCCCTGGTGCCGCTGCTGGCGCCGCTCCGGGAAGCGCAACGACGCCCTCCCCGGCACCGGGCAGGCCTGCTGCCGACGCTCCGGTGGCGAGCCGCGAGACGGCGCTCGCGGCCGGCCCGCGCATCAAGATCGAGAGCCCGCGCATCATCGGCAGCATTGCGCTGAAGGGCGCCCGGATCGACGATCTTTCGCTGGTCCAGTTCCGCGAGACGGTCGACCCGACATCGCCGGCCATCGTGCTGCTGTCGCCGTCGGGCACCGCGGAGCCTTATTATGCCGAGTTCCTGTGGCTGACCGCCAGCGGCTCGTCGGTGAAGACGCCTGACGCCGAAACCGTCTGGCAGCAGGAGGGGTCGAACAGCCTGTCGCCGAGCACGCCGGTGGTTCTGAAATATGAGAACGGCCAGGGCCTGACCTTCCGCCGCACCATCTCGATCGACGATCGCTACCTCTTCAGCATCAAGGACGAGGTCATCAATCAAGGCAGCGCGCCGGTGACGCTGTATCCGTTCGGGCTGATCTCGCGCGGCGGCAAGCCGCCGGTCTCCGGTTACGCGATCCTGCACGAAGGCCTGATCGGCTATCTCGGCGAACAGGGCCTGCAGGAATACACCTACAAGAATATCGACGACAGCAAGATCCCGACCGGCGAAGACTCGCGTGGCGTCAAGTTTGACAACGTGACCAACGCCTGGTTGGGCATTACCGACAAATACTGGGCGACAGCCCTTCTGCCGGACACCAACGCCACCCTGCAAACGGCCCGTCTTACCAACGACCAGGCATCCGATCCGCGCGCCAAGCGCTATCGGGCCGACTACATGCTCGGCGCGCAGACCATCCCGATCGGCGGCACCGGCGTTGCCAACGCGCGGCTGTTCGCCGGCGCGAAGGAGGCCGCCACGGTCGGCCTCAACTTCCCGCTGGTCGGCTTCGGCGGCTACAACAAGCAGCTCGGCCTCAACCATTTCGATCTGCTGATCGACTGGGGTCACTTCTACTTCATCACCAAGCCGATGTTCCTGGCACTCGACTGGTTCTATCGCCTGGTCGGCAATTTCGGCATCGCGATCCTCTTGGTGACCGTGATCGTGAAGCTGTTGTTCTTCCCGCTCGCCAACAAGTCCTACGCCTCGATGGCGAAGATGAAGTCGGTGCAGCCGCAGCTGCAGGCGCTGAAGGAGCGCTATCCTGACGACCGCGTGAAGCAGCAGCAGGAGATGATGGAGATCTACAAGAAGGAGAAGATCAACCCGATCGCCGGTTGTCTTCCCGTCGCCTTGCAGATTCCGGTGTTCTTCTCGCTCTACAAGGTGCTGTTCATCACCATCGAAATGCGGCACGCGCCGTTCTTCGGCTGGATCAAGGACCTCTCCGCGCCCGATCCGACCAATCTGTTCACGCTGTTCGGGCTGATTCCGTTCGACCCGATCGCGCTGCTCGGACCGCATTTCGGCGCCTATCTGGTGATGGGCATCTGGCCGATCATCATGGGCATCACGATGTGGGTGCAGATGAAGCTCAACCCGGCGCCGCCGGATCCGACCCAGAAGATGATCTTCGACTGGATGCCGCTGATCTTCACCTTCATGCTGGCCGGCTTCCCGGCGGGTCTCGTGATCTACTGGGCCTGGAACAACACGCTCTCCGTGCTGCAGCAGAGCTTCATCATGCGCAAGAACGGCGTGAAGGTGGAGTTATTCGACAATCTGAAGTCGACCTTCGCCAAGAAGCCGACGTAGCTTCCTGCGCCCGCTCTATCACTGCGTCATGCCCGGCCTCGTGCCGGGCATCGACATATTGGAGACCAGCAAAACGTTGACGCGGATGGGCGGGTCGTCTTACGCCAAGGCTGCGCTTCGGGCTTTCGCCTGGCCACGATGAAATGGGATCCTTCGCATGACCGCCGAACCTGATGCGGAGCTGATCGAGCAGGGGCGAAAGCTGTTCGCCGGCGACTGGCGCTTCATCTGGGCCTCGCCCTCGATCGAGACGCTGCCGCCGATGACCGGCCTCGAGGTCGCCTTTGCCGGCCGCTCCAATGTCGGCAAGTCGAGCCTGATCAACGCGCTGACCGGCCGCAATGCGCTCGCTCGCACCTCGCACACGCCCGGCCGCACCCAGGAACTGATCTTCTTTGAGGGCCCGGAAAACGCGGACATTCGTCTCGTCGACATGCCGGGCTACGGCTACGCCTCGGCGCCGAAGACCAAGGTGGCGTCGTGGACGGCGCTGATCCACAAATTCCTGCTCGGGCGCGCGACGCTGGCGCGGGTCTATGTGCTGATCGACGCCCGTCACGGCATCAAGGACGTCGATCTCGACGTGCTGAAGACGCTGGACAAGTCCGCGGTCAGTTACCAGGTCGTGCTGACCAAGGCCGACCAGGTCAAGGCCGGCGAACTCAAGACCGTCACCGCCGAAACCATCGCGACGCTCGCAAAACATCCCGCCGCGTTCCCCGAAGTGCTGGTGACCTCGTCGCGCACCGGCGACGGCATGCCGGAGCTCCGCGCCGCCATGGTACGCCTGATCGAGGAGCGGCGCCGATGAACGGCGCATCCCGTCTCCTGATCGGCCTTGCCGCCGTGATGGGCGCCTGCGGCGTGATGCTGGCGGCGGCCGCGGCCCATTTGCCGGATGCCACGCGGCTGGCGTCGGCGTCCTCAATGCTGCTGTTCCATGCCACCGGCGCCATCGCAGCCATTGCGGTCGCGGAGCGCGCGATCGTTCATCTGAAGCTCGGCATCGTGGCGGCGGCAGGCTTCGTCATCGCGGCGTCATTGTTCGCGGGCGATCTCACGCTACGCCAATATGGCGGCCATGGCCTGTTTCCGATGGCGGCTCCGACCGGCGGAACGCTGCTGATCCTGAGCTGGCTGGTGCTGGCGGTTTCGGCCATGTGGCCGAAGCGGTGATCACTGCCTTCCTTCTCCCCTTGTGGGAGAGGTTTGAAGACAGCTTTGCGCCCTGCCCGGCAATCAGATAGAAACGCGCCCGTCCCTCCGCTGACGTGAGACCAGCCCCATGACCGACCAGCACATCAGCCCGCTCGATCAGGCCCGCATCCTGTCCGAGGCGCTGCCGCACATGCAGGAGTATGACGAGGAAACCATCGTCATTAAATATGGCGGCCATGCCATGGGCGCCGAGGACACCGCCAAGGCGTTCGCGCGCGACATCGTGCTGCTCGAGCAGACCGCGATCAATCCGGTGGTCGTACATGGCGGCGGGCCGCAGATCGCGACCATGCTGAAACGCCTCGGCATCCAGTCGGAATTCGCCGCGGGGCTGCGCATCACCGATGCCGCGACCATCGAGATCGTCGAGATGGTGCTGGCGGGCTCGGTCAACAAGCAGATCGTCGGCTACATCAACGAGGCCGGCGGCAAGGCCGTGGGCCTCTCCGGCAAGGACGGCAACATGGTGAAGGCGTCGAAGACGACGCGCACCATGGTCGATCCCGATTCCAACATCGAGAAGGCGGTCGATCTCGGCTTCGTCGGCGACCCCGAGAAGGTCGACCTCACGCTGCTCAATCAGCTGATCGGCTATGAGCTGATCCCGGTGCTGGCGCCGCTGGCGACCTCGCAGGACGGCCAGACGCTGAACATCAACGCCGACACCTTTGCCGGCGCGATCGCGGGCGCATTGAAGGCCAAGCGCCTGCTGTTGCTGACCGACGTGCCCGGCGTGCTCGACAAGTCCAAGAAGCTGATTCCGGACCTGTCGATCAAGGAAGCCCGCAAGCTGATCGCCGACGGCACGATTTCCGGCGGCATGATCCCGAAGGTCGAGACCTGCATCTACGCGCTCGAACAGGGCGTGCAGGGTGTCGTCATCATCGACGGCAAGACCCAGCACGCGGTGCTGCTCGAGCTCTTCACCAACCAGGGCACCGGCACGCTGATCCATAAGTAATGGCAAGGACGGCGACGCGCATATGGGCCGTCATGGCCGGGCTTGTCCCGGCCATCCACGTCTTGTTTGCCGGCCGAGAGAAAGACGTGGGTGCCCGGGACAAGCCCGGGCATGACGACCAGAGGACGCCGCGACGTCACCGCTCTGCAGTGACACGCATTCTGATGCCGCTGCCTGCTACTGTGGCTTCGTTCCTGTTCTCGGCGGCGCCGGCGCATGCCGATCTCAAGCTCTGCAACCGCATGAGCTATGTGATCGAGGCCGCGATCGGCATCGACGACAAGGCCGCGACAGCGACGCGCGGCTGGTTCCGGATCGATCCCGCCACCTGCCGCGTCGTGGTGCAGGGTGCGCTCACCGCGGACCGCGTGCTGCTCAATGCGCGCGCCCTCGGCGTCTACGGCGCGTCGCCGATCCCGCAGAACGGCACCGACACACTCTGCGTCGCGCAGGACAATTTCGTGATCGCCGCCGCGCGGCAATGCCGCTCCGGCCAGACACCGGCGCAGTTCACCCAGATTACGCCGACGCAGACCGATGACGGCAATCTTGTCGCCTATCTCGCCGAAGACAGCGAGTATGACGACGAGCAGGCGCGGCTCGCCGGCATCCAGCGCCTCTTGGTGATCGCAGGCTATGACGCGGCGCCGATCGACGGCGTCGACGGGCCGAAGACCCAGAGCGCGCTCTCCGCATTCCTCAAGAGCCGCGGGCTTGCCAGCGACATCGTGCAGTCGCCGAACTTCTTCACCACCATGGTCGATGCCGTGCAGAAGCCCTCGCCGTCGGGACTGACCTGGTGCAACGACACGCCGCACAAGGTGATGGCCGCGGTTGCGACCGACGACGGCAAGATGGTGACCAGCCGCGGCTGGTATCGGATCGACCCCGGCAAATGCCTGCACCCCGACGTGTCGGGCACGCCGAAGCAGATCTATTCCTTCGCGGAAGCCGTCGACGGCGACAACCGCGCCATCCGCATCAAGGACAAGCCGCTGAACTGGGGCGGCGCGGTGCTGCTCTGCACCCGCGAAAGCAAGTTCGAGGTCAACGAGCAGGGCGACTGCGCGACCCGCGGCCTCATCGCGCTCGGCTTCACCACCGTCGACATGACCAGCGGCGGCAAGACGCTGCGCTTTGCGATGCCGTGACTGCTTCTTTCGTCGTCCCTGCGAAAGCAGGGACCCATAACCACAGACCTACGTTTTGCAGTTGTCTATGTCCCCAAGCGAAGGTTACTCCCATCTTGCTCAATAATGACCGGCACGGCGTATGGGTCCCTGCTTTCGCAGGGACGACACGCGGAGAAAGCCATGACTAAAACTCCCCGCAGCTTCGGCCATGTCGAGACCTGGGT
The DNA here is from genome assembly GCF_947648125.1 of uncultured Bradyrhizobium sp. GTDB lineage: Bacteria > Pseudomonadota > Alphaproteobacteria > Rhizobiales > Xanthobacteraceae > Bradyrhizobium. Next base: position 16,769 of record NZ_CANSMR010000007.1, on the reverse strand, counting down.
GTTCGACCTCGACAACACGCTGTACCCGCATCACGTCAATCTGTGGCAGCAGGTCGATGCGCGGATCGGCGAGTTCGTCGGCAACTGGCTGAAGATCTCGCCCGAGGAAGCACGGCGGCTGCAGAAGGACTATTACCTGCGCTACGGCACCACGATGCGCGGCATGATGACCGAGCACGGCGTGCAGGCCGACGACTATCTCGCCTATGTGCACAAGATCGACCATTCGCCGTTGCAGCCGAATCCGACAATGGGCGCTGCGATCGCCAAGCTGCCGGGGCGCAAGCTGATTCTGACCAACGGCTCGGTCGATCATGTCGACGCGGTGCTGGGCCGGCTCGGCATCTCCAACCATTTCGACGGCGTGTTCGACATCATCGCCGCCGACCTCGAGCCGAAACCGGCGCCGCAGACCTACCAGAAGTTCCTCAGGCTCCACGACGTCGATCCGTCGAAGGCTGCGATGTTCGAGGACCTCGCGCGCAATCTGGTGGTGCCGCATGAGCTCGGCATGACCACCGTGCTGGTGGTGCCCGACGGCAGCCAGGAGGTGGTGCGCGAGACCTGGGAGCTCGAAGGCCGCGACGCCGCCTATGTCGACCACGTCACGGACGATCTCACCGGGTTCTTGCAGCGGCTGAAGCCCTGATCTCTCCCCACGTCGTCCGGGCCTGCGCCAGGACGACGTGGGAGTTTGCCTTGACTCCGCAGCCCCAAATTCCGAAAAAGCCCTGCAAAATTCCCGTCATATCCCCGATACGCCCAAGGATTGTCCCGATGTCGCTGTCCGCCCTCGAAACCACCGTCAACACCGCGTTCGACGCCCGCGAAGGCATTTCGACCTCGACCAAGGGTGAGGTCCGCGAGGCCGTCGACCATGCGCTGGAGCTGCTCGACAAGGGCGAAGCCCGCGTCGCCGAGCGCGAGGCCGGCGGCAAGTGGAAGGTCAATCAGTGGCTGAAGAAGGCGGTGCTGCTCTCGTTCCGCCTCAACGACATGGGCCAGATCGCGGGCGGCCCGGGCAAGGCCTCGTGGTGGGACAAGGTGCCCTCGAAGTTCGAGGGCTGGGGCGAGAACCGCTTCCGCGACGCCGGCTTCCGCGCCGTGCCGGGCGCGATCGTGCGCCGCTCGGCCTTCATCGCCCGCAACGTCGTGCTGATGCCCTCCTTCGTCAATCTCGGCGCCTATGTCGATGAGGCCACCATGATCGACACCTGGTCGACGGTCGGCTCCTGCGCCCAGATCGGCAAGCGCGTGCACATCTCCGGCGGCGTCGGCATCGGCGGCGTGCTCGAGCCGCTGCAGGCCGAGCCCGTGATCGTCGAGGACGACTGCTTCATCGGCGCGCGTAGCGAGGTCGCCGAGGGCGTGATCGTGCGCAAGGGCGCGGTGCTGTCGATGGGCGTGTTCCTGGGCGCCTCGACCAAGATCGTCGACCGCGAGACCGGCGAGATCTTCGTCGGCGAGGTCCCGGAATATGCCGTCGTGGTGCCGGGCACCCTGCCGGCCAAGCCGCTGAAGAACGGCCAGCCAGGACCTGCCACCGCCTGCGCCGTGATCGTCAAGCGCGTCGACGAGCGCACCCGCGCCAAGACCAGCATCAACGAGCTGCTGCGGGACTGATCGAACCAATTTCGATCTGACGCCGACAAAACTCCGGGCCGCGAAACATTGCTGCTGTCCGGAGTTTTTCATGGACTGGGCCAATTACCTGTTCGGCTTCAAGGGCCGCGTCAACCGGGCCAAGTTCTGGCTCGCAGCGCTGATCATCGTGTGCTGGATGATATTCCTGGCCGCGCTGGTGATCTCGGCAGGGCTCGGCGGCAAGGACGGGTTTGGCTTCAATGTCGACGACATCTTCCGGGTGTTCGACCCGGACAGCTACAGATCGCTGACCCTTGCCCGATTGCCCACGCTGCTGGTCAAGGCCAGCGGGACAGTGCTGTTCGTCTGGGTCTATATCGCGGTCTCGATCAAGCGCCTGCACGACCGCGACAGAAGCGGCTGGTGGATGGTCCCGTTCTTCGCGATCCCGGGCCTCATGAGCCAATTCTCGGACCGGCTTCCCGATGATTCCTACTGGGTGATGGCCGCGGGCGCGATCGTCTTCGTGCTCTATATCTGGGGCTTCATCGAGCTCGCCTTTCTGCCCGGCACCTCGTACCCCAATCGCTATGGCCCCAATCCGCTTGGAAAAACCCATGTGAGCCGAGGCGGCGACCGCGGCAACGGGTCGCGCTCCAGGCAGGGCTGGGATCAGCAGAGCGAGCTCGAATGATGCCGCACAAAGCTGGTCCACCCGCGGTGTGACGTGTTAAGCGAGGCGCATGAGTGATGCCGTCTCGATTACCCGCGATCTGGTTCGCTGCCCCTCCGTCACCCCGGCCGACGCCGGCGCGCTTGGCGTTCTTGAAAATTTGCTGAAAAACGCGGGCTTCCACGTCCACCGCGTGACGTTCTCCGAGCCCGGCACGGCCGATGTCGACAATCTCTATGCCCGCATCGGCAGCACGGCACCGCATATCACCTTTGCCGGCCATACCGACGTGGTGCCGCCGGGCGATGAAGCGGCGTGGACGCTCGGCGCGTTCTCCGGCGAGGTCAAGGACGGCTATCTCTACGGCCGCGGCGCCGTCGACATGAAGGGCGGCATCGCCTGCAGCGTCGCCGCCGTGCTGCAGTATCTGCAGGATCATGCCGGCAAGGCAAACGGCTCGATCTCCTTCCTGATCACCGGCGATGAGGAAGACGTCTCGATCAACGGCACCGTCAAGCTGTTGAAATGGTGCGCCGACCGCGGCGAGAAGTTCGACCATTGCGTGCTTGGCGAGCCCTCGAATGTCGAGGTGCTCGGCGACATGATCAAGATCGGCCGGCGCGGCTCGCAGTCCGGCACGCTCATTGTCGATGGCGTGCAGGGCCACGTCGCCTATCCTCACCGCGCCTCGAACCCGGTGCCGGATATCTCGCGGCTGATCGTGGCGCTGAGCGACGAGCCGCTCGATCACGGCAGTGCGCAATTCCAGGCCAGCAACCTCGAATTCACCACGGTCGATGTCGGCAACACCGCAAGCAATGTGATCCCCGGCCAGGCGCGGGCGAAGTTCAACATCCGCTACAACGACAACCACACCCAGGAAAGCCTGCGGCAGCTGGTCGACGAGCGGCTGGCCAAAGCCTGCGGCAACCGCATCCGCGCCCATATCGACTGGATGCCGTCGAACTCGAACGTGTTCGTGACCCAGCCCGGCCCGTTCACCGATCTTGCGGTCGCCGCGATCGAGGAGATCACCGGCCGCAAGCCGGAGCTGTCCACCTCGGGCGGCACCTCGGACGCGCGCTTCATCTCCAGCTATTGCCCGGTGATCGAATTCGGCCTGGTCGGCCAGACCATGCACCAGATCGACGAGCGCACGCCGGTGGCCGATCTGGAGAAGCTGACGAAGATCTATCGCGGCGTGCTGGACAGGTATTTTGCGTAATCCAGCCGCTCGGCTGGACAAAAACATCGAAAACAACCCCATGCACAGTAGGGATTGGGGTCACCTGTAATTCACCCGCACCAGATACAGCGTGCTAGTCCGTAGGATGGGTAGAGCGCAGCGAAACCCATCATGTGCACCACGGATTCGAGGTGATGGGTTTCGCTTCGCTCTACCCATCCTACCAGATCATTCACACCGCCTAATAATCCACCCGCATCAGATAGAGCCCGTCCGGCGGCGCGACGGGGCCGCAGGCGGCGCGGTTGCGGGCGGCGAGCGCGCCAAAGAGATCGTCCGCGCTCCAGCGGCCCTCACCGACCCAGACCAGCGAGCCCACCATCGAGCGCACCTGGCTGTGCAGGAACGAGCGCGCCGACGTCACGATGTTGATGGCGTCGCCCTCGCGCATGACGTCGAGCTGATCGAGCGTCTTCTCCGGCGACTTGGCCTGGCACTCGGTGTCGCGGAAGGTGGTGAAATCGTGCTTGCCAAGCAGTCGCTGCGCGGCCTCGTGCATCGCGTCAGCATCGAGCGCGCGCGGCACGCGCCAGACGCGGCCGATGTCGAGCGCGAGGTTCGCGCGAGTGTTGGTGATGCGATAGAGATAGTGCCGCTTGATCGCCGAGAACCGCGCCTCGAATTCGTCGGGCACGATATCGGCCGCGAGCACGCCGATCGGATTCGGCCGCAGATGCGCGTTCAGCCCGTCGCGGAAGCGGCCGGGCGGGAAATGCTTGGCGATGTCGCAATGCGCGACCTGGCCGCGCGCATGCACGCCGGCATCGGTACGCCCTGCGCCGTGGACGCGCACGTCCTCGCCGCAGATCGCCTTGACCGCCGTCTCCAGCGCGCCCTGCACGGTCGGCGCGGTGTCCTGGATCTGCCAGCCGGAGAACGGCGTGCCGTCATATTCGATGGTGAGCTTGTAGCGGGGCATCAGGCGAGCCGCGCGGGCGGCTTCAGCGGCGTGCCGCGCAGGAAGTCCGCCGCCTTCATCGGCGCCTTGCCGGCGCGCTGCAGTTCGAGGATCCGGACCGCGCCATCACCGCAGGCGATCGCAAAATTGTCGTCGAGCACATCGCCCGGTTCGCCCGCGCCTTTCGCCAATTCGCAGCGCAGGATTTTCAGCCGCACCGGCTCACCCTCGCCCAAAAGCTCGCACCAGGCGCCGGGAAACGGCGACAGCCCGTGAATGTGCCGCAGCACCGCATGCGCCGGCTGCCTCCAGTCGATCCGCGCCTCGGCCTTCTCGATCTTGGCGGCATAGGTGACGCCGTCCGCGCTCTGCTTGGTCAGCTGCAACCCGCCGCGCTGCAGCCCACCCATCGCGCGCACCATCAGATCGGCGCCGAGCGGCGCCAGCGCGTCGTGCAGGTCGGATGCCGTCATGCCGTCCGAGATCGGCAGCCGCTCGGCCATCGCGACGTCGCCGGTGTCAAGGCCGACATCCATCTTCATCACCATCACGCCGCTTTCGGCATCGCCCGCCATGATGGCGCGGTTGATCGGCGCGGCGCCGCGCCAGCGCGGCAACAGCGAAGCATGCAGGTTGAAGCAGCCGAGCTTCGGCGCATCGAGGATCGCTTGTGGCAGGATCATGCCATAGGCGACGACCACGGCGGCATCCGCGTCATGCGCGCGAAACTCGTCGAGCGCTTCCGATGTCTTCAGCGTTTTCGGCGTCAGCACGGGAATGCCGAGGCGGCGTGCCTCCTGCTCGACCGGCGTCGGCTGCAACTGCAAGCCGCGCCGGCCGCCCGGCTTCGGCGCGCGGGTGTAAACCGCCACGACCTCGTGGCCATGGGCCACCAGCTCCAGCAGCGTCGGCACCGCGAAATCGGGCGTGCCCATGAAGATCAGACGGAGAGGCATGCGGTCAGATTCTTCCGGGAGGATCCAATCTTCGTCATGGCCGGGCTTGTCCCGGCCATCCACGTCTTTGGTCTCCCAGAAGGAAGACGTGGATGCCCGGGTCAAGCCCGGGCATGACGGCGGAGTGCGCGCCGTTACTCCGCCGCGCGCTTGGCGGCCTTCTCGAATTTCTTGAAGACGCGGTCGCGCTTGAGCTTCGACAGATAGTCCACGAACAGCACGCCGTTGAGATGGTCGATCTCGTGCTGGATGCAGGTGGCGTAAAGCCCTTCCGCATCCTCCTCATGCAGCTTGCCGTCGAGGTCGGTGAAGCGCAGGCGCACCCGCGCCGGGCGCTCGACTTCCTCGTAATATTCAGGGATCGACAGGCAGCCCTCTTCGTAGACCGACAGCTCTTCCGAGTGCGAGATGATCTCCGGATTGATGAACACCCGCGGCTGCGGCGTGGTCTCGCCGTTCTCATCGCGCTTGGCGAGGTCCATAGTGATCAGCCGCAGCGGCTGCGCGACCTGGATCGCCGCCAGCCCAATGCCGGGCGCGTCATACATGGTCTCGAGCATGTCGTCGGCGAGCTTGCGGATCTCCGGCGTCACCTTCTCGATCGGTTTCGACACCAGACGCAACTGCTTGTCCGGCAGGATGATGATTTCTCGTAATGCCATGGCGGCGATTTAAGCTGCTGACTTCATGGGGTCAATGCGCTCAGGAACCGGTTAAGGCGGCCTTAACCACGTTTCTTTACGCAAGATTAACCAAGGAATTTAAGGGAGTGTTTACCATAAATGTTCCCTTTTCGTTCGGTGACGTCTCCGAATCGGCTACAACGGCCCCCATGAATGAGATTCTGCTCACGATTGGCGACTTCCCGGTCCGTGTCTCCGACGCCTTGATCGGCCTTGGCGCGCTGGCGCTGATCCTGCTGTTCGCCATCGCCGTGGTGATCGCGCGCGCCAGCCGGCGCGGCGCGGAACTCGCGATGGCCCAGGCCATTCGCGCCGACGAGCTGGAGGAGCGGCTTGCCGACATGCTGCGGGCCCAGAGCGAGGCCTCAGGACGGGTCGACGCGATGGGGCAGGCACTGGCCGGCCGCCAGGCCGAGATGGCCCGCGCCGTCAACGAGCGGCTCGATTCGGTGACCCACCGGGTCGGCCAATCGATGGAACAGACCACCCGCAACACGATGGATTCGCTGCGCGTGCTGCACGAGCGGCTCGGCATCATCGATCACGCGCACAAGAACCTCAACGAGCTCACCACCCAGGTCACGACGTTGCGCGACGTGCTCGCCAACAAGCAATCGCGCGGCGCATTCGGCCAGGCACGGATGGAAGCGATCGTCCAGGACGGCATGCCGAAGGGCTCGTTCGAGTTCCAGTACACGCTGACGTCAGGCAAGCGGCCGGACTGCGTGGTGTTCCTGCCCGACCAGCGCCCGCTCTGCATCGACGCGAAATTCCCGCTGGAAGCCATGACCGCGCTGCACGACGCGCGCAGCGACGAGGAACGCAAATTCGCCAGCCAGCGGCTGCGCGCCGACGTGCTGAAGCATGTCAGCGACATCGCGGAGAAGTACCTGATCCCGGGCGAGACCCAGGACACCGCGCTGATGTTCGTGCCCTCGGAATCGGTCTATGCCGAAATCCATGACGGCTTCGACGACGTGATCCAGAAGGCCTATCGCGCGCGCGTCGTGCTGGTGTCGCCCTCGCTGCTGATGCTGGCGATCCAGGTGATGCAGCAGATCCTGAAGGACGCCCGCATCCGCGACGCAGCCGACCAGATCCGCAACGAGGTGATGCATCTCGGCGACGACCTCGGCCGGCTGCGCGAGCGCGTGCTCAAGCTGCAGACCCATTTCGGCCAGGTCAACGAGGACGTCAGGCAGATCCTGATCTCCGCCGACAAGATCGAGAAGCGCGCCGGCCGCATCGAAGAGCTCGACTTCAGCAAGTCCGAGACCCCGATCGAGGTCCCCCGCTTCGTCAAGCCTGCCGCCACCGACCTGTTCCCCGCCCCGCGCAAGCTGCAGGCGGGGGAGTGATGGTGCTTTACAAGTTGCTTGGCGCGCTCGCGCCACCCAATCGGTGTCATCGCCCGGCTTTATCCCGAAATAGCCGCAGGTGGCGGATAGGCCTCTGGGATACTGGATCGCCCGGTCGAGCCGGGCGATGACAGTCTTTTTGCGGCTGAATCTGGTAACACCGACCCTATGACCGCACCTAGTGATGTTGGATGACCGCAGATCGTGCGGCATGATCAGCTGTCATCGCCCGGCTTGACCGGGCGATCCAGTATCCCAGAGGCGGCAGTTTGGGGGCACGCAGCTACTACGTCTATATCCTCGCCAGCCGCACCGGCGGCACGCTCTACATTGGTGTGACAAATGATCTCATTCGCCGTGTGGGCGAGCACAAGTTGAAGTCGATCGAGAGTTTCACTGAGAAATATGACGTGGCGAAGCTCGTCTATTTCGAGCAATTCGATGATCCGGAGAACGCGATCAAGCGCGAGAAGCGACTGAAAAAATGGCCGCGCGCATGGAAAATCTCCCTAATTGAGAAGGACAATCCGGACTGGATCGATCTTTACCCGGAGATTGCCGCAGGTGGCGGATAGGCCTCTGGGATACTGGATCGCCCGGTCGGGCCGGGCGATGATAGTCTTTTTGCGGCCGAATCTGCTACCAACTGCCCTATGACCGCGCCCGAAGCGACCGCGACAAAGCCGGAAACGACCGTCCCTCCAGCCACCTCCTGGCGCGACAGCTTCGCGGTGTACTTGCAGCCGCGGGTGCTGATCGTGTTGCTGCTCGGCTTCTCGTCCGGCTTGCCGCTGGCGCTGTCGGGCTCGACGCTGCAGGTGTGGATGAAGGAGGCTGGGGTCGATCTCGGCACCATCGGGCTGCTCGCACTGATCGGCACGCCCTACACGCTGAAGTTCCTCTGGGCGCCGCTGGTCGATGCGCTGCACGTGCCGCTGTTCACGCAGATCTTCGGTCGCCGCCGCGGCTGGCTGCTGCTCTCGCAGCTGTTGCTGATCGCGACGATCCTGGTGCTGGCGCTGGCCGATCCGGCGCGATCGCCGTGGTTCGCGGCCTTTGCCGCGCTGCTGGTCGCAACCGCCTCGTCGACGCAGGACATCGTGGTCGACGCCTTCCGTGTCGAAAGCCTGCCCGAGAGCGAGCAGGCCGCCGGCATGGCGTCCTATGTGGCGGCCTATCGCGTCGGCATGCTGGTCTCGACCGCGGGCGCGCTGTTCATCGTCAGCGGCTTCGAGTCCGCCGGCCTGGCGCGCCCATCGGCGTGGATGTGGGGCTATGTGGTGATGGCCGCGCTGGTCGTGATCGGTATCGTCACCGCGCTTGCTGCGACCGAGCCTGTCCAATCGAAAGGCGCAGAGGCCGCCACGCATGCGCAGACCGCAGCGGAACGCGTCCTGCACGCGGCGCTCGGCGCGTTCTCCGAGTTCCTCAGCCGCAAGGACGCATTGGCGGCGCTCGCCTTTGTGGTGCTGTTCAAGTTCACCGACGCATTCTCGGGCACCATGACCGCGCCGTTCGTGATCGACATCGGCTTTTCCAAGGTCGATTACGCCGCGATCGTGAAGGGGGTCGGCCTCGCCGCAACCCTGATCGGCGGATTTGCCGGCGGCTTCGTGGCGCGGCGCTATTCGCTCGCGACCAGCCTGTGGATCGGCGGCGTGCTGCAGGCGGTCGCCAACCTCTCGTTCTCCTGGCTCGCGCATGTCGGCGTCGATCAATGGGCGCTCGCGCTTGCGATCACGGCGGAGAATTTCACCAGCGCGATCGGCACCGTGATCTTCGTCGCCTATCTGTCGGCGCTATGCCGCAATCCGCTGCACACCGCGACCCAGTATGCGCTGCTCACGGCGCTCGCGGCGGTCGGCCGCACCTATCTGTCATCGGGTGCGGGCTATGTCGCCAAGGCCGTCGGCTGGCAAATGTTCTTCGTGATCTGCGTGCTGGTCGCGATCCCCAGCCTGATCCTGCTCGCCTGGCTGCAACGGCGCGGGCATTTCGATGAGCTGGGGCCGGTGAGGGTTTAGCCCCCTGTCATCACCCGGCTCGACCGGGTGATCCAGTATTCCAGAGGCGTTCGTTGTTTGACGGAGAAGCCGCGGCACCACTCTCTCCGCGCGTCGTCCTGGCGAAGGCCAGGACCCATTACCCCAAATGCGAATTGTTGCGCGATGTCGGGGCCACGATCCATCCGACAAGCAAGGCCGGTGGTTATGGGTCCTGGCCTTCGCCAGGACGACGATGAGGATGGGTCGCAACTCAAGAAACAGCGCGGTGTCATTACCCGCGCAGCCGGGCGATGACACCGAAATTGAGGCGCTTACTTCGCGACCACGCTCCACTTGGTGACGATGGCTTCGCTCATCTCGCCGGCGTCCTGCGCGCAGGCGATCTCGTCGACCTTCACCGAGATGGCCTTGCCGGAAAGGCTCTTGAGCTGCGCGGCCTGGGCGTCGTTGGTCGGAATCAGCTGAAAAGTTTCCGGCCCGGTTTCGAGGTTGCAGAGACCGTTCGGCGGCGGCAGGCGGCGCGGCTCGCTGGTGATCTGGTAGGTCGCGACGCGCTTGCCGCGGTTCTTGGTGTCGCGCACCTTCATGACGCCGAGTTCCCCCGACAGCACGTCGCCGGCCCGAATCATCTTGCCGGGCTTCTGCGGCGCATCACTTTGCTGCGCGATCGCGCCGGACGCGGCGAACGTCACCGCCAGAAGCGCAAAGCCCAAGCATACGCCGAATCGGTGTGTCGTCATTTGCAGTGGTTCCGTATTTGATTCGTCAGAGCGTGAATGACCGTCCCCGAATCGTCATCCACCCTATCATTTTGTTTCAGTGCGATCTTTTCGACCTGTGACGGATCGCCTGGCGAACTCCGCTGCGTCCCGTTGCTGGATCGCTTGCTAGAACAGCGTCCGCTGTCGCATGGCAGCCGATAGCGTACCTTCATCGAGGTAATCAAGCTCTCCGCCGACCGGCACGCCATGCGCCAGCCGCGTCACTCGCACATTGGCCTCCGACAAGAGGTCGGTGATGTAATGCGCGGTGGTCTGCCCATCGACGGTCGCATTCAAGGCTATAATGATCTCGCTGACCTCCGCCGCATGCGCGCGCGCCACCAGCTGATCGATGGTGAGATCCTGCGGGCCGACGCCGTCGAGCGGCGACAGCGTTGCGCCGAGCACGTGATAGCGGCCATTGGTCGCATTGGCGCGTTCCAGCGCCCAGAGATCGGCGACATCGGCCACCACGACGATGATCGAGGGATCGCGGCGCGGATCGGTGCACACCGTGCAGGGGTTTTGTGTATCGATGTTTCCGCAGGTCTTGCAGACCTGGATCTTGTCGATCGCGACCTGCAGCGCAGCGGTGAGCGGCGTCATCAGGGCTTCGCGCTTCTTGATCAGATGCAGCGCCGCGCGCCGCGCCGAACGCGGCCCGAGCCCGGGCAGCCGCGCCAGCAGCTGGATCAGGCGTTCAATCTCGGGGCCGGCAACGCTTGCAGCCATTAGAGCATGATCCGGAAAAGTGTGGAGCGGTTTTCCGAAAAGATCATGCTCCAACAAAGAGCCAAGGCACGATGCTTCATCTTGATCTCGCCGCGCTTTAAGTCGGACCAAATCCCGGCGGCAGGCCGAGCCCGCCGGTGAGAGCCATCATCTTCTCCTGCATCGCCGTCTCGGCCTTGCGGCGCGCGTCGCCAAGTGCGGTGACGAGCAGATCCTCGAGCACCTCGCGCTCCTCCGGCTTCATCAGCGACGGATCGATCTTGATGCCCTTCACTTCCATCTTCGCGGTCATGCGCACGGCAACCAGGCCGCCGCCGGAAATGCCCTCGACCTCGACATTGCCGAGCTCTTCCTGCATCGCCTGCATCTTGGATTGCAGCTGCGCTGCCTGTTTCATCATGCCGAGAAAATCAGCCATGCGTGCGTTCCTATCGCCAGATCAATCGTCGTCACTGTCGGAAGTTTCAATCGGGTCTTCGCCGGTGGCATCCGCCACCGGAACCTCGGCGGCAAGGCGGCGGACCTCGACCACCTTGGTGCCGGGAAAGCGCGCCAGCACCTCCTGCACGCGCGGATCGGCCTCGGCAGCACGCTGATGCTCGCTGCGCGCCAATTCGTTCTGCGAACGCACCGTCGGCTGGCCGGCCGCGTTGGAGATGATCACGGTCCAGCGCCGCCCGGTCCACAGTTCGAGCTTGCGCGACAGATCGGTGACGAGCGCGCGCTGCGCCTTCGGCTCGAGTGCGATCTCGAGCTGGCCGTCCTCGATGCGCACCAGCCGCACATCGGCCTCCAGCGCGCTCTTGGTCATGATATCGCGCTTCTCGCCGGCGAGCGCGATCAGTTGCGGAAAGCTTGATATCCGCAGCGCCGGCGCGGCATCGGCGACTGGGGCTGCCATCTGCGGGCGCGTGGCGAGATCGGCGCGCGGCGAGGCCTGCGGCGCACGCACCGGCGCCGACGGCATTGCAGACATCGCCGAGGCCGGCGCGCCGCGCGGCGGTGACGACGCGGCGGAGCCTGCCGTCGCGAGGGCCGCGCCGCCGCCATTCTGCTCGATCATCCGGATCGCTTCATCCGGCGTCGGCAGGTCGGCGACATAGGCGATCCGCACCAGCACCATCTCGGCGGCAGCCGCCGGACGCGTCGCGGTCTGCACCTCGGCGATACCCTTGAGCAGCATCTGCCACATCCGCGACAGCACCCGCGTCGACAGCTTTGCGGCGAATTCACGCGCGCGCACCCGCTCGGTCTCGCCGAATGCGACATTGTCGGCCGTTCCCGGCACGAACTTCACGCGGGTGACGAAATTGACGAACTCGGCAAGGTCGGACAGCACCACCACCGGATCGGCGCCGACATCATACTGCGCGCGGAACTCGGCGAAGGCGCTGGCGAGATCGCCGCGCGCCAGCGAATCGAACAGATCGATCACGCGGGTGCGGTCGGCGAGGCCGAGCATCTGCCTGACCGCATCGGCCTTCACGAGGCCTGCGGCATGTGCGATCGCCTGGTCGAACAGCGACAGCGAATCGCGCACCGAACCCTCGGCCGCGCGCGCGATGATGCCGAGCGCCTCGGGCTCGACCTCGACGCCTTCCTTGGTCGCGATGTTGCCGAGATGCTTCATCAGCACGTCGGCCTCGACGCGGCGCAGGTCGAAGCGCTGGCAGCGCGACAGCACCGTGATCGGAACCTTGCGGATTTCGGTGGTGGCGAACACGAACTTGGCGTGCTCCGGCGGCTCCTCCAGCGTCTTCAGGAAGGCGTTGAAGGCCGCCGTCGACAGCATGTGGACTTCGTCGATGATGTAGACCTTGTAGCGCGCGCTGGCCGGCGCATAGCGCACGCTGTCATTGATCTGGCGGACATCGTCGACGCCGGTGTGGGAGGCAGCGTCCATCTCCAGCACGTCCATGTGCCGGCTTTCCATGATCGCCTGGCAGTGCACGCCGAGGTCGGGCATGTGGATGGTCGGCCCCTTCACCGAGCCGTCCGGCTTCGCGTAATTCAACGCGCGGGCGAGGATGCGGGCGGTGGTGGTCTTGCCGACCCCGCGGACGCCGGTGAGGATCCAGGCCTGCGGAATCCGCCCGGTCTCGAACGCGTTCGAGACGGTGCGGACCATGGCCTCCTGGCCGATCAGATCCTCGAAGCTGGAGGGGCGGTATTTGCGGGCGAGAACGCGGTACGGCTTGGCCGTATCCGGCGCGCCACCCAAATCAAAGCCGCCGTCAAGGCTTGCTTTGCCTGCGCCGTCGGACGGTTGGGAGGGGTCGCCAGCGTCATTCATGCATCGATCCGCAACTTGGGAATTGTCTCTTCGGCCGGCGTGCGGATAGGAGCCAAAATCGAGCGCCGGGCGCGGAGACCGCCATTCCAGCGCGATTCGCTCGGAAAAACAGGTAGGAGACTGACGAGCGACCCGATCCGGACCTCGTTAGGGCTGCTTCCTTCCGGACCTGACCCGGTTGGCGAGTGGCTCGTCCACCGCCAATCTCCCGGTCCCTATTTGGGGCCAAAACCGCCGGAAAGCAAGCGGCCTGACCCGGCTTTGTAAGGCTGGCTTTGTGGGGCTTGTCTGGGAACACGGAAAGGCATTACTTGCCCCTCATGCCCGCCTCCAATTGGTCGCTGCATTCGCAGCTCAAGAAAGACACCATCGACATCGGCGACTTGCCGCTGTGCAAGGTGCTCGTCATCAAGGATGCGCATTATCCCTGGCTGCTGCTGGTGCCGCGGCGCGACGGCGCGGTCGAGATCATCGACCTCGACGAGGTCGAGCAGGCGCAGCTGATGACCGAGATCACCCGCGTGTCGCGGGCCCTGAAAGAGGTCACCAAGTGCGACAAGCTGAATGTCGCAGCCCTCGGCAACCTCGTCCCGCAGCTTCACGTCCATGTCATCGCGCGCCGCACCAGCGACGCTGCATGGCCGCGTCCCGTTTGGGGCGTAATGCCGCCGCTGGCGCATGACGCCGAGGAAGTGCAAAATTTCATCAGCGCGCTTCGCCGCAAGATCTGGTTGGGTTGAAATTCAATGTCTGCATCCGATTCATTTCCGCTCGGCCAGCCGGCCTTCGTCACCCATGTGCTGGACCGCGCCGCGCACCTGCGCAGCAATGACGAGAAGCTGTTCGCGCTGGAAGGCCACCGCGAGGCTAGAGCCTACGTGATCTATCGCGACTCGCTGGTCGTGAAGCAGGAGGAAGGCGGGGCCCGCGCCTTGCTCTCGCTGGAGGAGGCCCGCGGCTTTGGCGCCAATCCCGGCACGATCTTCTTAGGGCTCCGCGATGCGGCGCCGATCTTCGGCATGGGGATCGCGCCGCAGGCGGCCGAGAAGCTGGTCGGGCGTCCTGATGTTGCGATCACCGAATTGCGCGGCATGGCGATGCAGGGCGTGGTGCCGCCGGAGCAGCTCTCGGCCATCGCGATGGCGAAATCGATGGTGACCTGGCATCAGCGCCACGGCTTCTGCGCGAACTGCGGCACCCGCACGGCTATGAAGGACGGCGGCTGGAAGCGCGAATGCCCGAGCTGCAAGGCCGAGCACTTTCCGCGCACCGATCCGGTCGTGATCATGCTGGTCACCTCGGGCGACAAGGTGCTGCTCGGCCGGCAGAAGCAGTTCATGCCCGGGATGTATTCCTGCCTCGCCGGATTCGTCGAGGCCGCCGAGACCATCGAGGATGCGGTCAGGCGCGAGATTTTCGAGGAGTCCGGCATCCGCTGCACCGACGTCAATTATTACATGACGCAGCCCTGGCCCTATCCGTCGTCGCTGATGATCGGCTGCACCGCGCGCGCGACCAACGAGGACATCGTGGTCGACCGCACCGAGCTCGAGGATGCGCGCTGGTTCGACCATGCGGAGGCGACGCTGATGCTCAAGCGCCAGCATCCCGACGGCCTTGCCGGCCCGCACCCGTTCGCGATTGCCCATCATTTGCTCGGCCGCTGGGTGCACCACCGAAATCCGTTGGACCAATAGCGGGAACCGGACATCGTTCTGCCGATTACATCTGCACACAGGTTGTGGCAGTTGGAGCATGATCCGGAAAAGTGCGAAGCGGTTTTCCGAAAAGATCATGCTCAAACAATGAGCTAAAGCGCGATGATGATCAGCCTGATCTCATCGCGCGAGCGGAACCATTGCGACGGACCCCTGCATGAACTTTCAAGACGGCGCCCCGAAAGTCCCGCCCCGCATCCTCTGCATCGGCCTGCCGGTGCGCGACCTGACCTTCCGCGTCAATGTTCCGGCGCGCGGCTCCAAGGAGAATGCGACCCATTTCGACGAGATCTGCGGCGGCAACGCGCTGAACGCCGCCATCGGCATCGTCCGGCTCGGCGGCCGCGCTTCGATCTGCGGGCCGATGGGCGATTCGCAGGAGACCTCGAGCCGCTACATCTTCGACAAGATGGCCCAGGAGGGCATCGAGACCAACCATCTGATCCACATGCCGGACCTGGTCACCCCGATCTCGGCGATCATGATCGACGACACCGGCGAGCGGACCATCGTCACCTTCCGCGATCCCGAGCTCTGGAAGGTCAAGCTGCCGCCGACCGAGCTGCTGCTGGAGGATTGCGCGGCGATCCTGACCGAAAGCCGCTGCGCGCCGTTCTGCACCGAGCTGTGCGCCGAGGCGGTCAAGCGCGGCATTCCCGTGGTGGTCGACGTCGACCGCGCGATGTCGATGCGGGAAGGACTGCTCACGGCCTCGTCCCATCTGGTGTTTTCCAGCGAGCCGCTGCAGCAGACCGCCGATGTCACCGACGACGGCCAGGCGCTGCAAAAGCTCGCCAAGCTCACCCCCTCCTTCCTGGCCGGCACGCGCGGCCCTCAGGGCACGATCTGGCTCAATGAGAAGGGCGGGCTCGAGGAGACGGCGGCCTTCCCGGTCCATACCGTCGACACGCTCGGAGCGGGCGACGTCTTCCACGGGGCGTTTGCCCTGGCGATCACCGAGAAGCAGGAGTTGCGGCAGGCGCTCCGCTTTGCCTCGGCCGCCGCAGCGCTGAAATGCACCCGGTTCGGGGGCGCTTATGCCGCACCGCAACGTACTGAAGTTGAAGCGTTTTTGGGCGAACACGCCGACGCGCGGCCGGCCTGACCGGCCACGACCCGCTTGATTTGGAAGATTTTTCTCTATATGAGGGAGTTTGAACCTTCATGTGGAACTTTCTTCTATGACCGATGTCGCCATTCAGCTTCACGACAACAATCGCCGCCTCGACGCCATCGATCGCAAGATCCTGACCGTGTTGCAGGAGGATGCCTCGCTTTCCGTCGCCGAAATCGGTGACCGGGTCGGGCTGTCGTCGACGCCGTGCTGGAAGCGCATCCAGCGGCTCGAGGCCGACGGCGTGATCTTGCGCCGCGTCGCGCTGGTCGATCAGAACAAGATCGGGCTCGGGATTTCGGTGTTCGTCTCGGTCGAGAGCGCCGACCATTCGGAAGCCTGGCTGCGCAAATTCGCCGACGCCGTCAGCGCCATGCCCGAGGTGATGGAGTTCTACCGGATGGCCGGCGATGTCGACTACATGCTGCGCGTCGTGGTCGCCGACATGCAGGCCTACGACGTCTTCTACAAGAAGCTGATCTCGGCGGTGCCGCTGAAGAACGTCACCTCGCGCTTCGCGATGGAAAAGATCAAGTCGGTGACGGCGCTGCCGGTGCCCGCGGCGTAAGTGGCACCCTCAGGCGTAGCGGCACACTCAACTGTCATCGCCCGGCTCGACCGGGCGATCCAGTACGCCGCGGCTTCTCGACTCAATCACAACCGTCTCTGGAATACTGGATCGCCCGGTCAAGTGTTCAGCCCGGGGACATGACCGACGGGTGTTCGGGGACATAGCCGACACTTTTT
>NZ_CANSMR010000006.1 GCF_947648125.1 uncultured Bradyrhizobium sp. | reverse complement strand
GAGGCCAAGCCCCGAATAGCCACCGAGCGCGAGCTTGCCCTGGAGCGGCGCGACATTCTGGGACAGCTTGTAGCCGTCGGTGGTGCCGTCCGGCCGCGCCGTCGTCTGGCGTGAGCCGTTGACGACATCAGCGACAATGTCAGCTTCGAAGACTGCCGTCGGCGTGGACAGGACGAGAGAGCCGGCGTCACGGCCGATGGTGTAGCCGTCCTCCCAGCGGGTCGTCACGCGGCCCTTGCCGAATGGGCTGGTCCAGATCTCGGTCAGGTTCGGCGCGACCTTGCCGCCGAGCATGTGCTCGCGAATGAAACCCGCGCCGAAGCCGAAGAACTGCATATCGGCGCGGGCCTGGTTGGCGCTGTAGAGACGGCCGTCCGCGCCAAGGAAGTTGGTGGTGCGGATGTAGCCGCCCTGATAGCTGACCGAGCCGCCGGAGACGTCGAACACCGCCCCCTTTTGCGCGACGACTTCCTGCGCCGACAGCGTGACGGTGCCGCCGACCGCGGCCCATTCGCCGATCCGGTGGGCGGTATTGGCGAGATATCCCGAGACCTCGAGCAGGCCACCCGGCGTATAGTAGCGGTCGGTCGCATAGCCGCCGGTGCCCGCCGGCACCAGCACCAGATCGCGCGCGTCGATCCAGACGTCAGCGTTCTTCAGATTGTCCCGATCACGATTGACCGGCGAGTCGCGCAGCTCGTTGCCTTGCACGTTGATCAGGAGGTTGTTGGTCGACATCGGCAGCAGCACGCCGCGCACGCCCGAGACGTCGATGATCGATCCGCTCTCGGCGAAGACGCGGCGGCCGGCGCTGACCGCCACCTGGCCGCCTTGCGCCTGCGTGGTCGAGCCGTCCTTGAAGTTGACGCTGCCGCCGCTGACGATCTCGATACGTCCCTGGTCGAGCCGGTCAGAAAGCAGCGAGAGGTTATCGAACTGTGCGTTGGCGATCGGGGCGTGGGTGAAGGCCTTGGAATCGGCGACCAACTGGCTGCGTTGGCTGTCGAGCGCGGTGTCGCTGCTATCGAGCTCGGGCAGGATCGCGGTCAGGCTGCCGCTGGCGAGCGTGATGCTGCCCGCGGCATCGGAGGCTGCGTTCAGGAGATGGATGGTGCCGCGGGTGTTGACCGAGGTCGTGGCGACAAGCACCCCGTCCTGGGTGATGCTGCGGCCTGCAAGCGTGATGTCGCCTTGCTGGGCGAAGATCAGGCCGGAATTGCCGACGGCCGCGATCGCGTCGCGCACGATCGGCGAGATTTCGTTGCCGCGCGTGGTCGAGGCCTGGTTGGCGTCCGTGCTGTAACCCGGCCGCAGCAGAAAGTCGTTGCCGGCGGCGAGCTGCACCTGACCTCGCGGTGCGCTGATCGATCCGGCATTGCTGACCTCGGTTCCCATCAGCAAGACGAAGCCACCGCCCTGCGTCACCGAGGACGGCGCATTGGTCGAGATCAGCGCGCCGGCCTCGACCCTCACGGCACCGCGGGCATCGGTGAAGCTCGGCACGTATTTGCCACTTGCCTGCTGCGAGTAGATGCCGTTGTTGAGGAACTGGGTATCGGTGATGTTGGCGGTCGAGGCGATCAGCGAGCCGACATTCACCTGGCTCGCACCGCCGAAGATGATGCCGTTCTGATTGACCACATAGACCGAGCCGTCGGCCTTGATATTGCCGAGGATCTGGCTCGGCGCGGTGCTGCCGACGACGCGGTTGAGCGCCACCCAGTTCGCATGGCCTTGCTGGTCGAAGGTCAGCGTGGTGCGTGCGCCGACGTTGAATGAATTCCAGTTGAGGATCGCCTGCGCCTTGGTCTGTGCGATGCCGACCTGGGTCTGGCCGGCGGCATCGATCGCCTGCGTCGGCGCATTCGCGCCCTGCCATCCCGGCGCCACCTGCAGGCCGCCGGGCGCAAGGCCGTTGGGCACCGATACCTGCGGCAACGTCACCGAACGCTGCGAAGTCTGCGCAGCGGCGCGCGCTGCGTTCTGCAGGCCCTGGATCGCCTGGATCGCGCGCGTGGCCCGCGCCATCGCATTCTGCCCTTGCTTGCCGGCTGCTGCCGCGTCCTGCGCTGCCGACTGTGAAGCCGCCATCGCCGCGGCTGACGGTGACACCGTCCAGCTCGATCCAAACGGGCGCGCGACCACCGGCGTATTGGCGAGAAGTGCCACGACGCTAACGCTGCCGAACAATGCAGTGCGAACGGTCGCGCGGGTGAGAGACCTGGAGAGGCGGGGAACCATGGAATCGCTTTCTTGCGCCGGGCGACGACAGCCGAAGATTTCGCGTCTCAGCGCCAGTACCGAGACCCTCGCGGCTGTGACGATCCCGAATGGGCCGACCCGCACGCCGGACTCAGAATTTTTTGCAAGGCCGCGGGGAGCCTCCTCAGCTGAGCAGCACAATGCCGCCGGGAAGTGTTTTGGCTTTGACGCCAAAGGCTTGTTCGAGCTGCAGGAGAACCTCGTCGATCCGATCGATATGGAAGCGGCCGTTGATCAGATGGGCGTTGAGCTCGGCATTGACGATGAAGATTCGGCCCGACCGGTACCGGTTCACCTCCTCCACCACCTTGGGCAGTGGCGTGTAACGGAAGATCAGCAATCCCTCTTGCCAGGCCGCCTCGACGGCCGGATCGATTGCGACGATGTCGCTCATGCGCCTCTCGTCATAGGCGATCTGCTGCCTTTCACGAACGGTACGGGCGTTTCCCTCATGCTCGACGCGAACCTCGCCGCCGAGACAGGTGACACGCACCTCGGCTCCGAGGTAGCGCACGTCGAATGAGGCTTGCGATGCAACCGTTTGACCGCTGGACGCGATCACCGTCACGGGTCGGGACTGCTGCGGGGCCGTCGCGATCGATGCCTGTCCCGTGATCAACTCGATCCGGCTGGTGTCGCCGTGATCCGGGCGCAGCGCGATGCTGGTTCGTGTGTCGAGGTTGATCGACACATTGTCGCTCAAGGCAACCTTGCGCTGCTCTCCCGTACCGGTCCGGTAGTCGGCTGCGAACTCGGACCATGACGGCCAGAGTTCGAGCGGGGGCCGCAGCGTCACCGCTCCGACGGCAGCAGCGGCAGTCGCAAGTCCCCCGCCAAGCACCAGCCTGCGGGTCATCACCCGCTTTGCCTCACCATCAAGCAACACGCCCAGCGACGCGGGGTCATACCGGAGGTTATGGCCGGCTTGGCCAACCGTCTCCCAAAGCTTGCTAGCCCTGGCAAAGGCAATCGCATGGGCAGCGCTCTGCTGGCGCCACAGCTGGAATGCCTCGGCGTCCTCGACCGTCGCGTCTCCGGACGTCAAGCGCCTCACCCAGGCATGTGCCTCCCGCTCCATCGCGCCGAGCCCTATCGTCGATTTGCCGCCTTCGTACGTCGTCATGCGGACTTGCCTCGCCGCGCGCGCAAACGGCAGCCTCCGCGGCCGAACCGTCCGCCTATCCACTTGACGTTCGCGATAGCCATCAACCGCACAACTATTTTCCCAGTTTCAGCGCGCAATGTTCCTGGGCGAGGCGGAGTTCCTTCTCAACCAGGCGCAACGAGACCCCTAGCCGGCTGGCAATTTCCCGCTGCGGCATGCCCTGAAGCCGTGCCGCCAACAGGATGACCCGGCGGCGCGGTGTCAGTTCCGCGATCGCCTTCTCCAGCGCCTCGATCTCGAAGCGGGCCTCCGTGATCTGACCCGGCCCCGGCGCATCATCCACAATATGAAGCAGATCCTGAACCTCATTGCGCGCCAGACGCCGTTTCTCGGCCCGCTGCCGGTCGATTGCGACGTTGAAGGCCATGCGGAACAGATAGGCGGCCGGACTTTGCACCGACCCCGCCACCTCGGCCCGCCCGAGACGCACATAGGTGTCCTGCAACGCATCGCTGGCAAGCTCTGCCGATCCGAGACGACGGCTCAGCCGCAGCTTGAGATCGTCGTAACGGGCAGCCAGGAAGCTGCGCAACATGGTCCGGGTTGCGTCGCTCATTGCGGCACGCTCAATTCACCCCACCGGTGGTCCGGATTGCGTCGATACCGGCACAGTCCAGCGTCCGTTCCGACGGACGCGGCGCAACGACCATCGTGAGGGGTTGCGAGATGCCGGGCGGAGGCGCCTCGTTCATTCTCAATCCGCGAAGCGTCGCCTCGATCGCGCGGTCGACGCGGTCATCGCCTGTCTTGCTCAAAAGTCTGGTCTGTTGCACGGATCCCGTTGGAGCGATCCAGAACTGCACGGCGATCCGATAGCGGCCCGGCCGCAGCAGAATGTCCCTGCAGAAGGCGTCCCGAACGCGCTCCTGCACCACGGCATAATAGCGCGCGCGAACGACTGGATCGCCTTTTCGTGCATCGACGTCGGGCGTCGTCGGCTGACCGGCAGCCGGAGCCGAAGGCACGATCACCACGGCATTCTCCGACGTCAGGCGGCCGACAAGGCCGGTGCCATCGAGCAGGATCTGCAAAGCCTCGGACGGCGCGAAAACGCCCCGCACCTCGCTTGAGAGCCGGCCAGTCGCAAGCCGCGCGTCGTAAAGCACCTCACGCCGCGACGTGGCGCCATAGCTTTCCAGTGCGGATGTCAGGGGTTGCGACGGAATATCGAACGTGAGGCGCGGCGCAGGAGCGATCGGGCTCTCCTGCCCCATCGCGACATCGCCGCCCGCGCCCAGCATGCAGAGGCAGATCAAAACGCACAACCGACGAGCGTCTGAGGGGCGCCCTGCCAAGCCCCTCGAAAGATATCCAATGCTCATCGTATCCGCGTCGATTGTTTCCCAGGCGGGCGACTGTGTCCAATCTGCAACGTTAGCGTCGAAGTGTGACAGCGGTGCGTAGGCCCGCGGAACAGGGTCCGAGCCCGCCCGGGATGGCAGCCCTATTTCTTCAGTTCCGCATAAAGCTGCATCACCCGTTGCGGCAAAACCTCGATACGGGGCACCCGGAGAGCGTGGCGCTCGCCGAAAATGCGATCGAGCTGGGGAAATCTGTCCTCACCGATGCCGAAGGCAAAAATATCGGTGCCGCGCCGCCGCAACTGCTGAGCGGCACGGCGCGCGTCCTCCACGAGATATTGCGGATCGGGCACATCGACGTCGGATGGCTCGCCATCGGTCAGAACTAGCAGCACCTTGCGGAACGCACGCCGCCCCGCGAGGTAGCCCCCGGCGTGACGCAACGCGGCACCGAGCCGGGTGGAATGGCTGCTGCCAAGGCCCGCAAGACGCGAACGCACGACGGCGTCCATCGGCTCGTCGAAGCCCTTGATGCGGAGATAGCGCACGCGCTCGCGGCCGTCGGAGCTGAAGCCGTGCACCGCGATCGCATCATTGGCGGCCTCGACCGCCGTCGCCATGATCGCGGCGGCCTTACGCTCGACGTCGAGAACCGTCCGGCCGCGACAATCACGGTCCGCAGTCGATTGCGACAGGTCCAACAGCAGCAGAACGGCAAGATCACGCGGTCCCGGCGCATCGCGCTGATAGACCCTGGGCTCACTGATACTGCCGGCACGGCGCTCGATCGTCAGTGCGATCGCCGCGTCGATGTCGAGCGCTTCGCCGTCACGCTGGCCCTTGTGTCTGATGCGGCGGCCGATCGAAGCGTCGCGGGTCAACTCGGTGATCCAGCGCATCGCCTCGGCATCTGTCGAAGGGTCGAACGGCTGTGCGGAAACCGCTGCGTCAGCCTCCAGGATCGTGGTCCAGTCGGCTCGCTCGGTGCGCGCGGCATAGTCCCATTCCGGGTAGGTCGCGACCGGAAATCCGTCCAGCAGCGTGACCGCTGCGGCCTTCGCGCGCAGCGTCTCGTCGGGCTTTGCGTTGTTGTCGGTGGACTGCCCATCGGCGTCGTCGCGGCGCTCGATCCGGACGGAATCGACCGCAAGCTCGATCGTCTCGGTCGGGCTGTCCGGCTGATCGCCAAAATCCCACAGCGCCAGATTATCATCGCGATAGGCCGGTTCGACGACATAGCTCCTGGCGTTGAACTGCAGCCGCATCTGCCCGATGTCGTTGCCGAGCAACCCGCCGATCTCGCGGCTGATGGCCGGATCAATCCAGCGGTCGGCGGCTTCGGCAAACAGAGCCCGCCCCTTGCTCACCCACGCATCCGGGTCCTGATAGTCCGGATCGATCAGCGCCCGCGCCAGCCGCATCATCAGTCCGGCGGCAGTTGCCTGGCCAGCTGGCGTCGCGGTGTGGAACGGCAGCCACAGCCGTCGCAGCCCGGGCATCTCGCGAAGCGCCAGCGTCTCGACCCTGGCATCCTCGATCAGCGAGACCAGCGCGATCTGCAGTGCCTTCAGCCGCCCCACGGGAAAGCGGACCGTGGAATGCACGAGATGCGCACCGGCATGCGCGACCGCGGCGAGAAAGATGGCATCTGCCGCCTCGCCCGCGAAACCGGGGAAGGTCTCCGGGAGCCCGATCAGGCCGGCGACGAGCGAGGCGCGCCGTGGCACCGGCGTCGGCGCAACGGCAAGCTTGCGGAAACGCGGCTTCCTGCTCCAGAGCGCGATCGTGGTTGCGGCGAGGCGCTTCTCCAGCCGTGCGAAATCATCGCCGGTTCGGCCGACCGCGAACAGCCGCACCGAGAGCGGTTCGTCTAGCGCGAAATAGGCGCGCCGGCGCGATGCGCGGCCGCCGCTTGCGCGCAAGCCGGCCGAAACCCAGGCGGAAAATTCGTCGGCCCCGGCATGCGCGAACAGCGGCTCCAGCCGGCCGATCGCAAGGCCTACCGATTCCGGGCCTGCATCTGCGAGTTGGCCAAGCGCAGCAAGAACGGCGGTGAGTTCTCCGGCGCCCGCAAGCCGCGGCAGCACTTTGGACAATTCGGTCAGCAAGGCATGGGCAACGCGGCTTCCGGCGCTGCGGCCGATATCGCCTGCGGCGCGTCCGATCGCGATCAGATCATCGGTCGATCGCAGCGCCGGCCATTGCTCCGATAGTTTTAGAAAGCCCAGAAGCACGGCCTGGCCGAGGTTGGCCTCGAACAGGTCGTGCACCGCCTCGTCCCAGGCCGCCAGACGATCGAACGAACCGATCCGGTGCAAGACGGCCCGCGCCGCCTGCACCGCCAGGGCGATCTCATCGTGGCCGCGCAAGAGGGCCGCAAGCCGGCGCCCGGATCGGAAGCCATCGAGCGAACTGATTTGCGCGACCGCCACCTCCGAGTTTCCGTTTACGCAGAGGCCGAAATCACGTCACGCAACGTGTTCCTGGTGTCCGCATCATCGGTCAAGGGAACGACGATCGTGGTCTCGCAGGCCTTTTCGAGGCTGATGCCGCATCCGATCAAGCGGCCGGCATTGACCAGCATCCGGGTCGATGCGCCTTCGTCGAGCCCCTGACCCTTCAGGTTGCGGCTGTGCTGGGCAATCTTCACCAGCAGATCGGCGAGAGTGGGTTCGATGCCGGCCTCGCGCGACACCACCTCGGTTTCCGCCGACCGGTCGGGGTAACTGAAATCCAGCGCCGCGAAGCGCTGCTTGGTGGATTCCTTGAGGTCCTTGATCGCGCTCTGGTAGCCCGGATTGTAGGAAATCACGAGCTGGAAGTCGGAATGCGCGTGGATCAGCTCGCCACGCTTCTCCAGCGGCAGCACACGCCGATCGTCGGTCAACGGATGGATCACGACCGTCGTGTCCTGACGCGCCTCGACGATCTCGTCGAGGTAGCAGATCGCGCCAAGCCGCACGGCCGTCGTCAGCGGCCCGTCGCTCCATACGGTACCCTCCGCATCCAGCAGCCACCGTCCCACCAGATCCGCTGCCGTCATGTCCTCGTGACAGGCGACCGTGATGAGCGGGCGGCCGAGCCGCCAGGCCATGTACTCGATGAAGCGGGTTTTGCCGCAGCCGGTGGGGCCTTTCAGCATCACCGGCATGCGGTTCGCATACGCTGCACCAAACAGTTCGACCTCATCCTTGAGCGGCCGGTAGTACGGCTCCTGGCGGATGCGGTACTGGTCGAGCAGCAAAGCGGGATTGGACAAGCTCACGCCTCCCATGATCGCGCAGGCCGCCGTTCGCAATCGATAGGCATCACGATGCGAGCAATTCCTTGAGCTTGGTATCGATGAAGGCGACATCGACCGGATTTGTCCCCGGCCCGCCCGCGAAGTGGCCCCAGATCGACGGCACCGGCACGAACTTGGCGTTCGGCATGTTCGCGACCTCGAACTCGCTATCCTCAGTGGGGAAATAGAGATCGGTCTGACCCGGCATGACATACGCTTTGGCCTTGATGGCTTTCAGCGCGGCCTCGAAATCGCCCTTGTAGATTTCGTTGTCGCTGATGTCGCCGTTCTGCCAGGTCCACAGCATGGTGAGCAAATTGTTGGCATCCTTCGGCAGGAAGAAGCCCTCCCAGAACGCCACCAGGAAATCCTCCAGTGACGAATAGCCCAGCGTCTTGATATCGAGCTGCTCGCGATAGAACGCCTGCGAAAAGCCCCAGCCGGCATAGACCCGCGCGGCGGCGCGCAGGCCGCGGGCCGGCTTGTCGGTGTACCAGCCCTCCTTCCATGCCGCATCCGCCGTGAGCGCGGCCTTGACGCCTTCGAGGAACACGTAGTTGTGGCGCGAGCATTTCGCCGAGCCGCAGAACGGCGCCAGCAGATCCATCATGTCAGGATAGAGCGCGCCCCAATGGAACGTTTGCAACGCGCCCATCGACCAGCCGACGACCAGGCGGATGTGCTTGATGCCGAATTTCTCGGTCACCAGCCGATGCTGGCCGCGGACATTGTCGTAGGCCGTCACCTGCGGAAAACGTGGCCCGTTATAGGGCTCCGGCGTATTGCTCGGCGACGAAGACAGGCCGTTGCCCAGCATATTGGGAATGATGATGAAGTACTTCGCGGGATCGAGCGCCATGCCCGGCCCGATCAGCCATTCATTGTCGTAGTGCTGGCCGGAGTACCAGGTCGGATAGACGATCACGTTATCCTTGGCCGCGTTGAGCTGGCCAAACGTCTTGTAGGCGAGCTTGCCGTCGCGGAGGGTCGCACCGCGCTGCAAGGTCAGATTGCCGAGATCATAGATCTGATAGTCGACGCTCATTGATGTATCCTTCTTGCTTGATCGAGCTTGTCGCTTACGCAGGACGCGCCACCTTTTCGGTGGAAGATTCCACCCGTGCGATCGCCCCGTACACGATGCCGGCGACCAGCGCGGCTGATATCGCAGTGGACAACCCCGGCATCAGATTTTCAACCGCAAAGGCGCACAGCGACCCGATGCCCCAGGCAATGAACGGCTTCGCACGCCAATCCGCGTCCGCACGCGCCCCGGTGCGCAACAAATACTGATCGACCAGGATGATCGCGCCGATCGGCGGCACGAGGATGCCGAGCAGAGATAGCCACTGGATGAAGAATGCCCAGACATTCCCCGCGGCAACCACGATGCCGATGGCGCCGAGGATCACGGCCATCAGCCGCATGTTGGTCCCGAGGATACGCGACCAGCCGGTGGCCGCATTGTAAAGACAGTGCGAGCAGACCGAGCCGAGATTGGCGTAGAGGAAGATGAACGCGAGAATGCTGAGCCAGGTCAGCTGCTTGCCGTTCATGTAGCCGAACATGTTGTCGACGCCGAACGGGTTGGCATTCGGCACCGCAAGCGCCGCCGTCATCACGCCGCCGACCAGCATCGCCACCAGATTGGCGAACGGAAACGCGCTGAACGTCGCAAACAGCGATGCCCCCGGACTCGGCGCCCAGCGGTTGAAGTCCGCGGTCACCGTGCCTGCGTCGATGAACAGCGCGAGCACCACCGTGAGGCCAACACCCATCGACATGCTGGCGACGCCATTATTGCCGGCATAACTGAAGATCGCCGCTGCCGACGTGGTCGACGCAGCATCGGCCGCGACCCAGAGGCCGAGGACCACAAACAACGGCACCGACGCCAGCCCGATATAGTGCAATCCCTTCACGCCAACGAAGGTGATGCCGATATAGAGCACGCCCGCGACGATGGTCATCGCCACATAGTTGAGGCCGTAGGTCGAGGAGATCAATGCGCCGGTGATGCCGGTCTGCACCGCATACCAGCCGAGCAGCAGGGTCGACAGCAGGCCCGACGCCAGCACATAACCCTTCTTGCCGAACACGATGCTGGCGATCAGCGCGAAGTTCATGCCGCGCCTGGTGCCGATCAGGCCGAGCGCGCCCACATAGGCGAACATGATCAGATTGCCGATGATCATCGCAACCAGCGCATTCTTGAATCCCATGCCCAGCACCAGCAGCGAACCGGTCATCGCGCCGGTGATGATCATCGGAAAGCCCAGCCACACCATGGTGACCGAGAAGGCGCTGCGCCGGGCGCTGATCGGCACCGGCTCGTGCTCGAATTCATGGCCGAGAAGGTCGTCGATCTGCCCTTCGGACTGATGCACCAGCCCGCTATTCGCTTCGCTGCTCATGGTAACCCCCGTTTCCCGCTGCAACAGTTTCAGAACCGCACCGGCGCGAATGATCGCGCCGGCACAGCTCGGCTTTTCCAATCAACGATGTGCGACTTTCTGATTCGGAATGCCCTCGATCGGGCACTCGTCGGTCCCGACGGTCGGACGGGTCATGGCTTCAACCATCTCCCGCGTACCTTCGGGGTCCGTGATCCAGTTCTTGTAGAAGGTGTACGGACAGACCGCGTGGCCGCGATCGCCTTCTCCGGAGTTGATCAGGCCGGTATAGCCGCGGTGCATCAACTTGAAGAGATGGTTCTGCGACTGCATGTTGCGGCGGGCATCGCGGATCAGTGACACCGAGAGCTGGGCATACTGGATGCCGTTCTCCTCGGTGCCGCACTCACCAAGCGTCCGGCCGTCGAATCCGATGAGCGCGGAATGGCCGAAGTAGGAATAGACGCCGTCGAAGCCGGAGGCGTTGGCGACCGCGACGTAGCAGTTGTTGGCCCAGGCCATCGATTTCGAGATCTGGATCTGCTGCTCCTTGGCCGGGTACATGTAGCCCTGGCAGCGGACGATCAGCTCGGCGCCGCGCATCGCGCAGTCACGCCAGATCTCCGGGTAGTTGCCGTCGTCGCAGATGATCAGGCTGATCTTCAGCCCCTTCGGCCCCTCCGAGACGTAGGTGCAGTCGCCGGGATACCAGCCCTCGATCGGCACCCACGGCATGATCTTGCGATACTTCTGGACGATCTCGCCCTTGTCGTTCATCAGGATCAGCGTGTTGTACGGCGCCTTGTTGGGGTGCTCCTCATGGCGCTCGCCGGTCAGCGAGAACACGCCCCAGACCTTCGCTTTGCGGCAGGCATCGGCGAAGATGCGGGTCTCTTCACCCGGCACTGACGAAGCCGTCTCGTACATCTCCTTGGAGTCGTACATGATGCCGTGGGTCGAGTATTCCGGGAAGATCACGAGGTCCATGCCCGGCAGACCGAGCTTCATGCCCTCGACCATCTTGGCGATGTTGCGCGCGTTATCCAGCACCTCGGCCTTGGTATGCAGGCGCGGCATCTTGTAATTGACCACGGCGACGCCGACCGTGTCCTTGCTGCTCGATATATCTCCATGCAACATGTCTCGACTCCCTTTCTGAACGATAATTCCCGCTACACGGCCATGTGCAGCTGGATGAGATCATCGGTGAGTTCACCGATCGCGCCCTTGGCGACGACGCGTCCCTTTTCGAGCAGCGCGAAGCGGTGAGACGCGCGCCGCGCGAACGCGACATTCTGTTCGACCAGCACGACCGTGATGCCGCGCTCACGATTGAGTTTGACGATCACGTCCTCGATCTGCTCGACGATATTCGGCTGGATGCCCTCGGTCGGCTCGTCCAGCAGGATGACCTTGGGCTGGGCGAGCAGCGCGCGCGCGATCGCAAGTTGCTGCTGCTGACCGCCGGAGAGATTGCCGCCGTAGCGATTGAGAAAATCCTTGAGCACCGGAAACAGCTCGAGCACCCATTCCTCGATGCCGTTGGCCGATTTCGCCGCGAAGGTCCCGAGCGTCAAATTCTCCCGCACGGTGAAGCGCGGCAGGATGCCACGGCCCTGCGGCACATAGGCAATGCCCGCCTTGGCGCGCTGATAGGTCCGCAATGGCGAGATGTCGGCGCCGTCGAGCGACAGACGTCCGGTGCACCGGTCCATCAGGCCGAGGATGCTGCGCATCAGCGTGGTCTTGCCGACGCCGTTGCGGCCGAGCACCGACAGGAATTCGCCGTTGCCGACCATCAGGTTGATGCCCTGCAGGGCGCGGCTGTTGCCATAGAAGGCGTCGACGTCGGTCAGCTCAAGCATGGCTGATGCCTCCCGATCCGAGATAGGCGCGGCGCACTTCCGGATGCGCCTCCACCTCCGCTGCGGTGCCCTCAGCCAGCATCTGGCCCATATGCATCACCGAGATGATGTCGCCGATTGCCTTGACGAAGCCCATGTCGTGCTCGACCACGATCAAGGTGTGCTTGCCCTTCAGCCGTACGAACAGTTCGGCGGTCTTGCGGGTTTCCTGCGCCGTCATGCCGGCAGTCGGCTCGTCCATCAGGATCAGTTCGGCGTCCTGGGCGACCAGCATGCCGATCTCCAGCCACTGGGTCTGGCCGTGCGACAGATAGGCGGCCGGCCGGTCGAGCTGTTCGGTGAGCCCGACCAGTTCGGCGAGACGTTCGATGTCGTCGCGCCGGGCATTGCCGATGTTCCAGCGCAGATTGCCGAACACGGAGGTACGGCGCGCGCGCGCCACTTCGAGATTGTCGCTGACCGAGAGCTCGCGGAACACGCTCGGCACCTGGAACTTGCGGCCGACACCGGCGCGGGCGATCTCGTATTCCTCGAGCTCCTGCAGTGGGGTGCCGTCAAAGCTGACGGTGCCGGCGCTCGGTCTGACCTTGCCGCAGATGATGTCCAGCGCCGTGGTCTTGCCCGCGCCGTTCGGCCCGATCAGGCAGCGCAGCTCGCCCTTGCGCACGCTCATGTTGAGCGAATTGAGCGCCTTGAAACCGTTGAAGCTGACCGAGACGTCGCGAAGATCGAGATGGGAGCTCATGTGCTGCCCTCCGTCTGGCTGACACCCCGTGCGACCGCGCCGCTGGCGGCCTGTCTGCGCTGGGCAAGCCAGCGCCAGGTGGCCTGCGCGAGGCCGGCGAGCCCCTTCGGCAGGAACAGCACCACGAGCACGAACAGCGCGCCCATCACCAGCGTCCAGGTTTCCAGGAACGCCGCGGATTCCGACAGCGCGCCCTGCATGCCCGCGACCAGCACCGCGCCGAGGAACGCACCGACCAGGCTCTGCCTGCCGCCGACCGCGCACCACACCACCACCGAGAGCGAGAGCTGCACGCCGAGGAAGGTCGGCGAGGCGAATTCCATCACCACCGTGTAGAGCATGCCGGCGAGGCCTGCGATCGCCGCCGACAGCGCGAATACGAAGATCTGGTAGAGCGCGACGTCGTAGCCGAAGTAGCGCACCCGGCTCTCGTGGTCGCGGATCGCCTGCACGATCAGGCCGGCTCGGGACTTGGTGAAGGCAAAGGCCACCAGCAGACTGAGCAGCACACATCCGGCGACGAGGTAGTAGGTCGCGCGGCCATAGGCATCGAACGCGACGCCAAACAGCTCGAGCTGGGCGAGATCGGTGATGCCGTTGAAGCCGCCGGTGTAGCTCTGCTGGTCGATGATCACGAGATTGATCACCACCATGGTGGCGAGCGTGATGATCGAGACGTAGACGCCGGTGACCCGTCCCCGGAACATGAACCAGCCGAGTGCTGCTGCAACCAGCGCCGGCACGAGCAGGCCTGCAGCGATGGCGAAGCTGAGCGACCGGAACGGCTCCCAGAACCACGGCAGATGCTGGACATTGTTCCAGACCATGAAGTCCGGCAGTCCGCTGGCCCCCGTATGCACCGGCACGGTCTTGAGCTTCAGCGCCATCGCCATCGCGTAGGAGCCGAGCCCGAAGCTCATTGCCTGGCCGAGATTCAGGATGCCGCCGAAGCCCCACGACAGCCCGAGCGATATCGTGAGGATGCCTAGCACCAGATAGCGCGCGACCTTGTTGAGCAGGAAGTCATTGTTGAGCAGCACCGGGAGCGCGAAAACCAGCGCGGAAACGATCAGCAACGGTGCAAGTTGCGCGATCAGGCGCTGCAATCCGCTGGAGTTGGGAGCATTCGACGGCATAGATGAGCGATCTGTCTCAGGCCCGCACGCGTGCGGTGAAAAGCCCCTCGGGGCGGAAACGGATGAGCACGACGATGGCGAGCAGCACGATCGTCTTGGCCACCGTGTCGTTCTGCAGGAAGGCGATGCCGCCGGAGAGCTCGCCGAGGATGAAGGCGCTCGCCACCGTGCCGGCGAGGCTCTGCACGCCGCCGAGCACGACCACCATGAAGGCGTCGACCACGTAGCCGGTGCCCATATCGGGCGACACGCTCTTGAGCGGCGACACCAGCGCGCCGGCAAGTCCGGCAAGCCCCGCGCCATAGGCGAAGGTCAATGCATAGACCCGCTTGGCGTTGATGCCGAACGAGGCGGCGACCGAGCGGTCCTGGATGATGGCGCGCAATTTCATCCCGACCGTGGTGCGGTTCATGAGCAACCAGGTCGCCCCGAACAGCGCGATCGACACGACGAACAGGAACACCCGATACGACGATATCGGGATGCCGAACACGTCCATGCTGTCGGACAGCGCCGGCGGCAGCTGCACATAGCGCAGCTCGCTGCCGACCATCAGTCGCACCGCCTGCTGCAGCATGATGCCAACGCCCCAGGTGGCGAGGATCGTATCGAGCGGCCGGTTGTTGAGCAGGCTCAGGACGTAGCGCTCGATGACCCAGCCGAACGCGGCAACCACGAGGAAGATCGGAACGAGGCTCGCCAGCAGGCCGAGCCCGAGATAGGTGTGGAACACCCAGGCCGCGTAAGCGCCAAGCATCACGAACTCGCCATGGGCGAGATTGATGATGCCCATCGAGCCGTAGATGATCGACAGGCCGAGCGCCACCAGCAGCAGGATCGACCCGATGCTGAGGCCTGTGACGATTTGTTCGATGAATTGGTCCACGTCGGGATCCGCTTTCGATATTCGGTTTGGTGCGTCCTGCGTCCCTCGCATGTGTGCGAGAGGCCAGTTTCGTTGCGGGAAGCCGGCCGCCGGCGCCGCACGCCGACGGCCGTCGTCAGCCCCCGTCAGCTCTTCTCGACCAGGCCCTTCTCGGTGCAGGACTGCCCGGGATAGGCCGCATAGGGCACCGGCTTCAGCCAATCCTTGGCCTCGACGAGAATCTCGAACTGGCCGTTCGACTTCGCCTGCGCGATCTTCGGCCACAGCCAGGTGTGCAAATTCTCCGGCTCGATCCGCACCTTGCCCTGCGGCGCGATCACTTCCTGGCCCTTGACCGCATCGCGGATGTTCGGCGGCGTGAGGTCGCTGGTCGCAAGCTTCTCGACCGCCTGCTTGAACAGATAGGTCTGGAAGTAGCAGGCCTCCGAGACGAAATGCGTCACCTTGTCGGCGCCCCAGCGCTTCTTGTAGGCCTCGACGAATTTCTCGTTCTCAGGCGACTTGTGCACCATGAAGTACGGCGCCGAGGTGAAGTGACCGGCAGCCGCCTCTCCGCCCATCGCCGCGACCTCGTTCTCCGACGTCGTCAGGCTCGCCATCGGCATCTTCTCGGGATCGAGACCGGCCGCCTTGTACTGACGATGCAGTGCGACCACGGAATCGCCGACCACGGTGGAGAAGATCACGTTCGGCTGCGTCGAGCGGATCTTGTTGATGACGGAAGAGAATTCGGAATGGCCGAGCGGCACATATTCTTCCGCCACGACCTCGCCGCCGAGCTTCTCGAGCAGCTTTTTGCAGTAGTTGTTCTCTTCCTTCGGATAGATGTAGTTGGAGCCGATCAGATAGAACTTCTTGCCGAACTTCTTGACTAGCCACGGCACGAACTCGTCCTGCTGCTGGTTCGGCACCGCGCCGGTGTAGATGACGTTCTTGGAGCACTCGCGGCCCTCATAGAGCGTCGGATACCAATAGAGATTGTTCTGCCGCTCGAAGACCGGAAGCACCGCCTTGCGGCTCGCCGAGGTGTAGGAGCCGAACACGCTCACGCATTTGTCGCCGACGACGAGCTTGCGGGCCTTCTCCGAGAACGTTGCCGGATCCGACGCAGGATCCTCGACGATCGGCACGATCTTGCTGCCCTTGATGCCGCCCGCGGCGTTGATTTCCTCGATCGCAAGCAGCGTCGCCTTGTTGAGCGATTCCTCGATGATCGCAGTCGTTCCCGTCAGCGAGAACAACACACCGACCTTGATCTCGCCGCCCGCGGCGTAAGCGAGGTCGGCGTTCTTGATCCAGATATGCGGCAGTCCGGCGCCGGCAAATGCGCCAAGCGCCGCGGTATTCCTCAGCAAAGTCCGCCGTGAAATGCTCATCCCTAGCTCCCTTCAGGACTGAAAAAACAAAAAGCCCTCCCGATGCGCGCTTACGCGAGCATTGGGAGGGCTTTGTTGCCGGTTGTGTCGAAGGCGGCGCTGTCGCCGCCGGCCCCGCTATTGGGGCTTACTGTTGATGATCGTAGCCAAGCAGTTCGAACGAGTCAACAATCGCCGCAGCGACCGCGCTTGCCGACACGCGACGATCCATCGCCTGTCGTCTAATGAAGCCATAGGCTTCGGTTTCCGGCATCTGCCGCGTCGCCATCAGGATCGCCTTGGCGCGTTCCACCGTGCGCATCGAGCGCAGATTGTCGTCAAGCTTCTCGATCTTGCTGCGCAGCCGCCGTTCGTAGCTGAACTGGCTGCGCGCCAGCACGAGGCTGGACAACACGGCATTCTGCGTGAACGGCCGCGGCAGAACGGCGTTGGGCGTTGCATGACAGAGCGCATCGGCGTGAACGGCTTCCGTCGCCGGCAGGATCACGACCAGCGCCGAACGCGCATCGCCGGGGATCCACGGCAGGCGCCGCGCCAGATCAGGCGAATATTCGCAGTACACCACGTCGGCATCGGCCGGCACGCTCTCCGGCATCGGCCAGACCTGACGCACCCGCATCCTGAACCGCTGCAATTCGCGCAACAGCATGCCGACCTGATCGTCGACCGGCGCGACCACGACAGCCGACAGATCGGCAAGTTCCTGAACCATGGTCTTGCGTCCGCCGACGTCTCGGCTCAGCGACGGCTTACGCGACTGCTCGTTCATTGGACGCTTCCTGTTTGCGTTGCACGACCATACCCGATCAGGAACGGATCCGCATGCACCGGCTCCTTCGACTGGCTGACCACATCGAACTGTCCCTGGCGGTTGGCGCGTCCGATGCGTGTCCACAGATCGGTATGACCCGACATCGGGTTGACGGTGACGGCACCTTGCGGTGCATCAAAGCTGGTGCCGAACACCATCGAGCGGAGCACTTCGGTGTCGAGCGAATTGACCTGCTCGAGCGCCTTCGCAAACAGATGCAGCTGGAAATAGGATGCCTCGGCGCACATGTTGGTGGAGATGTCGGCGCCGAACCGTTTCTTGAAACGCTGCACAAACGCGTTGTTGGCACTGCCCTCGACACCCTGGAAATAGGACGCCGCGGTGACGTGTCCTTCGCCGACATCGAAGCCCATGGCGGCGATTTCGGCTTCCGTCGTGGTGAGGCTGGCGATCGGCACTTGCTTTGGATCGAGCCCGACATTCGCGTAGGCCTGATAGAGAAAGACCGTGCCCTCCCCCACGACGGTCGAGAAGATCACGTCGGGCCTGACCCGCTTGATATCCTGGATGATCGGGACAAAGTCCTGCCAGCGCGCGTAGACATTAACGTAGCGCTCACCCACGACCGAGCCGCCATTGCTCTTCAGCAGTTCGCGCATCACCCGGTTGGACTCGCGCGGATAGATGTAGTCCGAACCCACGAAATAGAATCGTGTTCCGAACGTATCCATCAAATAGCGACACAGCGCGAGGCTGTTTTGATTCGGCGAGGCGCCGGTGTAGATGACGTTCGGCGACGCCTCGAAACCCTCATAGAGCGTCGGGTACCACAGCAGGCCGTTTAGCCGTTCGACCACCGGCAGCACCGCCTTGCGGCTCGACGAGGTGTAGCAGCCGAATATAGTGCTGACCTGATCCTCCACCATCAACCGTTTGGCGTAGTGGCCATAGGCGGCCGAATCCGAGCCAGGGTCGTAGGCGACGGGAACCAGCTCACGGCCGCAGACCCCGCCCGCCTCGTTCACTTCCTCGATCGCAAGCTGCGTGCCCTGATACTGGGTCTCCTCGATCACCGACATGAAGCCGGTTCGCGAGAACAGGACGCCTATCCGCCACGGAGCGGAGGTCGCTTGGGTAGGGTTCGACATGATCAGGCCCTCGACAGAATTGGAGGGACGAGAGGGATTATTGTTCTTGTTGCTCTCGAACAGCATTGCCGGGGGCGGAAGATTGCATGTCATCTGCCGCGAGACAAGGACCCAGGCAGCTCATCCTGTCAGCGACGCTGACGCGAAAGCAGGCAAACCAGATGTCACCCGCGACGGATCACAGGTGCAGCGATCCATGGACCATCTATCTCCGGTAGACGCGCGATCGATTGCCCGTATCAAGCGCAGGGATGGATAGTAACTCCGAAGAAACCTACGCCCGGCGCCATTGCAGCAAGGAGTAAGGCGGGTTCGACTCCGGGTGATGCTCGAAGACCCCTTCGACATCGGCGCCGATTGCAACCGCCTGTTCGGGATCGCCGAGCAGATTGCCGACCATGCGGATGCCCCCGGCATGCGGCAGTTCGACAAGCACCGCGATGTACGGTCCATGCCCCTTCAGCGCCACATGTGACGGATGCCACGCGCGCTCCCAGCTGTAGATCCGGCCGCGCGGCGCGACTTCGGTCCATGCCGGGTCGAAGGCGTGGCAGCGGTGGCAGAGCCATTCGGGTCCGAACTGCCAGGTGTTGCAGTGGCCGCAGCGTTGCACCAGCAGCTTGCCCTGACGCAATCCTTCCCAATAGGGCGCGGACAGGCCGTCGGGCTCCGCGACCGGAATGGGCAAACCTGCCGGGAGATAGCGCGCGCTCGGGTTGCTCATAAGGTGGCCTCCGAACCCAAAATGAGGTCGCTCGCGGGAGAGACCATCGGACCTCCGATGACCATTGCGACCTCGCTGCGTCGAGCCTGGTTCGTCGACGTGCCGCGCACCTGGCGAACCGCTTCCAGGACGAGCTCAAAACCGTGCATGTAGCATTCGGCGAGGTTGCCGCCGCTGGTGTTGAGCGGCAAGCGCCCGGACGGCGCGATCAAATTGTCGAAGGTCAGGAAGTCGTTGGCTTCCTCCGGCTTGAAGAAGCCGTGCTCCGCCAGCGCCATCACGACACCGCCGGTGAAATTCTCGTACGCCTGGACCACGCCGACATCGGACGGCCCGACGCCGGCCATGCGGTAGAGATCGGGGGCGACGGTGTCGAAACTTGCCGTGGCGTAGAGCGGCGCGTTGTGCGCCGTCGCGGCCGCGCGATGTCCGGATCCGAACGCAGCTCCGAGCAGATAGGCCGGCTTGTGGCGGAATTCCGCGGCGCGCTCCGCCGATACCAGCACCAAGGCCGCGGCGCCGTCATTTTCCATGCAGCAATCGTAGAGATGGAAGGGCTCCACGATCCAGCGCGAGGCATCGTATTTCGCAACGTCCAACGGCTTGCCGTGCATCACGGCACGCGGGTTGGCCTGGGCATGGTGATACGAGGCCAACGCAATCGCGCGCAACGCCTCTTGCCGCACGCCATGCTCGTGCATGTAGCGCTGCACCCGCATGGCAAAACGCTGCGGTGGCGCCAGCACACCATAAGGCATCAGGTAGGACCGTTCGCCCGAAACCGTGTGGATCCCGCCCGCCTGTCCGAACCGGCCATATTGGCCCTGCGCCAGCGAGCGGAACACCACGACACAATCGGCGAGGCCCGCGACGATCGAGGCCGCCGCGTTGGCAACCGCAGCACAGCAACCGCCGCCACCTCCGCCCCATTGCATGGTGGCGGAACGCAACCGATGCGTCCCCAGCGCCGCCGCGAGCCGCGAGGCCTCGTTGCGATCGTCGCTGTAGGACGAGAACCCGTCGATCTCGCGCGGATCGAGTCCGGCATCCTCGCACGCCGCCAGGATGGCTTTCAGCGCGAGCTTGAATTCCGGGTCGGGGGATGCACCGTGGCGATAATATTCCGTCTCGCCAATCCCGATCACAGCCACACGGCCACGCAGCGTCCGCTCGTCTCGCGCGCGCGCCGTCACGGCTTGGCATCCCGACGCGAAGGCTGGTTGCCGAAGGCCCCGACTGCGGCAAGGCGCGCGATCTCGGCCTCATCGTAGCCGAGCAACTCGCGCAGCACATTCTCGGTGTGTTGCCCAACGGCTGGTGCCGCAACGGGATCGACGATCGGCGTCCGCGAATAGCGGATCGGCAGGTTCACGTTCGGCACCCAACCAACCGTCTCGTGCGGGATCCTCGTGACGATCCCGCGCTCCCTTGCCTCCGCGGAGCGGATCGCCTCGCCGACGGTGCGCACCTGACCGCAGGGCACCCCGGCCGCCCGCATCCGCGACTGCCAGTGCGACCAGGGCTGCCGGGCAAAGGCATCGCCGAGAATCGCAAACAGCTCCCCGCGCTGACGGATTCGGTCGGGGCCAGTTGCGTAGATCTCGGCCGCCGCGAGATCCTCGCGTTCGAGAACCTGCGCCATCAGGCGCTGAAAGATCTTGTCGTTGCCGCAATTGATATAGAAGGCGCAATCGCTGGCCTGAAACACACCCGACGGACACGTATCCGGACTGGTGTTGCCGCTTCGCTTCGGATCGGCATTGTTGAAAAGCGACTGCATGGTCGCATAGCCGGTCATCAGGACGGCATTCTCGAACAACGACACCTCGATGGCCTGGCCCTGCCCGCTCCGTTCGCGTGCGAACAACGCGCCAAGGATCGCATTGCTGGCCATCATCGCGGTGCTGATATCCATCACCGGCGACAATGCGCGCACACCCTCGCGGTCGGCATAGCCGTTCATGGACACAAAACCGCTCTCGACCTGCGCGATCGGATCGAAGCCGAGCCGGTCCGAAAACGCTCCGTCGCGGCCATAGGCCGACACCGAGCAATAGATGATTTCGGGCTTGATCTTGCGGCAGCTCTCATAATCGAGCCCCAGCCGGGCCATCACGCTCGCCGAAAAATTCTCGACAAGGACGTCCGCCGTTGCGATCAGCTCGCGCGCGACCTTCAGGCCCTCGGGCGATTTGAGATCGAGGGCGACGCTGCGCTTGTTGCGGTTGGTCCAGAGGAACGGCGCACCGTGCCTGAGATCGGGATGCACCGGGGGATAGCGGCGCAAATCGTCACCGCGGCCGGGCGCTTCGACCTTGATCACCTCGGCGCCCATGTCGGCGAGGAT
Source organism: uncultured Bradyrhizobium sp. (assembly GCF_947648125.1). Classification (GTDB taxonomy): domain Bacteria; phylum Pseudomonadota; class Alphaproteobacteria; order Rhizobiales; family Xanthobacteraceae; genus Bradyrhizobium. Next base: position 311,186 of record NZ_CANSMR010000006.1, on the reverse strand, counting down.
CATGGTCGCAAACGGTCCCGCGATGAAATGCGAGAAATCGATCACACGGACCCCCTCGAGCGCCCTTGGCGCATCGACAGGGCGCGGCGTGTGCTCGGGGAAGTCGGCTTCAAGCTGATCCAGCATCTGGACGTCCGTCAGTTTGAGAAGTGTTGATCCGAGGGTCTCGGCACTCGTCGTCAATTGCTCTTCGGCGGCTCGGCGAGCGAGCAACCGCCCTGGTCGAGCGGCCGAAACGCCTCCGGCCCGGACAGCACGCCGACCTGCTCCAGCAGGTCCCACTTGCTCTTCGACGCGTTCGGGCTCTTCACTTTGAAGATGTACATGTTGTGAATGGCGCGGCCGTCCGCGCGCACCACGACCGGCCCGAACAAGGCGTCGTCGATCGGCTTCTCCTTCAACTTCCGGATCACGGCCGGCGCGTCATTGATTCCTGCCGCCAACGCCGCGTTGAGATAGGCAAGCACGGAGGAGTAGACGCCGGCGTGGAACGCGGTCGGCGATTGGCCGTGCTGACGCGCGCTGAATTTGGCCGACCAGGCACGGCTGGCATCGTTGAGGTCCCAGTAGAACGGCTGGGTGATGATCAGCCCCTCCCCGACCGCAAGTCCGCTCGACTCGACATCGTTGGTGGTGGTCAACAGCGCCGCGAAGGTGCGCCCGCTCTGCTTCAGCCCGAACTCGGCGGATTGCTTGATCAGGCTGACCGTGTCGCCGCCGGCGGTCGCGAACGCGATCACATCAGCGCCGGAGCCCTCGGCTTGCAGGATGAATGAGGCATAGTCCGCATTGTTGATCGGCACATTGACCGACCCGAAAACGGTGCCGCCGCCGGCGCCGATCACCGCCGTGCCGTCGCGCACCATCGACTTGCCGAGCGCATTGTCGGTCGCGATGAAGTACCATTTCTTGCCGCCGTGACGCACTAGATAGGTGCCGATCGTGTGCGAGGCTGCCCAGGTGTCGAACGTCCATTGGATCGTGTTGGGCGAACAGTATTTCCCGGTCAGGTCAGAGGACGCCGCGCTCGATGCGATCAGCGCGGCCTTGCTGCCACGCACGACCTCGTTGACGGCGAGCCCGACAGCCCAGTTCGGCACGTCGGCGACCGCATCGACCTTCTCCTGGTCGATCCAGCGGCGCGCAATTGCGGCGCCGACATCCGCCTTGTTCTGGTGATCGGCCGAGACGATCTCGACCTTGAAGTCGGGATGAAGCCGCATGAAATCCTCGGCGGCCATTTTGGCCGCCGTCACCGAACCTTCGCCGGCATTGTCCGAGTAAGGGCCGGACGCGTCGTTGAGCACGCCGATCTTGAGGGAGCGCGCAGCGTCCGCCGACGCGGGCGAACTGGCGCAAGCGGCCAGCAAAGCCATTGCGGCAATTTGCGAAAGATACTTCATTTCTTTCCACCCGTCGTATGTTGTCGTCCTAGAGATCGAGCACGAGCGTGCGGGACCTGGCGCCCGAGCAGCAGATCATGACGCTGGTGTTCGCCGCCTGCTCTTCCTTGCTCAGAAACTGGTCGCGATGATCGGGTATGCCCTCGAGCACGCGCGTCTCGCAGGTGCCGCAGACCCCTTCGGCGCAGGCGTAGTTCGCGGTGATGCCGGCAGCCAGCAAGGCATCGAGAATCGTCTTGCCGGGCTCGACCGCAATCGTGCGATTGCTTCGCGCGAGCCTGACCTCGAAGCCGCCCTCGGTGACCGGCGCTTCCCGCGCCTTGAAATATTCGACATGCACGCGATCCGAAGGCCGATCGGCCGCCGCTGCCTCGAATGCCGAGAGCATGGGCACCGGACCGCAGCAATAAAGATGCGCGTGGGCCTGTGCGTTTCCGACAATTGCCGGCAGGTCGAACAGACGCCCCGATCGCTCATCGTCGAAATCGAGATGTATCCTGGAATGAAGATCGGATCGGAATGTGTCGAGCTCGTCGAGGAATGCTGCGGCGGCGCGCGTCCTCGCGGCGTAAAACAACTCCCAGCGGCGTCCGAGCACCTCCAGACGCCGGATCATCGACAGCAATGGCGTGATGCCGATGCCCCCGGCGATCAGGACCGAATGCTCCGCCTCTTCGTGCAGCGCGAAATTGTTGCGCGGCCAGAAGATCGTCATGATGTCGCCGACCTTCATGGAGTCGTGGACGAAGCTGGAGCCGCCCCGGCCCTCGACATCCTTATTGACGGCGATCACATAGCGGTGCCGCTCGCGCTGATCGTTGACCAGCGAGTAGCTGCGGATCATGCCGTTCGGCAGATGCAGGTCGATATGGCTGCCGGCGGTGAACGGAGCAAGCTCTCCGCCGGACCGCGCGATCAGCTCATAGGAATTGATCCGCTCGGCCTCGTAGCCGATGCGCTTGACCAGCACGTCCTGCGTCACGTCAGCCATCGCGGGACGCGCTCACAGCTCGTACCCGAAATCGGCGCCGAGCTTCGCCCGCATGAACGGCGCGCCGACGTCGACCCAGGAATCCTCCGGCGGCAGCCGCAGCGACACCGCGCGCACCATGAACACATCGGGGTCCAGGACACCCTTAGGCTTGATCGCGTGATCGCGATAGGCGCCGAGCGCTTCCAGAATGAAGCGCCGCGTCATCGCAATTCCCGTGTCGCTCGAGCAGAGCGTCTCCTTGGTGCGATCGAAGATCGGCGAAACGCCGCTCTGGCAGGCGCCGTCCTGCACCCAAAGCCCCGGCAGGCCCGAGAACCAGGTGGTGCGCTGCGCCTCGTAGTCGAACTGAAATCCGTTCTGCGGATTGTATTTGGTCCAGTAGCCGGCATACGGGACCGTCACCGGGTGCTGGACCAGCGCGTGGCGGCTGGCATGGCCACTCTCGCGGCCCTTGTGGCCTTCGGCGAACACCTGCCGCGTCTTCTCCAGCAGCGGTTCCGACGGATGATAGGAGAACATGATGCAGAGCGTGTTCTCGTCATCGATCGGCACCCAGGCGTGCCCGCTCAGATCCGGGAACGGCGACAGCGGGGGCACCAGCGTATAGAACGGCAGCATGAACTGGTTGACGCGCCAGTACAGCGTATTGGCATCGTAGTTGCGCCGCGCAGCGATGCTCATGCCGAAGTCTTGCTTGATGCATTCGAAGGTCGGCCGCAGGTCGCGCTTCTGGATCCAGGCGCTGGTCGTGCCCTGCGCGTCGAGCCGGCCGTGCAGCAGCGGCGCGTGCGCCGAGTCGATCTCGCCTTCGACCGCTTGCAGCCAGTTACACTCCTGGACGCGGACCGAGATGTGCACCTGCTCGGCCGGCACCAGATTCCATTCGAGGTTGGGCAGCGGCAGAAGCTCGGCCTGGTCCGGGCCCATGTAGGTCCAGATCATCCCGTTGCGCTCCTTGCAGGGATAGGCCTTGATCCGCACCCGCTCCTTGAGGCGGCTGCGCACCGGCTCCGCGGGCATATCCGTCACCGCTCCGGTGACGTCGAATTTCCAGCCGTGATAAACGCAGCGCAGCCCGCAATCCTCGTTTCGTGCGAAGATCAGCGGCGCGCCGCGATGCGGACAGGCTTGATCGACCAGCCCTACCCGCCCCTCGGTGTCGCGGAAGGCGACCAGATCCTCGCCGAGCAGCCGGATGCGCTTCGGCTGTCCGTCCTTGGCGAGGTCGGCCGACGGCAGGAAGGGAATCCAATAGAGCCGAAACAGGTCGCCGAGCGGCGTGCCCTTGCCGACCCTCACCAGGCGTTCATTGTCTTCGCGCGAGAGCATGGGTTTGCCTCCTTCAATTGCGTGTAGTCGGGGCCGCTACGCCGCCGAGAAGCACGGCGACGCGGTCGGACAGTCCGAGATCCTGAGCGGTCCAAAGCGGATCGGATGCGGTGAGCGGCTTGCGTGGCATGGGGGGCTGCTTGCCCTTCTCGACCAGGCCGACGATCAATTCGATGCGGCGCCGCTCCAGCTCCCGCAATGCGTCCTCGACGACGGCGGCCTCCGCCGTGCATCCCGGCAGCTCCGGATAGGCCAGCCGAACCCGCCACTGCCCCGGCTCGGTTTCGACGGCCTCGGCCTCAAGCAAATAGGGAATCGACAGCAGCTCACGCAGGTCCAATTTCAACCTCCCTGAACGATGTCTCGGCATCGCATTTGATACGTATACGTACTACATTGCCAGATAGCTGACAAGAGCCGAAAGTAGCTGCATGTTCTGGGAACGGACCGGGGTGCGGTTCACCGCAGGGTTGAGGACGTCAGGCCAAGCTGCTAACGGCTAGCGCGAATTCGAAAAATCGGAGTCCAACGACGGCATGGCAGCCGACAAGGGTATGAAAACGAGTTCGGCCACGGATATTGCGCACGACTGGCAACTCGAAGGCGGCGTCGGATTTCTGCTGCGGCTGCTGGAAGCCCGCTACGACGGGCTCTATCAGAGCATGACCCGCCAGAGCGACATCACGCCGCGGCAATTCGGCGTGCTGATGGCACTGTACCAATTGGGTCCTCTCACCCCCTCGGTGTTGGCAGACCGGATCAGCTGCGACCGCAACACGCTCAGCGAAATGCTGAAGCGGATGGTCGCGCGGCGGCTGGTCTCGAAGAAGAACAATCCGGACGACCGCCGCTCGCTCCAGGTGCAGATCACCGCCAAGGGCGAGGAAGCGCTTCTGGCCGTCATTCCGGCCGCCGCCGAGTTGCAAAGCATCATGCTGGCTCCCTTGCGCAAGGAGGACCGCGCGCATTTCCTGAAATGCCTGCTCGCGATCGCGAAGGCTCCGCCGCCGGACGCTCCGTCCGATACCTGAGATCGCTGCCTAGGCCGGCGTCCTGCCAAACGTGCCGGCAGCGGCGAGCGCCGCGATCGCCTCCGGTGACAATCCGAGGATCCGCGAGAGCACATCGTCCCGCTGCGCGCCGATCCCGGGCACTTGACTTCCGATCGATGTATCGGCCCCGGACATCTGCCATGGCGCATTGACGCCGACGAATTCGCCGGCGCCATCCGAGACCGTGCCAAACACACCACGTTGACGCAAATGGGCATCGGTCAGCGCCGCGCCCGGCGTCCGGTACTCGGCGCAGGGCACGCCGGCGCGATCAAGCGCCGCGATGCATTCAGCGACGGTGTGACGCTCGGTCCATTGCTCGATCACCTGCATCATGGCGGTCCAGTTGGCGCCGCGCGCCGGAATGGTCGCAAAGCGCGGATCGTTCGCCAGCTCGTCCTGCCCCGTGACCTCGCACAGCGCCGCAAAATTGCGCGGCGTGACCGGAGCGATCAGGATATCGCCATCGCGCGTGCGGACCGGCCCATAGGTTGGACGCGGCGAGCGGATCGGGAACTGGGCTTCCTGGAGTTCATAGACCAGCAGGTTGAGCATGCAGTCCATCAAGGCCACATCGACGCGCTGCCCCTTCCCGGTGCGTTCGCGCTGGACCATCGCGGTCTGGATCGCCGAGTATCCGAAGATGCCGCCGAGGATGTCGGCGACAAAGATCGCTCCGGCGGCCGGACGCTCCCGGTCGCCGGCATAGCGCATCAGCGAGGTATCGAACCCGCTTTCGGCGTGCACGATCATGGCGTAGGCTGCGCGCTCGGCAGCTGGGCCTGTCTGCCCATAGCCCGAGATTGAACAATAGATCAGGCGCGGGTTGATCTCGCGAAGCGCGTCATAGCCGAGGCCGAGCCGATCCATCACTCCCGGGCGGAAATTCTCGACGAGGATGTCCGCCTCCGCGACCATGCGATGCACGAGCTTGATGGCATCGGCGTTCTTCAGGTCCAGCGCCAGGCTGCGCTTGCCGGCATTGAGCTGGCCGAAATAGGTGCTGTGGCCTTCGCGCAGCGGCGTCCGCAGCCGCATGTCGTCGCCTTCCGGCGGCTCGATCTTGATGACCTCGGCCCCGACGTCGGCGAGCAGCCGCGCGCAATACGGCCCCGCCACCATGATGGAAAAATCCAGCACGCGCACACCGGCGAGCGGCGTCCTGTCGCCATCCTTCTGCATCCGATCTCTCCTATCTCGGCAGCCCGAGCGCGCGTTGCGCGATCAGGCTGCGCTGAATCTCGTTGGTCCCGATGCTGATGACCCACATCAGCGAGTGCCGCAGATTCTGCTCGAAGCGGCCGTTATCGATCGCGCCCGGCATCTGTTCGGACAGCGCGGCGCGCATCCCGAGAATGTCGAGCGCAGCCTCACCGAAACGCTCCATCAGCTCTCCAGAGAACACCTTGCTGATCGCACCATATTCCGGCGGCGTCACGCCATCGGCGGCAAGCTCGGCACAATGCATCATCAATTGGCGGCCGATCTCGATCTCGGACGCCAGGGTCGCCATCCTGTCGCGGACGATCGGATCATCGGCCAGGGACTGCTCACCTTGCTCCGCCATCACATGCGAACGCAGCTGCTCGAAGGCGTGCGCGACCTTCAGGACGATCCCGCCACCGACCAGCCCGCGCTCGAAGGCCAGCGCGCCGGTCAGCACCTTCCAGCCGCCATTGACTTCGCCGATCAGGTTCTCGGCGGGAATGCGGACATTGTCGTAGAAGATGTTGGCAAACGTGCCGTCATACATGGTGACGGATGGACGGATGGTGATGCCCGGCGCATCCATCGGCACGATGAACATGCTGATGCCGGCATGCGGCGGCCTCGCGTCCTTGTCGGTTCGCGCGGCGAGGAACATGTATTTGCCCCACCAGGTGGTCGTCCAGATCTTCTGGCCGTTGATCACCCAGTGATCGCCGTCCCTGATCGCACTGGTGCGCAGCGCCGCGAGGTCCGAGCCCGCCTGCGGCTCGCTGTAACCCATGCCGTGCATGGCTTCGCCGCGCAGGATTTCCGGAAGGTATTTTTGCTGCTGCTCTGATGTGCCGAACATCATCAGCGCATTGGCCTGGATCGCCGCGCCGATCCGTGGCGCCTCGCCCCGCTCCATCGTCTCCATGAAGGCGATCTGCTCCAGCGGAGAGCGTGCCTGGCCGCCGAACTGCTCCGGCCATCCAAGGCCGATCCATCCGGTCCCGCCGATCTCGCGGGCGAAGTCGGTATCGAACTCACGCTTGGCGAACGGCCTCCGGTCGAAGGCTTGCTTTGTGTCTCCGGTCCAGTTTTGTTCGAGCCAGAACCGAACCTGCTCGCGAAACGCATTTCCGGCGGACCCGAGGTCGTATTGCGGCAGCCCGGCGCCGCCCCCATCCAACAGTCGCGTGGCCAATCTGTGTTTTGCGTCCGAGGCGCCGCCGAGCGCGATCGTATCGAGGTGCACGCGCTTGAAATGGATCGGCGCCTCGTGCTCCTCGGCATAGCCGATCGCACCGAATGTATGCTGGGTCTCCAGCGAGACCTGCCGCAGCGCATTGCCGGAGAACGCCGACGCGCAATCGGCGAAGTAGCGCCAGTCGTCGTCGCTGCCATCATGCAGTCTGGCGGCATGCTCGAGGATTAGCCTGACGCCTTCGAGCGCGATCAGGCAATTCGCCAGTTTGTGCTGGATCGCCTGGAACTTGCCGATCGGCTGTCCGAACTGTTGCCGTTCCTTGGCGTAGTCCACGGCCAGCTCAAATGCCCGCCGCGCCGCGCCGTAAGCGCGCGCGGTCAACGCCGCTCTGCCCTTGATGCGGAGATCGTCCAGATCGACCGTTCCAACCAAAATGCGCGTGAGCGGCGCGCCGTTCAGCCTGACCTCGTAGAGCCCCCACGCTCCCATCGCGCGGGTCGCGACGCATTCGACACCGGGACCGCCAAGATCGATCAGCGCAAGATGGGCTTGATCGAGCGCGACCAGAAGATGCGTGGCACCTCCCGCCGCCTCGACGAAGCGGAGCGCACCCGTTGCCTTGAGGTCGGTGACCTCGATCGCGCCCGTACCAGGGTCGGGGTCCAGCGCACCGAACGAGAAGGCGACGATCGCCTTCCCGGAGTGCAGCCGCTCCAGCAGATCCACCACGACATCGGCCTGCGATCCGGAGATCGCAAGATTGGCGAGCGCTGCAGACCACATCGGCGCCGGACACCCGGCGCGGCCGAGCTCCGCCATGACGACGAGAATCTCGGCGAGCCCGCCTTCGCCACCTTCTGCACCGAGCGCGGCGACGCCCTGCCCGACCAGCTTGCGCCAGATCGCCGATATCTCCTCCGACGAGGACGACGCCGTTGCACCAAGCGAGCGCCAATGCTCATCCAGGAAGCCGCGCAAGGAGTCGCGCAACATTCCCGTGACATTCTCGTTCGACGCGTCAGTCGTCGCCATGGCTCAAGCCTATGCCTGGCCGAACCTGGGCTTGCGCTTCTCCTTGAACGACATGGTCGCCTCCTTGTGGTCGGCGGTCTCGAACGTCACCTGCTCCAGCGCCATCGAGGCCTCCAGCAACATGTTCACGCGCTCCTTGACGATCTGGTTGATCGACAGCTTGGTCCAGCGAATGGCCCAGGTCGGACCGTTCGCGAGCTCGACCGCAATCTCGCGGGCCTTGGCCAACACCTCCGCGCGCGGCGCGACGTGGTTGACCAGCCCGATCCGTTCCGCCTCCTTGCCCTTCAGGAGCGTGCCGCGGATCAGGAATTCCTTGGCCTTGTTGATGCCGATCAGCAAGGGCCAGATCACCGTGCCGCCATCGCCCGCGACCAGGCCGACGCGCGAGACGTGGGTGTCGCCGATCCGGGCATCTTCGGCCATCACGGTGATGTCGCAGAGCAGCGCATGGGTCGCCGCCAAGCCGATGGCGTCGCCGTTGATCGCCGCAATGATCGGCTTGTCGAGCTCGAGCTGGCGGGTGACGCCGCGTCGGCTGATCATGGGATCGTGGACTTCGCCCTCCTCGAGCACGTCGCCGCCCGGCCGTTCGGACATCGCCTTCACGTCACCACCGACGCTGAAGAAGTCGCCGGCGCCGGTCAGCACCACGGCATTGACGGCGTGATCGTCGGCGAGGTCGTCCCAGATCGTCCGCAACTCGCGGATCAGCTTCTGGTTGATGGCATTGCGCGCCTGCGGGCGGTTCAAGGTCACGGTCGCGACCTTGTCCGCGACCTCGACCGTCAGGCATTCATACTTGGCGTAGTTGGACACGTTTGCCTCCGTTGTTATTGCTGTTTGAGTGTTGATTTATTCGCCGGCGCGGCGCGCTACCGGCGCAGTCCGGGCTGCACGTCGGCTAATGCGACGTGAAGCGACATGGCCCCCGGATCCTGCTCCAGCATGCGCTGCACCGATTCCAGGTGCGAACGCAGCAGCCGGCTCGCCAGCGCCACGTTTCGTTCGCTCAGCGCCGCCAGGAATTGCCGCCGCTTTTCGGCGAGCCGCGCCATCGCAACCCCGCTCGAGGCGACCTTGGCGTAGACGAAGCGCATGTGGATCTCGGTGACCGAGTCGACGATCATCGCGATCACCTTGTTGCCAGTCGACGCAGCCAGCAGCTTGTAGAACTCGCGAGAGCATTCGACCCGATCGAGCAGCCGACCTTCCTTCGTCGCAAGCTCCGTTCGCTCGATATTGGCTTCCAGCGCATCGAGGTCGCCCCTTCGTGCATTTGCGCACGCGAGTTGCACAACAAGGTCGAGCACGTGGACCCGCGCTTCCGACAATTCCCGCACGGATATCGTCCCGAGGCTCAGCATGTCGCGCATGACCTCGTTCATGCGCCGGGTGTCGCCCTGCTGGATGAAGGCGCCGCCCTTGACGCCCTTCTGCAGCCGCAGCACGCCGGCCATCTCCAGGCTGCGTAGCGCTTCCCGCAGCACATTCCGGCTGACGCCGAGCTGCTGGGCGAGCTCGCGCTCGGCCGGCAGCTTGTCGCCGGGCTTCAGCACGCCGAGCGCGAGCTGCTCGCGAATCCGCTCGCAGATCTCCTCGAACGTCCGCCTGGTGTGGATCGGCTTGAATGTCGGCACGGCCGCGGAGCCGGCCGCACGAAGATCGGTGGCCCGCTCCCTGCGGTTCGGCGAGGCGGTGCGGGGGCGCTGCGGCGCGCGAGGGCTTGACTTGGTGCTCATGCGGTGAATTATTAAATGGATCACCCATTCAATGGAAGCCCCTTTTTTGGCTTCCGGCAAAGAAAACAGACGGGAGCCCGTATGAGTTTTTCCGAGGAGCAGGTCGCCTTCCGCGACAACGTGCGCAGGATGGTCGCCAGGCATGTGGCGCCGATCGCCGCCGAAATCGACGAGACCGACCGTTTCCCGCTCGAGCTGGTCAAACTGTTCGGCGAGATGGGGCTGATGCAGCTCTGGGTGCCGGAGCGCTATGGCGGCCCGAACGGCAACCTCACCATGGCCTGCATTGCGCGCGAGGAGATATCGAAGGTCTCGCCCGCCTGCGCATCGATCGCGGCCCTCAACACCATGTTCATCATGCCGCTGCTGCATTTCGGCTCGGAAGAGCAGCGCAAGAAATATTTGCCGATCATCGCCGAGGGTGGTGTGGTCACGGCGATCGCGATCTCGGAGCCACAGGCCGGCTCCGACGTCGCCGCGCTCAACACCCGCGCCCGGAGGGACGGCGACAGCTATGTCCTCAACGGCCGCAAGCAATGGTGCAGCTACGGCGTCGTCGCCGACTACATCGTGGTGATGGCGCGGACCAGTGACGGAGCCGGCGCCGATGGCATCAGCGCCTTCATCGTCGAGCCGAAGAAAATGCCGGGCATTACGTTCGGCCGCCACGAGCGCAAGATGGGCTTTCGCGGCGCCCCCAACACCCCGATCTTCTTCGACAATGTCCGGGTGCCGGCCGACAACCTTGTCGGCGAGGAAGGCAAGGGTTTTCGCGCGTCGATGCGCGCGCTCGACCTCAACCGCCCGACCATCGGCGCCCAGTCGGTCGGCCTCGCCCAAGGTGCGCTCGATGCATGCATCGCCTACGCCAAGGAGCGCAAGCAGTTCAAAAAGCCGATCGCCGAATTCCAGGGCGTGCAGTTCATGCTCGCCGACATGGCGATGCAAATCGAGGCGGCCCGCGCGCTGGTCTACGAATGCGCCCGCGCCGGCGATGCCGGCGACTGGAAGCGGCTCAACGCGCTTGCCAGCATGGCCAAATGCGTCGGCAGCGACATGGCCATGAAAGTGACGACCGACGCGGTCCAGATCTTCGGCGGCTACGGCTACACCATGGACTACCCGGTCGAACGCATGATGCGCGACGCCAAGCTGACGCAGATTTTCGAAGGCACCAACCAGATCCAGCGCGTGGTGATCGCCCGCGAGCTGCTGCTCTAGCGCAGATCGATTGCAACAAGAAACGAATTACAGGGAGAAACGACCTTGAACCACATCATCGACCGGGCTTTGGCGGCCGTCGCGCTGTCAGCCCTGCTGGCGGCGCCTGCCTACGCGCAGAAGGCCTATGGACCAGGCGCCAGCGATACCGAGATCAAGCTCGGCCAGTCGACGCCGCTGAGCGGTCCCGCCTCCGCGTTCGGCGCCGGCGCCGGGCGCGCCGTGGTCGGCTATTTCGAGATGCTGAATACGAAGGGCGGCATCAACGGACGCAAGATCAACTTCACCCAGCTCGACAACGCCTACAGCGCGCCGAAGGCGGTCGAGCAATCCCGCAAGCTGATCGAGGACGTCGGCATATTGGCCGAGGTCGGCACGATCGGCACCGCGCCCAACGTCGCGATCCAGAAATACCTCAACGCCAAGCAGGTGCCGCAGCTCTTCATCACCGCAGGCGGACGCCGCTTCAACGATCCCAAAACTTTCCCGTGGACGATCCCGCTCTATCCGGACTTCGAAACCGAAGGCCGCGTGATCGCCAAGTACATCCTGCGCGCAAAACCCGACGCCAAGATCGGCGTGCTCTACCAGAATGACGACTACGGCAAGGATTATCTCAAGGGCCTCCGCGCCGGTCTCGGTCCGAAGGCCGAGCTGATCGTCGCCCAGGCCTCCTACGAACTTGCCGACCCGACGATCGACTCGCAGATCGTCCAGCTGAAGGCCGCCGGCGTCGACACGCTGATCGAGCAGTCGTCATCGAAGGCCGCCGCGCAATCGATCCGCAAGGTCTACGAGCTCGGCTGGAAACCGCTGCACGTGATCGGCGGCTCGACGGCATCGGTTGAAACCATCCTGAAGCCCGCGGGCCTCGAAGCATCGAAGGGGCTGGTCACCACCCAGTTCCTCAAGCAGCCCGGCGACCCGGCCTGGGCCAAAGACGACGAGGTCAAGGCCTACAAGGATTTCCTGAAGACGTACGCAGCTTCGGCCAACCCGGACGACTATTCGGTGCTGGTTGCCTATATGAACGTGCACGCCGTGGAGCTGGCGTTGCGCAAATGCGGCGACGATCTCACCCGCGAGAACCTGATCAAGCAGGCGACGTCGCTGAACGGCGAGCGGCTGCCGATGATGCTTCCGGGCGTCTCGATCAGCACCCGGCCCGGCGACTACACGCCGTTCAGGACGTTGCGGATCGCGACGTTCGACGGCGAGAGCTGGTCGCTGACCGGCGAGCCGCTGTCGGCCGATTGAGGCGGGTTGGCGAGAACCACCATCAGCGGCTTCTCGCCAACGTTATCTCAGGCGCGCAGGCTCGGCAGATCGAGCCCGTTGGCGCGGGCGCATTCGATCGCGGTTTCATAGCCGGCGTCGGCGTGGCGCATGACGCCGGTGGCCGGGTCGTTCCACAGCACGCGTTCGAGCCGGCGCGCCGCCTCCGGCGTGCCGTCCGCCACGATCACCATGCCGGCATGCTGCGAATAGCCGATGCCGACGCCGCCGCCATGGTGCAGCGACACCCAGGTGGCGCCGCTCGCACAGTTGAGCAGCGCATTGAGCAACGGCCAATCGGACACCGCATCGGAGCCGTCGCGCATCGCCTCGGTCTCGCGGTTCGGGCTTGCTACCGACCCGCTGTCGAGGTGATCGCGGCCGATCACGATCGGCGCCTTGAGCTCGCCACGCGCCACCATCTCGTTGAAGGCAAGGCCAAGCCGATGGCGGTCGCCGAGCCCGACCCAGCAGATGCGCGCCGGCAGCCCTTGAAACTTGATGCGTGCCTTCGCCATGTCGAGCCAGTTGTGCAGGTGGCTGTCGTTCGGCATCAGCTCCTTGACCTTGGCGTCGGTCTTGTAGATGTCCTCGGAATCGCCCGACAGCGCCGCCCATCGGAATGGCCCCACGCCGCGACAGAAGAGCGGACGAATATAGGCCGGAACGAAACCCGGGAAATCGAACGCCTGCTTCAGGCCCATGTCCTTGGCCATCTGGCGGATGTTGTTGCCATAGTCGAGCGTCGGAATTCCCTGCGCGTGGAAATCCAGCATGGCCTGCACGTGATCGACCATCGAGGTCTTGGCCGCCGTCTCGACCGCCTTCGGATCGGCGGCGCGCCGCGTCTCCCAGTCGACGAGGGTCCATCCCTTGGGCAGATAACCGTTGATCGGATCATGCGCACTGGTCTGATCGGTGACGATGTCCGGCCGCACGCCGCGTCGCACCAGTTCGGGAAATATCTCGGCCGCATTGCCGAGCAGGCCGACCGACACCGGCTTCCGCGTCTTGGCCGCGTCGGCAATGATCGCCAATGCTTCATCGAGCGTCGTCGCCTGCCGATCGAGATAACCCGTGCGCAGCCGCATCTCGATGCGGCTCGGTTGACATTCGACGGCGAGCATCGAGGCGCCGGCCATGGTCGCGGCCAGCGGCTGGGCGCCCCCCATGCCGCCAAGGCCCGCCGTGAGGATCCATTTGCCGGCGAGACTGCCGCCATAATGCCGGCGGCCGACCTCGACAAACGTCTCATAGGTCCCCTGCACGATCCCCTGGCTGCCGATATAGATCCAGGAGCCTGCCGTCATCTGGCCGAACATCATCAGGCCCTGGCGATCGAGCTCGTTGAAATGATCGAGCGTCGCCCAATGCGGCACCAGATTCGAATTCGCGATCAGGACGCGTGGCGCATCCGCATGGGTGCGGAAAATGCCGACTGGCTTGCCGGATTGCACCAGCAGCGTCTGGTCGCCTTCGAGCTTGCGCAGAGAGGCGGCGATCCGGTCAAAGCTCTCCCAGTCGCGCGCCGCACGCCCGATGCCGCCATAGACCACAAGCTCGCTCGGACGCTCGGCGACATCCGGATCCAGATTGTTCATCAGCATGCGCAGCGGCGCTTCGGTCAGCCAGCTCTTCGCGCTGATCTCGGTGCCGCGGGGCGCGCGGATGATACGTTCGTTATCCAGTCGGCGGTTCATGACGGATGTCCCTGTCGGCTAAGCAAGTTTTGGAAACGGATCGGACGAAAGGACTGCGATCGCAGCGGCGGGCAACGCGTCAGCTTCGACCAGCGACGCGGCGCGCGCGAGATCGTCGGCCATGTAGCGGTCCGCGGCGAGCGCCGGAACGTGCTCGCGCAATGCGGCAATCACCGCAGCGAGCGGCGCGCTGGTCGAATGCGGGGCGCGCAGCGTGATGCCCTGCGCGGCGACCAAAAGCTCGATGCCAAGGATGGCCGCGAGATTGTCGGCCATGTCGGACAGCCGGCGCGCGGCGTGCGCGGCCATCGAGACGTGATCCTCCTGGTTGGCGCTGGTCGGCGTGGAATCGATCGAGCACGGCATCGCGCGCTGCTTGTTCTCGGCATAGAGCGCCGCCGCCGTCACCTCGGCGATCATGAACCCGGAGTTGATGCCGGGCTCGGGTGTCAGGAACGGCGGCAAGCCGAAGTTCAGCGCGGGATCGACGAGGGTCGCGATCCGGCGCTCGCTGGTCGCGCCGATCTCCGAAAGCGCCAGCGCGATCTGGTCGGCAGCGAACGCCACCGGCTCAGCATGAAAATTGCCGCCCGAGACGATCTCGCCGGTCTCGACCAGGACCAGCGGGTTATCCGTCACCGCATTGGCCTCAATCGTCAGTCCGCGCGCGGCGTGCGCCAGCAGGTCGAGCACGGCGCCCGCGACCTGCGGCTGGCAACGCAGGCAATACGGGTCCTGCACGCGCTCATCGCCTTCGAGATGCGATTGTCTGATGTCGCTGCCGTCGAGCAAGGCGGTCAGGGCCGCAGCCGCAGCGATCTGCCCATCATGGCCCCGCAAGGACTGGATCTCCGGACGAAACGGCACCGTGGAGGCCATCGCCGCATCGACCGACAGCGCGCCGGTCACCAGTGCGGCACAGGCGAGACGATGCGCGCGTAACAGGCCGGAAATCGCATAGGCAGTCGAGAATTGCGTGCCGTTGATCAGCGCGAGTCCCTCCTTGGGACCGAGCGTCAGCGGCGCGAGACCGGCAGCGGCAAGCGCCTCATGACCCGGCACGATCTTGCCATCGAGGAATGCCTGCCCCTCCCCGATCATGACTGCGGTCATATGGGCGAGCGGCGCCAAATCGCCGGAGGCGCCGACCGAGCCCTGCTGCGGCACGAGCGGTGAGACGCCGCGCGCCAGCATGCCCTGCAACTGCTCGATGACGTCGCGACGTACGCCGGACGCGCCACGGCCGAGCGATATCACTTTCAACGCCATCATCAGGCGCACGATCGGCTCAGGCGTGACCGGGCCCACTCCGCAGCAATGCGACAGGATGAGGTTGCGCTGAAGCAGCACGGTCTGGTCAGGCGCGATACGCGTCGAGGCCAGCTTCCCGAAGCCGGTATTGATGCCGTACACGGGAACGGCGATACGCGCGGCCTTCGCCACGATCTCCGCGGCCGCCTCGACGAGCGGCCAGAACGATGGATCGAGCACGATGGGTGCGCCGGCGAGCACGCGTGCCAGCACGTCGAGGCCGACCGTTCCGGGCTTCACGACAATCGGAACATCCGGATCGCTCATTGGCCCCTCCACACCCGGCTGTGCAGCGGATTGAAGCCGATGCGGTAGACCAGCTCGGCGGGACGCTCGATGTCCCAGATCGCCAGATCGCAGCATTTGCCGGCCTCCAGCGTGCCGGTCTCGGCGAGCACGCCGAGCGCGCGCGCGCCTTCCCGCGTCACCCCGGCAAGACATTCGGCAACGGTCATGCGGAACAACGTCGCGCCCATATTCATCGCAAGCAGCAGCGAGGTCAGCGGCGAACTGCCGGGATTGCAGTCGGTCGCCAGCGCCATGTTGACGCCGTGGCTGCGGAACAGCTCGACCGGTGGCTTCTGCGTTTCGCGAATGAAATAGAACGCACCGGGCAGCAGCACCGCAACCGTGCCGGCCTTTGCCATCGCAACCGCACCGGCTTCATCGGTGTGCTCCAGATGATCGGCTGACAGCGCGGAGAATTGTGCCGCGAGCGCCGCGCCGCCGAGATTCGACAACTGATCCGCATGAAGCTTGACAGGCAGCCCGAGCGCACGTGCCGCCGCGAACACCCGAGCCGTCTGCTCTCCGGAAAATGCGATGCCCTCCATGAAGCCGTCGACGGCATCGGCAAGGCCGGCCTTGGCCACGGCCGGCAGCATCTCGTTGCAGACCAGATCGATGTAGCGGTCCTTGTCGCCATTGGCTTCGGGCGGCAAAGCGTGAGCACCCAAAAAAGAGGTGCGGATCGTAACCTCCCGCAAGCGGCCGAGGCTGCGTGCCGCCGCAAGCTGCCGCATCTCGGTCTCGACGTTAAGGCCATAGCCGGACTTGATCTCGACGGTGGTCGCCCCTTCGCCGATCAGCGCGTCCAGCCGCGGCAGTGCGCCGGCGACGAGCTCGGCCTCGGTCGCGCTCCGCGTTGCGGCAACGGTCGAGACGATGCCGCCGCCAGCGCGCGCGATCTCCTCATAGCTCGCGCCTTTCAGACGAAGCTCGAATTCGTGCGCGCGATTGCCGCCAAAGACGAGATGGGTGTGGCAATCGACCAGTCCCGGCGTGATCCAGCGGCCGCCGCAGTCGATCCGCTCGACGGCGTCTGCATTCACCGGAAAGTCGGACTGCGTGCCTGCATAGACGATGCGGCCGCCGCGCGCCGCGATCACGCCCTGCTCGATCTCGCCGAGATCGGCGCGATCGCCACGCATCGTGGCGAGCCGGGCGTTGTGCCAGATGCGATCGAAACGCTCTGCCATGCGATCGTCCCCTTGAGGTGGGATGCTTGACTTATATGTCTAGACATATAATCGTGTCGGAGTTCTGTCCAGCCGGCATGGAAAAATGACACGACTGCATTTCGCATTCGCGCTGCTGCCTTCGGGCTGGGCCAATGACGTGCAAGTTGTGGTCACCGACGGTGCGATCACCTCGGTGACGGCGGGCGTGCCCCCCGCCGCCGGAGATGAGCGTCACCAATTGGCGGTACCGGGACTGGCGAGCCTGCACAGCCACGCGTTTCAGCGCGGCATGGCCGGCCTTGCCGAACTGCGCGGCGACACCACCGATACGTTCTGGACCTGGCGCGAGACGATGTATCGCTTTGCGCTGACGATGACGCCGGACGACGTCGCGGCCGTTGCGACCCTGCTCTATGTCGAGATGCTCGAGCGCGGCTTCACCCGCGTCGGCGAGTTTCACTATCTCCACCATGACCGCGACGGCTCGCCCTACGCCAACCCCGCTGAGATGGCGGCGCGTATTGCGGAAGCAGCCGAGGCGTCCAGCATCGGGCTCACGCTGCTGCCGAGCTTTTATGCCCACGGCACTTTCGGCGGCGCAGCACCGCATGCCGGGCAGCGTCGCTTCAGCTGCTCGGTCGATCAGTTCGCTGCGCTGATGGCCGCCTCGCGCGAGGCAATCCGAAAGCTTCCCGGCGCGAACATCGGCATTGCCCCACACAGCCTGCGCGCCGTGGCGCCCGATGAGCTCGCGGCGATCATTCCGCTCGCCGGGACGGATCCGATCCACATCCACGCCGCCGAACAGGTGCGTGAGGTGGAGGATTGCATGGCCTGGTCGGGGCAACGGCCGGTCGAATGGCTGCTCGAACATGCGCCCGTCGACCGGCGCTGGTGCCTGATTCATGCAACCCACATGACGGATCGGGAAGTCGCAGCGCTCGCCGGCAGCGGCGCAGTTGCCGGCCTCTGCCCGGTGACCGAAGCAAGCCTCGGCGACGGCATCTTTTCGGCGCGCGAATTCCTTGCCGCCGGCGGCCGGTTCGGCATCGGAACGGATTCCAACGTATTGGTCGGGGTCGCCGACGAGCTTCGTCAACTCGAATACGGCCAGCGGCTGAAACACCGCGAGCGCAACGTGCTTTCTGGGCGTCCCGGCGCATCCACCGGCCGTGCTCTGTTCGACCACGCGCTTTCGGGCGGCGCGCAGGCCCTGGCGCAGACCAAGGCGGGGCTCTCGCCCGGCGCCCGCGCCGACATCGTCACCCTCGACACGTCACACCCGTCCCTGGCGGCACGGTCCGGCGATACGATCCTCGACGGCTGGCTGTTTGCGGCAGGAAGCGATGCGATCGACTGCGTCTGGGCCGGCGGCGACAAGGTGGTCGCAGGCGGACGGCACCGGCTGCGCGACAAGGCGCGCGAGCGGTTCAATGCCAGCGTCCGGAGGCTCGTCGCATGAGCCTCGCCTCCGATCGGGCCCGCCCTGCCGCGGCCAACAAGCCGACGCTCTACAAGCGGATCAGGCTCGATATCGAGACGCGGATCCTGACCGGCGAATGGCCCCCGGGTCACCGTATCCCGTTCGAACACCAGTTAATGGCGCGCTATCGCTGCTCGCGCATGACGGTGAACAAGGCGTTGTCCGAACTGGCGCAGGCTGACCTGATCGAGCGGCGGCGGCGTGCCGGCTCATTCGTACGCCGCCCGCAGCACCTGTCGGCGGTGCTCAAGATTGCCGACATGCGTGCCGAGATCACCGCGCTCGGCCGCAGCTACGGCTATCAGCTGATCGATTGCCGACGGCGCACCGCGACCGCGGCCGATCGTGCCCGGCTCGGGGTGAGCACGGCCGGCAAGGTGATCGCGATCGCCTGCCGGCACAGCGCCGACAATGTGCCGTTTGCTGTCGAGGACAGGCTGATCGATCTCTCCACGGTTCCGGAAGCCGCGACGGCGGACTTTGCGCGCGAGCCGCCGGGATCATGGCTGCTGCATCATGTGCCGTGGACCGAGGCGGAACACACGATCAGTGCGGTTGTCGCGGACGATCGCACGGCGAAGGCGCTCGGCATCGCGGTCGGCGCGCCCTGCCTCGTGATCGACCGCTACACCTGGCGCAGCGCGCGCACGGTGACGGCGGTGCGGCTGCATTATCCAGGCGAGACGCACCGGCTGGTGGCTCGCTTCAAAGGAGGCTGAAGACGGCTTGCGCGGCATATTTGATGCAATGCATCATGGGCCACCATCCACCAACGTTTCTGATGCGGCAATCCGCCGCGACCGACGTGAAGACATCAACAGGTTCAATCCATCGTCCAAGGGGTCGACAATCATGCGTTCGTTCAAGCTATTGCCCGCAATCGCAGCCTTGCTCGCGTCCACCGCCGCGTTCGCGGATGACGTCAAGGTCGGCGTCGGCATCTCCGGCTGGACCGGCTTCGCGCCGCTGACGCTCGCCAAGGAGGCCGGCATCTTCAAGAAGAACGGCCTCGACGTGACCTTGAAGAAGATTCCGCAGAAGGACCGGCATCTCGCGATCGCCTCGGGCGACATCCAGTGCGCGGCAACGACGGTGGAGACCTGGATCTCCTGGAACGCCAATGGCGTCGCGACCAAGCAGATCTTCCAGCTCGACAAGAGCTATGGCGCCGACGGCATGGCCGTGCGCAACGACGTCGCCGCGATCAAGGACTTGAAGGGCAAGACCGTCGCGGCATCGGCGCCGGGCACCTCGCCCTACTTCGCGCTGGCCTGGATGCTGAAGAAGAACGGCCTCTCGGTGAAGGATGTCACTGTCGTGAATCTTGAGCCGGCCGCCGCGGCGCAGGCCTTCGTCTCCGGCCAGAACGACGCCGCAATGACCTACGAGCCTTATCTGTCGACGGTGCGCGCCGCGCCCGACAAGGGCAAGATCATCGCCACCACGCTCGATTATCCGATTGTGATGGACACGTTCGGCTGCACCCCGAAATTCCTGACCGACAATCCGAAGGCGGCCCAGGCGCTGGCCAACAGCTATTTCGAGGCGCTCGACATGATCGCCAAGGATCAGGCCAAGGCCTATGAGATCATGGGCGCCGACGTGAAGCAGTCCGGCGAGCAGTTCGGCAACTCGGCAAAGTACCTGCGCTGGCAGGACAAGGCCGCCAACCAGAAATTCTTCGCCGGCGACTTCCTCACCTTCAACAAGGATGCCGCCGAGCTCCTGCTCGAGGTCGGCATCATCAAGGCCGCGCCGAAGGTCGAAGACATCTACGACGCGAGCTTCATCAAGTAACGCAGCCATCATTTCGGCCGGTCCCGCCTCGCGGCAAAGCGAGCGGGACCGGCACATGAGATACGCCTGGATCAATTGATGCGTCCCCTCGAGCCCACAACATCGAAGCAGCGCGTGACCTACGGCCTCGCCTTCTTCGTGCTGTTCGTCGCCCTCTGGTCCTGGGCGACGTTCGGCGGCCATGTATCAAAGACATTCCTCGCCAACCCGCTGACTATGGTGCAGGAAGGCTATGAGCTGCTCGCCAAGCAAGGCTTCCTGTTCGACATCGGCATGACGATCTGGCGCGTCATCGGCGGCTTTGCCCTTGCAGCTATCATCGCCGTGCCGCTCGGCGTGCTGATGGGCGCCTACAAGCCGGTCGAGGCCTTCCTCGAACCCTTCGTCTCCTTTGCGCGCTATCTGCCGGCATCGGCCTTCATCCCGCTGTTGATCCTGTGGGCGGGCATCGGCGAGCTGCAAAAGCTGCTGGTGATCTTCATCGGCGCGGTGTTCCAGATCATCCTGATGGTGGCCGTCACGGTGGGCGCCACACGGCGCGACCTGGTCGAAGCCGCCTACACGCTCGGCGCCCGCGACAGCGGTGTCATCCGCCGCGTGCTGCTGCCCTCCGCCGCGCCCGAGATCGCCGAGATCCTGAGGCTGGTGCTGGGCTGGGCCTGGACCTACGTCATCGTGGCCGAACTGATCGGCTCGTCGTCCGGCATCGGGCACATGATCACCGACAGCCAGGCGCTGCTCAACACCGGCCAGATCATCTTCGGCATCATCGTCATCGGGCTGATCGGCCTGATTTCCGACTTCCTGTTCAAGGCGTTCAACGCCTGGCTGTTCCCATGGAAGCTCGCATGACCGCGCTCAGGATCGATCAGGTCTCGCGAACCTTCCCCGCCCGCGCCGGCAACGCGCCGACAAGGGCGCTCGAGCCGACCACGCTCGATGTCGGCGACAACGACTTCGTCACCATCCTCGGCCCGTCCGGCTGCGGAAAGTCCACCCTGCTTCGGATCATCGCCGGGCTCGACCGGCCGACCAGCGGACGCGTCACGCTCGATGGCCGTGAGGTCACCGGCCCCGGCGCCGATCGCGGCATGGTGTTTCAGTCCTACACCCTGTTTCCGTGGCTGACCGTGCGCGAGAACATCGCCTTCGGCCTGCGCGAGCGCGGCGTTCCGCAACAAGGGCGCCATGACGTCGCCGACGCCTTCATCCGCCGCGTCGGGCTATCGGGCTTCGAAAACCACTGGCCCAAGCAGCTGTCGGGCGGCATGCAGCAGCGCACGGCGATCGCCCGGGCGCTGGCCAATAATCCGAAGATCCTGCTGCTCGACGAACCGTTCGGCGCGCTCGACAACCAGACGCGCGCATTGATGCAGGAGATGCTGCTCGGGATCTGGGAGCGCGACCAGAAGACGGTGCTGTTCGTCACCCACGACATCGAGGAGGCGATCTTCCTCGGCAGCCGGGTCATTGTGATGAGCGCGCGTCCCGGCCGCATCAAGGCCGAGATCGCGGTCGACCTGCCGCATCCGCGCTCCTACAAGATCAAGACCACGCCCGAATTCGTCGCCCTGAAGGAGCGGCTGGTCGAGGAGATCCGCACCGAGGCCTTGAAGGTCGCCGAACAGGCCTGAGAGCCTGTTTCGAAGTGCGAGCAACGAAATCGAGATTTCTTAACTAGCTCCGTCATGCCCGGCCTTGTGCCGGGCATCCACGTCTTTGCTTCAATCGGGCAAGAAAGACATGGATGGCCAGGACAAGCCCGGCCATGACGAAGCAGCGCCAGTTTGAGGAAAACCGACGATTGGCCACGCCGTCAGTGACTGATCATCCAGGGACGCGCGGTCGGAAAGCCCTTGGCGCCGCTCTTGGTCTTGGTCATCAGCCGTGCCGGCTTCTTCTTGTCCGTAGAGCAACAGCCGCAGCCCGGGCCGTGCGCGGCCTTGTACTGATCGAGCGTCTTCGGCGCGTGCCGGCTCTGCTCGTTCGTGGCGTACGCCTTGCGTTTATCCGACGGCATGCAGAAGAACGCCGGCGCGGTCAGAATCACCCGCGGCGACGTCGTCTCGCATTGCGGGCAGTCCTGCGGCAGGTCGCATTCCGCCATCGGCCGCATGTCGGTGAACGGGCCGCAGTCGTTGCAGAGATATTCGTAGATCGGCATTTCCTTAATCCTTGCGCAGTCGTGTGTGACGTCTGGCGGCGGATGCGGGGCGGCCAATACGCAGCCGTCCCGCATCCTTCGCGCAGGGATCACGGATCACTTGTCGGGAGAGATCGGCATCTGCACGTCGCCCTTGATATGCTTGATCGGTCCCGCCGACGACGGCATCACGTCGAAGTCGAAGATCTCCGTCGGCAGCCACAGTGTGGCGCAGGCGTTGGGCACGTCAACCACGCCGGAGATATGGCCCTGACATGGCGCGGTGCCGAGGATCGAATAGGCCTGGGCGCCGGAGTAGCCGAACTTCTTCAGATACTCGATCGCGTTCAGGCAAGCCTGGCGATAGGCGATGTGGACGTCGAGATAGTGCTGCTTGCCGGCCTCGTCGACCGAGATACCCTCGAAGATCAGATAGTCCTTGTAGTTCGGCGTGATCGGCGACGGCTTGAACACGGGGTTCTTGATGCCGTATTTCGAGACGCCGTCCTTGATGACGTCGACCTTGATGTGCAGCCAGCCGGCCATCTCAATGGCGCCGCAGAAGGTGATCTCGCCGTCGCCCTGGCTGAAATGCAGGTCGCCCATCGAAAGCCCGCCGCCCGGTACATAGACCGGGAAATAGATCTTCGAACCGCGCGAAAGATCCTTGATGTCGCAATTGCCGCCATGCTCGCGCGGCGGCACAGTGCGAGCGCCCTCAAGGCCGATCTTGGCCTTGACGTCGCCCTTGGCCTGGCCGGCATGTGCGGTCGGCGCGAACGGCGGATTGGCGAGACCCGGCACACGGGTCGGGTTGGTCGCGATCAGCTCGGCTTCGCGCTTGTTCCAGGCCGCCAGCATCTTGGCATCGGGCAGACAGCCGATCAGGCCGGGATGGATCAGGCCGGCGAAATTCACGCCCGGGATGTGACGCGACGAGGTGTAGAGGCCCTTGATGTCCCAGATCGACTTCTGCGCCAGCGGGAAATGGTCGGTGAGGAAGCCGCCGCCATTCTGCTTGGAGAAGAAGCCGTTGAAGCCCCACAGGCTCTCCTTCAGCGGACCGACGTCGAGCAAGTCGACGACGAGGAGATCGCCGGGCTCGGCGCCCTTGACGCCGATCGGACCCGAGAGGAAGTGCACGATCGACAGATCGATGTCACGCACGTCGTCGGCGGAATCGTTGTTCTTGATGAAGCCGCCGGTCCAGTCGACGGTCTCGATGATGAAGTCGTCGCCGGGGCTGACCCACTCGACGATCGGAACCTCGGGATGCCAGCGGTTGTGAATCTTGTCGTTTTCATAGGCCGACTTGCTGAGATCGACCTTGATCAGTGTATCAGGCATCGAGATGCTCCCCTTCGTTTACATAGTTAAAAGTTTGAGCGTGATCTGATCGGAAAACCGCTTCACACTTTTCCGGATCACGCTCTGTTAGACAGACAAGTATTTGGATATCTGCGCGGCATCGACGCTGGCGCGCGGATCGTCGCGGACGATCTCGCCGTTCTCGATGACGAGCACGCGGTCGGCGATGTCGAGCGCGAAGCTCAGCACCTGCTCGGAGACGACGATCGACAGCCCCCGCTCGTCGCGGATCCGCTTCAGGGTGCGGGCCATATCCTTGATGATCGACGGCTGGATGCCTTCGGTCGGCTCGTCCAGCAGCAACACCTTCGGCTTGGTGGCGAGCGCGCGGGCGATCGCGAGCTGCTGCTGCTGTCCGCCCGAGAGATTGCCGCCGCGGCGGCCCTTCATCTCGAGCAGCACCGGAAACAGCTCATAGATGTCGCCGGGCACTTCGGAGCCGCCTGACACCACGAGCCCGGTCTCGATGTTCTCCTTCACCGTCATGGTGGAGAAGATCATGCGGCCCTGCGGCACGTAAGCGAGCCCCTTCGCCACCCGCTCGTAGCTCTTCATCGCGCCAAGCTCGGTGCCGTCCATGGTCACCTTGCCGCTCTTGGCCGGCAGGATGCCCATCAGCGACTTCATCAGCGTGGTCTTGCCCATGCCATTGCGGCCCATGATCGCGACGATCTCGTTGGGCGCGACGGAGACATTGAGGCCGTGCAGCACCTCGCTCTGGCCGTAGGCGACGTGAAGATCATTGATTGCCAGCATCGCGGTGTTCCTTAATGGCCCAGGTAAACTTCGATCACTTTTGGATCGTTCTTGACGTGCTCCATCGTTCCCTCGGACAGGATCTGGCCTTGGTGCAGCACCGTCACCTTGTGCGCGATGTCCTCGACGAACTTCATGTCGTGCTCGATCACCAGCACCGAACGGTCCTTGATGATGCGGTTGAGCAGCTCGGCAGTCTTGGCGCGCTCGGACACACTCATGCCGGCGACCGGCTCGTCCAGCATCAAGAGGTCCGGGTCCTGGATCAGCAGCATGCCGATCTCGAGCCACTGCTTCTGGCCGTGGCTGAGCTGGTCGGCATAGGTATTGAGCCGGTCCTTCAGGAAGATCATCTCGGCGACCTCCTCGACCCGCTGCTTGACCGCGGCGTCGCGCTGGAAGGTCAGCGAGCCGAACACGGTGCGGCCGCGCGGGTAGGAGATTTCGAGGTTCTCGAACACGGTGAGGTCCTCGAACACCGACGGCGTCTGAAACTTGCGGCCGACGCCGGCCTGCACGATCTCGTTCTCGCGCAGCCGGGTCAGCTCCTGGCCACGGAACTGGATCGAGCCAGACGTGGCCCGGGTCTTGCCGCAGATCAGGTCGAGCACGGTCGTCTTGCCGGCGCCGTTCGGGCCGATAATGACGCGGATCTCGTTCTCCTCGACATAGAAGGAGAGATCATTGACGGCCCTGAAGCCGTCAAAGGACACGGTGAGTCCGGAGACCGCGAGCAGGAAGTCCTTGGGCTGATTGCCGACGAGCATGATGGTCCCTCCTCACTCGGCCGGTGCGCCGTCGGCGATCAGGCCGGCCGCCGATTTCGATTTGCGTGATGCGAACAGGCGATCGATGCGGGGCTGGATATGATCAGCCCAGATGCCGGAGAGCCCGTTCGGGAAGGCCAGCACAACCGCGATGAACAGCGCGCCGAGGCCGAACAGCCAGAGCTGCGGGAAGGATTCCGAGAGGCTGGTCTTGGCGAAATTGACCAGCAACGCGCCCCAGACCGCGCCGAAGATCGACATCCGGCCGCCGACCGCCGTGTAGATCACCATCTCGATCGACGGCACGATGCCGACAAAGGACGGCGACATGAAGCCGACCTCGAGCGTGAACATGGCGCCGCCGATCGCAGCGAACACCGCCGCGGCACAGAACGCGAAGATCTTGAAATTGGCGACGCTGTAACCGGAGAAGCGCACGCGATCCTCCTGCTCCCTCATCGCCACCAGGATGCGCCCGAGTTTTGTCAGCCGGATGAATTGCGCGGCAACGATGCATCCGAACAGCAGCACAACCTCGACGAAATACAGAATGAACTTGGCGTGATCGGTACGGATGTCCCAGCCGTGCAGCGTGCGC
Source organism: uncultured Bradyrhizobium sp. (assembly GCF_947648125.1). Classification (GTDB taxonomy): domain Bacteria; phylum Pseudomonadota; class Alphaproteobacteria; order Rhizobiales; family Xanthobacteraceae; genus Bradyrhizobium. The sequence continues at coordinate 285,357 of NZ_CANSMR010000006.1, read as the reverse complement.
AGATCCGTGATGCCGTTGATGCCACCGGTGTAGCCCTGCTGCCCCACGATCAGGATGGTGAGGATCGCGGCGATCGCTTGCGTGATGATTGCAAAGTACACGCCGCCGACCCGGCGCTTGAACATCGCAGCGCCGATGATCAGCGCGAAGAAGGCGGGAACCAGCAAGATCGCCAGCACCGTGACCGGAAAACTATGGAACGGCTTCCAGAACAGCGGCAGCTGCGTGATCTGATTCCAGTCCATGAAGTCCGGGATGCCCGGCGTCGACTGGATCTTGGTGTTCGCGACCGAGGATGCCTCGAGCTTGAGGTACATCGCCATGCAGTAGCCGCCGAGGCCGAAGAACACGCCCTGCCCCAGGCTGAGGATGCCGCCATAGCCCCAGCACAGCACGAGCCCGATGCCGACGAAGGCGTAGGTCAGATATTTGGCGACCAGGTTGAGGCGGAAGATATCCAGCGACAGCGGCAGGATGACAAGCAGCAGCACCGCGAGCGCAAGGAAGCCGAGCAGTTCGGAGCGATTGAAGAAGCGCGAGTTGATGACCATGACCTGCCTGCTTGTTCTTATTTGCGGACCTTGAGCGCGAAGAGCCCCTGCGGACGCACCATCAGGATCGCGACGATCGTGAGCAGCGTGATCACCTTCGCCATCGATCCCGACAGAAAGAACTCCAGCGTCGACTGGGTCTGCGAGATCGAGAAGGCGGAGGCGATGGTACCGAACAGCGAGGCTGCGCCGCCGAACACGACGACCAGGAAGGTATCGACGATATAGAGCTGGCCCGCGGTCGGCCCGGTCGAGCCGATCATGGTGAAGGCCGAGCCCGCGATCCCGGCGATGCCGCAACCCAGACCAAAGGTGTAGCGATCGACCTTCTCGGTATTGATGCCGACGGCGCCCGCCATCACGCGGTTCTGCACCACGGCGCGCACCTGCTTGCCCCAGCTCGACCAGAACAGCACGTAGGCGACCGCGATCGTGATCAGCATGGTCAGCGCCATCACGAACATGCCGTTGATCGGGATCTGGATCGAGTCGGTGGCCTGCCAGGATCCCATCATCCAGTCCGGCAGCTCGACGCCAACCTCGCGCGCGCCGAAGATCGAGCGATAGGCCTGCTGCAGGATCAGGCTGAGCCCCCAGGTCGCCAGCAGCGTATCGAGCGGACGCTTGTAGAGATGGCGTATCAGCGCCCATTCGACCAGCATGCCGAGCGCGCCGGAGGCGATGAACGCCAGGATCATCGCGATGAAGAAGTAGCCGGGGAACAGCCAGGGCGCGACGTGCTGCACGGCGTTCGACGTCATCCAGGTGACGTAGGCGCCCAGGATCATGAACTCGCCATGGGCCATGTTGATGACGCCCATCTGGCCGAAGATGACGGCAAGCCCCAGCGCCATCAGCACATAGACGGAGAACAGGATGAGCCCGGCAAATCCCTGCATCGCAAGGATGGCGCCGAGATCGCTGATCGAATAGTCGCCGAACATCTGGTCCTCCGTCATTCCAAGGGGCGCGCGCCGCCGGTCAAGCGGCGCTCGTTCCGTGGCGTGGACGATGACGTCCACGCCACGATGCGTTGAAGTGAGGTTGCGCTTTACGCGCCAGAACTCACTGGTAGCCCTTGGGGAACGGATCCGGCTCGACGAGATCGGCGGTCTCGTAGATCAGCTCATATTGGCCATCGGCCTTGGCGCGTCCGACACGGGTCTTCGACCAGAGGTGATGGTTCTCGTGGATCCGGACATAGCCTTCCGGCGCACCCTTGAACTCGACGCCGGGGGAAGCCGCCGCGATCTTGTCGATGTCGAAGGAGCCCGCCTTCTCCACCGTCAACTTCCACAGCCACGGGCCGAGATAGGCGGCCTGCGTCACGTCGCCGATCACGGTCTTCTCGCCCCACATCTTCTTGAACGCGGGCACGAAGGCCTTGTTGTTCGGATTGTCGAGCGACTGGAAGTATTTCATGCAGGCATAGGCGCCCGCGATGTTCTCGCCGCCGATGCCGTCGATCTCGTCCTCGGTGACCGAGATCGTCAGCAGCGTCTGCTTCGACAGGTCGATGCCGGCCGCCTTGAGCTGCTTGTAGAACGCGACGTTGGAGCCGCCGACGATGATCGCATAGATCACGTCGGGCTTGGTCAGCTTGATCTTGTTGATCACCGAGTTGAACTGGGTCGAGCCGAGCGGGAAGTATTCCTCGCCGACCACCTTGCAGCCCTGCAGATGGTTCTCGATGTGCTTGCGCGCGATCTTGTTCGAGGTGCGCGGCCAGATGTAGTCCGAGCCGAGCAGATAGAAGCTCTTGGCGCCCTTGGTCTTGTTGACCCAGTCGAGGCCCGCGATGATCTGCTGCGTCGCTTCCTGGCCGGTGTAGATCACGTTCTTGGACTGCTCGAGGCCTTCATAGAAGGTCGGGTAGTACAGCATGCCGTTGTACTGCTCGAACACCGGCAGCACCGCCTTGCGCGAGGCCGAGGTCCAGCAGCCCATCACGGCAGCGCATTTGTCATTGACCAGCAGCTTCTTGGCCTTTTCCGCGAAGGTCGGCCAGTCGCTCGCACCGTCTTCCTGGATGAACTTGATCTTGCGGCCGAGCACGCCGCCGGCGGCGTTGATCTGCTCGATCGCGAGCTTCTCGGCCTCGACCGATCCGGTCTCCGAGATCGCCATGGTGCCGGTCACCGAGTGCAGGATGCCGACCGTGACTTCGCTATCGGTGACTGCAAGACCCGTGGTGTTGACCGCGGAGGTTGCAGGAACGTCGGCAAATGCCGGACGGCCCAGCATCGAAACGGCCGGCAAAGCCGCCATTCCCATCAAGAGCTTGCGCCGGAGCGGAGACTTCAGGCCTGGTTTGGTTTCGTCTGACATGAGCACCCCATTGGTTCGAGAACGCTTATTGATCGGGCGAGGATTGCTCACTTTTGTGCAGCGCACTGATACGTGAGATCGCGTATACTGCACCGCAAAATAGCGACGTAGGTTTTTGGTACGGGATTTGCCCGCGATCGAAGCATCGTGGACCAGGAGTAAGAGCGAGTGGCAGGGCGGCAGCGGATAGACCGCGTCAGGCGCCAATACAATCAATGGGTCGCCAACCAGACGCTGGAAGACTACGCGCTGCGCTTCACCGCCAAGAGCGCGCGGCGCTGGTCCGCCGCCCGCGTCGCCAACACCGCGCTCGGCGCGATCTCCTTCCTCGCACTGGAAGCGATCGGCGGCACCATCACGCTGAACTACGGCGCGATCAACGCCTCGGCCGCGATCCTGGTCGTCAGCGTCATCATCTTCCTCTGCGGACTGCCGATCGCCTACCATGCCGCGAAAAGCGGCATCGACATCGACCTGCTGACCCGCGGCGCCGGCTTCGGCTATATCGGCTCGACCATCACCTCGCTGATCTACGCCTCCTTCACCTTCATCTTCTTCGCGATCGAGGCCGTGATCCTGGCCAGCGCGCTGGACATGTGCTTCGGCATCCCGCGGCCGATCGGCTACCTGATCAGCGCGGTCGTGATCATTCCGCTCGTCGTCTACGGCATCACGCTGATCAGCCGCTTCCAGCTCTGGACCCAGCCGCTGTGGGTGATCCTCCACATCATGCCGTTCGCGGCGATCGCCTGGGCCAATCCGCATTCGTTCACCGAGTGGCGCAAGTTCGCCGGCGAGCACGGCGACCCCGCGGGCAACCTCGATCTCCTGCTGTTCGGCACGGCGGCCTCCGTCGTGTTCGCGCTGGTCGCGCAGATCGGCGAGCAGGTCGACTTCCTGCGCTTCCTGCCGCGCGACCGCCGCACCTCGCGAAAGGCCTGGTGGATCGCGTTGCTGTCTGCCGGTCCCGGCTGGATCGTGCTCGGCGCGCTCAAGCTGCTGGCCGGCTCGTTCCTGGCCTTCTTCGCGCTCAGCCACGGCGTCTCGGCGGAGCACGCGGCCGAGCCGGCCAACATGTATCTCGAAGCCTTCCGCTACGTGCTGTCGCAGCCGGATCTCGCAATGGCGCTGACCGGGACCTTCGTGATCCTGTCGCAGGTCAAGATCAACGTCACCAATGCCTATGCCGGCTCGATCGCCTGGTCGAACTTCTTCTCCCGCCTCACCCATTCGCATCCCGGCCGCGTGGTGTGGCTGGTGTTTAATGTCGTCGTCGCGCTGCTGCTGATGGAGATCGGCGTCTACAAGGCGCTGGAGCAGACGCTGGCGCTCTACTCGAATGTCGCGATCGCCTGGGTCGGTGCGCTGGTCGCCGATCTCGTCATCAACAAGCCGCTCGGCTTGCGGCCGCAGCACATCGAGTTCAAGCGCGCCCATCTCTGCGACATCAACCCGGTCGGCGTCGGCGCGATGACGATCGCGACTGTGGTCTCGATCAGCGCGTTCTACGGCCTGTTCGGCCCGACCGCGAAAGCGCTGTCCGCCTTCGTCGCGCTTGCGGTCGCCTTCATCACGGCTCCCCTGATTGCCTGGGCGACCGACGGCAAGTACTACATCGCCCGCAAGCCGAAGCGGAGCTGGCAGAACATTGAATCGATCCAGTGCTGTATTTGCGAGCATGCGTTCGAGCCCGAGGACATGGCCGCCTGCCCGGCCTATGCCGGCCCGATCTGCTCATTGTGCTGCTCGCTCGACGCACGCTGCCACGACCTCTGCAAGCCGCATGGGCGGATCGGCGCGCAAGTGTCGGACGCCTTGGGCAAAGTGATGCCGCAGCCGATCTACGCCCGCATCAACTCGCAGCTCGGCCATTACCTCGGCGTGTTCGCGGTCTCGGCCGGCCTCGTGGCGCTGGTGCTCGGCCTGATCTACCTGCAGACCACCGCGGCCGTGCATGCCAACGAATTGCTGGCCGACGTGCTGTGGAAGGTGTTCTTTGCGCTGACCCTGATCATCGGCGTCGTCGCCTGGCTGTTCGTGCTGGCGCAACAGAGCCGGCGCGCCGCGGAAGACGAAACACGCCGCCAGACCACGCTGCTGATCCAGGAGATTGACGCCCACAAGCGCACCGATGCCGAATTGCAGCGTGCCAAGGAAGTCGCCGAGGCCGCCAATCTCGCCAAGAGCCGATACGTCGTCGGTCTCAGCCACGAGCTCCGCTCGCCGCTGAACGCGATCTCCGGCTACGCGCAGCTGCTGGAGCAGGACGACAGCCTCCAGGTGCGGCCACGCGGGCAAGTGCGCGTGGTCCGTCGGAGCGCGGACCATTTGTCGGGACTGATCGACGGCATCCTCGACATCTCCAAGATCGAGGCCGGCCGTCTCTATCTGTCGCGCGACGAGGTGCGGCTAAACGACTTCCTTGAGCAGCTGGTCGGCATGTTCCGCCTGCAGGCCGCGGCCAAGGGCATCGACTTCGTGTTCAGGCGGCCGGCCGTGCTGCCCCTCGTGGTCTATGCCGACGAGAAGCGGCTGCGGCAGATCCTGATCAACCTGCTCTCGAACGCGATCAAGTTCACGCAGACCGGCAAGGTGCAATTCATCGTGCATTACCGCAGCCCTGTCGCCGAGTTCGAGGTGATCGATACCGGGCCGGGCATCCAGCCCGACGATCTCGAGCGGATCTTCGCGCCCTTCGAGCGCGGCGCGCTCGGCGTCACTCAGCCGCAGACCGGCACCGGGCTTGGCCTGACCATCAGCCGCCTGCTCGCGGGCGTGATGGGCGGCGACATCAAGGTCCTGAGCACGGTCGGCACGGGCAGCACCTTCCGCGTCAAGCTGTTGCTCTCCGAGGTCACCAATCCACGCCGCGATGCGCCGGTCGACGCTCCGGTTTACGGCTATCACGGCCCGCGCAAGACCATCCTGATCACCGACGATGACCCGACGCATCGCGACCTGCTGCGCGAGATCCTGGCGCCGCTCGGCTTCATCCTGCTCAGCGCACCGGACGGGCCGGGCTGCCTTGCCCTCGCGCAGCATTGCCGGCCGGACATGTTCCTGCTCGATATCTCGATGGCGGGCATGGACGGCTGGACGGTTGCTGAAACCTTGCGCTCCGAAGGCCATCACCAGGCACGAATCCTGATGATCTCGGCCAGCGCGCTGGAAGCCCATGGCTCGCCGCTGGCGCAACCGTTCCACGACGGCTATTTGATGAAGCCAATCGACATCCCGCGGCTACTCGAGAGTATCCGCCAGCTGCTCAAGATCGAGTGGCAATATGAGGCCGAGCAGATTCCACCCCCGCAATGGAAGCCCGACACGGGTTCGCGCCCACCGGTGAAATATGTCGAAGAGCTGATCAGCCTCGGCCAGCTCGGCTATATCAGGGCGATCCAGCTCAAGCTCGACGAGATCGGCAACGAATGTCCCGAACATGCCGATTTCGTCGGCCAGATGCGCACGCTAATCGACCGGTTCGATCTTGATCAATATATGGCGACGTTGAAAACATTGCACAGCTATGACCATTGAACAGCGAAAGCGCGACGTTGCCCTTGTCGTCGACGACTCGCCCGAGACGTTGCGCCTGCTGACCGACGCGCTCGACGGCGCCGGCATGACCGTGATGGTCGCGCTCGACGGCGCCTCCGCGATGCGCATCGTCGACCAGATCACCCCCGATATCGTGCTGCTCGATGCCGTGATGCCCGGCATGGACGGCTTCGAGACCTGCAGGCGGCTGAAGCGCGACGCCGGGCTCGACGGCGTGCCGATCATCTTCATGACGGGGCTGGCCGAAACCGAGCACATCGTGCGTGGGCTGGAGGCCGGCGGCGTCGACTATGTCACCAAGCCGATCGTGATCGAGGAAATGCTGGCGCGCATCCGGGTCCATCTCGCCAACGCGCGGATGACGCAGAGTGCCCGCGCCGCGCTCGACGTCTCCGGCCGCTATCTGCTCGCGGTCAACAGCTCGGGCACGCTGCTATGGGCAACGCCACAGGCGCAGAGACTCCTCTCGGATACGCTCGCCGACGCCGCCGACAATTTCGTGCTGCCCGAGCCGATGCCGCAATGGCTTGACCAGGCGCAGAAAGGCAAGGCCGGGGCGAAGACCGCGACGGTAGCGACATTCCCCGGCAGCGAGCAGCTTCGGCTGCAATTCATGGGCAAGCTCGGGCCCAACGAATTCCTGCTGCGGCTGGCCAAGGACACCAGCGGCGACATGCCGGCCGAGTTCTCCAGCGAGCTCGGCCTGACCACCCGCGAGGGCGAGGTGCTGTCCTGGCTCTCCAAGGGCAAGACCAACCGCGACATCGCGCAGATCCTGGGCTTAAGCCCACGCACCGTCGACAAGCACCTCGAGCAGATCTACGCCAAACTCGGCGTCGAGAACCGCACCGCCGCCGCCGCGATCGCGGTTAATGCCAGGCATCGCAAGTCGTAGCCTGCCAGCTCCGCTGCCGGCGCGCGTCTGAAATGGCCAATCGCCTCGGACCGTGACAGGATGGGCATGATCGCTCATTCCTGTGGAGAATAGCCATGGATCGCTTGGCGGCGATGGAGACATTCGTGCGGGTGGTCGAGACCGGCTCGTTCTCCGGAGCGGCGCGACAGCTCCGGGTCGGCCAGCCGGCGGTCTCGAAATCGGTCGCGCAGCTCGAAGAATTTCTCGGGGTCAAGCTGCTCACGCGCTCGACCCATGGGCTCACCCCGACCGAAGCGGGGCTCGGCTATCTCGAGCGCGCCAGGCGCGCGCTTGAAGAGGCGGCCGAGGCCGAGATCGCGGCGCGCGGCGCCGGAGCGGGTCTCAAGGGCCGATTGCGGATCTGCGCCGCCGTCACCTTCGCCCGGATCCATCTCATTCCGATGCTGCCGAAGTTTCTCGCGCAGCATCCGGAGCTGGAGCTCGAGGTCGTGCTCGACGACCGCCAGATCGATCTTGTGCAGGAAGGTATCGACGTCGCACTGCGGATGGGCAAGATGACGGATTCGACGCTGACCGCACGCCGTGTCGCAAGATGTAGGCGCCTCGTGCTGGGTACGCCGGCGTATTTCGACCGCGCCGGCACGCCTGCCACGCCGAGCGAACTGAGCCGGCACCAGGCCGTCGTTTATCTCCGCGAGGGCAGCGTGTGGTCCTTTCAGCGCGAGAGCACCGAACTGGCCGTCACGGTGCGGAGCCGGTTGCGGGTGACCGCGGCCGAAGGCGTCCGGGCTGCGGTGCTCGCCGATGCCGGGCTCGCGATCGCCTCGGAGTGGATGTTCAGCCCCGAACTGAAATCGGGCACGGTGCGTGCGGTCCTGCCGGAATGGAGCCTGCCCGCGCTCGATCTCTGGACCGTGCTGCCGACCGGGCGCGCCGCGACCGCCAAGGCCCGCGCATTCGTGAACTTCTTTGAGCGCTGCTTCAATGCATGACGCGTCATCCGGCGGGTGAAGCGATCGGCGCCTATTCCGAACGGGAATAAGCCTTAGTCCAGCGGCAGCGCTACCCTGCGCGGCCATCTCCTTTAGCTTCCCGCGTGTGATTTCAACAAACGGACGGCGCTGCCGTCCACCACGCAGAAGCCAAGGAGAACCGCCATGTCGCTTCAAGCCAAGCTCGACGCCTTCAAGACCGATTTCGAAGCCGGAAAGCCGCCCTACAACGTTCCGCCAGCCGTCATCGAGATCATGCACCGCGCCACCGCGGAGCTGATCGCATCCGGTGCCGCCCAGCGCGCCAAGAAGGCGGGCGATGTCGCCCCTGCCTTCTCGCTCCGGGGCCCCGACGGCAATATCGTCAACTCGGCCGACCTGTTGAAGCGCGGCCCGCTGGTGCTCAGCTTCTACCGCGGCGTCTGGTGCCCGTATTGCAACATGGAGCTGCAGGCGCTGGAAGCCGCCAAGCCGGAATTCGACAGATACGGGGCCTCGCTGGTCGCGATCTCGCCGCAGACCGCGCCGAACAGCCGGAAGTCGGTGCGCCAGAACAAGCTCTCCTTCCCGATCCTGTCCGACGCGAAGGGCCAGATCGGCGACGCCTTCGGACTGCGCTTCCATCTGCCCGACTATTTGGTCGCGCTCTACAAGCAGCTGAAGAACGACCTGCCGACCTTCAACGACGATCCGAGCTGGACGTTGCCGATGCCGGCCCGCTACGTCATCGGACAGGACGGCGTGATCCTCTACTCGGAGGTGAACCCCGACTATACCCGCCGCCCGGAGCCGGAGGACATGATCGCAATTCTCCAGCAGGCGGCCGCCGTGAAGGCATGACAGCGCGCAAGCGGCCGGTGGCGACCAGCCATCGGCCGCTTGTCTCTTGCAGGTTATTCATGCGCAGCCGGCGAACTCCCATTCGGATCTGCCGGTGTGCCAGGTCCGGCCAGCCCATCCTCTACGGAGTGCTGCGTCTTTCGCCATTGCGCCGGCGTCACACCCATGTGGCTCTTGAAGGCGCGCTGAAATGCGGCTTCGGACTGGTAGCCGGCCATCTCCGCAACGGCGCCGGTCGAATGCAATGATCTCTTCAACTCGTTCGCCGCAAGCGTCATCCTGATATCGGTGAGCAGATCGCTGGGCGATCGCCCGAGCTTCTCCTGGAACTGGCGTGCGAGCGTGGCGCGCGACATGTTGCAGACACGCGCAAGCTCCGGCAGCGACCATGCGCGCGCAGGCTGGTTGAACATCGCCGCCACCGCCGGCGCAAGACGGGGATCGCCGACCAGCGCAAGCAGACCGTGTGACCTGTCATCGGTCTCACTCGCAAGCCGCAGCACAAGCGCAAACATCGCAGTGGACAGCGCGTCCAGCATGGCGCGGCCGCCGAGATGATCGTCGGCCGTTTCGCTGCGCATCAGGGACACCAGTCCGGCGAGCTGCGCGGCCGTCCCTTTTCCCATCCGCGGGCTGGCGTGCACGACAAGACGCGGCGGAAGATAGGTGCGCAACAGACGGTCGTGCGGAGGTGCAATCGCGAAGTGTCCGCACAGCAAATCAAGCCGCTCGTCCGAACCCAGGTTCTCGCTGATCGTGAAATTCTGTGCAGCCCGGTTGCGCGCCGGCAGCGGCGGCGTCCCGCTGCCGTCATGCATCACGTGTCGCGGGTTGCCGGGCAGCAGAAGAATGTCGCCGGTCTTCAGCAGCAACGGCCGACCGCCTGTGGGATCGTCCAGGATCGCCGAGCCGGCAAGCACTGCATGGTAGGGGATCTCGTTAGTCGCGCCCGGCCCCTGGTCGATGCGCCAGGGCACGCTGTAGCTGCAGCGAATATCGAGCCGCCCACGCACCGGCATCATCTCGAACAGCCGGCTGAGCCAGTCCATGGCAGTCCCCTCATATGACCGGATTGAGACGATTGAGCATATATATGAGCTCAACAGACATTCAGTGTCTCATATCCCGATCCTATTGTCACTCCGCAATCGCTCACCAACCCCAACACGGAGTGTCACCATGTCTCGTCTCTCAGTTCCCAATCTCGAAACCGATACCGGTCCGTCGGGCCAGATCTACGCCCAGATCAAGAAGACGGCCGGCAGCGTCCCGAACGCCTACGCGGCGATCGCCGCCCACGGCCCGGCCGCGCTCAAGTCGATGCTTGCCGCCGATGCGGTGCTCGCTGGCGGCAGCCTTTCCAAGCGCGATCGGGAGATCATCAAGCTCGTGATCAGCGCGGCCGGCGGCTGCGACTATTGTGTCGCCGCGCATTCTCACCTCGCCAAGCTTGCCGGCGTGAAGGCTGACGCATTGAAGCAGATCCGCGACGGCGCGCCGACCGGTGATGCCAAGTCCGATGTGCTGATCGGCTTTGTCCGCAAGCTCGCACAGTCGAGCGGCACCGTCAGCGACGAAGATTTCGCCGCGATCAAGGCCGCCGGCTACAGCGACGCGCAGCTGGTCGAGATCAGCCTGGCGTTCGCGACCATCGTCTTCACCAACGTCTTCAACCGCATCAACGACACCGACATCGACTTCCCCGCGGTCGCCTAGAGCGACCGAACGATGTCACACGAAGAGATCACGACCATGAGCACACTTACCAACACCACGCAAAGTCCACTTGCCAGCGCACTCTACAGGTCCGGCCTGCTTGCCGAGGATCTCGACTACCACGTCGTCCGGGCCGCGATGGTGATCATGTTTCTGTTCTTCGGGTACCAGAAATGGTTTCCGTACGAATTCGAACGGCTGGTCCCGTTCATCAGCAACGGGCCACTGATCTGGTGGCTCTATCCAGCCTTCGGCCATGCCGGCGCCAGCTACTTCCTCGGCGCCTCGGAGTGGACGTTCGGCTCGCTGCTGCTGGCGGGCTTCTGGGACAAGCGCCTCGGCGTGCTCGGCGCCATCGGCTCGACCGGCACCTTCATCGCGACGGTCACCATCATCCCGTTCATGCCTGATGGTTGGGACGTTGCCGCCGGAGGCTTCCCCGCGATGACCGGCAACGTGCCCTTCCTTATGAAGGACGTCGTTCTGCTCGCCGTGTCGCTCTACCTGCTGCGGCAGGACGTGGTTCGCCTGATGCGGCAATAGGTGGCGTCCGCTGATGGCGAAGGATCGCCGGCGAACCTCGCGTTCGCCGGCGATCGCGCGTTGATCGGGGATCGGAGGGACTGCGGGCGTCGCGACATTGCAGCCCATTGTTGCGCTGCGGGCAAGGGTCAGACCGTGCTTCGACGTTACGCCATAAGCTGTTGCCGAGTTTGCGGAATGCGTTGCAGTTGCCGGTCCGTTCCTGGGCGGGATCGGTTTGGCGGTCGGGATGTTCGATCTGGATCGCATCGGCGTTGCCATGCAGGAATGATCGGTCGCTCTCCCGGCCATGACCATAGTTCTGTCGTGCGGTCCGGGTTACAAGATACCGCCGGTGTTGTTCTGGGGTGAGTTGATGAAGAAGGACGACGTCACATGTCCGCGCTGCGGGGCCGGATTCCGGCGCCTTGAGCTGTCATCCGGATCAGGGAGCAAGGGCGAGTATCGCTGCCCGGTCTGCGAGACAACCCTCGAACAGTTCGATGGCGACAAGCTCGTGGCCTACCGCCTGACGATACAACCCTCGATTCGCGGGCTGAAGACCGGATAGCCGCCCTGCTCCGTGGAATGCCGACGCAATTCCTCGATCACGATCGCCGCTTGAGGACGTAGCTGTCCATGATCCAGCCGTGCCGCTCACGCGCATCACGCCGCGCAGCGACGATGCGAGGGCCCGCCTCGGCCAACTCCCCCGCCATGATGATCTGATCGGGCATGCCGAGATAGGCGCCCCACCAGATCTTTAAGCCCTCCGGATCCAGCGTCTGGAAGGCTGCGCCGCCGTCGAGCATCACGACGATGGTGTCGACGCCGGAGGGCCAGCCGGCCTCGCGCAACCGCCGGCCTGTCGTGACCAGGAACGGCTCGCCGATCTCGTTGAGCGGCAGCGCATGCGCCGCGCACAGCGCCTGGATCGACGTGATGCCCGGGATCACCTCGATCGACGGCAACGGATCGAGCCGTTGCGCGATCCGCAGGCTCGAGTCGTAGAGGGAGGGATCGCCCCAGATCAGCAGGGCGACGCGCCCCTCGCCGCCGAGATGGCGCGCGATTTCCTGTGACCAGGCCGCGGCGACCGCATCGTGCCAATCGTCGACGCCCTTGCGATAGTCCTCCTCACCGGCGTCACGCACCGGCAGGTCGAACTCGGCAATGCGCGTACGGTCGTTGTTCAACGCCTCTGCGCAGATCGTTCGGCGCAAATCGGCGAGATCGGACTTCGCGGTCCCCTTGCGCGGGATCAGGACCAGGTCGGCGGCATTGATGGCGGCGATCGCAGCAAGGGTGAGCTGCCGGGGATCGCCACAACCAATACCGATCAGGGACAGCGTCAACATGGCCGTATCAACCTTGATCCGGCGCCAGCGCGCCGAACAGAATGACGGCAGCCGCGGTGGCAGCGCCTGCATGCGTGAGCCGTTCGGCCAGCTCTGCGATCGTGGTGCGGACAATCCGCTCGTCGGCGTGGCCAAGCGACTCCGCCAGCAGCGCAGGCGTCTCGGGGGAAAGGCCATGTGCGATCAGCTTCGCGGCCAAGGCCGGAAAGGTGCGCCGGCCCATATAGACGACGGTGGTGGCTTCCGGATCGGCCAGCGCTGCCCAATTCAAATCCGCGGGCAACTCGCCGGTGACGTCGGCGCCGGTCACGAACTGGACCCGGCGCGAGGTCAGCCGCCGCGTCAGCGGAATGCCGGCCTGCGCCGCTGCAACCGAGGCTGAGGTCACGCCGGGAATGATCTCATAGCCGATGCCGGCCGCGCGCAACGCCTCGATCTCCTCCTCGAGCCGCCCAAAGATGCCGGCGTCACCGGATTTCAGCCGCACCACGCGCACGCCGGCCGCCGCGTAGTCGACCAGCAGCCGGCTGACATGATGCTGCTTCGCCGAGAGGCGGCCGGCGCGCTTGCCGACTGCGACGAGATTGGCGCCGGAGCGCGCGAGATCGAGGATCGCACCCGAGGCGAGGTCATCGTAGAGAACCACATCGGCCTCGCGCAGCCGCGCGGCCCCTTTCATGGTCAGGAGTTCGGGATCGCCGGGGCCGGCCGAGACGAAGGAGACGAATCCGCTCATCGGTCCTCCGCGATCAGATGGAAGAATGTACCCGTTGCGTTACCCCGCCGCGATCCGGTTTCGGCCACGATCGCGCCGGTCGCATCGCGCACCACCGCGAGCGGCGTGTCCGGCTGCGTGATGATCGTCGAATAGTGAAATTCGTGGCCGCGCAGGCGCGCGCCTGGACCGTGCCCGGGCATCGCCGCGGCCAGTTCGGCGAGCCGGTAGCCCAGATGCATGCGGCGCTTGGCATAGCTGGTCTCAAGGCCGAGCAAGCCCGCCATCGGGTGGCGCACGCCTTCGGCATCGGTCAACGCCGTGCCCAGCACCATGTAGCCGCCGCACTCGCCATGAACCGGCTTCGTCTCAGCAAAGGCGCGCAACTGCCCAAGAAATCGCGTGTTGGAAGCAAGCCGTGCGGCATGCAGCTCGGGATAGCCGCCGGGCAGCCAGCACACATCGGCGTTCGCGTCGGGACCTTCGTCGGCAAGCGGCGAGAACGTCACGATCTCTGCGCCGGCCGCGCGCCATGCTTCCAGCACGTGCGGGTAGACGAACGAGAATGCGGCGTCGCGCGCGAGCGCAATCCGCTGGCCCGGCGGCGTGATCTTGATGCCCTGCGCGGCCGATTGCGGCGACCAGGCGCGCGCCGATTGCAACACGGCGTCGAGATCGACATGCTCGACGACGAAGCGCGCGGCCTCGCTTATCAGACCGTCGATCTCGGCCTGCTCCTCGGCCTGCACCAGGCCGAGATGCCGCTTCGGCAAGGCGATCTCGGCGTGGCGGGGAAGCGCACCCAACACCGGAATGCCCGCCCCCGCCATGGCACTGCGCACCAGCGCTTCGTGCCGCGCACTGGCGACGCGATTTAGGACGACACCGGCAAGCCGCACGCCGGCGCGAAAATCGCGCAATCCCGCCGCGACGGCCGCAGCGGTCTGTGCCTGGCCGGAGGGATCGATCACCAACAGCACAGGCCATCCCATCATCTCTGCAATATCGGCGGTGGCGCCAGTGCCCGAGACACCACGCGCGGCGACGCCGTCGAACAATCCCATCGAGCCTTCGGCCAGCACCAGATCGGCGTCCGCACCGCGGCCTGCCAGATGCGCGATCGCACCCGACGCCATCGCCCAGCTATCGATGTTGACGGATGCGCGTCCCGTTGCGACCGCGTGAAAGGCGGGATCGATGTAGTCGGGCCCGCTCTTGAGGCATTGCACCTTCAGCCCGCGATTGCGATAGGCGCGCGCCAGCGCCAGGGTCAGCGTCGTCTTGCCGACGCCGGATGCCGGTGCCGAGATCACGAGCCCCGCGGTCATCGCGATGAGTCCGGAAAGCGCGGCTCCGGCCCCACCGGCCGATAGCGGCGGTCATAGTCGGCCGCATAGAGACGGCTCTCGGCGAATTCGCCGGCGCCGAGCGTCTTGCCGACCAGGATAAGCGCGGTGCGTTCGAGCTCGGGGCCGACCGCGGCATCGAGGGTCGCAAGCGTGGCACGCACGATGCGCTGTTCCGGCCAGCTCGCGCGCCAGACGATCGCCACCGGGCAGTCGGCGCCATAATGCGGCGTGAGCTCAGCGACGACCTTGTCCAGCAGATGGATCGACAGATGGATGGCGAGCACCGCGCCGGTCGCGGCAAAGGCTGCGAGCGTCTCGCCGTCAGGCATCGCGCTGGCGCGGCCCGGCGTGCGGGTCAGCACCACCGACTGTGCGAGGCCGGGCAGCGTCAGCTCGGCCTCCAGTGCCGCCGCGGCCGCCGAGAAAGCCGGCACGCCGGGCGTGACCGAATAGGGAATCTGCAACGCGCGCAATCGGCGCAGCTGTTCCCCCATCGCCGACCAGATCGAGAGATCGCCCGAATGCAGCCGCGCGACGTCCTTGCCCTCGGCATGCGCCGCGGCGATCTCGGCGATGATGTCGTCGAGCGACATCGATGCCGTG
Source organism: uncultured Bradyrhizobium sp. (assembly GCF_947648125.1). Lineage (GTDB taxonomy): Bacteria > Pseudomonadota > Alphaproteobacteria > Rhizobiales > Xanthobacteraceae > Bradyrhizobium. The sequence goes on along the minus strand of NZ_CANSMR010000006.1, from coordinate 269,948 downwards.
TTGACGATGCGCGCATCCTTCGGGCAATGCGCCAACACGCCCGCGGGGACCAACGACCCGGCATAGAGACAGACCGGGCAAGCGGCGATGAGATCGCGCCCGCGCAGGGTCAGGAGATCGGCGGCGCCCGGCCCTGCGCCGATGAAATGCACCGTCATTCGCCGTCTCCTTCTGCGATCGCCGCAGTAGCCATCCGATCCTGCGACACGGCCCTGACCGAAATCAGGCGAGCGCCGCGCCCTGCGGCAGCGACTGCGGCGGCTTCGGCAACCGATCCCGTCCCGAACCTGGCCTTGATGAGTTCGGATTGCGTTGCGGTCTTTATCTTAGCCAACATCTCGGCAGGAATGCTTCGGATCGGCAATCCCAGTTCCTGGGCCAGCGCCTTCAATGCCGCCGCATCGGCCTTGTCACTCACTGTTGCAATCGCCGCAAGCCCCTTGGAACCGCCGACCGCATCGAGCGCATCGCGCAAGGACACGACACTGGCATTGCTTCTGAATCCCAGGCCCACGACCTTCATCGAGCCACGCTCCATTGGACAATCGGCCGCGCCGCCTTCCAGGAGCGATACCGGCCCAACGGCTCGGCCTGAGCGATCTCCAGGCGCATCAATTCGCCGCCATGGCGCTGGTGCAGATCGGAGAGCAGCGCCTCGGTTTCCAAGGTCACAGCATGCGCGACCAGCCGCGCGCCCGGCGCGATGCGCGACCAGATTGCATCGAACATATCAGCATCGAGGCCGCCACCGATGAACACGGCATCAGGCGCTTCGAGGTCTGACAGAATGCCGGGGGCCTCGCCTTCGATGATCGTAATCCGATGCGTCAGGCCAAAGCTCGCAGCATTGCTGCGGATGTTGGCGGCGCGTTCGCCGCGAGCCTCGACGGCGATCGCCGTCCCGCCACAGAGCGCCCATTCGATCGAGATCGAGCCCGAGCCCGCGCCGACGTCCCATAGCCGCTCACCAGGCCGCGGCGAAAGCGCCGACAGCGCAAGCGCACGGACCGGCCGTTTCGTCAGTTGTCCGTCGTGCACGAAGAGTGCGTCGGGAAGACCCGAGCTGCGCGCGATCCCCTGCGCTCCCGTCGCCTCCAGTGCAACAGCGACCAAGCTGTCGTTTGAATCGCCAGCGTAGCTGGCGGCGCGATGCTGCGCGATGGATTCACGCGGTCCGCCAAGTGCGGAAAGCGTCCACATCGCCGACGGACCCCAGCCGTGGTCCGTGAGCCATCGCGCGAGATCGGAAGCCGCGCTGCCATCGCGCACCAGGCAGATGATCCGTGCGTCGCGCGCGAGATGCGGCAACAGCCGTTCGAACGGTGCGGCATGAAGGCCGAGGCAGACGACGTTCTCGAGCCGCCAGCCCAAACGTGCCGCCGCCAGCGAGAACGTCGACGGTGCGGAATGCGCGACCCACTCTCCGGCCTGCAATTTCCCGACAAGGCTTCCGCCGACGCCATGCCAGAACGGATCGCCCGAGGCGAGCACCACAGTCGGCCGCCCCCGGCATTCAAGCACGATATCCGCATCGAACGGCACCGGCCAGGCACGGCCGCGGTCGGTGATGCCGGCCAGAGCGAGATGCCGTTCACCGCCGAAAATCGTTTCGGCTTCGCGAAGTGCCTTTCGACTTGCGTCGGAGAGGCTGGCAAGGCCATCTTCGCCGATGCCGATGATGGTCAACCAGGGACTACCCATGATGCGCGCCCTGATCCTGGGCGGAACGGCCGACGCCAGTTCGCTTGCCGCGACAATCGCACGCGCGGGCATCGACGCGGTCTATTCCTATGGCGGACGCACCGCCGCTCCCGCTGAACAACCGCTGCCGACGCGGATCGGCGGCTTCGGCGGTGTCAATGGTCTTGCCGACTATCTGCGTCGCGAAGGCATCACGCATGTGATCGACGCGACGCACCCCTTCGCGGCCGAGATGAGCCGCAACGCGATCGCCGCCTGCGCGCAAACCGCAACATCGCTGCTCGCGCTCGAACGTGCGCCCTGGGACAAAACATCCGACGATCGCTGGATCGAGGTCGCGGACGTCGTATCGGCGGTCGCGGCCTTGCCGGACAGCCGCGCCAACGTGTTCCTCGCGATCGGCCGCCAGCACATCGCGCCCTTCGGCAGCCAGCCGCAGCATGCCTATACGCTGCGTTTCGTCGACCCACCCGACGAGAGGCTGCCATTGCCCGGTGCCGACGTCATCGTCTCGCGCGGGCCATTCACGCTCGACAACGAGCTCGAGATGATGCGTGCGCGTCGCATCGCGTGGATCGTCGCCCGCAATTCCGGCGGAGGTGGCGCGCGCGCCAAGATCGACGCCGCCCGCACGCTCGGCCTTCCCGTCATCATGATCACGCGGCCGCCGCTGCCCGAGAGGCAGCGGGTGGAAAGCGTGAGCGAGGTGATGGAATGGCTCGGTCATCGGACCTGCCTCGGCGCATAGACCCAGCGGCCGACCCGCCGCGTCGTCGAATTACAGACGATCACAAGCGTCCGCATATCGGCCATCTCGGGCTTCGCGTCGCGCAGTTCGACCGTCTCGATCCGCTGCTCGGGCGTGCTGACGGCGCGCGCGAAAATCACGATCCGCTCGCCACAGCCCGCCTCTTTCAAGATCTCGAGCGTCCGCGCAAAACCTTCCGGCCGGCTGGCCGAGCGCGGGTTGTACATCGCGATCGCGAAATCGGCTTCGGCCGCGAGCCGCAGGCGCTGCTCGATCAGCGGCCAGGGTTTTAGATTGTCGGAGAGGTTGATCGCGCAAAAATCATGGCCGAGCGGCGCGCCGGCACTCGCCGCCGCCGCCAGCATCGCGGTCACGCCGGGCAGGACGCGAATGGTGAGGTCGTGCCATTGCGGCGCGTCCTCGAGTGCTTCGAACACGGCGGACGCCATTGCGAAGACGCCGGGGTCGCCTGATGACACCACCACGACGCGCCGGCCTTCAGACGCTAGCCGCAGTGCCTCGCTAGCGCGCTGCAACTCCACGCGATTGTCCGAGGGATGCAGCGTGAGCCCGTCGCGCGGCTGCACACGAGTCACATAAGGCGCATAGCCGACGATGTCGGTCGCCGTTGCGAGCGCAGCTGAGACCTCCGGCGTGATCAGCGACTCGTCGCCCGGCCCCAGCCCCGCGATGGTCAGCGTGCCCGTCATTGCGCCGCCTCCCTGCGCCGCCCCTGCCCGTGCACCAGCACGATCGCAAAATACGGACAGTCCGCCTCAGCGAGATCGGCGAGCCGCGCGACCCGCTGATCCGGCATGGTGCCGCGTTCGACGAGCCACGCATCGTCGATGCGGCCCGCGGACGCGAGCGCGCGGCGGATCTTTTTCAGATTGCGGCCGGTCTTCATCACGACCAGCGCGTCGGAGCCGCGCATCCGCTGCTCGAGCTCAGCCTCCGGCAGCGTGCCCATCAGCACGGTGGTCACATCGTCGGCGAGCGCGATCGGCCGGCCGACCGCATTCCAGCAACCGACCATTCCGGGAATGCCGGCAATCACCTCGATCTCGACCCGCCCCTGCAGGCGCGTATGCAGGTGCATGAACGAGCCATAGAAATAAGGATCGCCCTCGCAGAGCACGACGACGTCGATCGCGCGCGCGAGCCGCGCCAGCCGCTCGGTCCATTCGTCATAGAAGCCCGCAAGCAGCCGCGCATAGTCCGGACTGTCGAACGCGATCTCGGTCGTGACCGGATATTCCATCGGATACTCGCTGACGTCGGCGGCGAGCATGCCTTCGACAATGCGTCGCGCCTGTCCGTGCTGGCCCTTCTTGCGAAAATAGGCGACGTGCTTCGCGGCACGCACCGTCCGGTCGGCGCGCACGCTCATCAAATCCGGATCGCCAGGGCCAAGCCCGCAGCAAATGATGCGTCCCATCACTATTCGCTCCGGCTCGCCAGCGCGTTGACGGCGGCGACCGTGATCGCCGAACCACCGAGACGCCCCTCAACCGTCAGCGCCGGCGCCGGCGGCGCGGCCATCAAAGCCGCCTTGGACTCGGCAGCGCCAACGAAGCCGACCGGACAGCCGATGATCGCCGCCGGCCGTGGACAATCGGCATCTTCCAGCATGTTAAGCAGATGGAACAGCGCCGTCGGCGCGTTGCCGATCGCGACGATGGCCCCGGCCAGATGCGGCCGCCACAGCTCGAGCGCCGCCGCCGAGCGAGTATTGCGCATCGATTGTGCCAGTGCAGGAATCCTGACATCGCCGAGCGTGCAGATCACGGCGTTGCCCGCCGGCAGCCGTGCGCGCGTGATGCCCTCCGACACCATGCGCGCATCGCAGAGGATCGGCGCGCCCTGCTGCAAGGCCGCCCGTGCGCTTGCGGCCATGCCTGACGTGAAGCGGATATGCGCTTCCAGGCCCACCATGCCCGCGGCATGGATCATGCGCACGGCGACGGGCTCCTCGTCTGATGTAAAGCGCGCAAGGTCCGCCTCCGACCGGATCGTGGCAAAGGACTGGCGATAGATCGCCGCACCATCAGTCTCATAGACGTGCGGCATCAATCGCCTCCCATCAGCACGGAGGGATTTGCGAGGAGACCCGAACGGGTCAGCCCTCGCAGGACCGGCACGTCCCGCGTCGTGCCGCAGCGGATGAGGTCGAAGCCCTCGCTTGACGCAACGAGGGTGACATCCGCGGAGCCGGAATGGGCACAGCCTTTGGCGCAGCCGGACACGTGAAGCCGGGCATCCGCCGGGACAAACGATGCAAGTGCCGATGCCAATGCACGCGTATCGGCATGCGCCTCACGACAGCGCGGTGCGCCGCTGCAAGCGACCACACGGAGCGCCGGATCATTGGGATCAGTGACGAGGTCCGCCCCACGAGGCATCTCATGCATCCCCTCCGCCAGCACCATCCGCCACGGCGTCATACGGAGAGCCTGCGCGCAGCCGGCGAGATGGCTGAGCGTCTGCTGCGTCAGTTGTCCGAAGGTCACGCCAACCATCGCACCGATCGGATAGAGACCGGGCACCGGGTCCGCCGATCGAGCCACCGGCTCGGCATCGCCGCGAAGCGACTGCGGCAAGCTCGCGCCGCGGGCCAGATGAGCCGCCATCCGTCGCTTCTCCCCTCTCGCTCCGCCGGAAGCCACGAACCATTCGGCAAGCGTCAGCGCGACCTGCACGGCCTCGCTCCGCGCGACGGAAAGCCCGAACTGTGCGCCGTCCGCACGCACCAGCAGTCCACTGTTGCGATCGCGCTCGATCCGGATATCCGCCGACGCGCCAGCGAGCACGCGGTTGTTGCCGTTATCGATTGCGAAACCGAACTTGGTGGGAAGATCGAGCAACGCGCCGGTGAGCGCCCGTTCAAGCTCGGCCGCAAGCGAGCGGGTATCGTCACCGGCGGTCCAGAATGGCGTCACCAGAACGTTACGCTGCGCCTCGGTATCCGAGTCCGCGTCCAGCAATCCGAGCTCGGCGAGCCCATCGATCAAGGGCGCATAGCTTTGATCGCTGACGCCGCGGATCTGGAGATTGGCGCGGCTGGTCAGATCGATCAGGCCGCTGCCGTATCGCGTAGCGAGATCAGCAATTGCCGCCGCCTGCGCCGCATCCAGCCGTCCGCCGCGCGGACGGATGCGCACCACGAGGCCATCGCCCGACTGCATCGGCCGCAGCGCGCCGGGACACCAGCCCTTGATCGCGATGGCGCTCATGAGGCCTCCTGGAGCGCTGCCGCAATCGAATTGCGCCGGGTCTGCCAGAGCGACGCGTCATGCAGCCGGGTGAAGCAGGTTTCGATCGCAGCCAGCGCCGCCGGATTCTCGCGCGCCATGAAGGCGCGAACATCGTCATTGCCGAGCGTCGCGTCGTAATAGAGGTCGAACAGATGCGGCGGCACCGCGCCGGCAAGATGCGCGAACGCCGCCATGTGCTCCAGCGTCGCCGCTATCTCGGCGGCACCGCGGAAGCCATGGCGCATCATGCCCGCGATCCACGCGGGATTGGCCGCGCGCGCCCGCACCACCCGCGAGATTTCCTCGGTCAGCGACCGCGCATGCGGCTGATCCGGCCGCGTCGCATCGAGGTGATAGAGCGACGGGACCTTTGCGCCGAGCCGCCGCGCCGCCGCGGCGATGCCGGCCTCATGCGCGGCATAGTCCGCCGCCAGCAGCAGATCGGTCTCCGGCAAGTCCTGGGTATGGACGAAGCTGTCGGCAGCAGCGAGCCTCGCCTCGATGCCGGCGCGATCGGGCCGCATCTCGCCGTCGGATGCGACCGCCCAGGACGATGCCGACAGCCAGGCTTCGCCGGCCGCCTCGCGCGCCTCCGCTGTGAAGACATCCGGGACAGATGCAATGCCCGCGCCATAATGTCCGGGGCGAGGCCCGAACACGCGCGAGGTGCGCTGCCGATAGGGATTTTCGTCCGCCTCATCACTGCGTTCGGACAACGCCTCCGTCGCAGCCTCGAACAACTGCGCCAGCCCCGTAAACACGTCGCGGAACAGCCCCGACACGCGCAGCGTCACGTCGATGCGCGGACGGCCGAGTTCCGCCGGCGCGATGATGTCGTAGCCCGACACCCGGCCCGACCCATGATCCCAGCGCGGCGCGATCCCGGCGAGATGCAGCGCCATCGCAAAATCCTCGCCGGCCGTGCGCATCGTCGACGAGCCCCAGAGATCGACGACGAGCCCTTTCGGCCAGTCGCCGTGATCCTGCAAATGACGGCGCAGCAGCTCCTCGGCGAGCTTCACGCCCTGCGCATGCGCGGACGGCGTCGGCACCGCGCGCGGATCGACCGCAAACAAATTGCGTCCGGTCGGCAGCACGTCGCTGCGCCCGCGATAGGGCGAGCCCGACGGCCCCGGCGCAATACGTCGCCCCGCGAGCGCATCGCGCAACGCCGCCCTCTCCGCCTCGCCGCAAGCGCCCTGCCCGAACACATGCAGGCCGTCGCCGAACTGGCTTTCCTTGAGATCGCAGACGAAACGATCGATCTGCGGAATGGCCTCGGCCGCGGAGACCGACGCCGCGAGACCGAGATCGTCCTCCAGCCCGGCGATGCGCGCTTCTTCGCGTATCGCGGCAATCAGGCGCTGCCGCCGCGCCGGATCGAGACCGTCCGCAGTCGAATACTCATCGAGCAAGCGCTCGAGCCTGCGCAAGCCCTCCGGTACCGCCGCCTGCGCGAACGGCGGCGGCAGATGGCCGATCGTCACGGCGCCGATCCGGCGCTTGGCCTGCGCGGCCTCGCCGGGGTCGTTGACGATGAAGGGATAGACGACGGGCAGATCGCCGGTCAGCGCCTCCGGCCAGCAAGCGGATGATAGCGCAACCGATTTCCCGGGCAGCCACTCCAGGGTGCCATGCGCGCCCATGTGGACGACGGCATCGATGCCCTGCTGCCTGAGCCACAGATGGAACGCGACATAGGCATGGCGCGGCGTGCGCGAGAGGTCGTGATAGTCGGCATCGCGCCGGCCGACATCGCCGCGTTCCGGCTGAACCGCGATGATCGACTTGCCGCTCGGGATCGCCGCGAAATGAAATGCGCCGTCGCGGCAATCGGGATCGTCCTCCGGCGCGCCCCATGCGCGCACAAGATCGTCCTGGAGCTGCTGCGGGAGGCTGGAGATCAGTGCGCGATATTCGGCAACGTCCCATGTCAGCTGCCGGTGCAGCAGCACGCCCCCCAGCGACTCCACCGGCTCAAGATCAAAGCCCGCAGCCGCGAGATCGGCCAGCAACGTCTCCGCCGAGGCAATTGCATCGAGACCAACGGCATGCGCAATCTGATGCGGACGACCGGGATAGTTCGAAAGCACGACGGCAAGCTGCTTGTCCCGGGCGGGCTTGCCGGCAAGCCGGTGCCAGGCTGCCACGCGCGCGACAACCGCTGCGACGCGCTCGGCATCCGGCCGGTGCGCAAGATGCGCGAATTGCAGATCGGGATCGCGCTCGCCTGATGATTTGAAGCTGACGACGCCCGCGAACAGGCGACCGTCGACTTCCGGCAACACCACATGCATCGCAAGATCGCCGGGCGACAGGCCGCGCAGCGACAAGGCCCAATCCTCGCGCCGCGCCGTGGACAGCGCGACCTGGAACACTGGACATGATGCGGCATCGAATGGCGTCGTGCCGTCATCACCGGCCGCGGAGAATGCGGTCGCATTGACGATGGCGGCCGGCGGGCATTGCGCGAATTGAGCGCGCATCCAATCGGCCACGCCCGCCGCCTTCAGCGAGGTGACGAACACGCCGTGGGCATCGAATCCCTTTTCGCGCAAAGCCTCGATCAGCGCATCGACCGGCGCCGTGTCGCCGGCCGCCAGATAGGAGCGATAGAAGGTCACGAGCACAAGCGGCCGGCCATCCGATGCCGGCAGCGCCGCCACGGCGCCTCGCCTTGAATCGTAGACGCCGATCTCGGGAAGATCGATCTCACCGACGACAGGCCCGGCGTAGAGCCCGGATGCCAGCGCCAGTTGCGCGATCACGGCTTGCGCGGCAACCGGGCCACCCTTGTCGCACAGCACCTTAAGCCGGCGCAGCGTCGAGACCGGCAAGGTCGAGAATTCATCCAGCCGCACATCGTCGCGGCCATCCGCCGGCAGCACCACCAGGGCGATGCCGCGCTCCTTCGCCAGCCGATGCACTGCGGCCAGTCCGTATGACCAATAGGGTACGCCGCCGATCAGCCGCACCAGGATGCCGCGCGCATGCGACAGCGTCCGCTCGATATAAGTATCGACCGAGAGCGGATGGCGCAGCTCCGCGAGATTGGCGAGCCGCAGCGACGGCAGCGCGGCGCGGCCCCGCCGCCAGCCGGCCGCGAACGCGGCGAGATCGCTGTCGGAAAACGACAACACCACGAGATCGGCCGGATCCTGGCCGAGGTCTCTTGGTGTCGCGGTCTCCTCAAGGCCGCGGCTCTCGCGGAAGACGACGTGCATCAGACACCTAGACGCGCCCTGATCGCGGCTTCATCGATATCGCCGTGTTCGCCGATCACGACGAGCTTTGACTGTCTCGCCCGCACGCCCCAGGGCATGTCGAACTGATGCCTCACCCGCTCGCCGACCGATTGCACCAGCAACCGCATCGGCTTGCCTTCGACCGCGATGTAGCCCTTGGCGCGCAGCACATTCTGCTCGCGTGCCAGCCCCTTGATCGACGCGACCAATCCATCGACATCCGAAATCTCCGGAAGGTCGATCACCACGGAATTGAAATCGTTGTGCTCGTGTTCATCCTCGCCGTCATGGTGAGACGGCCGCGACGCGAGGTCATCCTCCGCCGCAGCCTCAAGGCCGAGGATCACGCGGGCGTCGATCGCGCCGTCGACGATGGGCAACATCGGCACCTCGCGCGGCATCTCGGCCGCGATCACCGCCTTCGCTGCGCTGATCCCCTCCGCTCCGGCGAGATCGGCCTTCGTCAGCAGCACGATATCGGCACAGGCGATCTGGTCCTCGAACACTTCGGACAGCGGCGTCTCGTGATCGAGATTGTCGTCGGCTGCGCGCTGCGCATCCACGGCGGCGGGATCCGGCGCAAACCGGCCGGCCGCAACGGCCTCGGCATCGGCCAGCGCAATCACGCCGTCGACCGTGATCCGCGAGCGGATCTCCGGCCAGTCGAACGCTTTCAGCAAGGGCTTCGGCAAAGCGAGACCGGATGTCTCGATCACGATGTGATCGGGCCTCACGGGGCGTGCGAGCAATTGCTCCATCGCCGGGATGAAATCGTCGGCAACGGTGCAGCAGATGCAGCCATTGGCGAGCTCGACGATGTTCTCGGTCGGACAATTGGCGTCGGCGCACGACTTCAGGATCTCGCCGTCGACCCCTTCGCTGCCGAATTCGTTCACCAGCACCGCGAGCTTCTTGCCGTTGGCATTCCGGATCAGGTGCTGGATCAGCGTCGTCTTGCCGGACCCGAGAAAGCCGGTCACGACGGTGACCGGAACCTTGGCGAGCGTCGTCATTCTGCGGCCTCCGGCACGACGGCGATGGGTGGAATGCGGGCAAGCGATTGCTTGCGAAAGATTTCGGGACGGCTGCGCCACGGCACGATGCCGTCAGGCGCCGACGCATAGGCAGAGGCGCCGGCGATCACATCCTTGGCATTCGCTTCGGACAGGCGGCCGTAGACATAAGACCATCGCCCCGGCGCGCTCAGCGCGACCGAGCAGCCTTGGCTGCAGGCCGACAGGCATTCGACGGGAACCAGATTGACGTCATCGGGCACGCCGGCCTCAACAAGCGCGGCGTGCAGGCGCGCACCAGGCGCGACCTCACCTTCCGCGAGCGTCTGGCCCGCGCGGCAGGTGATACAGACATGAAGTGTAACGCTCATCGCCCTTCCTGGATTGACTGCGGGAAGCGATGAGGCACACGAACCTGACGCGAACAGGTTCGTTCCCCGTCGCGGAACACCCCGTCCGCCGGTCTCAAACACATCGCGTCGGCAGGTCTCCCGGCTTGCGGAGTAGGATTTCTCCCTTGATGCCCACCTTCCCGACTCCATCAGGGAATCAGTGGCTTGGGCATCTCTCCGGTCACGGTCGCGGGGGCGGCTGCGCTTTGGGCAAACCCTGCGGTCCGAGCCCTATCGCATTCCCTCTTCGCCTGTCGTAGGACAGGAACCAACGCGGGGTCACCATTCGGCCTAGCCTCGCACTTGTCAAGCCGAAGGAACGTGATGATTTCTGATGGAAACGACGCTGAGGACGGCGCCGTCGGCACCGACCCCTCACTGGATGCGCGCCATGCGGCCAAGATGGCGAAAAAGAAGGTCGCCCGCGACAAGATCATGGCGACCAAGAGCGGTGAAAAGGGCCTGATCATCGTTCATACCGGCGCCGGCAAAGGAAAATCCTCCTCCGCCTTCGGCATGATCGTGCGCTGCGTGGCGCACGGCTTTCCCTGCGCCGTGGTGCAATTCATCAAGGGTGCCTGGGATACCGGCGAACGCCGCCTGCTCACCGGGCATTTCGGCGACCTCTGTCAATTCCACGCAATGGGCGAAGGTTTTACCTGGGAGACGCAGGATCGCGCCCGCGACATCGCGGCAGCGCAGGCCGGCTGGGAAAAAGCCAAGCAGCTGATCGCGGATCCGAGCTTGCGGATGGTCGTGCTCGACGAGATCAACATCGCGCTTCGCTACGATTATCTGGCGATTGCAGATGTCGTCGACTTCCTGACGACGTCGAAGCCGCCGATGACGCATGTCGTGCTCACCGGGCGCAACGCCAAGGACGAATTGATCGAGATCGCCGATCTCGTCACCGAGATGACGCTGGTGAAGCACCCCTTCCGGTCCGGCATCAAGGCGCAACCGGGCGTCGAGTTCTGATGCGATAATCGATCATGGCGCGCGCATTGATGATCCAGGGAGCCGGCTCGGACGTGGGCAAGTCGCTCATCGTCGCGGGCCTTGCGCGCGCAGCCCGACGGCGCGGCCTGCGCGTGCTGCCGTTCAAGCCGCAGAACATGTCCAACAATGCCGCCGTGACCGTCGACGGCGGCGAGATCGGACGCGCGCAGGCCTTGCAGGCGCTCGCCGCCGGCGTCGAGCCGCACACCGATATGAACCCGGTGTTGCTGAAGCCCGAAACCGATGTCGGCGCGCAGGTCATCGTGCACGGCAAGCGGATCGCGACCGCCCGCGCGCGCGAATATGCCGCCATGAAGCCGTCGCTGATGGGCGCGGTGCTGGAGAGTTTTGGACGCCTGAGGCAGCGCGCCGACCTGGTGCTGGTCGAAGGCGCCGGCAGCCCCGCCGAAGTCAACCTGCGCAAGTCCGATATCGCCAATATGGGCTTTGCGCGCAGGGCCGACGTGCCCGTGGTCTTGGTCGGCGACATCGACCGCGGCGGCGTCATCGCGCAGCTCGTCGGCATCCAGGCTGTGATCGATCCCGATGATGCCGCGATGATCCAGGGTTTTGTCATCAACAAATTCCGCGGCGATCCGACGCTGTTCGACGACGGCTATCGGCTGATCGAAGCCCGGACCGCGTGGCGCGGCTTTGGCGTGCTCCCCTGGTTCGTTCGCGCCGGTGAGCTTCCGGCCGAAGACGCGCTCGGGCTCGGCGACGCGCGCAAGCCCGGCCAGTGCAAGATCGCGTTTCTGGCGCTGTCGCGGATCGCCAATTTCGACGACCTCGATCCGCTGAAGCTCGAACCCGGCGTCGATCTCGTGATGGTGCGTCCGGGCGAAGCGATCCCCGGCGATGCGCGGCTCGTCATCCTGCCCGGCTCGAAATCGACCCGCGGCGATCTCGCTTTCCTGCGCGCGCAAGGCTGGGACATCGACCTGGTGGCGCATCATCGCCGCGGCGGTCACGTCCTCGGCCTGTGCGGCGGATACCAGATGCTTGGGCAGAGCGTAGCCGACCCTGATGGGATCGAAGGTCCCGCCGGCGAAACGCGCGGGCTCGGGCTGCTCGATGTCGCGACCACCATGACCGAACAGAAGACGCTGACCCGGGTCAGCGCGGTGCATGCTGCGACCGGTCAACCGATCAGCGCTTACGAGATCCACATCGGACGCACCGATGGCCCGGATCGCGCGCGGCCCTTTTCAATACTTGACGGCTCGCCGGAAGGCGCCATGTCGCGTGACGCACGCGTTCACGGCAGCTATCTGCATGGCCTGTTCACCTCGGACGAATTCCGCAGGGCGTTTCTTGCACAGCTCGATATCCCCGCGGCGGATCAGCCGTACGGCGCCAGGGTCGAGAGCGCGCTCGACGCGCTTGCCGCGCACATCGAGACCCATCTCGATGTCGAGGGCCTGCTCGCGCTGGCGCGCTAAACCGACAACGCGGCGGCAAGACGGGACCATTCGGCCTCGCTGCCCGGCAGACCAAGGCGCAACCATCCCGGCTTTTGCTGGAAGACGCGCGACCAGATCAGCGATCGAGCAAGCTTGTCCTGCGCGGCGAGCGCATCGCCGGTCTCGTAGAGCCGGAACAGCGGTGTGCCGCCGAGCAGCGTCCAGCCCTGCGATCGCGCCGCCGCATCGAGCCTGACGCAGTCGTCCGTGAGCCGGGCAATCGTCGCCTTCGCCCAGTCGCGATCGAGCAAGGCCCGCCGCCCGATCGCAATTGCCGCACCTGAGACCGGCCATGGTCCCGCCATCGCGGCAAGCGCGGCGATATCCGGCGCGCTGCCGAGGGCGAAGCCGAGCCGCAAGCCGGCAAGTCCGTAAAATTTGCCGAATGACCGCAGGATCAGGAGCCCCGGCTGTCCTGCCTCTCCCGCAAGCGACAATTCGGGTATCGCGTCCGCAAAACTCTCGTCTACGACCAGCCGGCCGACGTGCGGCAACAGCGCGAGCAGTTCGCGCCGATCATGGCGTCTGCCATCCGGATTGTTCGGATTGACCACGACGGCAAGATCAGCTCCCGCAAGCGCCGCAAGATCGGACACCTCGGCAACGTCCCAACCGGCGGCCGACAACATCGCGGCGTACTCATTGTAGGTCGGCGCAAGAATCCGCGCTCGCCCGCGCGGCGCCAGATGCGGCAGCAACTGAATGGCGGCCTGCGCGCCGCTCACTGCTACCATCGGCGCGTCGCTGAGGTAGACCTGCCGCGCGACGTGGTGCAACGACTCGATCTCGGATCGCGACGGCAATGGGCCCCATTGCCGCGGCTCGACAGCGACGTCAGGATACGGCACCCGATTGATCCCCGTCGACAGGTCGATCCAGTCTTCCGCAGCCCCGCCGAAGCGCTGCTGCGCCACATCGAGATTCCCACCATGCTCGCGCATGCGCCGCTCCTTCACGCCAGCGCCAGGGCCACGAACGCCGCGGCCAACAGCATCATGGCGTAACGATAGAGTTTCAGCCCGGTGGGGATATCAGCGGCAGCCGGATCACGCCCGCCCTCGTTCAGCCAGGGCTCATCCGCGATACTGCCGTGATAGATGCGAGGCCCGCTGAGCCGCACACCGAGTGCGCCGGCCATCGCCGCTTCCGGCCAGCCTGCATTCGGCGAGCGATGGCGCCGCGCATCGCGCAACATGCAGGACCACGCCTGCGAGAAGCGCGGAGCAAGCAGCACGAACAGAAGGCCGGTCAGCCGCGCCGGGATGAGATTGGCGAGATCGTCGATCCGGGCGGCGGCCCAGCCGAACGCCTCGTGCCGCTCGGTGCGATGGCCGATCATCGAGTCCAGCGTGTTGATCGCCTTGTAGCCAAGAATTCCCGGCAGGCCGAACAGCGCGCCCCAGAACACCGGGGCGACGATGCCGTCGGATGCATTCTCGGCAAGGCTCTCGATGGTCGCGCGCGCGATGCCGGCGTCGTCGAGCGTTGCCGGATCACGTCCGACGATCTGCGCGACCGCCACACGCGCGGCCGCGATGTCGCCGGAGACAAGCGGATTGGCCACTGCCGCGACATGATCATGCAACGAGCGCAGCGCCACCAGCGGCCACGCCAACACACCGACAAGGACGACGCGAACCCATCCGGATGCGAGCAGAGACTGCACGGCCCAACCCAGCGCCGTCGCCAGCGCGATCACCAGGATGGCGGCCGCGACACCGGCGGCGCGACGAAACGCCGGCGGATCGGAAGCCCGGTTCCAGGCGGTATCGACGAGATGGATCAGCCGGCCGAGCCAGGTCACGGGATGGCCGATGCGGGCAAACAGCCAAGCCGGCCAGCCGATCAAGGCGTCCACAGCCATCGCCACCGCCATCGCTCCCGCAAAACCCACGCGCCTCTCCTCACCGCGATCCCCCTGATGCGCAAGACGTCGGCCGAGTGCAAGCCCTCCGGGACGGATTTCGGCTTTGTCTTTTGCTGCGATTGGTGGTTAGAGCGTTTTCGAGGCGAAGCGGATACCGGTTCGCAACAGGAGACCATATGGCCGTCATTCTGATCACCGGCGGAGCCCGGTCCGGAAAAAGCCGCCGCGCCGAATTGCGCGCGCGCAGCTTTCCAGGTCAGCCGGTCTATGTTGCGACTGCCGAGGCGCTCGACGCGGAGATGGATGAGCGCATCGCCAGGCATCGCGCACGCCGCGGCAGCGACTGGATCGAACGCGAGGTGCCGCTCGACCTGGTGGAGGCACTGGCCGAGACCGATGGCGGCGGCGCAAGGCTGGTCGATTGCCTGACGCTGTGGCTGTCCAATCTGCTGCATGCGGAGCGCGACTGGTCGCAGGAAGTCGCGCGGCTGGCGACCGCGTTGCCGCGCCAGCGCAGCCCGGTCATCATGGTCACCAACGAGGTTGGCCTCGGCATCGTGCCCGATAACGCACTGGCGCGGACCTTCCGCGACGCCGCAGGTCTCATGAACCAGAGCATTGCCGGCGCGGCGGACGAGGTCGAGTTCGTCGTAGCGGGCCTGCCGATGAAATTGAAATGAGCAACGCGATCGATCCCGCCAAAGGCCCCGCGATGGTCGCATTCGACGATGCGTTTCGCCGGCAACTGCACGAGCTGTTCGTGTGGCGGCGCGACGTGCGCCGCTTCCGAACCGATCCGCTGCCCGACGGTACGATCGAGCGGCTGATCGCGATCGCCTGCCTTTCGCCTTCGGTCGGGTTGAGCCAGCCCTGGCGGTTCGTCATTGTCGACGATGCGGCACGGCGCCGCGCTGTCATCGAGGACTTCAAGACCTGCAACGCCGACGCGCTGCGATCCTATTCCGGTGAGCGCGCAGCGAAATATGCAGCATTGAAGCTATCTGGCCTCGAAGAGGCGCCCGGCCATCTGGCTGTGTTTGCCGAAAAGTCCGACCAGATCGGCTCCGGTCTCGGGCGCGCGACGATGCCGGAGACGACAGAATATTCCGTGGTCGCCGCGATCTGCGCGATGTGGCTCGCCGCGCGCGCGGAAGGCATCGGGCTCGGCTGGGTCTCGATCCTCAATCCAGGCCGCGTTCAAGAGATCCTGGAGATACCTGATACGTGGAAATTCATCGGCTACCTGTGCATCGGCTACCCCCAGGCGGAGTGCGACCGTCCGGAGCTTGAGCAGGCCAAGTGGGAATCGCGACGAGGTCCGGATGAATTCACCATCCGGCGCTGACCAATCTCCGACCGGCAGCGGCGCCGAGAACAGCGCTGCCCACTGGCGCGCCGACATTGCCTCCCTGGTTTTTCCGCTCCCGGAGCACGGCGCCATCTGCGCGGTGCATCGGGGCGCGTTTCGGACATTGCTTGGCGCCGACCCGACGCCGGACGGCTGCATCGGTTATTTCACACGGTTTGAAGACGCGTTCAGGGCCGCGGCACGCGCCAAGATCCTGCGCAAGCACATCCCTGTTGGAACAAATCTGCATCTTACCAGTCGCGACATCGCTCGAAAGCTGCTAGAAGCCGACCAAATCGAATGTGGAGAACGACCATGAGCCAGTCCCAGTCCGCGCAAGCCCAGGTCGCGCAAGCACAAGTCACGCATCTGCCGGTCGCCGCCCGACAGGTCGGACGGCTTGCCCAGTCCCTGATGGCGATGTCGCTCGGCCTGTTCATCGTTGGCGTTGTCGGCTTCTCGCACATCGACGTGATCCACAACGCCGCGCACGATGTGCGCCACTCCAACGCCTTCCCCTGCCACTGACCCCGCTCGCATGAGCACGTTTCGCTCGATCGTCTTCTCCTCGGTCATTGCCGGATTCATCGTTGGCCTGATCGTCACCGCGGTCCAGCAGTTCGGCACCGTTCCGCTGATCCTGAAGGCCGAGGTCTACGAGAAGGCGGCCGAGCACAAGCACGAAGCCGCCGCGCAACCGCGGGCCATCCTCGTCCACGATCATGCGGATCATGATCATGGCGCCGAGGCGTGGGAACCGCGCGACGGGCTGGAGCGCAACCTCTATACGGCAGGCGCAAACATCCTGACCGGGATCGGCTTTGCGCTACTGTTGTGCGGCTTCTTTTCGATTCGCAGTGGCGCGACCGGCGAGCCGACCTCCTGGCACGAAGGGTTGATGTGGGGCCTCGCAGGCTTTGCCGTTTTCACCATTGCGCCGGGCCTTGGGCTGCCGCCTGAACTGCCGGGCGTTCCTGCTGCCCCACTGCTCTCGCGTCAGATCTGGTGGACCACAGCGGTGCTGGCGACATCAGCCGGCCTCGGACTGATCGTGTTCCGGCGCTCGATGCCGGCCGCCATCGCCGGCGTGGTCCTGATCATGCTGCCGCATCTGATCGGCGCGCCCGAGCTCGAGCATGTCGAGACCAACGTGCCCTCGTCATTGTCGCATCAGTTCGTCGTCGCAGTCACGCTGACCAGCCTGGTGTTCTGGTCGCTGCTGGGCGGCCTGACCAGCGCCGCGTTCGCTTATTTCGACCGGCCCGCATCGGCGTGACACCACGGTCTCGCCCTAAGGAACGTATCGGCCCGGTGGCCTGGCGATAGGAATCATTTGAGATTCGGGGCCGAGCCTGATTAGATTCGGTGGTGCCGTCTTCTGCCCGCCGCAACTGGCGCGACGGACGGCGGCAATGCCGAACCGACAGGGCCCGACGACCGATGACCAGGACGCGACGGACACGACCGACGATTCGTGACGTCGCGGCCGAGGCCGGCGTCTCCGTCTCAAGCGTCAGCCGCACGCTCAATGGCGGCATCTATACCAGCGCGGAACTGCATGCGCGCATCATGCGCGCGGTGAAGCGTCTCGGCTTCGAGCCCGACCAGGCGGCGCAGGCGCTGCGCTCGCGGGCGTCCAACACGATCGGCTGTATGGTGGCCGATTTCTCCAACCCACACTACACCGGCATGGTGAGCGCGGCGGAGGAGGAATTCCAGCGCGCCGGCTTCCTCTTGATGCTGGCGGCGACCAAGCATGAGGAGGCGCGCGAGGCGGCGTTCCTGTCGGCGGTGCGGCGGCGCCAGATGGACGGATTGCTGCTGTTCGCCGGTGACAATTCGCACAAGGATTTCATGAAGGGACTGGCGACGCTCGACCTGCCCTGCGTCACCGTCGACCGCGAGGTGCCCGATAGCGTCATGGTTCGCGTCGATCACCGCGGCGGCGCGCTGGAAGCGACGCGCTACCTGATCGGCCTCGGCCATCGCCGGATCGCGTTGCTGACCGGCAGCGCCGCGGTGTTGCCGAGCACGGAGCGGCTCGCGGGCTACCGGCAGGCGCATCAGGAAGCCAAGATCGAGGTCGATCCCAGCCTGATCCGCCCGCATATGCAGGGCGCCAACACCGCCTTCAGCTCGGTGTGCCAGCTGCTGCAATCGACGAAACCGCCGACCGCGATCATCTCGCTCGGCACCAGCATGCTGGCCGAGGTGCTGGAGGCGATCACCAGCAACGGCCTGCGCTATCCGCAGGACGTATCGATCGTGTGCAGCGGAGACACTGATCTCGCCCGCCATGCGACGCCCGCGATCTCGGCCTTGAGCTGGGACATGAACGAGGTCGGCCGCACCGCTGCGCGGCTGTTGCTGGAACAGATCCGCGAGCCCGACAAGGCCGACAGCGGCGCCCCGGTGTTCCTGCCGACGCGCTTCATCCTGCGGCATTCCTGCGCCGCGCCGCCGGCGCCCGCGCGAGGTCGGAAGTAGTCCGGCGAAACAAGCCGTTACTGGAAACGGTTCCAGTCATTCGATCAGATAGCTCCACTCCATCCACGTCATTGCGAGCGACGCGAAGCAATCCACTGCCACCGAGCGTGCGGAACGATGGATTGCTTCGTCGCTTCGCTCCTCGCAATGACGGAAGGAGCCGGCGCTCTCAGCGCAGCACGAAACCTTCATAGTTGCGCTGCGCGATCTGCGCGATACGGTGCCGGTAGCCCTGGCCGACATAGGGCATGAACACCCGCGGCTTGCCCGCGATGTTGGCGCCCTGGTACCAGGAATTGGCCTTCGGATAGAGCGTGCGGCTGGCGGCATCGGCAACATGCGCCATCCAGGCGCGCTCGGCGTCGTGTTCCGGCTCGATCTGCGTCAATCCCTTGGCGCGCATGCCGCCGAGGCAAGCCGTGATCCATTCGACATGGTTCTCGCAGGCATGGATCACATTGCCGATCACAGAAGGGCTACCCGGTCCGGTCACGACGAACAGGTTCGGAAAGCCCGACACCATCAGGCCGAGATAGGCGCTGGGCCCGTCGGCCCAGGCCTCCTTCAGGGTCGTGCCGTCGCGCCCGCGGATCCGCATCGCGGCGAGCGCCCCGGTCATCGCGTCATAGCCCGTCGCCAGCACCAGTGCGTCGAGCGCAAAGGCTCGCGTCGCGGTTTCGACGCCGGTCTCGGTGACGGTCTCCAGCGGCTCCGTGCGCAAATCGACCAGCTCGACATGCGGCAGATTATAGGTCGCGAAGTAACCGGTATCGATGCAGATGCGCTTGACGCCGAGCGGATAATCCTTCGGTGACAGCGCCTCCGCCGTCGCCCGGTCATTCACGATGCCGCGGATCTTGTCGCGCACGAAATCGCAGGCGACGTCGTTGACGGCCTCGTCGGTCAGGATGTTCGGGAACGCGGTCAGGATGCCGCCGCCGCCCTGCTCCCAAAGCTGTTCATAGCGCGCCCACTGCGCGTCACGCTCGGGCACCGGTGCGTCGAAGGCATTCGCAGGGACCCGCCCGAATTCCGGCGTCTCGAGGCTTTCGCGATATTTCGCGATCATGGGCTCGGCGGCTGCGATGTCGGCTTCGGACAGCGGCGCATTGCGTGCAGGCACCGAGTAGTTCGGCGTGCGCTGGAATACGGTCAGGCGGCTCGCCGCCTTTGCGACCATCGGGATCGTCTGCACACCCGAGGAGCCGGTGCCGATCACGGCAACGCGCAAGCCGGAAAAGTCGATCTCCTGATGCGGCCACTGCCCGGTGTGATAGACCGGTCCGCGAAAGCGTTCGAGGCCCGCGAGCTTCGGCTTGTTGGGCACCGAGAGATTGCCGGTCGCCATCACGCAAGTCGATGCGACGATGCAATCGCCGCGATCGGTGCGCAACGTCCAGCTCTCGCCTGCTTCGTCCCAGTCGGCGCTGGTCACGCGGGTGTCGAAGCGGATCATAGAGCGCAGATCGAACCGGTCGGCGACGCGCTGGGCGTAGCGCAGGATCTCCGGCTGGGCGGCGTATTTCTCGCTCCAGCGCCATTCCTGCCGCAGCTCCTCCGACCAGGTGTACGAATAGAACAGGCTCGGTATGTCGCAGCGCGCGCCGGGATAGCGATTCCAGTACCAGGTGCCGCCGACGTCGGACGCCGCCTCGATGCCGATCACCTTCAGCCCGAGCTCGCGCAACCGGTAGATCGCATACAGCCCGCCGAAGCCGGCACCGACCACGACCGCATCGCATTCGGCGATCAACGGCGGCCTCGCGCCACGGTCCGGGCTCGTCTGCTCCAGTCTGCTCATTTGTCACATCTCTCCGGCCGCAGGAATATTGCCATCGGTGGGAACGCGCGCTAGTCTGGAAACGTTTCCAGACTGGAAGCGCATACGATAATTGTCGCCGGGCGTCAACGCGCCGGCCCCGAAGGGGAGCCGCCGATACGTCACAAGGCGATCACATCAGGGAGTGACTGAGGGATGTTGGACGGATTTTGGCTTCGTGCGTGCCTGGCGGCTGCAGTGACGATCGGCGCGCTGTCGCCGGCGCTCGCGCAGAAGAACTACGGCCCGGGGGTCTCGAATACCGAGATCAAGATCGGCAACATCATGCCCTATAGCGGCCCTGCTTCGGCCTATGGCGCGATCGGCCGGACCGAGGCGGCTTATTTCAGGATGATCAACGATCAAGGCGGTATCAACGGCCGCAAGATCAACTTCGTCAGCTACGACGACGGCTTCTCGCCGCCGAAATCGGTCGAGCAGGCGCGCAAGCTGGTCGAGGGCGACGAAGTGCTGCTGGTGTTCCAGCCGCTCGGCACCGCGCCCAATGTCGCGATCCAGAAATATCTCAACGGCAAGAAGGTCCCTCACCTCTTCATCGCATCAGGCGCGACGCGCTTCGGCGATCCCCAAGGCTTTCCCTGGACGATGGGCTGGCAGCCGAACTATCAGAGCGAAGGGCGGATCTACGCCAGATACATCCTCGACAAATTCCCGAACGGCAAGATCGCGGTGCTCTGGCAGAACGACGATGCCGGCAAGGATGCGCTCAAGGGGCTGCGCGACGGCCTCGGCGACAAGGCGAGCAGCATGATCGTCGCCGACAAATCCTACGAGCTGACCGATCCGACGTTGGATTCGCAGATCGTGGCGCTGCGCGCCTCCGGCGCCGACATCCTGTTCACCTGGGCGGCGCCGAAGGGCGCGGCGCAGACCATCAAGAAGGTCGCCGAGCTCGGCTGGAAGCCGACCTTCTTCCTGACCTCGACCGCGACGTCGGTCGCCTCTGTCATGCGCGCCGCCGGCATCGAGCATTCGCAGGGCATCATCTCGGTCGCTTACCTCAAGGATCCGACCGACACGATCTGGAATGATGATGCCGAAACCAGGGAATGGCGGGCGTTCATGGACAAGTACATGCCCGACGGCGACAAGACCAACGGCAATCACGTCTATGGCTACGCTGCCGCACAAACGCTCGCGCAGGTGCTCAAGCAGTGCGGCGACGATCTCACGCGCGAGAACGTGATGAAGCAGGCCGTCGGCCTGAAGGACTTTGCGCCGAAGATGATCCTGCCCGGGATCAGGATCAATACCAGCGCGACTGACTTCCGTCCGATCGAACAGTCGCAGCTGATGCGATTCGAAGGCGAGAGCTGGAAGCTGTTCGGCAACATCATCACCGGCGAGGTCGGCAGCGAATAGGCCCCCTGCGCGCTCTGTTCAATGAGAGGGTGGGACGAGACGCAAAGCTGAGGCAATTCGCGTCGCGACAGCGCGCGTATGACTCACAGACCGTGCAACAAATTCGATGTCGTCCCGGCCTTGAGCCGGGACCCATAACCACGAATGCGAATTGGCTTGCAGAGCTGGAGCCACAGCCCATTTCAACAACATGGTCCTGTGGTTATGGGTCCCTGCTTTCGCAGGGACGACACCGAAGCTGTTTGACAATTGGATCAGAACTCGCACATCCCCCTACCCGGCCGGCGTCAGGATCGCCTGCTGTGCCGCGTGCCAGCTCTCCTCGTCGGGCGCGCAGAGCAAGCCGCCGGTCAGGTTGACCGGCTTGTAGGGCGATCCGTCGAAATGCGCGCTGTAGCCGCCGGCCTCGCGATGCAACAGCCAGCCCGCGGCATGATCCCACGGCATCAGCTTGTTGTAGAACAAGAGATGGCAATGACCGGACGCCGCCATGCGATACTCATGCGCGGCGCATCTGAGCCAGGCGCTGGCCCCAAGCTTGGACAGATTGCCGGCGACAGTCGCGCGCAACGGCTCCGGCAGGAAGTTGACGCCGACTACCGCGTCCATCTGCTGGACCGGCCCCGCCGGGGCCACATTCAGGTCATGCCGCCTGCCATCCGGCATCTCGAGCCACGCGCCCTCGCCGCGCAGCGCGAACGCGGTGTCGTTACTGACGGGATCATGGATCGCGCCGAACGCGATCTCGCCGCGCATCGTGGCGGCCACCATAGTGCCGAACAGCGGCAGGCTCGAGGTGAAATTCCGCGTGCCGTCGATCGGATCGATGATGAAGGCGAGCTCCGCGGTTCCGACCCGATCGAGCGCGGCCGGATCGCGTGCCGTGCCCTCCTCGCCGATCACGACCGCGTTCGGAAATGCCCGGAGCAGCGCGGCCGAGATCGCCTGCTCGGCGAGTTCGTCGGCCTCAGTGACCACGTCGAATGCCGAGGTCTTGGTACGGACCTCGATCTCCCGGACGCGGCGGAACCGCGGCATGATCTCGGTGCGGCCGACTTCGGCGAGGATGTTTCCGATGTTCAGCGCATCGGCATGGGACAGTTTCACGCGGCATTCTCCTGCGTTGCGCCGCCATCCTATCGCAGGATCATGACTGCGCGGCAATCACCGGCGCTGGTTGTAGACGTCGATGCAGACGGCGCCCAGCAGGACGAGGCCCTTGATCACTTGCTGATAATCGATGCCGATGCCGAGGATCGACATGCCGTTGTTCATCACGCCCATGATCATGGCACCGACCACCGCGCCGCCGACCCGGCCGACGCCGCCATAGGCCGAGGCGCCACCGATGAAGCAGGCGGCGATCACGTCGAGCTCGAAGCCGAGGCCCGCCTTCGGCGTCGCGGTGTTGAGGCGGGCGGCAAACACCAGCCCGGCGAGCGCCGCCAGCACGCCCATGTTGACGAAGGTGAAGAAGGTCAGCCGCTCGGTCTTGACGCCCGAGAGCTTCGCGGCCTTGGCGTTGCCGCCGACCGCATAGATCTGCCGGCCGATCACGGTCCGCCGCGTGACAAAACCGTAGAGCGCGATCAGCACCGTCATGATGACGAGCACGTTTGGCAGGCCGCGATGCGAGGCGATAAGATAGGTGAAGTAGAGCACCGCGCCCGCCAGCGCGACGCTCTTGGCGATGAAGAACGCATAGGGCTCGACCTCGATGCCGTGCGACTGCTCGCGCGCCCGGCTCTTGGCACTCGCCAGCACCAGCGCGAACGCCAGCACGACGCCGATCAAGAGCGAGGTCGGATAGAGCGTGCCGGCACTCGGAAACAGCTCGGGGATGAAGCCCGACGACAGCTTCTGGAAGGTCGGCGGAAACGGCCCGACCGACCGGCCCTGCAGCACCGCGAGCGCAAGGCCCTTGAACACCAGCATGCCGGCCAGCGTCACGATGAAGGACGGAATCTTGAAATAGGCAACCCAGTAGCCCTGCGCCGCGCCGATCGCCGCACCGACCAAGAGACAGACGATGAAGGCGGTCGGGTAGTCGACATGGTAGCTCACCATCAGCACCGCGGCGACCGCGCCGACGAAGCCCGCAACTGACCCGACCGACAAGTCGATATGCCCGGTGACGATCACGAGCAGCATGCCGAGCGCCATGATCACGATGTAGCTGTTCTGCAGCACGAGATTGGTGAGGTTGACCGGCTGCAGCAGCGTGCCGTCGGTCACGATCTCGAAGAACAGCATGATCGCGAGCAGCGACAGCAGCATGCCGTAGTTGCGCAGATTGTTTTTGATGAAGCCGGAATGCTTGGGGGTCTCGGGAAGTGACACCGTCTTGTCGGTCATTGTGCTCCGCCTCCCGCCCGCACCGCGCTGCCACCGGCCCCGCTTCCGGACATCCTGACATTGCGCATGATGGCGCGCATGATCTTCTCCTGCGTCGCGTCGCCCTTGGTGAACTCGCCGACGAAAGCGCCGTCATTCATCACGCAAATCCGGTCGCAGATGCCGAGCAATTCCGGCATTTCCGACGAGATCACCACGACGCCCTTGCCGGCCTCCGCGAGCTCGTTGATGATACAATAGATCTCGTATTTTGCCCCGACGTCGATGCCGCGGGTCGGCTCGTCCAGCAGCAGCACCTGCGGATCGGTCATCAGCCATTTCGACAGCACCACCTTCTGCTGGTTGCCGCCCGAGAGCTGCCCGGCCTCCTGATAGACGTCGGAACAGCGAATCCGCATCCGGTTGCGGTAATCGCTCGCGGCCTTCAGCTCGACGACATCGTCGATCACGCCGCGATCCGACACCTGGCGCAGGCTCGCCAGCGTCACGTTCTTGCGGACGTCGTCGGCGAGGATCAAGCCGAGCTGCTTGCGGTCCTCGGTGACATAGGCGAGGCCGGCTTGGATCGCAGCCGGCACGCTGGCCAGGTCCGCCTCGCGTCCGTCAAGGCTGATCCTGCCGGAGATATTGTAGCCCCAGGCCCTGCCGAACAGGCTCATGGCGAACTCGGTGCGGCCGGCGCCCATCAGGCCGGCGATGCCGACCACCTCGCCGCGGCGCACCCTGAAATCGACATTCTTGATCACCTGCCGGGCGGTGTGCAGCGGGTGATACACCGACCAGTTCTCCACCGTCATCACGGGATCGCCGATCGCAACCTGTCGCTCCGGGAAGCGATGCGCGAGATCACGGTTGACCATGCTGCGGATGATGCGGTCCTCGTCGACCTGCTCGGTTCGGCAATCGAGGCTGTCGACGGTGCGGCCGTCGCGCAGCACCGTGATCCGGTCGGCGACGCGCGCGACCTCGTTCAGCTTGTGCGAGATCAGGATCGAGGCGATGCCCTGCTCGCGGAAGGCCAGCAGCCGGTCCAGCAGCGCGGCACTATCGGCCTCGTTGAGGCTCGCGGTCGGCTCGTCCAGGATCAGGAGGCGCACCTTCTTCGACAGCGCCTTGGCGATCTCGACCAGCTGCTGCTTGCCGACGCCAAGATCGGTGACGAGGGTATCCGGCGATTCCCGCAGGCCGACCTGTGCCAGCAGCTCCGCCGTCCGCCGGTACACCGCGTTGCGGTCGACCACCCCGAACCGCGACGGCGCCCGCGACAGAAAGATGTTCTCGGCGATCGACATCAGCGGGATCAGCGCCAGCTCCTGGTGGATGATGATGATCCCCAGCGCCTCGGAGTCGTTGATGTCGCGGAACCGGCGCTCCTCGCCGTCGAACAGGATCGACCCTTCATAGCTGCCGGCGGGATAGACCCCGCTCAGCACCTTCATCAGGGTCGACTTGCCCGCACCGTTCTCGCCGACCAGCGCATGGATCTGCCCGGCTTCCACGGTGAAATTGACGTCGCGCAATGCCTGCACGCCGGCAAAGCTCTTGCTGACGTTACGCATCTCAAGCATCGCCGTCATCGGATCACATCCCGCAACGTCACTCGGCCTCGGCGCTACCAGCCCCGCTCGCCCGCCTTAGTCGAATTGCGAGCGCTTGTAGTAGCCGCTGTCAATCAGGACTTTCTCCCAATTGGTCTTATCCACCACGACCGGCTTGAGCAGATAGGACGGAACCACCTTGACCCCGTTGTTGTAGGTCTTGGTGTCGTTGACGGTGA
Organism: uncultured Bradyrhizobium sp.; assembly: GCF_947648125.1. Taxonomy (GTDB): domain Bacteria; phylum Pseudomonadota; class Alphaproteobacteria; order Rhizobiales; family Xanthobacteraceae; genus Bradyrhizobium. The sequence goes on along the minus strand of NZ_CANSMR010000006.1, from coordinate 244,097 downwards.
CCTCCTTCTTGCTCAGCACGGCATCGACCATGTCGGCCGTGACCTTGGCGAGATCGCGGGTGTCCTTGAAGATGGTCGAGTATTGCTCGCCGCGCAGCATCGCCTTGATCGAGGGCACCTCGGCGTCCTGGCCGCTCATGAACGGCATTGGCTGGTCCTTGCTGCCGTAGCCGACGCCCTTGAGCGAGGAGATGATGCCGATCGACAGGCCGTCATATGGCGACAGCACCGCGTCGACGCGCTTCTTGCCGTAGAAGGCGCTGAGCAGATTGTCCATCCGTGCCTGCGCGGTGGCGCCGTCCCAGCGCAGGGTCGCGACCTTGCCCATGCCCATCTGGCCGCTGGCGACGACAAGCTTGCCGCCGTCGATATAGGGCTTCAGCACCGACATCGCGCCGTCGTAGAAGAAATAGGCATTGTTGTCGTCGGGCGAGCCGCCGAACAGCTCGATGTTGAAGGGACCCTTGCCGTCCTTCAGTCCGAGCGCCTTCTCGATCGATTGCGCCTGCAGCACGCCAACCTGGAAATTGTCGAAGGTCGCGTAATAGTCGACGTTCGGCGTATCCCGGATCAGGCGGTCATAGGCGATCACGGTGATGCCCTGCGCCTTGGCCTGCTTCAGCGCGTCGGACAGCGTGGTGCCGTCGATCGCCGCGATGACCAGGACCTTGGCGCCCTTGGTCACCATGTTTTCGACCTGGGAGAGCTGGTTCGGGATGTCGTCGTCGGCATATTGCAGGTCGGTGCCGTAGCCGCGTTCCTTCAGTACCTTGACGATGTTGTTGCCGTCATCGATCCAGCGCGCCGAGGATTTGGTCGGCATCGCGATCCCGACGGTCGGCTTGGCCTGGGCCATCGCGTCGCGATCGGACACCGTCGCGGCAAGGCCGGCCAGCGCGAGCGCGAACAAGGTGGTCTTCAATTTGAACATGCTTCACTCCCTTGGTTTTTTTGAGTTGGGGTACCACTCCCGTGGACAGCATCAATCGACGGCTATCGTTCGTGGGCTGGCCGCAGATCTACGGCGATGTCGGATCGGCGCCGGGGCCGTCACGAGCCGAAATTGCAGAATGTCGATTGAACCCGTCAACAGCGCCAATGCTCACTCCGCACGATCCTGCAATGCCGAGTTCACCCGCGAGTCATGTCGTGGGACGAACGAGGCGCAGGAATGACGTGGAGGATCATGACGCGCCTGTCTTCCGGGATTGTTGGCAAGCGCCAGCGTCCGCCAGAACTTCTGGCGGTGTGGCACTCTTTTCTGGCAACCTCTGGTGGACGTTGTCCCCACCATATCGATGCAAGCACCGACCGGTCATTTATTTAAGCACACGAATAAATTGACCGGAGAGCGGAGGATCATAGGGCGTTGTCTCCCGAAATTGTTGGCAAATCCCTCAGTCCGCTGGAGGGCGGCATGGATTCTCGCAACCTTTGGTGAGATTGTGCCTCTACCATGCGATGGACGCAAGTACCATTTATTTCACTGTACGAATAAATTAATCGAACTGCCGCGCGGCGGTGGCAGCGGCCTTCAGGCGTCGATGTCAGAGAGATCGTCAACAACCAGCAACGCGCCGGTGAAATCGTCGTCGCTGAAATAGGTGCTGCGGGTAATGACCACGGGGACGCCGGCCTGCGCCGCGGCGGCGAGGCCGTTACCGGAATCCTCCACCGCGATGCAACCCGAAGGTCCGAGCCCGAGCCGAGCCAGCACCTCGATGTAAACATCGGGTGCCGGCTTCTTCCGCGGCACGTCGTCGCCGGCAACGATCGCCTCGAACAGATCGGCCCAGTCCAGCCCCAACGCGACCGACAGCAGGGCATCGATATTGCCATGCGATGTCGTCGTGGCGATCGCCAGGCGCTGGCCGCGGCTGCGCGCGCCGGCGAGCCAGGCCCTCACGCCCGGCCGCAACGGGCAGCCGCCCGCCGCAATCAACGCGGCGTAGCGCGCAGTCTTGATGCCGTGCAGGTCGGCGATGTCGGCGAATGTCAGCGACGGAACCGCGTTGCGCTGGTCGAACGCCCGGATGCGCTCCTTGCCTCCGGCGACCCGGAGCAGCCGCGCGTAGGTGACCTGGTCCCAGAACCAATCGAGGCCGGCCTCGGCGAACGCCTCATTGAAGGCACGGCGATGCACTTCCTCGGTTTCGGCGAGCGTGCCGTCGACATCGAAGATCAAGGCGCGCGCCCCCGCAATGATATCGCGCATCCCGGCGGCCCGGATCGCTGCGAGCGCCTGGTTCATCGTCCCTCGCCCGCCGCACCCGCCCCTTTCGCGAACACGCGGCTGGCAAGCACGTCGCCGGCCTCGATCGACATCACGTCGTCAGCCGTGAGCGTGCGGTCGAGCTTGGCCACGATCCGGTTGGCCTGGCGCAGCCGGATGCGGTCGAGCGCGTTGCGGATCGAGCGCGCATTGGAGAACAGCGGCTGTTCCTTGCGAATGCCGATGTACCGGGTAAAGGCCTCGCGTGCTTCCGGGGAAAAACGATAATTCTGCTGCTGCAACATCAGTTCGGCGATCCAGAGCAGCTCGCCGTCCGAATAGTCCGGGAAGTCGATGTGATGCGCGATGCGCGAGCGGAACCCCGGATTGCTCTGGAAGAACTTCTCCATGCGGTCGCCGTAGCCAGCCAGGATCACGACCAGATCCTCGCGCTGCTGCTCCATGATCTGCAGCAGGATCTCGATCGCCTCCTGTCCATAGTCGCGCTCGTTCTCGGGGCGGTACAGGTAATACGCCTCGTCGATGAACAGCACGCCGCCCATCGCCTTCTTCAATATCTCTTTGGTCTTCGGCGCGGTGTGGCCGATATATTGCCCGACAAGGTCATCGCGCGTGACGCTGATGACGTGACCGCGGCGGACGAAGCCGAGCTTGTGCAGGATGCCGGCCATCCTGAGTGCGACCGTGGTCTTGCCGGTGCCGGGATTGCCGGTGAACGACATGTGCAGGGTCGGGAATGTCGTCGCCAGCGCCATTTTCTGCCTGATGCGTTCGACCAGCAACAGCGATGCGATCTCCCGGATGCGGGTCTTCACCGGCTTGAGGCCGATCAATTCGGAATCGAGCTGGTCAAGCACGTCACCGATGCCGAGGTCAGCGAATTCATGCCGGAGGTCGATGGTCTCGGGCGGCGTCTCGCGGATCTGTTCTTGCGCTTGGGTCATCATCCTCTCGCTTCGAGAAAAGCTCCGTCGCCGCTGCGGCGACGACGGAGAAGTGCATCCGGACCAGACGGTCGAGGGAGCAACCCGCCTGGCTTGCCAGCCGGACGCGGTCAACGATCGGTGTAGCGTTCGCCCTCGGGGCGCGTCGCCGCATAGGAATGGGTCGCGTAACGGAGGTTGCGTCCGGCAGCCTCCTGGCGATCGAGCCGGAAGCCCGGCTCCTCGGGCGGCCGGTTGACGATGAAGGAGATGCGAACCGACTCCCAGCCGGGACTGGAATCGAAACCGGAGATCCTGATGTAGCGGTCGCCATAGACCTGCCGACAATCGGCGAGCTCCTTCATGATGCCCGCCGCATCGCGCAAGTCGAACATCGGCAGGCCCCACATGTCCCAATAGGTGTTGCGGGGGTGCGGATCGTCGGTGAACTCGATGTTCACTGCCCAGCCCTTGTCGAGGCAGTATTGCACCTGTGCGGCGATCTGCTCATCGGTGAGATCGGGCAGGAAAGAGAAGCAACCTTGGGTCACGCGCATGAGAAACTCCTGTCAGACCGCCATGCTCGGCGTGGGAACGAAATCGGGGGCGTCGGTCGACTCGTAGTTGAAGGTGACGTCCTTCCAGACATCGAGCGCCTCGCGCAGTGGCGTGCAGGTCTGCGCCGCCTTCGCCAGGATCTCCGGTCCTTCATGGACGTAGTCGCGCCCCTCGTTGCGGGCGAGGATCATGGCTTCCAGCGCGACGCGGTTGGCGGTGGCGCCGGCCTGGATGCCGCGGGGATGACCGATCGTGCCGCCGCCGAACTGCAGCACGACGTCCTCCCCGAGCAGATCGAGCAACTGGTGCATCTGGCCGGCATGAATGCCGCCGGAGGCCACCGGCATCAGCTTGTTGAGGCTCGCCCAGTTCTGGTCGAAGAACACGCCGTGCTCGAGCTGCATCGGATTGAAGTCCTCACGGCAGATGTCGTAGTAGCCGCGCGTGGTGTTGGGGTCGCCTTCGAGCTTGCCGACCACCGTGCCGGCATGGATGTGGTCGACACCGGCGAGCCGCATCCACTTCGCAATCACGCGGAACGAGACGCCGTGGCTGCGCTGCCTGGTGTAGGTCGAATGGCCGGCGCGATGCAGATGCAGGATCATGTTGTTCCTGCGTGCCCACTTCGCCATCGACTGGATCGCCGTGTAGCCGATCACGAGATCGATCATGACGATGTTGGAGCCGAGCTCATGGGCGAACTCGGCGCGCTCGTACATGTCCTCCATGGTCGCCGCGGTGACGTTGAGATAGGTGCCCTTGATTTCGCCGGTCGCGGCCTGCGCGCGGTTGACCGCCTCCATGCAGTACAGGAAGCGCTCGCGCCAGTGCATGAAGGGCTGCGAATTGATGTTCTCGTCGTCCTTGGTGAAGTCGAGCCCGCCCTTCAACGCTTCATAGACGACGCGGCCGTAGTTGCGGCCGGACAGGCCGAGCTTCGGCTTCACGGTGGCGCCGAGCAAGGGACGGCCGAACTTGTCGAGCCGCTCGCGCTCCACCACGATGCCGGTCGCCGGGCCCTGGAATGTCTTCACATAGGCGGTCGGCAGCCGCATGTCCTCCAGCCGCAGCGCCTTCAGCGGCTTGAAGCCGAACACGTTGCCGATGATCGAGGCAGTCAGGTTCGAGATCGAGCCCGGCTCGAACAGGTCGAGATCATAGGCGATATAGGCGAAGTAGCTGCCCGGCGAGTTCGGCACCGGATCAACGCGATAGCACTTGGCCCGGTATTTCTCCGCGGCGGTCAGCCGATCGGTCCACACCACGGTCCAGGTCGCAGTCGAGGATTCGCCCGCCACCGCCGCGCAGGCTTCGGTCGGATCGACGCCGTCCTGCGGCGTGACGCGAAACAAGGCGATGACGTCGGTGTCCTTGGGCTCATAGTTCGGCTCCCAATAGCCCATCCGCTTGTATTCCATCACGCCGGACTTGTAGCGATCCTTGCCGCGCACCGTGATCGACTGCTGTATGTTCATCGAAATCTCCTGTCGTTCGCTGCCATTTGCTCAGGCGGCCTGGGTGATCTTTCCAATCTGCGGATCGAGCGCGCCGGCGCGATAGCGTCGGGCCATCTCCGGCAGCGCAACCACCTTGATCCGGGCGGCATTGCCGGCCGTGCCGAATTGCTCGAAGCGGTCACGGCAGAGTTCGCGCAGCGCATCCATCGCAGGCTTGAGGAATTTGCGCGGATCGAACTCGCTCTTCGACTGCACGGCGACCTTGCGGAAGGCGGCGGCCATCGCGAGGCGGCAATCGGTGTCGATGTTGACCTTGCGCACGCCGTGCTTGATGCCGCGGACGATCTCCTCGACCGGCACGCCCCAGGTCTGTGGCATCTCGCCGCCGAACTGGTTGAACATGTCCTGCAACGGCTGCGGCACCGAGGACGAGCCGTGCATGACCAGATGCGTGTTCGGCAGCCGCGTATGGATCTCCTCGACCACGCGCATCGCCAGGATCTCGCCGTCGGGGCGGCGCGTGAACTTGTAGGCGCCGTGCGAGGTGCCCATCGCGATCGCGAGCGCATCGACCTTGGTGGCGCGAACGAAATCGACCGCCTGGTCCGGGTCGGTGAGCAGCTGATCATGGCTCAGCTTGCCTTCGACGCCGTGACCGTCCTCCTGCTCGCCGCCGCCGTGCTCGAGCGAACCAAGCACGCCGAGCTCGCCTTCGACCGACGCGCCGACCCAGTGCGCCATGTCGACGACCCGGCGGGTGATATCGACGTTGTAGTCGTAATCGGCCGCGGTCTTGGCGTCGGCCTTGAGCGAGCCGTCCATCATGACCGAGGTGAAGCCGTAGCGGATCGCGGTGGCGCAGGTGGCCTCTTCGTTGCCGTGATCGAGATGCAGGCAGAGCGGGATCTGCGGATACATCTCCTCCAGCGCGTCGATCATCTTCGCCAGCATGATGTCGTTGGCATAGGAACGCGCGCCGCGCGAAGCCTGGATGATGACCGGCGCATCGCAGGCCGCCGCCGCCTCCATGATGGCGAGGCCCTGCTCCATGTTGTTGATGTTGAAGGCCGGCACGCCGTAGCCGCGTTCGGCGGCGTGGTCCAGCAATTGCCTCAGTGTTATCCGCGCCATGGTGGCGTCCTCCTTTCAATTCGCTCGTTGCATGAGCTGTTTTGCTGCAGCTGCGATCGCCGCCGGCGTGATGCCGAATTCGCGGTAGAGCACGTCCGCCGGCGCCGACGCGCCGAAGCCGGCCATGCCGACGAATACGCCGTCGTCGCCGAGCCAGCGGGCCCAGTCACCCTCGACGGCCGCTTCCACGCCGACGCGCGGGACGCTGCCCAGCACCTGGGCGCGATAGTCGCGCGGCTGCTGGCGGAACAGGTCGAAGCACGGGGCCGAGACGACCGCGGCCTGTACCCCTTCTTCCGCCAGCAGCTTTGCGGCTTCGAGCGCGATCGACACCTCCGAACCCGTTGCAATCAGGGTGACGTCACGCCCGAAGGCCGGCTCGACGAGAACGTAGGCGCCGAGCGCGACCTGGTTGTCCTTGCTGCCGTCGCGAACCGTCGGCAGCGCTTGGCGCGACAGGCAAAGGATCGACGGCGAGGTCTCTGCCTTCAGCGCACAGTCCCAGGCTTCCGCCGTCTCGACCGCATCGGCCGGACGGAACACCAGCACATTCGGGATCGCCCGCAGCGCCGCGAGATGCTCAACCGGCTGATGCGTCGGCCCGTCTTCGCCAAGCCCGATCGAATCATGGGTCATCACATGGATGACGCGGATGCCCATCAATGCTGCAAGCCGGATCGCCGGCCGACTGTAATCGGCGAAGCTGAGGAAGGTGCCGCCATAGGGAATGAACCCGCCATGCAGGGCGATGCCGTTCATCGCAGCCGCCATGCCATGCTCGCGGATACCGTAGTGGATGTAGCTGCCATCAAGCGTTTCCGGCCGCACCGAGACCTGCGACTTCGCCAGCGTGAGATTGGAGTGCGTGAGGTCGGCCGAGCCACCAAGGAGATTGGGCAACGCTTCGGCGATTACGTCGATGACCTGCTGCGAGGCCTGCCGCGTAGCGAGCTTCGGCCGCTCGGTGGCAAACCGCCCGACAAGCCTGGCCATCGCCTCGGCATAGGCGCAGGGCAGTTTCCGGTTCAGCGCATCGTGGAACGGAGAGCGCTCGCCTTTGTCGCCATTGCAGGCGCTGCGCGAGCGCTCGATCCAGGCCCGCCGTGCGTCACGGCCGCGGCCGCCGAGCTCGCGCCACTCGGCCAGCACCGCATCGGGGATTTCGAACGCCGGATACGGCCAGCGCAGCGCACTGCGGGTCTTCGCCACCTCATCGGCGCCGAGCGGTGCGCCATGCACCTTCTCGCTGCCCTGCCGGTTCGGCGCACCGAACCCGATCACCGTGCGGCAGGCGATCAGCGACGGACGATCGCTCGACCGCGCCTGCCTGATCGCGGCAGAGATTGCCTGCGGATCGTGGCCGTCGATACGGCAGACGTTCCAGCCGCTGGCCGCAAACCGCGCCGTCTGGTCGTCCGAACAGGACAGCGAGGTGGCGCCGTCGATCGAGATCTGGTTGTCGTCAAACAGCACGATCAGCCGGTTCAGCCGCAAATGGCCGGCGAGCGAGATCGCCTCATGGCTGAGGCCTTCCATCAGGCAGCCATCGCCGGCGATCACATAGGTGTAGTGATCGACGAGATCGTCGCCGAAGCGCGCGTTCATCAAGCGCTCGGCGAGCGCCATGCCGACCGCGGTCGCGATCCCCTGCCCGAGCGGCCCGGTCGTGGTCTCGACACCCGGCGTATGCCCATACTCGGGATGTCCAGGGGTTTGCGATCCCCATTGCCGGAAGGCCTTGAGCTGATCGAGCGTCATGCTCTCGTAGCCCGTCAGATAGAGCAGCGCATAGAGCAGCATCGAGCCGTGCCCTGCCGACAGCACGAAGCGGTCGCGGTCGGGCCAGGCCGGGTCGGCCGGATCGAACTTCAGGAAGTCGGTGAACAGCACGGTCGCGACATCGGCCATGCCCATCGGCATGCCGGGATGGCCGGACTTCGCCTGCTCCACCGCGTCGATGGCGAGGAAGCGGATGGCGTTGGCCATCTCGTCATGGCTGACGTCGGGCCGGCTGGCAACGGACGCAAGTGCGGTCATATCGTTCGCCTCTTTCGTTCGATCAGTTGCAGGATCAGCGGGGTCAGGATGAGCTGCATCGCGAGGTCGAGCTTGGCGCCATGAATCACGATCGAATTGGCGCGCGACATGAAGCTGTTCGGGATCATCGAGAGCAGGTAGGGAAAATCGATGCCGCGCGGGTTCTTCAACCGGATCACGACCATCGATTCGTCCGGCGTCGGGATCCAGCGCGCGATGAACGGGTTCGACGTGTCGACCGTCGGCACGCGCTGGAAGTTGATGTCGGTCTCGCTGAATTGCGGGCAGATGTAGTTCACGTAGTCGGGCATGCGGCGCAGGATGGTGTCGGTCACCGCCTCGGTGGAGTAACCGCGATGGCTGCGATCGCGATGCAGCTTCTGGATCCATTCGAGGTTGATGACAGGCACGACCCCGATCTTGAGGTCGGAGTGTTGCGCGACGTTCACCTTGTCGGTGACCACGGCGCCGTGCAGGCCCTCGTAGAACAAGAGGTCGGAATTCTCCGGCAACGCTTCCCACGCGGTGAAGGTGCCGGGCTTGGCGCCGTAGAGCCGCGATTCCTCCTCGTCGTGCACATAGTGCCGTGTCGTGCCGGTGCCGGTCTCGGCATAGTCGCTGAACAGCTTCTCCAGCTCCTCGAAGAGATTGGTCTCGGGGCTGAAATGGCTGAAATGCTTGTCGCCGCGCTCGGCCCTATCCAGCATCTGGCTGCGCATCTCGGCGCGGTCGTAGCGGTGGAAGGCGTCGCCCTCGATATAGGCCGCGACCACATTCTCGCGGCGGAAGATGTTCTCGAAGGTCTTCTTCACCGAAGTGGTGCCGGCGCCCGACGAGCCTGTGATCGAGATGATGGGATGTCGACGAGACATGCGCTCCCCCCTTCAGCGGAACAGGCCGCGCCGCGCGAACAGCGGGGCATCGCTGCTCTCGAACAACGGCTCGACGGTCAGGTGGATCGCATCGACGTCGCGCACGGCGCGGGCCGATCCCATGATCAGCGGCACGCGCTGATGCGGCGTACGTGCCGAAAGTTCGAGGATGCGTGACCGGCCGCTCGAGGCGGCGCCGCCAGCCCATTCCATGATCAGTGCGATCGGATGCGCCTCATACAGCAGGCGCAGCCGGCCTTCACGGTAGCCCTGGCGCGCATCTGCCGGATACAGGAACACGCCGCCGCGCATCAGGATGCGGTAGGCCTCGGCCACCAGCGAGCCGATCCAGCGCATGTTGAAGTCCTGGCCGCGCTCGCCGTTCACGCCGGCAAGGCAGTCGTCGATGTAGTTGCGCACCGGGCCGCTCCAGTGCCGCCGGTTCGAGGCGTTGATGGCGAACTCCGACGCATCCTGCGGCACCCGCAGGTCGCGCGCGGTCAGGACGAATTCGCCGGTTCGCGGGTCGAGCGTGAAGCAGTCGACGCACTGGTCGAGCGCCAGCACCAGCACGGTCTGCGGACCGTAGATGAAGCAGCCTGCGGCACATTGCGCCGTGCCGGGCTCGAAGAAGGTCGAGAGGATGTCGTTGCCCTTCGGCCGGATCGAGAAGATCGTGCCGATCGAGATGTTGTTCTCGAGATTGGCCGATCCGTCGAGCGGATCGATCGCGACACAGAGCGGCGCATCGGGATCGAGCGTCTCTGGCAGCTCGACCTCCTCCGAGAGCACCGCGGCGACCGGCGCGGTGCGCAACGCCTCGCGCATCAGGCTATCGGCGACGATGTCGATGGTCTTCTGACGATCGCCGTCGGGATTGATTCCACCGCTCTCGCCGCCGATGCCGGCGAGCGGGCCGGCGGCGATGATGCGCGAGAGCTCGATCGCGGCGCCGGCAAGGGCTTCGATCACCGCAACGGTCGCGGCGCGCAACGGGTTGTGCTGCGTCGGCCACTCCAGATGGGCATGCAATGCAGGACGAATCTCCACCGGCCTCTCCCTTTGATCGCGCCCTCTGTCCCGAGGTGTCGAGAGGCGACCTCAGGGGAGTCGCCTTCGCCGTATCAACGCGCGAATTGCATAATTAGGGAAATTTTATTATCTTTGGTCTGGGCAAAGTATTTCTTATGGAGCTTGTGATGGCCGGGAACTTCTCGCGGGACCTCACCATCCGCCAGCTGCGCGCGCTGTCGGCCGTGCACGGAGCCGGATCGATCACGTCGGCGGCCAACCAGCTGAACCTGACGCAGCCGGCGGTGACGCTGCAGCTCCGCAACCTGCAGGCGCTCGCGGGATTGCCGCTGATCCAGCGCACCGGCGACGGCATGGCGCTGACCGATGCCGGCGCGCATGTTCTGGCGCTCATCGAGCGGATCGAGGCAGCGCTGAAGGACTGCGAGCAGTCGCTCGACATGATCGCGGGCCGCAGCGGCGGCCGCGTCGCGATGGGCGCAGTCTCGACCGCGAAATACTTCGTGCCATTCGCGATCGCGGCGTTCTCGCGGCGCTTTCCCAAGATCGAGGTCACGCTCAGGATCGGCAACCGCGAGGAGATCCGCGACGCGCTGCGCGGCTACGATCTCGATATCGCCGTGATGGGCCGGCCGCCGGCCGATGTCGAGGTCGAGATGAAGCCGCTCGGCCGGCATCCGCACTTCATCATCGCCGCGCCCGATCATCGGCTGGCGCGGCGGCGGCACGTCGCGACATCGGAGCTCGCCAATGAAACCTTCATCACCCGCGAGCAGGGATCAGGCACGCGGATGCTGATGCAGCAATATTTCGAGCGGGTCGGACTGGAGCCGAAGCTCGGCATGGCGATGGACAGCAACGAGACCATCAAGCAGGCTGTGATGGCCGGGCTCGGCATCGCCTTCATTTCCCAGCACACGGTGTTCCATGAGCTGGAGGATGGCCGGCTGGTGGTGCTCAAGGTGAAGGGCCTGCCGATCGTCCGGCAATGGCACGCAATCAGGCGCACCGACAAGATCCTGCTGCCGCCCGCGCAGGCCATGCTGGACTTCCTGGGCAAGGAGGGCTGGCGCTATCTGCCGAATTCGCGCTAGCCGCGCGCCGCCGGAAGGCCCGTTCGATCGAGAAAATCGAGTTAACGCCGTATGTTAAGCATTGAAGTTCCCACGAACGCGTGCCACATCTTGGTTGCGGTCACGTGCGGACCGTATCCCTGCGAGGGAGGATGAACTGCAGAACCAGTCCCCGCCGATGCCTGACTTCAAGGCGTTATTCGAGGCGGCGCCCGGCCTCTATCTGGTGCTGACGCAGCCTGACTTCCGCATCGTGGCAGTAACCGACGCCTATCTGCGCGCCACCAAGACCGAGCGCGCCGCGATCCTTGGGCGCGGGCTGTTCGACGTATTTCCGGATAATCCGGACGATCCGGCCGCCGACGGGGTGCGCAACCTGCGCGCCTCGCTGGAACGTGTGGTCCAGTTCCGTCGCCCCGACACGATGTCGGTACAGAAATACGATATCCGCAAGCCGGAGTCAGAAGGCGGCGGATTCGAGGAGCGCTACTGGAGCCCGCGCAATACGCCGGTGTTCGGGCCGAGCGGACAGTTCAGCTACATCATCCATCGGGTGGAAGACGTCACCAGCTTCATTCAGCTGAAGCAGCGCGGCGCCGAGCAGGACAAGCTGACCGACCGGCTGCGCGAGCGCACCGAGCAGATGGAAGCCGAAATCTTCATGCGCGCCCGCGAGGTCGAGGCCGCGCGGGAGCAGCTCGAGGCCGAGCAGAAGCTGCGCCAGGTGCAGAAGATGGAGGCCGTCGGGCATCTCACCGGCGGCATCGCGCACGACTTCAACAACATCCTGACCGTCATCACCGGCCTGATCGACATCCTCGCCGAAGCCGTCGAGCACGACGCCGCGCTGTCGTCCGTCACCAAGATGATCAGCGATGCCGCCTTCCGCGGCGCCGAGGTGACCAAGCATCTGCTGGCCTTCTCGCGCCAGCAGCCGCTGCAACCGCGTGAAGCCAACCTCAACACGCTGGTGCAGGACACCGCGCGGCTGCTGCGCCCGTCGCTCGGCGAGCAATTCGAAATCGATACCGCGCTCGAGGCCGACGCCTGGCCCGCCTTCATCGACCCCAACCACATGGCGACCGCGCTGCTCAATCTCGCCGTCAATGCCCGCGATGCGATGCCCGATGGTGGCAAGCTGATGCTGGAGACCAGCAACGTCATCCTCGACGAGGTTTATGCCGCGGCCAACCCCGATGTGCGGGCCGGCGAATATGTAATGGTCGCGGTCAGCGACACCGGCGGCGGCATCCCCGCGGCAATCCGCGACAAGGTGTTCGAACCATTCTTCACCACCAAGGATACCGGTAAAGGTACCGGCCTCGGGCTCAGCATGGTGTACGGCTTCATCAAGCAGTCCAACGGGCACCTCAAGATTTATTCCGAAGAAGGCCACGGCACGTCGATCAAGCTCTATCTGCCGCGCAGCATGGGCGACATGGTCGACGTCGAGCCGCCCGCACCGGTCGACACGCGTGGCGGCCACGAATCCATCCTGGTCGTCGAGGACGATCCGCTGGTCCGCAATTACGTCGCCGCCCAGTTGGAGCAGCTCGGCTACCACACGATGGTTACCGCCAACGGTCCGGAAGCATTGGCTGCGGTCGAGAAGGGCTTCGTCTGCGACGTGCTGTTCACCGACGTCATCATGTCCGGCGGCATGAACGGCCGGCAGGTGGCCGACGCTGTGATCGCCAAGCTGCCCTCGGTGCGCGTGCTCTTCACCTCGGGCTATACCGAGGACGCGATCATCCATCACGGCCGTCTCGACCCGGACGTGACGCTATTGCCCAAGCCTTATCGCAAGGCCGATCTCGCCCGGATGATCCGGCAGGTGCTGACCCAGCCTCCCGCATCGGCGGTGGCGGCCAAGTAGCGCGACTTGTAGCGCGGCTTGCTCAGGGACCGAAGCTCGAGCGGCTCTGGATCTTCCAGGCGCCGCCGAGCAGGCTCAGCACATAGAGGGAATCGTAGACCCCGATCAGCGATCCGTCCTCGCGGTAGCGCGCATAGCGGACGGCGTAATGCGCCTTGGCCGGTGAGGACTGCACGAGCTTGGTCTCGTTCCAGGCGCTGTGATGCCAGCCGTCCTGCTTGCGCAGCCGCTCGAACAAGTCCATCGGATTGTTGCCGGGCTGCTGATAGACGGTGACCACGCCGCCGGCGATCCGCACATGCGGGAAGTGCATCAGTGCGTCCATCGCGGACGCATCATAGCGATTGAGCGCCGCCATCCAGCACGTCAGCACATCCTCGCATTTGGCCTGGTCGTCGCGCGCGATCTGCGCTTCGACGGTCGCGGCCGGCTCCGGCATCACGCGCCTCCGCTCTGCTTGTTGGTCTGGTCGGCCGGCACGGCGCATCCGGACAGGAAAAGCGCAGCACAGGCCTTGGCGCGCGCTTCGATCTCGCTGCGCGCCGGCACCGGCTTGTGGCCGAACATGACGTCACGCTGCGGCTTGAACACGAACATGCCGAGCAGCATGCCGGCTGCGGCTTCGGTGTCATCGAGCACGATCCGCCCTCGCCGCTGCTGTACGCCCAGCCAATTCGCCAGCGCGGCGATCGAGCGCTGCATGGCCTTTTCATAGAACGTCTCGGCGATGTCAGGGAATTTGTCGCTCTCGGCCAGGATGATCCGCTGCAGCGCGATGACCTCGGCATCGAGAATGAGCTCGGCGCAGGTCAGCAGCGCGGCCTCCAGGGCCGCCGCAACGTTGCGGCCATCGCAGGCGCCGAGATTCACGATGGACACGAACCGGTCCACCCGGTCGGTCACCATGCCTTCGAACAGCGCCAGCTTGGTCGGGATCAAACGATAGAGCGTCTTGGTGGAAACGCCGGCGCGGCAGGCGACGTCGGCGATGCTGGCCGCGGCGAAGCCGCGCTCCGAGAACTCACGCCGCGCCGCCTCATAGATGAGCGCACGCGTCTCGTCGTCGGAACGAAGCTGCGGCCGCCCGCGCCCGCGCCGTTCCGGCGCCGGCGCGGTCTGCTCTGTCTGGTCTTTGCCATTCCGGTTCATCCGCGAGCCATGCTTTTAGATGATGACTGTCATTCTATTGACAGTCCCAATATGGGCTCTATTTTGGAAAACATCAAGTTTCCTAATTATCCCGGGTCGCCGAAATCCGAATTCGTACGGTTTCCCAGAGGGATAGAACGATCAGGAGCACCTGCCATGAGCCAGCACGAAACGTCCTTCAAGGCCGAGAGCCAGGTTCCGGCCGAGACCGCCAAGCAGTTGATCGCAAATCCGGAGGCGGCCAAGCCGCCCGCAGCCAAGGGCAAGCTTCGCCGCCTGCTCATGACCGGCGCAGCCCTCGCCCTGCTCGCGGGCGGCGCCTGGTATGGCTGGGATTACTGGACGGTCGGCCGCTTTCAGGTCTCGACCGACGACGCCTATGTGAAGGCCGACAACACCACGATCGCACCGAAAGTGTCAGGCTATCTCAGCGCGGTGCTGGTCGGCGACAATGAACATGTACGCGCCGGCCAGATCCTGGCGCGGATCGACGAGCGCGATTTCAAGGTCGCGCTTGATCAGTCGAAGGCTGACGTCGCTGCCGCTGAAGCTGCGATCACCAGCAAACGCGCCCAGCTCGACGTGCAGCACTCGGTGATCGAGGCGGCGCGCGCGACGCTTGCGGTGGATACCGCGACGCAGACCTTCGCCGAGCAGGAGAACAAGCGCTACACCGACCTCGCTGGCACCGGCTACGGCAGCGTGCAGAATGCGCAGCAGGCGCAGTCGCGCTACGCCAGCGCGCAGGCCGCCATCGCCCGCGACACCGCAAACCTCGCCTCTGCAGAACGCCAGGTCGAACTGCTCAAGGCCGAGATCGCCCAGGCGGTTGCGGCGTTGGGACGGGCTACCGCCCTGCAAAATCAAGCCGAACTCAATCTCGGCTACACCACCATCACCGCGCCGATCGACGGCGTCGTCGGCAACCGCACCCTGCGCACCGGCCAGTTCGTCCAGGCCGGCACGCAACTGATGTCGCTGGTGCCGGCCACCGGCGCCTACGTGATCGCGAATTACAAGGAGACGCAGCTCACCAATGTCCGGAAGGGCCAGCCGGTCGAGATCGAAGTCGACATGTTCCCCGGTCAGGTCGTGCGCGGCCATGTCGACAGCCTCGCGCCCGCCAGCGGCCAGGAGTTCGCGCTGCTGCCGCCGGACAACGCCACCGGCAACTTCACCAAAGTGGTGCAGCGCATCCCGGTGAAGATCGTGCTCGACGCAACCAATGTCGACCTGCGGCCGGGCATGTCGGTGATCCCGTCCATCGCGACGCTGTCGCATCCCGCCGAGGAAACTCCGCGCTCCAGCGCCTCTCCCAAGCTCGCTGTCGCCTCTTTCAAATAGGTGATGTCATGTCCGACCTCGCGCTCTCTTCCCCGGCTGCTGCGCCCCGCGCGGTAGCCGCAGCAGTCGACCCCAACCGCGCCAGCATGGCCGTCTGGATCTCCATCGTCGCCGCGATGATC
Source organism: uncultured Bradyrhizobium sp. (assembly GCF_947648125.1). GTDB lineage: Bacteria > Pseudomonadota > Alphaproteobacteria > Rhizobiales > Xanthobacteraceae > Bradyrhizobium. The sequence continues at coordinate 228,290 of NZ_CANSMR010000006.1, read as the reverse complement.
GGCGCCTTCATGGCGATCCTCAACATCCAGATCACCAACGCCTCGCTGCTCAACATCGAGGGCGGCATCGGCACCGGCGTCGACAACGGCTCCTGGATCTCGACGTCCTACCTGATCGGCGAGATCGTGGTGATCCCGCTGACCGACTTTCTCAGCCGGGTGTTCTCGTTCCGCAAGATCATCATTGGCTTCGCCACCCTGTTTGCGATCTTCTCGGTCGCCTGTGCCTTCACCCACGACCTGCCCTCGATGATCGCGATGCGCGGCCTGCAGGGCTTCTTCGGCGGCGTGCTGATCCCGATGGCCTTCACGCTTGTCTTCACCAAGCTGCCGAAGGTGCAACAGCCGATCGGCCTTGCGATGTTCGCGCTCGCCGTGACGTTTGCCCCGGCGATCGGCCCGACCATCGGCGGCTACCTGACCGAGAATTACGGCTGGCAGACCATCTTCTTCGTCAACGTGGTTCCGACCGCCGTCATGGTCGTCACCCTCTATCTCACGCTGGAACGTCAGCCGATGCAGCTGCATCTGCTGCGCGAGGGCGACTGGCTCGGCATCATCACGATGGCGATTGGCCTCGCGTCGCTGCAGGCTGTGCTCGAGGAGGGCAACAAGGACGACTGGTTCGGCTCGCCCTTCATCGTCAAGCTTGCGGTGATCGCCGTCGTCAGCCTGACCCTGTTCGTCTGGATCGAGCTCGTGGTCGAGAAACCGTTGCTCCGGCTGCGCCTCCTGACCCAACGGAGCTTCGGCTTCGGCACCATCTCGGCGGTGTTCGTCGGCTTCGCGCTGTTCGGTTCGGTCTACCTGCTGCCGGCCTATCTCGGCCAGGTGCAGCGCTACAATGCCGAGCAGATCGGCCAGGTGCTGGCCTGGACCGGCCTGCCGCAGCTGATCCTGATCCCGCTGGTACCGAAGCTGATGCAGCGCTTCGACGCGCGCTTCATCGCCTTCACCGGCATGATCCTGTTCGCGGTCTCATCCTTCATGAACATACAGATGTCGCTCGATTACTCCGGCGACCAGTTCTTCGTCCCGAATATCGTCCGTGCGGTCGGCCAGGCGATCATGCTGGCACCGCTGTCAGCCGTCAGCCTCGGCAGCGTTGCGCCGCAGGATGCGCCGGCGGCCTCCGGCATCTCCAACATGATGCGTAACCTCGGCGGCGCGATCGGCACCGCGTTGCTCAGCACCATCGTCACCAAGCGCGAGCAGTTCCACTCCAACATCATCGGCCAGTCCGTGCATCTGGGCCGCGAGGAAGTGCGTACCCGGATCGCCGAGGTCACCAACTACTTCCTCAGCCACGGCATCTCGGACCCCGCAACCGCACACAACCAGGCGATCGTGGCGATCGGCAACATTGTGAAGCGCCAGGCGCTGGTGCTCGGCTTCAGTGATGCTTTCGCGGTGATCGGCGTGGTGCTGGTGCTTGCCGCGATCGCGATCGTGCTGACCGGCAAGCCGAAGAATGTCGCCGGCGGCGGCGCAGCGCATTGATCTCTCGGGCGGCGGCCGCAGGCCGTCGCCCTCCCCTAACTTGCCTCGCGCAGCTTGAAGCGCTGGATCTTCCCGGTCTGGGTCTTCGGCAGCGCTTCGACAAAAGCGATCGCGCGGGGGTATTTGTACGGCGCGATCGTCGCCTTGACGTGATCCTGCAACGCCTTGACCTCGCCATCGTCGTTGCGCGCGCCCTGCTTCAGCACGATGAAGGCCGAGACGATCTGCCCCCGCTCCTCGTCGGGTGCGCCGATCACCGCGCATTCCGCGACATCGGGATGCCCGAGCAGCGCCGCCTCGACCTCGGGACCGGCGATGTTGTAGCCCGCGGAAATGATCATGTCGTCGGCGCGCGCCACGAATGACAGCCGGCCATTCTCATCGCTGACGAAGGCATCGCCCGTGATGTTCCAGCCGTCGCGGACATATTTGGTCTGCCGGGAGTCGGCGAGATAACGGCAGCCGGTTGGGCCGCGAACCGCCAGCTTGCCGACCTGGCCCGGCGGCAATTCGTTCATGTCTTCGTCGACGATCTTCGCCTCGTAGCCGGTGACGGGCGTGCCCGTAGTTCCGGCGACGGCGCTGCCGGTGCGGTTCGTGATGAAGATGTGCAGCAGCTCGGTGCTGCCGATGCCGTCGAGGATCGGCTTACCGGTCCTCTTCGTCCAGCTCTCGAACACCGGCGCCGGCAGCGTCTCGCCGGCCGAGACCGCGAGCCGCAGCGACGACAGATCGGCGCCGTTGTCCATCGCGGCCATCATCGCCCGATAGGCGGTCGGCGCCGTGAAGCAGATCGTCGCCCTGTAGGTCTCGATGATCCGGATCATCTCGCTCGGCGCCGCATTCTCAAGCAACGTCGCGGTGGCGCCGAAGCGCAGCGGGAAGATCGCGAGCCCGCCAAGGCCGAATGTAAACGCGAGCGGCGGCGAGCCGACGAACACGTCGTCCGGCGTCACCTTGAGCACCTCCCTGGCATAGCCGTCCGCCACGATCAGGAGGTCGCGGTGAAAGTGCATCGTCGCCTTGGGTTCGCCTGTCGTGCCCGACGTGAAGCCGAGCAGCGCAACGTCGTCGCGGCCGGTCTTCACCGCATCGAACTTGACCGGCTTGTTCAGCGCGATCCGGTCGAGCTCGGCATCGTGGTTTTGCGTGCCGTCGAAATTGACCACCTGCTTGAGGAATTTGCTGGTCTTGGCGCAGGCCACCAGCTCATCCGCGATACGGCTGTCGGTCAGCGCCAGCGCAATCTCGGCCTTGTCGACGATCTTGGCCAGCTCGCCGGCGCGCAGCATCGGCATGGTGTTGACGACGACAGCGCCGGCCTTGGTCGCCGCGAGCCAGGCCGCGACCAGCGCCGGATTGTTGCCCGAGCGGATCAGGACCCGATTGCCGGGCTTGACACCGTAATTCTCCACCAGCGCATGCGCCAGGCGGTTCGACCAGTCGGTCAACTCCTTGTAGGTGCGCTGGCGGCCGTTCCCGATCAGCGCGATGCGATCGCCCATGCCCTGCTCGACGATGCGGTCGGTCAGTTCGACCGCGGCGTTGAGATAATCGGGATAGCTGAATTCGGGCCGGTCGAGCAGCAGCTGCGGCCACTGCGCCAACGGCGGCAGGTTGCGCCGCGCGAAATCGTCGACATGCCCGGATGGGCCGAGCCCGGGAAGTTCACCTGACATTCGATTGCCCCTCGCTTTCCATCCAGAAAGGCCAAGATCAACATCGAGAAGACCAGTATCGAGGACGCCCGGCAGCGTTCCAATCGCCAATCATTTTATACTTAAAATAATTTGGCGCAAGGGTGGAAATCGCGTGGAAATGGCGCGGTCCTGCAAACCTCAGATCTGCGTGAGCTGCTTCAGCCGCGCGACCATCGCCGAGTCCGGGTCGGCAAGCGGTGCGATCGCGGTGAAATGATTGGCATTGGGCACGGTGCCGAACCGCGTCGCCACGCCCGCTTTGCCCCAGACATCGGCGATGGTCCGGCTCTGCCGGTGATATTCGGCGCTTTCATTGCCGCCGACCACCGCATCGAGCGTCGCGCCTGCGGGCGCTTTCCAGAGCAGCGGGCTCGCCGCCCTTGCTGCGTCGCGGTCAAGGCCAAGCGCCTTGTTGATGGAGGTGCCGACCAACGGCTCGAGCTCGAACAGGCCTGAGATCGCGTAAGCAGCCCTGACCAGATTCGTCGGCAGCGACGCATCGTAGGCCGGCCAATCGGTCGCGAGCATGCATGCGGCAAGATGCCCGCCTGCGGAGTGTCCCGACATGACCAGCGGCCGGCCGAGCTTCGCCAGTTCGCGTGACGCCGCGCGCATTTCGACGATGATGTCGCCGACCGTGACGTTGGGGCAGAGGTCGTAGCTCGGCACCGCGACGCTGATGCCGTGGCCGTTGAGGCCCCGCGCACAGTGGCTCGACGACGAGCCGTCGAGCGCCTGCCAATAGCCGCCATGGATGAAGACAACGAGCGGCCCGTCGCTGTTACCCTCAAAGAGATCGATGACGTTGCGGCTGCCCGGTCCATAGATCAGGCGACGCGGCGGATGCTGCTCGCGATAGGCCGCGGAATCCCTCGCCCAGCCGGCCATCAGCGCCGGGTTTTCCGGCACCCGTGCCCGGTTGTTGTATTCGACCTCGTAATCTATCTCGCTCACGGCTCAAGCGGTCCTCGCCTTGGCGGAGCGCTGGGCCGAACCCTTGGCCTTGGCGAGCAGCCGCATCAGTTCGCGGATATCCTTCGGCGACAGGTCACCGAAGATATCGGCGATCCATTTCTCGTGCTCGGCCGCCATCTTGCGGAACTCGGCGCGGCCGAGCTTGGTCAGCCGGATGAACTGTACGCGGCGGTCGGTCTCCGAGGTGCGGCGATCGAGATGGCCGGACTCGACCAGCCGCTCGACCAGCCCGGTGACGTTGCCGTTCGACACCATCATCCGCTTCGACAGGTCCGACAGCGTCATGCCGTCGGACACCTTGTCGAGCTGGGCCATCAGGTCGAAGCGCGGCAGGGTGACGTCGAACTTCTCACGCAGCTGGCTGCGCACCTCGCCTTCGATCAGCGTGGTGCAGGTCAAGAGACGCAGCCACAGCCTGAGCTCGGTGCCATGATCGTCGGGCAGTTCGACGGCTTTGGTTTCGGAATCGAGGTTCATGCGGCGATCGTGCCTCCGCGCCGGGTTTCGGTCGGACCGATTGCTTTGAGCTTCAAGCAATTCGCGCTGCGCCGCAAGGACAATTGCGAATCCTGCCCGACATGCCCGGCCGATCCTGCAATTTCTTTAAACTTCAAGCAATTGGCGCGGCGCTTGCATGTGCAGCACCTGTATGATGCGCGGCGTTTGCCCTCACGCAAATGCCACATCGCTTGCAGCGGTCGCGCGCGTCGGACTAAGCTGAGGCCAAACGGGCTGAAGCCGAAACATCAAGCCTGTGGTTGAGGGAGAGACATGAAACAAGTGACGAAGCTCATGGGGTTGGCGGCGCTGCTGGGTATCGCGGTGACACCGGCGAGCGCACAGGAGAAGATCAAGATCGGCGTGCTGGTGACGACCTCCGGCCCGGCTGCGGCGCTCGGCCAGCAGGTCCGCGACGGCTTTGCGCTCGCGATCAAGGACCTCGGCGGCAAGATGGCCGGTCGCGAGGTCGAGATCGTCAACGCCGACGACGAACTCAAGCCCGACGGTGCTGTGGTCAAGGTGCGCGGCCTGCTCGAGCGCGACAAGGTCGACTTCGTGGTCGGCCCGATCTTCTCCAACATCCTGCAGGCGATCCACCGCCCGGTCACCGACAGCAAGACCTTCCTGATCAGCCCGAATGCCGGCCCCTCCAGCTACGCCGGCAAGGAGTGCAACCCGTTCTTCTACGTGACGTCGTACCAGAACGACCAGGTGCACGAGGTTCTCGGCAAGGTGGCGCAGGACCGCGGCTACAAGCGGGTCTATTTGCTGGTGCCGAACTATCAGGCCGGCCGCGATTCCGTCGCCGGTTTCAAGCTCGACTACAAAGGCGAGATCGTCGAGGAATCCTACACGCCGCTGAACACGCTCGATTTCCAGCCCGAGCTCTCCAAGATCGCCTCGCTGAAGCCGGACGCGCTGTTCACCTTCATGCCCGGCGGCATGGGCGTCAACCTCGTGAAGCAGTACAAGCAGGCCGGCGCGACCGTGCCGGTGCTCTCCGCCTTCACCGTCGACGAATCCACCCTGCCCGCACAGCAGGACGCAGCGGTCGGCATGTTCGGCGGTGCGAACTGGGCGCCTGATCTCGACAATCCCCAGAGCAAGAAGTTCGTCGCGGCCTATGAGGCGGCCTACAAGGGCGTGCCCGGCACCTACGCCATGCAGGCCTATGACGCAGCGCTGTTGATCGACAGCGCGGTCAAGGCCGTGAAGGGCGATCTCTCCAACAAGGACGCCGTCGCGGCGGCGCTGAGGAAGGCCGACTTCACCTCGCTGCGCGGTAACTTCAAGTTCAACAACAACGGCTATCCGATCCAGGATTTCTACCTCACCAAGGTCGCGAAGCGGCCGGACGGCAAATTCCAGACCGAGATCGTCGAAAAGGTCTTTTCGAATTATGGCGATCGCTACGCCAAGGACTGCGCGGCCAAGTAGCTCACAAAGCGTTTTCAAGCGAAGTGGACACCGGTTCGCGTGAAGAAAACGCGCAAAATTGAAACATCGAGGAACTACAAACATGAAAGACGAGATCGCCGGCATCACCCGCGCCAATGAGGGCATCCAGGGCATTTCCTGGAGCATCCTCGGCCAGACCTATGTGCCGAAGAGCCGCACCGAGCACTCCTTCTCCTGGCACGCCACCTTCCCGCCGGGTACTTTCGTTCCGCCGCACATCCATCCCGATCAGGACGAGTATCTCTACATCCTCGAGGGCAAGCTCGACTTCATGCTCGACGGCGCCGATGAATCCGCCACGCCAGGCGATCTGGTGCGCCTGCCGGCCGGCAAGCCGCACGGCATCTTCAACAAGTCGCAGCAGTTGGCCAAGACGCTGTTCTGGGTGTCGCCGACGCGCAGGCTGTATGACCTGTTCTGGGCGATCCACAACATGAAGGAGCAGAACCCGGACGACGTGGTGCGGCTCGCCGCCGAGCACAACATCCACTTCCTGCCGCCGCCCCCGGCGTAGGATTCCTCCGTCATTGCGAGCGAAGCGAAGCAATCCATGGTTCAGCGATCGCGGAACGATGGATTGCTTCGTCGCTTCGCTCCTCGCAATGACAATGTGGAGATGGCCGGCCGGGCGTCTCCTTCTTCAAGGACTTACTGCCGCGCCACCACGCGCGCGGCGAAGCCGGCCTTGGCGGCATAACCACGCACGATCGCCTCGCGCGCCTCGTAGTTGAGGATCGTGTCGACGTCGGTAAAGCCCTGCGGCGCGAGCTGCTCGACGGCGTCGATCACGCCCTCCGGCCCGCCGCGGCGGTTGGAGGCGACGATGTCGGCGGTCATCGGCAGCCGCTGCCGCTCATAGCCGGCCAGCGCCTGGCGCGGATGCTCCGATCGCGCCAGCATGTCGGCGAGGCAGCGCGCATCGAGAATGGCCTGCGACGCGCCGTTCGAGCCGACTGGATACATCGGATGCGCGGCGTCGCCGAGCAGCGTGACGCGGCCACTCGACCAATAGGGCAGCGGATCGCGATCACAGCACGGATACTCCCAGAACTCCGGCGTCGCGTTGATCAGGCCGGCGAAGTCGACCTGCGGGATCGTGAAGCTGGTGACGTAGGGCATCATCTCGTCGCGCCGGCCGAGATTGGACCAGCCCTCGCGGCGCGGCGGCGGCGCGGAGCCGTCGCCGATCCGCACCAGTACCGCCCAATTGGTGAGGCGGCTCGCCGGGCTCGATCCCGGCGCGATCGGATAGATCACGGCCTTGGCGTTCAACCCGCCGGCGATGATCATCGAACGTCCGGTCAGGAAGGCCGGCCAGTCGGTGGCGCCGCGCCACAGCATCAGCCCGTTCCAGCACGGCCCGCCCTCATCCGGAAACAACGTCTGCCGCACCTTGGAGTGAATGCCGTCGGCGCCGATCAGGATATCGCCGCGCGCGGTGTGCACATGGCTGCCGCTGCGATCGAAGAAATACGCGGAGACGCCGCCCTCGTCCTGCGTGAAGGAGCCGAGCCGGCAGCCGGTGCGGATTGCATCGGCGCCAAGCCGGTCGATCACGGCCTGATGGATCACGCCCTGCAGGCGGCCGCGATGAACAGAGAATTGCGGCACGTCGTGGCCGGCATCGAGCCCGCGCTTCTCGTGCCAGACCTGCTGGCCGTGCCGCGTCAGATAGAACAGCTCATAGGTGCGGATCGCGACCTCGTCGAGCTTGTCGAGCAAGCCAAGCCCCGCCAGCTCGCGGATCGCATGCGGCAATGTGTTGATGCCGACGCCGAGCTCGCGAATCGTCTCCGATTGCTCGTACAGCTCGCAACTGATACCGCGCGAGCGCAGCATCAGCGCAGTGGTGAGGCCTCCGATTCCGCCTCCGACGATAATCGCCTTCATCGTCCCTTACTCCACTCACAACAGGACGCTTTTACACTTTCGCCTAGGGTCGCACCCCCCTCGCCCGGCCGCAAGCTGCTTTGTCGCCGCCGGTCTTGGCCGATCCGCGCTGTTTCGCCTTAGGATTAACAGTCGCTCAGCGCACTCCCATCCATCCCCGTCACCCTGAGGAGCGCGGAACGCGGGTCTCGAAGGGTCGACGGCCACCAGCCGGGCCGTGCATCCTTCGAGACGCCGCTTCGCGGCTCCTCCAGAGACAAAGGCGGAGCCTTTGCGCGGGGATGACGGGTTTGACAATCCAGCATCGTCGTTAATCCGGCACCACCGCGATGGCCTGGATTTCCACCTTGGCGCGATCCTCGATCAGTCCGGCAACCTGGATCGCGGTCATCGCCGGAAACCGCCGGCCGATCACGTCGCGATAGACCGCGCCGATCTCCTTCAGCCGCGCGGAATATTCCTTGCGGTCGAGCAAGAACCAGGTCATCGACACGATGTGCTCGGGCCCGGCCCCGCCGGCGGCGGCGACCGCGACGATGTTGCGCAGGGTCTGGCCGATCTGCGCGACGAGATCATCAGTCTCGAACACGCATTGCCCGTTCCAGCCGATCTGGCCGGCGATGAAGATCTGTTTGCCGCGCGCGGCCATGCCGTTGGCGTAGCCGATCGGCTTGGCCCATCCTTCCGGTTGCAGGATCTCGATCATCTCAATTGCCCTCGAAGGCGGGTTTCTGCTTGGCGGCAAAGGCCTCGAAGGCGCGGCGGAAATCACCGGTCACCATGCAGATCGCCTGCGCCTGCGCTTCGGACTCGATCATCTCGTCGACGCCCATCGCCCATTCCTGATTGAACATCGTCTTCGTCACGCCATGCGCGAACCACGGTCCATCCGCAAGCGAGCGCGCCAGTTCCTGCGCGGCGGCGGCAAGCTCCGCCGGCGGCACCAGGCGGTTGTGAAAGCCCCACGCAAAACCTTCGTTGGCGCTCATCGCGCGGCCGGTGTAGAGCAGATCGGCAGCATGGCCCTGCCCGATCACGCGCGGCAGCAGCCCGCACGCGCCCATGTCGGCGCCGGCGAGGCCAACGCGGGTGAACAGGAATGCGGTCTTGGCTTGCGGCGTCGCCAGCCGCAGGTCGGACGCCAGCGCCAGCATCGCACCGGCCCCGGCGCAGATGCCGTCGATCGCGGCCACGATGATCTGCGGGCATTTGCGCATCGCCCGCACCACTTCGCCGGTCATCCGGGTGAAGGCGAGCAGGTCCGGCATCGCCATCCGCGTCAACGGCTCGATGATCTCGAACACGTCGCCGCCGGAGCAGAAATTGCCCTCGGCGCCGGTCAGCACGATGGCGCGGACATCGGAGGCGTATTTGAGGTTGGTGAAGAGATCGCGCAGCTCCTCGTAGGACTCGAAGGTCAGCGGGTTCTTCTTGTCCGGCCGGTTCAGCGTGATGGTCGCGACGCGCCCGTTCGCATCGACCTGCCAGCGGAAATGCTTTGCGGGATAATCCTTGAACGGACGGAGCTTTGCTTTCATCTCGGACATGACGTGTTCCTTCACCCGGTAAAGACTTCACCGCCGGCAACCGCGACGGCTTGTCCGTTGATTGATGATGCGCCCTCGGACGCGAGCCAGAGGATGGTGTCGGCGACCTCCTCCGGCGTGACCAGCCGCTGCATTGGATTGACCTTGGCGAGCGCAGCCCGCGCCTCCTGCTCGCTGCGGCCGGTCTTGGCGACGATGTTCGCTGCGGCATCCGCGACCAGCGGCGTGTCGGTGTAGCCGGGGCAGACCGCATTCACGGTGATGCCGCGCCGCGCGTATTCTAGCGCCAGCGAGCGCGTCAGACCGACGACGCCGTGCTTGGCGGCGACATAGGCCGAGACATAGGCGTATCCGGTGAGACCGGCGGTCGAGGCAACGTTGATCACCCGCCCGCGGCCGCGCTGCGCCATCCCTGGCAACACCGCATGCGTCACCAGAAACACGCTGGAGAGATTGCTCGCCAGCATGTCCGCCCATAGCGCCGCGCTCGTCTTGTCGAACGGCGCGCTCGCAGCCTTCCCGGCGTTGTTGACGAGGATGTCTATCGGGCCGGCCTCGGCCTCGATCTGCGCGACGCCCTTGGTCACCGCCGCTTCATCGGTCGCGTCGATCGAAACAGCGACGCCCGCGTGCTCACCGAGCAACGCCGCCGTTGCCTTCAGCGCATCGATCCGACGTCCGGCAATGCTGACGCGCACCCCGGCCTTTGCGAGTGCGATCGCCGTCGCGGCGCCGATACCGGAACCCGCACCGGTGACGAGCGCATGTGCGTTGGGCCAGAAGCGTGTCATGCCTTCCCTCCCGCGGCTAACCGTTCGAGATTGGCCTCGTATTGCGACTTGCCCGACAGATACTGCTTCGGCCAGGCGATCTGCTTGACGCCGATCTTCGCGGCCTCATGCAGCGTCCAGGCTGGATCGGCCAGATGCGGCCGCGCGATAGCGCAGAGATCGGCCCGGCCGGCGGCGATGATCGAGTTCGCGTGGTCCGCCTCCGAGATCGCGCCGACCGCGATGGTGGCGATGCCGACCTCGTTGCGGATCTTGTCGGCGAACGGCGTCTGGTAGAGCCGGCCATAGATCGGATGATCGTCGGCCCAGACCTGGCCCGAGGAACAATCGATCAGGTCGGCGCCGGCCGCCTTGAACAGTTTTGCGAAGGCCAGCGCCTCCTCGGGCGTGTTGCCGCCCTCGGCCCAGTCGTGACAGGACAGGCGGACCGACATCGGCTTGTCCTCCGGCCACACCGCACGGATCGCGCGGAACACTTCCAGCGGATAACGCGCGCGGTTCTCGATCGATCCGCCATAGGCGTCGGTGCGGCGGTTGGTCAGCGGCGACAGGAAGCTCGACAGCAGATAGCCGTGGGCGCAATGCAGCTCCAGAATATCGAAGCCCGCGGCGGCACCACGCCTGGCGGCGGCAACGAACTGGTCGCACACCTCGTCCATTTCGGCGCGGCTCATCGGCTCCGGGATCTGGCCGTCGGACAGGTACGGCACCGGTGAGGCCGACACCAGCGGCCAGTTATGGTCCGGCAGCGGTTCGTCCATGCCTTCCCAGGCGACCCGCGTCGAACCCTTCCGGCCGGCATGGCCGAGCTGGATGCCGATCCGGGCTTGCGAATTGCGGTGCACGAACTCGACGATCCGCTTGTAGGCCACCGCCTGCGCGTCGTTCCACAGGCCGCAGCAGCCGGGCGTGATCCGCGCCTCCGGCGAGACGCAGGTCATCTCGGTGAACAAGAGGCCGGCGCCGCCGAGCGCGCGGGAGCCGAAATGCACCAGGTGAAAGTCGTTCGGCACGCCCTCCTCCGCCGAATACATCGCCATCGGCGAGACGATGATCCGGTTGTGCAGCGACAGGCCGCGGATCTGGAACGGCGTCAGCATCGGCGGCGTGACGCGGTCGTTGGTCGCGGGCACGCCGCTGCGCTCGGCGAACCAGCGCTCGTAGCCTTCGAGCCATGTCTTGTCGCGCAGCCGCAGATTCTCGTGGCTGATGCGCTGCGAGCGGGTCAGCAGCGAATACATGAACTGCTCGGGCTCCAGCGTGTCGGCATAACGCGAGCCGACCACCTCGAACCATTCCATCGCGTTGCGCGCGGCATTCTGGATCCGCGCCACATCGACCCGGCGCAGCTCCTCGTAAGCCTTCAGCACGGTGGGAATGCTGTCCCTGGCCGCGCCATGGATCTTGAACTGGTTGGTGAGCTCGATCGCATCTTCCAGCGCGAGCTTGGTGCCCGAGCCGATTGCGAAATGCGCGGTATGGGCGGCATCGCCCATCAGCACGACATGGCTGTTGCCGTTGAACGCGGTCCACTTGCCGCAGATCAGCCGCGGAAACGACAGCCAGGCCGAGCCGCGCAGATGCCGCGCGTTGGAGACCAGATGATGCCCCTCGAGGATTTCAGCGAAGACGTTCTCGCAGAACGCGATGGATTCTCCCTGATCCATCTTGTCGAGGCCGTGGGCAAGATACGCCTCCTCGGTGGTCTCGACGATGAAGGTCGCCGCGCCCTCCTCGAACTTGTAGATGTGCGACTGGAACCAGCCATGCTCGGTCTTGCGGAAGTCGAAGGTGAAAGCATCGAACGGCCGGTTGGTGCCAAGCCAGATATAGCGGTTCGGCCGCATCAGCATGTCGGGCTGGAAGGTCTCGGCATACTTGGCGCGAACCTTCGAGTTCACCCCGTCGCACGCCACGATCAGATCGGCGTCGGGAAACTCGAGGTCGGAATTGACCTCGCGCTCGAAGATCAATTCGACACCGAGCTCCTCGGCCCGCGCCTGCAGGATGTTGAGCAGCCGCTTGCGGCCGATGCCGACGAAGCCGTGGCCGGTGGTGCGCATGCGGCGGCCCTTGATCAGGACCTCGATGTCGTCCCAATGGTTGAAGGCCTGCTCGATCGTATCAGCGGTGACCGGGTCCCATTTGCGCATGTTGTCCATGGTCGCATCGGAGAACACCACGCCAAAACCGAAGGTGTCGTAGGGCCGGTTGCGCTCGACCACGGAGATCCGGTGCGCGGGATCCAGCATCTTCATCAGGATGCCGAAGTAGAGCCCGGCCGGCCCGCCTCCAATGCAAACGATGCGCATGGCGTTCTCGCCTTTCCGTTTGAGCATGATCGCGTCGGAAAACCGGGTGCCACTCTTCCGGATCATGCTCTGGCTTCGGCCGGGGTCGGTTTCCCCGCCAGCCGATACGGCATATTATTTTATACTTAAAATAATTGTCAAGGGTGGGTTCAGCACCCATCCGCCCTGTCATCGCCCGGCTTGACCGGGCGATCCAGTATTCCAGAGACGGCTGTGATTACACCGATAGGCCGCGGCGTACTGGATCGCCCGCTTTCGCGGGCGATGACAGAGCAGGATACGGCTGTCATTCGCGCACCGGCGGGCGACGCGGAGCGTCGAGCCCGGAATCCATCAGGCCACATCATGTGCGGCGGAATGGATTCCGGGCTCTCGCTTCGCGAGCCCCGGAATGACAGCGGAGAGACGTCGCGCCCGTGCCCTCAATGCACCGCTGCGTACAGGATCTTGTCCTGCGTCGCGTCCGCCGCGTCGAACTCGGCGACGATGCGGCCGGTGCGGGCGACCAGGATGCGGTCGGAGACGGCGAGGATCTCCGGCAGATAGGACGAGATGACCACCACCGCCTTGCCCTCGTCGGCGAGCCGGCGGATTTCGCCGTGGATATGCGGGATGGTGCCGACATCGACGCCGCGCGTCGGCTCATCGAAGAAGATGATCGACGGCTCCTGCACCAGCGTCTTGGCCAGCACCACTTTCTGCTGGTTGCCGCCGGACAGCTCGATGATCCGCGCCTTGCGCTGCAATGCACTGATCTTGAGCCGGTCGACCCAGTAACTGGCGAGCTTGCCGCGCCTTGCGCGCGACAGCAGGAAGCTCCAGCCCTTCCTTGTGGCGAGATTGCCGATATAGACGTTGTCGTCGACCACCATGGTCTCGAAGAAGCCGTTGGCCTTGCGGTCCTCGGTGATGTAGGCGATGCCGTCATTGATCGCCTGCCGCGGCACGCGATAGCGGATCGGTTTGCCGCGCAGCCGGATGGTGCCGCCATTGACCAGGTTTCGCTTCAGCGCGCCGTAGACGATTTTGGCAATCTCGGTGCGGCCGGAGCCGATCAGGCCGGCGATGCCGACCACCTCGCCGGCATAGACCGAGAACGACATGTTCTTGACCGCCATGCCCATGGTGACGTTCTCGACGGTCAGCACCTTCTCGCGGCGCTGGTGGGTCTTCGCTCTGCCGCCATACACCGCCTGCGCCACCTCGCGCCCGACCATGTGCTGCACCAGCGCATCACGCGTGAGTTGCTTGGCGGGCGCCGTGATCACCAGCTTGCCGTCGCGCAGCACGGTGATGCGGTCGGCGATCTGCAGCGATTCCTCCAGCGCATGCGAGATGTAGATGATCGAGACGCCGCGAGCACGCAGATCGCGCACCAAGTGGAAGAAGTGGACGATCTCCTCCGGCGTCAGCGATGCGGTCGGCTCGTCGAAGATGATGATGCGCGCTTTGTTGTAGATCGCGCGCGCGATCTCCACCATTTGCTTCTTGGCGGTGCCGAGCAGCGCCACCGGCGTTGCCGGATCGACGTGGAAATTGAGCGACTGCAACAGCTGCTGGGCCTGGATGTTCAGCGTGCGGAAGCGCGTCAGCAGCTTTTCATTGCCGAGCTCGATGTTCTGCGCCGCGGTCATGGTCGGCACCAGGCTGGTCTCCTGATAGACCATGCAGATGCCGGCATCGAGCGCGTCGCGCGGCTGCTCGAAATTGGCGGGCTTGCCGTCCAGCAGATAGTCGCCGGAGGTGAGATTGATCGCGCCCGCGATCGCCTTGCACAGCGTCGACTTGCCGGCGCCGTTCTCGCCGACCAGCGCATGCACCTCGCCGGGATAGAGATCGAAATTGACGCCCTCGATGGCGTGGACACCGCCGTATATCTTGGAGCCGTTGCTGATCTGCAGCACCGGCTCGCGGGTTGCAGATTGGGTCGCGGGTGCCGCCTGCATCACGCCGTCGTTCATCGCAGCTCTCCGGTATAGCGCAGCAGCCGTCCGGCGCCGCGCGCCGCGATCACGACGCCCGAAGGCGTCGCGCAGGCGGCGGTGATGCCGTGGAAGCGACCGCCGGCGCGGCTGTGCAGGCTGTCGCTCGCCTCGCCCTCGGCATCGAGATGCACGAGCAGGCCATAGGAGCGCGGCGGCGCCCATGGCTTCTGGATGCCGAGCGCCTTGACGCTGCCGATCTGCATCGGTTCCAGGCAATCGCTGCCGCCGACCAGCGCCGGCGCCACCCAGTAATCGGGCGGCATCGTCGCCATCATCTCTTCGCGGAAATCGTCTTCCTTGAGCACGAATTCGATCAGATGGGTGCGGCGTGCGAACACGGCGAGCAGCACCCCGCCATGGCCGTCCGGATGCACCCGCGCCGGATAGCCCGGCATGTTGGCGGCGACGGTCTCGCGCGGACCAAGCCCGTTGCCAGCGATCGCGAACCGGCTGAGGCGATGCGCCCAGCTCTCGGTGAGCCACAGGCTGCTGCCATCGGCCGAAGCCATCACGCCATAGGGATATGGCAGATCGCGCAGCAGCACCTGCGGGTTGTCGAGGCCTGCGCCGCAACTGATCAGGCGGCCGCCGGCACGCTTCTCCATCAGATCGTGCCGCCACTCGCCTGGGCGGCGGCCGGCGCTGCCCTCGACCGCATAAATGCGGCCATCGGGCGCCGCCGTGACCGACAACAGCCCGGCGAGCGCGCTGCCGCCGGCGGTCTCCAGCCAGCGCGGCGCGGGTTTTGCCGGATCGATCGCGGCAAGGCCCCTGCCTGCGATGCAGACCAGCAGGCGGCCGTCCGGATGCAGCGCGAGTCCACCGGCATCATCCTCGAACTCGGCGATAACAGCGCGGGTCGAAAAATCCGCACCGCTGAGCTTCAGCACCTGGCGGCCGGCGGAGGCATAGATCGCGCCGTCGCCGGCGGCGATGACGTCGTCGACGCCGGGCAGCGGCTCGCCGATCGGCACGGCGGTGTCGAGCCGGTCGTTCGGGCTCAGCGCGCCGTCGAGCGGCGGGATCGCGTTCTGACCGCCGTCGCGGTCGATGACGCTGCGGATGTCACGCAGCAGATGATCGAAAAAGCCCATTATTTCGTCACCCTGCTCTTTGCGCCCCAATAGGCATCGTAGCCGGTCCAGCTGTCGTCGACGCCCTCGAGCTTGATGCGGCCGATGCGGTTGTTCTCCAGCCCGCCGAGATAGAGATAGCCCTGATGCTCGCGCATCGAGGTCAGGGTCGAGTGCGAGATGCCGGTCGGATCCCACCACGACTCCAGCGCCTCGCCCTGCTCGTTGAACTTCAGCACGCAGCCATGGTTGAGCGCGGGCGCCAGCCACTCGTCGGTCGGCACCTGCTTGACCATGCGCAGGCGGAATCCTGGTTTTCGCGCGGCAAGGTCGAATGTGGGCGTGCGAATGCCGACCAGCGCCAGCCAGTAGGTGCCGTCGGAAGCGCGGTTGATGTTGTCGGGGTTGCCCGGCAGCTCGTCCATCAGCACTTCGGTCTTGCCCTTGTTCGGCCCGTCGATCCAGTGGCGGAACACCTTGCACAGCGAGGTCGACGCGATCAGGATCGACTTGCCGTCATGGGAGACGCAGATCCCGTTCGGGAAATAGAAGTGGTTGATCACCGTGCGCGTGGTCTTGGTCGCCGGATCGTAGCAGACCACGCGGCCGTTCGGCCGGCCCTCGAGGATGTCGAGCGTGTTGGTGGTCATCTCGTAGCGCGTGGTGCAGTCGCTGAAGTAGATCTTGCCGTCGGGCGCGATGTCGAGATCGTCGGCCATGCGCAGCCGGGAATCGTCGTTGAGCTTGTACCAGGTGCGGTTGGTCTCGTCGGTAACCTTGAAGATGCGGCCGTCGGGCGCGATGCCGTAGACGCCCATGCCGGCGACCGCGACGATCAGATTCTCGTCGCGATCGAACTGCATGCCGAGCGGCCGCCCGCCGATATGGGCGAACACCTCGCGGGTCTTGAAGTCAGGCCCGGAGAAGCGGATCACATTGCCGTCGCGGGTCGAGCCGTAGAGCCGGCCCTGGCGATCGAGGATGACGTCCTCGGGCCCCTCGACCTGGTCGACGCCGATCGCCTGCGCCTTGATCAGCCGGTCGTTCTGCGCGTAGGGCGATGCCGCGCCGGGCTGCACCGCAGGCGCCGAGGCGAGCGGCACGAACGCCGGATTGACATAGATCTTCTGGATCGCCTTGCCGCGGTTCTTGGACCATTTGACGTCAATGCCGACCGCGGCGAGCAGGATCATGCCGGTTACCGCCGAAGTGACGTAGCCCGGGATGCCCATGCGCACGAGGCCGTTGATCAAGAGGAAGATGATCAGCGCGCCGATCATCGCCCGCCACACCGTGCCCTTGCCGCCGGCCAGCGACACGCCGCCGAGCACCACGGCGGTCAGTGCCTGGAATTCCCAGCCCACGCCGGTGGTGGAGTCCGTCGACGCCTGCCGTGCCGCATAGAAGATGCCGCTCGCCGCGCACAGCGTGCCCGACAGCACATAGGTCATGAACAGCATCAGCCTGACGCGGATGCCGGCATGGCGCGCCGCCTTGCGGCTGGCGCCGATCGCGGTAAGATGCCAGCCATAGCGCGAGCGCGACAGGAAGATGTGGCAGATCAAAAGCACCACGAACAGTGTCGCCGCATTGACGGGAATGCCGAGCACGCTGCCGCCGCCGATGAAATCCCAGGCGTCGCTCTCGACCGAGTTGGTCGCGAACACCTGGGCGTAGCTGGTGTTGAGTAGGTTGACCGAGGCGCGCAGGATGATCAGCGTCACCAGCGTGGTCAGGAACGGCCGCGTCTTCAGGAAGCCGATCAAAAAGCCGTTGATGCTGCCGAGCAGCGCGCCGACCAGAAGCGTCGCCGGCACGGCGAGGCCGACCGGCCATTCGCGCACCAGGAGGAAATAAAGCGCTGCGAAATTGCACAGCGCGAAGATCGCGCCGACCGAAAGGTCGATGCCGCCGGTGACGAGGCAGAAGCCCATCGCCAGCGCGACGAAGCCGAATTCAGCGAACAGCCGCAGCAGCGACACCGAGTTCTGCACCGAAGCGTAGTCGGGAATGGTGAGCGCGAAATAGGCCCACAGCCCGATCATCACGGTGAAGGGGACGACCGGCTCGAACCACTGTTTCAGCAACAGCTCCGAGAGCAGGAGCCGGGGTGAGAACCGCCGCACCGATGCGGAAAAGGAATCAACTGCCATCGACATCGCCAAAGCACTCCTGATCCGGTTTCAACGTTTCCGGATTCTGACCCGTGATACAGCCGGCGCGGGAATGCCCCCCGCGCCGGCTGTCTCGCGCCTTGTTAGTTTTTCTTGGGTAGCGCGAAGCAGGTGCCGCCGAGCGAGGCGTTCGACTTGTCGATCCAGATCGGCCGCGTGTAATAGGACAGGTTTTTCGTGCCGGGCTTGTCGCCGGACATCAGCAGGGTTTCAGCGGCAAACATCAGGTCGTGGCCCTGCTCGGTCGCCTTGTAGCTGAGGAACTTGCTGAAATTACCTGACGTGACCTGGTCGCAATCGAGCTGCGAGCCCTCGCCCGAGGCGAACACCTTCACATCGTCGATCTTGCCGGCATTGCGGATCGCCTGTGCGGCGCCCGATTCCATGATGCCCCAGAAGCCGATGGAGGCGCAGAGATCGGGATGCTGCTGGATCACGGTGGCGGTGATGTTGAGCGCGGTGTTGGCGTCCCAGTTCGCCGCCTGGTTCGACACCACCTTGATGTTGGGATCCTTGTTCAGGACCTCCATGATGGCGCCGACCTGATCGACACTGGCGGCTGCGGTCAATTCGCCCTGCACGATCTGCACCTTGCCCGATTTGCCGGAGCCGGTGCCGCAGGCCTTGACGGCTTCGTTCGCGAGCATCCTGCCGATCTCGCGCCAGTCGACGCCGACAAAGGCACCGGACTTGTAGTTGGAGGCCATGTTGACCTGGATCACATGCGTGCCCTGGGCCTCGGCGCGCTTCAGGTCCTTCATCAGCAACGTCACGCTCGGATTCTGCACGATCAGGACGTCGGGCTTCTGGTCGACCAGCGCGGTCAGCGCCTGCTGCATCGCGGATGGATTGTTGTTGGGATCGCGCACGATGTACTTCATGCCGCGCCACTCGGCCTCTTCCTGCACCACGCGGCCCCATTCGTCGGACAGCGGCACGCCGAGCGCGATCGGCAGATAGGCGACGGTCTTACCCTGCAGCGACTTGTCGTAGGCAGCGCGCAGCTCGCGCCCGGCCTTGGTACCTTCCTCCTGCGCCGATGCCGCGAACGGCATCGCGGCGAGCGTCACGCCGGCGAGCAGGATCGTCCAGAACTTGGTCGTCTTCATTCGTCTCCTCCACACAAAATTCTTTTGATTGATTTGGATTCTTTTGATCGGCCAGAGATCTGGCTGCTTGGACGCTCTTAGTCGCCCTGCCGCGCGGTCTCCTCGTCGCGGGGATGCAGCCAGTTGTCGAGCACGATCGCGGCCAGCAACACCACGCCCTTGATGATGTTCTGCACCTCGCTGTTGACGTCCATGATGGTGAAGGCGTTAAGCAGCGTGCCGATCAGGACGCAGCCGACCACGACGCTGAATACGCTGCCGCGGCCGCCGATCAGGCTGATGCCGCCGATCACGACGACCAGCACGACGTCGAAGATCATGGTGCCCTGGGTGATCGCCATCTGCATGCTGCCCGTGGTGCCAACCCAGACCAAGCCTGCAATCCAGGCGAGCAGTGCAACCAAGACGTGCTCCAGCACGATCAGCGGACGCAGCGGAATGCCGGTCAGCCGGGCAGCCTCCGGATTGTCGCCCTGCGAATAGATGAAGCGACCGATCGAGGTGCGCGACAGGAACAGGTGCATCGCGATCGCGCAGACCGCGAACACCAGGATCGGAACCGGAATGCCGAACAGCCGTCCGGCGCCGAGATACATCAGGCCCGGCGCGTCCTTCGGCGCGTAGACCACCCAGGCCGGTGCGATCCAGAACGCGAGGCCATAGATCACGAAGCCGGCGGCCAGCGTCACGAACAGCGCCGGCGCCTCGACAAAGGCGACCATGACGCCGTTGGCGACGCCGATCAGCACCGCAATGGCCAGCGCCAGCAGCACTGCCGTGAAAACGGGCATGCCGTTCTGCATGTAGATCAGGGCGATCGCCCAGGAACCCGCCATGATCGCGACCTCGGAGAGGTCGATGCCGCGGCTGATCACGATCAGCCCCATGCCGAGGCCGAGCACGCCGAGGATGGAAATACTGCGCAGCAGATTCAGCAGATTGGAGACGGTGGCGAAACCGTTCAGGGTCAGGCCAAACACAACAAGAAGCGCGATCGTGATCAGGAGCACGATCTGCTCCTGGCTCGGCTTTGCGAACATTGAGCCCGAGCGAGATGATGCCGCAGGGACAGCAACGCCGCGCGATGGCGATTGCACGCTCATCGTTTCCTCCAGGTATTATTTTGCTTGAGACTTTAAGAGTGCCAACTCATATTCGTCAAATGCATTCGACGGATACGGATTGATTATTTCCATGCATGTACGCGATATCGATCTGAACCTGTTCGTCGTGTTCGACGCGATTTACACCGAGGGCGGCGTCAGCCGCGCCTGCTTCCGCCTCAATCTGACGCAGCCCGCGGTGAGCCATGCGCTGAGCCGGCTGCGCGCGATGTTCAACGATCCGCTGTTCGTGCGCCGCCATCACGTGATGACGCCGACGCCGCTGGCGCGCCAGATCATCACCACGGTGCGCCAGGCGCTCAACGGCCTGGAGACGACGCTGACCCACACCAACCGCTTCGATCCGGCCAAGACGCCGAAGCGGTTCGTGATCGGCCTGCGCAACAATCTCGAGGCGCCAATGCTGAGCGCGCTGATCAACCGAATCAGCGCCGTCGCGCCGCTGGTCGAGATCGCGACCGTGCGCAGCGAGCGCAACAATCTGGAGCGAGAGCTTGCCGCCGGCACGTTGGATGTCGCGATCGACACGCTGCTGCCGCTCTCGACCGAGGTGCGGCGCGAGCAGATCCTGACCGAGCATATCGCGGTGTTCGCCCGGCGCGGCCATCCCGAGCTCGGCACGCGGCTCGACAAGAAGGCTTACCTGCGCCTGGAACACGTCTGCGTGACGTCGCGGCGCAGCGGCCTGTCGTTCGAGGACTTCCAGTTCCAGCGCCTCGGCCTGACGCGTACCGTGCGCCTGACCTGCCAGAACTTCGCGACCGCCTGCCATGTCGTGAGCCGCAGCAACATGCTGCTGACGGCGTCGGAGAGCGCCGCCTCCGTGCTGGAAGATCCCGGGCTGTTGCAGTGCTTCCCCTGCCCGTTCCCGATCAGCCCGCACGTCAATTATCTCTATTGGCATGCCACTGCCGAGGGCGACACCACCAATCAATGGCTGCGCGAGCAGCTGCGCGCCGCTGCGGCGCTGCTCGCCGGCAGCCGTTTCAGCAAGAAGAACCGCCGCGTGGCCAAGACAGGCCCCAAGGTGACAATCCCGATCCCGACCAGCATCGCCGCCGAATAGCGGCGCGCCGCGCCGCTCACATTCCGCTCAGGCCGCTGTCGACCGCGAGCGTCTGCGCGGTGACGTAGACGCTTTCATCCGACATGAAGAACAGCACCGCGTAGGCGATCTCCCACGCCGTCGCCTGGCGGCCGAACGGAACCTGGCTCTTGCCGCGCGACGGTCGTCCCGCGCCGGCCTCGCGGCCGTTCGGCGTGTCGACCAGCCCGGGATAGACCAGGTTGGCGCGGATGCCGCGCCGCGCGCCGGTATGGGCGATGTTGCGCATCAGGCCGCCGAGCGCCGCCTTGGAGGAATCATAGACCGCCATCTGCGATCCCGCCTTCAGCGCCGCGATCGAGGAGATGAAGACGATAGAGCCGCCGTCGGCGAACTTCGGCAAGGCGGCGCGGCAGCACAGCATCGGGCCGCGCACATTGACGTCGTAGATCCTGTTCCATTCCTCGGCGCTGACATTGTCGAGCCCGGTCTTGCCGAAGGTGCCGATGTTCAGCACCATGCCGTCGAGCCCGCCCATCGTGTGGTGCGCCTCGGCGATCATCCTGATGACGTCGGCCTCCTTGGTGACGTCGGCGGCGATCGCGAAGGCGCGGCCGCCGTCAGCCGCGATGCGCGCGACCGTGTCGTCCGCAGAGGCGCGGTTGAGGTCGGCGACCGCGACATGGGCGCCCTCGCGCGCGAACAGCAGGCTCATGGCGCGGCCGTTGCCGATCGGATCGGTCGCTGCTTCAAACACACGCTGGCCGCCGCCGACCACCAGGATGCGGCGGCCGTTGAGACGGCCCCTGCCCGGCGCGGTGCCTGACGACTCCGCGCTCAGCGGACGGACATGGCGCTCCGGCTTCGTGTCTTGTGAGGCCCCTTGCTTGGCCTCTTGCGAAGTCTCCGACATCCCATCAACCCCGCTTCTTGCCGCTCTCATAGATGGCCATGCCGGCGGCCGGATCGAGATCGGTCTCGGTCGCCTCCGTCAGCCGCGCCATCATCATGTAGAAGCCGAGCGCGACGATCGCCTCGACGATCTCCTGATCGCTGAAATGCCCGCGTACCGCGGCAAAGGCCGCGTCACTAACGCGCACCTTCTCGACCACTTCGCGGCCGAAGCCGAGCAGCGCACGCTCGGCCGCATTGAGCGCGGCGGCATCGTAGTTGCCGTGCTCGACGGCATCGATCTGCGCTTGCGTCACGCCGACGCCGAGCGCGATCGGTACATGCTGGCGCCATTCGTAGGCACCGCCCTCGAGCTGCGCGGCCTGCAGGATCAGCAGCTCGCGGTTGACCGCCGAGAGCTTCTGCTTGTGCAGGATCGAATTGGCGAGCCGCATCAGCGGCATCGCATTGGCCTCGGCATGGGCCATCATGCGGAAGATGTTCAGCTTGACCGGCATGCGATCGAACACCGTGCGGATGTCGCCGCTGGTCGTCTCCGGATCAATCAGGGGCAGCCTTGCCATGCGTCTCTCCCTTTTTTCGTTGCTTCTTATCCGAAATGTCTGCGTCCTTTGCCGCAATCAGCGACAGGAAGAACGCGAGATAGCGGTCAATCGCCTCGATCACCTTCGGCCGCGGCGAGGCCTGCGCGCCCATCACATAATGTTCGAGCCTGACATAGATCAGGCCGGCCGCGAACAACCGCGCCGCCTCGCGCGGGTCTGTGGTCGAGATCAGTCCGGCGAGCGCGAAGCCGCGGAAGTAGTCCGTCATAAGGCTTTGTTCGCGCGCATAGAAATGGTCGGCGAACTTGGCGCGGATACCGGGCACACGGTTGCGCTCGGCGGTGATGACCTTCTGGAACTGATGCTCGCGCGGATCCGACCATTGTTCGACGAGGTCGAGCGCGAACTGGCGGCAGAAAGCGCTCGGCTGCTGCACGAGCTGCCGGTAGCGCGGCGCCTCGAGCCGATCGGCCGAACTCGCCGGACCGTGCTCGCTGACGATCGCCTCGAGGATCGCGGCCTTGCCCGGAAAATGATTGTAGAGGCTGCTCTCGCGGATGCCGACGCGGCGCGCGAGCTCGCGCATCGACGCGCCGCTATAGCCGCTTTGCGCGAACAGGCTGAGCGCCTCGCTGAGGATGCGCTCGCGGGTGGAGGTCACGACCGCCTCGGCCGCGCTGGATGTGGAAGCCGCCATGGCGCCTTGACTAACGAACGATCGTTCGCTAGTCAACCGTACGAACGATCGTTCGTCTGTACGGCGGCGGTTGTAGCCCGAAAGCCGCGCAGGCGGCGGGCGAAGTATTCGCGTTTCAACTCCGCCCGAAGAGGCGGAGAGCAATCTGGGGAGATTCCGTCATGGCGCGCCTCGTCCGCTCTCATTTGCGCGCGGCCTTTTTGCTGCTGCCGCTGATCGCCGCCGGCGCCGTGCGGGCCGAGAGCGCGAAATATGACTCTGGCGCCGACGACAGGACGATCAAGATCGGTACCACCGCGCCGCTGTCCGGCCCCGTCTCGGCATTCGCGCAAATCGCGAAATCGGCGGATGCCTATTTCCGCAAGGTGAATGACGAGGGCGGCATCAACGGCCGGCGTATCCAGATGATGATCGCCGACGACGCCTACAGCCCGCCGAAAACGGTGGAACAGACCCGTCGCCTGGTCGAGAGCGACGAGGTGCTGTTGATCTTCGGCGGCGTCGGCACGCCGACCAACAGCGCCGTGCACAAATATCTCAACGACAGGAAGGTGCCGCAGCTCTTCCTCGGCTCGGGCGCGGCGAAGTGGGACGACCCGAAGAACTTTCCGTGGACCGTCGGCTGGCAGCCGACCTATCGCGACGAGGCGATCGCCTACGCCAAATACATCAAGGCGAGCCACCCGAACGCCAGGGTCGGTGTGCTCTATCAGAATGACGACCTCGGCAATGACTATCTGAAGGCGCTGGAGGAAGGCCTCGGCAGCACCGAGGCGATCGCGGCTCGCGCGGCCTACGAGACCACCGCCCCCACCGTCGATACGCAGATCCTGCTGCTCAGGAGCAGCGGCGCCGACGTCGTGCTGGTCGCGGCAACGCCGAAATTCGCGGCGCAAGCGATCCGCAAGATCGGCGAGATCGGGTGGAAGCCCACCACCATCATCTCCAACGTCTCGGCCTCGATCAGCGGCGTGCTCGAACCCGCCGGAAAGGACAATTCCACCGGCGTGATCTCGAGCCAGTATCTGAAGGACTCGACCGACCCGGCGCTGAAGGACGACGCCGGCTACAAGGAATGGGTCGCCTTCATGGACAAATATCTGCCCGACGCCAACAAGAGCGACTGGCTCAATGTCTATGGCTACACCATCGCACAGACGCTGGTCGCGGTGCTGAAGGCCGCCGGCAACGACCTCACCCGCGCCAATGTGATGAAACAGGCGACCAGCATCAGGGATCTGCATCTACCGATGCTGATCAACGGCACCGCGGTCAGCAATTCGCCGCAGCGGTATACGCCGATGACCAGCTTGCAACTGATCCGCTACGACGGCACGCGCTGGGTGCCGTTCGGCGACCTCATCAAGAACTGAGCACCGCATGCGCCAGATCACCATCGGCAGCATGCGCATCGACCGCCTGGTCGAAATCCCCTCGCTTGCCTTCGACAAGACATGGCTGTTCGCCAATGTCACCGACGAGGTGATCGCCGCGAACCGAAGCTGGCTCGATCACCGCTATATCGAGCCGGAGACCGGCCGCTTCATCCTGAGCCACCACTCCTATCTGGTGCGGACGCCGCGCTGGACCGCCGTCGTCGACACCTGCTGCGGCAATCACAAGCCGCGCCCGCGCGTGCCGGCCTGGAACAATCTCAACCAGCCCTATCTGGAGAACATGGCCGCGCTCGACGTGCGGCCCGAACAGGTCGACTTCGTGATGTGCACGCATCTGCATGTCGACCATGTCGGCTGGAACACGCGGCTGATCAACGCGCGCTGGGTGCCGACCTTTCCGAAGGCGCGCTATCTGATGGGGCGCGCCGAATTCCGGCACTGGGAGGCCGCGCACCGGGCAACTCCGCCCACACCGGTCAATCACGGCGCGTTCGAGGATTCGGTGCTGCCTGTCGTCGCGGCCGGCCAGGCCGAATTCGTCGAGACCGATCACCTGCTGTTCGACGACCGCGACGCCGGCCTGCGCTTTGCGCCGGCGCCGGGCCACACCGCCGGCAACATGCAGATTCATCTCAACGGCGGCAGCGATCATGCCGTGATGTCGGGCGACGTGATCCATCATCCGATCCAGTGCGCGGAGCCGTGGCTGTCGAATGCCGCGGATGTCGATCCCGCGGCGGCGCTCGCCACCCGCATGACGCTGCTGGAGGAATTGGCGGATACGCCGAGCTATCTCTTGACCGGGCACTTCCCCGCCCCGACCGCGGGCCGCGTGGTCCGGCATGGCGAGGCCTTCCGATTCAGGTTCGAGGATTGAGACAATCGGATCGAAAGGGCGCCGCGAAAACGAGCCGCGGCCGGTCTGGCGCCTGCCGTCGCCACGAGGGCCGGGATCGAAGTCAGATAGCGGGGTTCAGCCATGCGGTTCCGCGCTTGAATCCGCATCCACGGGCGGGCATAAGGGCTGCCATCTCCCTAAAAAATGGCCATAGCCCAAGGATTTACGATGCCCGCCTATCGCTCCCGCACAACCACCCATGGCCGCAACATGGCGGGTGCCCGCGGCCTGTGGCGCGCCACCGGCATGAAGAACGAGGATTTCGGCAAGCCGATCATCGCGGTGGTCAACTCCTTCACCCAGTTCGTGCCCGGCCATGTGCATTTGCAGAACCTCGGCCAGCTGGTGGCGCGGGAAATCGAGAAGGCCGGCGGCGTCGCCAAGGAATTCAATACCATTGCGGTGGATGACGGCATTGCGATGGGCCATGACGGCATGCTCTACAGCCTGCCCTCGCGCGAACTGATCGCCGACAGCGTCGAATACATGGTCAACGCGCATTGCGCCGACGCGATGGTCTGCATCTCCAACTGCGACAAGATCACCCCCGGCATGCTGATGGCGACGCTGCGCCTGAACATCCCGACCGTGTTCGTCTCGGGCGGTCCGATGGAATCCGGCAAGGTCCTGCTCAAGGGCAAGAAGCGCGCGGTCGACCTGATCGATGCGATGGTCGCGGCCGCCGACTCCAACGTGTCGGACGAAGAGGTCGAGGTGATCGAGCGCTCGGCCTGCCCGACCTGCGGCTCCTGCTCCGGCATGTTCACCGCGAATTCGATGAACTGCCTGACCGAGGCGCTTGGCCTCGCGCTGCCCGGCAACGGCTCGGTGCTGGCGACGCATGCCGACCGCAAGAGCCTGTTCGTCGAGGCTGGCCATCTGATCGTCGATCTCGCCCGCCGCTACTACGAGCAGGACGATGCCAAGGTGCTGCCGCGCAACATCGCGAACTTCAAGTCGTTCGAGAACGCGATGACGCTCGACATCGCGATGGGCGGCTCCACCAACACCGTGCTGCATCTGCTCGCCGCCGCGCGCGAGGGCGAAGTGCCGTTCACGATGGCCGATATCGACCGGCTGTCGCGCAAGGTGCCGGTGCTGTGCAAGGTCGCGCCGTCGGTGCAGGACGTCCACATGGAGGACGTGCATCACGCTGGCGGCATCATGGCGATCCTCGGCGAGCTCGACCGCGCCAAACTGCTCACGACCGACGGACCGACCGTGCATGCGGCGACGCTGGACGACGCGCTGAACCGCTGGGATGTGGTGCGGACCACGAGCGACAGGGTGCGCAACTTCTACCGCGCCGCGCCGGGCGGCGTGCCGACCCAGGAAGCCTTCAGCCAGGACCGCCGCTTCGACGACGTCGATATCGATCGCGCCGAGGGCGTCATCCGCAACGCCGAGCACGCTTATTCCAAGGACGGCGGTCTCGCCGTGCTGTTCGGCAACCTCGCCGAGGACGGCTGCATCGTGAAGACCGCCGGCGTCGATCAGAGCATTCTGAAATTCTCGGGTCCAGCCCGCATCTTCGAGAGCCAGGACGCCTCGGTCGACGCCATCCTGACCAACAAGGTCAAGGCCGGCGATGTCGTGCTGATCCGTTATGAAGGTCCGCGCGGCGGCCCGGGCATGCAGGAGATGCTCTATCCGACCAGCTATCTGAAGTCGAAGGGCCTCGGAAAGGCCTGCGCGCTGATCACCGACGGCCGCTTCTCCGGCGGATCGTCCGGCCTGTCGATCGGGCACGTCTCACCGGAAGCCGCCGAAGGCGGCCTGATCGGCCTCGTCGAGGAAGGCGATATCATCGAGTTCGACATCCCGAACCGCAAGGTCAACCTCAAGGTCGACGATGCCGAACTGAAGCGCCGCCGCACGGCGATGGAAGCCAAGGGCAATGCGGCGTGGAAGCCGGCCGCGCCGCGCAAGCGCGCCGTCTCGACCGCGCTGAAGGCCTACGCGGCGTTCGCAAGCAGCGCGGCGAAGGGTGCAGTGCGCATCCTGCCGGAGTAATCGGCCTAAGCGTTTTCAAGTGCGAGGTGGATACCGGTTCGCGTCAAGAAAACGCGTCAAACGAAAATCCAGAGCCCCGTTTCGATTCAATCGGAACGGGGCTCTGGACGCATCAGGTCACTCGCAAGTCGGCCGCTTCGATCCGGATGCGGTCGGCATGCAATGACCAGTCGCAGAGCGCCTGTTCCTGACAGAATTTGAGCTTGGCCATCTCGGTGGCCTGGCCTTCGCTCGAGGCGTCGACCTCGAGTTCACCCTGGCAAACTTCGCGCTCGCGGCCGTTGCCGCCGAGCACGTCCTTCATGAATTGAACGACGAAACGCGACATGGAAACCCTCCCTGCTGCGCCGGCAGAGCCCGGGGGTACCACGTTAGCACTAACGCGAAATGGTGGTGAGTTAATTCGGCGCGCGCGGATGCGGCGCTGCGCAGCGGTGGAAACTACGCGCCGGCCTGGGGCAGGCTGGCGGCAGCGATCGCGACGATCTGCGCAAGACGGCGGCCGATCCTGGCGTGCGCGTTGCGGAGCAATGACTGGACCTGTCGCATGACACTTCTTCCTTCCGTGCCTCGAACGGGCGAGCACAAAGGGAAGATGGCGATATCGGGCTAAGCCGTCGATATCTCAGGGAAAATAACAACGGACGCGTTGTGGGGCGGTGCTTTGGCAGTGGGTTTATTGCCTCGATCGAGGCTACCACGAAGGAGATTTTCTCCGGTGTTTTTTTGCGCCTGCAACAACACTCGTACGATTGATCATTTGTGTGAGGCACGCACTGGCGGGACAGTTCCCTCCGCCCTTGCGGTCTCTCGTCCCGCAAGGCCGGGCGCTTCGACGATTTCTGAATATTGGAAATCTACCCCTGAGTTGCCCGACGCGTCAAGCTACCCGGTCGAACCGCCGGCAGCCGTCAGCTTCTTTGCATGGGGTTGTTTTCGATATTTTGGCCGCGCGCAGCCGCGGCCCCGCAAGACGGAGGCCTGACCAGCGTGCTCACCTCAGCTGGCTGACTTCATCGTTGACAGCAATGACCGTCGACCTACCCCGGCATGAACCCGAACGCCTTCTCGAACCTTCTGGCATAAACCGGCCAGACCTCGGGATTGATGATGCGCGGCGGGCGCTTGCCGTCGAGGGCGTCGAGGATCTGCTCGGCCGCGATCCGGCCCATGTTGATGCGCGCCTCGCGGGTGACGCCGGCGGTGTGCGGGCTTGCCAGCACATTGTCGAACTGCAACAGCGGATGATCCGGCGGCGGCGGCTCCTTGGCCCAGACGTCGAGGCCTGCGCCGGCGATGCGCTTCTCTCGCAATGCCTCTTCCAATGCTTTCTCGTCATGGATGAAGCCGCGCGCGGTGGTAACGAAATAGGCGGGCGGCTGCATCAGCGCGAATTCGCGCGCGCCGATCATGCCTCGGCTCTTGTTGTCCAGCGGACAGGAGATCGAGACGAAATCGGCCCGGCGCAAGAGATCGTCGAGCTCGACCTTCTCCCCGCCCCGCTTCGCCATCTCCTCGGCCGTCAGGTACGGATCGTAAGCGATCACCTTCATATGCAGCAGGCCCTTGCACAGCTCGGCGATGCGGCGGCCGACGTTGCCGAGGCCGACGATGCCGACGGTCTTCTCGTTCAGCTCGTTGCCGATCAGATCGTTGCGGTTGACGTTGGCCTCGCGCCGCAGCCGGCGGTCGGACTGGATGATGCGCTTCGACAGCGTCAGCATCATGCCCAGCGCGTGCTCGGCAACCGAATTGGCGTTGCCGCCGGACTGGTTGACCACAAGCACGCCGGCCTTCGTGCAGGCATCGACATCGACGGGATCGAAGCCGGCGCCGTTCGACGACACGATCAACAGGTTCGGCGCGCGCTTCAGCAGCTCGGCATGGGCATGGAAATGCGGCGCCAGCTCGTCGCGCGCCGCGCCGATCTGGTAGGCATGCGCGTCGGCGAGGACAGGTGCGAACGCCGCTTCCGGCGTCTCGTTCTCGAGACGGTCGAGCCGGACATCCGGCCGTTTCTTCAGGATGTCGACGTAGATCTCGTGGGCGAGGTATTTGACGTAGAACACGCGCTTGTTGTTGACGGTCATGTCTTCGGGCAGCTTTCAGTTTGGGAAGCCATAGAGTCGTGCGGGATTGTCGACGAGGATGCGGTGCCGGGTCGCCACATCCGGCGTCCACGCCTGGAACAGCGTCAGCAGGTGGCCGGCGTCGGGCATGTCGCCCTCGACGCGCGGATGCGGCCAGTCGCCGCCCCACACCAGCTGTTCGGAGTTGGCTGACACCAGCGCCTCGTGGAACGGCCGCGCATCCGGATAATCCGGCGCCCGCTGGCTCAGGCGATGCGCACCTGAGAGCTTGGCCCAGCACCAGCCCTCGCCGACCGCGCGCAGCAGGCTCTGAAAGCCCGCAGTATTGGTGCCGGCGGCAGCATCTGTGCGGCCCATGTGATCGACCACGACCGGCAGGCCCAGCGCCTTCAGCGTCGGGACCGTGTCGGGCAGATCCTTTACATCGATCCAGAGCTGCAAATGCCAGCCGAGCTCGGCCATCACGGGCGCGTGCGTCTCGGCAACATCGAGGGGGATGCCGCCGCGATAGTGCAACTGCCCGCCGCGGAAGAAATGGTTGAAGCGCAAGCCGCGCACGCCGAGCACATGCCATTGCCGCAGCGTGCCCGCCGCCACGTCGGCATCGGCCACCGCGACGCCGCGCAGCCGCGCCGGCTCGCGCTGCAGCGCGTCCAGCATCGCCGAATTGTCGTGGCCGTGCGCGCTGCCCTGCACCAGCACGCCGCGGGTGAAACCGAGCGCATCGAGCATGCCGAGATAGCTCGCGAGCGGCGCGTCCGGCGGTGTGTAGCTGCGATCGGCGGCATAGGGGAAGCGGTCCGCCGGGCCGAATACATGCGCATGCGTATCGCAGGCCTTTGGCGGCAACTTCTCTCTCGGCGG
This sequence comes from uncultured Bradyrhizobium sp., assembly GCF_947648125.1. Lineage (GTDB taxonomy): Bacteria > Pseudomonadota > Alphaproteobacteria > Rhizobiales > Xanthobacteraceae > Bradyrhizobium. Next base: position 197,690 of record NZ_CANSMR010000006.1, on the reverse strand, counting down.
CGTCACTGGACGCGGCGGCAGGCAGGCGGGAATCTCGGGCGCAACCATCTTCTTACTCCGCCTTCATGCCGGCGGCCTTGATGATCGGGCCCCATTTGTCGTAGTCGGCTTTGATCTTGGCCGCGAATTGCTCCGGCGTCGAGCCGATCGAGATCGCGCCGAGCTTGCCGAGACGCTCCTTCACGGCATCGGTGTTTACGGCCGCGACGAAATCATGCGAGATCTTCGCGACGAGATCGGCGGGCATGTTGCCGGGTCCGAGCAGCCCCCACCACACCTCGGTGTCGTAGCCCGGCACGGTCTCCGACATGCTGGGCACATCGGGCAAGAACGGCGCGCGCGAGCCCGTCGTCACCGCCAGCGCGCGGACCGTGCCGGCCTGCAACTGCCCGACCGATTCCGGCCCGTTGTTGAACGACATCGGAATTTGTCCGCCGAGCAGATCGTTGATCGCGGGTGCACCGCCCTTGTAGGGGATCGCGTTGAGATCGATCTTGGCAAGACTGTTGAGCAACTCGCCGGCCAGATGGGTCGAGGTGCCGTTGCCGGCATCGGCGAACGACAGGCTGCCCGGCTTGGCCTTCGCCGCGGCGATGACGTCACTGACCGACTTGAACGGCGAGTCCGCGCGCACCAGCAGCACGTTCGGCGACGACGCGAGCAGCGAGATCGGCGAAAAATCCCTGAACGTGTCGTAAGGCAGCTTCGGATAAAGGAACGGATTGGTGGCGTGGCCGCTCGCCACCATGATCAGGTTATAGCCGTCGGGCGCGGCGCTCGCGATCGCCTGCGAGGCGATCACCCCGCCGGCGCCGGGCCGGTTCTCCACCACGATCGACTGCGTCCAGGTCTTCGACACCACCTCGGCGAGCGTCCGCGTCAGAACGTCGACGCCGCCGCCGGGCGGGTATGGGACGAGAATGTGAACGGCCTTTGCCGGGTATGGCTGCGCGGACGCAAGGCCGGCCATCACCATGGCCGCTGCCGCAATGGCGGTCCGCCAGACCCATCCGGCCATCGACGCCTCCCGTCCCGTGATCGTTCCGTCTCTTTGTCGTTACCGCCTGTATCGCACGGCGGTTCGGCGCTGCGATGACCGAATTCCGCAGATCGCGATGCGGCCGGGGCATGTTGACAATCGCATGGTCAGCGTCAAGTTTCGAGCGGCAAGCGGCCATCAGCGCCGCGCGAGAGGGAGAACCGGATGGCGGCCGCGGAACAAGCCTCGTCCAAAGATAAAGCCCAGTCAGCGACCACCTGGCACGGCATCGTGCTGCAGACGCTGAAGCGGAACGAGATCAAGCTGGTGCCCTATGTGCCCGACCGGGTGCTGACCACGCTGATCAAGGACCTGCACGCCGATCCCTATTTCACGACGTTTCCGACCGCGCGCGAGGAAGAAGCCGTCGGCATCGTCTCCGGCGCCTGGATGGCCGGGACGCGCGGCGCGGTGCTGATGCAGACCTCGGGCTTTGCCACGCTTGCCAACGTGCTGGCCTCTCTCGCGGTGCCCTACCAGATCCCGCTGATCATGTTCATCTCCGAGCGCGGCACGCTCGGCGAGTTCAATTACGGCCAGGCACTGGTCTGCCGCACCATGCGCCCGGTGCTGGATTCGCTGGCGATGGAACATCACACCATCACCCGGCTCGACGAGCTCGAATTCATTGCCGACCGCTCGATCAAGCAGGCCGTCACCACCCAGGCGCCGGTGGCGCTGATCCTCTCGCCGCTGTTGACCGGCGGCAAGACCTTCGACAAGTGAGATCGGCCATGACCAGCACCCACGCGCGCAACACCAAGGTGATGAACCGCTTCGAGCTCACCCAGCGCCTTGTCGCCGGGCTGAAGGACGAGGCCGTGATCGGCGGCATCGGCAACACCAACTTTGATCTTTGGGCCGCCGGCCATCGTCCTGAGAATTTCTACATGCTGGGCAGCATGGGGCTGGCGTTTCCGATCGCGCTCGGCGTCGCACTTGCGCAGCCCAAGCGGCGCGTGTTCGCACTCGAAGGCGACGGCTCGCTGTTGATGCAGCTCGGCTGCCTCTCGACCATCGCTACGCTGGCGCCGAAGAATCTCACCATGGTGGTGATGGACAACGGCATCTACCAGATCACGGGCAGCCAGCCGACGCCTGCGGCGGGCCATACCGACATCGTCGCGGTCGCGCTTGCCAGCGGGATTGCGAGCAGCTCCTGGGCCGCCGACGAGGACGATTTCGAGCGGCTGATCGCGCAGTCGAAACAGGCCTCCGGCCCGACCCTGATCGGCGTCCGCATCGACGACAAGCCCGGCACCGGCACCACCCGCCGCGACCCCGTGCAGATCCGCGAGCGCTTCATGCATGGGATGGGGGTGAGGCAGTTGCTGTAGCGCGGTGAGATTAGGTTGATCCGCATCTGCCGATCGGTGGATTGCTTGGCCGCGTCACTCCTCGCACGGACGACGGAGCAACTCGATCGACGCTGCTATTTAACGATTGCATTATTTAACAACTATGTTATTTAATGAACTCGTTAATCAACTTCGAGACTTTCCCATGCCGGCCGCAGCTCGGCCTCAGCTCGACGATCTATTCGCGGCGCTCGCCGATCCGACCCGGCGTGCGATCCTCGATCGGCTGCTGACCCGCGGCGAGCTGAACGTCGGTGAGGTCGCGGAGCCGTTTGCCATCAGCACGCCTGCGATCACGCGGCACCTGCAGGTGCTGGAGGCGGCCGGGCTGATCGAGCGCCGGATCGAGCGGCAATGGCGTTTCGTGCGCTTGCGCGCCGATGCGCTGGCGCCGATGGAGAGCTGGCTGTCGCGCCACCGGCAGCACTGGTCGGCAGCGCTCGATCGCCTCGAAGCGCTGGCCGCCGCGCAAACGCCGAAGCGGAGGAAGTCATGAGCGACACCGACACGACGTTGCGCATCGAACGGCTGATCGCCGCCCCGCCGGATGTGCTGTTCGCGCTCTGGATCGAGCCTGCGCAGTTGCTGCGATGGTGGGCGCCGGACGGCCACGTGCCGTCGGTCGACCTGCTCGACGTGAAGACTGGCGGCCGCTGGCGCACCACGATGCGGCGGCCCGACGGCGGCGTGGTCGCAACCAGCGGTGTCTATCGCATCGTCGAGCCGCCGCACCGTCTTTCCTTCACCTGGGCCTGGGAAGACGAGAACGGCGCGCGCGGCCACGAAAGCGAGGTCGCGGTGAGCTTTGAAGCCGCCCCCGGCGGCACGCGGCTCGTGCTGCTGCAGGCGCGCTTCGAGAACAAGGATATTGGCGACCGCCACGTGATCGGCTGGTCATCCGCGCTCGACCGCATCGCTGCGATCGCGCACTGACGGTACGGGAGATCTCCATGACCACTCCGGAAATCATCGGCTCGACTCGCTCGACCTACACGCACGCTATCCGGCTGGTGTGCGAGGAAAAGCGTATCGACTACAAGTTGACCGAATGCCCGCTGCGCGCGCCGGAGCTCTATGCGATCCATCCGTTCGGAAAGATGCCGGTGCTGCGCCACGGCGATTTCGAGTTGTTCGAGTCCAAGGCGATTGCCGGCTATCTCGACCGCAGCTTCCCAGCGCCGTATCTGTTTCCGGACGACCTGCGGCTGGCCGCGCTGACTGAGCAGTGGATCTCGCTCGTCAACACCCTGATGGACCACACCCTGATCCGCACGTACCTGTTCGCCTATATCGCGCCGAACACCGCCGATGGCGGCCCCGATCGTGCAACGATCGACGCAATCATGCCGGCGCTGCAGGCGCAGATCGAGGTTCTCGACAAGGCGGTCGCGCCGCGCGGCTACCTCGTCGGCAGCGATCTCACATTCGCCGACCTCAATCTGCTGCCGATCCTGCATCGGGTACGGCAGGCGCCTGAAGGCGCCAGCGTGCTTGCCGCTGCGCCGCATCTGACCCGCTACTACGAGCAGCACGCTGCGCGGCCGAGCTTCCAGCGCACGTTGCCTCCCGCGGGCCCGCCGCGCCGGAGCCAGACATCGTGAGATCGCTCAATTCAGCCTCAACTCCGTGATATGCCGCGGATCGGGCGTGAGTTCGCCGCGCTCGACGCGCTTGACGATGTCGGTCAGCGCGGCGTTGGCATTGCATGCCAGGCCAAGCTTCTCGCCCTCGCGCACCACGAAGCCGTTGAGAAACTCGATCTCGGTGCGGCGGCCCTTCTGCATGTCCTGGCCCATCGAGGGGCGCTGCGCCGATGAGGTGCGCTTGGCATCCTTGAAGCGCTGCTCGTCGCAGGCGCGCGTCGCGGCCTCGTCGCCCTCGCCGGCACGCGCGATCGTCTCCGGCGGCAGATGCAGGATCTCCTCCAGCTGATAGCCCTGCGCCTGGCCGACGCGGATCGCCTCGCTGCCAAGCCGCGTCGAGAAGCGGCGCAGCGGTTCGCTTTGCAGCACCTCGCCGCCCGGCAAGCCGGTGCAGGCCGACAGCCCGTTGCCCATCACGTTGGCGACGAGCTTCGACCAGCGCTCGCCCCAGAGATTGGAGGTCACCCTGGCACTGTCGGAAGTGCCGACCAGGCGGCAAACTTCCTCCGCCCGCGCGGTGATGCGGCCGTGCACCTCGCCGGCGCGGAACACGGTGTGATCAGCACCGCCCTTGCCGGCGCCACGATGGATATGGCCGGGCTCGGGCAGGTTGACGGTGATGCTGCTCGCGATGCAGCCGAGCGTCTTGCCCCAGCCGACAATGCCGGCGATCGTCTCCTCGTTCATGCAGTTCTGCAGCGACACGACGTAGCCGTCGGCGGCCAGATATTGCCGGATCAGCATGGTCGCCCAAGCGGTGTCGTAGGACTTCATGCAGACGAAGGCGATGTCGACCGGCTTCTCCTTAGCCAGCTGCTGCGCATCGGTGACGTGCAGCGCGCGCACCGGCACCGAGAATTCCGCAACATCCATCGCGTGGGTGACGCGCAATCCGTGCTTGCGCATGTGCTCGACATGCTCGGGCCAGGGATCGATGAAGGTGACGTCCTCACCCGCCTGCACCATATGCGCGCCGGCATAGCCGCCGACCGCACCCGCGCCGACGATCGCGATCTTCCGACCCATGTTTCCACCCTGCTCTTGCCTCAGGCGGCCGCTGGCTGCGTCCGCTTATTGCGGACCAGTCTAGGGGATCGGGCCGTCAGGCCAACCAGGCGCCTCATGAAAAAAGCGGGCCTGTGCCATGCCGGTATTCATGAGACCACGAAAATCCCCACGGGTGATGTGCCCGCGAGGATGACATGTTCCCACGCCCGTCATTGCGAGCGAAGCGAAGCAATCCACGCTTCAGCATATGCGGTGCAATGGATTGCTTCGTCGCTTCAGCGCAAAATTGCTTTGCAATTTTGTCGCGAGCTCCTCGCAATGACGGGGAAATAAACGCGATCAGTCGATGATCTTGACGATCCTGCGGGTGCGCGGCTCCACGATCACGCGGCGATCATTGACGATCGCGTAGCGGTATTCGGTGTAGCGCGGCACCGGACGCAGCACGACGGTGTCGGGCAGCGGCTCGCCGACCACGACGCGCTCGCGCACCACGACCGACGGCTCGTCGCGCGGTATCGACGTGATCACCGCATTCGGAATCTCGAGGCCGGCACCGACCGCAGCACCGACCGTGCCGCCGACGATCTCACCAACCGGGCCTGCGATCTCGCCACCGGTCCGTGCACCGTTCGCGGCGCCCGCCGCAGTCGTCGACTGTGCGAAGGCCGAGCCGGACGCGAGCAGCGACGCAGCAGCAACAATGGAAACAGCAAAACGCTTGTTCATGATTCTCCTCCTCCGAGCTATGAGACGCCCCTTCAACATCGGAGGGAACGAGACGTTCCAGTTCCAACGCGGCAAGTTGCGCGCAAATTCCAGTTCCGCAGCAACTCGCTCCGGTTCCCGCACAAACGAAAATGCTGCTCCGGATCATGTCCGAAGCAGCATTCATCGTTGGTTCAGATTCGGAGATGGTTCAGAGCAGAAGCGCGCTGCGCGCCGTTCATTCCGGCGGTCTTTGATCGGCTCGCCGTCTTGGCGTTCGCCGTCTTGGAGATGCTTTCGCAGGGGTGTCAACTGAAGGCTTGATGCGGATTCGCGTCGTCCCGCCCTTGGGCTGCTCGATCTCGAAGGCATTTGTCCTGCGCACCAGTTCGCTCAGGGTGCGGAAGCCGTAGGTCCTTTGATCGAAATCCGACGCCAGATTGGCCAGCTGCCGTCCGACCTCACCAAGCGTCACCCAGCCGTCTTCGCTGGCCATCTGGCCGATCACCTTCTTGAGGATGGGCGTGGCGGCGTCGGGCGGCTGCAATGGCTGGGCGCGCACCGCTGCGTCCTGATTGCTCGTCACGCCGCCGCGCAAATTCTCAGTATAGACGAACCTGCGGCAGGCCTGCCGAAAGCTCTCCGGCGTCTTCTGCTCGCCGAACCCGAACACGTCGATGCCGTGCTCGCGGATGCGGGCGGCGAGCCGGGTGAAATCGCTGTCCGACGACACCAGGCAGAATCCATCGAACCGGCCGCTGTGCAGCAGATCCATCGCGTCGATCACCAGGGTGATGTCGGAGGCATTCTTGCCGGTCGTATAGGCGAATTGCTGCTGCGGGATGATGGCGTGCTTGGACAGAATGTCGGCCCAGCCCTTGGACCTTGGATTGGAGAAGTCGCCATAGATGCGGCGCACGCTGGCCTCGCCGATCTTGGCGATCTCCTCGAACAGCCCATCGGCGATCCTGGCAGATGCGTTGTCGGCGTCGATCAGGACCGCCAGACGGGGCGAACGGAGTTCGGAAGGCATGGCTTCTCTCTGCTGGGGTACGATGGATCAAGATTCCGCTGACGGCTCCGGAACCGACGCAGCCGTCGCATCGGAGCACATCGCGCGTCCCAAGCATAGGGTCGGTGGCATCGCCGGGACTTTCGCGGCGAATGCACCCTCGGGCAGTGTGGTCAGAGCACCTCGCCCATATCGATCGCGCGCTTGGCGAACTCGATGGCCTTCTCGGCGGTGATCGCATCCGCTGTCGTCGTCGCCTCGTCGCGCACCGACGGCGGAGAAGCGATCCGGATCTTCTTGCCGTTAGACCGGCGGATCGTCGCGCGCCAGCGATCGACATCGCGCCGGTAGGCATCGATCACAAAATCCCGATAGGTGACGCCGCTCATGAGCGGCTGAAGGGACGCCGCTTCGAGGTCGGCCGGCCGGCTTGCGACATCGCGGACCATCTCGATAATCATCTCGACCGCATGCTCACGCGCCGCACCGGTCGCGTCCCTGAGCAGATAGCTCACCGCCGCGCCGATCTGCGCCCTTGCGCGATCGTCGCTCGCAAAATCCGGATCGACCTGAACTGACATGATGGGGAAACGCCTCCTCCGGACGCAACACCGGATACCCCCAGGCGTCCGGCACATTGCAACCACGAGACTTTTAGTCGGCCCCCCATTAAGGCCGGATTATCGGACATGCCCCGATTTCTCGGAAGTCGTTAACCGGGCTTTGATGCCGCTTCGGAAGATGTCCGAAGCGGCATCGAACGTCGGTCAGACCACAGAAGGCCCGCGCTCCGCGCCGATTCATCCCCGGTCCTGTCCGGCGCCGCAGGTCGGTTCACGCCGCTAATTCGCGCGTGATCACCAATTGACATATCACTGCTATCCGTGTGACATTTTATGGAACGGGCCGACAAGAGCCCGGCAACGTCCACTTGGGGAGGACAGCATGACCGTTTCCGACGTCACCGCATCGGCCGGAAGCCGGGCTCCGGCCGCCGTCGCGCGCACCGCGCAGGCGCAGCAGGTCGCCGACATCGCGGCACGGCTCGAACGGCTGCCGCTGACCTCCTATCAGCGATGGATCTTCGGGATCATCGCAACCGCATGGTTCTTCGACAGCATGGACCTGGCCGCGCTGACTTTCGTGCTCGGCTCGATCCGCCAGACCTTCGGCCTGTCGACGGCGGAAACCGGGCTGCTGTCCAGCATGAGCTTCCTCGGCATGTTCGTCGGCGCCGCGTCCGCCGGCCTGCTGGCCGACCGTTTCGGCCGCGCCCGCGTCTTCCAGGTCAGCATGATCTTCTGGGGCTTGGGCAGCCTGTTCTGTGGTCTCTCGACGACCGCGACCGCGCTCGGCGCATCCCGTCTGCTGCTCGGCTTCGGCATGGGCATGGAGTTTCCGGTCGCGCAGTCGATGGTTTCGGAGATCATGCCGGCCCGCAACCGCGGCCGCTACATCGCATTCCTCGAAGGGTTCTGGCCGCTCGGCTTCATCGCGTCGGGCCTGCTGACCTACTTCGTGCTGCAGGCCGCCGACTGGCGCTGGGTCTTCATCCTGCAGGCGATCCCGGCCGTCTTCGTGCTTGTGGTACGACGCTACGTTCCGGAATCGCCGCGCTGGCTCGCTTCCCACGGCTATTCCGAACGGGCCGAAGCGACCGTGCGCGACATCGAAAGCAGGGTCCGCGATCGTCTCGGCAGCAAGGAGCTGCCGCCTGTTGTGCGCCAGGCCGCGGCGCCTGCATCCGAAGTGACCGGCCTGAGGACGCTGTTTTCGGGCATCTACGCCAAGCGGACCACGATGTTGTGGACCTTGTGGTTCTTCGCCCTGCTCGGCTTCTACGGGCTGACCACGTGGCTCGGCGCACTGCTGCAGGCCAAGGGATTCCCGATCACCAAATCGGTGTTCTACACCATCCTGATCTCGCTCGCGGGCATCCCCGGCTTCCTGGTCTCCGCCTGGCTCGTCGAATCCTGGGGCCGCAAGGCGACGCTGGTGATGAACCTGCTCTGCGGCGCGATCGCCTGCCACTTCTACGGCTCGGCGGCGGACCAGACCCAGCTCATCATCGCCGGCCTCTGCATGCAGTTCTTCCTGTTCGGCATGTGGTCGGCGCTCTACGCCTATACGCCCGAACTGTACCCGACCCATGTCCGCGCCACTGGAACCGGTTTTGCCTCCGCGGTCGGCCGAATCGGTTCGCTGATCGGCCCCTATGTGATCGGCGTGATCTTGCCTGCGGCGGGACAGAGCGGCGTGTTCGCGCTGGGCGCCGGCGCGTTCGTGGTGGCGGCGCTGGCGGTGCTGGTGCTCGGAGAGGAAACCCGTGGCCGCACGCTGGAGAGCATTTCGCACTGATGATGCGCCGCTGTTGGCTGCATGCGGCCGGATTCGGTGTGGCGCCGATCGAGCGGCCTTGTCAGTGCCATCGGGGCGTGTGAGATATCTGCTGTACAGCAGCACTCAAGATCCCGATGGCCGATTCGAGCAAACGATCCAGCACGGTGCGCGCCCGCGCAGCAGGAAGCCGCCGGCCGGCGCGGCCATCGTCCGCTGCTGCCGGCAAGCCGCGCACTGCCGCGCAGGCCCCGCTCCCGCAAGCCGACGTCACCCTCACCGATCGCGCCTATGCCGAGCTGGAAGAGCTGATCGTGACGCTGCAACTGCCGCCCGGCACCGCGCTCTCCGAGCTCGTGCTCGCCAAGCGGCTCGATATCGGCCGCACCCCGATCCGCGAGGCGTTGCAACGGCTGTCGCGCGACGGCCTCGTCAACATCCTGGCCCGCCGCGGCGTACTGGTGTCCGAGATCGACCTGCGGGCCCAGCTCCGCCTGCTCGAGGTCCGGCGCGAGCTGGAACGGCTGATGGCGCGCGGCGCCGCCGAGCGCGCCACCAGCGAGCAACGCAAGCAATTCTCCGAGATCGCCGCCGGCATGCGGCGCGCGTCGGAAAAATCCGACGATCTGCTGTTCATGCGGCTGGATCACCAGTTCAACACACTGATCTCGGCGGCGTCACGCAACGAGTTCGCCTCCCGCGCCATGGGCCTGATGCACGGGCTGTCGCGCCGATTCTGGTACCAGCATTACAAGGAAGCGGCCGATCTGCCGCTCGCAGCACGGCTGCATGCCGACGTCGCCGAAGCCGTCGCCGAGCGCCGCGTCGATGCCGCCGGCGCAGCCTCCGACAGCCTGATCGACTACATCGAGAGTTTTGCGCGTTCGACGCTCTAAGAGCTTTCAGAACTCGACGACCGTGCGGATCGAGCGGCCGCGCCGCAACGCCTCGAAGCCGTCATTGATGCCGTCGAGGCTGCAGCGGCCAGTGATCAGTTCGTCGAGCTTGAGCCGGCCGTCGAGATAGGCCTGCGCCAGCAAGGGGAAGTCGCGCCGTGGCCGCGCGCCGCCGTAGCTCGAGCGGCGAAATCGCTTCTCGCCCATCAACGCCCCCCAGCGGAAACTCACGTCCTGCGCGACGTCGATCTTGCCGAGCCAGATCACCTCGCCGCCCGGCCGCACCGCCTCCGCGGTCTGCCGGAACGCCGTGGGATGGCCCGCCGCCTCGAGGATGACGTCGGCCCCTCGCCCGTGCGTCGCCTCCCTTGCGAACTGGACCGGGTCCTCGCGCGTCGCGTTGACGGCGTGTGTGGCGCCGAGCTGCCGCGCCAGCGCAAGCTTTGCATCATCGAGGTCGACCGCGATAACAGCACCGGCGCCGGCGAGCCGGGCGCCCTGCACCGCTGCCAGCCCGACCGCGCCGCAGCCGGTGACCATCACGGTATCGCCATAGCCGATGGCCGCGACGTTGAGCGCGGCGCCAACGCCGGTCATGACGCCGCAGCCGATCAGGCAGGCGCGATCGAAGGGGATCTCCTTGGGCACGACAATCGCCTGCTGCGCCGGCAGCACGACATATTCCGAGAACGCGCCGAGGAACATCAGATGCGCCAGGCCGCCGCCGCCCATAAGCTGCGCCTTCGAGGCGCCGTCGAAATGCACGCCTTCCGCGCCCCTGGCGAGATAGGTCTCGCACAGGATCGGCTGCCCGCGGTCGCAGTGAAAGCAATGCCCGCAATGCGGATTCCAGGACAGGATCACGTGATCGCCGGCGCGCACGTCACGCACCGCGCTGCCGACCTCCTCGACCACGCCGGCGGCCTCGTGCCCGAGGATCATCGGCAAGGGATAGCGCAGAGATCCGTCGATCACCTCCAGATCGGTGTGGCAGAGCCCGGCGGCACGCACCTTCACCACGACGTCGGTCGGCATCGGTGGTGCAAGCGAAACGCGCTCGATGGAGAGCGGCGTTCCGCTCTGGTGCAGCACCGCCGCGCGACAGGTCAGGGTCATCTCAAAAATTCTCTCGCCGGGAAATCAGCGTGGGGTCAGGCCGTTGGTCCGGACCGCAGCGCCGCGACCGCCTCGTCGAGATCGGCCGAGGAGAGCTCCCATTCATTGCCGAAATTGGCGACGATGCGCCGCATGAAGCTCTCGTGCAGCGCCTTTGCAGAAGTGGCGTCGTGCAGATGATCATAGAGCAGCGCGAAGGCGAGTTGTGCCGGCTCCGGCCCCTCGTAGCTCCATTCGAATCCGTGTTCGGTGAGACGAAGCTGGTCGTAATGCGGTGACAGCGGCTCGCCGTCGACCAGCACGGAAATGCCGTCGATGGTACGGTCCCCGGCATAGCTCGCCATCGGAGTCTCCCTGTGCTGCAGCATCATATCAGGATCCCGGCGGACGCATCTTGAGGTCCTTCTTGACGACCTCGGGGAAGATCCACATCGCGACGGTAGCGAATACGCCGAGGAAGGCGACCGCGTAGCTCGGTCCCTGCTGTCCCAGATAGACCATGAAGAAATATCCGCAGGCCGCCGTGGCGAGGCACGCCAGCGACAGCATGAGCTTGATGTGGCTTGGCATCGAGCCCTCCCTCTAGGTCCACATGTGAAACGACGGTGCAGCCACGCCGACCAGCAGCGCCAGCGCCGCAATCATGGCGCAACAGGACAGGCGCAATCCCGCGCGTCCGTCGCGCCACCATTCCGGCAGCGCCTGAAACAGCCCGGGCAGGAACAGGAACAGCACACCGCCCACGACAACGACGGTGGTCCAGCGCAGCTCGGCCGAGGCGAACGCCAGCGTGCCGGCGAGCAACATCGCCCACAATGCGGTCGTCATCGTCACCGGCAGAACGGCGCGTCTGCGCAGCGGATACATCCCGGCCAGTTGCAGGAAGCCGATGCAGCACACGCTCCACAGCAGGCCGAACCAGGCGAGGCCGGCGAGATTGGGTTCAAGCTGCGCCATGCGGCACCGATTGCTCCTTCACCACGACCCGCGGCGTCCGCGCCGTCCGTCGCATGTCGGTCTTCACGTAGCGCGTGCTGTAGCCGTTGAAGACGTGGCCAAGCAGGCCGCGATTGAGGTCGGAGGTGCCGAACACATAGTCCATCACCGGGAAGGTCAGGTTCATGTTCCGCTCCATCATGATCGACTGGTTATGATGGGCGGTATGATGCCGGCGGATGGTGTTGACGAAGGGCATGTTGCGCACGAAGGCGTTTTCCTCGACGTGGCAGCAGAAATGCATGAATTCGTAGATCAGGTACATCGACGTGGTCGTGGTGATCAGCAGCCAGCCGGTATTGGCCGAGATCACGAGCCCTGCGACGATCGCCGGCGGGATCGACATCAGGGTAAACACCACGAGCGCATAGGGCGGGAAGAAGGTGACGCGCCAATCGTGGTGATCGGCGAAGCGCATTTCCTCCTCGGTGAAGAACTGATGGTGCATCAGGGTGTGGCGGCTGTAGATCGCGCGCAGCAAGGGCACATTCGAGGGCCGGTGCATGACGAAGCGATGCACCGCCCATTCGAAGAAGTTCGCAATCAGGAAGACCGCCGGAATGGTGAGGTATTCCCACCACTTCACGTCGTGCACATTGGCCAGATAGACGTACAGCGCGGTGAAGCCGATCGTGTAGATCAGCACGACGTGCAGCCAGCCATTGTACCAGCCCACCACACGCTCGCGGTAGGTCGCGCGATATTTGCGCTGGCGGTCGGTCATCCCTGTTGCAGCCAACTCCATCGCGGGTCCTCCATCATTCTTATCTGACATATCAGTAGCACATCAGATGCGAAAGGCAAGCTGCCTTGGTGGGCCGGACGCGGTCGGGAAAAGGGATGGCGCGCGGAACCCGCGCAAGGCGGCCAGGAAGCCTGGGCTGGTTTTCGAACGATCGGGCCGATGCCGCCCCTTCCCGTCCACCTCGACAACGAGGCGACTCATGAAAAAAGCCGCCCCGGACAATGTCCGAGGCGGCCTCTGGTCTTCGACAGATCAGACGATCAGAGCAGACCCGCGCCGCGGGCCCACTTGTACTTGGCGCCGAGCACCTCGACCGGCAGTTCGGTCGAATAGGCGTAGGCCGGAATGCCGTTCTGGTAGAGATACTCGGCGGCTTCCTCGACCTCGACGTCGCCGGCGAGCGAGGCGACGATCGGCTTCACGAAGCCCTTCGCTTCCATCTCCTTCTTCACCTCGACCATGTTGCGCGCGAACACCATCGGCGGCGTCACGATGGTGTGCCAGTAGCCGAGGATCAACGCGTGGATGCGCTCATCGGAGAGACCGAGTTTCACCGTGTTGACGTAGGTAATCGGCGGCTCGCCGCCGGTGATATCCACAGGATTTCCGGCCGCGCCGAACGGCGGGATGAACTTGCGGAACGCCGCATCGAGATCCGGCGGCATCTGCATCAGCGACAGGCCGTTGTCGACGACCGAGTCGGAGAGCAGCACGCCGGAGCCGCCGGCACCGGTGATGATCAGGACATTCTCGCCCTTCGGCGTCGGCAGCACCGGTACGCCGCGGGCGAATTCGAGCAGCTGCCGGAGCGAGCGAGCACGGATCACGCCGGACTGCTTGAACACATCCTCATAGATCTTGTCGTTGCCGGCGAGCGCGCCGGTGTGCGACGACGCTGCCTTGGCACCCGCAGAAGTGCGGCCGGCCTTGAGCACGACCACCGGCTTCTTCTTGGAGACGCGTTTGGCGGCCTCCGCGAAGGCACGGCCGTCCTTCAGGTCTTCGCAGTGCTGCGCGATCAGATTGGTGTTGGGGTCCTGCTCGAAGAAGGCGAGCAGATCGTCCTCGTCGATGTCGGACTTGTTGCCGAGACCGACGATCGCCGACACGCCCATCTTCGCCGAACGCGAGAAGCCGATGATCGCCATGCCGATACCGCCCGACTGCGACGACAGCGCCGCGTGGCCCTTGACGTCATAGGCGGTGCAGAACGTGGCGCAAAGATTGGCCGGGGTATAATAGAAGCCGTAGATGTTCGGCCCCATCAGGCGGATGTTGTACTTCTTGCCGACCTCGACGATCTCGGCCTGCAATTCGGGCGCGCCGGCTTCGGCAAAACCCGAGGGAATCAGCACCGCACCGGGGATTTTCTTCTCGCCGCACTCGACGAGCGCGCCGGCGACGAATTTCGCCGGGATCGCAAACACCGCCGTGTCGATCACGCCGGGCACGTCCTTGACACTCTTGTAGGCCTTGTAGCCGAGGATCTCCGCGGCCTTCGGGTGGATCGGATAGATCTCGCCCTTGTAGCCGCCGTTGATGAGGTTCTTCATCACGGAGTTGCCGATCTTGCCGTCCTCGGCGGAGGCGCCGATGACCGCGACGCCCTTCGGCTGCATGATGCGGCTCATCGCCGCGACGATCTCTTCGGTCGGACGCGGCGCCGGACGCGGCTTGTAGTCGAAGTCGACAACGATGCGGACGTCGGCGGCGATCGCGTTCTTGCTGGTGGCGAACACTGGATTGAGGTCGAGCTCGACGATCTCGGGGAAATCGCTGACCAGCTGCGACACCTTGACGATGACGTCGGCGAGCGCCTCGCGATTGACCGGCTCGCCGCCGCGCACGCCCTTCAGCATCTCATGGGCCTGGATGCCGTCGAGCATCGACAGCGCATCTTCCTTGGTCGCCGGCGCGAGGCGGAAGGTGATGTCCTTGAGGATTTCGACCAGCACGCCGCCGAGGCCGAAGGCGACCAGCTTGCCGAACGAGCCGTCGGTGATCGAACCGACGATCACCTCGGTGCCGCCGCCCAGCATCTGCTGGACCTGGATGCCCTCGATCTTGGCATCGGCCTTGTACTTCCGGGCGTTGGCCAGAATGGTCTCGTAGCTCTTCTCGGCGTCCGCTGCGCTCTTGACGCCGACAATCACGCCGCCCGCCTCGGTCTTGTGGAGGATGTCGGGCGAGACGATCTTCATCACGACCGGGAAGCCCATGTCGGAGGCGATCCGGGCAGCCTCGGCGGCCGACTTGGCGACGCCCTCTTTCGGCACCGGAATGCCGTAGGCGTCGCAGACCACCTTGCCTTCGGGCGCGGTGAGGCTCGTGCGCTTGTCGGCCCTGACCGCATCGAGAATTTTGCGGACCGCATCCTTCGAATTTGACATTGGCTTCCTCCTGGGACAGATTTCGTGGCATTTGGTATGCCAAAAACGTAATTGTCAAGGTCCGTCGATGTCCAAAAATGCCGAAAAATATAGGCAGCTTGACATTCTGGTATTTGGCATGCCAAAAATCTAAGGTAATTTCTTCTGCTAAGAAGACGTCTCCAAGAGGAGGAGACGAGTCGTGCCAGAACCGAAACAGACCAAGGCGTCGCCCACCATGGCTGACACAGATATCGCCATCGTCCGGATCGCGCCGGAGACGAGCTTCAAGAACAAGGCCTATGAGGCCTTGAAGGAAGCGATCCTGAAGATGGACATCTACGCAACGCCGGAGCCCGTGATGCTCGACGAGCGCGCATTGTCCGAGCGCCTCGGCGTCAGCCGCACGCCGATCCGCGAAGCGATCGCGATGCTCGAGCAGGACGGATTCGTGAAGACCGTGCCGCGCCGCGGCATCGTCGTGGTCCGCCGCACCAAGGCGGAGATCGTCGACATGATCCGTGCCTGGGCGGCGCTGGAGAGCATGGCCGCACGCCTGATCACGACCACGGCGCGCAAGAAGGACATCACTGCGCTGCGCGACTTCTTCAAGGACTTCAGCGACGACCGCCTGCCGCAGGATCACGTCGAGGAATATTCCAAGGCCAACATCGCCTTCCACCAGGCGCTGATCTCGCTGTCGGAATCGCCTGTGCTGGTCGACCTCACCAATGACCTGCTGCTGCATGTGCGCGGCTATCGCCAGCTCACGATCGGCCGCAAGGACCGCACCGCGACCTCGCTGCCCGAGCATCTCGGGATCATCGAGGCGCTGGAAGCACGCGACACCGAGCTCGCCGAAAAGCGCGCCCGCGATCACACCCTTGGGCTTGCCGCCTATGTCGAGGCGCATGGCCAAGAGTTGTTCACGTAAGTTTGAGAGTCCACACCCGCTTCAGACGACGATCAGATCGTCCGAACAAAGAACGATCAGGGAGACGATGCCGATGCTGAATACCGCTACGAAGTCCGAGGCACCGGGCACCGAGCAGGAACTAACCGATGGCTTCCACCTTGTCATCGATGCGCTCAAGCTCAACGGCATCGACACCGTCTATGGTGTGCCGGGTATCCCGATCACGGACCTGGGCCGCATGGCCCAGGCGGCGGGCATTCGCGTGCTCTCGTTCCGCCACGAGCAGAATGCCGGATATGCGGCCTCGATCGCCGGCTTCCTGACCAGGCGTCCCGGCGTCTGCCTCACGGTGTCGGCGCCCGGCTTCCTCAACGGCCTCACTGCCCTTGCCCACGCCACCACCAACTGCTTCCCGATGATCCTGATCTCGGGCTCGTCCGAGCGCGAGATCGTCGACCTGCAGCAGGGCGACTATGAGGAGATGGACCAGCTCGCGATCGCCAAGCCGCTCTGCAAGGCGGCGTTCCGCGTGCTGCACGCCCAGGACATCGGCATCGGCCTCGCGCGCGCGATCCGCGCCGCGGTGTCAGGCCGTCCCGGCGGCGTCTATCTCGATCTCCCCGCAAAGCTGTTCGGCCAGGTCATGGACGCGGCTGCCGGCGAGAAGTCGCTGGTCAAGGTGATCGATGCTGCGCCGGCGCAGCTGCCTGCCCCGTCGGCGGTCAAGCGCGCGCTCGACGTGCTGAAGAACGCGAAACGCCCGCTGATCATCCTCGGCAAGGGCGCTGCCTATGCGCAGGCCGACGAGGCGATCAAGAATTTCGTCGAGAAGAGCGGCGTGCCGTTCCTGCCGATGAGCATGGCCAAGGGCTTGCTGCCCGATCTGCATCCGCAATGCGCGGGTGCGGCGCGCTCGACCGTGCTGAAGGAAGCCGACGTCGTGATGCTGATCGGCGCCCGCCTCAACTGGCTGCTGTCGCACGGCAAGGGCAAGACCTGGGGCGAGGCCCCGAAGAAGTTCATCCAGGTCGACATCGAGCCGAAGGAAATGGATTCCAACGTCGAGATCGTCGCCCCCGTCGTCGGCGATATCGGCTCCTGCGTGTCCGCCTTCCTCGACGCCATGGGCGCAAACTGGTCGGCCGCACCGAGCGACTGGCTCGCCACCGTGGCGAAGAAGCGCGACGACAACGTCGCCAAGATGGCGCCGAAGCTGATGAGCAACGCCTCGCCGATGGATTATCACGGTGCGCTCGGCGCGCTGCGCACCATCATCGCGGAACGCCCCGACACCATCTTCGTCAACGAAGGCGCCAACACGCTCGACCTCGCCCGCGGCGTCGTCGACATGCACAAGCCACGCAAGCGGCTTGACGTCGGCACCTGGGGCGTGATGGGCATCGGCATGGGCTATTCGATCGCGGCCGCGGTCGAGACTGGCCTGCCCGTGCTCGCGGTCGAAGGCGACAGCGCGTTCGGCTTCTCCGGGATGGAGGTCGAGACGATCTGCCGCTACAAGCTGCCGATCTGCGTCGTGATCTTCAACAATGACGGCATCTATCGCGGCACCGACGTCAACAGCGCCGGCGACGATCCGGCGACCACCGTGTTCGTCAAGGGCTCGCGCTACGACAAGATGATGGAAGCCTTCGGCGGCGTCGGCGTCAACGCCACCTCGCCCGACGAGCTGAAGCGCGCGGTCAATGCGGCACTGGATTCCGGCAAGCCGACCTTGATCAACGCCGTGATCGATCCGGCGGCGGGCTCGGAGAGCGGCCGCATCGGCAACCTCAATCCTCAGAGCGTTCTGAAGAAGAAGTAACCCCCTAACCCCACCACTCCCTGCGGGTGCAGGGGCAGATAGAGTACGGAGCAATAGATATGACCAAGGCGCTCAAGGGCGTTCGCATTCTCGATTTCACCCACGTCCAGTCGGGTCCGACCTGCACGCAATTGCTGGCCTGGTTCGGCGCCGACGTGATCAAGGTCGAGCGTCCCGGCGTCGGCGACATTACGCGCGGCCAGTTGCAGGACATCCCGAACGTGGACAGCCTGTATTTCACCATGCTGAACCACAACAAGCGCTCGATCACGCTCGACACCAAGAACCCGAAGGGCAAGGAAGTGCTGACCGCGCTGATCAAGCAGTGCGACGTGCTGGTCGAGAATTTCGGCCCGGGCGTGCTCGATCGCATGGGCTTCCCCTGGGAGAAGATCCACAGCCTCAACCCGAAGATGATCGTCGCCTCGATCAAGGGTTTCGGTCCCGGCCCGTATGAGGATTGCAAGGTCTACGAGAACGTCGCGCAGTGCACCGGCGGCGCCGCCTCGACCACCGGCTTCCGCGACGGCCTGCCGCTGGTCACCGGCGCGCAGATCGGCGACACCGGCACCGGCCTGCATCTTGCGATCGGCATCCTGGCCGCTCTCCATCAGCGCACCACGACCGGCAAGGGCCAGAAGGTCACCGCCGCGATGCAGGACGGCGTGCTCAACCTGGCGCGCGTCAAGCTGCGCGACCAGCAGCGCCTCGCCCATGGTCCGCTCAGGGAATACAGCCAGTTCGGCGAAGGCATTCCGTTCGGCGACGCGGTGCCGCGCGCCGGCAACGATTCCGGCGGCGGCCAGCCCGGCCGCATCCTGAAGTGCAAGGGCTGGGAGACCGACCCGAACGCCTACATCTACTTCATCACCCAGGCGCAGGTTTGGGAGAAGATCTGCGACGTGATCGGCGAGCCGACCTGGAAGACCGATCCGAACTACGCCAAGCCGCCGGCCCGCCTGCCGCGCCTCAACGAGATCTTCGCCCGCATCGAGCAGTGGACGATGACCAAGACCAAGTTCGAGGCGATGGAGATCCTCAACAAGGACGACATCCCCTGCGGCCCGATCCTGTCGATGAAGGAGATCGCGGAAGACCAGTCGCTGCGCGCGACCGGTACCGTGGTCGAGGTCGATCACCCGACCCGCGGCAAGTACATCTCGGTGGGCAACCCGATCAAGCTGTCGGATTCGCCGAGCGACGTTCAGCGCTCGCCGCTGCTCGGCGAGCACACTGACGAAATCCTGCGCGAGGTGCTCGGCTTCAGCGATCACCAGGTCGCCGAGATCCACGGCTCCGGCGCACTCGATCCGCCGCGCAAGCAGGCGGCCGAGTAACGGCGGCATACTGACGAGACTACAAATGGCCGCGGGCAACCGCGGCCATTTTTGTTTCGACTGCCGCTCGCCGCATCAATGGCGGACATTGATGAGCTCGATGCCTCATGTCTGCCCAGGGCGAGATGCGGACAATCCATTCAGCTTTTGCGACGATAGCCTGTTCGATCACTGCGTCGGCACCGCAGGGCAATGCCCGCGATGGTGCGACCGGTCAGCTTCTGCGCACAGCGTCAGTCGTGTTTGACGCCAAAGGTACGCCGGATGAGCGCGTCGATCTCGGCGGCGCAAGATCCTGGATAAAGTCTCTGAGCGCCTCGGTATCGAACGGCTTGCGGAGGATTTTCAGGCTTGGCGGGGCTGCCTTTGCGGCGTCGCTGTAACCGGTTGTGAGGGCTATGGGCAAACCGGGGTACCGCGACCGAACTTCTCTCGCGAGCCCGACGCCATCGATGGTCCCCGGCATGACGATATCGCTGAAGACGAGATCGATCCTTGTACCGCTATCGAGCAACTTCAATGCCGCTTCGGCCGAATCTCGGTAGATGGTTTCATAACCCAGATGCTCGAACAGCGAGGATGTCACGTCCGCCACTTCGGGGCTGTCGTCGACAACGAGAACCGTCTGCCGCGGCGGCTGCCTTGGCTTTGCCCGGGCAGCGGCGAGCTCCTTGCTGGTGATTTGCTCGTCCGCACAGGATGGCAGATAGATTGTAATCGTTGTCCCTTGTCCAACCTTGCTGTCTGCCGTCACGGTTCCGCCCGCCTGGTGCGCAAAACCATAGACCTGGGACAAACCGAGCCCGGTCCCTTTGCCGACCTCCTTGGTCGTGAAGAACGGATCGAACATCTTGGACAGAAGATTTGGCGGAATACCGGTGCCCGTATCGCCAAGCGTGATCGCAAAGAAGGCCTTGCCACGCCGATCGCCGCCGGTTTCCTGATTGGCGGTGACCGCGTGGACGGACAACGTGAATGTGCCGCCGCTTGTCATTGCATCTCGCGCGTTAACGGCGATGTTGACGATCGCAAGCTCCAGCTCGGCGAGGTCCACCTTGACCGGCGAAACACCGTCGCCAACGTTCTCGTTGTACACGATGTTGCCGCGCAGCGAGCTCTCGATCATGGTCCGCATGTTCTTGATGGACGCATTCAGATCGACGACCGTCGGGCTGAGGTGCTGGTGACGAGAGAATGTCAACAATTGGCGCGTGAGGCTCTCGCCGCGTTTGGCCGCGGTTTGTATGGCTTCGATGGCCTTTGGCAGTTTTGGATCAAGCAGGCGTTGAAATATCTGAGCACTGCCTCCGATGATCATCAATAGATTATTGAAGTCGTGTGCAATCCCGCCAGTCAGCTTGCCGATTGCCTCCATCTTCTGAGACATCGCGAGCTGTTCGCGCGCCTGGACCAGCTTCTCCTCCGCGTCGCGGCGCTCCGTCGCGTCGCGCAGGATACTGATAAAACCGATCAGATTTCCTGCATCATCATGGCTCGAAGAGACTGAGCCCGTGATGAAAAACGGCGTACCATTCTTTCTGATACGCCAACCCTCTACGTCGTACTTGCCGCTTTCGATTGCCGACTCCAGCGCGTGTGTCGGTGAACCCGCGCGGCGTTCGTCCGGCCGATAGAAGATCCCGAAGTGCTTGCCTATGATTTCTTCCGAGCTGTAGCCGATGATCTTTTGAGCGGTGCTATTCCAGCTCGTCACGTGTCCTTCTCGATCAAGCGCAAAGATTGCGTAGTCGACAACGCCCTCGATAAGGGTCTGGAAGTGCCGTCTGATGCTGTCGAGCGCCAGGGCTTTCCGTTCAAGTTGACCGTTCAGCTGATCCTGGATTGAAAGCAAATGGGCTTCTCTGGCCTGGCGCGTCGCGCTGGCCGCGGCCAGCGCAAGCGGAGGCGCCGACACGATGATCGAAAGCACGAACAAGGATAACAGCGCACCGTTTGGATCGATTTTCGGAAATGGATCATTCCCCACCGAGAACCCCCACACGGCAGTTCCGATGAAAATGAACGCGGCCGTCGCCACGGTGCATCGATCGCCGCGCAGACCGGCCCAGATCAAGGGCAGCAGAACCAGAAAGCCCAGAAGGCTGCGATGTGGCAGCAACACGTCGAGGCCGTTGCTGACGAGATCGCTACCGATCAGCGGGCTGTAAGTAGCGAGCCCGATGATACCAGCGAGAGCAGCGACCGTGATCGATTCCAACGACGCCCATCTGGAAGCAATGCGTAACGGCATCGTCGCCCAGAGCACGATGACCGGAGCAATCACCAGGGCCCCGGCGGCGTCCGCAAGCCACCAGGTCAACCCGGCGACGACAGAATCGGAAAAGCTCGATTCGTTGGTGAGCGTGAAGCCGGCCAAGGCGATGGCTGAACTGATCATCGTGGTCGGCGCAAACGAAATGATTGCAAACTTAGCGACACCGGACGGCGTGGCAAACGTCTGGCGACCGTTCGACCAGCGGCCGATCAGCCATGTCCCGGCACATGCGGCAAGGAGGCTGCCGATCCCGGCGGCGCCGATCTCCAGGAGCGATCGGTCGGCCATGAGGTAAGGCGAGACGGCCCCCACCAGGACCGCGGGCCAGATCCGGTAGCCGCGCAGCAGGACCAGCGCGAGGGCAAGCCCGGTTGGTGGCCATAGCGGTGTCGCCGTTGGATTTATTGCGGGAAGGAACCGCGCGGATTCGGCAAGACCAGCATAAATCGCGGCAACTATCAGGATTTCGACCGCGTAGGTCGCAACGCTCCGAGCGTCGCCAAAAGCGACAATCTTGGCCTTGGCGAACGTTGCCCTTTCCATCGCAAGCCTTTGCAGTGGGCATCTCAACAATGCGGACGCAGTTTTGACCAAAACATGGCCGCACGATCGTGAGTAGAGTGGCGCTAGCCAACTTCGGAACGAGGGGCCATCGGGCAGCACCGTTGACCCAACAGCGATGGTACACTAGGCGCGGCGGCATCCGGAATACGAATCGGGCCGATCCCGCCGCGTTTCGGTGAGATCATCAGCAATCATTTTCCCTGTTGGCGCAAGAACTCTCGCTGTCGCTCTGATGACCACTTCAGATCAGAAGCGGACCTTAGTGCGATTTGCATCTTGTCTAGGCAAAGAGGCAAACCACTGCCGTGATTAACGAGGGGCGGCGGAACTCGAAGGGGCAGCCGAGAAGCAAAATCTGACACGCCGACATTGGACCAATGGACCAGGGTGTGCTCGGGGACACTCGCGCGCGATCAATCCCGCTCGATCATCCGCCCTCGCCGCCTTCGGCCTCACCCTCATCGCCCGGCACATATTCCAGAATGTCGCCCGGCCGACAGTCCAGCTCGCGGCAGATCGCCGACAGCGTCGAGAAGCGCATCGCCTTCGCCTTGCCGGTTTTCAGGATCGACAGGTTCTGGATCGAGATGCCGATCGCCTCCGCGAGGTCTCCGAGGCGGCGCTTGCGCTTTGCAAGCATGACATCGAGGTTCACCACGATGGGCACCAGCATTCACCTCAGATCGTGAGCTCGTTTTCGGACTGCAGCAGGATGGCGTGCTCGATCACGAACTTCAGCGCCATCAGGAAAACGCCGCCTGCGATGGTGCCGACGTCGACGCCGTAGCTCGGCAGGAAGAACTTGATGTCGCCGAGCTTGTACAAGGCATAGGCGACCGCGTTGGTGGTGATCGTATCGACAAACGGCCAGACCACCAGGAAGATCCCCATCCACCACACACCCTGCAAGGTTTCCGACACGAAGATTCGCCCATTGGCGAATCGGTTCACCATGCGATGAAGGATGCCGATCAACACGGCATAAAACGATACCCCAAGCGCGAACAGCGCCCAGAACAGCATCTGCCCCTTGGCCGACATGGTGAGCGGGTCGGCGACGATGGCCGCGCATTTCGCCTGCTCGGCGGTGAGGCTTTCGGCGATCGCGCCCGCGGCAGTCGTGCTGCGGTAATAGGCCAGCCACAGCACCACCGGCAGCGCGGCCCAGATCACCCAGAACGTCCGATCGAGCCGGCGAAACCAAAGCTGGCGCTGCTCACGAACCGATTTCCTCATCGCATCCATCCGAATAATTTTTTGCCCATGCAGGCCGTTACGGCCGGGCAGCATCATGCTGCGGTAATGTTGTTGACTCAACCTTAAACGTGATTTATTTCATGTTTATCATGAAATTTTTCATGAAGAAGGTGGATAATGACGTTACCCCCAGATAATGACGGCCTCGCCAAGGCCCTGAAACAGCTGATTCGCGCTCACCTCACGCGCCGCCTGATCGTGGCAGCGTTCTACATTCCACTGCTCGGCAGCGCCGCCGATGCCGCCAAAGCCAACGACAAGGCCAACGATCCGGCCGGCGTCTGGCTGACCCAGTCCGGTGACGCCAGGATCAAGGTCCACCGCTGCGGCAGCGCGCTGTGCGGCCGCGTCGTCTGGCTGAAGGAGCCGACCGACAAGGCCACCGGCAAGCCGCAGCGCGACGACAAGAATGCCGATCCCACGCTGCGGACCCGGCCGGTGATGGGCATCTCGCTCTTCATCAACATGCAGCCCGCAGGCCCGAACAAATGGGCCGGCAGGATCTACAACGCCGATGACGGCAAGACCTATGAGAGCTCGGTGACGCTGGTGTCGTCGGGCACGCTGAACGTTCGCGGCTGCATGGGAACGCTGTGCGCGGGCGAAGACTGGACGCGGTGAAGGGATCTGGCCCCGACCCTTCATCGGCCAAGAAGAAAAGCAAACCCAGTCACTCAAGGCCGCCGCATTCGGCGGCCTTTCTTTATGACGGCAGCGACGGCGTCGGTCCGGCCGCATCGAAGGGCACCGCGCAAGAGCAGCAGGATTGCTGGATCTGGCGAAGGCCCGCGATTGCTTGGACTTGGCCGTGGTTTCAATGCGCTCCCCTTCAATCTGGGATGCCAACCCCACCTATCTTGTTGCATTGCACAATCGCGTATGCTGCTATGCAAACAAGTCCATTGTCTCTGGCATCTGGTATACATAATTTGGCTGCAGATGATGAGCCGGCCCGTTGCTGGCCCTCCAGCCAAAGGGGACACCAATGTCCAAGACTTCTGCACTCGCGCTCGCGCCCTCCTCCACCCTGTTCGGCCGCCTGATGGCCACGATCGACCGCCTGCTGATGAAGAGCGCGGAAATCGCGAACCGTAATGGCGACCTGCCGCGCTTCGGCCTCTGAGGCCTGAAGGATTCTGCACACGCTTCACCGAGACTGTTTCGTCGCGACGCGCGACGTGCATTGAACCTTCGACCAATGGCCCCGATTTTCGGGGCCATTTTTTTTGCGCGCTGAATTACTCTCACCGCGGTGACCGCCTTGAGTTCTCTGCGGCATATGCGCACGCGACCTCTGCGTCAGCTTGAACCTTGGCATATCAAATACCAAGATGACCGAGCCGCGCCACAAGCAGAATGACAAAGCGCGCACTGGGAGGATCAATGTCGGACATGGTTCATGCAACTGCGGCCCCCGCGGCCGCACGTGTCAGCGATGCCTATCGCTGGACGCAACTTGCGATCGGCGTCGCCGCAATGGTGATGATCGCAAACTATCAATACGGGTGGACGTTCTTCGTCCCCGACATCCAGAAGAAATTCGGATGGGATCGCGCATCGATCCAGTGGGCCTTCACGCTGTTCGTGCTGTTCGAGACCTGGCTGGTGCCGGTCGAAGGCTGGTTCGTCGATAAATATGGTCCGCGCCTCGTCGTGCTGATCGGCGGCATTCTCTGCGCGATCGGGTGGGCGATCAACGCGCAGGCGACCTCGCTGAACGGCTACTATCTCGGCATGATCATCGCCGGCATCGGCGCCGGCGGCGTCTATGGCACCTGCGTCGGCAACGCGCTGAAATGGTTTCCCGACAAGCGCGGTCTTGCGGCGGGCATCACCGCAGCCGGTTTCGGCGCGGGCTCCGCGCTCACGGTCGCGCCGATCCAGGCGATGATCAAGGACTCCGGCTTCCAGACCACCTTCCTTTATTTCGGTCTCGGCCAGGGCATCATCATCGTGCTGCTCGCCTTCTTCCTGCTCGCGCCGAAGGCCGGTCAGGTGCCGGCCGTCGTCGCGAATGCCAACATCATCCAGACCCGACGCAACTATCAGCCGACCGAAGTGCTGCGGCAGCCGATCTTCTGGCTGATGTACTTCATGTTCGTGATCGTCGGCGCCGGCGGCCTGATGGTGACGGCGAACCTGAAGCCTATCGCGGTCGACTGGAAGGTCGACAGCGTGCCGGTCACGCTGATGGCGGTGACGATGACGGCCGTGACCTTCGCGGCCACCATCGACCGCGTCCTCAACGGTCTGACGCGTCCGTTCTTCGGCTGGATCTCCGACATGATCGGCCGCGAGAACACGATGTTCATCGCCTTCGGCATGGAAGGCCTCGGCATCTGGATGCTCTACCTCTGGGGCCACGACCCGGTCTGGTTCGTGCTGCTCTCGGGCTTCGTGTTCTTCGCCTGGGGTGAGATCTACTCGCTCTTCCCCTCGACCTGCACCGACACATTCGGCGCAAAGTTCGCGACGACCAATGCGGGCCTGCTCTACACCGCGAAAGGCACTGCTGCGCTCCTTGTGCCGATCGCCAATTACATGCAGCAGTCGTCGGGCCATTGGGACAACGTGTTCATCATCGCAGCCGGCGCCAACATCCTTGCCTCGCTGCTTGCGATCGCCGTGCTCAAGCCTTGGCGGAAAATCGTGGTCGAGAAATCGGCGGCGATGGCCTAAGCAACGCGCCACTCTTCAGCTGACGAAAGCGCCCGGCCAACGCCGGGCGTTTTCATTTTCCGGCGTCCCTTAAGGAGCTCGGATACGCGCCCGAACCGGCGCTTCGTATGCCAGTTTTGTTGCGACGCAGCAGAAAGATGGGCTTGCTTTCTGGAATATAGTATACCAACCTCCGACTAAGCGCTTGCGACGATACGCCACAAGAATTGCGACACTGGGTCACAACAAGACCAGGCGCGCTCGGGAGGATTTGATGGTTTCCAGCAATGCCGCCGTAACACAAGCACAACCTTCGTCCAGTGGCTTCCGCTGGCTTCAGCTCGTCATGGGCATCGTCTGCATGGCGATGATCGCCAACCTGCAATATGGCTGGACGCTGTTCGTCGATCCGATCGACGGCGCGCATCACTGGGGCCGCGCGGCGATCCAGTTCGCCTTCACGATCTTCGTGGTGACGGAGACCTGGCTGGTGCCGGTCGAGGCCTGGTTCGTCGACAAATACGGCCCGCGGATCGTCATCATGTTCGGCGGCGTCATGATCACGCTGTCCTGGGTGCTGAACTCCTACGCTGACTCACTCACCCTGCTCTACGCCGCGGCTGTCATCGGTGGCATCGGCGCCGGCTCGGTGTACGGCACCTGCGTCGGCAATGCGCTGAAATGGTTTCCCGATCGCCGCGGCCTCGCCGCCGGCGCAACCGCCGCAGGCTTCGGCGCCGGCGCTGCGCTGACCGTGGTGCCGATCGCCAACATGATCGCCTCGAGCGGCTATCAGACCGCGTTCTTCGATTTCGGAATCGGGCAAGGCCTGATCGTGTTCCTGCTCGCGTTCTTCATCCAGAAGCCTGCGGTCACGATCCCGCCGAAGAAGAAGCAGCTCAACCTGCCGCAGACCAAGATCGACTTCACGCCGCCGCAGGTGCTGCGCAGCCCGATCTTCTGGGTGATGTATCTGGTGTTCGTGATGGTCGCCTCCGGCGGCCTGATGGCGGCGGCGCAGATCGCGCCGATCGCGCACGACTACAAGATCGCCACCACGCCGGTCTCGCTTGCCGGCTTCCAGATGGCCGCGCTGACCTTTGCGATCTCGCTCGACCGCATCTTCGACGGCTTCGGACGGCCGTTCTTCGGCTGGGTCTCCGACAATATCGGCCGCGAGCACACCATGTTCATCGCGTTCGGTACCGGCGCGCTGATGCTGCTGACGCTGTCCACCTGGGGCCACAACCCGCTGGTGTTCGTGCTGGCGACCGCGGTCTATTTCGGCGTGTTCGGCGAGATCTACTCGTTGTTCCCGGCGACCTCCGGCGACACCTTCGGCTCGAAGTTCGCGACCACCAACAACGGCATGCTCTACACCGCAAAGGGCACCGCCGCGCTGTTGGTGCCGGCCGCCAGCATCGTTGCCGCCAGCTATGGCTGGCAGGCGGTGTTTGTGATCGCGGTCGCGCTCAATGCCACCGCCGCGCTGATGGCGCTGTTCGTGATCAAGCCGATGCGCCGCGCCTTCATCAACGGCAACGAGGCTGCCGCCGCAGCCGAGACCGCGACGAACGCCAAGACCGCTTGAAAGAAGCGCGCCACTCTCTAGCCGTCATTGCGAGCGGAGCGAAGCAATCCATTTATCCCCCCGGCGAGGGATGGATTGCTTCGTCGCTTCGCTCCTCGCAATGACGGAGCAAATGTCGTCCCGAGCTTTTCACGGAACGGATGGAGGCGCACTTCGGTGCGCCTCTTTCGTTTGACCCGACAGGGATGCCAGATACCACAAGGACCTTGAGCGGCCGATGGCCTGCCCGCTCACAACAGGTCACAATCGTCTGAAACGTCAGCGACTCTGCCTATTTCGGCTGTTTCCAGGTGGTAGATTCCAGTCACGGCGGCGTTGACAATTGGCATTTTGTATACCAGAATCCTGTCAACGATAACCAAGGAGGTTGCCATGCAAGTCGGAGATATCCTGCGCAAGAAGACCCCTCGCGTCGCCACGGTTCGCATGAACGAGACGGTGGCGATCGCCGCGCAATTGATGCGCGCCAGCAATATCAGCGCGCTCGTGGTCAAGGATGTCGTTCGCACCGAGGGCAACACCGCCGTCGGCATGTTCACCGAGCGCGACGTGGTGCGCGCGATTGCCGAGCACGGCGCCGCGGGCGCCAGCATGAAGGTCTCGCAGCTGGTCTCGGTGCAGCAGCTGGTGTCGTGCACCTCGAGCGACACGCTCGAGCACATCCGTCATCTCATGACCAAGCACCACATTCGCCACGTGCCCGTGATCGACAATTACAGCCTGATCGGCGTCGTCAGCATGCGCGACATCGCGGCCGCGTTCGACGAGGAAACTTCCGCGTCGAAGAAGGACGCCGTGCCAGCGTAACCAGCATCCCGGCTGTCACTGCTCTCGGCCAGGCGCTGCGTGCGATCAGCAGCGCCTGAAGAGATGACGAAAGATTTCCGTTCTGCCCTCGCCTGATCGCCGCGCCCCGTCCATTTCCGCATGGGCGCGCCGCACGTCGCCGGTAGACATTTGCCGGACAGGACTGCATCCTTCCCTCGACATCCAAAAACAACACCGTGCGCGGCCGTCCGCGTCGCGGAAAATTCAGATGGAAACGAGGGCAGAATGATCAAGACACGCTTCACCGAAATGTTCGGCGTCGACCACCCGATCGTGCAGGGCGGCATGCAATGGGTCGGGCGCGCGGAGCTGGTTGCCGCCGTCGCCAATGCCGGCGCGCTCGGCATGATCACCGCGCTGACGCAGCCGACGCCGGACGATCTGCGCAAGGAAATCGCGCGCTGCCGCGAGCTGACCGACAAGCCGTTCGGCGTCAACCTGACCATCCTGCCCGCGATCAAGCCGCCGCCTTATGCCGAGTATCGCCAGGCGATCATCGAGAGCGGCATCAAGATCGTCGAGACCGCCGGTAACAAGCCGCAGGAACATGTCGACGAGTTCAAGCGGCACGGCGTCAAGGTGCTGCACAAATGCACCAGCGTCCGCCACGCGCTGTCCGCCGAGCGGATGGGCGCCGACGCGATCTCGATCGACGGCTTTGAATGCGCGGGCCATCCCGGCGAGGACGACACCCCCGGCCTGATCCTGATTCCGGCCGCCGCCGACAAGGTGAAGATCCCGATGATCGCCTCGGGCGGCTTCGGCGATGCCCGCGGCCTCGTCGCAGCGCTGGCGCTCGGCGCCGAAGGCATCAACATGGGCACGCGCTTCATGTGCACCAAGGAGAGCCCGATCCATCAGCTCGTCAAGGAACGCATCGTCGCCAATGACGAGCGCGAGACCGAGCTGATCTTCCGCACCATGCGCAACACCTCGCGCGTCGCCAGGAATGCGATCTCGACCAAGGTCGTGCAGATGGAGAAGGAAGGCGCCAAGTTCGAGGACGTCCGCGAGCTGGTCGCCGGCGCCCGCGGCAAGATGGTCTACGCCACCGGCGATGCCGACGAAGGCATCTGGTCGGCCGGCCAGGTGCAGGGCCTGATCCACGACATTCCGTCCTGCGCCGAACTGATCTCGCGCATCGTAAGCGAGGCGGAAGCGATCATCCGCGAACGTCTGGACCGCATGACGGCCGCCGGCAAGCGCCAGGCCGCGGAATAGGTCTCAAGTGCCGTCACCCCGAGGAGGCCGCGCAGCGGCCGTCTCGAAGGGTCGACGGCCACCGGCCGGGCCGTTTATCCTTCGAGGCTCGCTTCGCTCGCACCTCAAGCGACAAAGGCGAAGCCTTTGCGCGGGGATGACGGAACAGAGTTCACCTCACGTTAGACCCAAACGAGAAGAAGCCCATGAAAGCCTATGTGTACGGAGCCAACGGCCCTGAAATCACCGACGTCGCGAAGCCCACGCCGAAGGGCACCCAGGTGCTGGTCAAGGTTCACGCCTGCGGCCTGAACCGCGCCGATCTCGGCATGACCAAGGGCCATGCCCACGGCGCAGCCGGCGGCGTCGGCACCGTGCTCGGCATGGAATGGGCCGGCGAGGTCGCCGAGCTCGGTCCCGACGCCAAGGGCGTCAAGGTCGGCGACAAGATCATGGGCTCGGGCGGAGCGGCCTTCGCCGAATACACGCTCGCCGATCACGGCCGGCTGTTTCGCAGCCCCTCGAACATGAACTTCGACGAGGCCGCCACCCTCCCCGTCGCGCTCGCCACCATGCACAACGCCGTCGTCACCAACGGCGCTTTGCAACCGGGCCAGACCGTGCTGATCCAGGGCGCGAGTTCCGGCGTCGGCCTGATGGCGATGCAGATCGCAAAACTGAAGGGCGCCAAGCTCGTGGTGGGATCATCGACCGATGCGATGCGCCGCGGGCGCTTGAAGGAATTCGGCGCCGATCTCGCCGTGGACTCGAAGGATCCCGGCTGGGTCGATCAGGTGCTGCAAGCCACCGGCGGCGAAGGCGTCGATCTGATCGTCGATCAGATCTCAGGACCCGTCGCAAACCAGAACCTGAAGGCGACCAAGGTCAAGGGCCGCATCGTCAATGTCGGCCGGCTCGGCGGCACCCACGCCGACTTCAACTTCGACCTGCACGCGGCGCGCCGCATCCAGTACATCGGCGTCACCTTCCGCACCCGCTCGATCGAGGAGATCCGCGAAATCTTCGACGAGGTCCGCAAGGACATTTGGCCCGCGGTCGAAGCGCGCAAGCTGCAGCTGCCGATCGACCAGGTCTACAAATTCGCCGACATCGGCAAGGCATTCGAACACATGGAAGCCAACAAGCACCTCGGCAAGATCGTGGTGACGCTCTAGCGACGAGGGGCGGATTAGCGAAGCGTAATCCGCCATCCTTTCTCCGGATGGAACGGCGGGTTACGCTGGAGCCTGTCATCGGGCCGCGCTTCGCGCGGACCCGGTGGGCTAATCCGCCTGCTACGCGCTATGCCCTGGCTCTTTCGCGTGCGGTGTTCAGCCGACCGGTCCGGGAACCCAATAATCCCCCGCAAGCGGGCTAACTTTTACGTCACTAATGACTCCGAGCTCCAGGCTTGGATCGAAATAGCGCATCGTCCGCTCATTGAGGTCAATGATGCGGCCAGGCCGTAGTGGCCCCACATCATTTATCTTGACGATGACCTTCTTGCCTACGGCCTCGACCAAGGCATATTTCGGCCTCGCGCCGAATTCGACCCCACCAAACTTCCGACGCAAACTTGTCTTGATGGCAGCGGCCCAGACCGAGCGATCATAGCGCTCGCCGGAGGCTGTGCTCGGACCGCCCTCCTCCTTGCCGGGCTTGAACGGATTGTACATGGATGCCGCGCCAACGATCGCATCCCCACGAGCGGCATTGACGACATCGCTTGAATGAACCGCACCGACTTCACTTCCAGCAGCGGGGCCAAAAACGGCAAGCGCAACTACGGCGCCGCAAACTGCGGCGCTCGAGCCGAACAGCATCATAACTCCTTGACTGATTTTTGATCGTTCGGTTCCCGATTCCGCAAGACTTGGTGGAGCGAACGCGGAGGCGTTAACGCGTGCCAATTCTTTGCGGATTCGCGCCAACTCCGGCGACGGAACCAATGTGGGAACCGGAGCGGCCCCACACAGTGTTTTTAGTTCTCGCCCGACTAAGACAGAGATTGCGTCAGCAACATGACTGGACAGATCCTCTTCGGCGGCGCGCGAATAGTATATCGGCGACACCTTCCGCACCCGCCCGATCGAGGAGATCCGCGAGATCTTCGACGAGG
The DNA here is from genome assembly GCF_947648125.1 of uncultured Bradyrhizobium sp. Taxonomy (GTDB): domain Bacteria; phylum Pseudomonadota; class Alphaproteobacteria; order Rhizobiales; family Xanthobacteraceae; genus Bradyrhizobium. Next base: position 165,896 of record NZ_CANSMR010000006.1, on the reverse strand, counting down.
TGGCGCAAGGACATCTGGCCCGCGGTTGAGGCGCACAAGCTGCGGCTGCCGATCGACCAGGTCTACAAATTCGCCGACGTCGGCAAGGCGTTCGAACACATGGAAGCCAACAAGCACCTCGGCAAGATCGTGGTGACGCTGTAGCGACGAGGTGCGTAGGGCGGATTAGCGAAGCGTAGTTCCGCCATCTTCTATCGGGTGCAACGGCGGATTACGCCGGAGCCTGTCATCGGGCTGCGCTACGCGCGGACCCGGTGGGCTAATCCGCCCTACGCGCTACGCGCCTGCCTCGGTCTTACCTGTGTAATGGCGACGCCGGAGATTGCGAGCAGCCCGCCGACAACCAATTTCGGCGTCACGCTGTCGCCAAGGAACATCACGCTCGAGATCAGCGCGAATACCGGTAGCAGCAGCCCGAAGGGTGCGACGCGGCCCATCGAGCAACGCGCGATCAGCCAGAACCAGAGGCCAAAGCCGACAATGCCTCCGATGAAGATGGTGTAGGCGAGCGCCAGCCAGCCGCGTTGATCCGCCGTACCAAGGCTCGCCAGCTGTCCATATTCGAGCAGCAGCGACATCACCATCACCTGCGGCACGGTGAGCAGCGAGGACCAGCCCATCAACATCAGGGGATCAAACGGGCCGTAGCGTTTCGTCAGGACGTTGGACACCGCGAACGCGAACGCCGCCCCGACCACAAGCAGCAGCGGAAGCGCGTTGGTCGACAGCCCCGGCCCCGCTGCCAACACCACCACGCCGGCGAATGCAAGCACCACGCCGGCTGACGTGACGAGAGACGGCCTTTCCGCGAGCAGCGGCCAGGCCAGCAGGACGGTGAAAGGCGGCGCGAGTTGATATGCGACAGCCGATATGCTTCCCGAGCCGAGCCCAAGGCCAACATAGAACAGCCCGAAGTTCAGTCCACCAAGGAAAAGCGAAATAGCTGCGACAGGGCCGAACTGTTGACGCGTGGGCTTTTTGACGAACGGAACGAGCAGCAGCGCGATCGCCAGGAAGCGCAGTGCAAGGAAGAACAGCGGCGGAAACTCCGCGACGCCCACCTTGATGGCCACGAACTGAAGACCCCAGAGCAAGGGAACGGCCACTGCGCAGACGATCTGGATGGCAGTCATGGCATCATTCCTTTCAAGACCGATCAGTCCAAATATGGACGCACCAATATCGAAGGCGTCCATGGGTTATCGTTTATCTGATGAAGCGATCGAGAAGCGCGTCAGCGGTGGCTTGCCATGTGATCCGCGTCTGTGCCGTTTTGGCGACCACTCGTAACCCCCAAACGAAACAGACGAGAATTCGGGCGGCACTTGCGGGCTCGACGCCATCGGCCAATCTGCCCGCCGCCTCCGCGCGAGACAGCACGTCTGCCACCCTGGCTTCCATGGTTTTGAAAAAGCTTGCGACGCGACGGCCAACCTCGGCATCCTGGCCGGCCAGTTCCATGGCTGTCGCCACCAGCAGGCATCCGCGCCGGCCATTGGCGCCGCTGGCGCGCTCGACGTAACCGGCAAGGTAGGTCCGCAGACCGGCAACCGGCTCTTTGCGGGGGGCGAGTTCGACATCCATCCGAGTCAGCGCATCGGCGATGTAGCGATCGAGTGCGCGCAGGAACAGCGAGTGCTTGTCGCCGAAAGCGGCATAAAGGCTGCCACGCGAGAGCTTCGTCGCACGAAGCAGGTCCGGAAGCGCCGTGGCATGATAGCCGCGCGACCAAAACACATCCATCGCACGTTCGACGGCGGCTTCCATGTCGAAGCTTCGCGGGCGGCCACGGGGCAACTGCACGGGGGCTTGGCGGCTCATTCCCCACATATAGACCGATTGGTCCATATATGGCAAGTAGTCGCTTTGGATCACGAGCCCGCGAGCTGCGGCAGGGCTGGCGGGATTCGTGGGTGCTTTGGCGACATCGCGACGCGATGCCCACCTAGATCAGCGATGTCGGGTTCAATTGAACCGGAAAAGCTGCCGCCGTCACGCCCGGCTTGATATCCTCGTTGCGCGGCGGCCTGACGCGAACACTCTGCGGCGAAAAGGAGAAAGCCATGACAACTTCCACGACCGTCATCAGACCCTCGCTCCACCACGTGACGATGAAAACCAGCCGCCTCGACCAGATGATCGAATGGTATGGTCTTGTTCTCGGCACGCAGGTGCAGTTCCGAAACGAAGTGGCCGCCTGGACGTCGAATGACGAGGCAAACCATCGGATCGCATTCCTGGCTGTGCCCGGTCTCGGAGACGACGCCGACAAGATCCGTCACAACGGGATGCACCATTGTGCGTTCGAATACGCGAGCTTCGCTGACCTGATGTCGTCGTACGACCGTTTGCGCAAGGCCGGCGTCGAGCCGGCGTTCAGCGTCGATCATGGCTTGACGATCTCGATCTACTATCAGGACCCCGAGGCCAACTACGTTGAACTGCAAAGCGACAATTTTTCCGATTGGAAGCTGTCGACCGAGTACATGCGGACGTCCCGAGCATTCTCCGAAAATCCGATCGGCGTATTCTTCGATCCGGCGCGCGTCCACCAGAGCTTCAAATCCGGCACCGATTTCGGCACCCTGCTGAAAGAAATTCGTGCGGGCCATTATTTGCCCGAGCAAATTCCGAGCATCGGATTGCCGGCGTAGTGGTCCGTAGGATGGGTAGAGCGAAGCGAAACCCATCCATTGCGGCCACGCGGTGAGATGATGGGTTTCGCTTTTGAACTATATGAATTCGCCGGTAGCGCCTGACGAAGGCTTTCCAAGCTCCCTCAAGTAACTGGCACGAATCTCCTGAATAATTTCGGCTCGATCGGCCGAATAGCCAGCTTCCAGCGCCGATGCGACGTGCCGGGTTACATCGGCAAGAATGACCCCCCAAGCACGACCTTCTGGGATATTCATGGTCTCCTGATACATTCCAACTTTCATCGAACATTGTAACTGCTCTTCCGCGATCCAGACACGCAACATTTCCACTGCGTTCTTATCGCGTAGGGCAGCTTCTGGGATCGGCCTCTCGTTCATATGGTTGATCTCCTTTGACGCTGATCACTGCCGTACCCTTGTGGCGCTTGCGCCATAGTGCGTAGGATGGGTAGAGCGAAGCGAAACCCATCACCTCACCGCGCAATTGATGGGTTTCGCTTCGCTCTACCCATCCTACGATCACAGATCGTGACTGGCGACATGTATTGCATGTTCGACACGACGGGCAACTCAGCAAAACCCCTCAATCCCTCGCCTCAAACACAAGACCGCGGGTGCAGCGCGCACCTGGCATTCCCTGCGCTTCGGGGCGGAAAAGATTTTGCAAAGCTCGGGTGAAGCGCGCCGCGAAAACGAGGATGTATGCTTCACACACTGCGCACCACTTCCAGTGTCGTCCTGGCGAAAGCCAGGACCCATTACCCCGGATGCGGGTCATGACACGGCAGTTGCTACAGCTCACTTCAACAACACAACCCTGTGGCTATGGATCCTGGCTTTCGCCACGACGGCGGCGTGGTTGGCACAAAGATGCAATTGCAAGTGAGTGGCGATTGCGCGTGACGACTGACACTTGATGTTCACGGACTCCCTGCTAAACCGCCGCCCATGAGCGCATCCAGCACCAAGACATCAGTCGCCGCGATCTCGATCCTTGCCAGCGGCAGCATGGCCGCGGCGAAGTTCGTCGTCGGTATCGCCATCGGGTCGCTGGCGCTGATCTCCGAGGCGCTGCACTCCTCGATCGACCTGGTCGCCACCATCATCACCTGGGCGGTGGTGCGGGTGTCGGACCAGCCGGCCGACGCCGAGCATCATTACGGCCACGGCAAGTTCGAGAGCGTCTCGGCGCTCTTCATCATCGCCCTGCTCTACGTGCTGGCCGGTGGCATCCTGGTGCAGGCCTACAGCCATCTGCGCGAAGGCGCGCCGCCGCCGTCGATCTCAGCCATTCCCTTCATCGTCCTCGTCCTCGATATCGGCGTCAATCTGTGGCGCGCCCGCGCGCTGCACCGCGCCGCGCGCGACACCAAGAGCCAGGCGCTCGCCGCCGACGCGCTGCATTTCGCCTCCGACGTGATGGGATCTGCGGCAGTCATCGTCGGCCTGGTGCTGGCGGGCTTCGGCTTCTGGTGGGGCGATGCCGCGGCCGCCATCGCGGTTGCCGTGATGATCGCCCTGCTCGGCCTGCGCATGGCGCGGGAGACGGTCGAGACCCTGCTCGACCGCGCGCCCGAAGGCGCGCTGGAAAAGGCCACCGCGGCGATCAAGGCCGTGCCGGGCGTCGTCGACGTCGAGCGGCTGCGGGTCCGCATGGTCGGCGCCACGCATTTCATCGACGCCATTGCCGCCGTGCCGCGCACCTACCCGATCGACCGCGTCGAGGACATCAAGCGCCGGGCGCAGCAGGCGATGACCAAGACGTTCGGCGACGCCGACCTCACCTTCACCGCGGTGCCGGTGGCGCGCGACAATGAGAGCGTGCGCGAGCGCATCATGGTGATCGCGCGCAATTCCGGCCTCGCCATCCACCACGTCACGGTGCACGATATCGGCGGCAAGCTGATCGTCGGCATCGACCTCGAGGTGGACAGCGACATGGCGCTGGACGCCGCCCACGACATCGCCCACGAGCTCGAGCGCGCGATCCGCGAGGATTTTGGCGAGGACGTCGAGGTCGACACCCATATCGAGCCGCTCGAGCCCGAACTGCCGTGGGGAACCGACGCCGCGCCCGACCGCGTCGAAGCCATCAAGACCGCGCTGACCGGCTTTGCCGATGGCGGCGCGATCCATGACATCCATAATGTGCGGGTCCGCAACACCGACGCCGGCGAGATCGTCAACTTCCATTGCCGCGCCGCGCCCTCGATGAGTGTGATCAAGGTGCACGAAAGCGTCGACGAGATCGAACGCAAGCTGCGTCGCACGTTCCCCACCGTGAAGCGTGTGATCAGTCACGCAGAACCGGCGCGCGCGTAATTCTACGGAGCCGTTCCTGTTTCGGACTCACTTTGCGCCCCATGATTCTCTCTTGGACAAGAATTTTTTCGCATTAACGAATCGTTGACTCTCGACAGCCCGCGAAATCTGGATTCAAATCATCATGATTCGGATGCGACGTGGGGAGCATCCGATCCGGGTAAAAAATCAGCTTAGATGGGGGTCTAAGGCATGGCGCGCGCGCATGCAGCGAACGCTTGCGTCCAATCCGATTCGATCAAGGGATTGGCGCAGTCGATCGCGAAACCGGCCTATCACAGGCTCTTGACGGCCGAGCCTGCACTGCGCCGCGCTGTTCCTACGCTGATCATCGCCTTCCTCATTACGATCTGCCTCGGCGCCTTCGTCCAGGTGATCGACCAGAACCGGCAGAAGCGCGGTGCGATGAAGCGCGACCTGGCCGCGCTCTCCGACATCCTCGCCGAGCGCCTCGACCGCCTGACCTCGGTGCGCCGCGACCGGCTCGCCAATATCGAGCGGATGCAGGAGCTGCTGCCCGACCTGATCCCGTCCTGGGGCATCGCCAACGGCCGCCACGTCATCATCACCAGCGCCGATCATCGCGTGCTGGCGCGCGCGCCGATCGACGTCGCCGGCGAGAACGACCGCGTCCTCGACATCGTCTCCACCGCGCAGCTCCTGGTCGCACCGGGCCAGCAGGGTGCCGTCAGCGACATGACGCTGCCGGGCGGCACCGGCGCGCTGGCGATCTCGCAGCTCGTCAAGTCGCTACCCGGCCAGGTCGTCGTCATCCAGGAGATGAACGAGCCTATCTGGGGATCGGACGCTGCGCTCTCGGTGACGCTGTCGGCGACCACGAGCTTCGTGGTGCTGATCCTCGGCTTCGCCTTCCACTGGCAATCGACCCGCGCCCGCGAGGGCGACCTGATCAACGACGCCGTGCGCGGCCGGATCGACACCGCGCTCAATCGCGGCCGTTGCGGATTGTGGGACTGGGACCTGTCGCGCGGCCGGATCTTCTGGTCGCAGTCGATGTTCACGCTGCTCGGCCTCGATACCCGCAACGACCTCCTCACCTTCGGCGAGGTCAACGCGCTGGTGAACTCCGACGACATCAACCTGTTCGACATCGCCGACCAGCTGATCTCGGGCAAGATCGATCACATCGACCAGAGCTTCCGCATGCGGCATGTCGGCGGCCACTGGATCTGGCTGCGCGTGCGTTGCGAGCTCAGCCACGCCGCGGCCGACAGCGGCCTGCATCTGATCGGCATCGCGGTCGACATCACCGAACAGAAGAGCCTCGCCGAGAAGTCGGTGGAAGCCGACCTCCGGCTGCGCGACGCCATCGAAACCATTCCGGAGGCCTTCGTGCTCTGGGACGCCGAGGACCGCCTCGTGCTGTGTAACTCGCACTTCCAGCGGCTGCACAAGCTGCCGGACACCGCGGTCAGCCCCGGCACCTCCTATGAGACCGTGATCGAGGTCGGCAGCATGCCCGAGGTGCGCACCCGCCTGCACGAGAGCGGCGTGCCGGCTCCGGGCGCTCGCACCTTCGAGGCGCAGCTCGACGACGGCAGCTGGCTGCACATCAGCGAGCGCCGCACCAAGGACGGCGGCTACGTCTCTGTCGGCACCGACATCACCCGCATCAAGGCGCACGAGCAGAAGCTGGTCGACAACGACCTCCGCCTGCGCGCCACCGTGATCGACCTGCAGCGCTCGCAATCCGAGCTGGAGCGCCAGGCCGTCGAGCTCGCCGACCTCGCCGAGAAGTACTCGCAGGAGAAGACCCGCGCCGAGGATGCCAACGCCGCGAAGTCGAAATTCCTCGCCAATATGAGCCATGAGCTGCGCACGCCGCTCAACGCCATCATCGGCTTCTCCGAGATCATGGGCTCCGGCCTGTTCGGAACGCTGGGCTCGGACAAATACGCGGAGTACTGCCACGACATCCTGACCTCGGGGAAATACCTGCTCGAGGTCATCAACGACATCTTGGACATGTCGAAGATCGAAGCCGGCCGCATGAAGTTCGACATGGAGCCGCTCGATCTCTCCGGCATCCTCGCCGAGTCGCTGCGGGTGGTTTCCGGCCGTGCCGAGCATAAGGGCCTGTCGCTGGAATCGGATATCGAGAGCACGATCTCGGTCGTCGCCGACCGCCGCGCGGTCAAGCAGATCATCGTCAACCTGCTCTCCAACGCCGTGAAGTTCACGCCCGACAACGGCCGCGTGCTGGTGCGCGGCCAGATGCTGGATGACTCGATCGTGCTCCTGATTGCCGACAGCGGGATCGGCATCGCGCCGGAATCGCTGCGGCGGCTCGGCAAGCCGTTCGAGCAGGTCGAGAGCCAACTCACCAAGAGCTACCAGGGCTCGGGCCTCGGACTGGCGATCGCGCGCTCGCTCACCAACCTGCACGGCGGCTCGATGAAGCTGCGCTCCAAGCTCGGCGTCGGCACCGTCGTCCGTGTCACGCTGCCGCGCGATCCGCGTAGCTTGCGGGCGAAGCTGCAGGAGGCGGCCTAGGCTGGCTACGCGCTCTCCAGCTTCGGCGCGACCTCGCGCGCGACCTGCACCAGGGCTGCGATCAGCGGCGTCATCGGATCGCGCTGCGGGATCACGAGGCCGATGCTGTAGTCGACCACCGGATCGACGATCGGAATGCTGCGCACGGCATCGGCAAGGCCAAGCGTCTCGGCGAGCTTGGCCGGCATCACGCTGGCCCAGCGTCCGGTCTTCACATGGGTGTAGAGCACGAGCAGTGAATTCGACGTCAGCGACGGCGTCGCCTCCGCACCGACCGAGGTCAGCGCGCGATCGATGATGCGGCGGTTCTGCATGTCGGGCGTGAGCAGGCACAGCGGCACGGTGCCGACTTCCTTCCACGTCACCTGCTTGCGGTCGCCGAACATCGCATCCGGCGCCGTCAGCAGACGATAGCTCTCATTGTAGAGCGGGATGGTGCGGACCTTGCCGATCGGCTCGTTCTCGATATAGGTCAGCCCCGCATCGACCTCGAGATTTTCGAGCAGGCCGAGCACGTCGGCGGACGTGCACGACTGGATACGAAACCGCACATCAGGATGGCGCGCCCGGAACGGCGTGGTGAGCGAGGCCACCATGCCCAGCGCGGTCGGGATCGCCGCGATCCGGATCTCGCCCGACAGCTTGTCCTTGAGGCTGTTGATCTCCTGCTTCATCGCCCGCGCATCGCCGACGATGCGCCGCGCCCAGTCCAGCGTCCGTTCGCCCTCCGGCGTGAAACCCTGAAACCGCGATCCGCGCTGCACCAGCATGACGCCGAGGATTTCCTCGAGCTGCTTGAGACTGGTCGACATGGTCGGCTGGGTGACCCCGCAGGCCTCCGCAGCGCGGCCGAAATGCCGTTCCTTGGCCAGCGCCAGCAGAAGTTCCAGCTTGTCGATCAACGTTCAAATCCCTTCGGAAAACGGGGCCCCCAATGGCGGCCCGACCTGTCCATAGGTAGCACGATCGGGGTGCGATCCCGAAATCCAAAGCGCCCCGGAAGTGCGTGATTCCAGAACATTATTGCGATCCCGGATCGACCCATTCGGCAACGCTATTAATCGCGTTTCGCAATCGCCGCATGAGACAGCTTTATTGATGTTTCGAAGGATTCCAATTCTCATGTGCAAAGCAAAAAACTGATCGTGAGAAGCGCTGATGACGGTGGGATACGAACCTTGGGACAAGGCGCGCGGCGCTGAAATCGTCGCCGAGCATGCCGGGCTTGAAGGCGCCACGCTGGTGATCCTGCACGCGCTGCAGGAAGCCTTTGGCTATGTGCCGGAGCCAGCGATCCCGATGGTGGCCGAGGCGCTCAATTTGTCCCGCGCCGAGGTGCACGGCGTGTTCACTTTCTACCACGACTTCCGGAAGCGACCTGCCGGACGCCACGTCCTCAAGCTCTGCCGCGCCGAGGCCTGCCAGGCTGCTGGCGGCGACCGGCTTGCGGCGCGCGCGGAGGCCAAGCTCGGCGTATCCCTGGGAAACACCACGGCGGATGAGCGCGTGACGCTGGAGCCGATCTACTGCCTCGGGCTCTGCGCCACCGCGCCGTCGGCGATGCTGGATGGCCGGCTGGTTGGCCGGCTCGACGAAGCGCGCATCGACGCGCTGGTCGCGGAGGCACAGCGATGACGATGCGAATTTACGTCCCTCGCGATGCCGCAGCCGTCGCGGTCGGCGCCGACGATGTCGCCCTCGCCTTCGCGCAGGCCGCAGCAGCACGTGGCGCGGCAATCGAGATCGTCAGGAACGGCTCGCGCGGGCTGTGCTGGCTGGAGCCGATGGTCGAGCTTTCGACCGCCCAGGGCCGCATTGCGTTCGGCCCGGTGACGCCGGCCGACGTTCCGTCACTGCTCGATGCGATGGCGGGCAACGGCCAGCATGCCCTGCGGCTTGGTGTCACGGATGAGATCCCCTGGCTGAAGCGTCAGACGAGACTGACCTTCGTCCGCTGCGGCGTGGTCGATCCGTGCTCGGTCGACGACTACCGTGCCCATGGCGGCTACAAGGGCCTCGAGCGGGCGCTGACGTTGAACTCCGACCAGATCCTTGCCGACGTCACCACGTCGGGCCTGCGCGGCCGCGGCGGCGCCGGCTTCCCCACCGGCATCAAGTGGAAGACGGTGGCGCAGGCCAGCGCCGACCGCAAATACATCGTCTGCAACGCCGACGAAGGCGACAGCGGCACCTTCGCCGACCGCATGATCATGGAAGGCGACCCCTTCGTCGTGATCGAGGGCATGACGATCGCGGGTATCACGGTCGGCGCCACCAAGGGCTACATCTACATCCGCTCGGAATATCCGCATGCGGTCGAGGCGATGAACGCGGCGATCGCGGCCGCACGGCGCGCCGGCTTCCTCGGCAAGCGCATTGGCGGCACCAAGCATGAGTTCGATCTCGAGGTGCGGGTCGGCGCCGGCGCCTATGTCTGCGGCGAAGAGACTTCGCTTCTGGAAAGCCTCGAGGGCCGGCGCGGCATCGTGCGGGCCAAGCCACCGCTGCCGGCGCACAAGGGCCTGTTCGGCCGCCCGAGCGTGATCAACAACGTGCTGTCGTTTGCGGCGATCCCCTTCATTCTCGACAACGGCGCCAAGGCCTATGCCGATTTCGGCATGGGCCGCTCGCGCGGCACGATGCCGATCCAGCTCGCCGGCAACATCAGACATGGCGGGCTGTTCGAGACCGCGTTCGGCGTCACGCTCGGCGAGCTCGTCGACGAGATCGGCGGCGGCACCTTCACCGGACGGGAGGTGCGCGCGGTGCAGGTCGGCGGTCCGCTCGGCGCCTATTTCCCGCGCGCGCTGTTCGATACGCCGTTCGACTATGAGGCATTCGCCGCGCGCGACGGCCTGATCGGCCATGGCGGCATCGTGGTGTTCGACGACACCGTCGACATGGTCAAGCAGGCGCGCTTTGCGATGGAATTCTGCGCTGTCGAATCCTGCGGCAAGTGCACGCCGTGCCGGATCGGCTCGACCCGCGGGGTCGAGACCATCAACAAGATCATCAACGGCGAGCGCGTCGCGGAAAACCTCGCCGTGATCGAAGACCTCTGCAACACGATGAAATTCGGCTCGCTCTGCGCACTCGGCGGCTTCACGCCCTACCCCGTGATGAGCGCACTGAAACACTTCCGGGAAGATTTTGGCGGAGATTTAGGTCCCGCACCGGCCCACCTGCAGGCCGCGGAATAGCAAGGAAATCACGATGTCGCTGATCCAGGAAATCGATTTCGGCACGCCCAAGTCCAAATCCGAGGCGATGGTCACGCTGACCATCGACGGCAATCAGATCACCGTGCCCGAGGGCACCTCGATCATGCGCGCGGCGATGGAGGCCGGCACCCAGATTCCAAAGCTCTGCGCGACCGACATGGTCGACGCCTTCGGCTCCTGCCGGCTCTGCCTGGTCGAGATCGAGGGCCGCGCCGGCACGCCTGCCTCCTGCACCACGCCAGTCATGCCCGGCCTCGTCGTGCATACCCAGAGCGAGCGGCTGAAGAAGCTGCGCAAGGGCGTGATGGAGCTCTACATCTCAGACCATCCGCTGGACTGCCTGACCTGCGCCGCGAACGGCGACTGCGAATTGCAGGACATGGCGGGCGCCGTCGGCCTGCGCGACGTGCGCTACGGCTATGAGGGCGAGAACCACGTCTTCGCCAAATCGCACGGCTGCGAAAACGACAACTGGATGCCGAAGGACGAATCCAATCCGTACTTCACCTACGATCCCTCGAAGTGCATCGTCTGCTCGCGCTGCGTCCGCGCCTGCGAGGAAGTGCAAGGCACGTTCGCGCTGACGATCTCCGGCCGCGGCTTCGACAGCCGCGTCTCGCCCGGCATGAGCGAGAGCTTCCTCGGCTCCGAATGCGTGTCCTGCGGCGCCTGCGTGCAGGCCTGCCCGACCGCGACGCTGACCGAAAAATCCGTGATCGAGATCGGGCAGCCCGAGCACTCGGTGGTCACCACCTGCGCCTATTGCGGCGTCGGCTGCGCCTTCAAGGCCGAGATGCGCGGCGAGGAAGTGGTGCGCATGGTGCCGTGGAAGGACGGCAAGGCCAATCGCGGCCATTCCTGCGTCAAGGGCCGCTTCGCCTGGGGCTACACCACCCACAAGGAGCGCATCCTGAAGCCGATGATCCGCGAGCGGATCGAGGATCCCTGGCAGGAGGTGTCGTGGGACGAGGCGCTGAATTTCGCCGCCGCGAAGTTCAAGGGCATCCAGCAGAAATACGGCCGCGACGCGGTCGGCGGCATCACCTCGTCGCGCTGCACCAACGAAGAGACCTACCTGGTGCAGAAGCTGATCCGCGCCGGCTTCGGCAACAACAATGTCGACACCTGCGCCCGCGTCTGCCATTCGCCGACCGGCTACGGCCTGTCGCAGACCTTCGGCACCTCGGCCGGCACGCAGGATTTCGATTCGGTTGAGGACACCGACGTCGTGCTGATCATCGGTGCCAACCCGGCCTCGGCTCACCCGGTGTTCGCCTCGCGGCTGAAGAAGCGGCTGCGCCAGGGCGCCAGGCTGATCGTGATCGATCCGCGCCGCACCGAGATGGTGGAATCGCCGCATGTGAAGGCGCTGCATCTGCCCTTGATGCCCGGCACCAATGTCGCCGTGCTCACCGCGCTCGCCCATGTCATCGTGACCGAAGGACTGGTCGACGAGGCCTTCGTGCGCGAGCGCTGCGACTGGAGCGAGTTCGAGGATTGGGCCGCCTTCGTCGCAGACCCGAAGCACAGCCCTGAAGCCACTGCGATCATGACCGGCGTCGATCCGAAGGATCTGCGCGAAGCGGCGCGGATCTATGCCACCGGCGGCAACGGCGCGATCTATTACGGGCTCGGCGTCACCGAGCACAGCCAGGGCTCGACCACGGTGATCGCGATTGCCAACCTCGCGATGGTGACCGGCAATATCGGCCGGCCCGGCGTCGGCGTGAACCCGCTGCGCGGCCAGAACAACGTGCAGGGCTCCTGCGACATGGGTTCGTTCCCACACGAGCTGCCCGGCTACCGCCATATCTCGGGCGATGCCGTGCGCGAGCAGTTCGAGGCGATGTGGAACGTCAAGCTCAACAACGAGCCCGGCCTGCGCATCCCCAACATGTTCGACGCCGCGATCGAGGGCAGCTTCATGGGGCTCTACGTGCAGGGCGAGGACATCCTGCAGTCCGATCCGAACACCAAGCATGTGGTGGCGGCGCTGTCGGCGATGGAATGTGTCATCGTTCACGATCTCTTCCTGAACGAGACCGCGAATTACGCCCACGTCTTCCTGCCCGGCTCGACCTTCCTCGAGAAAGACGGTACGTTCACCAACGCCGAACGCCGCATCCAGCGCGTCCGCAAGGTGATGACGCCGCTCAACGGCTATGCCGACTGGGAAGTGACGATCCTGCTCGCCAAGGCGATGGGTTTCGAGATGCACTACAACCATCCGTCGGAAATCATGGACGAGATCGCGGCGCTGACGCCGACCTTTACCGGCGTCTCTTACGCCAAGCTCGACGAGTTCGGCTCGGTGCAGTGGCCCTGCAACGAGAAGGCGCCTGAGGGTACGCCGGTGATGCACATCGGCGGCTTCGTACGCGGCAAGGGCAAGTTCATCATCACCGAATATATCGCGACCGACGAGCGCACCGGCCCGCGCTACCCGCTGCTGCTCACGACGGGGCGCATCCTCAGCCAGTACAATGTCGGGGCGCAGACCCGCCGCACCGAGAACGTGGTGTGGCACGCCGAGGACCGGCTCGAGATCCATCCGCACGACGCCGAGCAGCGCGGCGTGCGCGACGGCGACTGGGTTCGGCTGGCGAGCCGCGCCGGCGAGACGACGCTGCGGGCCGAGATCACCGACCGCGTGGCGCCGGGCGTGGTCTACACCACGTTCCACCATCCGGACACCCAGGCCAACGTCATCACGACCGACTTCTCGGACTGGGCGACCAACTGTCCGGAGTACAAGGTCACTGCCGTGCAGATCTCGCCGTCGAACGGTCCGTCCGACTGGCAGAAGGCCTATGACGAGCAGGCTCGCCATTCGCGCCGCATCGCGCCGGTGGTGGAAGCCGCGGAGTAACGATGCGCGAGCCGGTCCACAAGGCGAACCGAAAGGTCTGGCGTGACGGCGTCTTCAGCGACGGCGCGCGTCTGATCCCGGAGGAGACGCCGCTGGCGCTGACCTACAATGGCGGCACCTACGCCGTGATGATGGGTTCGCCCGAGGACCTCGGCGATTTCGCGGTCGGATTCAGCCTGAGCGAAGGCATCGTGCAATCGGCCGACGAGATCGAGACCCTCGACATCGTCGAGCTCGACGACGGCATCGAGCTGCGGATGTGGCTCAAGCCCGACAAGGCCGAGCAGATCGCCCAACGCCGCAGGAACATCGCCGGCCCGACCGGCTGCGGCCTGTGCGGCATCGATTCCATCGCCGAGGCCGTCCGGCCGGCCGCGGTGGTGCCGGCGAGCCGCGTGTTCTCGCCGCGCGAGATCATGAGCGCCGTGGCGGCGGTCGCGCCGCTGCAAGAGATCAACCACCAGACCCGCGCAGTGCACGCCGCTGCGTTCTGGACCGCCGCGCGCGGCATCGTCGCGCTGCGCGAGGATGTCGGGCGCCACAATGCGCTCGACAAGCTCGCCGGCGCGCTGGCCTGCGACAAGATCGTCGCAAGTGATGGCATCGTGCTGGTGACCAGCCGCGTCTCGGTCGAGATGGTGCAGAAGACCGCCGCGATCGGCGCGCCGCTGATTGCTGCCGTGTCGGCCCCGACCGCGCTTGCGGTACGGATGGCGGATGCCGCCGGCATCACGCTTGCCGCGATCGCCCGCGCCGATGGATTTGAAATCTTTACGCATCCGGAACGCGTCACAGGCGTGGTGCCCGGCAAGGAGTCCGCCTATGTCGTCGTCGCCTGACAAACTGGTCTATATGGCGAACCAGATCGGAAAGTTCTTCCACAGCCAGGGGCACGACCGCGCGGTGCAGGGCATTTCCGAGCACATCTGGAAGTTCTGGGATCCGCGGATGCGCAAGCAGATCTTCGCCCATCTCGATGCCGGCGGTTTCGGCCTCGACCCCGACGTCCGCGACGCCTTGCAGAAGCTGCAGCAGCAGGCGTAGCTCTCGGAGCCCTGTTCCAGCCTACTCACCGTCTTCCGAGAGATTGTGACGCCTTATCCCCGGCGTCATTGCGAGGAGCGATAGCGACGAAGCAATCCATTTCTCCGCTTGCGGAGCGATGGATTGCTTCGCTTCGCTCGCAATGACGCAGATAGAGCCGTGATTGGAGGCGCTATCCCCCGCCCACAATCGCGTTGAAGACGCGGCGCACTTCGCTCTGCGTCTCGCGCAGGCGGGCTTCCAGGGCGGAGAAATCCGGCGCGTCGCCGGCCCGCGCCATCACGCGCCGCAGATCCTCGCCCGCGGTCTCCGGATTGAACTTGCCGGTGACGCACAGCCGCAGGATCTGCGTCAGGTCATGATAGAGCCGTGCCGCCGAGCGCAGGATCTCGGCCTCGGATTGGCCGAGCAGGCCGAGCTTGGCGGCATGCTCGAGCACCTGCAGCGTCGAGACGCTGAGGATCTCCGGCTTCACTGATGCGTGCGCGAGCTGGAGATATTGCGCGATGAAATCGATGTCGACGAGCCCGCCGGCGGCAAGCTTGAGGTCCCAGACATCGTCCTCGCCTTTCTCCAGCGCGATCGCGCGCCGCATGTCGGCAACGTCAGCCGCGGTCGACGCCGCGTCGCGCGGCCGCGTCAGCACGCTGCGGATGATCGCCTCGATCTTCTCGCAGAATTCCGCTGACGACGAGATCACGCGCGCGCGCGTCAGCGCCATGTGCTCCCAGGTCCACGCTTCACGCTCCTGGTAGTCGGAAAACGAATCGATCCGCGAGGCGACAGGGCCGGCACGCCCCGACGGCCGCAGCCGCATGTCGACCTCATAGAGCACGCCGTAATTGGTCCGGGTCGTGAAGGCGCTGATCAGGCGCTGGGTGAAGCGGGCAAAATACTGCGCGCCGTGCAGTGAGCGTTCGCCGTCGGAGTCCGGCGTCTCACTGTCGAAATCGTAGAGCAGAATCAAATCGAGGTCGGAGGACGCCGTCATCTCCCGGCTGCCGAGCCGGCCCATCGCGATGATCGCGGTCTCCTGCCCCTTGATCCGGCCGTATTGCGCGGCGAACTGATCGGTGACGAGACCGTGCACGGTGTGCACGATGCCTTCGGCGACATCGGCAAAGGCGGTGCTGGCATGTTGCGCCGACACGGTGCCGGACAGGATTCGCGTGCCGATCAGGAACAGGCTCTCCTGGCCGAACAGTCTCAGACGATCGAGGAAGTCCTCATAAGACGACGCATCCTGCAGCGTGGCGGCAAGCCGCTCCGACAGCTCCTTCTTGTCCGGCATCGCGCCGAAGAAGCGTGGATCGACCAGGCCGTCCATGATCTGCGGCTTCCGCGCCAGCATGTCGCCGAGCCGCGGTGCCGCGCCAAGGATCAGCGCCACCAGCGCGACGAAATCGCGGTTCTGGCTGAGCAGCGAGATCAGCCGCCCGCCCCGCTGCAACGCGCCGAGGAAACGGTCGAACGCCGCGACCGCATCGTCAGGCTCCTCGGCATCCGCGAGGCCGTCGATCAGGCCGGGAATGAATTCGAGGAACGCCGCCCGCGTCGCCTCCACGCGCAACGCGCGATAGTCGCCTTCGATCCATTGCTGCACGGTGCCGGCGACCATGACCGGCTTCTTGAAGCCGAGACTGGCGAGATGCTCGATCAGGCGACCGTCTTCGGGGCCCGCCCCGTAGTCGACATCCGGCAGCTTCGCGCTTCCGGTCGGATCGTCGCCCTCGAACAGCTTGCTGTAGTGGTTCTGCACGATGTTGAGCTGGCCGAGCAGATCCCTGGCGAAGGCCTCGCGATTCTCGTAGCCGAAGAAATGCGCAAAGCGCTCGACCGCTTCCGGCTCCTCGGGCAACGAGTGGGTCTGCTCGTCGGCGATCATCTGCAGCCGGTGCTCGACCCGGCGCAGGAATTCGTAGGCCGTCGTCAGTTCGTCGCGCGCTTCAAAGGTGATCCAGTTGCTGTCCGCGAGCACATTGAGCGCCTCCAGGGTCGGCCGGACCCGCAACTCCGGATGACGGCCGCCGGCGATCAGCTGCTGGGTCTGGGCGAAGAACTCGATCTCGCGGATGCCGCCGCGGCCGACCTTGACGTTGTGCCCCTCGACCGAGATCTCGCTCTGGCCGCGATAGGTCTGCATCTGCCGCTTCATGTCGTGGACGTCAGCCAGCGCGGCGAAGTCCAGATGCTTGCGCCAGACGAAGGGCGCGAGCTCGGCGATCAGCGCGTCGCCGGCCTTGGGATCGCCGGCGCAAGGCCGCGCCTTGATCATCGCGGCGCGCTCCCAGGTGCGCCCTTCGCGCTCGTAATAATGCAAGGCCGCGTCGGTCGAGATCGCGACCTGGGTCGAGGCC
Organism: uncultured Bradyrhizobium sp.; assembly: GCF_947648125.1. Taxonomy (GTDB): domain Bacteria; phylum Pseudomonadota; class Alphaproteobacteria; order Rhizobiales; family Xanthobacteraceae; genus Bradyrhizobium. The sequence continues at coordinate 148,912 of NZ_CANSMR010000006.1, read as the reverse complement.
GGGTCGGGACGCAGCCTGAGATCGACCCGGAACACATAGCCCTCGCCCGAGCGCTGCTGCAGCATCCGCGCCATCGCCTGGGTGACGCGGACGAAGAACGGCTGTGGCTCGATATCCTCGGCGAGCGAGGTGGCTGTGCGATCGAAGAACACGATCAGGTCGATGTCGCTGGAATAGTTCAGCTCGCCCGCGCCCATCTTGCCCATCGCGAGCACGATCAGGCCCGAGCCGATCTCGGGATGGTCAGGGTCGGCGGCGGTCATCCGGCCGCGGGCGACCTCCTGCCGGAACAGAAATCGCAGCGCCGACTGCACCGAATTCACCGCAATGTCGGTCAGCGCCGCCGTCACCCGCATCACCGGCCAGACGCCGCCGATGTCGCACAGCGCGATCATCAGCGCGGCCTCCGCCTTCATGCGGCGAAGCAGAACCATCACATCGGCCTCGCTGCCGGCGGCAAGCACGTCGCGCGAGGTGGTCTCAATCAGGCCCGCCAGATGCGACTCCGGGTCGCATGACAGGACCCGGATCAGCCGCGCGGCATCAGCCCGCGCGAGCTCGAACAGATAGGGCGAGAACTCGGCAATGCCGCGCAGGATGTCCCGTGCGAATGGGTGCTCCAGCAGCGCCGCGAGCGCGGCCGATTGCGCCGGTTCGAGCTCGGCGAACCAGTCAGTCAGGCGCTGATCGGCAGATACGGAAACGGCGACACGCGGTCCGTCCGCGAACCGCGCGGCCAGATGGTGTCGATCCGCGTTTCCCGGCGCGGCGGCATTCATGCCGCCTTCTGTGGCACATCCTGCGTTTGAGCCGCAAGCCTGTCACTGCCGCCCGCCCGCGCCGGCAGCACCAGGGTGGCCACCAGCCCCGGATGGGCATCACCGAGCCGCAGCTCGCCGCCATGGAGCGTGGCAACCGCCGAGGCCAGGCTGAGGCCGAGACCGGACCCGGGTAAGGTGCGGCTGGCCTCGAGCCGAACGAAGCGCTCCACCGCGTGCTTGCGGTCGCCCTCGGGGATGCCGGGACCGTGGTCGGTGACGCTGAGCAGGACCTGATCGCCCTCGCGCCGGGCTTCGATCAGGATCTCCCGCGCATCGGCCTTCATCGGCTCCACGCCCGGTTCGGGCTTGCCATATTTGATGGCGTTCTCGACCAGGTTGGCGACCGCCTGGCTGATCAATTCGCGGTTGCCGTGAATCGGCGCCGGCGCGGTCTTCACCTGCAGCGTCATGCCGTCGTCCTCGGCCAGCGGCTCGTACAATTCGTGGATGCCGTTGGCGACGTCGGCGCCGTCGAAATCATCCATGTTGCCGCGCGCCTGGCCGGACTCGGCCCGCGCGATCATCAGCAGCGCGTTGAAGGTGCGGATCAAGCCGTCGGACTCCTCGATCGTCCGCTCCAGCGCCGCGCGATAATCGGCCTCGCTGCTAGAGCGCGCCAGCGCCTCCTCGGCGCGGTTGCGCAGCCGCGTCAGCGGCGTCTTGAGGTCATGGGCGATGTTGTCGGAGACCTCCTTCAGCCCCGTCATCAGCGCCTCGATGCGCTCCAGCATGGCATTGAGATTTTCCGCGAGACGGTCGAGCTCGTCGCCGCTGCGGCCGACCGGCAGCCGGCCGGACAGATCGCCCGCCATGATGCGTTTGGTGGTGCCGGTCATGGCGTCGATCCGGCGCAGCACGCGGCGCGCGACGAAGATGCCGCCGCCGATGCCGAGCACGACGACGACGAGGATCGACCATTGCGCGGCCTTCGCGACGATGCCGAACAGCCGCCGCCGCTCCTCAAGGTCGCGCCCGACCAGGAGGCGGAAACCGTTGTCCATCTCGGTGACCCGCACCAGCGCGCGGTGATCGGTCTTGTCCTGGTCGTCGAACCGGCGATAGGCGGTCTCGCTCCAGCCCTGGACGCTCATTACGCCCGGCGCCAGCGAGCCGACATTGCCGGCCAGCGCCTGCCCGTTCGGCGCCGTCAGGAGATAGAGGTTGGCGCCCGGCCGCAGCGCACGATTGCCCATGGTGGTCAGCAGGCCGTGCAGGCCGCGGCGATTATAGATGGCCGTGATCTCGCCGATCTCGACGTTGACGGTTGTCGTGATCTGCTCGGTGATCAGCCGCCGCGTGTTCCAGGCGAAGTAGGCCAGCAGCGAGGCGGCAAACAGCGCGAACAGGAACAGGTAGACCAGCGTCAGCCGAAACGCCGTGGTCCGGATCAGTTTGCCGAATGCCGTCACGATCTACCTGATACCGTCTCTGATCATATACCCCGCGCCGCGGATGGTATGCAGCAGCGGCCGCTCAAATCCCTTGTCGATCTTGGACCGCAGCCGCGAGATGTGGACGTCGATGACGTTGGTCTGCGGATCGAAATGATAATCCCAGACGTTCTCGAGCAGCATGGTGCGTGTCACCACCTGCCCTGCATGCTTCATCAAATATTCGAGCAGGCGGAACTCGCGCGGCTGCAAGGTCAGCTCATCCTTGCCGCGGGCGACGCGATGCGACAGCCGGTCGAGCTCGAGATCGCCGACCCGATAAGTCGTCTCCTCGGCCGGCCCGACATTGCGCCGCGACAGCACCTCGACGCGCGCGAGCAGCTCGGCGAAGGAATAGGGCTTTGGCAGATAGTCGTCGCCGCCGGCGCGCAGGCCCTTGATGCGGTCATCGACCTGGCCGAGCGCCGAAAGAATCAGGACCGGCGTCCGGTTGCCCTTGTCGCGCAGAATGCCGATCAGCGACAGGCCGTCCCGCTTCGGCAGCATGCGATCCACAACCATCACGTCGTAATCGCCGGTCTCAGCCATCGACAAGCCTTCCTCGCCGTCGGAGGCGAGATCGGCGATATAGCCGACTTCACGGAATGCCTTGACCAGATAGTCGGCTGACTCGCGGTCGTCTTCGATGATCAGGATGCGCATTTGCGGAGCGGTTGCGGTCACGGGAATGGGCCCTCTGTCAGCATGGCGCGGCCGGCCTGCACATGCAAGACGACCGCGAATATTCCAGATTGTCTGAAAAAAGTGGGCGGTGAAGCTGGGGGACCTCACCGCCCTGAGACCTTCCGACAGAGGGGGGCATATTCCATCGAAAGGCAACATAGGGAGCGAGCAAGGGGCCCGCCCCCCGGAACGCGCCGTCGGCGGGGGCGACGAATGCCGGCGACGCGTTCCAACTCATAGATAGTTATCCCTTGGCCAGCGGCACTGCCACAAAGCGCGACGAACCGCCGCTCTTCACGCGCATGAGAACGCTGTTCTTGTTGTCATTGCGCGCCGCGGTGATCGCATCACGCACCTCACCGGCGGTGCCGACGGTCTTGCCGGCGACCTCGAGGATCACGTCGCCTTCCTTGAAGCCCCGCTCAGCGGCAGCACTCTTGGGATCGACTTCGGTCACAACCACGCCTTCCTTGCCGGCGCCGGCCACGCTGTTGGCGGGTGCCACAGTGAGGCCCAGTTTCGGCACGTCGGTGCCGCGGGACGAGTTGCCCTTGTCGCTGTTGTCGGTGTCAGCCTTGGCCTCCAGGTTGTTCGGCAACTGGCCGAGCGTGAGGTTGACGGTCTTGTCCTGACCCTTGTGCAGCACGTTCAGCTTCACCGCATTGCCGGGCGCGAGGCCGCCGATGGTGCGGGCGAGTTCGCGCGCATCCTTCACCGGCTCGCCGTTGACGGCGGTGATGACGTCACCGGACTCGATGCCGGCCTTGGCCGCGGGGCCGTTGGCCTGCGGTTCGGCAACCAGCGCGCCTTCGGCCTTCTTCATGCCGAGGCTGTCGGCGATGTCTGATGTCACCGGCTGGATCTGGACGCCGATCCAGCCGCGGCTGACCGAGCCCTTGTCCTTCAGCTGGGCAACGACGCTCTTGACGGTCTGGGCCGGGATCGAGAACGCGATGCCGACGCTGCCGCCGGACGGCGAGTAGATCGCGGTGTTGACGCCCATCACCTCACCGGACACGTCGAACGCCGGGCCGCCCGAATTGCCCTTGTTCACGGGCGCATCGATCTGGATGAAATCGTCGTACGGACCATTGCCGATGTCACGGCCGGAGGCCGAGACGATGCCCGCGGTCACGGTGCCGCCGAGACCGAAGGGATTGCCGACCGCCAGCACCCAGTCGCCGATGCGCGGCTTGGTGTCGGAGAGCTTGGCGAACTGGAAGTTGGAGCCGCCCTCGACCTTGATCAGCGCGAGGTCGGTGCGCGGATCGGTGCCGATCACCTTGGCGGAATAGGTCTTGCCGTCGTCGGTCGTGACCTCGACCTTGTCGGCGCCGTCGACGACGTGATTGTTGGTCACGGCATAGCCGTCAGCCGAGATGAAGAAGCCGGAGCCCTGGCCCGTCACCACGCCGCCGCCACGCGGTCCACCGCGCAGACCCGGGGGCAAGCCATCCGGACCGCCGAAGCGGCGGAAGAAGCGCTCCATCGGCGAACCCGGCTGGAACGGCGAATCGTCATTATTGCCACTGTCGTCCTTCGCGACCTTCTCGCGAATGTTGACCTTGACCGAGATCACCGACGGCTTCACCCGCTCGACGATGTCGGCAAAGCCGACCGGCTGCTGAACCTTCTTGACCTCGTTATTGACCTGCGCGTGCGCGGGGGTCGTGAACAGGTCGGCCGGGTTGTGGGTGGGGCTGAAGCCGTAGGTGGCGGCACCGAGGCCGGCCACGACCGACGCCATCAGCGCGAGTTTGCGGGCAGAGAACAGCGAGCGCTTCGGCGCCTTGTAGGACGGAAGGGTCGAGAGGTCGGGACGGTCGGTCATGTCTTGAGATCTCCAGGGCCAGAATCATTCGGTGCGCGGGCGAGCACCTGATGCGTCTGAACATGGGGTCATCAGCCTTACGGCGCGCTGGCTGCGGAATTAAACTTTGGTAATTGAGCCGGCCGGTGCTGCGGCAGAATAGCGCATGCAAATTAAGGGCTTAGAAAGGAACTAAAGCGGCTTGTCCGGCGCGGATTCGGCAGCCAGCAGCCGCTCCAGGCGCGCTTGTTCGTCGGACGTCAATCCGGGGGTGGAATCGCCCCCGCCGGCGGCCGGATTTGCCTTGCGGCGGCCGAGGCGCCAGAGCGCGAAGCCGCCCAGCAAAAGCGCCAGCGGCGGGGTCAGCCACAGCACCAGCGTATGCTCGTTGAGGCGCGGCTTGAGCAGCACGAATTCGCCATAGCGGGCCACCAGGAAATCGATCACCTGGCGGTCGCTGTCGCCGGCCGAGATGCGCTCGCGCACCAGGAGGCGCAGGTCGCGCGCCAGCGGCGCCTCCGAATCGTCGATCGACTGGTTCTGGCAAACCATGCAGCGCAGTTCCTTGGAGAGCTCGCGCGCCCTCGCCTCCTTCGCCGGATCCGCCATGATCTCGTCGGGCAGCACCGCCCGGGCAGGCATCGCGCCGAGCATCAGGCTCGCCGCAAGCACGGAGGCTGCAAGACCGCGCGACCGCATCACTCGGCCGCCTGCAATGCGCGCGCCGCTGCTTTGGCCGGCTTCGGCGCACCGACCCGCAAGCGCCGGTCGGACAGCGACAGCATGCCGCCGAAGGCCATCAGCACCGGCCCCCACCAGATCATCAGCACCAGCGGCTTGTGATAGATGCGCACCGCGATCGCGCCGTCGGCCGAGGTATCGCCGAGCGAGATATAGAGCTGGCTGGCGCCGCGCGTCAGCAGCGCGGCCTCGGTCGTCGAAGCGCCGCGGGTCGTGAAGTTGCGCTTTGACGGCGTCATCACGCTGACCTTCTCGCCGTCACGTGTCACGGTGAATTGCGCGACCATCTCGCGGAAGTTCGGCCCCTGCCGTGGGTTCAGGCCGTCAAGCCGCAGCTCGTAGCCGGCGAGCTTGGCAACGTCGTCCGGCTTCATGGAGCCGATATATTCGCTGTTCCAGGTGGTCTCGCAGACGATTCCGATCAGTGCGACGCCGAGGCCGGCATGCGCGAAGACCGTGCCCCAGGTCGCGCGCGGCAGGCCGCGTGCACGGCGCAGCGAGAGCGACAGCGGAATCCGGAACAGCGCGATACGTTCGGCGAGGTCGCACAGCGCGCCCATGATCACGAAGACGGCAAGCCCGATCGCGAGCGGCGCCAGCGTCGCGCCGCCATAGGTCCACGCAAACACCACCGCGATCGCAACCAGCGCGACGATGCCGGCGACCATCAGCCGCTGCGCCGCGCCGAGCAGGTCGCCGCGCTTCCAGGCCAGCAGCGGCCCGAACGGCACCGCGAGCAAGAGCGGCACGAACAGCGGCGCGAAGGTGAAATTGAAGAACGGCGCGCCGACCGAGATCTTCTCGCCGGTCAGGACCTCGAGCGCCAGCGGATACAGCGTGCCGATGAACACCGTCGCGCAGGCGGTGGTGAGCAGCAGATTGTTGAGCACCAGCGCGCCCTCGCGCGAGATCGGCGCGAACAGCCCGCCCTGCTTCAGCGCCGGCGCGCGCCAGGCATAGAGCGACAGGCTGCCGCCGATGAAGACGAACAGGATCAGCAGGATGAACACACCGCGCGTCGGATCGGTGGCGAAGGCGTGAACCGAGGTCAGCACGCCGGAGCGCACCAGGAAGGTGCCGAGCAGCGACAGCGAGAAGGTCAGGATCGACAGCAGCACGGTCCACACCTTCAGCGCGTTGCGCTTCTCCATCACCAGCGCCGAATGCAACAGCGCGGTGCCGGCCAGCCACGGCATCAACGAGGCGTTCTCAACCGGATCCCAGAACCACCAGCCGCCCCAGCCGAGCTCGTAATAGGCCCAGTAGGAGCCCATCGCGATGCCTAGCGTCAGGAAGATCCACGCCATCAGCGTCCACGGCCGCACCCAGCGCGCCCAGGCGGCGTCGATCCGCCCTTCCAGCAGCGCCGCCACCGCGAACGAGAACGAGATCGAGAAGCCGACATAGCCGAGATAGAGCATCGGCGGATGCACCGCGAGGCCGATGTCCTGCAGCACCGGATTGAGGTCGCGTCCCTCGATCGGCGGATTGGCGATGCGCAGGAATGGGTTCGAGGTGATCAGGATGAACAGATAGAACGCGCTGGCGACCCAGGCCTGCACCGCCAGCACATGCGCGCGCAGCGACAGCGGCAGATTGTTGCCGAAGGCGGCGACGAGGCCGCCGAACAGCGCCAGGATCGACACCCACAGCAGCATCGAGCCTTCATGGTTGCCCCAGACGCCGGTGATCTTGTAGAGCAGCGGCTTCAGCGAATGCGAATTCTCGAAGACATTGGCAACCGAGAAATCCGAGGTGACGTGCAAGGTCACCAGCGCCGCGAACGACGCCGCGACGAACAGCAATTGGGCGAGCGCGGTCGAGCGCGCGACATTCATCAACGCCGCATCGCGCCAGCGCGCCCCGACGATCGGCACGATCGACTGGATCAGCGCGAGGGCGAGCGCGAGCACCAGGGCATAATGTCCGCTTTCGGCGATCACCGCATCGCTCCCTGGGTCGGTGCCGCGGAGGCGCTCGGCATGCTGTTTGGTTTGGCGCCGTAATCGTCCTTCCAGTGGCCCTGCTTCTTCAGGGCGTCGGCGACGTCCTTCGGCATGTAGGTCTCGTCATGCTTGGCGAGCACAGTGTCGGCGCGGAACACGCCGTCAGCATCGAGCGCGCCTTCGGCCACGACGCCCTGCCCCTCGCGGAACAGGTCCGGCAGGATACCCTTGTAGGCGACCGGCAGCGTCGCGCCGCCGTCGCCGACGGTGAAGGTCACCGCGAGGTTGTCGCCGCGCTTGAGCGAGCCTTGCTCCACCAGGCCACCGAGGCGGAACCGCTTGCCCGGACCGAGATGCTTTTCAGCCACCATCGACGGCGTCGAGAAGAACACGATAGAATCGCGCAGCGCGTTCAGCACCAGGCCCGCGGCGATCGCGAGCACGACGAGCGCGCAGCCGATCAGTGTCAAACGCCGTTGCTTCCTGGTCATGGTGCTTCCTTGCGCATGACGTCAGCCGAAAACCGCTGCACATGTTTCGGCATCATGCGTTATCCATCCAATCCGAGACTCTTCAGCCCTTCATTGAGCTGACGCAACCGATCCGCATCATTGCCCACCGCCTGGCGGGCATCCGCGAGCGCGCTCATCGCCTTGTCGCGCTCTCCCATCACGAGATAGGCGCGGACCAGCCGCAGCCAGCCCTCGACGTCGTCGCCATTCGTCTTCAGCCGCGTCGCCAGCCGATCGACCATGCTTTTGATCATGGTACCGCGATCGGCCTCGCTCATGTCCCTGGCCGCCGCCACCGCGCCATCCGGCAGCGCAGGTGCGCTGACGCCAGCGGGCACACTCCCGCCGACCCGCACCAACGCGGCCTGCACCAGCGGCCGCCACGGTGCATCGGACGGCCCCTTCGCCAGCATCTTCTGCCAGAGCGCCGCGGCGTCCGCCTTGCGGCCGTCCTGCTCGGCGGCGAGACCGAGGAAATAGTTCGCCTTGGCGTCGTCGCCATTCAGCGCGACCGAGCGCTCGAACTCTGCCTTGGCGTCCGCGGTGACGACGCCGCCGGCGCTCCCCATCAACGCCTCGCCGAGATCGGCGCGGCGGTCGGCGCTATCGCCGGCATAGGTGATGGCATTGCGATAGGCCCGGACCGCGTCATCGTAGCGGCCGAGGTGCGACAGCACCGGCGCCAGCACCGTCCAGCCGCGGCCGTCGGTCGGGTTCTTCTCCAGATGGGCCTCGACCTGCGCGACCAGGTTGGCGAGCGGCTGATTGACATCCGCCACCCGGCTGCGCTCGGCCAGCGGAAAGTCGCCAAGCCGCGGCGAGCCGAGCGCGAGATAGAAGCCCGAGGCAATCACCGGCAGCCCGACCAGGGCCACGACTGCGGCGGCGCGCCGCAGACTGAGACTGCCTGTCACCGGAGCGTCACGTCCGCTCTGGTCGGCGGCGGCCAGCAGCCGGCGGCTGATCTCGATCCGCGCAGCATCGGCCTCGGCGGCGCCGATGATGCCTGAGGCCATATCGCGGTCGATTTCGGCGAGCTGGTCCCGGTAGACCACGACCTCGCTGCCGCCGGTATCCGCCAGTCCGCGGCGGCTGAGCGGCCACAGCACGGCAAAGATCGCCGCGACCGTCATCAGCGCGAACACAAACCACAGCGTCATCAAGCGGTTCCCGGATGGAACGGCGGCTTCCGGCAAGCCGCCTTAGAATCGCTTTACACTACCCACGCCAAGCCCGGCAATTGACAATTGCTGGATCGACCGAAGGTCGAAATCAGCCGGTTTCCGGCGCCGTTCCGGCGATGTTGCAACGGCGTCTCCGGGCGAAGGCGCGCGCGACCAAAATATCGAAAACAACCCCATGCAAAGTAGCAGGGGCCGCCGACGCTCGCTTGACGACTTGACACGTCGGGCAAATCAGCGCCACACTTCCATTATTCCGAAATTGCGCAAATGCTTGTCGTGCCGGCCTTGGGCGGGACCCCATATTATGGCGCAAACGCCACAAGCCTACGAAAAGTGGATAGCTATTGGACCAATCACAAAAATCCAGAACACGTAGACGATTTCATTCCTAATCATTAGGGCTCGGTACTTCCGACCCCGTTCGTTAAAGTACTGAGGCTCGACCTGCGCCGCGAATTTGCGGACGAAGTTCACGCCATTTGGCTCAACGCCGGGAGCTAGGTTCTGCAACGCCTGTCTGCCGAAACGCAGTTCGAGATACGCAAAAACAGGTATTGCTGATCCCCAGACATAAATAAGCCAGCGCATGATCCTCAAATCTCTTCCAACACCACCTGTTCAAGCTCCAACGCTGCAACGCATGCAAGAAAGAAAATCGCCGTAAACGACCCCCGCTTGAGCTTCATGGTGATCCCGGCCTCGGTCTCGTCTTTGAGGCCGTGCTTTGTCAGCCGCTTCACCAGATCGGCATAGGTCACATCGGCCTTCTTCATCTCCGCCTTGAGGAAGGCGCTGGCGCGCTGGCCCCATTCCTCTTCCGCCGTGGGTAGGACCATGGCATCTCAATGCGCGGCAGACCGACGAAAGACCCTCACACCCGACCGGCGATCAACACCCTTGAACGGCTCCATATGGAGCTGGGCGGGCAGATACTCGCGAACCGGCAACAGCACGACGCCTTGAACGAGCAAATGCGGCACGTCGAGGCCGCGAGCGCCACAACACCGGAAAAAGCCCTCCTTCTGTGCCCCTACTGCGCTTCCGAAGTTCTCATGGAGGTGGGAGCGTATGAGATATGTGACAGATGAGGCTGGGAAGATGACCCAACTGACTACTCAGGCGGCGCAAATCAGTTCAGCCTCAATCGATGTCGCGAAAAGCGCCAGAAATTGCGGTAACAGCGCACTAGGTATCGCTAACCCGCGCGAGACGACTTCCGCTCGCCGGTCACGGCGTTCTCGGCCGCCCGGTTCATCAGGGAGGCGTAGTCGTGGCCGAACAGCACCTCGCAGAAGCGGATCGCGGCCTTGACCTGCTGCTGCCGGAAGGCGCGGACCCGCGCATCGCCGCCGCGCAGCGACTGCACCAGCCCCTCGGTCGACTGCTCGACATAATGTTGCAGGTCCGAGAAGGTCCGCAGCGTCACCTCGTTGATGGCGAGCTCGCTGGCGTAGGTGCGGCACACCGCGACAAAGTCGATCAGGGCCGCGGCATCCTCGACCTCCGACGCATCGATCTTGGCGCCGGCCGTAATGTCCTTGTCGGCGCGCTGACGCAGGATCCGGCGGACCCGGCCCGGCACGCTGTCGATCTCCGATTGCAGCGCGTTGGAGGTATCGGCGCGCACCGAGGTGAGCTGGCGGCCCCAGGTGGAATCGTTGCGCAGGTCAAGCTCGGTGCGCAGGCCGCGGACCCCGTCATGCAGGGTCTTGAGCTGCTCGCCGACATAATCGAAATGTCCGCGCCTGATGTCGGTGCGCAGACAGGCTGCGACGAATGACAGGTCGTGCAGCGCGATGGTGACGGCGATGCCGTACGGCGTTGCCGCGACCCGCAGCTCGTCGTCGGAGGCCGCCATCTTGATGGCAAGGCGGATGAGCTGCCATGGCGCGGCGAGCCGCTGCGCAATCAATGACAACGCGAACGGCAGCAGTTGCGGCGTCTGCAGCGACGGCAGCTTGAGCGCATCCATCGCGGAGGCGATCTGGGAATCGGAAAACACCCTGATCTGGCTCGGCAGCCGGCTGCCCAGGGTTTCCAGGGCTTCACGGGCCTGCAACACGAGGCCGATCGGCAGCAGATCCTCGACAACGTTCGGCGGGCCCACGCGTGCCAGCGCGCGCTGACGGTCGTCCTGCATCGGCCCCGCGATCTTGAGGATGGCTTCCGCAGCCGCAAGCTGGAACTTGCGCGCGGCGATCTCCATCGGACCGCTCTCCGTGGCCGCCGCCAGCGCCGTCTCGAATTCGCGGGTAGCCTCAGGCGCGCCCTCGCGGGCCAGCCACTGCCAGATCGGCAGCAGCGAGGCGCGCCGGAGCTGGCCGGGCCGGGTCGGGAAATTGGTCTCGGCAAGGAACGGCTCGAGCGGCCGGAACAGGAGCCGCGCCGGGTCGTCGCTGCGCGGCTGGATCTGTTCGGCCTCCTCGGCCCCGCGCACGATCTTGCGGAGCTGCTCCAGCACCAGGTTGGCGACGGCGACATCATCGCCGCGTTCGACGGCGCGCTCCAATTCCCGCATCAGCAGCGCCTGCGATTGCGGCGGAAGCTGCGCGAGATAATCCCTCAGCCGCTCGGTCGATTTCTGGCTCATGCCCGGTCGTGAAAGCTAGGTGCCCGGCAAACGCCGCAGCCCGTCCGCCCGCGATGATAGAGGTGGGCGCGTTAAGAAGCCGTTTAGGAATAATGACGGCGCCGAGCCCGCTATTAGGTTGAGCTGGAGCGGCAACGGAGGCTCACCTCTCCCTTGGGAGAGGTCGGCGCGCAGCGCCGGGTGAGGGATTACGGTCTCTCGTTAGAACTGCGGCCCCTCCCCGATTTGCTGCGCAAATCGACCTCTCCCCGTCGGGGAGAGGTGAACCGTGTTCGTGGCCATAGTGATTTCATCCCGGTCTACACCGCCGGCAGCACGAGCTCGGCCCGCAGGCCGCCGATCGGGGCGTCATTCAGCGCGAGCTTGCCGCCATAGAGACCGGCGAGATCGGTCACGATCGATAGTCCAAGCCCCGAGCCGGGCTTGGATTCGTCGAGCCGCTGGCCGCGCCGCGACACCTGGGCGCGCTCGGCTTCCGACAGGCCGCGCCCGTCGTCGTCAACCACGATGCGCAGCCTGGGACCAGCGCCCGACGCCTCCGGCGGGACCACGCTGACCTCGATGAACACCTGAGAAGCCGCCCATTTGCAGGCGTTGTCGACGAGATTGCCGACCATCTCCTCGAGGTCCTGCCGCTCGCCGCGAAACCGCGCCGCCGGGTCCGCCTTCGCCTCGATCGCGAGATCGCGATCGCGATGGATCTTCTCCATGGTCCGGCGCAGCGCCTCGATGACGGGGGCGACGTCGGTGATGGTGCTGACGATGGTGGCGCGGGCGGCGATCCGCGCGCGCTCGAGGTGGTGCGCGACCTGGTCACGCATCAGGTCGGCCTGCTCCAGCACCTTGCTGGCAAAGGGATCGCCGGTATGCGTGCCCGCTTCGTTCACGATCACCGACAGCGGCGTCTTGATCGCATGGGCGAGGTTGCCGACATGGGTGCGCGAGCGCTCGACGATCTCGCGGTTGGCATCGATCAGCGCATTGGTCTCGCGCGCGAGCGGCGCGATCTCGACCGGAAACCGGCCCTCCAGCCGCTCGGCGCGGCCGGAGCGGATATCGGCAATCGAATCCGAAATGCGCTTGAGCGGCGCGAGGCCATAGCGCACCTGGAAGATCGTGGTCAGCAGCAGCACGATGCCGAGGGCGGCGAAGGTGCCGCCGAGATAATAGTCGAAGCTGCGCGTCTCATCGAAGATCTCGGTGGCATCGCCGGCGACGCTGACCAGGAACTTGCCGTCGGCGCCGAGATCGACCGGCCGCTCCACCACGCGCAGGCTCTGGCCCTCGGGCCCATCGACATAGCCGAGGCGGACGCCGGCGGCGGTCAGCTCGGCACCGTGCTCCTCGAGCTTCGGCAGCTTCTTGTCCCACAGCGAGCGCGAGGCGCGGGTCTCGCCCTTCTCGGTATCGGTGCGGGTGATCTGCCAGTACCAGCCCGACAGCGGCAGGTCGAACAGCGGCTCGCCGAGCGACTGGAACTGGCGGTCCGCCGGCTCGTCCGGCGTCGCCACCTCGGCGATCAGGGTGCGCAAATAGAGATTGAGTCGCCGATCGAAGGCGCGCTCAGTGGCGTCGCGATAGACCGACGACAGGATGACGCCGGTGATCGCCAGGATCACCACCACCCAGGCGGTCGCCGAGACGAACAGGCGGGTCGCAAGCGAGCTGCCGCCCATCAGGGCACGGGCTCGAACAGCGCGTCAGCGACAACAGACATCAGGGATTCAAACATTGGCGAATCCAGTCCTCCCGGCGCGGATCATGCCAATGCCCGTGTACGCCGATCAAGCGCTCTAAGAGCATGATCCGATTGAATAGGATATGCTCTCATCCTTTTGTTTGGTCGCGTTTTCTTCATATGAGCGAACCGCTATCCACTTCGCTCGAAAACGCTTTAGGTCGGCGGCGACAGCATGTAGCCGAGGCCGCGAACAGTCTGGATAATATCGACTTCCAGCTTCTTGCGGATGCGGCCAACGAACACCTCGATCGTGTTGGAGTCGCGGTCGAAGTCCTGGTCGTAGAGATGCTCGACCAGCTCGGTGCGCGAGACCACCCGCCCGGTGTGGTGCATCAGGTAATCAAGCAGGTTGTACTCGTGCGAGGTCAGCTTGATCGGGTTGCCGTTGACGGTGACCCGCTTGGTGCGGGTGTTGAGCGCCACCGGCCCGCAGACCAGCTCGACCTGGGCATGCCCGGTCGCGCGGCGCAGCAGCGCGCGGATCCGCGCCAGCACCTCCTCCAGATGGAAGGGCTTTGCGACATAGTCGTCGGCGCCGGCATCGAACCCCTGAACTTTGTCGCTCCAGCGGTCGCGCGCGGTGAGAATCAGCACCGGCATCACCCGCTTGTTCCGCCGCCAGGCCTCGAGCACCGAGATACCGTCCATCTTCGGCAGGCCGATATCCAGCACGACCGCGTCGTAGGGCTCGCTGTCGCCCAGGAAATGCCCCTCCTCGCCGTCGAACGCGCGATCGACCACATAGCCGGCGTCCGTCAGGGCAGTGGTGAGCTGGCGGTTCAGATCCGGGTCATCCTCAACGACGAGCAGACGCACTTTAGCCTCCGAGAGTGAGCATTGCGATATTCCGGCATCAAATGAGGCTTCCGGCCGTGAACGGCCTATGAATGGAGCCGCAGGCGAAACCTTATTTTTTCGTCAGGTGCACCATCCCGGGAACCCGCGCAAGCGCGACAGGTTCCCGCAGAGAGATGCGCGCCAGATGGGATTGAGTTTCAGAACTAGGTATTTTAGTACCTACTATTGGCAACAGGACGGCGCGTCGTGTCTGTCACAGTCGGCGGGCAAGTTAACCTTCGGCGACCATTTCCATGTCGCTGACACGAGTGATGCGCTAATCCAGCCAGGGCTCGCCTGCGGTACAGGACCGGGAATACTTTGTTGCATAATTCACAGATACGGAAGTTCGGCGTGATTGCGGGCTGGCTCGCGCTCGCCTTTATCGCCTTCGTGACGCTGTCGCCGATCCAGGACCGTCCGTCGTTTTTCCATCCTCAGACCGAGCGCTTCGCCGCATATGCAATGATGGCAATGGCCTTTGTGCTGGGATACCCGCGGCGTACCGCGCTGATCGTGCTCTTCGTCGTCTTCAGCTCGTTCACACTCGAAGCGATGCAACTGCTGACACCGGACCGTCACGGCCGCCTGCTTGACGCGATCGTCAAGGTGGCGGGAGGTCTTGCCGGCGTCGGCGCGGGCCACTTCATCCTGCTGGTGCTGCGCAGCCAGTTCGGCCGGTTGAGGTCGCGCACGGACGCAGCTTAGTCTTCCGGCTAGCGCTGGTCGCCGTCTTCCTGGTGGCAAGCTTCGTCGATATGCCGTTCCTCGCCCGGCTGACGGAGCAGCACGACATCACGCTGGATTGATGCTCCGCGGCGGCGCGTTTATCGCCGGCGCGGATGCGCCTTCTGGTGCCACGCCCAGGCCGAGCGGATGATGTAGCCGAGATCCGACCGGCTCGCCTTGAAGCCGAGGCCGCTCTCCGATTTGGCGGGATCAGCGACCAGGATCGGCGGATCGCCTGCCCTGCGTTCGCGCACCACGCTCGGCACCGCTTCACCGGTCTCGGCGCGGATCGCGTCGAGCACCTCGCGGACCGAATAGCCGGTGCCGGTGCCGAGGTTGAACACACCGCCGGCGCTCCCCTTCAACAGCAGCTCGAGCGCTGCGATATGGGCGGCGGCGAGATCGTCGACATGGATGTAGTCGCGCACCGCGGTGCCGTCAGACGTCTCATAGTCTTCGCCAAAGATCGCAAAGTCCGGCACGTGCCCGAGCAGCGCCATCAGCGCGCGCGGAATCAAATGCGTCTCGGGATCGCGGAGCTCGCCGATGGTGCCGGATGCATCGGCGCCGCAGGCGTTGAAGTAGCGCAGGCAGACCGATTTGAACCGATAGGCGGCGCGATAATCATCGAGCATCTGCTCGATCATGAATTTGGAGCGGCCGTAGGGATTGACGGTCGGCCCTGCAGCGCTCTCGGGAATGGGCTCGCGCCCGGCATTGCCATAGACGGCGCCGGTGCTGGAAAACACCAGGCGGTCGCAGCCAGCCTCACGCATGCCGCGCAGCAGGCCGAGCGTGCCGGCAACGTTGTTGCCAAAGTATTTCTGCGGATCCGCGACGGACTCGCCGACCGCGCTGAACGCAGCAAAATGCATCACGGCGCGCGCCTTGTGCTCGCGGATGGTGCCGGCGATCTTGTCGTGATCGGCGACGTCGCCGATCACGAGCGGTCCCCATTGCACGAAATTGCGATGGCCGGTGGAGAGGTTGTCGTAGACGACCGGGAGAAACCCGGCCTCGGCGACAGCCTTGGCGCAATGGGATCCGATGTATCCTGCGCCGCCCGTGATGAGGATCGAATCCCTGCTCGCCATTGAAAATGCCGTCCCTGCGCGGACCAATCCCGCGCCTCACCAAACGCAATGATGGGTACGACATTCCGTCCGGCGCGGCAAAATGACGATGGGAATAGCGTTAAGACCGAACGGATTTACCGCCGCAGTGACGGTTAGCGCGCCCCCAGCGGATGCGCGCGAGCAGTCCGTTAACCAAGCCGGATTGCCGCGCCCGCGAGCCTTTCGGTTGCCGAATGATAACGCGCGTGCAGGTCGACGGACCGCGTCTCCATCGCGCTTGCGCGCCATTTTTCCTGCGGTTTCGGTGGACGCCGCCGTCAGATGAAGCGGCAGCTGTGGCGCGGGATTTCTTGTTCCCATGCAGGCATGGTTAGCCTAATGTGAAGCAGCCGGAGCGCTCAGTTAAATCTAGACCGTCGCGCGCTGCCGGGGTGCGATCCCGCACCAGCTCATGACCAGATCGGCGAGCGTCTTGATCTCGATATCCGCGGGCGTACCGCTGGCGAAATCGGCAACCGATTGTCCCAGCGCGACGGCGCGAACATAGGCCGAGCGGCTTCCGATCATCGGCCCGATCTCTTCGTCGAGCGCATCCAGCTCCTCGATCAACTGTTGGCCTTCGAGCGTGCGCTGGTCGACGCGGTTCGGCACGATCATGGCTCGGAGCGCCGTTCGTCGCGTTGCACGTACCTCACGCACGATGTCGAGCGTCCGCGCGGTGGCCTCGATGTCGAGGCCCGACGGCGTACAGGGCATCAGCACGATATTGGCGACCGCGAGCACGGCGCCCAGCACCCGGTCGTTGGGTGCGGAATCCACGACGATGATCTGATGCGGAATCTGGCGCATCAGCTTGGCCCATTCGGCAACCGGCCGGGTTTCCGGATCAAGCTGGTAGACGGGGAACGACAAATTGCCGGGCTCGGCCCAGTGACAGGCGGACGCCTGGGAGTCGGCGTCGACCAGTCCCACCACGCCCGTACGCCGGTCCAGTTCTGCGGCCAGCAAGACCGCAAGAGTTGTCTTTCCGACCCCGCCCTTGCGCTGGGCAACCGAGATGACGAGCGGCATCGCTAGCTCCTGGCGTTATCCGCCGTACGTGCGCGGGAGGACACCTTCATCAACGAGCGTCAGCATCCGGGGCAGACAGACCCGCTTTGCGTCGTAATTGTCTCTCACAAAGCTCCTCGCCTTCATCCGCATCTTCTTGAAGGCTTTCGGCCGTGACAGCACCGAGACTACCTGATCGGACAGCGCATCAATATCAAAGAACGGCGCCAGCAGGCCGTTGCCGTCCGAGATGATATCGCGAAGCGGGGCCGTGTCGGATGCCACCACCGCACATCCGGCACTCATGGCCTCCAGCAGCGACCATGACAGCACGAAAGGATAGGTCAGATAGACGTGCACCGAGGAGATCTGCAGCAGCGCGAGATACTGGTCCCGGGGAATCCGGCCGAGGAAATGCACGCGGCGGAGATCGATGTCCGACCTGATCTCGTCCAGGAACATCGACTTCCAGCTCGAGCCCTTCGGCGGATTGGCGCCGTAGGATGTCCCGCTGCCGCCGACGATCACCACCTGCGCATGCGGCCGCGCAGCCAATATCCTCGGCAGCGATCGCATGAAGACATGGAATCCGCGCACCGGCTCCAGATTGCGCGAGACGTAGGTGATCACCTCGTCGTCCGCCGACAGTGTCGCGCCGTTCGGAAGCTGAAAGCTGGCGACGGGATTGGGCTTCACCTCGTCGGTGTCGACGCCCTCGTGGATGACCTCGATCTTGCTCTGAAACTCGCGGGGAAAGGTCGACCTCTGCCATGGCGTCGGCGAAACGCCGGAATCGCACTCCGTGAGCGCCAGCAGCGTCGTCGCGTTCTTCAGATGGAGTGCGACATTGCCGTCGAGGCCCGTCATCGGAAACTCGGGATCGAAGCCGACGTCCCGGCCCTCGGCGCCGTAGTAGAATTCGCAATAGAGGATGATCCGCGCTTTCGGAAACATCGTGCGCAGCGGCAGCGTCTCGCCCCAACCGGGATGCGCGAAGATCAGGTCGGGCACGAAGCCCTGCCCCGACAGCGACGACAGCGCATACAGGACCTCTTCGGCACGCCGCGCTTCGACATCGAAGCGGCGGGCAAAGGGATGGACCATCGCGGAGTCCGACTTGGTCGTCGAATATTTCAGCAGCCGGATATCCCGCGTCGTGCTGGCGGTCGATGATCCGACCGCAACGACCTTGTTTCCGGGCTGCTCCGCGAGCGCACGCGCAATGTGGCGGTACTGGGCTGGAAAGTTGTTGTGGACGAAGAGGACGTTCATTGGCGGGCGAGCGCGCCCCCCGGCCGCGCGGTCTTCGATTGGGGTCAGGGTCGAGATCATGACCGGCAGGGTGTCTTCGATATGCACGTGCGAACTATCTCACCGGATTAACATTAAGCCCCCTTCTATCACATCAATTTTTGGGGCACACTGTGTGAGAAACATATCAACCCATTCCGTTAGGCTCGCAGGCGACCATGAACGAACAGATTCAGCAGAAAACCATTGACCTGGCACGGGGGCTTTTCCTTGTTCGCTACAATGGCGCGGAAGACAAGACATCACCTCCGGTGGTGCGCGTCTATGCCGATCGCGCCAGCCTTAACAATTGTAACATTATTACCGGGCCCGATGCGGCCAATGGAACCCTGTTTGCGCCCGAGACCGCACTGGTCGTGTCGGTGGCCCGGCCAAGCCGCCTCATCGTCGAGGTCACGGCAGGGCGCGTCGGCGGCTCGACCGCCGCCAACATCAAGATCGAACCGCTGACCCAGGGACAACCGGTCGGACAACCGGCCGCGCAGCCGGCCAGCCAGCCATTCGACACCTACGAGCCTGAAGCGGGCCCTGACGAGTTGAGCGACCTCAAGCTGCTCGCGCATGTCGCGGGTCTGGGTGACGTGACGGTCGGCCCGAATGCGTGGGTCGCCGGACCGGCCGCGCCCGCCCGAATTGAGGGAATTTCGCTCGAATGGCCGAACAAGCCGCACGATCTGAACCTGCAATACGCGGTCAAGTTTGCCAGGCCGCAGCGCGGCGACAACCAGTTCGTTCCGCTCGGAACCTTTGCCGGAACCCGGGGGCGCGCGCTGGCCATCACGGGGTTCTCGCTGGAAGCCACAGGCCCCGGCGCGGATCGCTACGCCATCGCAGCCGAAACCATCTTCCTGGGGGCTCCCGCTTTACGCGTAACCGGGAACCGGATTGTGGTGATGGGCCCTTCAGGCCGGGAACCCCTGGTGGGCCTCAAGCTCAGCCTCGAAGAGCACCGGGTACAGGCAGCGCCCCTCGCGCCCCGGCAGCCAAGGCCTGCTGAACCCGCCCCCCCGATGCCGCGCCAGGAGGCACCGCGCCTCGAGGGACGGGTACGCGTGTTCCGGAGCCGGCAGAACGCCGTCAAGACGGCGAGCTGACCATGCGGGCAGACAAGGGCGACATTTGACCGCCGACGCGCGCAGGATCGCCTTCACCTCCAGAACGCTCCACCACGTCGATCTCGAGCGGGCCGCTGTCGCGGCGCTCGAGGCACGTGATTTCCGTCGCGCATTCGCGCTCGCCGACCGCCGTTGCCGGATCTTGCCGCATCCGGGCGCCCGCGCCCATTTGCTGCGCGCAGAAGCGCTGTTTCGCCTCGATCTGAGGGATGCGGCTGTCGCCAGCGTAACCAGGGCGCTCGAGCTCGAACCGGACGATCTTGCCGCCGCGCGGCGGATGATGGCTTGGGGCGACGGTCCTGCGCAGACCGAAGCCGCACGAAGCGTCGCGCGGCGCGATGACGATCCGGATTCCGTCAGGACCGCTCTCCTGCTGCTCGAACAGAACGGTCAGGACAGCTGCGCCCGTATCGACTTCCTGGATGAGGAGGTGAAGGGATGGGTGACGTGGCGAGGCGCTGATGAGCCGCACCTTTCACTGGCGCAGGCGGATCAATCCAGCACCGTGCAGCTTCCTGCCGATCCCCGTCACAGGTTTGCGCTCAATGGGCGATGTGCTGCGAGCTTCCGTCTGATGCGGCCGGCGTCCGCGGCCTCGCAACGCCTCGAGATCGCGCAGGCGGGCCGCGTCATCGCGAGCATTCAGCTCCCGGCCAACCGCGCGCCGGATCGCCGCGACGCGCCACAACGACCGCCTCGCGCTGGGAGCGCCG
Organism: uncultured Bradyrhizobium sp.; assembly: GCF_947648125.1. Taxonomy (GTDB): domain Bacteria; phylum Pseudomonadota; class Alphaproteobacteria; order Rhizobiales; family Xanthobacteraceae; genus Bradyrhizobium. The sequence goes on along the minus strand of NZ_CANSMR010000006.1, from coordinate 128,622 downwards.
AAACTCCGCCGCTCACCATCATCATCCCGGTCTACCGGGATCTGGCCGCGACGCGCGCCTGCATCGAGAGCGCATTGACCGCGGTGGCCTGCACGCCGGGCGCGACCATCGTCGTCGTCGATGATGCCTCGCCCGAGCCCGACATCAAGCGCCTGCTCGGCGAGCTGGCGTCCGAGCAGCGCATCCGGCTCCTGACCAACGCGCACAATCTGGGCTTTGTCGGCGCGGTCAACCGCGCGCTTGGCGAGACTGATACCGGCGACGTCGTGCTGCTGAACTCGGACACGACGGTGCCGAAATTCGCGCTGCAGCGCTTGCGAAGCGCCGTGCAATCGACGCCGGGCGTGGGCACGGCAACCCCGCTCTCGAACAACGGCGAATATACCAGCTTTCCAATTCCGAACCGGTCGAACCCCCTGCCCTCGCCCGACGAGCTGGAATTGCTGGACGAACTTGCCGGCACGGCAAATCCCGGGATGGCCATCGACATTCCCAACGGCATCGGATTCTGCCTGTACATCACCCGCGAATGCCTCGACGCCGTGCATGAGCTCTCCGATGACTTCTATCGCGGCTATCTTGAAGACGTCGACTTCTGCCTGCGCGCCGCGGAGGCCGGCTTCCGCAACGTGTGCATCCCTTCGGTCTTTGTCGGCCACGAAGGTTCGCGCTCGTTTCTTGGCGAGAAGCGTTCGCTGGTGTTGCGCAATCTTCGCGTGCTCGAGCACCGTTACCGGCGCTATGCGACGGAGTGCGCGGCGTTCCTGCTTGCCGATCCGCTCCGCGATTGCCGCGCGGCGCTCGAGCTCAAGCTGCTCTGCAACGACCAGCGCGCGGCCGGCCCGCACGTCATCCTCTGCGGCTCCGCCGTCGGCCGCGAGATTGCGATCAGGCGGTGCAGGCAGCTCGCGGCGGACAAAACGCGCGGTCTGATCGTGCACTTCCGCATCGATGGACAGCGCCAGCAGGCTGCGATCTTCGCGCCGGACGGCGGAGCTCCGCAGTCGATCGCACTCGACGTTGCGACAGCTAAGGGTCGCGACGCCTTTCTGAAGCTTCTCGCCGATCTCCGAATCCGCTCGCTGGAGATTGCGGAGCCGAACCGCATCCCCGGCGCATGTCTCGCGCAGCTTACGCAACATTTCGCCTACGAGCTCCTGATCACCGACACCAGCCTTGCCGCGCGCGCCGCGATTGGATCGGGCCTCCATCCGGACTGGACCGGTCTCGTCGAACGGGCCCGAGGCGTGATTGCGATCGGCGAAGACGGGGCAGCCTTTGCGGTGTCGGTTCTCGGCCTGCAAGTGGTCAGGCCGAGCGACCCGCCGGCGCGGCCGGTGCGACATCCTGCCGTGGACGGCCCGGTGCGTATCGGCCTACTTGCCCTGCACGGCAGCGCGGTGGAATTTCGCTTCGCGAGAGCGCTGAGCGATCAAGTCGCCAATGCCGATGCAGACGTCGAGATCATCGTGCTCGGCACCACCCTCGACGATCTCAAGCTGATGCAGCGGACCAATGTGATGGTCACCGGCGAAATCGCCGTCGACGACGTTGCTACCCTCATCGAAGGTCACGGCATCACGAAACTGGTTCTCGACATCGGCGAACCGGCATTCGGACATCCGCTGCTGGACGCGCTGCTGGCGACCGGATTGCCGGCCGCCACGACGGAATGGATTCCGGCACCACCAGAACGTCGCCGAAAGACCGACCTGAAGCTGCAGCCCGGCCTTGACGCCGATGACGCGGTTGCCGCCGTCCTCGACTGGGCGGTCGAAGACGTGCAGTTACATCCCGATCGGTGGAGCAGTCGGCACAGGCGGGAGGTTGGCGCGCGGCTTCCATGACCGCGGCGGCCATGCGAGCGACGAGAACGGCGTCGAATCCAGCCCCAGCAGCGGGCTGTAATAGGGATCATCGAGCAGCACCTCGCCCCACTTCGCGCGCAGCATCGCCAGCTCGCGCCCGAAGCGTGCCTTGCGGTCCGGCGCGGAATCGCGGCCCCGGCTTGCCGACTCCAGGTGAACGAGTTTCGCGTCCGGCGTGAATACGATCCGCTTTCCGAGCTGGCGCAGCTTCAGGCACAAATCGATATCGTTGAAACTGATGGGAAAGCGGATCTCGTCCATGCCGCCGACGGCCACGAAATCACGCTTGCGCATCAAGAGGCAGGCGGCCGTCACCGCCGAACATTCATGCGCCACCTGGAGCAGATCACCGTAGCCGGGATCACCATCCATCCGGTCGTTGAAGGCGTGCGCAGCGGAGAAATTGGCGCCCAGCACCACCCCGCCATGCTGCACGACGCTGCTCGGCCAGAGCAACTTTGCGCCGACGGCTCCGACATCGGGCGCGGACAGCCGCCACAGCATCTCCGCCAGCCAGCCGTCATCGAGCGCCTGGACGTCATTGTTGAGGAAGCAGATGTTGTCCGTATCAACACAATCGACGGCGGCGTTGTTGATGGCCGCGAAGTTGAACGGCCCCTCGACCGAAATGACGTCGATCTCGTCCGCTGAGAGACCTTCGAGATAATCCAGCGCTTCCGGCTCGCTCGAGCTGTTGTCGACGACGAGAATCCGAGCGTTGGTCTCATGTGCGGCCGGCAAGACCGTCTCGATGCAGCGCTTGAGCAGTTCGGCGCGGTTTCTGGTCGGGATGATGATGGTGGTGCGCTCGTTCCAATCGACCGCGCGCTTGACCCGCACCGCTGGAAGGAGCCCCGCTTTCCGCGGCTCGACATTCGCCTCGACGCCAGTCCTGGCAAAATACGCCTGGCTTGCAGCGACCAGTTCGGCGGTTGCGGCCGACGCATCAATCCGCGGCAACGCCGCAACCGATCCCGGCAGATGATAGATTCGCTCAGCCTCCACGCAGCCAATGAAGATGTCGTAGAGCGACGCCGCCGATCGCAACGCTTCCACGGCACGTTCCCGGCGCACCGCAAAGCAATATGCGCCATAGCCCTGCTCGAGCGCACGTTCGAGGTCGAACGCCGAAAACGCCAGCGGCCAGACCGCGCCGGCGCCGGCCGAGACCTCGACGTCGCCATAGACGAGATCGCAGCCGGGTTCGGACGCGAACACATCGGCGAAGCGCTGCAAGGCATCTTCCGCAAGAATCGTCCCGCTCAAACAGAAGACGAAGAACGCGCTGTTGGCGGCATCGCCGTCGACGAACTCGCGCGCAGCGCCGGAATCGAACTGACTGAACCCGCGCGCCGGGAGGCACACCGCCGACCACGCCGAGTGCCGTTGGGCCTCTAGGCTCTCGATGCTTTCCTCCACCCTGGCGTCCCCGATCAGGACGACCGCGGCCTCGGATGGAACGTCAGACGGTGTTGTCGGCGAGAAGCGCTCTTTCCAGCTGCGATAGGTGTGGAACGGCACCGAGGCAGGCAACAGCTGATCGAACAATTGTCCGCGCAGCCGCTCGCTATCCCAGCGTCCAAGCTCCGCGATGGTCTGCTCCAGGCCGCGCTCGAAAGCGACGAATGCAACCGGCTCCGAGATCAGGCTCCGTCCCGAAACTGTCCGCGCGGACAGCCCGCGCACGCGACCATCGGCGAAATGCTCGGGCAGGTGAAAATCGATCCGGCGGCCGACGCCGAACTCGCTGCCCCGCGCAACGTTGGTCCACCCTGTCGGCTTCACCGTCATCACCGGCCGTTGCGCGATCAGGATCTCGATGTCTTCATCGACGTCCTGCGAGAGCCAGCCCTCGAAGCGCAAGCCTCCGGCCCATTTGATCTCGCCGATTCGGTGCCACTGCGCTTCCGGTGCAGCGAGATCGCAGCGAATCGGAGCACCGACCGGACTTCCGATATTCGCCAGTCTTGCCTCGATGATCGCAGCGTTCGAGCTGACCTCATCCTGCACGTTGAACGTAAAGCCAAATCGACCGTCGCCGATTCCGGCATCGGCAAGCTCTGTTACAAACTCGTCACACAATGATGACATGTATGGCTCGCCGTCGACCAGCAGCTCGACGGCGTAGCGTCGGCTGGGATCGGCGCGGTCATAAACAAATCCAGAAAACGTGGTGCGATCGTATCTGGAGAATTGCGTCTGCAACGACGCGTATTCAGCTCCTGAGGGCCTCTGCTTGCCTATCGTCTTCGTGCTCATGTCCACCCCTCAAAACGGCGGCTCGATTGTCGGTCGATTTCAAGTTGAGAATGTGTCCATGGCGCGCCCAAGGTGACTAGCGAGCACTCACCTGCACTGAGGCAATCACCGTTTGCACAAAAAGCCGCCGAGCTCCAACGCAAACCATACGTCATAAAACTTGGCGTTATCGGCGCCAATTGTGCTAGTGCTAACTCCTCCTCTCCACACTGATCGACGAGCGGATTCATGAAGATTGCAATGGTTGGAACGGGATATGTAGGTCTCGTATCCGGGGCGTGTTTTGCCGATTTCGGCCATCAGGTCGTTTGTGTCGACAAGGACGCCGGCAAGATCGAGGCCCTGAAGCGCGGCAAGATCCCGATCTACGAAACCGACCTCGATAAGCTCGTCGAGACCAATGCCGCCGCCGGACGGCTGACCTTCACGACGGAGCTTGCGGGCGCCGTCGGCGACGCCGATGCCGTCTTCATCGCGGTGGGAACACCGTCGCGGCGCGGCGATGGCCATGCGGACCTGAGCTACGTCTATGCTGCCGCCAAGGAGATCGGCGCAGCACTGAAGAAGTTCACCGTGGTGGTGACGAAGTCGACCGTGCCCGTGGGCACCGGCGACGAGGTGGAACGCCTGATCCGCGAGACCCGTCCCGACGCGGATTTCGCGGTTGCTTCGAACCCCGAATTCCTGCGCGAAGGCGCCGCGATCCAGGATTTTCGCCATCCCGACCGGATCGTCGTCGGCACCGAGGACGATCGGGCCAAGAGGGTGATGGGCGAAGTCTATCGCCCGCTCTATTTGAACCAGGCGCCGATCCTCTATACCGCACGACGCACGGCGGAATTGATCAAATACGCCGCAAATGCCTTCCTCGCCACCAAGATCACCTTCATCAACGAGATCGCCGATCTCTCCGAAAAGGTCGGGGCGAACGTACAGGAAGTCGCGCGCGGCATCGGGCTCGACAACCGGATCGGAACCAAGTTCCTGCATGCCGGCGCAGGCTATGGCGGCTCGTGCTTCCCGAAGGATACCCGCGCGTTGTTCAAGACGGCGCTCGATCACGACGTCCAGCTGAAGATCGTCGAAGCCACGCTGACCGCGAACGACAACCGCAAGCGCGCGATGGCGCGCAAGGTCGCCAACGTGCTCGGCGGAGAGTTGCGCGGCAAGACGATCGGCGTGCTCGGCCTGACCTTCAAGCCCGATACCGACGACATGCGCGAGGCACCGTCGATCCCGCTGATCAACGGCCTGATCGACTTCGGCGCCAAGGTTCGGGCCTACGATCCGATTGGCATGGAGCAGGCCCGCAAGGAATTGCCGGAGATCGAGTACTGCGAGGATGCCTATGAATGCGCGCGCCAGGCCGACGCGCTGGTGATCGTGACCGAGTGGCGCCAGTTCCGTGCGCTCGATCTGAAGCGCATCAAGCAGGAAATGAAGCATCCGGTCGTCGTCGACCTGCGCAACATCTACCGGCCGGACGAGATGGCCGCGCACGGCTTCACCTACGACAGCATCGGCCGGCCGCGCTAAGCGGCCGCACCGGCGCCGTCTAATCCCAAAGCGCGATGAGGTTGAATCCTCATCGCGCTTTTTGCTGTTGTCTCACGATTATCTCAGCGCAAACGCCTGGCATTTGCCGCAGGAAATCCGCTCCGCGCTTTGGGCTCTAGGCGTGGGCGGGCGCGCCGAGCTGGACGTATGCGTCGAGCTCGCGTGCGAGCGCTTCCTGCCACGTCGGCATCGCGACCCCGAACTGCGTCTTGAGCCGCGTCAGATCCAGCCGTGAATTGCCCGGACGTACCGCTTTGGTCGGGAAATCGGCCGTCGCAATCGGAACGATGTTGTCGACCGCGAGCGTAACGCCACGCGACCTCAGCCCGCCGACAATAGCGGTTGCAAAGCCGTGCCAGCTGGTTTCGCCGGCGCAAACGAGATTGACGACACCGCCCCTGCGCGCGAGCTGATCGTGCAGCGTGGTGATGTTCGGCAGGACGATGCCGGCGACCGCGCTCGCAATCGCTTGTGCCGTTGTCGGCGCGCCGATTTGATCGGCCACAATTCGCAGCTCCTTACGCTCGCCGGCAAGCCGCGCGATGGTGCGCAGGAAATTCGTGCCCTTTGCGGCATAGACCCAGGAGGTGCGCGCGATCAGATGCGCCCCGCCGGCCGCCTGGATCGCGACATCGCCGGCAAGCTTGCTCGCGCCATAGGCCGACAACGGTTCGGTCGGGCTGTCCTCGCGCCACGACCGGTCGCCCGAACCGTTGAAGACGTAGTCCGTGGAGAAATGCACCAGCGGCACACGGTTTGTCGCCGCCCATTTCGCGAGCGTTTCGGGTCCCTTCGCGTTGACCAGGAACGCCAGTTCGCGCTCGTCCTCGGCGCGATCGACGGCCGTGTAGGCCGCGGGATTGATGATGAGATCGGGCTTCAGTCTCTCAAGCTCGCCCGTCAGCACCTCCGGCTTCGACAGATCGAACTCCGCGGTCGGCGGCGCGATGATGGTGCCGTGGCTTTCCAGCAGAGGCTTGAGCGCACTGCCGACCTGGCCGCGCGTTCCCGTCAAAAGAATCCGCATCAGATTTGTCCATAGGTCGGGAGATTGCTGGCGTCGGCGAGCAGCGGTGCATCCGCATCCTTGGCCGACAGCTGTGGCTTATCGACGCCCCATTTGACCCCGATCGCCGGATCGTTCCACCGGATCGAGAGCTCGTCCTTCGGGCTATAGAAGTCATCGCATTTGTAGAAGAAGTCGGCGGTTTCCGAGAGCACCACGAAGCCGTGGGCAAAGCCGCGCGGCACCCATAGCTGACGGCGGTTGTCCTCGCTCAATTCGACCGCGACATGCCTGCCGAAATTCGGGCTGCCGACACGCACGTCGACGGCAACGTCGAGCACCTTGCCGCGCAGCACGGAGACGAGCTTGCCCTGGGTGAGCGGGTTTTGCAGATGCAGCCCGCGCAGCACCCCATAGGCCGAGCGGGACATGTTGTCTTGCACGAAGGGGCGCGTGATGCCGTGCTCGACATAACGGGGCGACTGGTAGGTCTCGAGGAAGAAGCCGCGCTGGTCGCCGAACAGCTTCGGCTCGACGATCAGAACTTCAGGAAGCTCGGTCTTGATGACGTTCATTTAACATTTGTTCCAGTTTGATGCGCCCGAAATGTTAATTTCCCCCTCATAACAAACTTGTGCAGCGCACGCTATATGTTATGTTCTGATAATCAAATTGTGAGGGACCATGAAAGGCATTATCCTTGCCGGTGGCACCGGCTCGCGCCTCTACCCCGTGACCACCGTCGTCTCCAAGCAGCTGCTGCCCGTCTTCGACAAGCCGATGATCTATTATCCGCTGTCGACGCTGATGCTCGGCGGAATCCGCGATATCCTGATCATCTCCACGCCGCAGGACAAGCCGCTGTTCCAGCGCCTGCTCGGCGACGGCAGCGAGATGGGCGTCCGGTTCGCCTATGCCACGCAGGAGACCCCGCGGGGCCTCGCCGACGCCTTCATCGTGGGACGCGAGTTCATCGGCGATGACTCGGTCGCCCTTGTGTTAGGTGATAACATTTTCTACGGCCACGGCCTGCCGAGCATGCTGTCGGCCGCCTCGGTCCGCAAGAAGGGCGCCACCGTGTTCGGCTACGTCGTCAACGCGCCGGAACAGTACGGCGTGATCGAGCTGGATGGCACCGGGCGGGCGCTGTCGATCGAGGAGAAGCCGAAACGGCCGAAGTCCAACGTTGCCGTCACCGGCCTCTACTTCTACGACAATGACGTGGTCGACATCGCCGCCGGCATCAGGCCGTCGCCGCGCGGCGAGATCGAGATCACCGACGTGAACAAGGCCTATCTCGAGCGCGGCGACCTCTATGTCGAGGTGCTCGGCCGCGGCTTCGCCTGGCTCGACACCGGCACCCATTCCTCGCTGGTCGAGGCCAGCCATTTCGTCCAGATCCTGGAGCAGCGCCAGGGCCTGCGCATCGCCTGTCCCGAGGAGATCGCGCTGCGCCAGGGTTACATCTCGCTGGAAGCCTTCGCGCGGGTGGCACAGAAGACCGCCAAGAGCAGCTACGGCGAGTATCTGCTGTCGGTCTACCGTTCGTTCCAGGGTCAGCCCCGCACAGCCGAGGTATTCAGACATGCGGTTTAAGGGATCGACGATTTTCGTCACCGGCGGCGCGGGTTTCATCGGCTCCGCCGTAGTCCGGCACCTGCTACGAGACACCCATGCCCGCGTCGTCAACATCGACAAGCTGACCTATGCGGCGAACCTGGCCTCCCTGCCCGGCTCGACCGAGAGCTTGAACTACACCTTCGAAAAGGCCTGCATCTGCGAGGGACAGCTCCTGCGCCGGCTGTTCGAGAAGTATCAGCCCGATGCGGTGATGAATCTTGCGGCGGAAAGCCATGTCGACCGCTCGATCGATGGCCCCGGCGAATTCATCCAGACCAACATCGTCGGCACCTTCACGATCCTGCAGGAGACTCTCCGCCACTGGCGTACGCTCTCGCCCGAGAAGCGCGACCAGTTCCGCTTCCTGCACATCTCGACCGACGAGGTGTTCGGTTCGCTCGGCGACGAAGGCCTGTTCACCGAGACCACGGCCTATGCGCCGAACTCGCCCTATTCGGCCAGCAAGGCATCGTCCGATCATCTGGTGCGCGCCTGGCGCGAGACCTACGAGCTGCCGACCCTGGTGACCAACTGCTCCAACAATTACGGCCCTTATCACTTCCCGGAAAAGCTGATCCCGCACATGATCATCAAGGGGCTCGCCGGCGAGCCGCTGCCGGTCTATGGCGACGGCCAGAACGTCCGCGACTGGCTGTTCGTCGAGGATCACGCCAAGGCACTGACGCTGGTGCTGGAACGCGGCGAGGTCGGCGAGACCTACAATGTCGGCGGCCGCAACGAGCGCACCAACCTGCACGTCGTGGAAAGCATCTGCGACCTGCTCGACGAGGTGATGCCGGCTGCGGCGGGCCCGCGGCGCCAGCTGATCAACTTCGTCGCCGACCGGCCCGGCCACGACCGCCGCTACGCCATCGACGCCACCAAGCTCGAGACCGAGCTCGGCTGGCGCGCTGAGGAGAATTTCGAGACCGGCATCGCGAAGACGGTGCGCTGGTATGTCGACGAGCAACCCTGGTGGCGCGCGATCCTGGAGCGCGGCTACAAGGTGGAGCGCGTCGGGCTGAACCAGTAACCGCCGGTCGCTCCAATCGGCGTGGATAGCCAACAAGGAGCCGAGAAGCCCGATGATGATTCAACCAGATCTCATCGCGGCTTGATGAGCCGCGACCGCCTTCCGACTGTGGATTGGCAACCACCCCCAAGACAGCAAATCGAGAAACCAAGGGATCCCGCCATGAATATCGCAATGGACGGTCAGGAACAGACACTGTTCAAAAGCTTCGTGGACCTCTCGACGCGCTATCTGGAATTCGGATCGGGCGGAAGCACCTGGCTCGCCTGTCAGACCAAGAAGGAGTGGGTCATTTCCATCGATTCCTCCTCGGAATGGCTCTCCAAGGTCGGCGAAGCCACGAGCGATGCGAGCACCCAACCGCTGCTGCTGCACGTCGATATCGGCAAGCTGCGCGAGTGGGGTTATCCGATCGACAAGGATAGGGAGAGCTCCTGGCCCGACTATCACGAACGGATCTGGGAGCGTCCCGAAAGCGGGACTGCGGACTTGTACTTCGTCGACGGCCGGTTTCGCGTGGCTTGCTTCGTGCAGTGCGTGCTTCACGCCACACCGGGAGCTTTCATCGCAATTCACGACTTCGAGAACCGTCCCCACTACCATTCCGTGCGGACGGTCGCGCGCGAAATCGCGCGTGCCAACAACATGTCCATCTTCCAACGGCCGCCAAGGATCGACGTCGATGCCGCACAGGCCCTGCTCGCGAAATACCGGCTGGAGCCGCTATAGCCGACCAGAGCCTCTGTAGCCGGCCGCTACGGTCGACGATCAGTTCAACGCACGAAACAAAAGGGCGCGCCAATTGGCGCGCCCTTCTTGCTTTCCCCGGATTCAGCTCTGGACCAGCTTCTTTAGTTCCGGAAGAAACCGCTGGATCGTCGCGTCTTCCACATCGTTGCGATCCCGCAACGTGAAAAACTCCATTGCGCGGATCTTCTCAGGATCTCCATCGCCCAACGGCCGGCCGCGCTCACGCTTCTTCAACAATTGTTGCCGTGACTTCGTGTAGTAGTGATTGATGGCGAGCTTGTTCCACTTGGGAACCGTACAGCGGCCGTCGATCGGGAAAACCGGCGTGCCGTCTTCCTGGACGTAGCAACCCAGAACGAGCGATTGATGGGGATGCAGGTAGGACACGATGGTGTCGGGCCGCACGATTGACTTCATGATGAAATGATCCGGAAAGTCGTCCGGAGCGCGACGCGTGAACGACTCGATACACAAGCCGGCCGGCCTTGCGTCGTGACCGTTCGATCCGAAGTTCAACCAATGCACCGCCACCGCCGGCGCTGATCCAACCTCCGCCAGGACGTCCTTAATACTGCCGGCCTGGGTCGGAAACAGGTACTCATCCGCATCGATGAAGGCGCACCATTCCGAACAATTGCGATAGCTGTCGATCGCATGGGAGAACGCACGCATCTGGCCAAATTCCCCCTCCACGAAATGATAGGTGATCATTTCGGGCCACGGGAAGGACTCGATCACGGCGCGCGTATTGTCGGTGCTGCCGTTGTCATAGAGGTAGAAATGATCGACTCCGACCAGTCTGTGAAAGTGCAGCCATTCCAAGAGGTCGTCGCCCTCGTTCTTGACGGCGCACACGACGGCCAGGCCATGCTTCTTCCGATCGAGCCCGACATAGAGCTTCTTCGCCTCCATCACGCGCAGGAGGCCGGCAAACTCTCGCCGCAGATTTTCACTCGTCGGGGCCGCAGCGAGCGCGGAAAGATAAACGTCCTGCGCTTCGTCGGCTGATCCCATGTTGAGATCCGCGATCGCAAGGCGATGCAACACCCGCGAGTCCGATGGCAGCTGCTTGACGAGGTCAAGAAGGATTGCGCGCGCTCCGGCGAAATCACATGCCTGCACAAGCGCTGCCGCCTTTGCAAACTGGAATTCCTTGTAGTGGCCGTATTGCGGCTCCAACTGCTCGACCGATTGGATGAGGTCGTCGGGCTTCGGGTTTGCGATCCGCCCGGAAAAGAAATCTCGAAGCCTTGTCTCGATCTCACTTGCTGGAAGCGTATCGAGATTCACGCCTGAGCTGAAACTAGACAATGCAGGAATTTCCATGTCCAACCTGAGCCACTCCCCACGAGATCAACAAGCAATTACCATTGGTTCGCACCACGAATTCCCTATTAGCGCACTTATCCTACAAGAATAAGGCTATAACACGTAGCGCTCACATTTAACTGTTGTAAGGTTATTTCGAGGGAAATCAATACAGTAGAAGCAGAGGACTCGCTGTCATTTGCACGAAACCGTCGCACGCGACGGGAACGATCGGAGATCGCCAATGAACAATGAGAATGCAACAGTTCGTAAGCCGTTCGCGCTTACGCGACGGATGTTTTTGACATCGTTATCCGCAAGCCTCCTGCCCGGCTCGCTCAGCGTGCTCGGTTCCAGCCATCCTGCTGCGGCCGCGGCGGCTTCCCGGCCTCTGGTCGGAGCAATCCGATGGGACGCCTGGTATTCGCCAGGCTCGCAGCCGACGGAAGCCATGAAGCAATCGCTCGGCCCGGAAAAATATCGTTGGCGAACGCCCTTCTTCGGAACGCAAATGAACCGCGATCCCAACGCGCTCGATTTTTCGGCTTCGATCGAGGCCGAGATGGACAAGGAGATCGACCAGGCCATCTTTGCAGGACTGGACTATTGGGCATTTGCCGCCTACGGGGCAAACCACCCGATGTCGAAAGCCCTGTACGCGTTCAGAGCCCGGCCAAAGGCAGCCGAACTGAGATACTGCATGTTCACCGAGCTCGGGCGATGGGGATCGGCAGCCAAGCTATCCTCGCTGCCCCAGGAGCATATCGGCCTCATGGCGGACAAGAACTATCTGAGGGTGGAGAACGATCGGCCGCTCTACTTCCTGGGCTTCATCAAGGGTGCGGACGTGCAGCGAAGCTGGGGCGGCGTGCAAGGTCTCCGCGCCCAGCTGAGCAAGTTCAAATCCGACGCCAACGGCGCCGGGCTTGCCGATCCCTACGTCGTGCTGGCAGGAGACACGAAATTCCTGAGCCAGGAGGCCGCCAATCTGGGCGCCGACGCGGTAGGCTCATATGCGATCACAACCGGCAACGGCCGCGGAAGCTTTGCAGATCTCGCAAAGTATGCCGAAAAAGGCTGGAATGATCTGGCGGCGAGCCAAGTCCCGGTCGTGCCAACGGTGATGACCGGATGGGACAGGCGCCCGCGCATCGAACGTCCCGTGCCCTGGGAAAAGTCGCAGCGTCCCGGCGATGGCGTCACCAATTTCTACACCGCGCCGACGAAGAAGGAATTGGCCAGCCATCTGGCGCGATCGATCAGCTGGGTGAACAGCCGTGCGCCCGATCGCCGGGCCCCCGCGGTGCTGATCTATGCCTGGAACGAGAATGACGAAGGTGGCTGGCTGGTCCCCACCGTGCCCTGCCAAACCGATCGCCTGGAAGCGCTGCGCGAAGTTCTCAAGGCGACGGCACGGGCGGCGTCGAAAAACCTCTGCTAGGTCGGTTTTAGAGACACGTGTCGCGGCTTGCGTGAAGCCGCGCCGCACTCTCGATCAAGGCGCCGTTCCGATTGCATCGGAACGGACAAGGTCGGCTTCCGCCCCCGATCAGCGCCAACGTAGGGGCCTGGTCCGATCGTTCGACTCCACCGTCCGATGCTCCGGATGATAGGGCGCGTAGATCTGCTTGACCCAATAATTGAAGTTCGGGTGCAGCTTCACGAACTCATAGAACGAATCGCCGAAATTGGACGGGCTGAGGCAGGCCTTGTTTTGCGGCCGCGATGAGATCGCATTCAGGCAGTACGATTCCATGCACGCCTTCGTCTCACTCTCCGCCACCTTGCTCAGACTTCGGAAGCTGTTGGTCGAGTGAAGCCGATACAGATAGCGGTCGGTCTCGAGATAGGTCGGCTCGACCTTGGTGACGGCGCGCAGGGCGAAGTCCCAGTCGTGACAATATTTGAGGTCGGCGAGCCAGCCCACCTGCCGCAGCAGTTCACGGCTGAAGACGAAGTTTCCGGTGGACGCGGCAATCTGGGAATCCAGGAATGTCCATGACAGCGGCGCACCGGCAATCTGGGCCCGATCGATTGCATAGCGCAGGCGCGTGGGAAACTGGTAGTTGCTGATCGACTTGCCGTGTTCGTCGATCGGCTCAACGGCCGAGAAGCCGAAGAACAGCCGCTCATTGGCATATTGATCCGCGAACAGCCGAACCCGCTCCTTCGAGAAGGCATCGTCCGAGTTCAAAAGAAAGATCATGTCGCCGCTGGTCAGCGACAATGCCCTGTTCCAGGTGTAGTGGGCGCCGAGGTTTTGCGGGTTCTTGAGCAGCTTGCAGGAGACAAAGCGCTTTCCAAACGACCGCTTCCTGATCACCCGCTGCGCGACTTCAAAACTCTTGTCCGGCGAATGGTCGTCGACGATGACGAGCTCAATGTCGGCAAAAGTCTGCTGATAGACAGTCTCGAGGCATTCCTCGAGATACTGCTCGTGCTTGTAGCACGCGATGACGACACTTGCGAGCATCGGCGGCGACCTCAACGTCTCACGATGATCGAATGGCGCGACCCCACCAGCGCACTGGCGCCGTCGCCGACCTCCAGGACCGCGAGCTGATACTCACCATCCGGCAAGTCTCGAATCGAGAAGGACAGCTGGAAGCCGAAGTAGCAGTCATTGCTTTCGGTCTTCATGTACTCCTTCACGTCCACGCGCTCGTGCCAATCAACGATCAGGCAGTACCCGCTGTTGACCGCGCTAACCGGCGCAAGCCCGGACAGCACCAGGAATCCCGTTCGTTGCCGGCTTGCTTCGAACGCATTGCCCGCGCAGATCCATCCCCGCACCAATATCTCGAAGCGCGGATCAACGATCACCCGCTCGCTGGTTTGAGAATTGATGTTCTCGATGACCAGCAACGAACCTGCCGGATTGTCGGACGCGCCTTCTGCCTCAACCGGCGTGCCGTTCCTGACGCGCTGCACGCCCGAATGAGTGAGACCCGATCGGTGCAGGTTTGCGAGCACCTCGACGTGTGTCGAGGCCTCCTTCACCGCCCATTCAAGCTCCTGCCTGCTCAGGCAATCCAGCAGATCCGGGTTATTCCGGATCTGCGCCGAAATGGGTTCAGCCGAAGCCACCCTTCGCACGACGTCCAGGAATGCCCGTCCGTGACGCGAGTCCGGCTCGAGATGCGCACCCTCCGCCCATTCGTTCCAGGAATTGATGAACACCAACGACTCGGAGAAGCTGTTGCCCTTGGCCCGCAGCGTCGCGTCGCGAAGCCAGACCTCGAACGCCTCCGGACTGGACCTGGTGAAGACGTGGCCGCGCGCGCCCTTGCGAGGCGTGTTGTCCCAACGCGGCATCACGGCAGGAAAGAACGGGAAATCGTAGGTCTTGCCGATCGACGATCGCATCGCATCGACATAGTCGTACACCTTTCCAGCGAAGGTCGGCGGCGCATCGACTTCGGCCGGCGGCACCTCCCGCGTCGAGACCGTGTGCGGCGGAAACTCGATCGCAGCATCACAATTGACGTCACGCGGATCGAACTCTCCGAAGGTCATCGCATTGCAGATCAGCAGCTCGCCGATTCCAAGTTCTCTGGCCCGCTCGCGCCAGATTTCGAACAGACGCTGCTTGTCCGGCAACAGTGACGGCCTGTAGATGACGATGACCTTTCGGCCATCGACGGTGATGTAGCGCTCATCGAGCAGCAGGTCAGCCATGTCGTCGATGAAGCGGACATCGTCGTCCAGCGAGTGATTTTGTCCTAACAGGAGCTCGGCATCCGAGCCGTCCCATCGGCGGGACCAGTTCTCGTTTGCCCAGCAGATGCAGAACGGCAGGTTCGGCTCGCCGTCCTCGAGCAGGAGCTGAAGCGGCTTTTCCAGCAGCCTTCGCCCCTGAAACCAGTAGACATAGTAGCAAAATCCATCGATGCCGTACTTGCGCGCAAGGTCGCCCTGCTGACGGCGCGTCTCCGGCAGCCGGACATCATAGAATCCAAGATCGGCCGGCAACCACGGCGATTCGTGAGCCGGAAACTGGGCACGCATGCGCGCGACGTTGGTCCACTCGGTGAACCCCGGTCCCCACCACCTGTCATTTTCTTCAAATGAATGGAATTGCGGCAGGTAGAAGCAAATGTAGCGCACCTCTTTGGTGGCGACGTCCGCCACTCCGGCAACTGTCCTGTTGTCGTTGTTTGGAAACAGCAGATCGTCGTAGTCTTCGACCGAGAAGCCCAGCGCAACGACCACTTCGCTGGCCGTAAAGTTCTCGAACAGCGGTATCTCGTAGTATTCGCCATCGCTCAGGCTGATGCGCAGATAGATCTGCGCATGCTTGGGCTCGACGAGCGTGTTTCGGAGGGCACGCGCCAGGCGACGGCGCACGCCCGGCGTGGATAGATCGAGACGAAATCCCGGACGCCCGATCACGCTCCGCGGGCCGATGCGGGCCGGCATGGATCGGCCGGTGCGTCCTTCTTCGACACAGTGTGTAGCGACAAAGAGCGCTAGCGAAACGGTCGAAGCGGGCGACTGGGCATCGACAATCCAACCCGAGATGCCTCGCCCCGAATATTCGAGGATCGCGCCACGCAACCGCGAGCCTGACTGGAGATCGCTGATATCGGGATCCAGGAACAGGCTCTGCGGATGGTCGTCCTGCTGAACCGGGCTGGCAACGGGCAACATATCCTTCGTATCCCTGACGCTCCGTTCGACCATCTTGTTCATTGCCACTCAATCTCCTGCCAACGTTTAACGCCGGCTCCAGTTTCTTTCCCGGTCACGCGCACATTCGATCCCGGGATCACATTGCCTGACACGCTCCAGATCGTGACCTCTCGGTTCTTATCGATCATCTTCACACAACCAGAGGTGCAATGAGCATTTATTCCGCGAACCCACATTAACGCAATCTCTCTATCGTCGATATGAAGGCCATTGTTAGTTCTGCCTAGATTGTCACGCAGACGTGCACGCTTCCGTGCCTTCGCGCCCAAAAACAAAGCCGTTCACCGTCTCTGCCATGGCTTGCGCGCGACGTGATATCCGCCTCCAACAATCTCAGCCGACACTCTCGCCCATCGCCTCGAGACGACGCAGCGCACCTTCGTTGTTCTGCTGCGCCGCCTGTCGATACCAGCGCAGCGCCTGATCGCGGTCCTGCGCGACGCCGTTGCCGGTACGCAGTGCGTCACCAATGGCGAGCTGCGCTTCGGCCATGCCCTGCTCCGCAGCTGCCGCGAACCACTCGGCCGCCTTCGCCGGATCGGCGTCGCGGCCCTGACCTCGCCCAAGCATCACGGCAAGGTTGTATTGCGCTGTCGTGTGGCCCTGGCGCGCCGCCGCCTCGTACCATTTCACGCCCTGGGCAAGATCCTGCTCGATGCCCTGCCCGGTGCAATACATCACCGCGAGCTTGAACTGCGCTGCGGCGCTGCCGCCTTCGGCAGCCTTCACGATCCAGCCGGCGGCCGCCTGCGGATCCTTGAGGGCGCTCTTGGGATCGGAATACAGCAACGCCAATGTGTGCTGGGCCTCGACGTGGCCGGCACTCGCCGCGCGCTTGAACCATTGCGCCGCAGCCGGAAGATCGACGGCGCCACCGGACCTTCCCATATGAAGCCCGCCCAGCTGGAATGCCGCGGCGGAATGACCCACCTCGGCGGCATCGGTGAGCAGCGTGCGTGCTTGCGCAAGGCCCGCTTCGGACGGCTCCTGCTGGATGAGAAATACGGCATAGGCTGTCTTTGCATCGGCGTCGCCGCCCTTCGCCGCCTTGCTGAGCCATTCGGCAGCGCGCACCTGGTCGCGCGGCACGCCGTTGCCCGCCGAATAGAGCCGGCCGAGCTGTACGCCTGCGGCGCTGATGCCGCCCTCGGACGCACGCTCGAACCACTTGATCGCAGTCGCGACATCGCGCGTCACGCCGGTGCCGTTGAGATAGAACACCGCGATGTTGTGGGCCGCCGTGGCATGGCCGCTCTCGGCCGCGCGTTCGAACCATTTCGCGGCCTGGCGGACGCTGGGCGGAACGCCGGTGCCGGTGGCGTAGAAGCGCCCGGTAAAGAACTGCGCCTGCACGTCGCCGCGCTCGGCCGCCTTCTCGTACCAATACGCCGCCTCGCGCAGATCCGGCTCGGCGCTAGTGCCGAGCGCATAGAACTCGGCCAGCGCCTGGATCGCCGGCAGGTAATCCTTCCGTGCCGCCTTGCGCAACGCGGTCTCGGCCTTGTCGAGATCCTTGGCCACACCTTTGCCGCTCAGCCGCAATAGCGCGATGTTGTAGAGCGCGATGGTATCGTCATGGGCAGCGGCACTCTGGAACAGCCGCGCGGCTTCCTCGACATTCTCGGGAAGCCCGGTGCCCTTGAGGCACATGAAAGCGAGTGCCACCTGCGCGCGGACATGCCCCTGCTCTGCGGCCTTGTGATACCAGATCGCGGCCTGCGCAAAATCGACGGCAACGCCGCGCCCTTGATAATACACGTCGCCGAGCGCGAATTCGCCGGCCGCCGCCTTCTGCTCGGCCGCAGCCTCGTACCAGCGCAGGGCAACGGCGTGATCCTTGGCGCAGCCTTGCCCGTTGGCGTACATGTCGCCCAGGAGCGCTTGCGCGTCCGCCTTGCCGGCCTCCGCCGCCACCGACATCCAGAGGAAGGCGGCGTCGAGATCCCTCGGCACGCCGATCCCGTTCGGGAACACCAGATCGTGGAGGTTGGTCGCCTTGTCACCCAGCCTCGCCGCAGTGGATTGCCGCCACATCTCGGGCCTGTTCGGTCCGAGCGCGGCCTGAAAGCCGTGGAAGTGGATCAAGCCGAGCTGAAATTGCGCCTCGACATGTCCATGCAGGGCGGCGCGTTCATACCACGCGACCGCGTCCGGAATGTTGCCGATAACGCCCTCGTTCCTCGCATAGAGCAGCCCGATCCGGTAATCCGCCTCAGGAGTGCCCGCGCGCGACGCACGCCGCCACAGACGTAGCGCCTCGAGATATTGCCGGTTCTCGTACGCCTCCAGGCCCCGTTCAAACTGCGTTGAGTCTGAACGGGACGAACCGGGCCGGAGCAGGTCGAGAAGGGATCGCGCCGATACCGTCATGGCTCACGCATTGCTTCTTTAGCGTTACGCAGCATGCCGCCGAGCAGATACATCGCCACCGAACGGGTGCCGACATTGACATCGCCCTGCAGCGTCATGCCGGGGATGAGGCGGAAATTCTTCGGAACATCCTTGAAGTTGGTCTCGTCGACCGAGCATCGCGCCTTGTAGTAGGCATCGACCGGCTTTCCGTCTTCATCGGTGGTGAAGGCGCCTTCGCTGATCCAGCGAATCTTGCCCTGCGCCGTACCGTGCTCCGCCGCGTTGAAGGCTTCGACCTTCATCGTGCAGGGGTCGTTCGGCCGGACGAAGCCGACATCGCGCGACAGGATCTGGATCTCGGCCTCGAGCCGGGTCTTGAGCGGCATCAGCGTAATGAAGGGATCGCCCGGCTTCAGCACCGATCCAACCGAGAGCTTGGCGAGGGTCAGGACGACCGACGGCTCGGCGGCCGTCCACCGCACCAGGTCCTGATGCTTGATGGCCTTGTCATAGTTCGAGCGGGCCGTATCCAGGCTGTTGCGCGTCGTGACCAGATCCTGGCTCAGCTGCGCGTTCCATTGCTCGGCGAAGGCCTTGCGATCGGCCTTCAACGATTCCAGCTGGTGTTGCGCCTCCAGCAAGGTGTTGTGCGTGTTGTCGATCTGGCGCAACAACTCCAGGCGATTATCCTGAGACAGATACAAGTTCAGCTTGGACCCACTGCCGCTTTCCGCAAGCGTCGAGCGCATGTCCTCGATCTTGCCGGCGATCTCGGCACGTTGGCTGTAGCGCTCGTCGTCCTTTTTCGACTTCTGGATCGTCGCTTCGGTCTGACTGATCTTGGAGTCGTAGCTGTTCACCTGCGCGCTGTACTGGGCGACGCGCTGGTCGTAGAGCGCCTTCTGCAAGGCGTTGTACCGGGTGACTTCCGGATCGTTGGACTGACCGAATGTCAGCGGCTTGCCAGACAATTCGGCCTCGTCGCGGGCAACCTGTGCGTCGAGGCTCGCGATCTGCAGCTTGTACTGCGTCACATCGGCCGCGGTGAAGGTCGAGTCGAGGGTCGCGAGCAGCTGCCCCGTCTCGACCTGCTCACCTTCCCGAACATCGATCGTCTTGATGATCGACGCGTCCAGCGCCTGCAGCACGTTGATCTGGTCGACGGGGACGATCCGGCCGCCCACGCTCGTGATGACCCGATCGATGCGCGTGAAGCACATGATCGCCACGACGCATACCATGAAGCCGGCCAGCGCGAACAGCGTCGCGCGGGCCAGCAACGGCTCGGCCGCCTCGCGGATGGCATCGGTTTCGGACTGGAACTGGCGAACGGTCGCGAGCGAAGCCTGATTAGGAGACAAGGGTCGGACTCCTGAAGTTCTTCTCGTTGCGGCCCGCCGGCACGAGATGCGTATTCTGCTGGTACCAGAGCGAGCTATAGATGTCGTTTCGCTCCAAAAGCTCCTCGTGGCGGCCGATGTCGTTGACCACGCCGCGATTGAGCACGAGGATCGCATCGGCCTTGGTGAGCGACGACAGCCGGTGCGAGATGATGATCAGCGTGCGCCCCTGGGCGATCCGCGAAATATTCGCGTTCACGATCGTCTCGCTCTCCGCATCGAGCGCGCTGGTCGCTTCGTCCAGGATCAGGATCGGGGGATTGACGATCAGCGCGCGCGCGATCGCGAGGCGCTGACGCTGCCCGCCGGAAAGATTGGTGGATCCCTCGTAGATATAGGTCTCGTAGCCGCGCGGTAGCTTGTCGATGAACTCCTCGGCGCCCGCCAAACGCGCCGCCCTGACGATGTCGTCGAAGGTTGCATCGGGCTTGGCGGCTGAAATGTTCTCGCGGATCGTGCCGCTGAACAGGAAGTTCTCCTGCAGCACGACGCCCACGTTGCGCCGGAGATGGTCGACATCGTATTCACGGACATCGATGCCGTCGACCTTGATCAAACCGCCGTAGTCGGAGTGCAGGCGCTGCAACAGCCGCGTGATCGTGGTCTTGCCCGAGCCGCTCTTGCCCATCACGCCCAGCGTCGTGCCGAGCGGAATCTCGAACGAGATGTTGTTCAGCGCCGGCGACACCGCCCCCTTGTACTTGAAGGTGACGCCGGAGAATTCGACCAGCCCCTTGAGCGGAACCCGCACGCCGTGGCCGGAACGGCCCTCCTCAGGCGGCTGATTCACCAGCCTGCCGACGATCGCGACGGCGGTGCGCGCCTCGTCATACTGGTTGATGAGCTGGGCCATCTGCATCAGCGGGCCGGCAACACGTTGCGACAGCATCAGAAAGGCAAACAGCGCGCCGACGTAGACCGGATCGCCGCTCGACACGGCCATGTAGACACCGAACGCATAGGGCGCACTCACCGCCAACCGTTCCAACGGACGCACCACCGTCTGGATGGCGGTTCCAGTCAGGCCTTCGGCAAGACGCGCCTTGGCGACGCGCGCCACAAGCACATCCCACATGTGCCGCTGCCGCGTGTCGAGCGCCAGCGATTTGATGGTCCGCATGCCGTTCAGGCTCTGGATCAGAAACGCGCCCTGTGCGCCTTCGGCCGCCAAGGTTGCCGAGGATTTCTTCCGGTAGGCCGGCAGCATCAGGACGAGCCAGGTGACGATCACCCCGGCAAAGCCGAGAACCATCAGCGTCATGATCGGGCTGAAGAAGAACATGACGGGCAGGAAGAAGAACAACGTCGTCGAATCGAGAATGGTTCCGAACAACTGCCCGGTGAGGAAGCCGCGAATTCGAAACACCTCGCGGATGTCCCGCGAAATCAGGCCGACAGCGTTCTGCTCGAAGTAGTCGATCGGCAGATTGAGCACCTTCTCGAACACGTAGGTCGACAGCTTGACGTCAAGGCGTGCTGTCAGACGCTGCACCAGATACTGCCGCAGGAACGTGAACGCCGCCTCGAACATGATGAGCACGAGCATCGCGATGCACAGCACGTAGAACGTGTTGTAGGCCTTGTAGAAAATGACCTTGTCCGAGAGCAGCCGCCAGAACATGATCGGTCCGAGGCCCATGAAGCCCAGGATCAGCGCCGCAATCGCGACGTCGCGCAGGATCCGCCGTTCGCGGAACAGCAAGGCCGTGACAAAACCGAAGCTGAACGGCTGGGTCTCATCGGAGATCTCGTAATCGCGCTTGGCCATGACGACGTCGCCCGACCAGATGTCCTCAAAGCGCGGTTGATCGATGACGAGCAGCGCATCCTCACTCGCGTTCGGATCCTGCAAGACCACCCGCGAGCTGTTTTCCTCGCCTTCAAGGCGCAGCAACACCATATGGCTGCCATCGCGCAGACGAACGATGACCGGCAGCGCCCGCTTGAGGTGGCTCAGGCCCTTCCAGTCCAGCGAGACGGCCTTTGCCGTCATGCCCGAGGAATTCGCGCACTTCAAAAGCTCGGCGAGCGTGACTTCCTGATCGCCGAGGAGATTGTCATGGATGAGCTGGGACGGGGTCAGATGCAAACCATGCTGTCTTGCCACGATGACGAGACAGGCGAGACCCGAGGGCGGCAGCGCCTCCACCGAAGGTGCGCCGACGAGCGAGAGGTGTTTGGTCATGGAAGCCTCGAGGTTTCGACTGCGCAAGATCCGGTCCCTAGCGATATATAACTTATCACTGTTAGTTCGCTAACGCAGCATTTTCAGCGCATCGTTCCGAAAAGATATGTGTCGGACAAGCAAAGTAGCCGGTTCCGGCTGATTGCTGCGGACGATTTAACCACGGAACCTTATAACATTATTTAACATAGACAATCACGGGGCTGCGGTCACCGTCTCCCGGAAGTCGAATCCGCAGGCCTCGAGCTGTGGCCGGATCCGTCTCTCCTCGGCCTCCGGCATCAGCGCCAGCGCGCAGACCTCGAAATTCCCGCTGCGAACGGAGACCGTCGGAAACCCGGCGCTGAGCAGCAGGTTTCCCATCCGGTCGCACGAAAAGCCGGTCTTGTGCGCCATATGGTGGCGTCCCTGCTCGATCGCGCCGGAGTGCCCGTAGATCATATCAAGTGGCCGTATCGGACCGGCCGGCGAGACATAGGCGACCGCGCCGAGACCCTGGGTCAGCAGGTGCTGAGCCACCGCCTCCAGGTCGGGCGACATGATCAGCGCGAATCCGTCCGGCTTGAGAACCTCGCGGAACTGGACGAATGTGGGGTGGATCTCATGGGCATAGAGATGCTCCATCAGATGGGAGCACCAGATCGCGTCGAACGAAGCCGGCCGGCACAGTTTGGCGAGATCGGTGATCGAGCCGACGATATCCGGATTCACGCTGCCGTCGACATCGAGGCGAACCTCTTCCCACTCATGCGACGTCAGGAGCGGCTGGATGCGCTTGGCAACCGTCGATCCAGCGCCGGCGTTCAGCATTTTCTTCTTGGCCAATTCGAGAGCTCCGCGGTTCGCACATTAAGCGGCTGATTTCTGCAGCGATCGCTCGTCTTGACCGACGTTTGCCGGCGCCGCGGGAAACCATCGGCCACAGCACGGTTCGGTCAAGCGAGCTACACGCCTTTACAAAAGCTACGTGGTCCGAATGTGACGAACTAACTTTTTAACGTCCGTTCCCACCTGGCGCGGAACCTGAGACGAAGATCGTCGTATCCGACACCGATCGACCGACAAGTTCCGGTTACGTGTTCGCATAGAAAGAAAAGCGCCCGCCCAACCGAGGTCGAGGCAGCACCCTTGCTATGTGAAGATCTGGGATCCTACAGCCTGGTCGAGTGACCATCGTTGAAGATCAGGTATTCGATGTTGCTGATCTGGGTCACCTGGCCATTGCTGAAGTTGATGTCCAGAGAACCGCCCTTTCCAGCGCTGATGTCGGTCACATCGGTCGAGGCGTGATCCAGGAAGGTCAAGGAGTCCTTGCTGCCGCCACCGCCGTCGACGGTGTCGTTGCTGTGGGGATTGGACAGGTAGAAATAGTCTTGGCCGGCGCCGCCGACCATCGAGGCCGTACCGGTCGCGGAGCCGACGAACGACGAACCATCGTTGCCGCCGATCAGCGTCTGTGTGCCCGAGCCGGCGACCAGCGTATCGTGGCCGGAGCCGCCGCGCAGTGTATCGTTGCCGGCACCGCCGTAGAGCGAGTCGTCACCGTCACCGCCATAGAGCGAGGTCGCGTGCGCCGCATCGCTGCCCGAGTAGAGGATGTCGTTGCCGCTGCCGCCATACTCGGCGACGGTGCCGGTGCCGCCGACCAGCAGGTCATTGCCGCTGCCGCCCTTCAGCGTGTCGGCTCCCGCACCGCCATACAGCGAGTCGTTGCCGGCACCGCCGTCGAGGATCGTGCCATGCGACGCATCCGAGTGCGAATAGATCGCATCGTTGCCGCTGCCGCCATACTCCGCAACGGTCCCGGCAGCGCCGATCAGCAGGTCGTTGCCGGCTCCGCCGTCCAGCGTGTCGGAACCGATATCTTTAGGATTATACCCCGCACCGGCAACCAGCGTGTCGTTGCCCGCACCGCCATCGAGCAGCGTCCCGAACGTCGCACCGGAGCCTGAATAGAGAACGTCGTTACCGCTGCCACCATACTCCGCAGCAGTCCTGATGCCGCCGATCAGCACGTCGTCGCCGGAGCCGCCATCCAGCGTGTCGGCCGCGGCACTGGCACCGCCATACAGCGTGTCGTTGCCGGCACCGCCCGACAGCAACGAGCCCTGCTCCGCAAACAGGTCCGCGTAGAGCACGTCGTTGCCGGCGCCGCCGTAGAGCTGACAGCTGTTCACACCGGCGACCAGGGTGTCATTGCCCGTGCCGCCGTAGAGACTCTCGTTGCCCAAACCCGCGCTCAACCAGTCGTCACCGGTACCACCGAACAGGCGATCATTGCCCAAACCGCCGAACAGCCGATCATTGCCGGTGCCGCCGTAAAGCGTGTTGGACGTGCCCACCTGGCTGCCGGAAAGCAGCACGTCGTTGCCGCTGCCGCCGTACAGCGCCGACCAGTTGCCGCCATAAAGCGTGTCGTCGCCGGCCCCGCCGTAGATCGAGTCGTGACCGGCACCACCGAAGATCGTGTCGTTGCCGTTGCCGGCGAGAACCGTGGTATCGCCGGTGGTGTTGAGGATGATCTGATCGCTGCCGTCGCCGGTCGCGACCAGCACCGGGGTGCTGCCGCTCACCTTCAGCGTCACATCGCTGCTGGTGGCCTCGATGATCGCCTTCAGGCTGGCGTCAGTGCGAACAGTGTTGTTGGCGCTGGTTTCGATGAGAACGTTGGCGGCCGGATCCGGGTTGCTGATGCCAGCCCCCTCCTGCACCGGGATCGTCGCGCCGTCATCCGGGCTGGTGTAGCCGATGCCCGCGTTGATCAGATAGTCAAGAATCTGTCGCTGAGTTGCGTGATCGATCGTGGAGTGGATCGCTGCCTTGAGGCCCGTCTGGTCCAGATTGGAAGTCGCCATCGATGTAGCCCCTGAAAAAAGCGCCGCCTCAACCCGGGTTGAGGCGGCGCCTTAGCTCAGTGCAGAAAACCTAGCATCTTACAGCTTGGTCGAGTGACCATCGTTGAAGATCAGGTATTCGATGTTGCTGATCTGGGTCACCTGGCCGTTGCTGAAGTTGA
The DNA here is from genome assembly GCF_947648125.1 of uncultured Bradyrhizobium sp. Classification (GTDB taxonomy): domain Bacteria; phylum Pseudomonadota; class Alphaproteobacteria; order Rhizobiales; family Xanthobacteraceae; genus Bradyrhizobium. The sequence continues at coordinate 103,576 of NZ_CANSMR010000006.1, read as the reverse complement.
CGTCCAGAGAACCATCCTTGCCCGCGGTGATACCAGTCACATCGGTCGAGGCGTGATCCAGGAAAGTCAGCGAGTCCTTGCTGCCGGCACCACCGTCAATGGTGTCGCTGCTGTGGAGGTTGGACAGGTAGAAGTAGTCCTGACCATTGCCGCCGACCATCGAGGCCGTGCCGGTGGCGGAGCCGACGAACGACGAGCCATCATTGCCGCCGATCAGCGTCTGGTTGCCCGAGCCGGCGATCAACGTGTCGTGGCCGGAGCCGCCATACAGCGTGTCGTTGCCGGCACCGCCATAGAGCGAATCGTTGCCGGCGCCGCCGTCCAGGATCGAGGCGTGCGACGCATCCGAGTTCGAGTAGAGCGCGTCGTTGCCTGCACCACCGTAGAGCTGGTTATTGCCCGCGCCGCCGACCAGGACGTCGTTGCCCTTGCCGCCGTAGAGAACCTGGTCGCCCGAACCGCCGTAAAGCGTGTCGTTGCCGTCGCCGCCAAACAGGCGATCGGAGCCTGCACCGCCGTACAGCACATCGTTGCCCTTGCCGCCTTCCAGCGTGCTGGAATTATCGGCAGTGCTGCCAGACACCAGCACGTCGTTGCCGGTACCGCCCTCGAGAGTCGACGAGCTGCCGCCGTACAGCGTGTCGCTGCCGGAACCGCCGATCAGCGTGTCGGCACCGGTGCCGAACAGCAGATCGTTGCCCTTGCCGCCATCGAGAGTGCTGTGGCCGGAGACGTTGTCGATGAGGACATCGTTGCCGTTGCCGCCGGAGAGCGAGTCGTGACCGGCACCACCGAAGATCGTGTCGTTACCGTTGCCGGCGAGAACCGTGGTGTCACCGGTGTTGTTAAGGAAGACCTGATCGTTGCCGTTGCCGGTCGCGACCAGCACCGGGGTGCTGCCGTTCACCGTCAGCGTCACGTCCTTGTTGGTGTCTTCGATGATCGCCTTCAGGTTGGCGTCGGTGGTAACAGTGTTATTCGGGTTGGTTTCGATCAGAACATTGGCGTTCGGATCCGGGTTGGTGATGCCAGCGCCCACCTGCACCGGGATCGCCGTGCCATTGTCCGGGCTGGTGTACCCGATCCCAGCGTTGATCAGATAGTCAAGAATCTGTTGCTGGGTTGCATGGTCGATTGTGCCGTGGATCGCGTGTTTGAGGTCAGTCTGGTCGAGATTGTAAGTCGCCATCGATGTAGCCCCTGCTTTGGGATGCGAGGATTCAAGCCGCTCGCCCGCACCTAAGCCGTTGAATCACAACTGGTTTGTTGCGACGCAGCTCAAATGTGGACATACGTTACGAACTTGTTAAGTCCATTGTTAAGACCGCAATGCCGGAGTGTCAATCAGCAACGCACCATTAACGTCCGGTTCCATGAGGCTTTTGTGAGACTTAGCACCGTTTTCGACTCGAGCTAACATTCAACGCAGGCCGCTCACAAATGTTAGCCGCGGCGCAAAAAAGGGTAGTGATTATACGGGGTTTCATCCGGTGCCCCGATGGCGCCAAAGCGCGGAATTTCGCAGCCTTTGCGCGCGCTTCGACGCGATTTTCTGATCTGAAAAAATATTTCTGCGCCGCGTAAGAGCTTTTTCAGAAAAGCGTCAAACTTCACAACCGGCCGGCACGCGAGCGGTGTTATGCCGGGTTCTGGTTGCCGGCTCCGAGCGTCAAGCGGGCGAAAACCGGAGAATCGATCACAGAATCGGGCAATTCGGCCGCCCGGCTGAAGCCGGAGCGGAGCCGGATCAAGCGGCCGATATAACAAATTAACATCAGATTCGCCGTAATCCGTTAGGGGCAGGAGCACGGAAACGGCAAGACGGAGCCCGAAGCAACCGTCTGAGGCAATCATCCAGCGGCTGCGCGCGCGTAGATGGCCTCGAGCAGCCGCAGATTCTCGTCCGGCGCGTAGCGCTCGAGATAGGCGGCCCGTGCGGCCTGCCCCCATGCGGTCGCGAGATTGGGAGCGTCCAGAAGCTCAGCGATCCGCTGTCTGAGCGCGGCGGCATCGCCCGGCGGCACCGATGCGCCGGTCTTGCCGGCGCTCACCACCTCGGCAAGTCCGCCGATCTCGGATGCAATGACGGGCGTCCCCTGTGCGAAAGCCTCGACCACGACCATCGGAAATCCCTCGTACCATAGTGACGGCACGACCAAGGCCCGGGCACTCGCCATTTCCCGAAGCACGTCTGCGCGCGAGAGCGCGCCGAGGAACCTGACATTGGCGGGCGCCCGAGCCTCAAGCGCAGCGCGCTCCGGTCCTTCACCGACGATCCGCAAGGGTACGCCGGTCCCCGCGACGGCGTCGAGTAATACGCCAACGCCCTTCTCGCGGCTCAGCCGGCCGACATAGAGCAGCCCTGTGCGCGGTATGGCCGGATCGGGCGCACCCGGATCGGCCATGAAGTTCGGCTTCACGTCGACCCGGCCTGCATCGAAGCCTGCCTGCGTGAACAACGTTCGGGCAAACTGCGTCAGCGCGATCAGGCGCACACCGGGACGCACCCAGGTGCCGCGGCGCTTGTGCCGCGCGATCATGTAGGCCGAGGCCAGCGAGCCCGGCAGCGATCCGCGGTAGCAGCGGTGCACGACGCCCCACAGATGTCCGCGGTCCAGGCATTTGTGGCAGATGCGACCGTCGCGCAGCAGCATGCCGCCGGTGCAGATGGTGCGATAATTGTGCAGCGTCACCACCGCAGGCACGCGCTGTTGCCGGCAGACATCGAACACGGCGGGCGAGAGCAGCGGGAAAAAATTATGGACGTGCACGATGTCGGGACGGAAGCGGTCGATCGCTTCCGCCATAGCCCGCTTTCCCTCCGCATTGTCTGCGATCGACAGCGTCGTCGCGATCCGCGCGGCAAGCGAATTGATCGCCTCGTTGCTGACCGTGAGCGTCTCGACATTGTGTCCAGCGCCGCGCAACAGGTCGACTTCCGCTTCGAACACGACGTCTTCGCCGCCGCGTCCCTGATACCTGTTGTGAGCGACCAGGATCTTCATGATCGGCGTGCAGGGTCGGAAAACCAGCGCAGCTCCGTCACCAGGCTTTGACCGGCGGCGAGGGTTCCGGAGCCGATCAGCGTCGTCGCCGGCACCTTGAGATCGAACGACGGCGAATACCAGCCGGCCGGCACGGTTTCGTCACCGCGATACTGTGTCCAGCTGAGCGCCGCCGGCAGATCGAGTTCGCCGCGTCCGCCGGGCCATGACAGCTGCGCCGTCCCCCCTTCGAGCTTGCATTCGACGTCGGGACCGAGATGCCAGCTGAGGCCCGCCGGCACCGCAAGCCCTTCACCGGCAAGCACAATATCGGTGACGACGAGCCGCGCCGCCAGACGCTGCAATTGCACCGAACGGCGATGCACGAGACGATCTGCCGTGTCCTGATATCCCGAATGCTCCGCGACCCAGCTTGCGTCCGCATCACGGTCGTCCAGGCCGCTCGATGCGATCAACCGGCTCTGCGCATGCCGCGTCCAGAGAAACGGGCCGCCCGACACCGACTGGTCGCGCCCGAACAGGCAGAGCGTGTTGTGCGCCAGCGTGGAACGGAAATAGGCACGCCATCGCGGATCGCCGTGATAGCAATAGGTGCCGGGGTCGGCGAGGATATCGACCCCGCCGATCCTGCATTCGAGCGACAGCGCATCCGCATGCGCATGTCCCGCAATGCGGCCGAAGCCATGCGGGCCGTGATCGCAGCGGCACCACACCGCTCGGCCGGCATCGACGAGAAAAGTCTGTCCCGCCTCATCAAGCAAATGCGGGCGGCGGGCGGGGCGCGCGGCGATCGCACGCGCCTTGATGCCGTCGGTCAGAAAAACCGTGCGCAGATCGGGCTCCGGCAGTTTGGGCCACCACGGCAGATCGCCGAATAGGCGCGCGCCGGTGGCGAGCAAACCGGGCCAGCGATTGCAGGCCGGATCGTCGAGCAACAGGCCAATGCCCTCGTCGCCATCACCCTGACGCGGAGGATGCGCGCGATCGTCGAGCATCGCGGCGATGACGTCACTCATGCGGCACATCGTGGCCCAGACCACGTCGCCCAGCTGGTGCCCGGACGCTTCGCCCTGCACCGCCGCGGCCAGCAGCAGCTCCAGGACAAAGCCGTGGTAATCGGTCGCGAGTTCACGGTTGCTGCCGCAGGCGAAGGTTTGCGCAACAGCTTCGTCTGCCAGCATCCTGGCGGCATTCTGGCGCCACTGCGCGCTGTCGCGAAAGAACGGAAACACACAGGCCGCCACGAACTGCCCGGCAGCCTCCGCGATGATGTGGTTGTTGGCGGAGGAGCCCCGGCTCGGGAACTGCGACAACCAGTATTGATGCGCGTAGAGTTGCGTCAGGAACTGGTCGTTGTCCTCGAACAACGCAGGCGCGCCGGGCCAGTTCTGTAGCAGCTGGCGCACCCAGGCCCACGAGATCAACCGCATGCCGAGCTCGATGCCGCTGATCCAGTGCGGGCCGCGCGGAAACGGATTTTCGCGCCACCAGCTTGTGAGATGCGCGGCGACGCGCTCGGCGTAGCGTTCGTCCGAGGTCAGGTAATACGCCGACGCGAGCACCGTGAGATGGTGGTGACGCGACGGCTCCCAGATGTATTTGATATTCCCGACCGCGGCTTCGTCGCGATAGGGCATTGCAAACGCGTACATGTCCGCTGGCGCCCGCTTGCCGCTTCTGATATCAACGAACCAGTCCGGCCGTTCGCCCAAAGCATCATGATCTCTGGCAAAAACCTGCCAATGTCCGGCGAGAATCCGGTCGGCAGCATGCATCAGCCGCTCGGTAGCCTGCTGTGGAGCGTGCGCCGGCAAAGGCAGCGGCTTCAGCCGCGGCCGCCGCGGGCCCGGGGCTAGCCTCGCGCTGGCGTGTCGTGCGATATCGGGCGGCGTGATGCGCCAGAGCAGGCGCAACAGCTGGTCGTTCACCCGTCCGGCAAGCTCGGACGGCTCCATGCGCTGCAGCCTGCGCAGATACCAGGCCGGATTCATCTCAAGCCGGTCGCGGCGCGTGCGACGCCCTGCTCTGCTGCGCCGATCGTCAGATCGACCGGCATCCCGGCTGCCGCGCTCTGCTGCACCGCGAGCGTTGCGCGCGTGGTCGCAAGCAGCGATTCGAGCCCGATCGGCATCGCGGTCCCCGATGCGACCGCGGCGATGAAGGCATCCAGCATCGGCCGCTGCCCCTTGTCGAGCCGCGCCTTCTTCGCGGTCCGCTGCCCGGCGTGCCAGACCTCGAAGCCCGCGAAATTGTCGAAGGCGGCAAAGCCGGTGCTTGCCGATATTTCGAGCGCCTCCTTCGGCACACGCGGATCGCCGCCGGTGAGATAGCTGAGGCTCGCGACCGAACCGTCGGCAAAGTCGAACGTCGCGACGAGATTGTCGACATCCTTGCCGGCAGTATTCGCGGAGACGCGCACCGGCTCGGCGCCGAGCCACCAGGACAACACGTCGATGAAATGCCCGCCCTCGCCGACGAACCGGCTGCCCTCGCTCTCAGCCTGCAGATACCAGGATGATTTCTCCAGCGGGCCGGCGATGACGCGATATTGCAGGGTCTGCGGCCCTGCCGGCGCGAACGCCGCGTGCATGCCCTGCAGCAGCGGCGAGAAGCGGCGGTTGAAGCCCACCATCAGCCTGTTGTTGCCGGTCTCGCGGATCACCTGCTCCAATTGATCGAGCGCGTCTGCACCGATCGCGAGCGGCTTCTCGACAAACACCGCCTTGCCGGCCCGCAGCGCTTGCGCCGCGAGGTCGGCGTGGGAGGCATGGCGCGTCGCGATCAGCACGGCATCGATGTCGTCGGCCTCGAGCACCGAGGCCGCATCGGTCGAGGCGCGCGCGAAGCCGAACTTGCGCACCGCGGTGGCGCCGCTCAGGCCGGTGTTGGTTGCGACCTCAACAAGATCGACGCGCGCGTCACTTGCAAGCGGCGGCAACAACATGCTGGAGGCATAATTGCCCGCGCCGATGACGCCGAGCCGGACCCGGCCGCTGCGCAGCGCAACGGCCGGACGATAGACCATCTGCATCGTGCGGGAGGCGGCGTCCGGATAGGCGAACACCATGCCGAGACCAACCTCGCCCCGGCTCATGCGCTCGAAGGCCGACGTCGCCTGCTTCAACGGCACCACTTCGGAGATCAGCGAAGAAAAGTCGAGCCGCCCGTCGGCGAGCAGCGCGACGATCGCCTCCATGTTGCGTTTCTCGGTCCAGCGTACATGGCCGATCGGATAGTCGATGCCGCCCTCCTCGTAGAGCGGATCGTAGCGGCCGGGGCCGTAGGAGCGCGAGAAGCGAACGTCGAGCTCCTTGTCGTAAAATTCGTTCCACGGCAGGTTCAGCGTGCATTTGCCGATATCGACAATGCGGCCGCGGTCGCGCAGCAACGCGGCCGCACGCGAGGCAAGATCGGGATCGTCGCTGCCCGCCGTGATGAACACGCAATCGACACCGTTGCCTGCGGTCAGCTGATCGATCCGCGCGCGAAATTCGGCCGCGGCCTCATCCGATGCGACCGCACAGAGCGCGGCACCCGCCGCTTCGGCCTGACGGCAGCGCGGCTCCAGCCTGTCGAGCCCGACGACCACGACACCGGCGCTGCGCAACAGGCGCACCATGATCTGCCCGATCAGGCCAAGGCCGATCACGCAGGCGGTCTCGCCGAAACCGATTTCCGACTGGCGCATCGCCTGCAGCGCGATCGAGGCGATCGTCGTGAACGCCGCCTGATCGAGCGCGGCACCGTCCGGCAGCGGCACGCAGAGGTTCACCGGCACCCAATTGTATTCAGCATGGGTTGCATATTGATTGCCGCCGCAGCAGACCCGCTGTCCGACCGAGAAGCCGCCGACGCCCTCGCCCACCTCCACGACGGTGCCGGACAGCGAGTAACCGAGCGGCGTGTAGGAATCGAGCCGATTCATCACCTTCTGATAGGTCGCAAGCAATCCCTGCTGGCGGACCGAGCGCACCACCTTGGCAACCTGGTCGGGGCGCGCACGCGCCTTGCCGAGCAGTGACAGCCGGCCTTCGGTGAACTTCATCATCTCGGTGCCGGTCGACACCGCCGAGAATGCCGTGCGCACCAGCACGCCGCCGGGGCGGCAGCGCGGCGCCGGCACATCGATCAGCCTGAGCTCGCCGCTCTTATAGTTCTGCGCGATCTGCTTCACAGTCGGTCAATCGCCTCAAGTTAACAGTGCCCGTTGTATCGCGCCCGCCGCCCGCAATGAAGATAAGAACATCGTGATCGTTATCCCATGGCTCGGGGGTTTAACATCGTTATCATTCCAGCAATAGGACCGGTTTGGGCGAGATCTCGACCTCACCGTTGGCAACAACTCCTTCGCCGCCGTCGAGACCCTGGTAACGGCTAAAACGCGGGTCGACCCGATAAATGGACCGCCCATTGGTGGTCCAGAGGACCAAACCGCTGCGGCCATCCTTCATGCGGAGATCGACGCGCCAGATCGACGGCGACGTCCTGGCCGCGGCCACGACGCTGGCGCCGACCAACCAAGACTGGACCGTGCGATAGGCGATTCCGCTCGGAAGCAGCCCGCGCGCCCGGTCCCATAATTTGCCGAAGTCGCTGCCCCCGCCGGCGAACTCGTACCAATAGAACCGGTCGACACCGCTGATCCATCTCAGGATATAGGCGCGCGCCAGACAGCCATCCGGGTTGTCCTCATGCGACGGCCAGCCGGCCTCGGTGTCCCAGATCGGCCGTGTGGAGAGATCGTGCGCGGCGAGAATCTGCTTGAAGCGGGCGATGACCCCGATCGCCGCTTCGGGTTCATTCGTATAGCCGTGGAAGGCGAAGACATCGGCATATTGTCCGCCGCCTTGCGCCATGAAGGCCTGTTGCCAGCGATAGCCGTCCGGCGTGCCGTTGGACGGCGGCGTCAGCACGGTCAACGTTGGATCGCTGGCCTTGATGATCTCGTAGGCCCGTTTCTGCATCTGGACCATCGTCGCGATATCGCCCGAGTAATATTTGGGATCCTCGGGCTCGTTCCAGATTTCCCAGTATTTGATGCGGCCGGCGGCACGCGTCACGGCCGCGCGCACCCATTCGTCCCATGATGCGAGATCGGCAGGCGGCGAGCTGGCGCCCGGCGTGAATGCCGGCGGCGCATCCTTCACGGACGCGGCCCAGCGCGGCGTGAAGGCGAGATTGAGGACGATATCGACGTGCTCGCGCTCCGCCGCCGCAAGGATGGCGTCAAAGCGCGCCCAATTGTAGATGCCGGGCGCCGGGTTGACCTGCGCCCAGTAGATCGCGCCCCACAGCCGAACGCCGTCAAACTTGAGCTCGGGCCATGGCTGCGACTGCCCGATCGCATTGATCGTCATGCCGAAAAACGTCGGCGGGATCACCACGTTCACACGGCTCACATTGAGCGCATCGTTTGCCGCCGCACCGGCCCACTGCAGCGGCCATTTGTGAGCCAGCGGCGCCAGCGCACTCAAAATCAGTGCAATCAACGCCGTTTGTACCCAATCCCTCACTTTGCCTGCCATGTCGGTGTCTCGCCGCCGTCACATCCGCGTCGGGATTGCATAATGGAAGTCGCTCATGTTAATGCCGATGTTAATCGGATTGTGATGTTGTTAGGTCAATGGTATAGATCATCGCAGATGTCGAGAGCTGAACCATCACCGCGGCGGATCCTGATCATCGTCGAGAACCTTCCGGTTCCTTTCGATCGCAGGGTGTGGTGCGAGGCCACCTCACTGCGCAAGGCGGGCTATGAAGTCTCAGTGATCTGCCCGAAGGGCCGCGGTCATGACGAAGCTTACGAGTGCCTCGACGGCATTCACATTTACCGTCATCCGATGCCGCTGGAAGCGCGCGGGATCGCCGCCTACCTCATCGAATATCCGGTCGCGCTGTTCTGGGAGACGTGGCTTGCGATCAAGGTGGCGTGGAAGCACGGCTTCGATGTGATCCATGGCTGCAATCCGCCCGACCTGATCTTCCTGATCGGCTTGCTGTTCAAGCTCGGCGGCAAACGCTTCGTGTTCGATCATCACGACGTCAATCCCGAGCTCTATGAAGCAAAATTCGGCCGCAGGGACTTTTTCTGGCATCTGCTGCGGCTGGTCGAATATCTCACCTTCAAGACCGCAAGCATCTCGATCGCGACCAACGAATCCTATCGCGAGATCGCGATTGCCCGCGGCAGGATGCCGGCCAACCGGGTCTTCGTGGTGCGCTCCGGCCCCAATCTCGACCGGGTGCGCTCCCGCCCCGCCGATCCGGCCTGGCGCCGCGGCCGGCGCTACAGTGTCGGCTATGTCGGCGTGATCGGCCAGTCGGAAGGCATCGATCTCCTGCTGCAGTCGATCGGCCACATCGTGCACGATCTCGGCCGCACCGACGTCCAGTTCAACATCGCCGGCACCGGGCCGCAGTGGAATGCGGTGGTCAAGCTCTGCGAGGAGATGCAGCTTTCCGACTACGTGAATTTCACCGGTGCTATCGCCGACGAGGCGCTGTTCACGATGCTCTCGACCGCAGACGTCTGCGTCAATCCGGATCGCGTCACGCCGATGAACGACATCTCCACCATGAACAAGATCATGGAGTACATGGCGCTCGGACGCCCGATCGTTCAATTCGAGGTTCGCGAAGGCCGCCGCTCGGCGCTCGAAGCCTCGCTCTATGCGGCGAAGAACGATCCGCAGGATTTCGCCGGCAAGATCGTCGCGCTGATCGATGATCCGTCGCTGCGGCAGACGATGGGGGCCTTCGGCCGCAGCCGCGTCGAGCGCGAATTGTCTTGGACGCACGAGGAGCCGAAGCTGCTCGCCGCCTATGAGGCGTTGTTCGCCAGGAAGCTCCCCTGGCAGAGCCGCGCCCCACGCGCGAACGCCACCGCGGAGCGGTCAACCTCGCAGCCGTCGAGCGTCAGCGCCAATGCAGCCGCCGGGCGGGCATCGCGTTGAACGCGCTGCCGCCTCACTCACGCGAAACGCGACGCGGCCACGCGCAGGTCGCTGGATGGTCGAAGGTCGAAGCATGAACGTCAGCATTTTCGGCCTCGGCTATGTCGGAACGGTCTGCGCCGCCTGCTTCACCGAGCTCGGCCACCAGATCATCGGCGTCGACAAGAGCGTCGACAAGGTCGACCTGATCCGCAGGGGCCGATCGCCGGTCATCGAGCCGGGCATCTCGGACAAGGTGGCGCATGCGGTTGCGACGGGTCAGTTGACTGCAACCACCGACGCCACCGAGGCGATCGTCAACAGCGACATATCGATGGTCTGCGTCGGCACGCCGTCGTCCGGCAATGGCAACCTCGACCTGACCGCGATCCGGCAAGTCGCCATCGAGATCGGCCGCGGGCTGCGGGCAAAGAACGCGCCGCATACCGTGACGATCCGCTCCACCGTGCTGCCCGGCACCACCCGCGACACCGTCGGACCGCTGATCGAGGAAGCCTCCGGCAACAAGATAGGACGCGATTTCGACCTCGCCTTCAATCCGGAGTTCCTGCGCGAAGGCAGCGCCATTGCCGACTTCAACGCGCCGTCCAAGACCGTGGTCGGCGCCTTCAACCAGGAGACCGCCGACCGCGTCATGGCGCTCTATAAGGATCTACCGGGCGCCAAGATCACGCCGCCGGTCGAGACCGCCGAGCTGGTGAAATATGTCGACAACAGCTGGCACGCGCTGAAGGTCAGCTTCGCCAACGAGATCGGCGCCATCGCGAAGACGCTGGGCATCGACGGCCGCGACGTGATGAACATCTTCCTGCGGGACACGCGGCTCAACATCTCGCCGGCCTATCTGCGGCCGGGTTTCGCCTTCGGCGGCTCCTGTCTGCCCAAGGACGTCAAGGCGCTGAAACACCTCGCACACAGCCATGGACTGTCGACGCCGGTGCTCGAAAGCATCCTGCCGAGCAACGACATGATCATGTCGCGCGGCGCCGACTGGATCCTGTCGCATGAGGGCCGCCGCATCGCGTTCCTCGGCATCAGCTTCAAGGCTGGCACCGACGATGTCCGCGACAGTCCCTTCGTCGAGCTGGTCAAGAGCTTACGTGGCGAGCAGCGCGACATCCGGATCTACGACCCCAACGTGCAGTTGTCGCAACTGATCGGCGCCAACCGCGACTTCATGATGCGCAATCCAGAGCTGGTCGGCTTGCTGCATGACGATGTGACGGCGACGATCGAATGGGCCGACATCATCGTGCTGACGACGGCCGATCCACGCTTCGTCGCGGCGCTGAAGGCAACCCGGCCCGACCAAGTGGTGCTCGAACTGTCTGATATCGGATTGCCCGACGAGGTGCGCGCCAGAGTGAGCGGCTTCCACTGGTAGGGATCACCATGGCCAGCATGGCCCAGACCCGCGACCGACCCGAAATCCGCTTTCACGATGAGATCTCGTCGGAGTGGGAGACGCTGCACCAGAGCCGCACCTTCAAGGCGCGCACGGCCGCGATGTTCGATCTACTCGGGAACGCGGACCTCAATGGCCAACGCTGGCTGGATGCAGGTTGCGGCACCGGAACACTGTCCCGCCTGCTCGCCGCGCGCGGCTGCGACGTCACCGGCGTCGACGCGTCGTCGGAGATGATTGTGGCGGCACGCGGCCGCTCCGATGGCCCGCTGGCCGGACAGCTCAAATTCCAGCAAATCCCGACGATCGCAAACCTGCCGTTTGCGGATCGATCCTTCGACGGCGTGCTCTGCGCGAGCGTGCTGGAATATGTCCCCGACGTGGCGCAGTGCCTCGTCCAGATCCATCGCGTGCTGAGGTCCGGCGGACTGCTCGTGGTCTCGATCCCCAACCGCGGATCGCTGCTGCGCCAGGGCTACAAGCTCGCGTACGCCGCCTCCTCGCGCGTGTCTTCGCGGCCACTGTTCCGCTACCTCGCCTTTTCCAAGTTCGACACCACGCCGGCTGCGATGCAGAACCTGCTGCGGCAACATGCTCTCACGATGCTCGGCGCCAACTTCGCCGGCTCGCCGCTCCCGCCGGCGCTCGATCGCCGGCCGGCGGTCGGCACGCTGATCAATATCCTCGCCCGCCGCGACAATTGATACGGCGGGCAGATGCCTGCTTCACGCCTTGATCGCCATCAGCGACTTGGTCATGCCGAGATATCGTTCGCGATAGATCTTCGCGTCCGGAAACGTTTCCGTCATCTCGTGCCAGTCGAACAGATGCCAGTCGGGTGCGGTCCGCTTGAACCAGAAGCGGTTGAACCTTTCGATCAGTGAGATCTGCAGCCGCCTCGGCAGCAGGACGATGATTCCGGGCAGCCAGGTATGGCTTTCGATCGGAAAGTACCGGTACGGCGTCTGCACATAAAAGGATTTCGCGACCCGCGAGATCTCGCCGGCAAAGCGGTTCTGATGCTCGCGCGCGATATTGCGGAATGCCGTGTCACTCTCGATCGTCACGACGTCCTGCTTCGGCCCGGTGACGTGCTCGATCACCGACGAGCAGAAGCAGAAGTCGAACACCTGATCCTTGAACGGCAGGCGTTCGGTCTCCTGCAGCAGGACCGTCTTGAACCCGAAGCGCTCGTGCGCGACCTTCAAATCGTCGGCCGATATGTCGCAGACCGTGATGTCGGCATGGCGGGGCAGGATCGCGCGAATGTGCCGGCCGGTGCCGCCGCCGAGATCGAGGATCTTTGCATCGAGCGGCAGGTTCACGGTGCGGACCAGGAACTCGCCGCGCCGCTTGCGCGCTGCACCGGAAAATCGAGCTTGAATTGCGCCCAGCAATGTCAATCTCCTGCTACCGGTCGCTTCGGTCTAGCACGGCACGCGCAATCCTTCACGCAGCCGCGCATCGATGTTCCGATCTCGCTCACTTGATGGCCTCAAAGAAGATCGACTCGTCCGGCCGGTTGTCGAGCCGGTCGATGTCAGGACAGATGCCCTCGCGATAGGCCCGGGTGTGGGTTTCAGAACAGCCCGCCTCGCGGAACAGCGCCGCGAGGGAGGCGCGCGTAAAGCCCCAGTGATGCGCGAACGCGGCCTCCCTGCGGCGCTCGATCTCGAACACCCCCTTGAGGAAGGCCTGCGGCGCGGCCGGATCATAGAGGGCGACGATCCTTTCCATGTTGGGGACGACGATGCGGCATACCCCGCCCGGCGCCAGCACCCGCGCGATCTCACGCGCCAGCCGCTCGACCTCGTCGGGAAACAGATGCTCGAATACATGCGCGCTGAACACCGCCGAGAGGCTGCGATCCGCGAACGGCAACGGCTTGGTCAGGTCCATGTAGCGGAGCCCGGCAAACTTCCCCTGGCGATGCTCGGCATAGCGGGCGTCGCTCAGCAGGCCGGCAAGATGCAGCGCTTTCGCCGCGAGCGGCACCCGCGCGATCCACAGATGCATCGTGATATCGGTGTTGATCCAGCCGGCGATACCACAGTTGAAGGCGCCGATATGCAGCCTTGAGAGCGCGTGGCCGGGTGCGTTGTCGGTCATGTCTGCTCCCGCGAATTGGTCAGCACGACCACGACTACCGACGCCGCGCTGGAGGCCACCATCGCCGCAACCGCGCCCATCACCTGCCAGGCCTCCGCCGCGAGCGGCAGAACGCAGCACAGCGCGACCAGTCCGGCCACCCGGCTCAGCATGAACCGCTGCGGCCTGCCCGTCGCAAACAGCGGCAGCGCGAGGCCGAGCCACACCGCGTCGAGCGCCATCGCAGCGGCCATCAAAACGAGGCTGCCGGTGCCGATCTCGTAACCCTGGCCGTTGATGACGAGGGCGAGCATGCGCTGTCCGAGCAGCACGGCCACTGCGCCATAGGCGAGCGCGATCGAGCCGAGCAGCACGGCGTTTTCGCGCGCAGCAGCGGCGACCGTGCTGCGCCGGCCGGCGCGCAGCTCGGATGCGATCTCCGGCAGCCGGACCGAGAACATGGTCGCGCAGAACTGGCTGAGCGGTGCGAACACCAATAGCAGGATCCGCAGCGACGCGCTCGCGTCCAGCCCGATCAGGAAGCCGCAAACCGGGATCAGCCCGATACTGCCGATCCAGTAGGTGAGCGAGGTCGCGACGAACCAGCGGCCGTTCCGAAATAGCCGCCGCAGCGAGCCGCGGAAGATCCTGCTCTGCGGCCAGGCCAGTTCGCCGGTGTGAGCGAGCAGCAAGCTGCCGGCGAGCGCCGCCGAGATCGCGATGCAGGCCATCGCGGCCGCAGCGCCGGTCAGTTTGAGCGTGATCATCAGGCCAGCCGAGACGACGAGCGCCACGCAATAGGTCAGCGACGACGCCACCGCGCGCGGCAGCCGCCCATCGAGATAGCCGATGCGGCGGAACATGCTTTGCAGCCGAACCGCAGGGATCGCGAGCCCGGTTGCGATCACGAGCCCACCCGCGATGCCGCCGACCGCAGCGATCATGAGGCCGGCAATCACCAGCAGCAGGCCAAGCGCGGCCGAGACCAGCAGCGACGACAGATAGAGACCGAGCCGCAACTGTGGCCACCGCGACTTCGGGATGCGATGCGCGGTCGCCGGCAGCCCGTCGTCGAACAACCCGCGCAGAAACACCGCCTCGATCAGAATCGAGAACGACCAGGCGACGCTGAATTGGCCGAACGAATTGATATCGAGCACATTTGCCAGCACGATCGTCAGCGCGAAGGCTGAGCCGCTGAGCAGGGCCTGATCGATCAGGCCGAGCGCGACATTGCCCCCGGCGCGCCGCAGCCGGCGGAGCGCTCCGCTCACGGCTCCAGCGACCCTGGTCTGGGCCGCCACGCGATCCAACCTGTCGGTCAACACACTCACGCCTCACTCACACGAAGTCTGGTGAACGCCCGCCGTGGCGCCGTTTGCAGCCTGGCCTCCGGGCCGAAATAGCACCAGAACACCAGCACGCAGCCGAAATAATTATGCAGCAGCTGGCTGGAATCGTTGGCTGACGCGATCACGACGAACAGCAGCATCGCGAACGGCGCCAGCCAGTACATTCCGCGCCGCTCGAAGGTGAAGACGATGGTGTTCCAGAGCGCCCGCGCCAGCAGCAGCATATAGAGTACGCCGCCGAGCAGGCCGAACTGGAGGAAGGCATCGAGATAGGAATTTTCGAACGAGCCGAACTCGGTGTTCCATGGCGCCATGCTGGTCAGCTCGTTCACCGGCGAGTTCGGCAGCTCGTTGAAGAATCCCGAGAAGCCGTAGCCGAGCCAGGGGTGTTGCCAGAAGAAGTGCGGCCAGACTGCCCAGAGGAACGAGCGGCCGGTCAGGTTTCCGCTGCGGCCGACCAGCCCATACAACTCGTCGCTTGGCACGGTGAACATGACAAGCGCAACGAGGGCGAGGCCGAGCCAGTAGATCGAGGCAGCTCCCCTGCGCCCAAGCACCACCAGCAGCAGCCCGAAAGTCACGCCGATTGCCGTCAACATACTGATCAGAGGTCCTGCGGCGCCGGCCGCGGCGAGCGCAAAAAGATGACATCCCATCAGCAACAGCGACCAGCCGAATTGCCGCCGCGGCCCCGCCAGCATGCGTACGAAACAGATCAGCACCATGAGACCGAAGAAGGCGCCCGCGAGATTCTTGTGGCCGAACACGCCGGCATAGGCCTGGGTCCCGAGCACCGTCGGCCGATGCAACGGGTCGTAGTCCCATTGCGAGCCGATCACCGGAAACAGCAGGACGTGAACGATCAGCACCACGATCCCGATCCGGAACAGGGTGTCGACGAGCCGATCGACGGGGCAGCTGATCACGACCCATGCCGAGAACAGCGTGGTCAGGAGATACATCGCGAACTTGATCGACGCGCCCGTGGGGTCGGCGCTCAGCGCCAGCGACACCACCGCGAAGGCCATGAATGTCAGATAGAGATGCGATTGCAGCATCAAGAGGCCGAAGCGTTTCCGATCGACCGCAATGTGCAGCATCAGCAGGATATAAAGTAGCAGCCACGCGCCGCGGAACAGCGTGGACTCCCCGGCTCGTTCCGCGAACGAGATACCCTCGACGAAATTGAACAGGAAGTAGATGCAGCCGAGCACCATCACCAGATAGGCGTGCAGAAAGACGTCGGTTCGAAACCACCATCGGTCGATCATTGCGCGGCTTCCTGCCGGACTGGCGCCCTCAAGAGATGATCGACCGCGGCCGTGAAGCGCGTCGCAGCGTCCGCAAGCGCATCTCGTCGCACGCTCTGCCGGGCGCGCCGCGACATTGCTTCCCAGCGCGCGGGATGTTCGAGCAAGCCGCGCGCCGCGTCGACCCAGATCTGCTCATCGAGCGCGCAAACATGGCCATTGTCGTGGTCGCGCACCAACTCGCCGCCCGCTCCGACATGGGGCGACACCAGGCAGGGAACCCCGCACTGCAGAGCCTCGTTGCACACCAGACCCCACGGTTCCAGTAACGAGGGCAGCAGCAGCAGCCGTGATTGCAGATAGACCTCCGATATCGCCTGCCACGGCACATAGCTGTCGTGCCTGACATCGATGCCGGCGCCGCCGAGCCGCGCCAGCATGCGCTGCGCGGCAGCGCCGGACCCGACCACGCGAACCCTTAAGCCGGGCAAGACCCGGACGAGCGCGATGGCGACGTTCTCGAAGAAGATCGCGTTCTTGGCGTCGTCGTTGATGCGGGCGCACCAGAGCAGGTGAAATGGACGGTCGCGGAAACCCGGGACAGTGTCCGGCGGATCCCATGCCGGCACCAGCGGCACCACGAACAGATCGTCGTCGCCAACACCTTCGCCACGGAAATACGCCCTTCCCTTGTCGCTGCAGCACACGACCGCGCCGCATTGGCGCAGCAGCCATGGCCGCGCCAGGCGATGATAGGCCGTGTTGGGCATCGTCTCGCGCCAGCCGTCGATCGTCAGCGCAAGCGCCTTGCCGTTGGCGCGCGCCCACGCCGCGCCAGCCAGCATCGAGGGATAAAGGCCATTGACGAACAGCAGGTCGGGCGCGAGCGCGTTCAAGGCGCGCCCGATCCCGATATTGAGATGGGTGTGACGCGACCGCGTCAGCGGGATCGAGACACCGGGCACCGTGCGCGTCGTGTAGCGCGGTGTGAACGATCCCGCCCAGGAGCGATCGGCCTCCTGCGCGGTACAGGACAGCACGGCAAGATCCAGCCCGCGGCCAACCAGCTCGTTGTAGAGCCGGTTGGTGTAGGGTGTGATCATGTTGTTGAAGACGACCACGCGCGGCGCCATGGCTTAGCGGTCCCGCGGCGGCGCCACGGCGCGCCGGCAGAGCGCCCCGCAATGATAGGTCGCAAGCCGGGTGGCGAACGCCGGGCTGACCGACAGCAGCGACTTCCGCACAAGGCTCTTGGCAAGCCCCTTCAGGCGCGACGAATGAAAGGCGTGCACCGGCAGGCTGTGATCATAGGTGCCGAAGCCGGCAACATCGAGCCCCGCGGTCTCCAGCACCAGGCGGAACGTGTCGGGCGTGTAGAAATTGATGTGGCCGATGTCGAGCGTCGATTGCAGCGCCCGGCGATTGGTACGCGCATGCAGCTCGCACGGCACTTCGACATAGATGAAATTCCGCGCCACCCGCTCCAGCTCGTGCAGGAACGCGCGCGGTTCGGGCACGTGCTCGAGCACGTGGCTGGCATAGACGAGGTCGAACGATCCGTCGGCGAACGGGATCGTTGCACCGTCATAGCTCGACCAGTGGAACGGGGCTGACGCGGCGCCGTCGGTCTCCAGGTTGGTTGCGGGATCGATGACGTCGATGCCGGTGAAGTCGCGGCCGATCCCGATCGCGGACAGCCGCGCCAGCACGGCGCCGGTGCCGCAACCGACCTCGAGCACATTGCCGACACTGGCGGCGGAAGCGCCGAGCAAGCCGGCAATATGATCGGCCTTGTCGACCGCGCAGACGCGGCGCCAGTCGCGCTCCTGCGCCGAGTAGACGCCCTCATAATGCGCGTTGTGCTGTCCGATGCTGAATTCCATCGTCATGGTCTAGCCATCGCTCCGGGCGACATGCGGGCAAGCCCATCGGGGCGGTCGTTCGATTTGCATCGCGCCCCAGGCGACCGACGCGCACGCGACCGCGGCCGGGAAGCCGCGCGCAAGCCAGATCGCGGCGCGCCGGGCATCCCGCCTCGCGTCTCACTCGGTGTAGCCATATCGTCCATAGTGCGAGTTGTAATAGTAATTCTTGCCGCCATAGCCGCTATAGCGGCTCATCGCGGCGATATCGGCCTTGTTGAGCACAACGCCGAGCAGGTTCTCGTTGACCGCCCGGGCGCTGCGCAGCGCCCGCTCGACCACCTGCACCTGGGTCTTGCCCCATTCCACGATGAAGACGAAGGAATCGACGAAGTGCGCGGTGATGCGGACATCGACCACCGGCGTCAGCGGCGGGAAGTCGACGATCACGTAATCATAGTGGCTGCGGACCGCATCAATGAAATCCTTCATCTGGTCGGAGGCCAGCACCTCGTGCGAATGCGCGATGCGCGACCGCGTGGCGCCCGGCAGGAACGAAAGGCCGGTCTCGGGATCGCGCCACAGCGTGTCCTGCAATGTCGCATTGTTCGACAATACGTCCAGAATGCCGCGCTCGGCGTTCGCGGCGATCTTGCGGCTGAGTGAGGGATTGCGCAGGTCGCAATCGACCAGGAGCACGCGCGCGCCGCTCTGGGCGACCAATTGCGCGAACACGAACGCCAGCGTCGACTTGCCCTCGTTGGGCAGCGCCGAGGTCAGGCCAAGGATCTTCGACGGCTTGGTGACGCTGAGGTCGGCATTGACCTTGATCGAGCGGATCGCTTCCGAGAACCGCGAGAACGGTGAATCGATCGCCGCCCACAGCACCCGCTCATCGCCGCGCTGGATCATGCGCGCGCCGACCGGCAGGTTCGGGCGACCGGCCACCGGCGCCTTGAGCTGGCTTGGCGAGAGGCGGGGAACGATCGCGACGCAATCGGCGTCGAGGATGGTCTCGACCATTTCAGCGGTACGGAACACCCGGTCATAGAGGTCGCGCAACACGCCCAGCGCGAACCCGGCGATCAAGCCGCCGAGCGCCGAGAGCGCGAGCACGACGAAGGTCTGCGGGTGGCTGCTGCTGAGCGGACGCGAGGCACGGGTGATCACCCGCGCCTCGCTGACCGGAAACGACTGCTGCTGCACATTCTCCATGTAGCGCTGCAGGAAATTGTCATAGAGCGAGCGGTAGGTCTGGGCCGAGCTCTCGAGCTCGCGCAGCGTGACCTGCGCCTGGTTGGTGGACTGCGACTGCGACACCGAATCGTTCACGGCGCGCTCGATCTCGGTCTGGCGCTGCAGGGCGATCGCATAGTCGCTCTTGTAGCTCTCGGCGAGCCGCTTCAGCTCGTCGATGATCGACGACTGGATCTCGCGCATCTGGTTGCGCAGATTGACGGCGGCCAGATGATTGTAGCCGTAGCGCGACGACCAGTCGGCCTCGCGGTTGGCAAGCTCGAGATATTGCGAGCGCAGCTTGGTGATGACCTGGTTGTTCAGGGTATCGGCAACCGTCGCATCGGGGACGCCGCCCTTCACCACCGCCTCGATGCGGTCGAGCTTGGCCTTGGCGTCGGTGACCTGCGACTTCACTTGGACCAGCTGCGTGTTGAGCTCGCCGAGCTGCTGCTCGTTGAGCAGCTTGCCGCTGGACGTGACGATGTTGTTGGTCTTCTTGTAGTCGAGCACGGCGCGCTCGGCATTGGATGCCTGGGTGCGCAGCTCCTGGATGCGGTCTTGCAGCCAGACGCTGGCGCGGCGGGTCGATTGATACTTGGAATCGAGCTGCTCGACGATGTAGGCGTCGGCAACGGCGTTGGCGATCTGCGCCGCGCGCTCGGGATCGAGCGAGCGGAAGCTGACCTCGATCACATAGGTCATGCCGCGGCGGCGGACGTCGAGCTGCTTCTCGAAGGTGCGGACCGCGCGCCGGGTCCGGTAGAACTCGGTGGGCGGCGCGCTGCGGGTAAACAGGCCGGACACGAAATCCAGCACCACTCCTGCCGCGCCGGCCCTGGAGCCGATGAATTCCGGATCCTCGTTGAGTTTGAGGTCGCGGATCACCGCGAGCGCCACGTTCTCCGACTTCAGGATTTCGACCTGGCTCTCGACCGCGGAGGAATCGACCGGGACATCATTCACCGGCGATTGCTGCTGGACGGCCTGGAATTTGCGCGTGTCGATGATCATTGTGGCGAGCGCGGTATAGCTCGGCGCTGCCGTCATCAGGTAGCAGATGCCGCCGAACAGGCAGAGGCCAGCCGTCCCGAGGATGACCCAGTACTGCCGCAGCAGATAGGTGACGAAGGCGTCGAAGGTTTCCGCCAGCGACGGCAGTTCGGCCGGACGATTACCCAGGTCGACAGACGGCGAAATCTGGTTGCGCTGAAGCATCTCGCCCTATCGCCGCGCCGGCAGGATGCATCCTGCCGGGCGCGCCAATACCGCCAGGCGCGCAGCCGAAAGACCGCCGGATCGCTCAAATGTGAACACCGCTATCTCCCTAACGAATGCTAACAGTTCGTTAGCATAGCCAGGGTTATCGCGCCAATTAAAACCCCTGCCCGACCGCGCGCCCCGGCTGACCGCGCCGTCCTTTAACATTCCGCCGTCGGACGCCAGCTCGAGCCGGCTGTCCTTGCGTTTCTGCCGCGGAATTGGGCCCTTCCACTGCACCGCGCCTGCGCGCCGCTTGATGGCGCCTGTGGGCTGCATGGCCGGCGAATTTGCGACGACCAGATTAACCCCGGCTTAGGTCCCTGCCCGATAATATGCAGGCGCAGGGTTTGGTTATGTTATTTGTTTTGCTTGGCAATTTGATCGGCGGCGCCGTGCTTGGGCTGCGCCAGCACTGTCTGGTGCTGGTGCCGGTGATGCTTGCGGAACTCATGCTGCTGGCCGCCATCGGCGTAGCGCGCCTCTCGTGGTCCGAGACTGCGCTGCTCATGATCATCACCATGGTATCGCTGCAGGGCGGATATCTCGCAAGCGCCTTCGCGCCGTTGCTCCGGTCCTCGACGCCACTCGTCGCCCTGCGCCGTCCGCAGTAGCGCGCTACGCGGCCGCGCGATCTGGCGCCCGATTTCCATTGACCTCGCGGCGAGCGCGGGGCATCCCGCTGCCTTGCGTTCTCATCGTCCGCAGGACCTGCTTCCCAAGGATTTTCCCAAGGATTTGCCTCTCCCGTGTGGAACGTCACGGCTTTCATCCGCATCTTGATCGGGGCGTCGATTCCGGCGGGTCTCATCGACGCGTCGCTCGCCATCGGCCTGGTCGGCGCCGCAGCGTCGCTCGGGCTGCTGGCAAGCCTGGCGGCGATCCGTCCGGGTGAATTGTCTTTCCTGAAGCGGGTCGCCGGGCCCGCCGTTGCGGCGGCGCTGGTGCCGATGCTCTGGATCATCCTGCAGATGCTTCCGCTGACGTTCTGGGCCCATCCGGTGTGGAAGTTCGCCGGCGAAACACTGGGGGCACCGCTCAGCGGCAGCATCACGATCGATACCGGTGCAAGCCTTGGCGCGCTGCTGCTTTGGCTGTCGCTGCTCTCGGTCATGATCACCGCCGCGGCGATCGCGATCGATGCCCGCCGCGCCGACATGGTGACCCGCAGCATTGCAGCGACGGCGACCGTCGCGGCGCTGATCCTGGTGTTGTACAGCGATCCGGTCAAAGCTTGGCTTGGCGCGGCGGACGCTGCGCACGACGGGACGGCAAACGGATTCCTCGTCGTCGTTCTCATTGGCGTCCCGCTCAGCCTCGCGCGCGCGCTCGACATCGGCGGACATATTGGCGGCCGCGCGACCCGATCGCGCCGGCTGCTCGCCGCCAGCGCGCTGTTTTGCGCCGCCAGCGCCTGCTGGTACGGGCGGCGCGGCGCCGCGATCGCGATCGTTGCGGGCATCGCGCTCGTCCTGATGACCTTCGCCGCGCGAAAACTTCATCTGCCTCGCTGGAGCAGCGCCGCTGCTGCGACTGCGATCGTCCTGATCGCGCTGGTCACGGCGCTCGCCAACCGTCATCCCGACGTGGCGCTTGCCATAGCCTTCGCCCATGCGCCGGACGAGCTCGTGCAGTCGACCCAAAATCTGCTCGCCGACCTGCCCACGCTCGGCGCAGGTGCCGGCACCACCGCAACGCTGGCATCGACCTACATGGACTGGCAAGGCGCGACCACAAAGCCCGTGGTGGCAACCAGCGCCGCCGCCTTGATCGCGCAATTCGGTTCCGCCATGTTCTGGACTTCACTCGTGGTTACGATCGTGGGCATCGCGGCGTTCACGGCCGGTGCACGCAATCGCGGCCGTGACTGGTCCTATCCCGCGGCGGCGGCAGCCGCGTTGCTGACGCTGCTGCTCGCCGCCTTCACCTTGCCGGAATTGCCGGCGCTGCCCGGAGTGATCGTGTTGGGAGCCGTGATCGGAACAGGACTGGCACAGCGGATCAGCCGTCCGCGGTTGCAGGCGGGCTAGACCACAGATGCGCAGCCTCCTCCGGCGTATGGTCGGCCAGACCGGCGACCTCGAACATGACGAGGGCGACGAGGCCTGCATCTATGCGGTCGGCGACATCCACGGACACGCCGACCTGCTGCACGAGATCTGCGCGCGTATCGATGCCGATATTCGCAAGTCGCGGCCGGCGCGGCCGATCCAGGTCTTCCTCGGCGACTACATCGATCGCGGACCGGATTCGCGCGATGTGATCGCGATGCTCGATCAACGCCGCCGGACCCACAGCATGGTCTGCCTGCTCGGCAATCACGAGGCCTGCCTGCTGGAGTTTCTCGTCAATCCCGACATGCTCGCGCAATGGCGGCAATTCGGCGGCCTGCAGACGCTGATGTCCTATGGACTGACGCCCTCGCTCAATCCCGACGCCGCGGAACGGCGTGCGCTCGCCCAACAGTTGGTCCGCCAGATGCCGCCGGCCCATCTCGCCTTCCTGCGCTCGCTGCCGATCACCTATTCCCGCGGCCGCTATTTCTTCGTGCATGCCGGTGTCAGGCCCGGCGTCGCGCTGAAGCAACAGCGCAAGGAGGACCTGCTCTGGATCCGCGACGACTTCCTGGTGTCGGAAGATGATTTCGGCAAGGTCGTGGTCCACGGCCACACGCCGGTGCAGGAAGCCGAGCTGCTGCGCAACCGCATCAATGTCGACACCGGCGCCTATGCCACGGGCCGCCTGACCTGCGTCAAGCTGGAAGGCGCGCAGCGAACCCTGCTGATGACCGGCAACCGGGCAGCGCGCCATGGCTAGCGCGAAAGCTGACACGACCTGGCGGCACGCGCGGCAGCTGTCGCCGGCCTTCGTGCCGGCTGCAATCCTGATCGGCGCCGCGACGCTGGCGTTGTCGGCCTGGTGGCTCGCCGCCGATGCATTGCGCGGCAAGCCTTCGCTCGCGGCCGGCCTCGGCGTGGTCAGGAGCGAGCTGTGGCTCGCCGACGGCTGGAGCGAAATGCAGACCTCGCCCGAGGCGGCCGAAGCCGCCTTCACGCGCGCGCTGCGGCTCTCGCCGATGGACGGCGGCGCCTGGTTCGGCCTCGCCTCGGCGACCGGGCGGTTCGACTGGCTGAACCCGACCGCATCGAAGGCGCTGAAGATGTCCTACTACACCGGCTTCAACCGCAGCGACCTGATCGCGCCTCGCCTGATCCTGCTGGCGCAGGTCGATACCACACGCGATGTTGAGCTGGTCGATCTGCTGCAGCGGCAGGTCCGCCTGATCCTCACCCGCGCGCCGGAGCTGAAGGGTGCGATCGGCCAGGCCTATCGCGTGGCGAGCGATGCCAACCGGCATATCATCGAGGCGGAATTCAAGGACGCCAACCAGAACATCTCCGAGTAAGGCCCGTCGTCCTGCGAACGGCCGTCAGCTACCCAACCGTCAGACACCCTTGTGACGCAGCACCGCGCCAACCGTGCGCAGCAGGATGCGCAGGTCGAGCACGAAGCTCCAGCTCTTGATGTAGATGAGGTCGTGCTCGACGCGCAGCTGCATATCCTCGATCGCGGGCGTCGCGCCGCGCAGTCCCTGCACTTGTGCGAGACCGGTGATGCCCGGCTTGACGTGCTGGCGCTGCGCATAGCTTGCGATCAGCTTCGAATATTTGTCGTCATGCGCCAGCGCATGCGGCCGCGGCCCGACCAGCGACATGTCGCCGCGCAGCACGTTCACCAGTTGCGGCAGCTCGTCGATGCTGCGGCGGCGCAGCGTCGCGCCAATCCCGGTCAGTCGCGGATCGTTCGCGCGAGCCTGTGTGATGACATCGCCGTCCTCGAGCACGTGCATGGAGCGGAATTTGAGGATGGTGAATTGCCTGCCGTCGAACCCGTTGCGGCGCTGCCGGAACAGGACCGGCCCTCTGGAGTCGAGCTTGATCGCAATCGCGGTTCCGATCAAAAGCGGCGCGAACAGCACCAGCAGGCCGCTCGATGCCACGATGTCGAACAGCCGCTTGCCGGCACGCTCAACCGAGGTAAGCGGCGAGCGCTGCATTTCCAGCGTCGGCATCGGGCCAGACGCCACCATCCGCAGAGTCAGGAATCGCTCCGCCGTCCGATCCGGCAGCAGCCGCACCGGCAGCGGTGACGCCCGCAGCTGATCGCACACGAACTGGATGCGCGGCTCCTGCTGCCAGGGCATTGCCAGGATGATCTCGTCGGCGCCGCACTCCCGTGCCGCGCGAATGGCCGACGCGACGGCGGCGCGATCGCCCGCGTCGTCGGACAGGCCGGACAATTGGATCCGTCGCACCTCGCTGAGGCCGAAATCGCGCAGCAGGCTCGATTGCCGTACCCGGGACAATTCGTCCGCCATCCCGACCACGACCGCGCGGCGCGTCGCCAGCATGCCGCGGTCGATCGCGCGTCGCAGCGGAACCTGCAGCAGCGTCCGTCCGGTCACCAGCCCGAGACCGCCGATCAAGCCGAACGACATCACCGACCCGCGCGAGACGCCGGAGCCAACCTTCAGAAGGAAGATGATCAGTGTCATCAGCAGGACGACCAGAAGCCACCCGCCGAGCAGGCTGCTCCAGCGCCGGTCGAGACCGGCCAGCACCTGCGCATGGTAGAGGCCCTGCGACTTCGCCACGAACATGTGAAGGATGGCGGCGAGGACCCCGATCCCTAGAAAGCCCTCGAAGCTGTTGCTATAAATCGTGTGGTAGTAAAACAGGTGATAGGCCGCGCCACCAATGATGCTGGACAGCACGACGATGATCATCTCGGAGGCGACGGCAAACGCTTCGAGCGAGGCAAAAGCGGACGAGAAGGCGCCGAGGTAGACCGGCACCTTCACCAATCGAGCATCCGAAAGGTCGGCCATCGGGAATTAACATTCGTGTTAACAATTCACATGTGTAATATCAGGCAGGTCGTGAGCTCGCAAGGCCTGCCGGCAATGTCAGGCAGAGAGTATCCATGAGTTCATCGGCTGGCGAAACCGAAGCCGCGCTAGTGGCGCTCCTTCACTTGATACGCCTGATGGGCGCCGAGCTCGTCGCGGGCCAACACCGCGACGACGTCGAAGTGCTGGTCAAGGCGGTTGAAACCAAGCTGCGATCGGCCCGGTTTCCGGCTGAAATGCCGAATCAGGACATCGTCAAAGGTCTGGACCTCGCGCAGGCCAGACTACGCCCGATCCTTGAAGATCTGCGTGCAAGATCAGAGAAAGCGCATCTGAGCGACCAGCTGCTGCTGGCGCCCAGGCCCCCACGTATCCACTAAAGGGTAAGCTTCGTCAGCTCTGGACTTCACCGCGGCGAGGCAACCCGCTCCCGCCGCTGGACCTGAGCGCAAGCTTCTCCTCGATCTTCATTTTCTCGAGTAGCAGGTCCGTCACGATCCGGCGCAGCCGTTCATTTTCCAGCCGCAATTCATCAATACGACTGGGGACGGGCGGGATCCCATCTCGATCTTCGGTGTGAGCGGCGAATTCGGCGACAGTACCATTCGCCTGACGGCCGCGCGCAGCCTCCTGCTTACGCCAGCGATGAAATGTCATCACGCTAACGCCCAGCACCTTGCACGCCTGGGCCTGTGACTGCCCCCGCGCCATGAGTTCCTCGGCCTGTTTGACCTTGGAAGTTATCTCGTCAGTTGAATGACGCCTCATTGGTCATCTCATTGCCCCCAAGATTGGCAAACATCGCATGGCCTATAAGCTATATAAATGCAACAGGAAATTCAAATTGAGGATTTCCGCGGGGGCGTTTCGGGAGCCTCGAACTTGCCGTCGGCAGCGACACTTTGTGCGAAGAAATGCCGAAGCTACAAGCTAGTTACCGAAATATGTGAGCATTCATTCCCGCGCAGAAGGCCCTGACAGAAAAAGTTATACAACTTTTTGCGTATGAGAAGTTAATCCTCACAACTGGCGCACCCTTTGCATCGACAAATGAGAACACCCAATCGGTTCTCCGACGGATTGCGAGTGCGCCATGACCGTCAATGTCATCTACGCAGCAGATCAAGCAAAAGTTTCGGAAAATTCCAGCGAATTAATCCCGCAACCCATGCAACCGACGGCTTGCGGGCGCGGCTTCGCAGCGATAGTTACACATACGTTAAATCCCGCAAGAACCTCAGCACGCTTGAAGACCACCCTCGCTCCACATAACATTCGCTGCTCTGCCCAAAAGTTGTTAGTTAAGCGCTTTGCTACCGGTAGTCATGAGGCGGAGCCACAACCGCCCGATCACCCACGAACTATCCAGCGCTGATGCCCTTCAGAGCCCACCTCTGATCAACACTTTTTGCGAGGATCGAAACTATGGCGCATCTCAAGGTCTTCGAGGGGAACCAATCAGCGTGTAGCGAGGCGACCGATGCCCTGGAACGCCTTGTCGCCGAGAATTTCGAGCTGCGAAATACGGCCATCGAGCTCGTGTTGCAGACCTGGATCCTGCGCGAACGCCTTTCTGACGTCGTGACGCGCAGGGCCATGCGTCAACACTGACTGCCTCGCCCTCGCCAGTGCCGATTTGTGCGAAGAGCCGTGCATGATCTGACCGTGCCGGGAATCTTGCTCGATCAGCTTTTCAATTTGAAATTGAATTGTCCGCAGCGGCAAGCACCGACGCCCTCGCCCACTGGCTTGGATGTGGCCGCAATTTCTGCTCGGTGAGAGATAGGCTGACGGACTTTAGCTGTGGTGAACCCGGCGCAACGCGACGCGTGGAGCGTTCCGCTCACGCGACATGCCGAACGAACGAGACGCGGCTGGCCGCTCATGGATCTCACGCAACGCGGCGATATCAAGCATCAGCGCAACGACTTCGTTGCGCAGCGATTGATTGGTCGCGAGCAACGCCTCTTCGATTGGCTGATGCGAATGTTGAACTTTGTGCTGCTTCATGGCGCGCCCTCGCTCTGCGGTTAAGGGTATGAGCGATGTGATTGAAGTTTCGATGACAGTGTTAGATCACGCACATGGAATGCGGTTAATGGGGCAGGTTTGCGACGAACGTGGCTCCGCGTTAAATTTTCTCAATCAGGTTCCACAACCTGATCGCGAAATGTTCGAACGATGGCCTTAAATGTGTCGTCGCGATGGGATGTCAGCGGCAGCGACGAGGCGCACGGCCAAAGAGCGCAACTGGAACGAACCATGAGGCGCGACCAAGAGCATGAAATCATTTGACGATCGTTGATCGCAGCGATCGGCGTCGAAACCGGCGACACGCCTGCGGGCTATCACAATGTCGCTGCGTCAAAGGCTCGGGACTTGACGCGGTGTTCCAGCCTCGAACCAGATATTCCACCAGACACAGCGTGCACACACTAAATCTGCTGCTTCGATCAATCGGTTTTTCTTGCCGCGCATAACAGGTTGAACCGAGCAGCATGGATCGCAGCGTCTTCTGCATTGATCATAGAATGTTTCGATCCGTTTCAAACATCGAGGCCGCAGACCTGAGCGTTCTGATCCGCCCTGACAATGCGACGGAACGAATCAACGCCACATATTCGATCATGCAAGATATTCACCTCGACCTCGGCCGAACGCGACAATGCTGTTCTAATTCAAAATGAGTGGTACTGACGCGTTTCGGCTTCAGCAGAAGCAGCGAACTGCCTTCGCGTTCTCATCTCACATGCACTTGCAGGGTTGCCACGCGTACAGCAGCGGATTCGACCAACCGCCATAAGCATCGCTAATTCGCAACGCGGGTCGCGCTCGCGCGCTATTTCGATTTGGGAGACGTGTCGTTGCCCATCTTGCCGCCATTGGCGACGCTTTTGTTGCAATCGTCGCGCAGATCCTTCGCCGCGCCCTCGCGACCAAAGCATTCAGGCGCGTGCGACCTGGGCGTCGATGGCGTGCGCCGGAACGATTGCGATGGACATGATCGCGGCTGACACGAACGCAAAACTACTGATAACTCGCATTGCCGCACTCCGTTCCGCGCCGAGCCGGGTTTTTCTCGAGCCGGAATTCGCAAGGAGCGCACTACGTCCGATCGACGTTGTGGTAAGCCCGATACCAGGCGACAAATTTGGCAATGCCGTCCTCGATCCGCGTCTGCGGCCGAAAGCCGATCTCTCGCTCCAGATCGGAAACATCGGCCGACGTCTCCAGGACATCCCCAGGTTGCATTGGCAACAACTGCTTTTCGGCCTGCCGGCCGAAGCCCTGCTCGAGCAGCGCCACAACATGCATCAGTTCTTCCGGCCTGGAGTTGCCGATGTTGTAGACGCGCCACGGCGCCTTGCTCGAACCCGGATCGGGATGCGCTCCCGACCAATTGACGTCGCCCTCGGGCGCGCGGCCGATCAGCCGCACCATCGCCTCGACCACGTCGTCGACATAGGTGAAGTCGCGCCGCATGTTGCCGTTGTTGAACAGCTGGATCGGCTTCCCACTGGTGATCGCATCCGCGAACGCATAGAGCGCCATGTCCGGCCGATACCAGGTCCCATATACGGTGAAGAACCGCAGCCCTGTCGTCGGGATGCGATAGAGGTGGCTGTAGGAATGGGCGAGCAGCTCGTTGGCCTTCTTGGTGGCCGCGTACAGGCTGACCGGATGATCGACGTTGTCGTGGACCGAGAACGGCAGCTTGGTGTTGGCGCCGTAGACCGACGATGACGACGCAAACAGCAGATGCCTGCACGCAGTATGCCGGCAGCCCTCGAGGACGTTGAGGAAGCCATCCAGATTGGAATCCATGTAGGCATGCGGGTTCTGCAGGGAGTAGCGCACGCCGGCCTGGGCAGCGAGATGGATCACGACCTCGAAGCGATGGCGCTCGAACAGCGCTTTCATTCCGGCGCGGTCGGCGAGGTCGAGCTCCAGGAAGGTGAAGCCACGGTGCTGCTTGAGCAGATCGAGCCGCGCACGCTTGAGCGCCGGATCATAATACTGGTTGAGATTGTCGATGCCGATGACCGGCTGCCCTGCCCGCAGCAAATGCTCCGCCAGATGGAAGCCGATAAAGCCGGCGCAGCCCGTGACGAGTAGATTGCCTGCGATCACCACGTTTCGCCTGTGCCTTTCGCCTTGCGCCCGACCAGGCCGCATACGCCGTCAGGCGCGGGCCGCAGCTTCTGGCTTCGCGTTGCGGCCGCGGGGCGCGTCAGTTGCTGGCGGCCGGAGGTTTGTAGTCCGGAAATCGGCTCAATACCGCGGCCTTCATGAACTTGAAGTGCGCAATCTCGGTCGCCAATTCCTTCAGCCGACGCTGGCCGTTGGAGATCTCGGCGTCAAACAGGTCTTGATGATAGTTGTCAAGCGCCTCGCGTTCCAGATACTCGTCGGTGCCGTTGCCCAGCGTCACCGCCGCGCGGGCCAGAACATCGTCGACACGGCGGCCAAGGCCGGATTGCTCGCTTTCGGCCGCCTGCAACGCGGCTTCGATCGCAGCCATGATCGATCCGATCCGGGCGCGATCGGTCTCGGCATCGCGCTCGGCCGAGCGCGCCTTGAAACCTTCCTCGCCACGCCGCGACCTGATCAGGTCATGCGCGCGAGTTCGCAAAAACAGCTGAAACATCTGTGAGTATCCGGTTCGCGCCCACTCAGGCAGTATCGCTCAAAATCGCCCGGTCTTAGTTAAAAAAGGGTGAATTGCCGCCTTGCCCGGCCATCAGGTCGGCCTTCCACTTGATCCAGGCCTTGTCGTGCTTGTCATAGAGCTCGAGCCACCGTCCCTCGACGGCTGACGGCATCAGTTCCGTACCCTGGGCTTCCCCGCCCAGCACCGGCAGCGAGGTGTCCAGTCCCTCGAATTCCGAAGTCTCCTCAAGCGTGAGGCCGACCAGCACGCGCCGTCCACTGACATCGACGACATACCGCCTTGGCGAATGCCCCCTGAGATCACTCATGCGTGCCAGTTCCCTCACGATGCGCAGGCCAACGGCAGCACCCAGCCGGCACGCGAACCCGGCCCGGCTGCTGCAATGAAGGCAAGATGACCGATCGCATGCCGCCCGCCAACCCCAACTCACGACACTGTCGCGCTACCTCTGTCGAGTTAGCCCGCTAGAACGCGCGGCGCATGTGGCCGAATGCGGTAACCGGCTGTTCCCGCCTCGACGATTTGGCGGCTGACGGCGCCACATACGGCGCATAGATCCGATATTGCGCGCGGCGCTTGCGCGAGCGCCACGCGCGCGCGGCGAAACCGGAGAAGAAGCCGGCGATGAACGCCGCGGCAAGGATGAGAACAGGAGGAAGCATCACATTCATCCACGTTAGATTTTATGTTATTAACATTCGGAGTTGTGACGACATCATGATTGCGCGCGCCGAAAGAATGTTCAGCCGCTGGAATTTTTTGTGCAATCAAACGGCGCAACAATAACCAGGCGCCCACATCGGTTGTTCTCGAGAGCGAGGGGCCTCAGGAGAACCACCACAGCATGAATTTCAGGAACATCGAGCTGAGAAGATAGATCCACCCCGCCATCGCCAGCAGCGTCAGTCCGACGAACGCACCTGAAACGCTTTTCTCCTTGAGGCGCGCCAACAGCGAGTTTTTTTCTTCTTGCGGATAGAACATCTCAAGCTCAAGACGCATCTGATTCAAATCAGCTAGCAGCCAATTTCGATGATCTCATGACGTGTCGCGGCAGCAATTCGCTTCGCACGTCACAGATCTCCTCTCCGCTGCAAAATCTCGTGAAGGCGCGGGCCGTCGAAGACGATTCCTGGCTCACGTCCCGGCTGACAAAGTCTTGGCTCAAGAAAATTCTGCTCGACAGCGTCAGCGACCGCAGCAGTCCGCGCGCCGGAATCTTCAGTTGCGTGATATTGCGATCTGCACAGCAGACGCTCATCGCGCGTCGAACCAACCGTCGAGCCAGAGGATGCCATGCGAACGCATGCGCGACGGCCGTGGCGAGATGCAGGCGTGATCGACCGCACACCCCACGAGCGCATGGTGGCGGCTCTGCTTGCATCTCGGTTTAACAATCAAGACCCCGCCTGCGGGAGACCGCGGTCGGAGCGTCACACCCGGAAAAGGGCGAACCAGACAATTCCGAGGATCAAGACTGCGAGCCCGATCGAGGCCGTGAGCAGCGCGAGAACCGAAGGTCCGGGCTCGGCCTGGCGCGCCTCGGTCGGGGTTTCGATGATCTGACCGTATCGTTCCGTTGCCATGGCGACCTGTTTGCTTAAGTGCCTGAAATTCCGGCGGTTGCCGCCCCCCTGCGGAGGGCCAACGGGTGATCCGAAGTGATGTTCCGCCGTTTGACGGCTGTCCAACGGCCATCGCCGCCGCGTCAAACGAAGGGCGCAGGCCTGAGGCCACGGTTAACGCCGTTGCCAGATTCACCGGGCCGCGTTGTTTCAAACCGGGGATCCCGGTGTTATCCTTGACCGTTCCGTCGGTTGCGTAATCGGAGTTTTGCCCATGGCCCCCCGCGCCAACTGGAAGGGCTTTTTGCGCCTTTCGCTCGTGACTTGCCCGGTTGCCCTGTACCCGGCGACGTCGGATACCGAGAAGGTCTCCTTCAACCAGATCAACCGCAAGACCGGCCACCGGATCAAATACGCCAAGGTCGACGCGGAGACCGGCGAGGAAGTCTCCACCGACGACATCATGAAAGGCTACAAGGTCGACACCGACACCTATATCGAGGTCACCAAGGAAGAGCTCGACGACATCGCGCTGGATTCGACCCGCACCATCGAGATCGACGAATTCGTGCCGCGCAGCGAGATCGACAGCCGCTATCTGATCCGCCCCTATTATCTCGTTCCCGACGGCAAGGTCGGCCACGACGCCTTCGCGGTTATCCGCGAGACCATCCGCAGTATGGACAAGGTCGCGATCGGTCGCGTCGTGCTGACCAACCGCGAGCACATCATCGCGCTCGAGCCGCTCGACAACGGGCTGATGGGCACGCTGTTGCGCTACCCGTATGAAGTGCGCAGCGAGAAGGAATATTTCGACGACATCCAGGATGTGAAGATCACCAAGGATATGCTCGATCTCGCCAAGCACATCGTCGAGCAGAAGTCCGCCGAGTTCGATCCGGAGGAGTTCGAGGATCGCTACGAGCAGGCGCTGATCGACCTGATCAACCAGAAGCGCAACGGCATCAAGATCGCCAAGCCCGCGGCGAAGACCGGCGGCAATGTCATCAACCTAATGGACGCGCTGAAGAAGAGCCTCGCCAACGAGAAGCAGGCCGCTCCCGCCAAGGCTGAAGCAAAGGCGGCGAAGGGCAAGAAGCCGAAGAAGCGCATCGAGGGCCAGCGCGAGATGCTGCTGCCGATCTCGGGCAGCGGCAAGCGCGAGCCCAAGGAGGCCGTCAAGCCGGAGCCGAAGAAGGCCGAGAAGGCCGCGCGTGCGCAAGGCACCGCGGCGAGGAAGAAGGCGGGTTGAGGTCGTCACGCATCGCGATGCTTCGCGCGCTGAATGGGGACGGCGGAGGCGACTGAATCAGAAAGTGTGAAGCGTGTCCGGTGGCGCTTACTTGAATGCCGAACTGACGGCGGTGAACTGGCCGCTCACAGTGGTGCCGATGCCTCTGACGCCGGCGACGATCACGATGCTGATGCCGCCGGCAATGATGGCGTATTCAATCGCCGTAGCGCCGACGTCATCACGCAGAAATCTTGCAAGCAACGCGCGCATGAAAAGCTCCTGTCCGACGCCCGCGGCTTTTTCTCCCGCGCCGTAGCAATATTCCAGCAAAACTAGGCCACATTGGTTGACGGCCCATTGATGGACACGATGAACGATCGCTTAAAGGTTGCAGAGAAACTCGCTGCTAGTTCTGCCTGCATCCTGACCTCGCCCCACGAGGCGGCAAGCCGCGATTGGGCGTAAACGCATATCAGGACTACCTGATCCGGCCCCGGCGGCGCTTTACCCTCGCGGCGGAATCCTGTTCCTTTATCGGACAGGACGACAACGAGGCCGGAACGAACCGGCCGCATCCAAAGGGAGTGACCGTCATGAAGCTCGGCACCGCGATCGCGGAAATCATGAAGCGCGAGGGGATCGAGATCCTCACGGGCTACCCGGTCAACCATTTGATCGAATACGCCGCCAGTGCCGATATCCGCCCCGTGATGGTGCGTCAGGAGCGCATCGGCGTGCACATGGCGGACGCGATCTCCCGCGTCACCTCGGGCGAAAAGATCGGCGCGTTCTGCATGCAGCACGGACCGGGCGCCGAGAACGCGATGGGCGGCGTCGCGCAATGCTACGGCGAATCCGTGCCCGTCCTGGTGCTGCCGATGGGCTATGCCCGCCGGCTTGCCAACATCGATCCGAACTTCAATTCCAGCCAGGCGATGAAGGCGTTCTCGAAATCCTCGGAGCCGATCAACATCGCCGCGGAAGTCTGCAATATTTTCCGCCGCGCCTTCACCAAGCTGAAGAACGGCCGCGGCGGGCCTGTGATCGTCGAGATTCCCGCCGACATGTGGAACGAGGAGGTGCCGGAGCCGCTGAACTACACGCCGGTGCTGCGCACCCGCTACGGCGCCGATCCCATTCATGTGAAGGAAGCCGCCGCCCTCCTCGTTGGCGCCAAGCGCCCGGTGATCTATGCCGGCCAGGGCGTGCATTACGCCAAAGCCTGGCCGCAGCTGAAGCGCCTCGCCGAGCGGCTCGCGATCCCCGTCACCACGAGCCTCGGCGGCAAGTCGTCGTTCCCAGAGACGCACCCGCTGTCGCTCGGCTCCGGCGGCCTTGCCGTGCCGCGCGCGGTGCCGAAATTCCTCGGCGAAGCCGATGTGATCTTCGGCATCGGCTGCTCCTTCACCGAAACGTCGTTCGGCATCGCGATGCCGAAGGGCAAGACCATCATCCATTCGACGCTCGATCCGAACCACGTCAACAAGGATGTCGAGGCCAGGATCGGGCTCGTCGGCGATGCCGGCCTCGTGCTCGACGCGCTGCTGGAGGAGATCGGCAAGACCGTGACCGCGGATCGTAGCGCGAGCGCGGTCGCGGAGGAGATCGCCGCCTCCCACAAGGAATGGCTCGCCAAGTGGATGCCGAAGCTGACGCATAACGATGCGCCGCTCAATCCCTACCGCGTGTTGTGGGATCTGCAGCACACCGTCGACATCCACAACACCATCATCACCCACGACGCCGGCAGCCCGCGCGACCAGCTGTCGCCGTTCTGGAAGTCGATCGAGCCGCTGTCCTATATCGGCTGGGGCAAGACCACGCAGCTCGGCTACGGCCTGGGTCTTGCGATGGGCGCCAAACTGGCAAAGCCGGACAAGCTCTGCATCAATGTGTGGGGCGACGCCGCGATCGGCTTCACGGGCATGGATTTCGAGACCGCGGTGCGCGAGCGGATTCCGATCATGTCGATCCTGCTCAACAATTTCTCGATGGCGATCGAACTGAAGGTGATGCCGATCTCGACCGAGAAATACCGCTCGACCGACATCTCCGGCGACTACGCCGCGATGGCGCGGGCCTTCGGCGGCTATGGCGAGCGGGTGACCAGGCCCGAAGACATCATCCCCGCGATCAAGCGCGGCATCCAGAAGACCAGGGAAGGCGTGCCGGTGCTGCTGGAATTCATCACCAGCAAGGAGACCGAGGTGTCGCGGCCGGGGACGTAAGGCCGTCGCAAGGAGGCGAGATGGCGCGCATCCTGGTGCTCGGTGCCGCCTTCGCCGGGCTGTGGGCCGCGCTCGGCGCCGCGCGCACGCGCGACGAGATCGGCGCGCGGGTGCCGGATACCGAGATCTTGCTTATTGGCACTTAGATGCTACCCTCGGTTTTATTCTATTTGAGCACCATCGGACAGGTAATGAACGACTCGATCGACGAAGTGCGCTCTCGCACCAGCACCTTGGAACAGCGGACAACAGCTCTCGAACAACGCGTCTCCGGTTTCGAATACTCCAAAGCCGATAAGCAGGACGTCGACGGCAAAGCCGACGACCAGCAGTTCGAAAAGCTAAAAGATCGAACCACTTCGCTCGAGACGAAGTTTGGAATAGCAGTAGCTATCGCGATCGTTCTCGGTCTCGGCGGTGCTGGTATTGGCGGCCTTCTTGTGAGTGCGCAGAACAAAATTCAGGAATTGGGCTCCTCGACAACCACCATTCGGAAGGATCTTGACGGCATCGAACCAAAGATTGCTACCGCCGAACAAGCCGCTATCTCGAAAGTCAGTGAAGCCGGTGTCAGCGCCGCCGATCGAATCAAGGAAAATGCCAATTCGATCGAAAGCCGCGTGACGCAAGATCTGATGTCTCGCCTAAGGGTCGTCACTCATCAGATCTGCACCGGCGAATACGATGGACCGTGCCCTCCGTTTCCCCGTTACGACCCTCGCGGGCTGGACTTGAATGCGGTCGCACAGAAGCTTTGTGGCGACAAGGTACGGTTTTCCATCGCGAAGTTTCGACATGCAGAGGGTAACTGTTGCGGATATGATTGGTACAACGTGACCTGCACATCGTTTGCGGAGAAATGAGATCGTCCGCCAGGGGCGGACGATCCCGATTTGCCTGCGGCTTATCAACGCTTACTGCGACAGCTTCACGAAATCCGGAAACTTCAGCTTCCCTTCCGCGATCGCCTTCGGCCAGACCGTGATCTGCTTGCCGCCCTGCCACTGGAACACGAGGCCGGTGACGGCGCCCGGGCCGGACTTGATGCCGTGGGTGAACTCGTCGTTCTTGCCGTAGAACTGGATCTTGCCGATCGTGCCGTCGAAATCGGTCTTCTCGAGCTCGGTGACCATCTTGTCCGGATCGGTCGAGCCGGCCCGCTGGATCGCCTCCGCGATGATGTAGACCTCGTCATAGGCAGTGTAGCCGGTATAGGCCGGCGGGGTGCCGAACTTGGCCTTGAAGGCCGCGGCGAACGGCTTGGTCTTTGGGGTGACGGCGACGTCGGGCGTCGCCACCGCGAGCGAGGGCACGCCTTCGGCGGCGCCGTTGGTGTCGCCCCAGAAGGTCGGGCTCAGCGCCTGCGCGCTGATGCCGAACATCGGGATCGGCACCTGCTGGTTCTTCCACTGCACCGTCGGCTGCACGCCGACATGGGAGATGCCGGTGACGATCACGTCGGGCTTGGCGGCTTCCATCTTGTTGAAGATCGGCGTGAAGTCCGTGGTGTCGGGCGAGAAGCGGATGTGCTCGACGACTTTCAGGCCGGCTTTCGGCAGGCAGGCCTCGTAGCCGACGTCGAGCGGCTTGGTCCATGCCGCATCCTCGCTCATGATCGCCACCGACTTGAACTTGAGCTGGTCGACCAGGAGCTCCTTGGCCGCGTCGCAGACGAGCTGCGCCTGCGCAGCCGAGGTCAGGTAGCCGTGGAAGGTGTACTTGTTCTTCTCGTAGTCGTTGTGGATTGCCTTGGTGATCTCGTTCGAGGCGGCGCCGGGCGTGATCAACGGCATCTTCAGCCGCGAGGCCCACGGCTCGAGCGCCAGCACCACCTCGCTGATGTAGCTCGCGATCACGGCCGAAACCTTGTCCTCGCTCACCGCGCGCTGGAACGCGCGCACGGAATCCGCCGACGAACTCTTGTTGTCGTAGGTGACGATCTCGATCTTGCGGCCCATCACGCCGCCCTTGGCATTGATCTCGTCGGCCGCGATCTGCGCGCCACCCGGGGTTGCCGCACCCGCGATCGACTGCACCTCGGCGATGATTCCGATCTTGATCGGATCCTTGGACTGCGCATAGGCCGGCGCCGCGAGGCACAGCGCCAGCGCCGGGGCCAACAGGCTCACGCGGGTGGCGGTTGAATATGCTGGCATCATGATCTCCCTTGCTTTGTTTTGTTATTCTTCAAACTTCGAACGTCAGAGGAAGTCCTTGCCCGCCTCCGCGGCGAACCGGCCCGGGTCGCCCTCCCAGACGATCCGCGCGTGCTCGAGCACATAGACGCGGTCGGCATGCGGAAGCGCGAAGGTCACGTTCTGCTCGCCGAGCAGCACCGTGATCTTGGTGGTCTGGCGCAGCTTCTCCAGCGCCTTCGACAACAGTTCGAGGATGACGGGCGCGAGGCCCAGCGTCGGCTCGTCCAGGATCAGAATCTGCGGCTGCATCATCAGCGCGCGGCCGATCGCCAGCATCTGCTGCTCGCCGCCGGACAGCGTCTGCGCCATCTGGCCCTGGCGTTCCTTCAGGATCGGGAACAGCTCGAACAGCCAGGCGAGCTGCTTCGCCCGCGCCGCGTCGTCGAGATGCTGGCCACCGAGGTCGAGGTTTTCCCGCACCGTCATCTCGCCGAACAATTCGCGCGATTCCGGGCATTGCACCAATCCGGAGCGGGCGATCTTGGCAGGTCCCGTTCCGCGCAACTTCTGGCCGCCGCGCAGGATCTCGCCGGTATAGGGCAGGAAGCCCGAGATGGTGTTGAACAGCGTGGTCTTGCCGGCGCCGTTCAAGCCAACAACGGAGACGAACTCGCCCTCATGAACGTGGATCGAGACGTTCTCCAGCGCCTGTGCCTTGCCGTAATGCACACTGACATTCTCGACCTGCAGCAGCGGCACCTTGTCCTTGAACGAGGTCTCGGGCCGCGCATGGGTCTCGATCGCGCCGCCGAGATAGACCCGCCGTACGGTCTCGTTCTTCATCACGTCCTCGGCGCGGCCGGTCATGATCTCCTCGCCGAGATACATCGCGAGCACACGGTCCACCAGCGCCGCGACGCTCTTGACGTTGTGGTCGACCAGCATCACCGCGCGTCCCTCGTCGCGGAAGCTGCGGATCAATGCGGAGAACGTGCCAACCTCGGCGCTGGTGAGGCCGGCAAAGGGCTCATCGACCAGCACCACCTTCGGATCGCGCGCGATCGCCTTCGCCAGCTCAAGCCGACGCAGATCGGCGAACGGCAAGGTCGGCGGGCGGCGGTTCATCACCGCCCCCAGGCCGACGCGTTCGGCGATCCACTTGGCGCGCTCGGTCAGCGCCTTGTCGGGAAACAGCATGAACAGGCTGTCGGGCAACAGCGCGACCATGATGTTCTCGAGCACGGTCTGCCGGTTCAGCGGCCGCGAGTGCTGGAACACCATGCCAAAGCCCTTGCGCGCGATCTTGTGCGCAGGCAGCCCGGCCACGTTCTCGCCGTCGAACAGCACCTCACCCGCAGTCGGGCGCTCGATGCCCATCACGCTCTTCATCGCGGTCGACTTGCCCGAGCCGTTCGGCCCAATCAGGCCGAGGATCTCGCCGGGCCGCAGCTCGAAGCTCAGATTCTTCACCGCGGTCAGGCCGCCGAACCGCTTGGTCAGGCCGCGAACTGCAAGTGTCGGAGTAGTGGTCACAGTCTGATCCATTTAGGAGCGCGCCTCGCGTGACAGGGCCGCTCCGAGGAAACCGCCGGGGAAGAACAGGACGACGAGCAGCGCCACCGCCGAGACGATGAAGGTTGCAAGCTCGCCGGTCGGACGCAGGAATTCGCCGGCCACGATCAGGAAGATCGCACCTAACGCCGCGCCGAGCACCGTACGCCGGCCGCCGAGCACGGCGGACACGATGACGTTCACGCCGACCGCGACGTCGACCACGGTGCCGACCGAGGCGGTGCCGAAGTAGAACACCAAGAGCGCCCCCGACAGCCCCGAGAAGAAGGCGCTGACGATGAAGGCCGCGAGCTTGTGCTTGACGATGTTGAAGCCGAGCGCGCCGGCCTGCACCGGGTCCTGCCCGCTCGCCTGCAATACGAGTCCAACCGGCGATTGCGACAGCCCGTACAAGATCGCGGCGCTCACGGTCATGAAGCCGAGCGCGATCCAGTAATTGGCGCCGGCATTGATGGTGATGACGTCGGGAATGGTGAGCCCGATCTCGCCGCCGGTCAGGTCGGCGAACACCACGACGAAGTTCTGCAGCATCAAGACCGCGACCAGCGTGGTCAGGCCGAAATACGGTCCCCTCACCCGCAGCGCCGGCAGCGCCAGCACGAAGCCCGCGACCACCGACGCCAGCGCGCCGAGCAGGATGCAGACATAGACCGACCAGCCGAACTGGTTGTTGAGGATGCCGGCCGTGTAGGCGCCGGTGCCGATCAGGAAGGTCGGCCCGAAATTGACCTCACCGGCGAAGCCGAACAAGAGGTCCCAGGCCATCGCGAACACGCCGAAATAGAACGCGACGGTCAGCAGCCCGAGGATGTAGCCCGAGACATAGAGCGGCAGCGTCGCGGCAACCACCACGCAGACCAGCGAAATGAAGAACAGGCGCGAGGTAAAGAAGTTGGCCATCTCAGCGCCTCCCCAAGAGGCCCTGGGGCCGGATATACATCACGAACACCAGAAGCAGCAGCGCCGGAATGGTGCGGTAGGCCGGCGAGATCATGTAGGCCGTGATGGTCTCGAGATAGCCGACGACGAAGGCCGCGATCAGCGAGCCCGAGACGCTGCCGAGGCCGCCGAGCACCACGATCGAGAACGCGCTCGCGGTCAACGGCCCGACGCTGTAGGAGCTGACGCCGAGGAACATGCCGAGCAGCACGCCGGCGATACCGGCGAGGATGCCGTAGATGCCCCACACCACGATGTAGATCTGGGTGAGCTCGAGCCCGAGCAAGGTGACGCCGCGCGGGTTCATCGAGGCCGCCAGCACCGCCTTGCCGGTGCGGGTACGGTTCACCAAGAGCCACAGCAGACCGATCACGAGGCAGCAAACCAGCGCGGTGAAGATATTGTTGCGCGGCGTGCGGTTGCCGAAGATATCGACGACGCCCTCAACGATCGGCAGCACCGTCTTGGCGTTGTTGGTGAAGAAATAGGCGATCAGCTCCTGAATCATGATGCCCCACAGCAGCGTGCCGGTGAGGACGAAGATTTCCTTCTCCTCGTTGGGGATCCGCCTGGAATTCTGGATCGGCTTCACGACCGCGAAGTAGGTCGCGAACGCCATGATCAGCGCCACACCGACACCGAACAGCGCGCCGGAGTAGATGTCGAGGTGCAGCACGCTCGCCGCAGCCCAGGCCGCGACCGCTGCGGCCACCATGATGGCGCCGTGGGAGAGGTTGAGAACGCCGGAGACGCCGAAGATCAGGGTGAAGCCGGTCGCGCCGAGCGCATAGAGCGCACTGATGGCAAAGCCATCGATCAGGATTTGTAAGGCAAGCATCTCAAATCGGCCGCGGCAGCAAGGCTGCCTGTTGTGGAGGATGCGGAACTGAATACGGATGCTCCCGGGACCGGCCCGGGAGCATGATCATCAGTCAGTTGGTGGTGAGCTTGATGAAGCTCGGGAACTTGAGATCGCTCTTGGCGACCTCCTTCGGCCAGACCGCGACCTGCTTGCCGCCCTGCCACTGCAGCATCAGTCCGGTGATCAGGCCCTTGCCGTACTTGATCGAATGGGTGAACGGATCGTCCTTGCCGTAGAACTGGACGCGCCCGATGGTGCCTTCCCAATCGGTCTTCTCCAGCGCATCGACCATCTTGTCGGCCTCGACCGAGCCGGCGCGCTTCACCGCATCCGCGATGTAGTAGACCTCGTCATAGGCGGTGTAGCCCGCATAGGACGGATAGTTGCCGTAACGCTTCTTGAAGCCTTCCGCGAACGGCACCGACTTCGGGGTCACCGCGACGTTCG
Source organism: uncultured Bradyrhizobium sp. (assembly GCF_947648125.1). GTDB lineage: Bacteria > Pseudomonadota > Alphaproteobacteria > Rhizobiales > Xanthobacteraceae > Bradyrhizobium. Next base: position 62,599 of record NZ_CANSMR010000006.1, on the reverse strand, counting down.
GGCCCGACACGCCCTGATACAGCACGCCTTCCGCCGCATCGTTGGTGTCCTTGCCGAAGGTCTCGTTGGTCGCCTGCGAGGAAATGCCGAACATCGGGATCGGCACCTGCTGGTTCTTCCACTGCACGGTCGGCTGCACGCCGACATGCGAGATGCCCGTGATGATCACGTCGGGCTTGGCGGCTTCGACTTTGTTGAAGATCGGCGTGAAGTCAGTGGTGTCGGGCGAGAAACGGATATGGTCGACGACCTTGAGCCCGATCTTCGGCAGGCACTCCTCGTAGCCGACGTCGAGCGGCTTGGTCCAGGCCGCGTCCTCGCTCATGATGACCGCGGTCTTCATGTGCTTCTGATCGACCAGGAGCTCCTTGGCGGCATCGCACACCGACAGCGCCAGCGCCGCCGAGGTCAGATAGCCGTGGAAGGTGTACTTGTTCTTCTCGTAGTCGGCGTGGACGCTCTTGCTGATCTCGTTGGAGGCCGCGCCGGGCGTGACGAACGGCGTCTTCAGGCGCGACGCCCAGGGCTCGAGCGCCAGCACCACTTCGCTGATATAGCTCGAGATGACGACGTTGACCTTGTCTTCGTTGACCGCGCGCTGGAATGCCCGCACCGAGTCCGCCGAGGACGAGTGATTGTCGTAGGAGACGATTTCGATCTTGCGGCCGTCGATGCCGCCCTTGGCGTTGATCTCGTCGGCGGCGAGTTGCGCCGCCTGCGGGATCGACGCCCCGGCAATCGCCTGCGCTTCGGCGATCACGCCGATCTTGAGGGTGTCAGCCGCCAGCGCGCCGCTGGGGCTGGCTGCCAAAAGGCCCAACACGGCCACTCCGGCAAGTTGCTGCATCGCATGAACAGGCAGTCGCGATGTTCTTTTCACCCTGTTTCTCTCCTCTTTTTGTTCGGCTGCTTCGAGCTCTTGGGGCCGGACTATAGCTGCGACAAAACGCGCAGCAAGTGAAACTGCGCGCAGATCGCCATGCGCGGACGACAACTAAAGTATTGGGTCGCCACTCGCCGGCTGAATAAATTTGAGGCAGCGCGGGAATAAAAGCGCGGTCCCGCGCCCCTTCCAAGTGGGAGGGCGGAACGAGATGCAAGACTCGGACAAATCATGTCGCGAGAACGCCGAAGTATGAATCACAAATGGTCCAACACATTCGGTGTCGTCCTGGCCTAGTGCGCAATTGCGCACGGGGAGCCAGGGCCTATTACCCCAAATGAGAATTGTTGCGCGATGCTGGGGCCGCGATCCCATCCATCATCAAATGCGGTGGTTATGGGTCCTGGCTTTCGCCAGGACGACGTCAGGGGTGAATCCGCCCCTACTCCGCCATCTCCACCGGCTGCGCGGCGGGACCGGCGAGCGGGCGCTCTTCCATCGTGATCATGCAGATCGACGCGGTGGTCAGCAACACGGCGGCGGCGCCGAACACGTAGCGGAACGCGGTGATCATGTCGGCCATCGGGATCGCGCCGACGGTGCTGGCCGAAGCGGCATGGTGCTCGCCGGCGAGCGAGATGTCGGTCCCGAGCGTCATCAGCAGGATGGTGGTGAAGGCGGCGACCGTGAAGGAGGCCATCATGGCACGGAAGAAGTTCATCGCGCCGGTCACGGTGCCGACCTGCGGACGCGCCACCGCGTTCTGCAGCGAAACCACGCTGATCGGGAATGTGGTGCCGAGCCCGAGCGCGAACACGCTCATCAACAGCAGCAATCCCCACAACGGCAGCGTCGTCACGGCCATGCCGACGGCGCAGATCGCAGCCACCGAGGTGCCGACGATTGCGACACGCTTGTAGTGCTTGGCCTTCGCCATGGTCCGGCCGGCGATCGCCGCGCCGAAGGTCGAGATCGCCGCGAGCGGGATCAGCGCAAGGCCGGCCTCGCTGGCGGTGAGGTGATAGACCACCTCGTAATAGAGCGGCAGGTGCACGGTGAGCCCGACCATGGCGCCGAGCGCGCAGCCGCCGGCGCCCATTGCGAACGGCACCACCGAACCGCCGAGCAGCGACAGCGGCAGGAACGGCTCGTCGGCGCGGCGGGCGTGCCAGACGAAGGCGCCGGCGAGCGCGATCGAGGCGCCGACCATCGCGGTAATGGTCGGCGACAGCCAGGAGAGACGCGTGCCGCCCCAGGTCAGCACCAGCATCAGCACGACGGCCGAGGCCATCAGCAGCACGCCGCCGTGCCAGTCGACCTTGCGCTTGCGGTGGAACACCGGGATCTTGCTCATCTTCGGCAGCAGCAGCGCCAGCGCCGCCGCGGCGAGCGGCAGGTTGATCCAGAAGATCATCGACCAGTGCAGATGCTCGGCGAACACGCCGCCGACCACCGGGCCGAGAATGCCGCCGGCCATCCAGACGCTGGAGAAATAAGCCTGGTAGCGGCCACGCTCGCGCGGGGTGACCACGTCGGAGATCACGGTCTGCACCACGGGCATGATGCCGCCGCCGCCGAGTCCCTGCAGGCCGCGGGCAATGATCAGCATGGTCATGCTGGGCGCGATCGCGCACAGCACCGAGCCGACCACGAACAGGCTGAGCGAGGTGATGATCATGACGCGGCGGCCATAGATGTCGCTCAGCGTGCCGAACACCGGCGCCACCGCGGTGGAGGCGAGCAGATAGGCCGTGATCACCCAGGACAGGTTGGTAACGTCGTGAAACTGGCGCCCGATCGTCGGCAGCGCGGTCGCGACGATGGTCTGGTCAAGCGCGGCCAGGAACATCGTCAGCATCAGGCTGATCACGATGGTGCGGACTTCGTCGGGATTGAGCGGGGCCGGCGGCGCCAGCGGCGGCGCGTCGCTGAGTTCGATCACCTCGCTCGGGAGGTGAGACAGCTCTGCGGCAATGTCGTCAGGCAATGTCTCTTGCTCGGCAGGAAAACGGCTCTGCCGTTCATACTTGTTCATTTGGGGCGTAATGCTGCTGCGCGGGCGCGGGCCGCGATGGAATCATTCTCTGATCCGCAATTTATGCAGCAATTCGCTGCTGAGGCAGGCACCTCAGCGCATGGGTGCATCCCACCGCACTGTTCTCGCGGTGACGTGATCGCGGCAGCACCGGCGCCAGCTCTCGCGCCGTCAGCGTCACGTCTTGGAAATCTACTTGGAGACCTTCGGCCGCTTCTTCAATTGTGCCCGTTTCGGCAGCAAGGCCGGCCAGCGCACGATGTGATCCTCGAGATCGGCGTCGTTGACGTCGAGTTCGGTGCCCTCCACCCGCCCGCGCACCGAGACCCCGGCTTCATGCACGGTGTTGGGATCGCCGGAGATCAGGGGATGCCACCAGTAAAGGTCCCGCCCCTCGGCCACGAGCCGGTAGCCGCAGCTCGGCGGCAGCCAGTTCAGCGTCCTGACGTTTTCCGGCGTCAGGCGGACGCAATCCGGAACCTGGTCGGAGCGGTTCGGATAGTCCTTGCAGGTGCACAGGCCGGAATCGAGCAGCTTGCAGGAGATATGGGTGAAGTAGATTTTTCCGGTGTCCTCGTCCTCGAGCTTCTCCAGGCAGCAACGTGCGCAGCCGTCACACAGGCTTTCCCATTCGGCGTTGGACATCTCTTCCAACGTCTTGGTTTTCCAGAAGAATCCCTCCTGGCCCGACGGGCGCTTGGGCGGTGCGGTCATGATATCCCTGACATGGTGGTAAGGCTCTTCTTGGGACGCCGGCGCCGGCTTCGCAAGGGGGTGATATTGCGGGGTCGAAAAAGCCGGTGGGCAGCGTTAGGGCTTTCATTAAATTCACCAGCCGCGCCATTGGTTTATGGCTGGCGCTCGGATAGAACAACGAACGAGTCCCCAACGACGCAAAAGCGCCTTGGGATTGCCGCAACATCGAAGCAAGACGCTGGCCTGTGCCCATTTCGGGCGCCCGCAGCGCTGTCGAACTGATCAAGGGTCCGGTCCTTCAGATCATGCCGTCGCATTGGAAACAGAAGGTCCGGAATTTCTTCCTGGACCTCGATGCGCGTATCGACTCGACGCTGTTCTCGTCGGGCAAGGGCCTGCGCGAACTCTACGAGCGCTATTCCACCTTCATGGACCGCTTCTATGTCGGCCGCTGGAAGCGCTGGGTGTTCATCGAGCCGCTGTCGGAGGCCGCAACCATCGGGCTCGGCGGCATGATCCTGATGCTGACGCTCGCGATCCCCGCCTTCCGCGAGACCGCCGACGAAGACTGGTTGAAGAAGTCCGACCTCGCGGTGACCTTCCTCGACCGTTACGGCAACCCGATCGGCAGCCGCGGCATCAAGCATAATGACTCGATCCCGCTGGAAGACTTTCCGGACAACCTGATCAAGGCGACGCTCGCGACCGAAGACCGCCGCTTCTACGACCATTTCGGCATCGACGTTCCGGGCCTCGCCCGCGCGCTCGTCACCAACGCGCAGGCCGGCGGCGTCCGCCAGGGCGGTTCGTCGATCACCCAGCAGCTCGCCAAGAACCTGTTCCTGAACAATGAGCGCACCATCGAGCGCAAGGTGAAGGAAGCCTTCCTTGCGATCTGGCTGGAGACGCGGCTCACCAAGAACGAGATCCTGAAGCTCTATCTCGACCGCGCCTATATGGGCGGCGGCACTTTCGGCGTCGACGGCGCGGCGCACTTCTATTTCAACAAGTCGGTGCGCGACGTGAACCTCGCGGAAGCCGCGATGCTCGCCGGCCTGTTCAAGGCGCCGACCAAATACGCCCCGCACATCAACCTGCCCGCAGCGCGCGCCCGCGCCAACGTCGTGCTCGACAACCTGGTCGATGCCGGCTTCATGACCGAGGGCCAGGTATTCGGCGCCCGCCGCAATCCGGCGGTCGCGGTCGACCGGCGCGACGAGAACTCGCCGAATTATTATCTCGACTACGCCTTCGACGAGATGCGCAAGCTGGTCGACACCTTCCCGAAATCCTACACCGAGCGCGTCTTCGTGGTCCGCACCGCGATCGACATGAACGTGCAGAAGGCGGCCGAGGAAGCGATCGAGAACCAGCTCCGCCAGTTCGGGCGCGATTATCACGCGACGCAGGCCGCGACCGTGGTGTCCGATCTCGACGGCGGCATCCGCGCCATGGTCGGCGGCCGCGACTACGGCGCCAGCCAGTTCAACCGCGCCACCGACGCCTACCGGCAGCCCGGCTCGTCGTTCAAGCCCTACGTCTATACGACGGCGCTGCTGAACGGCTTCACGCCGAACTCGAAGGTGGTCGACGGCCCGGTCTGCATCGGCAATTGGTGCCCGCAGAACTATGGCCATTCCTATTCGGGTCAGGTGACGCTGACCCAGGCGATCACCCGTTCGATCAACGTGGTGCCGGTCAAGCTTTCGATCGAGCTCGGCAAGAACATTGGCGGCCCGAAGGCCGGCCGCGCCAAGATCATCGAGGTCGCACGCCGCTTTGGTATCAAGGCGCCGCTGCCCGATACGCCGTCGCTGCCGATCGGCTCCGACGAAGTCACGGTGATCGAGCATGCGGTGGCCTATGCGACCTTCCCGAACCGCGGCAAGGCGGTGACGCCGCATTCGGTGCTCGAAGTGCGCACCGGCGCCGGCGACCTGGTGTGGCGGTGGGACCGCGACGGCCCGAAGCCGCGGCAAGCCATTCCGCCGAACATCGCCGCGGACATGGCCGGCATGATGAGCCACGTGGTCAGCGAAGGCACCGCGCGCCGCGCCGCGCTCGACGGTATTCCGACCGCGGGCAAGACCGGCACCACAAACGCCTATCGCGACGCCTGGTTCGTTGGCTACACCGGCAACTTCACCTGCGCGGTCTGGTACGGCAATGACGACTATTCGCCGACCAACCGCATGACCGGCGGCTCGCTGCCGGCGCAGACCTGGCACGACATCATGGTCGCAGCGCATCAGGGTGTTGAGGTGAAAGAACTCAACGGCGTCGGCATGGGCCAGAAGCTGCCGCCGCAGCCGGCGCAGGCCAATGCCCAGGCCAACGCAGCGCCGCGTATCCTGGAGACCAAGCCGGGTCCGCCGCCGGTTTTGACCAAGCGCGGCGCCGATATCCTGGTGCGGGTCGAGAAGCTGCTCGACGACGCCGCCAAGACCGCCAACAAGACCACGCTGAACGAGCCCTCGAAGGCCGGCAAGCCGGAATCCTCGAGCGCGCTGGCGTTCCCCGAAAACTACGTTGCCGCGGCCGGGCCGGACGGCACGACAGCCCCTGCGCCACGCAAGAACTGACGTGCGGCTCCTCCTCACCACCTTGCTGGCACTCGTCATCGCCACGGCCGTTGGCCTCGGCCTGACCTACGCGACGGCGACGCGCGGCACCGATCTCGGCACGCTGAAGATCGGCGCCTGGACCGCGCGGCCGAAGAACGGCACCTCCGACGTCGACCCCTATTCGCGCGCCACCATCGCGCGCAGCGGCGAGCTGCCGATCGGCACCGGCGACGGCATCGCGTTCTCGGCAACTACCGACGACAAGAACAAGCCGCTCGACGGCCGCTGCGATATCGTGGTCAGCGGCGTGACGCCGGCGGCGCGGTTCTGGACGCTGACGCTGTTCGACCGCAAGGGCCACCTCGTCGCGAATTCGCTGCAGCGCTACGGCTTCACCAGCCAGGAGATCATGCGCGCCTCCGACGGCACGTTCGAGATCCACATCGCCTCGCGCTCGCGCGCCGGCAACTGGCTGCCGACCGGCGGCATCGAGCGCTACGCGCTGATGCTGCGCCTCTACGACACGCCGGTCGGGGTCGCGACCCGCACCCAGCGCGACGCGCCGATGCCCTCGATCGCAACGACGGGCTGCCCATGATCCGCGTGCTGTTCACAATCCTCGCAGGCGTGCTGCTCGGCGGCGTGGTGCATCTCGTCAGCGTGCTGGCGCTGCCGCGCATCGCCTCGCAGGACGCCTATTCGCGGCTGACGCCGATGACCAAGCTCAACGAGGTGACGCAGCTGCCGCTGGCCGACCCGAGCAACTCGCCGATGCCGCTGATGGATCCGGCCTTCGCGGTGGCGATCTGCCGCTACGATCTCTCCTCCGGGCCACTCAAGCTCACCGTGCCGGTCAGCCAGGCCTACACGTCGGTGTCGTTCTACACCCGCAACGAGGTCGCCTATTACGCGATCAACGACCGCTCCGCCGGCAAGAAGGTGATCGAGCTCGATCTGATGACGGAAGCGCAGCACAACGAGCTGCCCGAGGACGAGGAAGTCACCGCCGCCGACCGGCTGATCATCGACTCGCCGACCTCGACCGGCCTGATCCTGCTGAAGGCGCTGGCGCCGGAGCCCGGCCTGATGCCGCAGGCACAGGCCTCGCTCGCGGCCTCGTCCTGCAAGCTGCAGGCCGAGCCGGTCGCAGCCAAGCAGGAAGCGCCGCCACCGCTCCCCGCTCCCGCCCCGCCGCCCGCGGCGCGCAACAAGCGCTAGCTCGCAGCCAGCGCGTGGCGGCCGCAACGGCAAGTCTCGTAATCGACGGGATCGTGGCTGTTGACGATCGTGACGCTGTCGCTATGCGCCGCCTTCAACTGGCGCAGCCGCTCCTGGTTCTGGATGCGCGTCGCGCGATCCATGTCGGCGCGGCGCTGGAACATGCCGAGCACCAGCGGGATCCGCGGCCGGGCATCGAGCTGCGCGTGGTGAAAATAGGCATCGCCGGCGTGCAGCAGCCATCTGTCCTTGTCGCGCACCGCGATCCCGCAATGGCCGAGCGTGTGGCCCGGCAGCGGGATCATCAGAATGTCCGGCTCGCGGTCGCCGAGCGCGCGCACGCCCTTGAAGCCGAACCAGTCCTCGCCGCCGGCGCCGTAGAACGCCCAATCCGGCCCGTGCTTCCACTGCGCCGTGATGTAGCGTCCTTCCGGCGGCACGACCTGATGCGTCACCGCCATGTCGAATTCCTTGCGATGGACATGTACCTTGGCCTTTGGAAAGTCCGGCACGCCGCCCGCATGGTCGCGATCGAGATGCGTCAGCAGCAGATGCCGTACGTCATCGGGCGAGAAGCCGAGCGCCTTCACCTGGCGGACGGCCGTCTCGGCCGGATCAAGCCGCGGCGTGGTCTGCCGGACCCATTTGCGCCCGAGCCGCGGCGGGTCGCCGATGTCGTCGAGCCCGATGCCGGTGTCGACCAGCACGAGGCCGTCATTGCTCTCGACCAGCAGGCAGTGACAGACCATCCGCGCCCGCTGGAAGATGCTGCCGCTGCCGTTCACGAGCCGCTTGCCGATCGGGCACATGGTGCCGGTGTTGAGATGGTGGATGCGCATGACCAGTCCTCCGCTGAATTCAGCGCAGACTTGCCACCCGCCTTTCCATAGGTAAAATATTGTCTTTCTATCTATACGATAGGACAGACCTATGGATATCCGCGAACTCCGCTATTTCGCCGCGGTCTACCGCGAGCGCAACCTGACCGCTGCGGCGAAGCGCTGTTTCATCTCGCAGCCGTCGATCTCGGCGGCGATCACCAATCTCGAGGCCGAGCTCGGCACCACGCTGTTCATCCGGCACAAGAAGGGTATGGCGCCGACGGAATCCGCCGCGCAGTTTCACGGCATCGCCCGCAGGATCATCGACGAGGCGGACGCGGCGCGAAACCTGTTTCGCAAACCGGCGACAAGGCAGGCGCTGACGCTTGGCCTGTTGCGCACGCTCGATCAGGCCCGGACGATCGCGCTGCTGAAGCCGCTGACGGCCAACGCCGATCTCGCGCTTCGGCTGGTCGGCGCCAATGAGAAGGCCGACGCGCGGATCGTCGCAAAGACCATGATCAACGCCGGCGAACACTTCATCCCGCTCTGGAGCGAGCGCTACGTCGCGGCATTGCCGCCGTCGCATCCCCTCACCCTGAAGGAGACGCTCCGGACCACCGACTTCGCTGGCGTTCCGATGATCGATCGCTGTCATTGCGAGCAGCAGGAATTCTTCAAACGCACCGCGCCGCCGCGCAAGCCGGTGGCGATCGCGGAATCGGAGGAATGGGCGATGGCGCTGGTCGCGGCCGGGGTCGGCGTTGCGATCGTTCCCGAAGGCGTGGCGCGCGGCAATCCGGATGTGGCGGTGCGTGCGATCGAGATCGACGTGACGCGCCAGGTCGGCCTCGCCTACCCCTCGGCTCACCCGCCCTCCGACGCGCTGAAGGAGTTCATTGCGAGCCTGCCGCGGCAAGCGAGCAGCCGCGGGGTCAAACCAGCGCGGAAAGCGAAGCGGGCCTAGCCCTTCGTCACGACGGCATGGCCCGTGGCCGGTCCTGAGACCAGCGGTGCATTGGCGGTGAGCCGGGCAAGTTCGTTGATCTGGCGTTCGGCGTCAGCCGCCATGCCGTCAGGTGCCTGGATCACCAGCCGCTCCAGCGCCCAGCGATAGGACGAGATCCGCCGCTCCAGGCTCTGCTGGACCCATTGCACGATCAGCGTGTTCTCTTCCATCCGCGCCACCGCGTCGGCCCGCTCGCGCGGCGACACGTCGGCGATCATGTTGAGGCTGGCATTGCGCTTGCGGTCGAGTTCGATCACCTGGATCGCGGTGGCGAAGAACGGCTCGAAGCGCGTGATGTCGTCGCGGACCTGGTCGATCAGCAGCGAATAGCGCGAGGCGAACGAGCGATGTGGCTCGTCGATCAAATTGCGACCATACGCCGTGCGATCGAACACGACCTTCTGCCGCCACGGCGAAGGCAGCGGCTGATAGTCGCCATACACGCTCTTCCAGGCCGGCCGCGACAGCGGCGGCTCGATGAACTGATAAGCGAGATCGCGCAGCTGACGTTCGTGTTCGGTGAGCTGGAATTGCGAGGCGTTCTTGCCGACGCTGCCGGTCGCTTCGGCACCCATCCAGCGATGCATGTCGTCGTTGCGGAAGTCGGCGCGGGTGCGCCCGAAATCGCCGCCGCTGCAGCCCGCGAGCGCTGCGCCCGCCAACAGCAGGATCAGCGCCGGGAGTGACCGCCGAGCGGCGGTCCGCTGCGCAAGCTGCGACATTGCACGATGTCCGCGATCAGGAGCGGCGTCGGCGTCGGCGGCCCTGCGCAGTGCCCTGCTCCGGTCCGCGCCCACCGCCGGTCTCCTCCGTCGTTCGCTCGATCCGCACGACGGGAAGGATCAGTACGGTCCCCATGCCTTCGCCGGCAGCACCGACCATGCTCGGCCGCCGTGCAGCCGCATCCGCCGGAAACTCAACGATGGTGCCCATGTTCCGTTCTCTCTGGCCCCGCACGGACATGATTTGCCCCGCGCACGCCGAGTTAAGAACGCGTATGGTTAACGACATCTTAAACTGCCGATACGGACGGTTACGGATGTGTCGCTGTGCCTTAATGGACACGCGCAAATTCGAACGTTCGCCTTCACGGCTTGTTTTCCTTAACTGCGTCTTAAAACAGCCTGCGTAGGCTCGCTCTCGGAAGGTTTTCAAACCGAGTCTGATTGGCTAGTCGCGTACGCCCGAGATGAGCGCAGTTCCGCTATTTCCTGGTTTCGATGGGCTGATGACGCTCTCCCGCCGCGAGGGCGTCGACATCCGCCCCACTTTGCTGCGCGTCTTGACCGACCTGTATGTGCAGGCGAGCGCACACTCCGCCGATGAAGAACGCCAGTTCGTCGAGCTGACGTCGCGCCTGATCGACGAGGTCGACGATGCGACCCGCGCCGCCGTCCGCGCGCGGCTCGCGATCTATCCGGCGACGCCGGCCCGGATCATCGACAAGCTCGGGCTGCGCCGCGCCGGACCGGAGCAGCCGACGGCGGCTGCCGCGCCAGTTCCTGCGTCCGCACCGTCGATGCTGCCCGCCAGGATTCCGACCGAGGCAGAGCTGCGGATGGCCGCGAGCCTTGCGATGCGGCCAAACGATGCCGCCGAAATCTCCGACATGTTCTTTGCCGCCAGCGCCAAGGAACGCGCACAGATCCTGCACAATCTGCAGGAGTCGCCGCTGAAGGCCGCGGCACGGATCCCGGCCGCGCGCGCCGCGCGCGCGATCCATATCCTGGAGATGGCGGCGTTTGCCGAGGACCTCGATAACTTCGCGCTCGAACTTGGCGAAGCACTGATCCTGCCGTCGCGGATCTCGGCGGAGGTCGCCAACGATCCCGGCGGCGAGCCGCTCGCCTGCGCGATGCGGGCGCTTGACGTCTCGAGCGCCGCGTTCCAGCGGATCCTGATGTTCCTCAATCCGGAAGCCGGCTCGTCGGTCAACTATGTTTATCGGCTGTCGCGGCTCTACGATCGCCTCAGCGAGCGCTCCGCGCTGGTGATGCTGGCGGCGTGGCGCGGCTCGACCATGGCGGTGGCCCGTGCCAAGTACCGCTCGTCCCTTTATGACGACGAGCGCCATCGCGTGCGCGCGACGCCGTCACAGACACGACCCGTCGTGCAGCCCGGCAGCGCGCCCGGCATTCGCAACCAGAAGTCTGGTAATTAGCTTTTCGCCAGATCGAGAAAGTGCCGTCCGGCGCGATCTTCGGTCTCGACGATCCAGGCATCGGGATCGAAGCGGAGCTCCTTGGTCAATCGCTCCTCGATTGACGGCTCGGACACCGGTTGTTGCGCCATCGGCACGAACAGCCGCTCTGCCGGACGGCTGTCGTCATAGACCGTCTGCGGTGCGGGCGCATACAGCATCGCGTTGCCGTCCATCAGCGCCACCTTGACGAACACGGCGCCGGCTTCCTCCGCGCCCTTCTTGCGGATCGCGCCGAACACGCCTTCGGTCTGGCAACGGCGCAGATACGCCGCGACCCATATGCTGGTTTTCAATCGCATGCGCCGACCTATAAGCTAGCGGCGCAGCCACGTCCAATTGTCACAGATGACATCACGTACCGGCGGGTTGACCGAACCAAACGTCACTCATATCCTTGCATCTGCGGTGCAAGCCGCGCCCGGGTCCACGGGAAGGGTTGAACCCACTTGCATCTGATATGCGGCGAACCAAGCCTTTGTGCAGCCGGTTTTGTGGACCATCGGCGATTGATGCACGGAGGTTTCCATGAACCGATCGCCCGCGCGATTGAATCTCGAACATCTGAAGAAGCAGGCCAAGGAGCTCATTCGCCTTTACCGGCGGCAGGCCCCCGAGGCTTACGCACGCTTCCGACAGGCACTGCCGACTGCGGCCGGACGCAGCGACGCGCAAATCGCAGCGCTTGATCTGCGGCTCCACGATGCGCAGTCCTGCGTGGCGCGCGATCTCGGCTTCGCCTCATGGCCGGACCTGCGGCGCTATGTCGAAGCCCAATTGCCGCCAGGCAAGAGCCGGGACGATCGCGTGCGGCGATGGCTGCAACTGGTCTATGCCGCAGACGTCGACGGCACCACCGATCGCGCCCATCCGCGCGTCGCGGTGCGGATGCTCACCGAGGATCCCGATCTTGTGGCCGACGATCCCTATCTCGCTTGCACCATTGGCGACGAGGAGACGGTAAAACGCGCCGCAGCCGATGATCCCGCATGGGTCAACCGTCCCGGCGGTCCGTTGAAACTGCCGCCGCTGGTCGCGGTGACGCATTCGAGCCTGCTTCAGATTCCGGAATTTCAAGCACGGCTGCATCGCTGCGCGCGCCTGCTACTGCAGGCCGGCGCCGATCCCGATCAGCACATCGGCAGCCGCTGGCCACCCGAATCGCTCGACGCGCCCGATGACAGCAATCCGCTGTCAGCGCTGTATGGCGCCGCCGGATGCAACCACGATCTCGCGCTGACCAGGCTGTTGCTCGAGGCAGGCGCCAATCCGAACGACAATGAATCGCTGTACCACTCGCTCGAAGGCTCGGTGACCACAGGCCTGCTGCTCGAGCACGGCGCGCGGATCACCGGCACCAACGCGATGTACAAGGTGCTCGACGACGAGAACGTGGCGGCGCTCGAATTGCTGCTGCGGCACGGCGGCGATCCGAACGAGCCGGCCCGCAACGCGCCGTTGACGGATTGCGGATCGCCGCTGATGTGGGCGATCCGGCGGCGGCGCTCGCGGACCTGCATCGCGATCTTGCTCGACGCCGGCGCAGACCCGCGCATCACGACACCGAACGGTCTCAGCGCCTACCGCTACGCTTTGCAGTTTGGACTGACCGAGGTCGCCGAGCTGCTGCGGCAGCGTACCGGCGACGAGACGCTTGCCGATGATGAGCGCTTCGTCGCGGCGTGCAGCAGCGGCAACGAGGACGAAGCACGGCAGATCCAGGCCGGCCGTCCCGATCTACCTGGCTCGCTTTCACCGCAGCAGTTGCGACTACTTCCCGAGCTCGCCGCGGCAGGCGGCGACGATGCGGTGCGGCTGATGGTCAAGCTGGGCTGGCCCATCACGGTGCGCGGTGGCGATTGGGATGCGTCGGCTCTCAATCATGCGGTGTTCCGCGGCGATGCCGCGCTGACACGCTTCCTGCTCGAGCACGGTGCTGACTGGACCGAGCAGCACGGCTTCGGCGACAACGTGTCCGGCACCCTGTCGTGGGCGTCCTGCAACGAACCGGTTAGCGGCGGTGATTGGGTGGGCTGCGCGCAGGCCCTGCTCGATCACGGCATGCCGCGCGCCATTCCCGATCGCGACGATCCGGAATGGGTGCTGCTGGCCGGCCGCAGGAAGCTGTTCTCTGACGAGGTCAGGGACGTTCTGCTGGGCGAAGCTGTCTGACGGGGGTCGGGGAGAGACGTCATGGCCGGATGACACCCGGCCATGACGAGAGGACAAGACCTAGTCGATCGAATGCCCGATCATCGCGCTGAGCTCGCGCACCAGGCGATCGGACATCTGCCCGGTCACCGGCAGCTTGCGCGCGCGCTCGAATTTCGCGATCGCGTGCTGGGTATCGGCGCCGATCGTGCCGGTCGGCTTGAGCTGGCCGTAGCCATATTCGGTCAGCGTACGCTGGACCGCTGCGATGCGCTTGCCGGCCGGGCTCAGATGCTGTGTCGGGATCGGCGCCGGCGGACGAATGACGCCGGACGGCGCGGCGGCAGGGGACGATGCGGCGGCCGGCGGCGCGGCGGTCGACTTCATCACCAGGCTGGCCATCGGATCGACCGGCTTCGCTTCAACCGATTTGGGCTCCACCGGCTTGGCTTCAACGGATCTGGACTCGGCCGGCTTGGTCTCCACCGGCTTCACGTCGACCGGCTTGGTCGGCTCCACGATGGCGGGCTCGACCGATCGGGCGGCGGCCTCGGCAGGACGCGGGCGCGGCAGCGGGCTGGTGGCCGCGGCAGCCGGGGCTGGCGGCGGCAGCGTCACCACCGAACCGCCGAACATCGGCGACGGATGACGGCCAGCCTGCAAGAACAGCGCATTGATCAGGATCGCAACAATGGCAGACGTTGCCAGCACGCCCGCAACCAGATCCTTCGGACTATGCAGCAGCAGGCGCAGGACGAGGCCGCGTTCCTCCTCGGCCGCGATGGCCACTGCCTTGGCGCCGCGGCGACGGCGCGGCGTTTCGTCGTCATCCAAAGTCTGTCTAGGCACTCTTCTTCACCTGTTGGGTTTGTTCTTGCAGTCCGGGGCGCAACGCGGGCTTCAAGGTCGAGACATTGCTGGACGGCTCGACCGCCGCCGGCGGCGTGAACGACAGCGGCAGCGCGACCGACACGACGGTGCCCTCGCCGACCTTGCTCTCCACGTTCATTTCGCCGTAGTGCAGGCCAACCAGCCCCTTGACGATGGACAGGCCAAGGCCGGTGCCTTCGTGGCGGCGCTGATAGGTCTTGCCGGCCTGGAAGAATGGATCGCCGATCCGCTTGAGGTCGTCGGCGGCGATGCCGACGCCGGTGTCGGAGACCCGCAGCAATAGCCGCGCTCCCTCGACGCCGGCTGACACGGTCACCTTGCCGCCGCGCTCGGTGAACTTGATGGCGTTGGAAACCAGATTGAGGACGATCTGCTTGAACGCACGCGAATCGCCGTTCACGATCGGTAGGTCGTCGGGCACGCGGGTGACGAGGTCGACACCGCTCTCGCGCGCCTTCAGCGCCACCAGGTTGCAGCAATTGAGCAGCGCCGGCCGCGGCGCAAACGGCTCCGGCGAAATCTCGAAATTGCCGGACTCCATCTTCGACATGTCGAGGATGCCGTTGACGACGGATAGCAAATGCTGGCCGGAGTCGTTGATGAGCTGCGCGTATTCCTTGCGGCGGGCCGCATCGAGGCCGAGCACGTCTTCCTGCGCGATCATCTCGGAGAAGCCGATGATGGCGTTGAGCGGGGTCCGCAGCTCGTGGCTCATGGTGGCCAGGAAGCGCGTCTTCGACGCATCGGCCTGCTCGGCCGCATGGCGCGCCTGCTCCAGCGCCTGCTCCTGTAGCTTGCGATCGGTGACGTCGCGGATCACGGCGACGACCTCGGCATCGGCGGCGGCCTGATCGAGCGCACGGCAGCGCATCTCGACCCAGATGAATTCGGCGGCAGCCTCGCCACGCGCACCGTCGCGGCGCACGCGGAACTCGACGCTGCGGGATTCGCCGCGCGCGGCGTCCGACAACGCGGTGAGATAGGCCGGGCGATCGGCGACATGAACGCGGTCGAACAGGCCGTGGCCGGACAGCCGCGATGCCGGCACGCCGAGCATGATCTCGACCGCGGGAGAAATGAAGCGCACCGCGCCGTTGCGGCTGTGCCGCGACAGCACGTCGCTCATGTTGTGCGCAAGCAGGCGGTAGCGCTCTTCCTCGACGTAAAGCAGCGCCACGCTGGTGCGCGCCAGCGACTCCGCGCCGAAGGCAAGCCCGGCTGCATAGAAGATCGCCGACACGACGCCGAAGCCGACCAGCGTGCTGTTCGAGGCAACCACGGGATCGACCACCGGCAGCACGTGGTAGTGGCCAAGCACGCTGAGGAGCGCCGCGCAGATCATCGCCAGCGCGAACGCAAACGCCACCACGCGCCGCGACGCCGACAGCGCCGCCTCGATCGGAATCACGACGAGCCACACCGCGGCGAACGACGCGATGCCGCCGGTCGAGGCCGCGATCACTATCACGAGGCCGGCGAGCGCCAGCGACGACAGCACATGCGCGCCTTCGTAGCGGCCGGTGCGCGACAGGAACCAGGACAGCAGGATCGGCGCGATCAGCCAGGCGAAGGCCGCGACCTCAATCGCCGTCGGCGCCCCGCGCATCGCCAGAAAGGCCGGGAACGAGGCCAGCGCCGCCAGACTGCCGAGCAGCCGCGGCGCCATGAAGGCACGGTGGCGCGCACGCGTCAGCGCATCATATTGCGCCGACGGATGCAGCAGCGCATCCAGGCAATCGCGGATCAGACTCAAACTACTCACAGCACTCGCGCTTCGGCTTCATCGTCAGACAGACGCGCCGGAACGCCTCCTTTGTGATTGCAGGCCAACGTGTCAGAGCGAACTTAAGCGAACGCTAAGGCGGGGCGGCCTGCTGCCAAACACCGTGCATTGGCGAGGCTGCGACGCTGTCATTCACCGGTCATTTGTCGGGGATGGTGAACGGCTGGTTTCCGGGTGCGACAATCTATGGTTTCGAAATGGTGGACGCGGCGCAGCCTGCGGATTTGGCACCCGTCAGCGGCCATCAATCGAAAATTTACGGCGAATCAATTCAGGCGAATTTTCCGCGATTTTTCGGCGGATTTACTTCAATGCAGATACTTCCGATTTATCGACCGATGCTAACCGTGAGGGCAAGAGCGGCATCGACCGCGCAAGAAGCAAAAGACAAGATAGACGACCGGGATCGCGCCATGTTCTTCCTGCTGCGTTTGGCATTCTGGCTCGGGCTTGTGCTCGTGCTGCTGCCGAGAGACAAAACACCTGAAGCGGACAAGACGCCGCAGATCAGCGCATCGGACGCGGTATCGGCTGCGACCGCGACGATCAACGACATGGGTCAGTTCTGCAAGCGCCAGCCTTCCGCCTGCGAAGTCGGCGGCCAGGCCGCGACCGCGATCGGCCAGCGCGCGACCGATGGCGCGCGCAAGCTCTACCAGATCATCACCGACAAGAAGCCGCCCGACCACACCGGCTCGATCGGCAGGGACGATACCGATCCGGGCGCGTCCCGCGACACGCTGACGGCGGACGATCAGATGATTGAATTCCGCCTGCCGCCGATGCCGTAAGCGCCAATAGAGCGCTTTCGCGTGAGGCGGCTGCCGGCTCGCGTGCAGAAAACGCGCCAAAACAACCGGGAACCGGTTCCATTTTCGTCGCTTTCGCGGCCCGCCTTCCTATATAAGCCGTTGAGAATAGGACGCGGGCCACGATGACGACGATCGACGAAATCAGGGACAATTTTGCGCTGCTGGACGAGTGGGACGACCGTTACCGCTATGTCATCGAGCTCGGCCGCACGCTGGAGCCGTTGTCGGAGGCGGAGCACTCGGCCGAAAACAAGGTGCAGGGTTGCGTCAGCCAGGTCTGGCTGTCGAAGCGGATCGATCGCGATGCCAAGGGCGAACCGCGCCTGAACTATGTCGGCGACAGCGACGCCCACATCGTGCGCGGCCTGGTCGCGATCGTGCTGACGCTGTTTTCCGGGCACACGCCGAAGGATATCCTGGCCACCGATGCGCTTGCGCTGTTCGACGAGTTCGGCTTCCGCGACCATCTGACGCCGCAGCGATCCAACGGCCTCCGCTCGATGGTCGATCGCATCCGCAACGATGCCCGCGAGGCGCTGGCGTCCGCCTAGAGCCATTTCCGTTCCGATAGAATCGGAACGGGGCTCCAGATTCTTGTTTGACGCATTTTCTTCACGCGAACCGGTATCCACTTCGCTCGAAAATGCTCTGAGCCTCTACTTCCGCTTCCGCGCCTGCTGGCCAAGCCCCATTTTCTTGGCGAGCTGCGATCGCGCCACCGCATAGTTCGGCGCCACCATCGGATAGTCGGCCGGCAAGCCCCATTTGTCGCGATATTGCTCCGGCGTCATGTTGTATTGCGTGCGCAGATGGCGCTTGAGCGACTTGAAGCGCTTGCCGTCCTCGAGACACACCAGATATTCCGGCGTGATCGACTTCTTCATCGACACCGCCGGCTTGGCCGGCTCGCTCGGCGTGTCGGCGCGGCCGCTCGACACCCGCAGCAGCGCCGCGTGGACCTGGCTGATCAGGCTCGGAATATCCGAGGCCGGCGTCGGATTGTTGCTGAGATAGGCCGAAACGATGTTTGCGGTCAGCTCGACCGGCGTTTTGCCTGACGTATCGGACATGGCTCAATCTTCCCCGTGCTATCGACGGCCCGGCGCCCACCGGACAGTATCCACGTGCAGCAATACATCAATGGAATCGCGTACTACTTTGCGAATATGAGCGGATTGCAGCAAATCTGACAAGAACGGCCGTATTTTTCCGGCCTCGAACCAGCCACTCGCAAGTATTGACGCCGACTTAGGGCCGCTGCTCCAGATGCGACCTGAGCTCGTCGATCGAGGCAAACCGCATCATGCCCTCCGGCATCTGCGCCTCGATCGATCCGTCCGAATACAGCGAATAGGCCATGCCGTCGACGACGCCCGATTTGAGCACGGTCACCGGCGGCTGCTCCTGGGGCGGCGGCGGGTGGCCCGATGACGGTGCCGCGCCGGCTGACTGGGTCTCGCCGAAGGTCGATCGCCGGGGCGTGCGCCGTGGCGCGACATCGACCGACCGCGGCCGCCCGGCCTTCGGCCAGGCATCGTCGAACGTTGCCGGTGCGGGCTCTGCCGCTGCGGCCGGATCAGGACGCAGCTCCGGCGACAGCAGATCCGGCGTCAGC
The DNA here is from genome assembly GCF_947648125.1 of uncultured Bradyrhizobium sp. Classification (GTDB taxonomy): domain Bacteria; phylum Pseudomonadota; class Alphaproteobacteria; order Rhizobiales; family Xanthobacteraceae; genus Bradyrhizobium. Next base: position 43,921 of record NZ_CANSMR010000006.1, on the reverse strand, counting down.
GGCTCGGCCGTACGGCTCTGGGCCCGCTCGCGTTCCTTCCGCGAGGACGAAAACAACAGGTTGCGCCGCTTGGGCGCGGCTTCGCCCCCGGGGGGCGCTCCACCCGGCACCGGCGGCGGCGCCTCGCCTGACGCGCCACGTGGGGAAATTTCGTCGTGCCAGGGCGGCGGCGCCGCGGACGCGGATGGCGAGACGGGCGGGGCCAGCGGCGGAGGCGCGGCAACCTTTGGCTCACGCGGCGGCGGGAAAACAGGATCGTCGGGGGCATTGCGCGGGGAAGTTGCAGACGGCAGCGGAACCTCGGCCCGGGCGCCCGCGGCAACGGGATCGAGCCGCCTGGCGATGACCTGGAGTTCCCGAAGGATGGCGGCGAGCGCCAGCACGATCGCGCCGGTGCAGACGCCGGTCACGCCTGTCGTGATCAACGCGCCGCCGACGCTGAATTCCTTGTAGGGGATTCCCAAGCCGATCGCCGCCAAGCCCGCCACAACCAGGCCCACGCCGACGACCAACAGACCAACCATCATCGAACTAACCCCCGGGAGATCCGACCGAAAATCGGCGCCGGCCACCAACGCCACGATACCGTCATATTGCCCACACCGCCAACCGCCAATTGTAGACGGAGTTCCCTAAAATCCCGCTTAACAGGGCCTGATGCGCTTCTCGATCGCGGCTGCAGCCACGGTCAGGAAACCGCCTCCCGTAGATTTACTGGCTACGAATTGCTGCCAATATATTGCAATGCGTCTGGGAAATTACGCCACAATTACCAATTACTTGGAAACGGAACTGCGCTATGGATGCCGGGGAATGAGGCCCTAAAGCGCCAAACTGGGCCACAGGCACGCCGGTATCACTAGCTATGTCATCGATTACGACGTCTGCCCTCGAGGCGCCTGCACGGCGCTCGGTGGAGAAGACCTGCGACGATCTCGCATTCCTCGTCCTCGGCGTGGTCGCCGTGGTCGCCGGCCTCACATTCCGCGATTACGGTCTGGGCTGGGACGATTACACCCACGCTGAATACGCCGATTTGTTGCTGCGTATGTACGGGTCCGGTTTCAAGGACACCGGCGCGCTCTCGTTCGCCAATCTCTATATGTACGGCGGCGGGTTCGATATGGCCGCGGCGCTGCTGCACAAGGTCATCCCGCTCGAATTGTTCGAGACGCGCCGACTGCTTGGCGCGATCGTCGGCGTGATCGGGCTTGCCGTGACCTGGCGCCTGGCGCGCCGCGTCGGTGGCCCGCTGGCGGGACTGGCGGCCCTGCTGCTGCTCGCGCTGTGCCCGACCTTCTACGGCCACATGTTCATGAACCCGAAGGACGCGCCATTCGCCGTGGCGATGATCGTCCTGATCATGGGCCTCGTCCGCCTGATCGAGGAGTATCCGGCGCCCTCGCCGCGCACGATCCTGATCGTGGGCTTAGGGGCCGGCCTGTCGATCGGCTGCCGCGTCCTTGGCGGGCTCGCCCTGATCTACGCAGTGGTCGGCTTCATCCCGCTCTGGATCGCCGAATTCCGCAAGCAGGGCCCGCGCGAGGCGACCCATCGCTTTGCCCATGTCGTCTATGTGCTGCTGCCGGGGCTCGCGCTCGGCTATCTCGTGATGGGCCTGATCTGGCCGTGGTCGATCATGGAGCCCGGCCATCCGCTGGAAGCGGTGACCTATTTCTCGCACTTCTTCGAGAAGCCGTGGAAGGAGATGTTCGACGGCGCGCTGGTCTCGGTGCCGGACATGCCGTGGTCCTATTTGCCGACGCTGTTCGCGCTGCAGCTTCCCGAAGTGCTGCTGGTGCTGCTGACCGCGGCCGTCATCGCCACCTTCACGTCGCTGTCGCGGATCGATGTGACGGCGAAGCGCAAGTCGATCATGCTGATGCTGACGCTGGCGGCGACGCTGCCGCTGGTGATCGCAATGGTGAAGCGGCCGGCGCTCTACAACGGCATCCGCCACTTCATCTTCGTGATCCCGCCGATGGCGGTGCTTGGCGGCGTCGCCTTCGCCCGCGGCATGGACTGGCTCGGCGAGAACCGCCGCGCCTGGCAGCCCGCGGCGCTCGCCGTGTTCGCGTTCGGCCTGCTGCTGCCGCTCAGCGAAATGATCCGGCTGCATCCCTACCAGTACACGCACTTCAACCACATTGCCGGCACGGTGCGGACCGCCGACAATTTCTTCATGCTGGACTATTGGGGCCTGGCGCTGAAGCAGGCATCCGACGGGCTGCGCGAGCAGCTGGCGGAGCGGCAGGAAGTGCCGCCGCAGCACCGCAAGTGGAAGGTCGCGGTGTGCGGACCGCAGCGCCCCGCGCAGGTCGCGCTCGGGCCCGACTTCACGATCGGCTGGGATAGCCATGCCGCCGACTTCGCGATGACGCTCGGCGAGTTCTACTGCAAGGGCCTGGCCGCCCCCGTGATGGTCGAGATCAAGCGCGACGACGTCGTGTTCGCCCGCGTCTACGATATCCGCGGCCGCAGCATCTCGAGCCTGCTCGCGATCCCGGCGCCCTAAGGCGTTTTCGAACGAAGTAGACGCCGGTTCGCATCAATCAGAACCGAAAATGCTCTCGCCGATCGCGGCCTTGGAATATCCATCCTGCGGTTGCCCACTGACCGTCGCCATTCGGATCGTGGGCCGCATGCCGGCATGTCTGTCACGCCGTTACGCTGCCTTGCTGAGGTCGGGCCGCAACGCTAGGCTCGCGTCAAGTAACAGTCATCAATGGAGCAATCGGCCATGTCGCCAGCGGAAGCGCGCCTGAAGGAAGTGCCGTCGGATATCAGTGCGGCGGAATGGGAGCAGCGGATCAATCTGGCTGCCTGCTACCGGCTGGTCGCGCTCTATGGCTGGGACGATCTGGTCGACACCCACATCTCAGCGCGCGTGCCGGGACCCGAGCATCACTTCCTGATCAATCCGTACGGGTTGATGTTCGACGAGATCACCGCATCGAGCCTGGTCAAGGTCGACCTCGACGGCAACCAGCTCTCGAAGAGCGACTACAGCATCAACCCGGCCGGCTTCACCATCCATTCGGCGATCCACGAGGTGCGCGAGGACGCCGGCTGCGTGCTCCATCTGCACACGGTCGACGGCACCGCGGTGTCGAGCGGCCCCGATGGATTGCTGCCGCTGAACCAGACCGCGCAGCTCGTTACCCACGACCTCGCCTATCACGACTATGAAGGCATCGCGCTCGATCATGACGAGCGCCCGCGCCTGCAGCGCGATCTCGGCACCAAAAACCACATGCTGCTGCGCAATCACGGCACGCTGACGGTCGGCCGCTCGGTCGCATCCGCCTTCGAGCGGATGTACCATCTGGAGCGCGCCTGCTCGATGCAGGTGGCGACCCGCGCGCTCGGCGGGAGCGTCTATCCGGTCGACCAGCACGCGATCGACAAGAACACCGAGCTGCTGTCGAACCCCGATCGCGCCGAGCTGCGCTCGACCCAGCTGGTCTGGCCGCCGCTGCTGCGCAAGCTCGACCGCGTCAATCCCGGCTACCGTGATTGAAATTTCACAATCTTCGAGTAAGCTAGCCGCCAACACCCTCTACACGACCTGAATCAAAACGCCGCCCAATTCCGGGCGGCGTTTTTGCGTGCGGGGACCCGGCGGAAAACCGTAGGATGGGTAGAGCGCAGCGAAACCCATCATGGACCCGCATCAAGACCGCTCGCCGGACATTCCATCCAATTTCGTTCGATCGCCAGCCCAGTCCGCGGGATGGATTCAATGAAAGCGCGACGATGGGTCACCATGCCGATCGCAGCGAAGAAGCGATGGGTTTCGCTTCGCTCTACCCATCCTACGTCCAAATCAACACGCCGCGCGCCCTGGGCCGCGCTTTTGCGTTCGTGGACCCGGCGAAAACGTAGGATGGGTAGAGCGCAGCGAAACCCATCATGGACCCGCATCAAGACCGCTCGCCGAATACCCCATCCACCCTCTCCCCGTCACCAGCCCAATCCTCAGGGTACAGGCCAAGGTTGACCATGCGATGGAACGACGAATACGGCCAATCCTTCACTCGTTTTACCAAACCGTGCTTGAGGGGATTGATGTGCACGTAGTCAATGTGACGAGCGAAATCATCCTCGTTCCGGATCGTGTGCTCCCAGTAGCGGCGCTGCCAAATCCCGCGCTCTCGTTTGGCAGCGCGGCTGGTCGAAACGATCTCGCCGGCCGGAAGGCTTCGCGAGAACGCCGACTTTATTTGCCGCCACCGCGTCGCATAGTCGGTGTCACCTTCCGGCAAGCTCCAGACCGCATGGAGGTGGTCGGGCAGAACGACGATCGCCTCGGTCGTGAACGGATGCCGTTCGCGCGTTTCGCGAAAAGCGGCGCGTAGGCGATCGACGTACTCGGTCAGCAATCGCCGCCGCCGGTCCTCCAAGTTGACCGTGAAGAAGAAGCTGCCTCCAGCAATGAAGTTACGACGATAAGTGACCATGACTGATCGTGATCAAGAAGTGATGGGTTTCGCTGCGCTCTACCCATCCTACGCGCAAAACAAACGCCGCCCAATTCCGGGCGGCGTTTTTGCGTTTGGAGCGTCTCATGTTATTTGGCGTCGGCGAAGGCGGCGAGAATCCGCGCCCAGGAGCGGATGCCCTTGTGGTAGCTTTTGAGGTCGTACTTCTCGTTCGGCGAATGGATGTTGTCGTCGTCGAGCCCGAAGCCGACCAGCACGCTGTCGAGGCCGAGCGCGCGCTTGAAGTCGGCGACGATCGGGATCGAGGCGCCGGAGCCGACCAGCAGCGCCTCCTTGCCCCATTCGTCGGTCAGCGCGCGGCGGGCGGCCGCCAGGGGCTTCATGTTCCAGTCGAGCGCGATCGCCGGCGCAGAGGAATGATCGATGAATTCGGCCTTGCAATCCGCCGGCACGCGCGCCGTCACGTAATCGCGGAACGCCTGGCGGATCTTCTCGGGGTCCTGTCCTTCGACCAGGCGGAACGAGACCTTGGCCGACGCCTCGGCCGGGATCACCGTCTTCGAGCCCTCGCCGGTATAGCCGCCGACGATGCCGTTGATGTCGCAGGTCGGGCGCGAGGAGACCTGCTCGATCAGGAGCCGATCCTTCTCGCCGGCCGGCACCGAGAGGCCGATCGGCTTGAGGAAGCTGTCCGCCGTCAGATTGAGCTGCTTCCACTGCGCCAGGATGTCCGGCGGCAGATCCTTCACGCCGTCGTAGAAACCGGGGATGGTGATGTGCCCGTTCTCGTCATGCAGGCCGCCAAGAATCCGCGTCAGCACGCGGATCGGATTCTGCGCGCCGCCGCCGAACACACCGGAATGCAGGTCGCGATTGGCGGCCTTGATCTTGACCTCGTCATAGACCAGGCCGCGCAGCGAGGTCGTGATCGCGGGCGTGTTCGGATCCCACATGCTGGTATCGCAGACCAGTGCGAAGTCGGCCTTGAGCTCGGCCTTGTTCGCCTCGAGGAACGGCACGAAATTCTTCGAGCCAATCTCCTCCTCGCCTTCGATGACGATGGTGATGTCGATCGGCAACGATCCCGTCACATTTTTCCAGGCGCGGCACGCCTCGACGAAGGTCATCAACTGTCCCTTGTCGTCCTCGGCCCCGCGCGCGACGATGATCTTGCGCCCGTCGGCATGGTCGGTCACCACGGGCTCGAACGGCGGACGGTGCCAGAGATTCAGCGGATCGACCGGTTGCACGTCATAGTGGCCGTAGAACAGCACATGCGGACGCCCGTCGGTCGCGCCGTTCAGCTTGCCGACCACGGCCGGATGGCCGGCGGTCGGACGCACCTCGGTCTTGAAGCCGAGGGTTGCGATATCCTTGGCAAGGTGATCGGCGGCCGCCTTGCAGTCATCGGCAAAGGCCGGATCGGCCGAGATCGACTTGATCCGCAGCAGCGTGAACAGCCGCTCGAGACTGTTGTCGAAATCGGCGTCGATACGGTCGAGCACGGGCTGCAGCTTGGCGTTGGACATCGCTTATATCCTTTTTGTTTGGACATTGCCGACGTTGTAGCGCGCCGGCCGCCGGAGGCAAAGCCGGCTGCCCGTTCCGGTCGGATGATCGCGATGTTACCTGCGCAGAATTCCGCCGAGCGCGCCGCGCACCAGCGCGCGACCGATCGAGCCGCCGACCGAACCACCAACCGACTTGCCGAGATCTGCGACCACGCCGCCGACCACCTTGTCGGTCACCGAGCGCGTGACGTTGCGCGCGATCACCTGTCCGGTCGAGAGCCGGCCGCGCTTGACGTTGGTGCCGAAGATCGTGGCGGCAATGGCCCCGATCTGGCCGAGGATACCGCCGCCTTCGCCGCCCGTACCGTCTGCCGGCGTCGCCGCGCTGGCGAGACGCTTCTGGATGATCTCGTAGGCGGATTCGGCGTCGATCGCAGTGTCGTATTTGCCCTTCACCGGGCTCGCGTCCATGATCGCCTTGCGCTCCTCCGGCGTGATCGGCCCGATCCGTGCCGACGGCGGCCGCACCATGATGCGTTCGACCATCGACGGCGTGCCGCCGCCCTCGAGGAACGACACCAGCGCCTCGCCCTTGCCGAGCTCCATGATCACCCGCGCGGTGTCGAGCTTCGGATTGGGCCGGAAGGTCTGCGCGGCGGCGGCAACCGCCTTCTGGTCACGCGGCGTGAAGGCGCGCAGCGCGTGCTGCACGCGGTTGCCGAGCTGCGCCAGCACCTTGTCCGGCACGTCGATCGGATTCTGCGTCACGAAATAGACGCCGACGCCCTTGGAGCGGATCAGCCGCACCACCTGCTCGATCTTGTCCATCAGCGCCTTCGGCGCGTCGTTGAACAAGAGATGGGCCTCGTCGAAGAAAAACACCAGCTTCGGCTTCGGCAGATCGCCAGCCTCCGGCAATTCCTCGAACAGTTCCGAGAGCATCCAGAGCAGGAATGTGGCGTAAAGCCGCGGGCTCTGCATCAGCTTATCGGCGACGAGGATATTAACCATGCCGCGGCCGTCGCGGTCGGTCCGCATGAAATCCTTCAGCGTCAGCGCGGGCTCGCCGAAGAACTTCGCGCCGCCCTGGTTCTCGAGCACCAGCAGCTGGCGCTGGATCGTTCCAACGGTCGCCTTGGACACGTTGCCGTAGCTCTGCGCGGCCTTGCGGATCGACGCCAGCGGATCTTCGCCCTCGTCGGCGCCCTTCTTGCTGCTGTCGGGCGCGATCGCATCCAGCAGGGCGCGCAGATCCTTCATGTCGATCAGCGCGAGGCCGCTCTCGTCAGCGACGCGGAAGGCAACGTTGAGCACGCCCTCCTGCACGTCGTTCAGATCGAGCATCCGCGACAGCAACAGCGGTCCCATCTCGGTGACGGTGGCGCGCACGGGATGGCCCTGCTCGCCGAACACGTCCCAGAACACGGTCGAGAATTGATCGGGTTGGAAGGTCAAGCCCATTTCCTGGGCGCGCTTCACTATGAAGTCCTTGGCCTCGCCGACCTCGGAGATACCGGAGAGATCGCCCTTGATGTCGGCGGCGAAAACCGGAACGCCGGCGCGCGCAAAGCCTTCAGCCATGACTTGAAGCGAGACGGTTTTGCCGGTTCCGGTTGCACCGGTGACGAGGCCATGCCGGTTGGCCAGCGCCAGCGTCAGCCAGGCTGTCTCCTCACCCTTGCCGATAAAAATCTTCTCGTCGGTATCGGCCAACTTGTTGTCGGAGGTCGCCATCGCTTCGCCTCTTCGCGGAGATTTAGATCGTTTCGATCATCGCACCCGGTCCGATACGTCGAACCCGGTTCGAAACCTCGAACCCGGTTCGATGTCCGTATCCGGCTCGATACCGAACCAGTGCCATCATATTGCATCTTGCCGGTCGATTGAAACCGTCAGCAGATGCTGACGTATATTGTCGCGCCACTGGTTCCTCATATTTTATTCCCGGCGAAGTGACGAAAGGCATTGCGCATTGCGACAAGATGGTGTGAATCCGCCGCTCACTCTTGCAGCGAGGCCACAGTCACGACGCGATCGAAAAAGAAAACGAACTGAAATGCGCGGATCGCTTGTATTTCGTGACACAGGCGCTCAAGATAAATCTTCAAGAACGACCCGGCAAAGTCCGGTTGAGGCGGGGCAAGATGGACGAATTGGTTGGACAGCTGGCCGCGAAGGCCGGCATCGACGGCGCTGTCGCTGAAAAAACCATCGGCATCGTTCTGGGTTTCCTCCGTAACGAGGGACCTTCCGACAAAGTCCAGGCTCTGATCGACCAAATCCCCGGCGCCGAAGCGGCAATCGCCGCCTCCAACAACAGCGGTGGCCTATCGCGGTTGATGGGCGGCGGCCTGATGGCTGTCGGCACCCGGCTCATGGCGCTTGGCCTGAGCATGGGTGAAATTCAGAACGTCGCGCGTGAACTTTTCAGGTTCGGCCGCGACAAAATCGGAGCGGATCAAATGGGCGAGATCATCTCGGGGACGCCGGGCCTCAGCCAGTTTGCCTGAAGCACTTTTCCAACGCCCCTGCACGCGCGCTCCCTTCTACCTGTTACCTGCATACGAGTATCATGACATACCCCCTCTCCGAGATCGAAGGCCTGTCCGCCTATTGCGCCACCAAACTGAAATCGCAGGGTATCCGCACGACCGACGCACTGCTTGAAGCCGCCCGCACCGTCAAGGGACGCAAAGCGCTCTCCGCCAAGACCGGGATCAGCGAACAACAATTGCTCGAATGGGCCAACATCTCCGACTACATGCGGATTCCCGGCATGGGCAAGGCGAAGGTCGGGCTGGTCCGCGCCGCCGGCGTCACCACCGTGCGGGAGCTCGCACAGCGCAATCCGTCGCGGCTGGCGCAGAGCATGAAGGACGCCAATGTGCGGCGTAAGCTCGTCCGCGTGATGCCGTCAGAGAAATCGGTCGAGTTGCTGATCGAACAGGCACGCAAGCTGCCGCTCAAGATCACCTATTAGCATCACTATTAGCCTGCCTTAACCGCACCCGCGGCCGCCGGCGCCACGCATCGCTGCGGCACCTTGACTTGCCGCTGCGGTCAGCGCAAAGCCACCGCATGATGGCAACCAGGCCCATAGCATCGGCGGTGACCGGCCCGGCCGTATCAGCGGTGCTGCCGGCGCTGCTGTTGAGGCCCTACCCGGCGGTGATGGGCATCCTGAACGTGACGCCGGACTCGTTCTCCGACGGCGGCCAGTTCATCGCGCCCGAACAGGCGCTGGCGCAGGCCCGCAGGCTGATCGCCGAGGGCGCCGATATCATCGACATCGGCGCGGAATCGACCCGTCCCTATGGCTCGCAGCCGGTCACCGCCGAGGCCGAAATGGCGCGGCTGAAGCCGGTGCTGGCCGAGGTGGTCGCGCTTGGCGTGCCGGTCTCGATCGACAGCATGAAGTCGGAGGTCGTCGCGTGGGCGCTCGACCAGGGTGCGGCGATCGCCAATGACGTCTGGGGCCTGCAGCGCGACGCCGGCATGGCGCCGCTCGTCGCCGCGCGCAGCGTGCCCGTGATCGTCATGCACAATCGCGAGCAGGCTGATCCCGCGATCGACATCATGCAGGACATCACTGCCTTCTTCGAACGCTCGCTCGAGATCGCGGCGCGCGCCGGCATTGCGTCCGACCGGATCGTGCTCGATCCCGGCATCGGCTTCGGCAAGACGCAAGAGCAGAGCATGATGGCGCTGGCGCGGCTCGCTGAGCTCGACGTGTTCCGCCTGCCGGTGCTGGTCGGCGCCTCGCGCAAGCGCTTCATCAGCACGATCGTGGCCTCGGAGCCGCAACAGCGGATCGGCGGCTCGATCGCGGCGCATCTGATCGCCGCGCGGAATGGCGCCCGCATCATCCGCGCGCACGACGTCGCCGAAACCGTTCAGGCGCTGCGGGTGGCCGCCGCAATCGAGGGACAGCAATGACCGACACGATCTTCATCACCGGGATCGTCATCCATGCCCGTCATGGCGTGATGGAACATGAGACCGAGGTCGGACAGCGCTTCGTGATCGACCTCGAACTCTATACTGACCTCTCGGAATCCTCGCGCACCGACCGCCTCTCCGACACGGTGTCCTATTCCAACGTGGTCGCGACCGCGACTTCGGCATTCAAGAACACCAATTACAAGTTGCTGGAGCGCGCCGCCGGCGCGGTGGCCGAGGACATTTTGGCGAGCTTCCCGCGTGTCAGGGCGGTCAAGGTCACCGTGCACAAGCCGCATGCACCGATCGCCGCGATCTTCGACGATGTCGGCGTGGTGCTGACGCGCTCGCGGCATCCGCCGCCGCACGGTTGAACCGATGGCTGATGTCCTGATCGCACTCGGCGGCAATGTCGGCGACGTCCGCACGACGTTTCGCAAGGCGATCGCCAATATCTGCGGCATGACGCAGGCCGCGCTCGTGGCGCGCTCGTCGGACTATTCGACGCCGCCCTGGGGCGACGCGCAGCAGGACAGCTTCGTCAATGCCTGCATCGAGATCGACACCAGCCTCGATCCGCACGCGCTGCTGTTCACGCTGCACAAGATCGAAACCAAATTCGGCCGCGACCGCAAGAACGAACAGCGCTGGGGACCCCGCACCCTCGACCTCGACCTGATCGCCTATGACGACGTCACACTCGACAAGCCGGAACTGACGCTGCCGCACCCGCGCCTGTTCGAGCGCGCTTTCGTGCTGGTGCCGCTGGCCGAGATCGTTCCCGACCGCGTCATCGCCGGGCGCCGCGTCGCGGATGCGCTGGCGGGGGTCTCGACGGACGGTATTTTCCGTCTAGCGGACCTCGATTAAAAGCCGCACGAGCGCAAACAACCGTTTGGCTTGGCCGCCCGCCCGTGGCAATTTCCGGCCAAATCAAGGGGCGCCCTCGCGGGGCCGATGAAGGACGATTTGGGCGGATGACGACCTCGACTGACGATTTGGCTCTGGCTTCGGATTTTGCACCGGCGACCTATGACGACTGGCGCAAGCTGGTCGACGGCGTGCTGAAGGGCGCGCCGTTCGAGAAGCTGGTCGGCAAGACCTATGATGGCCTGAGGATCGATCCGATCTATCGTCGCGCCACCAATCTGAGCCCCCTTCCGGGCCGCGCCGCTGCCACCCCCTGGCAGATCCTGCAGCGGGTCGACCATCCCGATGCCGCAGCGGCCAATGCGCAGGCCTTGCAGGATCTCGAGAACGGAGCGACCGGCCTCGAATTCGAGTTCGCCGGCGGTCCCGGCGCGCGCGGCTTCGGTCTCACCGACGCCAGCAAGAAGACGCTGGCGCGGGCCTGCGGCGGCGTCCATCTCGATGCCGGCATCATGATCGCGCTCAACCCGGTGATCGGACGCGAGAATGCCGGCGAGACGTTTGCCGAGATGGTCGAGGCTCGCAAGCTCGATCCGGCCAAGCTCGACCTGCATTTCAATTATCAGGCGCTCAGCACGATTGCCGTGCGCGGTGCAGCGGCAGCCAGGTGGGCCGACTACGCAAAGCCGTTCGGCCAGGTGGTCAACGGCCTGATCAAGCGCGGCTTCAAGGGACCGTTCGTGCTGGCCGATGGCCGGCCGGTGCATGATGCCGGCGGCTCAGAGGTGCAGGAACTCGCCTTCACGCTCGCGGTCGCGCTCGCCTATCTGCGCATGCTGGAAGCCGCAGGACTCGATCTCGATGCGGCGCGTGGCGCCGTGTCGTTCCGGCTCAGCGCCGATGCCGACCAGTTCCTGACCATGGCGAAATTCCGCGCGCTGCGCCGCCTGTGGGCAAGGATCGAAGAAGCCTGCGGCCTCGCGCCGAAGCCGATCTTCGTCAACGCGCAGACCGCCTGGCGAATGCTGACCCAGCGCGATCCCAACGTGAACATGCTGCGCGCGACGATCGCGACCTTTGCCGCCGGGCTCGGCGGCGCCAATGCGATCACGGTGCTGCCGCACACGCTGGCACTCGGCCTGCCGGACGATTTCGCCCGCCGCGTGGCGCGCAACACACAACTCGTGCTGCTCGATGAATCCAACCTTGCCAAGGTCTCCGATCCCGCGGCAGGCGCCGGCGGCATCGAGACCTTGACCTCGCAGCTTTGCGAGGCGGCGTGGGCGCTGTTCCAGGAGACCGAGAAGGCCGGTGGCATCTTCGTCGCGCTCGAGCAGGGGCTGCTGCAAAACAAAGTCGCCGCGACGCGATTGCAGCGCGAAGCCAACGTGGCGAAGCGCCGCGACGTGCTGACCGGCGCCAGCGAATTCCCGAACCTGCACGAGGCCGACCTCGCGGTCCTGGATGTGAAACCATCAGCGCCGGTGTCCAGCGCCGGTGCCAAGGTCACCTTCGATGCCCTCGCGCCGATGCGGCTCGCCGAACCGTTCGAGGCGCTGCGCGACAAGTCGGACGTTGCGCTGAAGGCGCATGGCGCACGGCCCAGGATCTTCCTCGCAAACCTAGGCACGCCGGCGGATTTCACCGCCCGCGCCACATTTGCAAAAAGCTTCTTCGAGACCGGCGGGATCGAGGCCATCGACAGCGAGGGCTTTGCCGACGCGGCCGCGCTGGCCGCGGCGTTCAAGGCCTCGGGCGCCGCGATGGCGTGCATTTGTTCCTCTGACAAGGTCTATGCCGTCAGCGCCATTGAGGCCGCCAAGGCCCTTCACGGCGGCGGAGCAAGGCATATCTATCTGGCAGGGCGGCCCGGCGACCAGGAAGCGGCGCTGCGGGCGGCCGGCATCGGTGAGTTCGTCTTCTCCGGCGGTGACGCGCTGGCGACATTGCGCGACGCCTATCGGCGGATGGAGCAGGCATGACGGCAGAGGCACCAGCGAAACCCGTTCTGACCGGCGGCTGCCAGTGCGGCGCCGTGCGCTTTGCGGTGTCCGCGGCACCCAACCGCGTCAGCATCTGTCACTGCCGGATGTGCCAAAAGGCCTCCGGTGCGCCGTTCGCCTCTTTCGCCGACATCAACAAAGAGGACTTCGCCTGGACCCGGGGCAAGCCGGCGGCGTTCAAATCCTCCTCGATCGCCGAGCGCGACTTCTGCGCCGCCTGCGGCACGCCGCTCAGCTTCCGGCGGATCGACGGTCCCCGCATCGAGATCATGACCGGCGCCTTCGACCGGCCCGACCGGGTGATCCCGACGCAGCAATTCGGAACCGAGTCCCGCCACGGCTGGGTGGTCGGCATCGCCAACCTGCCGAGCCAGACCACGATGCAGAATTACGGACCGGACAAGATGGCGACCATCGTCAGCCATCAGCACCCGGACCATGATTAAGGAAGCCAAGGAATGACCCGCATTCCCAATTTCGCCGATGTCGCCTTCCAGCCCGTTGCCACGGCGATGCCGGCCGCGAGCGCCGAGCCGTGGCTGACGCCCGAAGGCATTCCGGTGAAATCCATCTACGGCGAGGCCGATCTCGAAGGCATCGACTTCCTCGAGACCTGGCCGGGGATCGCGCCCTATCTGCGCGGCCCCTACCCGACCATGTATGTCAACCAGCCCTGGACCATCCGGCAATATGCCGGCTTCTCCACGGCGGAGGATTCCAACGCCTTCTACCGCCGCAACCTCGCGGCGGGACAGAAGGGCCTGTCGGTCGCGTTCGACCTCGCCACCCACCGCGGCTATGACAGTGATCATCCGCGCGTCTCCGGCGACGTCGGCATGGCCGGTGTCGCGATCGATTCCATCTACGACATGCGCACGCTGTTCGCCGGCATCCCGCTCGACCAGATGAGCGTGTCGATGACCATGAACGGCGCGGTGCTGCCGATCCTCGCGCTGTTCGTCGCCGCCGCCGAGGAACAGGGCGTGCCGCCGGAGAAACTGTCGGGCACCATTCAGAATGACATTCTGAAAGAGTTCATGGTGCGCAACACCTACATCTATCCGCCGACGCCCTCGATGCGGATCATCTCGGACATCTTCGCCTATACCTCGCAGCGGATGCCGAAATACAATTCGATTTCGATCTCCGGCTATCACATGCAGGAAGCCGGTGCGACGCAGGATCTCGAACTCGCCTATACGCTGGCCGACGGCGTCGAATATCTACGCGCCGGGCTTGCCGCGGGCCTCGACGTCGATCGTTTTGCCCCTCGCCTTTCTTTCTTCTGGGCGATCGGCATGAACTTCTTCATGGAAGTCGCCAAGATGCGCGCCGCGCGGCTGTTGTGGGCCAAGCTGCTCAAGCAGTTCAACCCGAAGGACCCGCGCTCGCTCAGCTTGCGCACGCATTGCCAGACCTCGGGCTGGTCGCTGACCGCGCAGGACGTGTTCAACAACGTGATGCGCACCACGATCGAGGCGATGGCGGCGACCCAGGGCCACACCCAGTCGCTGCACACCAACGCGCTCGACGAGGCCCTGGCGTTGCCGACCGACTTCTCGGCGCGCATCGCCCGCAACACCCAGCTGTTCCTGCAGCAGGAGAGCGGCACCAACCGCATCATCGATCCCTGGGGCGGCTCCTATTATGTCGAGCGGCTGACCCGGGATCTCGCGGCCAAGGCCTGGGGTCACATCCAGGAGGTCGAGGAACTCGGCGGCATGGCCAAGGCGATCGAAGCCGGCGTGCCGAAGCTGCGCATCGAGGAAGCCTCCGCCAAGACCCAGGCGCGGATCGATGCCGGCCGCCAGGCGGTGATCGGCGTCAACAAGTTCAAGCCGGAGAACGAGCGGCCGATCGACGTGCTGAAGGTGGAGAACTCCACCGTGCGGCGGCTCCAGATCGACAAGCTGGCGCGGCTCAAGAAGGAGCGCAACCAGAAGGACGTCGACGCGGCACTGGCCGCGCTGACCCGCTCGGCGGGCGAAGGCAACGGCAATCTGCTGGCACTGGCGATCGACGCCGCGCGCGCCAAAGCCACCGTCGGCGAGATTTCGGACGCCATGGAAAAGGTGTTCGGCCGCCACCGTGCCGAGATCAAATCCATCACCGGCGTCTACAGGCGAGAGGCAGCGGCCATGTCCAACAAGGTCGAAAAGGTGCAGGCGCTGATCGACGCCTTCGAGGAAGCCGAGGGGCGCCGCCCGCGTATCCTGGTCGCCAAGATCGGCCAGGACGGCCATGACCGCGGCCAGAAGGTGATCGCGTCCGCCTTCGCCGATGTCGGCTTCGACGTCGATATCGGGCCGCTGTTCGCAACCGCCGACGAAGCCGCCCGGCAGGCGGTCGAGAACGACGTCCACATTCTCGGCGTCTCCTCGCTCGCCGCAGCCCATCTCACCGCGGTGCCGGAATTGAAGGCCGCGCTGAAGAAGCACGGCCGCGAGGACATCATGATCATCATCGGCGGCGTGGTGCCGCCGCAGGACTACGACGCGCTCTACAAGGCCGGCGCCGAGGCGATTTTCCCGCCGGGCACCGTGATCTCGGACGCCGCCGAGGAGCTGATCCACAAGCTCAACGCCCGGCTCGGCCATAGCGCTGCGGCGGAGTAACGCTGCCGCGTCCCCTCTTCCACTCCGAAGCAGGGCCATACCAGGTGCGCTCGATCCCTCCACAAACTCGTCATGCCCGGCCTTGTGCCGGGCATCCACGTCTTGGCTTCCAGGCGAGAAAGACGTGGATGGCCGGGACAAGCCCGGCCATGACGAGCGTGGAAAAGGCAGCGCCAAGAATTTCGTCGCCGTACGCAATTTCCTGCCCACCGATGGGAGTTTTCCATGCGCGCCGCTCGCTCGATGACGTCTGCCCGCATCATGGGCCTTGCCGGCATGCTGGCGTGCCTCTGGCTGCCGGCGCACGCCGCCGATCCCAAGCCCGACGCCACGATCAAGAACGCGAGCGTCGAGGCCAACGTCTATCTCGACGACAAGATCAAGGCGGACGCAGCGCTGGCGGCCGATTGCCTCGCCGAGGGCCGGAAGTGGATCGACAAGAACGCTGCGGAGGCGGCTTCCGCGCGCAAGGACGAGCCTGAGCTTTTCAAAGACCGCGGCGGCTATTCATTCGAGCGCAAATACACGGTGCGGTCGATCGTCGACGGCCGCTATGTCAGCGTGCTGCGCGACGACTATATGGACACACTCGGCGCGCATCCGAACACCGACGTCAACACCATCCTGTGGGATACGGCGGCGAAGAAGCGCATCAGCATCCGTCCCTTCTTCACCGAGACAGCCGACAACGGCCCAACCCTGACGGCGCTGCGCAAGGCCGTCGTCAGCGCACTGAACGCCGAGAAGAAGCGGCGCGGTGCCGGCGAGACGGCAACCGCCGAATGGTACAAGGAGCTGAAGCCGACCTTGCTCAAGATCGGCGCCGTGACGCTGGCGCCGTCGACCGAAGCCGGCAAGAGCTCCGGCCTCACCTTCCACTACCCGCCCTACGCCGTCGGCCCCTACGCCGAAGGCCAGTATGTCGTCTTCGTGCCGTGGGAGATGCTGAAGCCGTATCTGACGGCGGAAGGCACCAAAATCTTCGGCGGGACGCGGCCGAAGGCCGACGCCGACGACCAGCAACAATAGCTGCTTCAGCGGGCCTCAGCTTGGCTGGCGCGCCAGCGCTCTGACCAGGGAGCCGGTCCAGTCCGGGATCCACGCCTGGAACTGAGTGTGCCAGCGATCGGCATCGCCGGGCACGGTGTCGAGCTTGACTGACCATTCGATGAAGGTGCGGTTGCCCTCGACGACCGGCAGCAGATGCATCGTGCCCTCGTAATGGGTCGGCTGCGGCGCGTCCGAACCGGCATCCGCCAGGAACGGCAGCGGCTCGATGCTGGCATAGGTCAGCGAATGCTGCGTGTCGGAGTGACCGGCAAGGCGTTGCCTGACCCAGAGCCCAAGATAGCAGAAGCGCCTGACCGCACCGATCTGGTCGCCGCGCTTGTCATCCTCGATCACGCTTTCGCTGACGCCTTCGATGTAGGCGGGGTAATTGTTGAAGTCGCGGATCAGCGACCACACGGTATCGAGCGGATGGTCGAGAACGGTGCTGTAATAGGCTCGGGTCATGGCAGGCTCCGGAATGTCGGTCCGCGGTGATGCGGAACGCGCCCTGATCAACCGCATGGCGTCGGGCGCGCCCACCCGATTTCCGATCTCGCGATTGATCGGGGACGAGTGCGGACTCCGCCCTCGCCTGCAACCGGCAGCCGTTGTAAACCAAGGCCATGACCTCGCCGAAGCCCGCCTCTCCCGACATCCACGCCCTCGCCAAGGAGCTCCGCGCCGGCCACCGCGCCGCGCTGGCGCGGGCGATCACGCTGGTCGAGAGCCGGCGCGGCGATCACCAGGCGGCGGCGCGCGAGCTGGTGCAGGCGCTGCTGCCCGACACCGGCAAGGCGGTGCGGGTCGGCATCACCGGCTCGCCCGGCGTCGGCAAATCGACCACCATCGATGCGCTCGGCATGTTCCTGATCGAGCGCGGCCACAAGGTCGCGGTGCTGGCGGTCGATCCCTCCTCGGCGCGCACCGGCGGCTCGATCCTCGGCGACAAGACACGGATGGCGCGGCTCGCCGTCTCCGACCAGGCCTTCATCCGCCCCTCGCCCTCCTCGGGCACGCTCGGCGGCGTCGCGGCGAAAACCCGCGAGGCGATGCTGTTGTGCGAGGCCGCCGGCTTCGACGTCGTGCTGGTCGAGACTGTCGGCATCGGCCAATCCGAGACCGCGGTCTGCGACATGACCGACTTCTTCCTCGCGCTGATGCTGCCGGGCGCCGGGGACGAATTGCAGGGCATCAAGAAGGGCCTTGTCGAGCTCGCCGACATGATCGCGATCAACAAGGCCGATGGCGACAACCTCAAGCGCGCCAACCTCGCCGCTGCCGACTATCGCAGCGCGCTGCACATCCTGGCGCCGCGCTCCGAGCACTGGCATCCGCCGGTCGAGACTTATTCGGCGCTGACCGGCGCCGGGCTCGACCGGCTCTGGCAAAAAATCCTCGAGCACCGCACCGCGATGAACGCCTCGGGCGAATTCGAGGCCCGCCGCAGGGAGCAGCAGGTGAAGTGGATGTGGTCGATGCTGGAAGGCCGGATGATGGCGCGACTGCGCTCGGACGCTGCGATCCGCGCCAAGGTGAAGAAGATGGAGGCCGAGGTCGCCGGCGGCCGCATCTCGCCCGCGGTCGCCGCCGAGCAGATCGCGGAGATGCTGCATTGAGCGGCAAACTGCGCATCCTCGTCACCGGCTTCGGGCCGTTCCCGGGTGCGCCGTTCAACCCGACCATGCCACTGGTGAAGCGGCTGACCGCCCTGCGCCGCCCGGCTTTCGACAACGTCGCGCTGACCAGCCACATCTTCGACGTCACCTATGCTGCCGTCGATCGCGACTTGCCCGAGCTGATCACACGACATCGCCCGCAGGCGCTGTTGATGTTCGGCCTTGCCGGTCGCACCAAATATCTTCGGATCGAAAGCCGCGCCCGTAATGCGGTAACGACGCGCTTCCCCGATGCCGGCCGCCAGCACGCGCGCAAGGGATCGATCGAAGGCGGCGCCGATGCGAAGCTGTTCGGGCCGCACAGCGAAAAGCTGCTGCGCGCCGCGCTGGCCACCGGCATAGATGCACGGATGTCGCGCGATGCCGGCAGCTATCTCTGCAACTATCTGAGCTGGCGCGCGATCGAGGCCGTCAACGAGGACAATGACCTCCGCCTGGCGCAGTTCGTCCACGTGCCGCCGCTCGCGCATGACGGAACGGCCGAACGTGGCAAATCACGCATCACGCTGGAGCAGCTTGTCGATGCCGGCGAGGCGATGCTCATGAAGCTCGTAAAGTTGACCCGGCAAGCCGCGCGCGCGTGAACGCGGGCGGACCTCGAACAGCTTTTCATCGATCTTGCAACCAACGGCTAACCACACGGCAACGGCTGCCCGCGCCAGGCATGGGAAACGTCGATCAACCAGTGATAGCATGCGCCTCGTTGGACCTATCAAAGGGAACTGCCGTGGCCGGAACGACCAAAACTCGCTCTTGGATTCTGTTGGTTGCGATCTGGGTCGCGCTCGTCGGTGCTCTCCTCGTATGGTTCACGTTCATGAATAAGCCGGGCGGCGGTTCACCGTCTTGGGTGATCGGTCTGATTGTGTCCTGGCTGCCGTTCCTGGTGCTGATGGGCTTCTGGCTGTGGATCTCACGCAGGAATTACCGCACATCATCCGGAACAAGTTGGGTCGATCTCTATGAGCAGCAGGTCGCAGAATCCCAGCGCACGAATGCGTTGTTGGAGAGGATCGCGACGGCTCTGGAAAAGCCGTCTGCGGGCTAGCTCGGACACTGGCGCATCGGGGGATGAAAGATATGCGCTCGGGGGCCTCTGCGCATCTCTGGATAGTTGCTCTGGCACTCGCCGCAGCCGTCAGCCGGGCAGCGGCGGCCGATGATCAGCAGGAGTGCTTGAAAGGATCGAAGGAGACCGCTGTCGCGACGATCGCCGCCTGCACACGGGCGATCGAAAGCGGAGACTACAGTGACCGGAGCTTATCCAAATTGTATCATCAGCGCGGTTACTCCTGGTCATGGACAAACGACGCCGATCGGGTCGACCGCGCCTTCAAGGACTACACTGAGGCGATCCGGATTGATCCGAAAGCTGCCGACTCGCTGCTCAACCGGTCGCATATCTACAACCAACGGCACGACTACGACCGCGCGATAGCGGACGCCAACCAGGCATTCGAAGGCGGTCTGTCGCACTATGGAAAGCAGGTCGGATACGGCGAGCGCGGCTATGCCTATCAGGCCAAAGGGGACAACGACCGTGCCATCGCGGACTACACCAGCAGTATCCAGCTGGATGCGAACAACAAGGCTACCCTCATCACGCGCGGCAACGCCTACTGGGCCAAAGGCGACCTTGATCGTGCCATCGCCGACTACGACCAGGCGATCGCGCTCGATCCGAAGTATGCGCTCGCCTACTACAATCGCGCCACTGCATACCGGGTGAAGGGTGATCTCGATCGCGCCATCGCCGATTCAAGTCGGGCGATCGCTCTCTATCCAAGATACAGGGACGCCTACTATAACCGCGCCTACGCTTACCAAGCCAAGGGGGACCTCCAGCGCGCCATCGCCGACTACGATCAGATGATCGCGCTCGATCCGAACGACAACGACGCCCACAGCAATCGCGCCAAGGCGTACTGGTCCAAGGGCGATTTCCGTCATGCCATCGCGGACTCCGATCCGGGTCAGGTGTCGTCATGGCTTGCTACTGCTGTCTTTTTAGCGGCTGCGGCATGGCTCTGTCGCCGACTAGGCATGCAGGCGCGCGGACGGTTCTCCGGGCGGACAATGGTCGAGATTTGCGAACAGGAGGTCGCCGAAATGCAGCGCAAGAACGCCGCCCTGGAGAAGATCGCGGTGGCTCTGGAGAAGCGCTCGTTGGGTTAGCTCGGAGTTCCCGGCACGACGGTCAGGCGCGCGACCATTGTGGCTATTGGTAACCGGCGCCCCCTTGCGAAGTGCCGAAGTGACAGGGCCATAAGCGCCTACGCGGCTCAGGCTGTTGTTGCCCACTGCTCTCTAAACGCCTTGCAAAATGCGTCCGCATCCCTCGGCGTCACAATGACTTTCCGAAAAATGCCCCGGTCGCGATGAAGGAGAACATACGGCCCAAACGGACGGTTCACGAGATTAATGGCCCAGGTGAAAGCTGCCTCCCAAAAAGAGAGCTTTTCAAATCTCATGATCTCATCGCGCGGGATCGCCCAAACAACAAATCCTTTGAGGATCACAAATTCGACGGCCGCGGCTCCTAGCCTAACCTCGCAGAGGTAATGGGAAAAGAGCTGCAAGCCTCCAAACAAAACCACGCCCATGGGGATCATAGCGAGGAATATGAGCGGTGCCGCGTTCGAGTGGTTCATGGGGCTGCGGACAACTGCGCGTCCTCGTCAACGCATAGCAGAACCTCCACGCACAACCTGTCGCGCGTGAGGAGCGTGCATGATTTCGGAATATTGGAAGAATATCCCTGAGTTGCCCGACGTGTCAAGTTGCCTTGTCGAACGCCGGCAGCCGCAGCCTACTTTGCATGGGGTTGTTTTCGATATTTTGGCAGCGCGCGCCTTCGGCCGGGAGTTCCTGCGCCGTCACCCGCAGTTACGAGGCAGGCCACCTCTCGTTAACGACGCGCGCTGACCTGCTGCACCCGAGATTAACCCTACCGCCAACAAACAGCCGGCTGCGTCGGCATGTTCACCAGGCAGCGGCGCATTTCGCATTACCTAATCGGCAACGAAGATCACCGCTCGCGCCTTCAGCGAGGGCCATGCCCATGGACGTCAACCGCCGCCACCTGATCGGAGCCTCCGCCGCCGGCGTCGCCGGCGCGCTTGCGATGTCGCCGGATGCTGCGCGCGCCGCGCAATCTGCCGGCTCGCTCGGCCGCGACGTCACGCAATATGGTGTGCGCCCCGGCAGCCCCGACGATCAAACCCGCAATCTGCAGCGCGCGATCGATGATGCCGCGCGCGCGCAGGTGCCGCTGGCGTTTCCGCCCGGCGTCTACCGCACCGGCCTGCTGCGGCTTGCGCCCGGCAGCCAGCTGATCGGCGTGCGCGGCGCCAGCCGGCTGGTGTTCAATGGCGGCGCCTCGCTGCTGGAAGGCGAAGGCGCCGGCGGCATCGTCCTGATGGGCCTGTCCCTCGACGGCGGCAACGTCCCGCTGCCGGCGCGGCGCGGCCTTGTGCATTGCCTGTCCGGCCGCGACATCCGCATCACCGATTGCCAGTTCACCGGCAGCGGCGGCGCCGGCATCTGGTTCGAGCAGATGTCGGGCGACGTCAGCAACAACATCTTCACCGGCATCGCGTCGACGGCGCTGGTGTCGTTCGACGCGCTCGGCCTCCTCGTCTCGCGCAACACGATCAAGGGGACCAACGACAACGGCATCGAGATCCTGCGCACCGCGATCGGCGATGACGGTTCGATCGTCGCCGACAACCGCATCGAGGACATCAAGGCCGGTCCCGGCGGCTCCGGACAGTACGGCAACGCCATCAACGCCTTCCGCGCCGGCAATGTGATCGTGCGCGGCAACCGCATCAGCAACTGCGACTTCTCGGCGGTGCGCGGCAATTCGGCCTCCAATATCCACATCACCGACAACAGCGTCAGCAATGTCCGCGAGGTCGCGCTCTATTCGGAGTTCGCGTTCGAGGCCGCGGTCATCGCCAACAACACCGTCGACGGGGCCGCGATCGGCGTCTCCGTGTGCAATTTCAACGAAGGCGGCCGCATCGCGGTGGTCCAGGGCAACATCATCCGCAATTTGCTGCCGAAGCGCCCGATCGGCACCGACCCGAATGACGGCGCCGGCATCGGCATCTATGTCGAGGCCGACAGCGCCGTCACCGGCAATGTGATCGAGAATGCGCCGACCTTCGGCATCGTCGCCGGCTGGGGCAAGTATCTGCGCGACGTCGCGATCTCAGGCAATGTCGTGCGCAAGGCTTTCGTCGGGATCGGCGTCTCGGTGGTGCCGGGCGCCGGCACCGCGCTGATCAACAACAACATGATCTCGGAAACCCCGCGCGGCGCGGTGGTCGGGCTCGACCACGCCCGCCCTGTGACCACCGACCTGTCAGTGGGCGGCGCCCAGCAATATGCACAGCTCGTGGTCGGCGCGAACGCGGTGCGGCGCTAACCTTCGGCCTACAGCGCGTTGCGCAGCAGCGGATAGCGCCGCTGGATGGTGTCGAGATCGAGCACCGGCGGCGGCATCACCGGAGGGGGCATCTCCAGCGGCGGCGCGTCGGCCACAACGGCCGGCTGCTCGAGGACCTCGGCCGCCGTTTCCAGCGCGGCCGCGACTGCGGTCATCGCGGCCTCTGCCAATGTCGCCGTCTCCGAGCGGCGCTCTGGCAGCGCCGAAAGATCGCGCGGCGGCAGCTTCGACTTGCCGCGGCCGAGCCACGACAGATCGATCGGCGAATTGTCGAGCGAAGCTTCGCGGGTCAGCAATTCCCGCCAGATGTCGACCGCGGCCCGTGCTTCCCTGACGTTCTCGAGAAAGGCCTGCTCGCTGTGATAGCGGCGCCAGCGTCCGGTTTCGAACAGCTCGTTGAGGTGCTCCAGCCTTTGCTCGGCGAGGTTGCACCAGCGTGCAACGATCTCCTGGCCTCTGGCCACGTCGGTCCGATGTGTCATTGAAGTTGCCCGCAGGGAAAGAAACGGACGCAGACGCAACCGAACCGAATCAACTGGACGTGACACTGATATTCTGTGGAAAAGGTAAATAAAGTCTAACTAAATTCTTAATCGCGGACGGGCGATGAAAGAAGTCCGCTCGACTACGGAGTTTGTTGCCCGAACCTTCGTCAAGTCATCGACTTGCCTTGGTGGCGATGCGCGTCGCCTCCGAACGCCGCGCAGCCGAACGATCCACAGCAAACAGCCGCGGCCATCGCGCGCATCCCGTCGCGATCGCCGAGCGCGATCACGTCCGGCCAGTGCGTCATGCAAGACAGCCCCCAAAATGAAAGACCCGTCCGGGGGGACAACCGGACGGGTCAAAGCCATATGGGCGCTTGGGGTGGATGGGCGCTCGCGCCTGATACAGCCGGGGAGGGATAAACCGCTCCCACACACATAAGTCGTGAGAGGGCGGCGGACGTTCAAATCACCGGCTATTTTTTTAACCTTTTCGCCGCCCGGTTCCATCGCACCATTGCAGGTGTCCGGCACGGAAAATCACTGCGCAGCACGGTGATTTACAGCGGAATCGTGCGATGCGATCGACGGCGCGGGTTCATTCAACGCGCGGCTCACGGAAGTGTTATTGCCGTCCGCCTCCGGTGCAGGCTGCGACGGTTTGTCCGCGGTCGCCGCGACCGGCGCATTGGTCGCCGCCATCACTGCGGCAAGCGCGTCCGCCTCCCCCGCCCCGAACAGATCGTCACGTCCGGGTGTCCCGAGATCGCGGGCCGTGCCGGTCAGGACCTTGCGCACCTCGGCGGGCTTCAATGCCGGACTGCGCTCCAGCACCAGCGCCGCGATGCCGCTGACGAACGCGGCCGAAAAGGAGGTGCCCGACATCAGCTGGTACTTGCCGTCGGGCACCGGCACGAGGAGATCGGCGCCCGGCGCCGCCAACGCGATGTAGCTGCCGCGGTTGGAGACCGCCATCGGCCGCTCACCGGCATCGATGCCGCTCACCGCGATCACATCGGGATTGGCGGCCGGATACAGCGGCGGCGATTTCGGGCCGGCATTGCCGGCCGCGGCAACCAGCACGACGTCCCTCGCCGCGGCGGCGGCCACGGCGCGCGCGACAAGTGCGTCCTGCGGTCCGGCAAAGCTCATGTTCACGATCTGCGCGCCGTGCGCCACCGCATAATCGAGACTCCTGAGGATCACATAGGACGTACTCTCGGCGCCGCCGGCGGCCGCACCGAAGGCGCGGATGGCAAGGATCCGTACTTCCGGCGCACTGCCCGTCAGCCGGACGCGCGCCGCGATCACGCCGGCGACGGCGGTGCCGTGGGCATGCGGGCCATCCTTGCTGCCGAGCGCATCGAACGTATCCGCGACCGTGTTGGCCAGTTCCGGATGGGCGGCATCAATGCCGGAGTCGATGACGGCAATGGTAACGTTCATCCCGCGCGCCAGCCTGTGCGCCTCGGGCAGATGCAGCTGCGTCTGGGCGTATTGCGCCGGATCGCTGTTGCCCGCTGCCGGCTTCTGGTCCTGCAGCGCATAACGGTAGTTGGGCTGCACGGCGCGGACGCTGCCGTCGCTTGCAAGGTCGCGGGCCACCGCGTTGGCGGAGCGATTGCCAGCCGTGCGGAACAGGCCGATGGTCGCGCCGAGCAGCGGGATGTTCTGCGAGGCGATCCGGCTCAGACCATGGCGGCGCGCGAGCGCATCGGTCTGGGTCTCGGTCAATGCGCCGTTGATCTCCGCCACGAGTTCGTCCGGCACGGTTCGCGTGGCCGCCACGTCCTGCGCGCGGCTGCTGCCGCCACTGCCGGCCCTGCCCTTCCGCGCTGCGCCCTTGCCGCCCCCGTTGACGGAGACCGGCCGGCCGGAGCATTGGCGCGTGCCGTCATCGCAATCGGCAGAGAAACGGGGGGCGTCACGCGCACGGAGCGGCGGCATGCTCGATCGCGGCCCATCGTCGGTCCACGACGTAGCCGGGCCGTGGAGCGGCATGCGGCCGACCGTGCCGTCCAGCCCGCCGCCGGCGTTGCCACCGGCCCTGCCGATGCCGGGATTGACCCGCGGCCCGATGGAGAGCTGCGGCCCGCCGCCGATCGGTGATCGCATGAAATTCTGGGCGTAGGCCGAGCCGGCAACAGACACCAGCAACAACACGGCGGCCGCGATGGCCGCTCTGTTCGTCGATCGGGTCCGGCCGTTGGCGGTCATGGTGACCTCAACTCGGCACAGACCGTCAGCCGCCGTTTACGGCGTCTCGACCGCGAGGCTGACGATCTTCTCTTTCTGCAAACGGGCAATCAGCGCCGCGACGCTGTCCTTGTCCATCGCGCGGAACTGCAACCGGAACATGCCGCCCTTCCCGTCGACGATCGCGCCCTGGTAGTTGTCCAGCAGCGACGTGATGTCGGCGATCCGGGCATCCGGCGTGAAGCGCACCAACAGCCGCGTCGGCGCAGCCGCCACGCTGGCGCCGAGGTCGCGGGTGATCGGCGCGCTGGGTGCAACGGCCGCGCTTGGTGCGCTGGGCGCGCTGCGTTGTTCGGCGGCATCGAGCGAGGCGGTCTGGAATGAGGCTGGCTCGCTGCGCATCAGCACCGCACCGATTACGCCGGCCTGTAGCAACACCACGATCGCACCGAGGCTGGACGACCAGGCCAGCGTCCGCGGCGACAATTTCGAAAAGAACTCCGAGACGGAGGCCGACATCCGCGCGCCCGCCGACGGCTTGCGCTCCGGCTCGGCATCGATCGCCGCAAACAGCTTCTGCATGGCACGCGCCGAGGGCGCACCGAGGCTTTCGTTGAGGCCGATCGTCTCGGCATATTCCTCGCGGATGACGGCATACTGCCTGGCCAGCTCCGGATCGGAAGCGAGCGCGTCCTCGACGCGGCGCGCGTCACGCGCGTTCAGCGTGCCGGCCGCGTGCCAGGGCAGCAGCATCTCGACATCGTCAGGATCTTGACCCTGCACTTTCTTGTTGCTCGCAGCCATCATGGCCAACCTCGCTCGACACCGGCTGCCTTCAGCAACTCGGCAAGTTTCTTGCGCGCATAGAACAGGCGCGTCTTCACGGTGTTCTCCGGAATCCCGACGATCTCTGCGACGTCTTCCACGGATTTCTCGTGATAGTAGACAAGATCGACAATTTCCCGGTGTTCCGCCGATAGTCCCGTCAGGCACTTGCGCAGCGTGTCACCCGTGTCCTTCTTCTGCACCACCGTTTCCGGATCGTCGGACGTGTCCTCGATCGCGTTCGCGGCCTCATCGTCCAGTTCGGCGTCCTTCCTTCGCCGCAGCGAAGACAACGCCTTGAACCGGGTAATCGCCAGAAGCCAGGTCGAAACGGCGGATCGTCCTTCGAATTTGCCCGCCTGACGCCACACGTCCAGAAAGACCTCGCTAATGAGATCCTCCGCCACCTGTTCGTCCCGCACGAGCCGAAGCCCGAAGCGGTACACCCTGACGTGATGCCGTCCGTATAACACCTGCATGGCGAGCCGGTCGCCTTGAGCGATCCGAGCGATCAGAACCTCGTCTGAAGCCGCCTGTGTCGCGCTCAATGGCCGTCTCGCAAAGTTGGTCTGAGGGGGGTGGTGCGTGGTTCGACGCGAGAGGCAAGATTCTTCACATTACGGCAATGTGCGCACCGCATGTGTGATCTATGACACAGTCGACGATCCCGATGAGGGAAAATCGCCGGAGACTCGGTAAGCGGTATCATAATAGTGAAAACTCTCGCGGACTCGCACCATCCGGCGCGACCATACCAAGGCTTTGCCGGCAAGCCAGCGCTGTTGCGAAGCGGGCGCCGCCGCAAGCCCCCGCCCCGATCGCTCCCGACCCGCTTCGGCGAACGGATTCCCCTTACGAAACAAGGGTGATGACCGGGTTTCATCGGAGCAGATTCGGTTCCAAAAGATACCAAACCTAAAGGCTTTCCCACTTAGATTTTCGCCGGATTTCAGCAATGGCGAGACCATGGGCAGCGCTGCGTCGTCACTTCCCAGCCCGATCGCGGGTGCATCGGAAAGCGGCCGTCCCAGGCTGACTCGCGAGCGCCTGGCGCGCCGGGCCAAGCAGCGCCGCCAGATCCAATCGATGATCGCCGCCTGCTTCGTGCTCGATGCCGTCGTGCTGCTGATCTACGCGCATGCCGGCACCACGTCGGTCCTGGTGGCGGCGGGCTATGCCCTGACTGGCCTCTCCCTCGTCGCGATCTATGTGCTGCTTTCGGAGCGCGGTTTTCACGAGCGCTTCCGCGACCACTACCTGGTCGCGCCGCAATCGGCCGTCAACATGGTGAACCTGCTCGTGTTCACCTACATCGCGCCGGAAGTCGGCGTGCTGTTCCTCTGCAACCTGTTCGTGGTGTTCGGCTTCGGTGCGCTGCGTACCTCGGCGCGGCAGACCGCGGTCGTCTGGACCATCATGGTGCTGGGCCTCGCCGCGCTGTTCCTCGGCACCGACAAGGCGATCGGGATGCCGACCGGGACCAGGATCGACCGCCTCGCCACCATGCTGGTGTTCGCGTTGACGATCGGGCGCTGCATGTATCTCGGCATCTTCTCGAGCTCGATGCAGCAATCGCTGTATCAGAGCGGCGTCAAGCTGAAGGAGGCCTACCGGCGCATCGAGGAGCTCGCCGAGCTCGACGAGCTGACCGGCACCTCCAATCGCCGCAGCATCATGCGCACGCTCGAGGAGGAGATCGCGCGCTGCGCCCGCAACGGCAGCTCCTGCGCGGTGGCGCTGATCGACCTCGACCATTTCAAGCGCATCAACGACGTCTACGGCCATCCGATCGGCGACGAGGCGCTGCGCACCTTCGCCATCGGCATGTTCGCCAATCTCCGCAGCATCGATCGCTTCGGCCGTTACGGCGGCGAGGAATTCCTGCTGGTGCTGCCCGACCTGTCGCAGGATCAGGCGATGCGCGCGCTCGAGCGGCTGCGCGCGATCATCGCGGGTCTCGACTGGAGCGCATTCTCGCCCGGCATGCAGGTGACGATCTCCGCAGGCGTCACGACGCTCAAGCCGCACGAAAACTCCGACACATTACTCGCCCGCGCCGATGGCGCGCTTTACGCAGCCAAGGCGAGGGGACGCAACCGCATCGCCAGTGCCTAACATCCTTTCATTTCCCTATTCGGCGCCGGAGAATCCGTCGCCACCGCTCCAGGACAGAGTCATGAGTTCGAAGCCCGAGACCGCCCCCGAAAGTCTGCTCGACGAGCTGCAGACGACGCTCGCGCACGGCACCGTCGCACGCCGTGTCGAGACGCTGCGCCGCGTGACCGACCTCTTCATCAACGGCTCGGTCAACTATTCGGACGAGCAGATCGTGCTGTTCGACGACGTTTTCCAATGCCTGCTCGAGCACATCGAAAATTCGGCGAAGGCGTTACTCGCCAACCGCCTCGCCCCGATCGACACCGCGCCGTCGCAGACCATCCGTACCCTTGCATTCGACGACCTAATCGAGGTCGCAGGCCCTGTGCTGACATTGTCGCCGCGGCTCGACGACGACACCCTGATCGAGACCGCGCGCAGCAAGAGCCAGGCGCATCTGCTCGCGATCTCCAACCGCAAGACGCTGAGCGGCGCCGTCACCGACGTGCTGGTGCTGCGCGGCAACGACGAGGTGATCCAGAGCGCGGTCAACAATCCCGGCGCGGAATTCACCGAGCGCGGCTTCACGCGGCTGGTCAGCCGCGCCGAGGGCGACGACAATCTGTCGACCTGTGTCGGCCTGCGCCCGAACATCCCGCGGCATCTCTACCTCAAGCTGGTCGCCAAGGCCTCGGACGCGGTCAGGCAACGGCTCGAGGCTGCCAATCCGCAGCAGGCCAAGGAGATTCCGATCGCGGTAAAGGAGGCGACGCGACGCGCGCGCTCGGCGCCCGCCGCCGTCACTCCGGACACCACGATCGCGCATGCGCTGGTCAAGTCGCTCTACCAGGACGGCCGGCTCGACGAATTCCAGCTCGCAGCCTTCGCCGAGGCCGGCAAGTTCGACGAGACCAATGCCTCGCTTGCCGCGCTCGCCAATGTCTCGGTCAGCATCGCCGAGAACATGATGATCGAAACCCGTGCCGAGGGCGTGATGATCCTGGCCAAGGTCTCGGGCCTGTCATGGTCGACAGTGCGATCGATCATTAATCTGCGCGACGACATCTCGGGCGGTGAACCGACCGATCTGCAGGCCTGCAAGGACACCTATGAGCGGCTGCGGCCATCCACCGCGCAGCAGGTGCTGCGCTTCCATCGCATGCAGCAGTCCGCGCCCGCGGCCTAGTATCGCAACGCCCGCTTCCCCATCAGCGCGCCGACGCTTGCGACGATCGCCGTCGCCAGCGTGTACCAGGTGGCAACGAACAGCGGCGAGTCATCGGTGCAGTGCGACGCATAGACGGTCGCCGCGAGGCCTGCCGAGAGCAGGCCCGCCACCGCGCCGGCGACCGCCGGCCGCGCCGGCGCGCCCTGCCGCAGCCCGTACAGCGCGCCGACCAAGAGCGGCAGCGACATCGCGGGGATCGCGGTCATGCACGCCATCGAGTTCTTGCCGATCAGGCGCGTCATCATCGGCGTGCGCTGCGGCATCATCATCTCGCCGCTGATCGCGGCGACGAGGATGCCGGCGGGAATCAGCAGCCACCAGCCGAAGCTGCGCAGCGAGGCTTCCGGCCGCGACAGATGCAGGCTGACCGCGATCGCCGAGGCGGCGAGCGCCAGCGTCACCGCGAACTTCAGATCGAAGAACGGATTATGCATCGCGGTCATCACGTCGGGGCGCACGCCGAGCTCGGCGAAGAAGATCAGCAGCGAGACCGGCGCCGCCGCCAGCAGCGCCATCATCAGCGCAAGACCGATCGGGCGAGCCCGATAGGCATTGTCGGCGGTCAGGGTTCGAATGAGTTGATCCGTGTCCATGCTCATCGGTCCCGTAGTTTCGCAGTCAGGCTCGCAAGCCCACGATGCAGCGCGACCCGTACCGCGCCCTCGGTCATCGCGAATTTCGCCGCGGTGTCCTTGATCGAGGTGCTGTCGACCGCGATCGATTGCAGCACGTCACGCTGCCGCGCGGGCAACGCCTGCAACTGGGCGGTCACCTCGCTCGGCGACGCGGTCGGCTCCGGTGTTTCCCCCGGCAGCGTCTCGGCGAAATCATCGATATTGACGAAGATGCGCCTGCCGCGGCGGCGCAGGGCGTCGATCAGCTTGTTGCGTGCGATCGCGAACAGCCACGGCGCGAACGGCGCGCTGGTGTCCCAGGTCTGTCGCTTCAAATGCACCGCCAACAAGATGTCCTGCACGATGTCCTCGGACTGATCGACCGGTTGTCCCGCGCGCGCCAGGCCGCGTCGCGCCGCGGCACGGAGTACCGGCGTGATGGCCCTGAGCAGGCGATGATACGCCGCGTCATCGCCTGAAATGGCCGACCGCATCAGGTCGGTCCATTCATCCTCACGTTCGCGCACGCAGGCTCCTGAATTGCAATTCGGCCGATCTTTCAGTTTGTTACGCGGCAAGCCAAGGACATCACGAATTCGTGACCAGCATCCTCCGGCAAGGCCGCGCCGAAGATCAGCCTCAAAGAATCGCTCCGGCGGGTTTCCAGACGGAAGGGCTCATAACACCGATCGGTCCGACACGCATCGGTGCTGCTGCCGTCGACGATCCACCGGGATGAAATTGCCCAGCTTTTGCCCTCTGATGCCCGAAGATTCCCTTTTTTTGCCCCGGTGTAGACACGCCGCGGGGTCTCATTTCGCGTTCGGGACGGGCGAAATGGGGAGATCATCAGAATGAAGATCAAAGCCAGCGGGCGCTTGGCCTTGATGGTTGCGACAGGGCTGACAGCGTTTTGTGTGTGTCTCGCCGGACCGTTGCCGGCGCATGCGGCCGGTTCGGATCCCGCCGCGACGAAATCCGACAATGCTTCGACCGACAAGTCCGCGGACCAGAGTTCGCGGCATGGCCGGCGCCATGCGCGCCACCAGTCTTCCAAGACGGCCGACAAATCCGAGAGCAAGAAGGCCACGAACGGTGCCGGCAGCGTGACGTCGGCGGGCATGCCCGCCACGGTCGCCAATGCCAATGCGGAGCTGACGTCCGGCGACGGCAATGCGAGCACCGCGCCCGCCGCCGTCAATCCGGTGATGGCCGCCTCCGACAAGCCCGGCGACGCGCAACCCGACGGCAGCGTGGTCGCATCCGACCAGCTCAACGACCTCGACCGGGCCCTGCAGCAGGAGCCGCCGGCGGAACAACCGCAACCGGTTCAACCGCAGACCGCCCAGCAGGAGGCGCCCGCGACGCCGCCGCCTGCCGCCGTAGCGGCGCCCAAGCCGGCCCCGGTTCTGGCGAGCAGCGACAGCGCGAGCTGGGACCAGACCTCGCTGATCGGCAAGATCTTCATCGGCTTCGGCGCCCTGCTCACGGTGGCCTCCGCCGCGCGCATGTTCATGGCCTAGGCCGACATCCTCGCGGCTTGCGGCGCGGGGGCAGCCTCGCGCCGCGGCCCAAAGCCTCGTTTCAGCCACTTGAAGCGCATCCCGCCAGCAGGCACATTGCCCAGCAAATCAGGCACGGGGTTTGCGTCATGGCTACGTTCGAATTCATCATCGTCGAAAGCAAGGGACCGGTCGGCGTCATCACGCTGAACCGGCCCAAAATGCTGAATGCGCTGTCGTTCGGCGTGTTCCGCGAGATCGCCGCGGCGGTCGACGATCTCGAGGCCGACGACAAGATCGGCTGCATCCTGATCACCGGCAGCGAGAAGGCCTTCGCGGCCGGCGCCGACATCAAGGAGATGCAGCCGAAGGGCTTCATCGACATGTTCAACAGCGACTTCACCGCCATCGGCGGCGACCGCGTTGCCCGTTGCCGCAAGCCGACCATTGCGGCGGTCGCGGGCTATGCACTCGGTGGCGGCTGCGAGCTTGCGATGATGTGCGACATCATCATCGCCGCCGACACTGCCAAGTTCGGCCAGCCGGAAATCACCCTCGGCACCATCCCGGGCATCGGCGGCACGCAGCGCCTGACCCGCGCAATCGGCAAGTCGAAAGCGATGGATCTCTGCCTCACCGGACGGATGATGGATGCGGCGGAAGCCGAACGCTCGGGCCTCGTGTCGCGGATCGTTCCGGCCGACAAGCTGCTGGAAGAGGCGCTCGCCGCGGCGGAGAAGATCGCCTCGATGTCGCGTCCGGCGGCCGCGATGGCCAAGGAAGCCATCAACCGCGCGTTCGAGACGCCGCTTTCGGAAGGCATGAATGTCGAGCGCAACCTGTTCCACTCGACCTTCGCGCTCGAGGATCGCTCCGAGGGCATGGCCGCCTTCATCGAGAAGCGCAAGCCGGTCAACAAGAACCGCTAGTTCACGCGGCTTCGTTGCAATGCCGCGGTCACGAGCGCGCGATAGGCGCGCTCGGCGAAATGCGTCGGCTTGTCGAGACCGAGCCGCGCCAGGCATTCGCGGTCGGCGGCGTCAGGTGGATGCCGCATCCCCTGCCACAGCAGGCCGGCGAGTTGCAGCGGGGTCTGCTGCGCCTGCTGCAAGATCTGCAGGGCCGGAATCAGCCGTTGCTCGACGTCGGTGAAGTCGCTGCCGAACGGGAATGACGGCAACAGACCTGCCTCGCGCGCGGGCTTCAGCGCCCTGCTGATGCGCTCGGGATAATTTTCGCGGTGAGCGGCCGGGATTTCATGGCCGCGCGGCAGCTTGCCGGCATCCTTGGCCTGCCGCATCAACTCGCCCTGGAAGCGCGAATCCGACACCTGCAACATCGCGGCGATCACGTCGGCATCGGATTTGCCCCTGACGTCGGCGACGCCGTATTCGGTGACGAAAACATCGCGCAGGTGGCGCGGAATGGTCTCGTGACCGTAGGACCAGCGGATGTTCGACTGCGTCTGCTTGCCGGACGGATGGGTCGCCTCCAGCGCCAGCACCGAGCGGGCGCCCTCGAGCGCGAACGCCTGGGCCACGAAATTGTACTGGCCGCCGACGCCGCTCACGACTTGGCCGTTCTCGAGCCCGTCGGAGATCGCAGCGCCCAGCAGCGTCGCCATCATCGCGTTGTTGACGAAGCGCGCATCGACGCGGGCGCGGCGCTTGCCGTCCTCGTCGCCGAATATCTCGTTGGTGAAGGACACCGGCATCATCTGGATTCGCGCCAGCTGCTCGCCCGTCATCTCGCGCAGCGCCCGATAGAAGGATTGCGGCCCCAGGAAGAATGCGCCGTGCAGGATCACGCCGCCAATGTCGCGCTTGAGGATGCCGGCGTCGATCAGCCCGAGGAACGCCTCGAACAGCATCTCGCTGACGCCATAGAGGCCCTTCTCGAACGGCCCGGTCTCGGCCGCCGCGAGCTGTGCGGTACCGGGCGCAAGGCGCTGCATGATGCCGTGGAATTGGGCGTTGTCGCTGTGACGCACCACAAGCCCTTGCGCCAGCGCATCGCCGACCTGCCCGATCCCGATCTGCAGCGTGCCGCCGTCGCGGACCAGACCCGCAGCATGCAATCCGATCGCATATTTGGTGTCGCTGATCGGCTCCGACGGCGGCGCGAACAGCGGGAAATCGGTGTCGGGACTGTCGAGCACCGCATCAAATTCATCCGCCGGCAGATCGCCGGGCCCCGGCATGAACGGTAGTTCGGAATTGACCTGGCCGATCAGCTTGAATGACGCGCGCCCCTGCGCGCGGGCGCGCAGCACGTCGAGCGTCGTATCGGTGTTGCAGCTCAGGCTGTAGCGCGGCACGCCATCGACCACGCGCGTGGCGACGAGCTGGGGCACGACATTCAGTCCGCGCGACAGCAGGT
Organism: uncultured Bradyrhizobium sp.; assembly: GCF_947648125.1. Taxonomy (GTDB): domain Bacteria; phylum Pseudomonadota; class Alphaproteobacteria; order Rhizobiales; family Xanthobacteraceae; genus Bradyrhizobium. The sequence continues at coordinate 10,036 of NZ_CANSMR010000006.1, read as the reverse complement.
ACGACGCTGCGTGGGTATAATTTGCGGAAATGTAGTGCTGCTGGGCGAACGGCTGATGCAGCCATTGCCCGGCGAGGAAGAAAAACTCGATCACCTTGATGTTGGGCGGAAGCGCGCCGCGATGCAGCGCCTCCGCATAGGCGAGATCCGGATAACCGCCGAACAGGCGATCGATCACCGGACCTATGAAACGCTGTTCGAGCAGGCTCTTCGGCTTCGGCTTTTCCAGCGTCAGCGCCGAGAACAACGTCAGATTGATCGAGCGATCGGCGACCGCCCGCGCGTACAGTGCATTGACGATGTGGTTGGCTTTGCCGAGGCCGAGCGGCAGCCCCACCACGAGCTCGGTTCCGACGTCACGAATGATATGCTCCGCGATCGCCTCGGGGTCAGTGAAGATTTTTGGCATCTGCGATGAACCCGGGCAAGGCGGTGGATGACCGGCATCGCTGAATCGGCGGCCGGCGGTTCGAACTTATACTTCATATGACGGTTGCGCTCGCCTGTGACGAACCGGCAACAGACAACAGCCGAAATGATGTGCAGATGGGGCGCGGCGGTTTGCCTGTGGCGGCGCCGCCCCGTAAACAGGTAGATGTGTCGACGGCGTCGGCGGAGGCGGACTGCCGGGGTTTTGGTTTGCGGGATCACATGGTTGGGCGTGCCGCTGATATTGGCGACGTAGCGAGGCGCGTGCTTTTGTCGGGCATCGGCCTTGGCGCATTGACATGCGCGCTGCTGACTGCCACCGCAGCCCGCGCCGAGAGCCTGCCGGAGGCCCTGGTCAAGGCGTATCAGACCAATCCGCAGCTCAATGCCGAACGGGCGCGGCAGCGCGCCACCGACGAGAACGTGCCGCAGGCGCTGGCCGGTTACCGGCCCCAGATCATCGCCGGCCTCTCGGTCGGCCTGCAGGCCGTGCGCGACCAGCTGCCCGGTAACGTGATCCAGGGCGCGACGCTGAAGCCCTGGCAGATCGGGGTCACCGTGACCCAGACCCTGTTCAACGGCTTCAAGACCGCAAACAGTGTCCGCGTCGCCGAGTTGCAGGTGCAGTCGGGGCGCGAGGCCCTCCGCAATGTCGGCCAGGGCGTGCTGCTCGACGCCGTCACCGCCTACACCAACGTGCTGGCCAACCAGACCCTGGTCGAGGCGCAGCGCGCCAACGTCGCCTTCCTGAAGGAGACCCAGGCGATCACCCAGCGCCGCCTCAATGCCGGCGATGTCACGCCGACCGATACGGCGCAGGCGGAGGCCCGGCTCAACCGCGGCCTGTCCGATCTCAACGCCGCCGAGGTCAACTTCGCGATCAGCCAGGCGACCTATGCGCAGGTGGTCGGCAGCGCGCCGTCGCAATTGCGTCCGGCCGAGACCATCGACCGGCTGCTGCCGCGCAGCCGCGAGGATTCGATCGCGCTTGCGGTGCGCGAGCATCCGGCCGTGATGGCTGCAGGCTACGACGTCGACGTCGCCTCGACCTCGATCCGCGTCGCCGAGAGCAGCCTGATGCCGAACGTCACCCTGCAGGGCAGCGTCAGCCGCAGCCGCGACAGCGACCAGACGCTCGGTACGTTCGGGACCGACCAAGCCTCGGTGATCGGCCAGGTCACGCAGCCGATCTACGACGGCGGCACCGCGGCTTCGCAGACCCGGCAGGCCAAGGAAGTGGCGGCGCAGAGCCGGCTTGTGCTGGACCATGTCCGCAACCAGGCCAAGACCGCCGTGGTCAGCGCCTGGGTCGCCAATGAGGGCGCCAAGATCGCGGTGTCGGCCTCCGAGTCCGAGGTGAAGGCTGCGGAAGTTGCGCTCGCCGGCGTGCAGAAGGAAGCTGCCGGCGGCCAGCGCACCACGGTCGACGTGCTCAACTCTCAACAGGATCTGATCACGGCGCGGGCCCGGCTGATCGGCGCGCAGCGCGACCGCGTGATCGCGTCCTACACGCTGCTCAGCGCGGTCGGACGCCTCGACGTCAAGACGCTCAATCTCAAGACGCCCGACTATCTGCCCGAGGTGCACTACCATCAGGTGCGCGACGCCTGGCACGGCCTGCGCACGCCGTCGGGACAATAGGCGTTGCGGAACTGTTCGCACCGCGAACCGGTCCTTTCCGCCCGCTCTCTCCGCCGATAACCTCCGCCCCCGCCGGCCATCAATAATGCCGGTGCGCGGATCACGCGCATAACAGCCGAGCACGCAGGGAGACGTCCAATGCTGACGCGACGCAGTATGATGGCGGCTTCCATCGCAGCGGGAGTGACCATGACCAGCAGCAACGCATTTTCCAAGGCATCGCAACCATCCACCCCGGTAAGCTTCGACATGCCCGCCGGTGCCTGCGACTGCCACACCCACATCCATGGCGACCCCACGAAATTCCCGTTCTTCGCCGGCCGCCTCTACACGCCGGAACCGGCCTCGCCGGAAGAGATGAGCGCGCTGCACAAGGCACTGCATGTCGAGCGCGTGGTGATCGTGACGCCGAGCGTCTACGGCCCCGACAATTCGTCGACCTTGTTCGGCATGACAGCGCGCGGTCCCACGGCGCGCGGCGTCGCCGTGATCGACGACAAGACCAGCGAGAGCGATCTCGACGCCATGCAGAAGGCCGGCTTCCGCGGCATCCGCCTCAACCTTGCGACCGGCGGCGTCAACGATCCCAATGTCGGCCGGCAGCGCTTCTCGGCCGCGATCGAGCGGATGAGGGCGCGCGGCTGGCACGTGCAGTTGTTCACCAGCCTCACCATGATCTCCGCGATCAAGGACCTGGTCGCGGCAGCGCCGGTACCCGTGGTGTTCGACCATTTCGGCGGCGCCGAGGCCGCGCTCGGCACGGGCCAGCCGGGCTTTGACGATCTGCTCGCGCTGGTCAAATCCGGCAAGGCGTATGTCAAGATCTCCGGCGCCTACCGCGCCTCCAGGCTCGCGCCCGACTATGCCGACGCCACGCCGCTGGCCCAGGCGCTGATCGCGGCCAATGCCGAGCGCATCGTCTGGGGCACCGACTGGCCGCATCCGGATTCGGTGACACCCCAAGGCAAGAGGGTCACCGACGTCACGCCGCTGTACCAGATCGACGACGGCCGCCTCCTCAACCAGCTTCCGGTCTGGGCACCGGACGCCGCGGTGCGCAAGACCATCCTGGTCGACAATCCCGCACGGCTCTACGGCTTTACCTAACGTTGTCCTTCGGCCGGCGCGAGAAGGAGGAGATCAGGACCGGCAGCGTGATCAGGATCACCAGCGGCGCCAGCATCATGCCGGTGACGACGACGATGGCGAGCGGCTTCTGCACCTGCGAGCCGATGCCCTCCGACACCGCCGCCGGCAACAGGCCGATGCCGGCGACGACGCAGGTCATCAACACCGGACGAAGCTGCAATTCGCCGGTGCGGATCACCGCGCGCATCCGGTCATAGCCCTCGTCGATCAGCTGGTTGAACTGCGACAGGATGATGATGCCGTCCATCACCGCGATGCCGAACAGCGCGATGAAGCCGATCGCCGCCGACACGCTGAACGGAATACCCGAGATCAGGAGCCCGAGCACGCCGCCGAAGATCGCCATCGGGATCACGCTCATCGCGAGCATGGTGTCGACCATCGAGCCGAAATTGAAGAACAGCAGCACCGCGATCAGCACGAGGCTGATCGGCACCACGATCGACAGCCGCTTGATGGCGTCCTGCAGATTGCCGAACTCGCCTACCCATTCGAGACGCGAGCCGGGCGGCAACTGGACCTGCTCGTTGACCTTCTGCTGCGCTTCCAGGATCGCGCTGCCGAGGTCGCGGTCACGCACCGAGAACTTGATCGGCAGATACCGCTCCTGCTGCTCGCGATAGATGTAGGCAGCACCGGAGATCAGCTTGATCGAGGCGACTTCGCTCAGCGGGATCTGCGTGATGCCGCCATTGGCATTCGCAACCCCGATCCGCAAGTTCTGGATCGCCTCCGCGCTCTTGCGATATTCCGGCGCGAGACGGACGATGATCGGGAAGTGCCGGTCGCTGCCGGGCTCATAGAGATCGCCGGCGCTGTCGCCGCCGACTGCAACCTTGATGGTGGCATTGATATCGCCCGGCGCCAGACCGTAGCGCGCGGCGCGCGCACGATCGACGTCGATCTGGATGGTGGGCTGGCCAAGCGAGGTGAACACCGCAAGGTCGGTGATGCCCTGCACGGTCGACAGCACAGCCTTGATCTTGTTGGCAGTGTCGGTCAACGCCTGCAGGTCGCTGCCGTAGAGCTTGATCGAGTTCTCGCCCTTCACGCCCGACACCGCCTCCGAGACGTTGTCCTGCAGGTACTGCGAGAAGTTGAATTCGACCCCGGGGAACTTTGCCTGCAACTGCGCGAGCAATTGCGCGGTGAGCTCTTCCTTGTCGTGCGTGTCGGGCCATTGGCTGGCCGGTTTCAGCGGCGCGAAGAACTCGGCGTTGAAGAAGCCTGCGGCGTCAGTGCCGTCGTCGGGCCGGCCATGCTGCGACACCACGGATTCCACCTCGGGACGGCTGCGGATCAGCCGCCGCATGTCGTTGACGTAGGCATTGCCTTCCTGCAGCGAGATCGTCGACGGCAGCGTGGCGCGGATCCACAGATTGCCTTCTTCCAGCTTGGGCAGGAATTCGAGGCCGAGGAAGCGCGCGAAAATGATGGTGGTGACCACGAGGCCGGCGGCGCCGGCCATCACGATCTTGCGATTGGCGATCGCCCAGTTCAGCGCCGGCAGGTAGATCGCGTCGAGCTTCTTGACGATCCAGGTTTCGGTTTCGTGGATATGCGCCGGCAGGATGATCGCGCTCAGGGCCGGCGTGATCGTGAACGTCGCGAGCAGTCCGCCTGCCAGGGCATAGGCATAGGTCCGCGCCATCGGCCCGAAGATGTTGCCCTCGACACCGCCCAGCGTGAACAGCGGCAGGAACGCGGCGACGATGATGGTGGCGGCAAAGAAGATTGACCGGGAGACGTCAGCCGCGGCCGACAAAATTGCGTGGCTCTTCATGCCCATCACCGTGTCTTCGGAGATGTGGCTTTGCTCGGCCTCCGACAGCGCGGTGGTCTGCGAGAGCCGGCGGAAGATCGCCTCCACCATGATCACGGTGGCATCGACGATCAGGCCGAAATCGATCGCGCCGACCGACAGCAAATTGGCGGACTCGCCGCGCAGCACCAGGATGATCACGGCGAAGAACAGTGCGAACGGAATCGTCGCACCGACGATCAGCGCGCTGCGGAGATCGCCGAGGAAGATCCATTGCAACAGCACGATCAGGAGGATGCCGACCACCATGTTGTGCAGCACGGTGTGGGTGGTGAGATCGATCAGGTCCTTGCGGTCGTAGATGCGCTCGATCTTCACGCCAGGCGGCAGAACCGAGGAATTGTTGATCTGGTTGACGAGCTGCTCGACGCGGGCGATCGTCGGCGAACTCTGCTCGCCGCGCCGCATCAGCACGATGCCCTGCACGATGTCGTCGTCATTGTCGATGCCCGCGATGCCGAGCCGCGGCTTCTCGCCGATGGTGACGGCGCCGACGTCCCTGACCAGCACCGGATTGCCGCCTGATTGCGAGATCATGGTGTTGGCGAGATCGTCGATCGAGCGGATCAGGCCGACGCCGCGCACCACGGCCGATTGCGAGCCGATGTTGACGGTGTTGCCGCCGACATTGATGTTGGCGTTGGAGACCGCCTGCAGCACCTGCGGCAGCGTCAGGCCATTGGCGACCAGCTTGTTGAAGTCGACCTGGATCTCGTAGGTCTTGGTCTTGCCGCCCCAGCCGGTGACGTCGATCACGCCGGGCACCGCCCGGAAGCGGCGCTGCAGCACCCAATCCTGCAACGTCTTGAGGTCGAGCACGCTGTAGTTCGGCGGGCCTTTCAACCGGTAGCGGAAGATTTCACCGATCGGACTGACTGGCGAGATGCCCGGCTGCACATTGCCCGGCAGGGGTGCAAGCTGCGACAGGCGGTTGAGCACCTGTTGCAGCGCCTCGTCATAGGTGTAGTCGAAGGAGAACTGCAGCTTGACGTCGGACAGGCCGTACAGCGAGATGGTGCGGATGGTCCTGAGGTTCTTGATGCCAGCGACCTGGGTCTCGATCGGGATCGTGATGTAGCGCTCGATTTCCTCGGCCGAGAGGCCCGGGCTCTGCGTCACGATGTCGACCATCGGCGGGGTCGGATCGGGATAGGCCTCGATGTTGAGCTGCTTGAACGCAAGCAGGCCGCCGATGAAGACGGCGACGAACATGGCCACCATCAAGTAGCGGCGATTGACGGCAAGGGCAACGAGGCGATCCATTCAGATCGGCACTTTCAACGGTGAGGATTTTTCTTGATGAGCATGGTCGATCCGGAAGGCCGGTTCCCCCCTTTTCCGGATCATGCGTCTTAAGTGCCAGATGCGGCGCGGTCGATGAAGAGGCTTCCCTTCGTCACGATCTGCTCGCCCGGCTTGAGATTACCGGCGACCTCGACGAGGTCGCCATTGATGAGGCCGGGTTTGATCTGGCGCAGCTCGATGGTCTTGTCGTCAGCCTTCGCGACCCAGACGCGAACCTGATCGCCCTCGTAGATCAGCGCCTGTTTCGGCACGCCGACGGCCGGGTGGTCGCCCTTCGAATACAGTGTCACATTGGCGAACATCTCGGGCTTCAGCCGATTGTCGACGTTGTCGATGGTGGCGCGGACCAGGAGCCGGCGCGAGGTCGCGTCGATCGCAGCGGCGACATAGTTGACGCGCGCGTTCAGCACCTTGCCCGGCAGCGCCATCACGCTGAAGCTGAGGTCCTGCCCGACCGCGACGTTGTCGGCATCGGATTCGCGGACAAAGGCGATCAGCCAGACCGTCGAGAGATCGCCGATCACATAGACCGGGTCGCTGGCGCCGGTCGAGACATACTGGCCGGGGCCGGCCTTGCGCTGGACCACGGTGCCGCCGATCGGCGCGAACACCGTCGTCTCCGGATTGAGGCGGCCCTTCTGCTGCAGCGTCGTGATGGCGTCATCGCCGAAGCCGAGGATGTGCAGCTTGTTCTGCGCGGCTTCGAGCAGCGTCTGCGCCGAGCGCGCATCGTTCTGCGCCTGCACCAGCGCGGCCTGCGCAGTCTGATAATCCTTCAGCGGGATCGCCTTGCCTTCAGACAGATCCTTGGCGCGCTTCTCCTGGATCTGGGCCAGATCGAGCGCCGACTGCGCCTTGTTGAGGCCGGTCATCGCGGCGACGTAGTCGTTCTGCGCCTGCACGGTGTCGGCCGCTTCGATCACGAACAGCGGCTGGCCCTTCACCACGGCATCGCCCGGCCGCACCAGCAGACGGGTCACCCGCCCGGTATAGGGCGAGTAGACCGGGGTCGAGCGGTCCTCATCGATCCCGATCTTGCCCTCGGTCACCAGCTCGGAGCGGAAGGTGTGCTCCGTGACGGTCTGGAAGGTCAGGCTGGCCCACTCCGCTGCCGACGGGGTGTAGCGCGCGCCCCCTTTGCGGGATTGGCTCGAGACTTCCGAAGGCTTCTGCTTCTCTGCGCCGATACGCGTGTAGCCATAGGCACCCGCGCAGGCGGCCACCAGCACCGCCGCGGTGACGAGCAGACGCGGGCGTCTAAAGCTCTGCACTCTCTTGGTAAACTCTTTCAGCATGCGGTCCGCCGGGTCGATGTTGCAGCTTCCGGCGGGGCAGCCCCAGCGGCGCGCTAATAGTGCCGAATTGCCGTTTCGAACAACCTAAAAATCACACTTCGGCAACACCTGTTGTGAAAGTTTGGACGACCTCAACGGCGACAGAATGTCTCACCCGGGAAACTCCGGGGCAGGAAACTCCGGGGGATGGCTGCCAAGCGGCATGGCAGGACGGGACCAATAGGCCGGGGTTCGCGACAGAACGGCCGCATGCTGGACCGAACTCAGCGTACCAAAACCGGACGGAACCCGCTCGACGAAGGGCCGCACTGCGTCCGCCTTTAGGTCCTCGGTTGCAAGGCCCCCGTCGAGGCGGCCGAGATTCCACAGCCAGCGCCCGGTCTGCGCCAGCGACACCCGGACGTGCCAGCTGCCGCCCTCGCGCGCCTGGCGGGCCTTGGCCATCATTGCGCCGAACGCCATGAAATATCCGGTGGCGTGGTCGAGCATCTGGGCCGGCAGTTCCTTCGGTCCATCGACACCCGCCGCCTGCCCTTCGGCATGATTGAAGCCGGTCGTGGTCTGCACCAGCGAATCGAAGCCGCGGCGCTCGGCCCACGATCCGGCATGACCGTAGGCCGACAGTGTCACATAAACGATCCCGGGATTGATGCGCGCCGCCTCTTCCACCGAGAAGCCGAGGCCTGCGATCGCCTGCGGGCGATAGCCCTGGGAGAGAATATCGGCCTGCGCGACCAGACCGCGCATCACGCCCCGCCCCGCCTCGCTCCGCAAGTCGAGGAAGCTCGTCAGCTTGCCGCGGCCGGTGTCGATGGTGAGCCACGGGATCGTCGGGAGGTCGGGACCGGAGATCAGGAGCACATCGGCTCCATGCGCCGCGAGCGTGCGGCCGGCGACGGGACCCGCGATCACGCGCGACAGGTCGAGCACACGGATGCCGGCCAGCGGCCGCTTCCCCGCCGGCCACGGCTTTGGCGCGGCCTCGCCGATCTTCTCGATCGAGATCAGCGGCAGTTTTGCCAGCTCCTTGGCGTGGGGCGTCGCCGACCACTCGTCGTAAGAGCGCATCAAGGCGACGACGCCGCCGGCCGCGTAGGCCGTGGTCTCGAACGCCTCGCCGTCCCATTGCAGCAGCGCCGCCTGGACGTCGTCACGTTCGGCGTTGCAGCCAAGCACCTTGCAGACGGCGTCGCGGTGATGCGGGAAATTGGTGTGGAGACGGACGAAGCGGTTGTCGCGGACACGGTAGACGCCGGCGATCTTGTCCCAGGCCGGCGGCGGCGGCTTGTCGTCGACGCGCAGGTAACGCTCGCTGCGGCATTCGACGACGGCATGGCGCATGTCGACCGCGACCTTCTGCATCTCGCCGGTGCGGGCGTTCCAGATCTCGGCCGCCGCAAGGCCGGCGGCGGCGATCGGAGCCTGCGCTGCGGCCGCGACCCGAAACGACGACGGCAATTGCGGCTCGCTGCCGGTCAGCGTGACCGCATCGAGCGCGGACGGTGTGCCGCCGACGCCGATCCAGATATCGGCAAGGATTTCACGGATGCCCTGCATGTGCATTCCTGTTGGCGATTATTCTCTGCCCGAGCATGATGACAGAATGGCGGTGCCCGATCCCGACCGTCATACCGACCTGAACAGGAGTTGCAATGGCTGCCATCGATCCCCTCACCGCCGGCGGCGTCTTCCTCGCGACCGCCGCGACCGACGCGGTCTATGTCATGTTCACCTCGGCGGTCGTGGCGCGCAAGCGCGTGCCGGCTGCGACCTGGAGCAGCGTCTGGTACGTGCTCTCCTCCTATGCGGTGATCAGCTACACCGAGAACTGGCTCTACGTCGGCTTCGCAGCGGCCGGTTCCTGGGTCGGCGCCTATGCGTCGATCACCTTCCTGCACCGCCCGCCGGGCGGGCCGCCGGTCGGGGCCGCGGTGGAATAGTATGCAGCTGCGCAAGGATTGAACAATCGCTGGGGGCTGGCGACGAGGAATGCATGGCCCCCATCCGTCGTCCCGGCGAAAGCCGGGACCCATACGCCGCAGCAGCTGTAGTTGGCGGGACTCGTCGTTCCAACGGTGCACAACAATCGGCATTTGTGGTTATGGGTCCCGGCCCCCGTGCGCAATTGCGCACTAGGCCGGGACGACAGTGAGTGTGTGGCGCGGCCCGTGAGTCATACGTCAGCATTCTCGCGACATGAATTGCCCGAGCTTTGCTCTTCGTTCCGCCCTCTCCTCTCGCAGAGGGCGCAGGGAAAGCCGGGTGCCGATCGCACCCATGGGTCCCGCGTAGTAAAAAACGCGGGAGGTAGGACCACAGGTGTAACCGGGAACTCCGGCTTTTCCCTGCGCGATGGGTTACGGCTTACTTCGTGCTCTCCCCGGCGAGACTGGGC
>NZ_CANSMR010000005.1 GCF_947648125.1 uncultured Bradyrhizobium sp. | reverse complement strand
GGTGGTCTGCCCGTGGGGCACCCCCTTCCCCAACCCTTCCCCACAAGGGGGAAGGGAGCACACCGCCCGAGCGGCCAACATCAGGGCATCCTGATGCGCGTTGTTGGCGGACGATTGAAGGGCCGCAATCTCGCTTCGCCGTCGGGCCGGGACATCCGTCCGACCGCGGACCGCCTGCGCGAGTCCGTGTTCAACATCCTGATCCACGCCTACGACAATCCGATCGAGGACGCCCGCGTGCTCGATCTGTTTGCCGGCACCGGCGCGCTCGGGATCGAGGCGTCCTCGCGCGGCGCCAAGTTCACCCTGTTCGTCGACAATGGCGCCGAGGCGCGGGCGCTGCTGCGCAACAATGTCGAGTCGCTCGGCCTTGGCGGGACGACCAAGGTCTATCGCCGCGATGCCACCGATCTCGGACCTGCGCATCCGGTGGAGCCGTTCTCGCTGGTGTTTCTCGATCCGCCCTATGGCAAGGGCCTCGCCGACAAGGCGCTCGCCTCGCTGCGCGACGGCGGCTGGCTGACGCCGAGCGCGCTGCTCGTTGTGGAGGAGGCGAAGGCCGCGGCGTTCGCTGCGCCCGAAGGGTTCGAGGAGCTCGAGCGGCGTGCGTATGACGACACGGAGTTCGTGTTCCTGAAGATTTCGAATTCGTAGGATGGGTAGAGCGCAGCGAAATCCATCGACTTTGGTCCGCGCGGCACCATGATGGGTTTCGCTGCGCTCTACCCATCCTACGCGATGCTGCTTCATCACCGTTTGCGGAGCGCGAACCATGGTCGACACTCTTGCCGGGCTGGCCGGTCAGCTGGAGACGCGGGTCAAGGCCTTGCGCGGCGCGGGCGACGATGCGGCATTGCTTGCGGGCGCACGCGACGCCGCCGACCAGATCGAGCGCCATCGCGGCGCGCTGGATGGTGACGCGCGTGAAGCGCTCATGATGGCTCAGCGGTGGACGTTCAACGCGGCGGCCGATTGCTGGCCGGGCTGGAGCGTTTCCGACAAGCCGGTCAGTCCGGACAATCTGCTCGCCGCGCGCGAGCTTGCAGAACGCTCGCTCGGGCTGGTGCGGACCCTGGAGCTCGGACCGCTGCGCGAGGCAACGGGCGTCTGGCTGGTGGGGGCTTTTGATCTGGCGCTCGGTCGATACTATGAGGCGATCAGCATCTTTCACGAGGCGCGCGAGCATTATGTTGCCGCGAATGCGCCGGGTCTTGTGCTGCTGACGGAGGGCTATGCCGCGATTGCGCGGCGGGTCAGCAAGCACGTAGCCGATGGCGATGATCTCGATCAGGTGTGCAAGCGGATCGCAGCAGGCGGGTTCGAGGACGGCGACGAATGGATCGCGCAACTTCGCACCGCGCTGGAGGTCTTCACGCGCAAGAATTCGTAGGATGGGTAGAGCGAAGCGAAACCCATCATGTCTCCGCGCGGATGAAAGTCGATGGGTTTCGCTGCGCTCTACCCATCCTACGGGATATTCACCGCCGCCCGAACAGCTTCTCGATATCGCTCAGCTTCAATTCGACATAGGTCGGCCGGCCGTGGTTGCACTGGCCGGAATTCGGCGTGTCTTCCATCTCGCGGAGCAGCGCGTTCATCTCTTCCGGCTTGAGGCGGCGGCCGGCGCGGACGGAGCCGTGGCAGGCCATGGTGGCGGCGACATGCATCAGCCGGCGCTCCAGCGGCAGCGCTTCGTCCCACTCGGCCATGTGCTCGGCGAGGTCGCGGAGCAGCCCGGCCGCATTGGCCTTGCCGAGCAGCGAGGGCGTCTCGCGCACGGCGACCGCGCCGGGGCCGAAGGATTCGATCGCGAGCCCGAACGAGGCCAGCTCCTCGGCACGGTCGAGCAGCTTCTCGACGGTCGCCTCGTCGAGCTCGACGATCTCCGGGATCAAGAGGATCTGCCGCTGCACGCCGTTCTTCGCCAGCGAGGCCTTCAGCCTCTCATAGACGATGCGCTCGTGCGCCGCGTGCTGGTCCACCACGATCAGGCCGTCGCGGGTCTGCGAGACGATGTAGGTCTCGTGGATCTGGGTGCGCGCGGCGCCGAGCGGCCGGTCGAGCAGATCGGGTGCCGGTGCCGCCTCGAAGCGCACATCGGCAGTCGGGGTGCCGACGTCGAAGGCGGCCTGTCCGGGCTCGGCGAAAGCGGGCGCCGCCGCGCCCTCGAACGCGCGCATCGGATTGACCGGATAGGACGGCGAAGCACGCCAGTCCCAATTGCCCGGGCGCGGCGGGGTGAAGGCGGGGCGGAACGCCGAGAGCGCGGCGCCGTCGGCGGTGTTGGCCGCAGTGCGCTTGCCTTCGCGCGCCAGGCCATCCTTCAAGGCGTGCACGATCAGCGCGCGCACCAGGCCGGCGTTGCGGAAGCGCACCTCGGTCTTGGCCGGATGCACATTGGCGTCGACCTCCTGCGGATCGCAGGTGACGAACAGCGCCACGACGGGATGGCGGTCGCGCGGCAGATAGTCGGAATAGGCGGCGCGCACGGCGCCGAGGATCAGCTTGTCGCGCACCGGGCGGCCGTTGACGAACAGATATTGCCCGAGCGCATTGGCGCGGGTCAGCGACGGCGCGGCGGCAAAGCCCTCGACCACGACGCCCTCGCGCTCGGCGCGCACCTCGATCGCGCTGGCGCGGAAGTCCGCGCCCAGGATATCGCCGAGCCGCGTCAGCCGGCCGGCCGCGCCGGGCAGCGCGGCGGCCCAGGTGACCGGCGCACGCTCTTCGCCGGCCAAAGTGAAGGCGATGTCGGGCCGCGCCATGCCGAGGCGCCGCACCACCTCGCGGATCGCTTCCGCTTCGGTGCGGTCGGTCTTGAGGAATTTCAGCCGCGCCGGCGTTGCGTAGAAGAGGTCGTTGACCTCGACGCGGGTGCCCTGGCCGAGCGCGGCCGGCATGACCTCCGACTTCTCGCCGCCCTCGACCGACAGCGACCAGGCATGCGGCTCGCTGGCATGACGCGTGGTGATGCCGAGCTTCGCGACCGCGCCGATCGACGGCAGCGCCTCGCCGCGGAACCCGAGCGTGCGGATGCGCAAGAGGTCTTCGTCATCGAGCTTGGAGGTGGCGTGGCGGTCGACCGCAAGCGCAAGGTCGGTGCGCGTCATGCCGCCGCCGTCGTCGGTGATGCCGATCCGGCGCCGCCCACCCCCATCGGTGAAAACGTCGATCCGGCTGGCGCCGGCGTCGATCGCGTTCTCGACCAGTTCCTTGACCACGCTCGCAGGGCGTTCGACCACCTCGCCGGCGGCGATGCGGTTGACGAGCTGTTCGGGAAGCTGGCGGACGGGCATGGCTTGCGTGATCGGACAGGGATTCGAGGTTCGCCGGCATTCTAGTCGGCTCGCCTGCCAAATGCATGGGCCGGCCCGCGAATGGCCGCCTTTAGCTGGGGATGGAGCCGGCCCATCGCCTTGAAGACGCTCACCTTCGCGTGTGGGTCAGCTACGCCCTACGTGGCGATTGTGACGCCGCACGCCCGGGTATATCGTTTAGAAAAATTATAATCTGATCGGGAGGATAGCCATGTGCCACCTTTTCGCGCACCAGCCGCAACGCGACTATGAATCGCAGACCAGATCGCTGCGGATCGACGGCCATTGCACCTCGATCCGGCTGGAGATGTCGTTCTGGGACACGCTGGAGGAGATCGCGGCCAAGGAAGGCATGACCTTGGCCAAGTTCCTCACCACCCTGCACAACGAGGTGCTCGATCATCACGGCGAGGTGAACAATTTCGCGTCGCTGCTGCGCTGTTCCTGCCTGATCTACCGCGCCAAGGCGAACGCGCCGGCGGTCATGCCGGACTATCGGGGCACGGCGGCGATCATGGATGCTGCGGAATAGGGTTCTTCCACCTCTCCCGCTTGCGGGGGAGGTCGCTGCGCGTAGCGCAGCGGGTGGGGGCTCCCTCCACGACGCGACTCGCGGAGAGAGCCCCCACCCCAGCCCTCCCCCGCAAGCGGGAGAGGGAGGGCAGTCTCCCTGGAGTTGCTATTCAATCCGATCACATCAATCTTTTAGATCTCCTTGCGCTGCATCGCGCCGGCGATGTGGTCGGCCTGCCGGATCGCCAGTGACACGATCGTCAGCGTCGGGTTGCACGCGGCCCCGCTGGTGAACTGGCTGCCGTCGGAGACGAACAGGTTCTTGATGTCGTGGGTCTGGCCGAACTTGTTGACCACGCCGTCGCGCGGCTTCTCGCTCATCCGGTTGGTGCCCATGTTGTGGGTCGAGGGATAGGGCGGCGTCGGGTAGGTCACGGTGGCGCCGACTGCTTCATAGACCGCGGAGCCCTGCTTGTAGGCGTGATCGCGCATCGCGACGTCGTTCGGATGATCGTCGAAATGCACGCTGGCGACCGGCAAGCCGAACTTGTCCTTGATCTTCGGGTCCAGCGTGACGCGGTTGGTCTCCTGCGGCATGTCCTCTCCGACCAGCCACATGCCGGCCATCCGCGGATAGCCTTCCATGGCGCTGGTGAAGCTGCGGCCCCAGGCGCCGGGATTGAGGAACGCCGCCATGAAGGGCAGGCCGAGCGACAGCGTCTCCATCTCGTAGCCGCCGACGAAGCCGCGGCTCGGGTTGTTCTTGGCTTCGTCTCGGATAATGCCGGCCATCGTGGTGCCGCGATACATGTGCACCGATTTCTCGAAGGTCGCATACACACTGCCGGTCATGTGCCGCATATAGTTGCGGCCGACCTGGCCCGATGAATTGGCGAGTCCGTCCGGGAACATGCTGGAGGCGCTGTTGAGCAAGAGCCGCGGGCTCTCGATCGAGTTGCCGGCGACCGCGACGACGCGGGCCTTCTGGCGCTGCATGGCGCCGGTCGCATCGGCATAGACCACGCCGGTGACCTTGCCGGATTGGTCGTGCTCGATCTTGATCACCATGCTGCCGGGGCGCACTTCGAGATTGCCGGTGGCTTCGCCCTTCGGGATCTCGGTGTAGAGCGTCGACCATTTGGCGCCCGACTTGCAGCCCTGGAAGCAGAAGCCGATCTGCTGGCAGGAGCCGCGACCGTCGCGCGGTTCGCTGTTGATCGCCATCCGCCCGGTGTGCACCTCCTTGTAGCCGAGCTTTTTCGCGCCGGCTTCCATCACCTTGAAATTGTTGTTGCCGGGCAGCCCGGGGATGCCGTTGGTGCGGGTGACGCCCATCTTCTCCTCGGCCTTGGCGTACCACGGCTCCATCTCGGCGAGCGTGATCGGCCAGTCCAGCAGGTTGGCGCCGGGGATGCCGCCATAGGCGGACTTGATCTTGAACTCATGCTCGTCGAAGCGCAGCGAGGCGCCGGCCCAGTGCGTGGTCGAGCCGCCGACCGCCTTCACGATCCAGGCCGGCAGGCCCGGAAAATCCTGGTGGACGCGCCAGCTGCCCGACGTCGAGCGCGCGTCGGACCAGGCGAGCTGCGTGAAGCTGTCCCATTCATCGTTGATGAAGTCCTGGTTCTCGATGCGCGGACCGGCTTCCAGGATCACGACCTTGACGCCCTTCTGCGCCAGTTCATTGCCGAGCGTTCCGCCGCCGGCACCGGAGCCGACGATCACGACAACGCCGCTGTCATTCAGATCGAATTTTGCCATTGTTTCCTCCTGGGCGTTGTCCGTTCAAACCTTCGGCAGCCAGTCGATATCGGCGAAGCCGCGCTTGATGTAGCCGCCATGCTCGGCGGAGGAGCCCTCGTAGCCGAACCGCGGCCAGACCTCCTTGTTGTTGTAGAGCGACACGATGAGGTCGCCGCGGATCTTCTGGAAGAAGGCGCTTGTCTCGATCTGTTGCAGCAGCGCGACGCGATCGTTCTCCCAAGCGATCTGGGCATACGGCATCTTATGGCGGTCATTGGCCGCCTGATCGAGCCGGGTTACGCCCTCATTGATCAGCGATTTGACCGCCGGATCCTTGGCGGCCTTGTCATCCCACGGCTTCACCGCTGATATGTAGTAGCTGTCGCCGAGGAAGTCGTGCGGATAGATGTCGCGCGCCATCTTCAGCAGCGTCTTCATCGTGGCCGGCGTCAGCGTGCCCGCCTCATCGGCCCACGCATCGGTGATGCCAAGCCCCGTAGACGTCGCGATCGCGACTGCGGGTGCGGTGACGGCCGCGCCTTTGAGAAAGACACGCCGGTCATATTTGCTGCGTCGATCGATTTCTCTCATGGGTTTCCTCCGTAGTTTATTTTCTAATTGGACTAACCGAAGCGCCCGCCGCGCTGGATCACCTCGATCTTGTAGCCGTCGGGATCGGAGACGAAGAAGAAGCGCGCCAGCGTCCTGCCATCATGCTTGAAGTCGCGCAGTGGGCCGGGCGACAGCTTCTCCTTCTCGAAACGCGCATGCTCGGCATCGACATCATCGACGACGACGGCGAGATGGCCGTAGCCGTCGCCGAGCGCGTAGGGCTCCTTGCGGTCGTAATTGACCGTGAGCTCGACCTCGAACGGCGAGGAGGGATGGCGCAGATAGATCAGCGCGAAATCGGGAAATCTCAGATTGTCCGCGATCTCGAGCCCGAACGCGCGCTTGTAGAAGTCGAGTGCTTTTGCCTCGTCGAACACGCGGATCATCGAATGCACGGGTTTCGCCATTCAGTTCAGCTCCTTCAGATAGGCGATGATCATCGCGCGGGTTTCCGGTTTGGCCTGCCGATAGGCCATCACGGCACCGGGGATCACCTCTTGTGGATTGGTCAGCCAGGCATCGAGCCTGGCGTCGTCCCAGATGAAATCCGCCTTTGCGAAGCCCGCGGAATATTTGAAGCCGTCGGCCTTGCCGGCATGGCGGCCGACGATCTTGTAGAGCGACGGTCCTTGCCGGACGGGATCTGAAATGTTTGACGTGTGGCAGGTCGCGCATTGCTGCTTGAACAGCGTCGCCCCGTCGGGCGGCTTGGCGGCAGGCAAGGGCATTTGCGCAGCCGTCATTTGCACTGCAAACATCGCGCTGCAAAATGCCAGCGCCAACGTCCACCTTGCGCGCAGCTTTGTCATATACATCACCGCCTCTGTGCGCTGACTGTAGGAGGCTGAAATCGGCCGTTGGTAGTAGCGGGCTGTTTCACAGCAGAACAAAGCTGGGCGGCGATCTGGCGCGGAACCGATGGTTGCCGCATATGCGGACGACAAATCCGCAAAATGACCGCGAAATCCCTGCACGATCACCACATGGCGCCGCTTGCATTGCGCGTGCGCCGTTTGCGGAAAATTCAGTCTCGCGCGATGGGGTTCAGGGTCGGCGTTGCAAACGGCGCACACCTGCGCCGCTCCGTCCATCGTCAATCAAAGTCCTGGAGAAATGGATGACGTTTGCAAAGACCAGCGTGCTCGCCCTTGCCATCTCGGCCGCGATGGCCGGCCCCGTCCTGGCACAGGGGGCGGCTACGCCGGATACCCAGCTTCGCGGCGGTGCACAGGGCCGAGGTACCCTGCAGCAGGGCGGCGGCATGTCTGGCAGCGGCGATGAGGAAATGGCGGCGCAACCGACTTCGCCGACGCAAAAGAGCGGTACCAGCGCCAAGTCGGGCAGCAAGGGAACGGTCGGCAGCGGACACGCGACACCGAAGTCGGGCGGCGGTTCCGAGATGGCGCCTGCAACCAAGAAGTACTGATCCGCGATGATCGGATCCCGGATGCAGCGCCGTGCGTGCGCTGCGTCCGGTGCTCCCTAGAGCCTTTTTCTTCGTTCCGATTGAATCGGAACGGGGCTCCAGATTCTAGTTTTGACGCGTTTTCTTCACGCGAACCGCTCTAATCGTCGAAACGTTGACTGCCGCGGCCGGCCTTGATGTCGCTGCGGCGCTTCTTGCCTTCGAGCCGGCGTTGCTTGGAGCCGAGCGTCGGCCTGGTCGGGCGCCGCGGTGTCGGCCGCACCATTGCCTCCTTCAGCATCTCGAACAACCGCTCGATCGCGTCTGCGCGATTGCGTTCCTGGGTGCGGAAGCGGAACGCCTGGATCACGATCACGCCGTCCTTGGTCATGCGGCTGCCGGCAAGCCGCGCCAGCCGCTGCGCGGCGTCCGGCGGCAGCGCGATCTTGTTCGTGTCGAAGCGGAGCTGGGCTGCGGTCGAGACCTTGTTGACATTCTGCCCGCCCGGACCGGAGGCGCGGACAAAAACGATCTCAATGTCGTTCTCGTCGATCGTAAGGTCGCGGGACAGCCGCAGCATGACATCACCCGGTGGAGGGAAGAATCGGCGGCCGCAGGATAGCGGGTTTGTGCTGGGCGTGCTTGGGCGGCGTTGATGCAGCGTTCGTTACGTCAGCGGTCCGTGTGCGCGGCGACCCCTCTCCCCACCCTCCCCCACAAGGGGGGAGGGAGCCTGACTAGCCTGCTTACCTCACATCGCGTCACAGCCGACACTTCCGCGGTCGGGCAAGTAAGGGGCGCACAAGCGGGTGGGCTCCCTCCCCCCTTGTGGGGGAGGGTTGGGGAGAGGGGTGGCCACAACGGTGGTGTGTAGAAGGAGGAGCGGCGCGCCGAAACGCGTCAGTTCGCCTTCGGCGGCGCCGATACCGACTGCGCTGCGGCTTGCGGGGCGCGGCCGACGATCACGGTGAGCAGGCCGTTGCCCCATAGCCGCTTGGAGACCCGCTTGACGTCGTCGAGCGTCACCGCATCGACGATAGCGCTGCGCTTCTCGATGTAGTCGATCGGCAGCTTGTCGAGCTGGTATTGCAGCATCGCCTGCGCGAGCTTGGAGGAGGTGTCGAGCGCCAGCATCTGCGAGCCCTTCAGATAGGACTTCGCCTCGTCGAGCTCCTGCTGCGTCGGACCTTGCTCGGCGATACGGCGGATCTCCGCCTCGATCGCATCGACGGTCTCGCCGGCGCGGTCGGCACGGGTGCCGGTATTGCCGATGAAAAGCGCGGAGTGATCCATCCAGAGCAGCGCCTCATAGATCGAATAGGCCAGCCCGCGCTTCTCGCGCACTTCCTTGTAGAGCCGCGACGACAGCCCGCCGCCGCCGAGGATGTGGTTCACCACATAGGCGGCCATGAAGTCCGGGTCGTGCCTGTTGATGCCGGGGCCGCCGAAGGTGACGACGGTCTGCGGCACGTCGAGCGGAACGAAGGCGCGCTGCGGCGGCTTGGTCGCCACGACGTCGGGAATCGCCGTCAATTCGGCCTTGGCCGGCAGGCCGCCAAAGGTCTTGTCCAGGAGCTTGCCGAGCGTATCGGGATCGACATCGCCGACCACGGCGATCCGCAACGTGTCCTTGGCGATGATGCGGCGGACATAGTCCTTCAGATCGGAGATCTCGATCGTCGGCACGCTCTCGAGCGTGCCGGTCGCCGGCCTGGCATAGGGATGATCGCCGAAGGCGAGCTCGAGGAACTTGCGGCCGGACAGCGAGGACGGATTGGTCGATTCGCGGCGCAGGTTGGAGATCACCTGGGCGCGGATGCGTTCGACGTCCTTCGGCTCGAACCGCGGCGAGGTCAGCGCCATCCGCAACAGGTCGTAGGCTTCGTCCTTGTTGTCCTTGAGCATGCGCAGCGAGCCGCGGAACTGATCGCGGTTGGACTGGAAGCTGAGCTCGATGGCGCGGCGCTCGAGCCGCTCATGATAGGATTTCGAATCGAGATCGCCGGAGCCCTCGTCGAGCAGGTCGGCGACCAGATTGCCGACGCCGGGCTTGCCGGGCGGATCCTGGCCGGCGCCGCCGCCGAAGGAATATTCCATCGCGATCAACGGCACGGTGGCGTCCTGCACGAACCACGCCTCGATGCCGCCGGGCGACACCAGCCGCTGGATCTTGGCCGCAGCCTGCGAGGGCACTGACGTCAGCGTCAGCATCGCGGCGCAGGCGCCGCCGATCAACGCCGCGCGGCGGGTGATGGAATAGGTCACGAGCGCTTCTCCTCGCGTTTCGGCGCAGTATCCTTGATCAGATAGCCGGTCACCGACCGCTTCTTGTCGAGCCAGGTGGCAGCAGCAGCGCGCACCTGCTCGGCGGTGACGGCGCGAATGCGATCCGGCCAGCTCCTGATGTCGTCGATGCTGAGCCCGGTGGTCAGCGCGCCGCCATACCAGCGTGCCAGGGTCGCCTGGTTGTCCTGGGCGTAGATCGCCTCCGCGATCAGCTGGGTCTTGACCCGTTCGAGATCCTCGGCGCGGGCGGGGTTCTGCGCGAGGTCGGCGATCACCTTGTCGATGGCGTCCTCGATCTGCGCGAACTCGACGCCAGCCTTGGGCGTTACCGCGATCGAGAATTGCGACGGATCGAGTGCGGTGCCCTGATAGCCGGCGCCGGCCGAGATCGCGAGGCCCTTGTCGATCACCAGCGAGCGATAGAGGTAGGAGTTGGCGCCGCCGCCCATCAATTGCGCGAGCACATCGAGCGCCTGGCTCTCGCCCGCCGCCGCCGTGGTCGCGGACGGCACCAGATAGTAGCGGCGCAGGTTCGGCTGTTCGACGCGGGGATCCGACAGCGTCACGGTGCGCGGCGCGGCAGGTGTCGGCTCCTGCGGCCGGACACGCTTCTCGGGGATCGCGCGCTGCGCCGGGATCGGGCCGAAATTCTTCTCGACCAGCGGGCGGATGTCCTTGACGTCGACGTCGCCGGCGATGACCAGGATCGCGTTGTTCGGCGCGTAGAAGCGGCGATAGAAGGCGAGCGCATCCCCACGGTCGAGCTTCTCGATCTCCTGGTGCCAGCCGATCACCGGCCGGCCGTAGGGATGGTTGAGATAGAGCGCGGCCATGATCTGCTCGGTGAGCCGGGCATCCGGGTTGTTGGCAACCCGCATGTTGAACTCCTCGAGCACGACGTCGCGCTCGGGCAGCACATTCTCGTCCTTCAGGATCAGGCCGGTCATGCGATCGGCCTCGAACTCCATCATGGTGGGCAGCTGCTCGCGCGGCACGCGCTGGAAGTAGCCGGTATAGTCGTTGGAGGTGAAGGCGTTCTCGTTGCCGCCGACGCGCAACACGGTCTGCGAGAACTCGCCGGCCGGGTGCTTGGCGGTGCCCTTGAACATCAGGTGTTCGAGGAAATGCGCGAGGCCCGATTTGCCGGGCGTCTCGTCGGCGGAGCCGACCTTGTACCAGATCATCTGCGTCACGACCGGCGTGCGGTGATCGGGGATCACCACGACCTGCAGGCCGTTGTCGAGCGTGAAGCTCGCAGGGCGTTCCGAGGTGACGGTGGTCTGGGCGTGGAGGCCGGTGCCCGACAGCGGGATGGTTGAAATAAAGGCGGCAGCGAACAGGGCAATCGATCGGCGTGAGGGCATCATGGTCCTTATGGAAGCCTGAACAGATGGCCGGGCATGAAAGACGCCATCGTACACGGTGCAGTCCGCGCCAGTCGTCACGAAGCGGAGAGACGGATGTCCCTCCGCATTAAGCTTTGCTCATGTCAGCCTTCGCCCGTTGAGGCCAAGCGGTCACTGCACCGGTTTTCCGGTCATGATGTCATACTGGCCTTCTTTGGCCATCGGCGCCATCGGTCCGGTGCCGTAGGCAAAGCCCGAGGACGGGGTCTGGTAACCCGGAGGCGGCTCGGTCAGGGATTCGCGGGTCGGCTCACCCTTGAACGGCTTGGACTCGCTGCTGTTTCCCTTGAACATGCCGAGCAGACCGCCGGTGTAACCGAGCTGGCTCGGCATCAGCGACGGATTGGTGCTGACGCCAGGCTCAAGTGGCTCTTTCCTGCCGTCGGTGGCGGTCTGCTGCTTCCGCCCGGCCTCGATCTCGGCCTGCGTCAGAGGCACAGCCTCCTGCCACGGCTCCTTCTTGACTTCCTTCTTGCGCGCCGCGATCGCAGCCTTGCGCGCCGCGATATCGGGGTCCTTCGGCCAGTTCGGCGCGTTGACCTGGGCGGCCGAGGCAGGCGGCGGCAGGTCGAGCTTCGGCGGCACCACCAGCGGCGAGCGCTCGCGATAGTCGATGCCCTTGCTGGCGGCGCTCTTGGCGCCGAGCCCGGTCATCAGATTGTCGATGATCCGCTCTTCGAAGGTCAGGCCGTCATCGCCGTCATCTTCATCGTCGCCGGCACGCACCGGGCCGGCCGTCATCACCAGGCCGATCCCGGCCGCAACGAACGCCAGACGCAGGCCGCGCAGCAGCGGCAGCCGGGACGTCTCGATCAGATAACCGCGGACTTTGGTGTTGCGCATCGCGCTATTCCCATCTCAAAATTCGCCAAAGCGATCACTGGCTTAGCGCTCAGTTCCGCTAGGTGCAGGTCGGCCGCCGACCGGTTCGTATCGGCCGGGATCAGGGCGCTTTTACGGCGGGGGTCCCCATGACGGAATCATACAATAGGGCCGCCACGCCAGCAACGATCGCCACATCGGCGAGGTTGAATACGTACCAATTGAAGGTTTTTCCCCCGATCTCGACATGAAACAGGGCAAAATCGACCACCGCGCCATAGGCGAAGCGGTCGATCCCATTCCCGATCGCACCGCCGATGATCAGCCCGAGCGACACCGTCGCGAGCCAGGTCCGCGACCGCGCCATCCAGATCGCCAGCGCGATCACGGCGGCGGCCTTGATCACCATCAGCAGAATCTGCGCCGCCGGGGTCTCGCTCTGAAACCAGCCGAAGCTGATGCCGGGATTCCAGGCCAGCACCAGGTCGAAGAACGGCGTCACCTCGACGGCGCCGCGGTGGGCAATGCCGAAGACGAAGAGCAGCCAGAGCTTGGAGGTCTGGTCGGCGATCAGGGTGATGACCGCCGCCAGCACACCGGCGCGAACCGGCGAGCTCAAGCCGTGACCCCCAGCGCCTTCCATTCGCGCAGCGCTTGCGCGTCGCGCGGCGAGACGTCGGGATATTCAGGATCCTCGCCGATATCAGGCAGGATCTTCCACGAGCGCGCGCATTTGGTGCCGACCGCCTTCTCGACCACCACGGCGACGCCGGGCACGGCATCGAGACGGAAGGCTGTGGCCGGCGCCTCGCCCTCGCGCACCTCGTAGTTCGAGGTGATGCAGACCTCGGCGAGATCGATGTCGAACAACGTGGCCAGCATCTGTCGGTCGGCGATATAGATCACCGGCGAGGCCTCGAGCGACGAGCCGATCCGCTTGGCGGCGCGCTCGAGCTCGAGCGCACCGGTGACGACGCGGCGGACGTTGCGGATCGTCTCCCACTTCGCGGCGAGGGCATCGTCGCGGAACTGTTCGAGACCTTCGGGGAACAGCGTGAGATGCACCGAGGGTTCGGCGTTCGGCCGGTACATCCGCCAGGCTTCGTCGGTGGTGAAGCTCAGGATCGGCGCCAGCCATTTCAGGATCGCGTCGCAGAGCAGGTCGATCGTGGTCAGCGCCGCCTTGCGCGCCACCGAGGACGGCGGGTCGCAATACAGCGTGTCCTTGCGGATGTCGAAGTAGAACGCCGACAGCTCGGAGTTCATGAAGGCCGCGAGAGTTGCGACCACGGTCTTGTAGTCGAACGCGGCATAGGCCTTGCGGATCGTTTCGGTGTGGCCGGCCAGTTCGTGCAGCATCAGCCGCTCGAGCTCGGGCATCTCGGCGAGGGCGACCTTCTCGCTCGGCTTGAAATGATGCAGCGTGCCGAGCATCCAGCGGATCGAGTTGCGC
This sequence comes from uncultured Bradyrhizobium sp., assembly GCF_947648125.1. Classification (GTDB taxonomy): domain Bacteria; phylum Pseudomonadota; class Alphaproteobacteria; order Rhizobiales; family Xanthobacteraceae; genus Bradyrhizobium. Next base: position 327,217 of record NZ_CANSMR010000005.1, on the reverse strand, counting down.
AGCTTGCGATAGGTCTCGATGGTGTTCTTCAGGATCTCCGGCCCGATGCGCTGGTCGTCGGCGTAATCGGTGGCGCAGACCCACAGGCGCAGGATATCGGCGCCGGAATCCTTGATCACCTTCTGCGGCTCGACCGTGTTGCCGAGCGACTTCGACATCTTGCGGCCGTTCTCGTCGAGCGTGAAGCCGTGGGTGAGCACGATGTCGTACGGCGCACGCCCGCGCGTGCCGGCGCTTTCCAGCAGCGACGAGTGGAACCAGCCGCGGTGCTGGTCGCTGCCTTCGAGATACATCACGGTGTCATTGCCGCCGTCGATCTTGCGGACGATGTTGCCGAGCTGCGGGAAGTTCTGGCGGTCTTCCAGCACGAAGGCGTGCGTGGAGCCGGAATCGAACCAGACGTCGCAGATGTCGTCGACCTTCTTCCAGTTCTCCGACGCGCGGCTGCCGAGGAAGCGCTCGCGGGCGCCGTCCATGTACCAGGCGTCGGCGCCTTCCTCCATGAACGCTTCGGTGATGCGCTGGTTGACGACCTCGTCCTGCAGGATCTCGGCCGAGCCGTCGCTGTTCTCGCGCACGAACACGGCGATCGGCACGCCCCAGGCGCGCTGGCGCGAGATCACCCAGTCCGGGCGATTGGCGATCATGCCGTTGATGCGGTTCTCGCCGGCCGGCGGCACCCATTGCGTGACCGAGATCGCTTGCAGCGCGCGGGCCCGCAGCGTGTCGCCCTTCTTCGCATGGCCGTTCTCAGCGATGTCCTTGTCCATCGCGATGAACCATTGCGGCGTGTTGCGGAAGATCACCGGCTTCTTGGAGCGCCAGGAATGCGGGTACTGGTGCTTGAGGCGGCCGCGCGCGAGCAGCTTGCCGGCCTCGATCAGCGCCTTGATCACGGCCTCGTTGGCGTCGCCCTTCTCGCCTTTGTCGTTGAGCACGCGCTTGCCCGTGAAGCCGGGCGCGTGATCGGTGAAGGCGCCGTTTTCATCTACCGTGTAGGGAATCGAAGTCTTGATGCCACGCGCATCGAGCTCGCGGGTGTTGGCCGTCCAGACATCGAAGTCCTCGCGGCCGTGGCTCGGCGCGGTGTGCACGAAGCCGGTTCCGGTGTCGTCGGTGACATGCTCGCCGGCGAGCAGCGGCACGGTGAATTCGTAGCCGCCACCGAAACCGCGCAGCGGATGGGCGCATTCCACGGCGTCCAGCGTGTCGCCGGGAATATCGCGGACCTTCTCATAGGACGTGACGCGCGCCTGCTTGAACACTTCCGCGGCGAGCGCATCGGCGAGGATCAGGAGATCGCCGGTCTTCGCCCAATTGTCCGCCGGCGCTTCGGTCACCTTGTAAAGGCCGTAGGCGATCTTCGGCGAGAACGAGATCGCGCGGTTGCCGGGCAGCGTCCACGGCGTGGTGGTCCAGATCACGACCGAGGCACTGGCCAGCGCGCCATGTGCCGGCGAGGTAACCGGGAATTTCACCCACACCATGTCGGAGGTGTAGTCCTCATATTCGACCTCGGCTTCGGCCAGCGCGGTCTTCTCGACCACGCTCCACATCACCGGCTTGGAGCCGCGATACAGCGTGCCGTTGGCGGCGAACTTCATCAGCTCGCGGGCGATCTGCGCCTCGGCGGGATAGCTCATCGTCTGATAGGGATGATCCCAGTCGCCGATGATGCCGAGCCGCTTGAACTCCTCGCGCTGCACGTTGATCCAGTGCGTCGCATAGGCGCGGCATTCCCTGCGGAACGCGACCATCGCTGCGGAGTCGCGGAAATCGGGCTTCTGCTTGCCCTTGGAGCGGTAGTTCTCCTCCTCGATCTTCCATTCGATCGGCAGGCCGTGGCAATCCCAGCCCGGCACGTAGTTGGAGTCGAAGCCGAGCATCTGCTGGCTCTTGGTCACGACGTCCTTGAGGATCTTGTTCAGCGCGTGCCCGATATGGATGTTGCCGTTGGCGTAGGGCGGGCCGTCATGCAGCACGAATTTGGCGCGGCCCTCGGCTTCCCGGCGCAGCCTGTCGTAGAGGCCGATGTCGTTCCAGTATTTCAGGATTTCCGGCTCGCGCTGGGGCAGGCCGGCGCGCATCGGGAATTCCGTCTGCGGCAGGTAAAGGGTCTTGGAATAGTCCCTAGCGTCAGTCTTTTGGGCGTCGGTCTTTTGCGGCTTGTCGGACATAAAAGCTCTGATTTGGCAGGTGCGGGCGCGGAAACGCGATCAATCGCGGGTGAAACGACGAAGTCCCGGTCTTGCGCCGAGCCTTCAAGCTCAGGCGGAAGCCGGGCCGCTAATCCGTATGATGCGCCGCGAAAACATGGGGTTTCCATAGCAGCCAAGCGGGGAAATCGCAAAGCCCCCGCCGCCGGCAAATCCGCCCCGCCGGGTGCTGTCCTAGTTAGGGCAGCGATTTCGGATAATTAGGACACCTGTCGTCCACAACCTCCTAGACATCAGGATGGAACCTGCCTCAACCTAGGGTTGGATAGATTCTTGGCAGGGTATTATGGCTGTCGATCCAGCTACCGTAAGTTATTTGCTGTCATCTATTGCAAGCACCGCCAAAATTATCGAGTTCGGAATGGGGCTTCTAAGTCGTCATTCTGAACAGGAGGTCGACAGCGTTGCGCTGGCGGCCAGCACATCTGCATTGCAGAAATTTAGCCCTTCTTCCCCGTTGTTGTCGCGATGGGCAATGGCAGTTTGACACAGCCAATTGTCGAAGCGCTCATCGAGAAGATCAAACAAATCCAAGCGCGAGCGATCAGCGTCATAAAGAGCGCGATGGACGATTATGACTGCGAGAAGCGGATGAGAGACGTTCGCCGAAGTCCAGCCAGGTTCGTTACGCTGTAGGTCTTTACGATCACGCCATGATGGGCGCGGCCATTGAAGGCGTCGCGGATCGCCATCTTGTAGGGATGAAGGCCGTCCGTGCTGATCTCGGGCGAGGCGCCCTCAATGCTTCGTGCCGTTTTTGCGATAGACGAGAGAGACGCAAAACAATCGCTCGGTTGCAGAGCGCACCTCAATCGCCATATCGGGACGGTCATCTACAAAAACCGAGTCTTTCACCATCCCGGCGAGGGTCTGCATCGCCTCGATTTCGGCGGACTTTTGGTTGGGCAAATCCAACCCTTCTTCATCCGCGAAGAACTCTCGGCCGCTTTGGATGTCGAAGAAATAGAAGGCCATTTGAGCGCTCCCATCCATGAAGGCGGGAGCGCATAGAAACTCTCAGCCACCGACGCCTGAAATTCCTTGTTGCCGGTGATTTTTGATAACGGGGCCGTGAGGTGATGGTTGCTATGTGGGCGGCTTTAATCCTGGTGACATCAGCCAATCCGTCAGATGAGCGGCGGTTTCGTCCTGCCGCGCCTTCCTCAGCAAGGCCTCTTTCTTGGCGCATGGAGCAAGCGCCTCGGCTTCCTCACGCAGGCTCTTAGCCTCTTCAGTAAGGCGTTCCTCTAGTGACTGGGTTTGTTTGAAACGACGCCGCTTCCTCATGGCGCTGCTCCTGTGGAACGTTGGGCGGGGAGCGCGGTGACGGCGATCTCATCACCGATATGCCGATGGTCGTCCGGTGATGATCCATTAGCTTCTGGACAGGCGAGCCGTTCCAGGAGATGGAACCCAAAAAGCCCTCAGATTTCAAACTGAGGCATTACCCAGGATTTGTTGGGTGAAACGTCGCGATCTTGCGCGCGCTCTCCCACAGCTCCACTACTTGGCCGATAGCGAGCTTCCTTGCCTCGTCCTTCGCGGCCTCGTCATCGTCGCAAAGTAGGTCAACGCGCTCGATGAAGTGGCCATCTTCCCCAAGGATGTAAGCCTTGTAGTTCCTCATGATCCAGAGCGCTCCTGAACGCCTGGATTTCCCGGAGATCAAGGGCGAACTTAGAACCGCTCTAGGCATCTGGTCTACGGAATTCGGCGAGCCACCGGCACCCGGCTTGAGGAACTACGTTCACCCACGGAGAACTCCGGTAACACTTCTCCTCTGGGGATGAAGAACACTTGGCGGACCATAAGGATTGCTCAAGCCAGAACATCCGATGGCCGACTCAGTAGTCCTACCGAGAACGGCGGCCAAGCCTTGGTTTCCGCTCGGTTAATCGGAATTAGGACAGTCCAAAAATCAACTTAGGACACGGGGGCTTAAATACGGCCCCCCCGGGTGGCTAAAATGGGATCAAGTTAGCTTGAAGCAGTTTGGCCTCGGGTTCGACACACCTCTCCCCTGCGGGGTCGAGACGAGCGAAGCTCGCTCTTAGGTCGATTTGCGTAGCAAGTCGGGTGAGGGGCCGCAGCTCTAACGAAGGACCGTAACCCCTCACCCGGCGCTCCGCGCGGACCTCTCCCAAGGGAGAGGTGAACCTCAGACGTCCCTCCAGTTCAACCTAATCTCATCCCGCTCTAGGCAGCCCGCGGCCGGGCCGGATTCCCCGCCACGATCGCGCCGGGGGCGACGTCCCGCGTCACTACGCTGCCGGCCCCGACCAGGGCGCCGTCGCCGATCGTGATGCCGGGCAGGATGATGGCACCGCCGCCAATCCAGACGTCGCTGCCGATCCGGATCGGGCGGCCGAATTCAAGCCCGGCGCGGCGGGTCGCGGCGTCGCGCGGGTGGTCGGCGGTATAGATCTGCACGGCGGGTCCGATCTGGGTGCGATCGCCGATCACGACCTCGACGACGTCGAGGATGACGCAATTGAAGTTGAGGAACACGCCGTCGCCGAGGCTGATATTGGTGCCGTAGTCGCAGAAGAACGGCGGGCGGATCACGGCGTCCTTGCCGACCTTGCGGAAGCGCGCGGAGAGCAGGGCGTGCAGCTCGGCTGCGGACGATGCGCCTGACGCGTTGTAGCGCGTCATCCAATGTTCCGCCGCGGTATGGTCGGCGGCGAGCTCGGCATCCGGGCGATACAGCTCGCCCGCCAGCATTTTCTCTTTCTCTGTCTTCAACCAATCACTCCGAGCTGCGGGAACGCGTCCGGCGCTGCGGCCAATGCCGCGCGCGCCCTGGCGCTGTCGTCATCCATCTGGCGTATCAACGCTTCGACGGTGTCGAATTTCAGCTCTTCGCGAATGAAACTGATGAAGGCGACATCGAGCACCGTGTCGTAGAGATCGCCCTTGAAGTCGAACAGGAACACTTCGAGCAGCGGCGCGCCGTTGTCGAAGGTCGGCCGGCGTCCGAAGCTTGCGACACCGTCGAGCCGCACTTTGTCATTTCCCTGGGCCTTGCCGACCCGCACTGCATAGATGCCGTGCTTCAAGCCGCAATGCTTGTCGAGGCGGATGTTGGCGGTGGGGTAACCGAGGTCGCGGCCGCGCTTCTCGCCATGGATCACCTTGCCGGTCGCAAACCACGGTCCGCCCAGCATCCTGGTGGCGTCGTCGACCTGGCCTTCGGCGAGCGCCATGCGGATCGCGCTGGAGGAGACCGGGCGTTCCTCGATGTCGACATGGGCCTGCACATCGACCTCGATGCCGAGCCGCGGCGCTTCGGCAACGAGCAGGCTCGGCGAGCCGACCCGGCCCTTGCCGAAATGGAAGTCGTAGCCGACCGCAATCCCGCTGATGCCGAGCCGGCCGATCAGGTCGTGATGAATGAAGTCCTGTGCCGTGGTCCCGGCGCGCGCCTTGTCGAAGGTCATGACGACGGCGCCGGTGAGCCCGGTGGACGCGAGCAGCCGCAGCTTGTTGGTCTCGTCCGTGAGACGGAATTGCGGGGTGTTGGGGCTGAAGAAACTGCGCGGATGCGGTTCGAAGGTCACGGCGAGCGCAGGCACGCCGCGCGCTCTGCCCATCGCGAGCGCCGCGCCGATCACGGCGCGGTGACCGAGATGGACGCCGTCGAAATTTCCCATCGCGACCACGGCGCCCTTTGGGATAGCGCTTTCGGGGGTGTTGTCGCGGATAACGGTAAAGCCGGTGCTCATGTCAGGGATTCTTCAAGGATTCTTAAGCATGATTGTTGCGCGCCGGACCGTGACGCGGCGGCGGCGTGGAAGTCAAGGCTAACGAAAATCGCGTCAAATCCGTAACAATCCGGATTCAGCCGGTTAACGCGCTGTTTAACGCCTGCTGTTAGTCGTTGGCGGAAAGCTGCGTTTGTGCAGAAGCCAAGTTGCGTTAGTGGTTTTGGGGGAAAAGATGGCGGTTGATTTGTCCATGCCGGTTCTGGTGGTTGATGATTACAGCACCATGATCCGCATCATCCGGAATCTTCTCAAGCAGCTTGGATTCGAGAATATCGACGATGCCTCCGACGGCTCTGCGGCGCTCAACAAGATGCGCGGCAAGAAGTACGGCCTGGTGATTTCCGACTGGAATATGGAGCCGATGACCGGCTACGACCTGCTCAAGGAAGTCCGTGCCGATCCCAATCTCGCGACCACGCCCTTCATCATGATCACGGCGGAATCCAAGACCGAGAACGTGATCGCGGCCAAGAAGGCCGGCGTGAACAACTACATCGTCAAGCCGTTCAATGCGGCGACGCTGAAGACCAAGATCGAGGCGGTCTTCCCGGACATGGCGACCGCGTAAGACGCTCGTCCGTCGCACCAACTGAAATTCACGTCATGCCCGGGCTCGTCCCGGGCATTTGCGTTTGATGGCTTCTCTGCACCCCGCCTGCTTGCGGGACGACGGGGGAAGGCGTCTGCACGATTTCGGAATATTAGAAAATATCTCTGAGTTGCCCGACGTGTCAAGTTGGCTGGCCGAACGTCGGCCGCCGCCGGCTACTTTGCATGGGGTTGTTTTCGATATTTTGGCAGCGCGCCTCTGCGGGGTTGCCCGCTACCACTTCAGCTCGCGCATCAGCGCGCGTGGTGGATGGCCGAACAACTCCTTCACCGAAGCGGGGTCGAGCTGCTCGATGCCCTCGAACTGCTCGGAATGGATGCCGCGGGTGACGAACAGGAGGTCGATGCCGAAGCCATGGGCGCCGGTGAGGTCGGTCCGCACGGAATCGCCGATCGCAAGCACGCGGCTAAGTTCGGTCGGACGCCCGCGGCGCTCGGCCGCCAGCGCCATGGCGCGCTCGTAGATCGGCCGGTGCGGCTTGCCGTAGAAGACCGCATCGCCGCCGAGCTCGCGATAGAGTTCGGCAACCGCGCCGGCACAATAGATCAGCCGGTCGCCGCGCTCGACCACGATGTCCGGATTGGCGCAGACCAGCGTGAGCTTGCGTTCGAGCGCCTTCAGCAGCGTGTCGCGATAATCCTCGGCGGATTCGGTCTCGTCGTCGAACAGCCCGGTGCAGATGATGTAGTCGGCCTGCTCGAGCGGTACCAATGTGGCGTCGAGGCCGCGATGGATCGAGCTATCGCGCTCCGGGCCGATCCAGAAGATTTTCTGGCCGGGATGATCGGCCACGAAGTGGCGCGTCAGGTCGCCCGAGGAGACGATCGCGTCATAGGTCTCGTCGGCGACGCCGAGCTTGCGCAGCTGGCGCTGCACGGAATCGGCCGGACGCGGCGCGTTGGTGATCAGGATGACGGTGCCGCCCTGCTGGCGGAACGTGTGCAGCGCCTCGCAGGCCTCCGGAAAGGATTCCAGCCCGTTGTGCACGACGCCCCAGATGTCCGACAGCACGACGTCGACGTCGCCAGTGAGGTCGCGCAGCCGCTCCACGAAACGCAACGATGTCATGATGCGAGCCGGCTAATTTGGCCCGAGCGCGCGGCGCGCCAGCGCGGCGCTGCCGGTTGTGCGCGGTGGCGCTGCGGGGCTGGAGACGGGTGCGGAAGTGCCGGCGCCATTGAGGTCCTGGGGCTTGGTCTGCGGAGCCTCGGCGGTAGCAGATGCCCCTTCCGGCCGCAACGGTCGCGGCGGCGCGAACAGGAAGCCCTGGCCGAACCGGACATCGTAGTCGAGCAGGTCGACCACCGAGCGCTCGCCCTCGATCCGTTCGGCGATCAGGTCGATGCCGAAGCGGCCGAGCAGGTCGGACAGATCGGAGGGATCGATATCGGCGGTCGCGCTTTGCCTCGCGTCGAGCAGCAGCGCGGCCGGCACCTTGATGAAGCGGACACCGCGATCGGCGAGCTCGCGCGGCTCGAGGCGGAGGTCGCTGACGTGGTCCATCGAGAACCGGTAGCCGCGCTGCGACAGCGCCGCGAGATTCTCGCTTTCAACCGGGCCGAGATTGCGGAAGGTCGCCTGCTTGAACTCGAGCACGAAGGACGGCGCCAGCGCGCGGTTGGCCTCGAGGAAGTCGAGACACTGGGTGAAGTGCTGCGGGCTGGCCAGTGTCGCGGCCGAGACGTTGCAGAACACGCCGACATCCTTGCTGCGGATCATCAGGCGGCGCAGCACCTGGACGCAGCGAAGCATCACCATGTGGTCGATGCGGCCGATCAGGCCGCCGACTTCGGCGGCCTCGATGAAATCGTCGGCGGCAAGAACCTGGTCGCGCTCGTCGCGCAGCCGCGTCACCGCCTCGTAGTAGCGCACCTTGCGCTGCGGCAGCGTCACCATCGGCTGCAGGTAGATGTCGAGACGGTTCTCGTCGATGGCGTGCCGGATCGCGCCAATGAGCTGGGTCTGGCTGCGCGAGATCGCCGACGGTGGTGTCGGCGGCGGCGCAAACGCGACGGTTGGAGTCGGCGGGACCGGTTGCAGCAGATCGTCGCGCGGCGCGGCGACCGGCTGCGCCACCGGAGCTGCCGCCAGCAAATCCTCATGATGGGCGACGGACGCCGCAAGCTGCCGCACCAGGCCGCCAAGCTCGTTGATCTCGCCGGCCATGCCCTGGATCCGGTCGGCGCCGGTGGAGTTCGCCGAGGCGACGCGGCCTTCGACTGCGGCCAGCCGGCGGCCGAATTCGGCGACCTGGCGGGCGAGGTCGGCGGTGCCGCGCGACAGGTCCGCGATCTGGCCGCCGACGTCGCTGCGGTCGCGGAGCCGCATCGAGACGGCGTTGTAGAGGATCAGGCAGGTGAGGGCGGTGAGCGCCACGATCGCCGATTCCGATCCGCTGATGCCCGCCACCGAATACAGGACGAAGCCGAGCGAGGCTGCGACCAGCACCATGCAGATGGCGATGAAGATCGTCGAAATGCGAATCATGTCGCGCGCCCGCGCCCTCTCTCCGAACGTCCCCGGAGCGCAAGCTTAGCACCATTGTTGATTCGACGGGCCAGCGATCTTCCGAACCGGCTGGAACTGCACACGATTTTCGCTTCGTCTTGGTCGGCCGCGAAGTCGGGCTCCGTAATCGCCCGGAGCCGGCCGCGGCGTGCCGGTCAGAGGTCGGCGGCAGCGATCCAGAACACCTCGCCCTCGGAGTCCTCGGTGTCGAGCCAGAGCAGCGGCAGGTTGGGATAGGCGGCCTCGAGATTGTCGCGGCCGCGGCCGATTTCGCAAAGCAGCCCGCCATGCGGGGTCAGGTGCTGCCTGGCCTCATCGAGCAGGCGGCGGACGATATCGAGCCCGTCGGCGCCGCCGTCGAATGCGATCTTGGGCTCGGCGCGGCACTCGCGCGGCAGCGCGGCCATGCCCTCGGCATCGACATAGGGCGGGTTCGAAATGATGAGATCGTAGCGCTTATCGCCGAGCGGCTTGAACAGGTCGCCGCGATGGAGCGTCAGGCGATCGTCGAGGCCGTGGTCGGCGACGTTGCGCGCGGCGACTTCGAGCGCATCCTTCGAAATATCCACCGCGTCGACCGCGGCGTTGGCGAAATGCCGGGCGGCCAGGATCGCAAGGCAGCCGGAGCCGGTGCAGAGGTCGAGCACCCGTTCGACCTCGGCGGGATCGCCGATCAGCGAGGTGCCGTCCACGTCGCCGCCGAAATGCGAGTCCAGCAATTCGCCGATGAAGGAGCGCGGCACGATGGTGCGCTCGTCGACATAGAATGGCAGGCCGCGCATATAGACCTTGTTGACGAGATAGGCGGCCGGCTTTCGCGTCGCGATCCGCCGCTCGATCAGGTCCAGGATCTGCTTGCCTTCGGCGACGGTGACGCGCGCGGTCGCGAAATTCTCGAACTGGTCGGGATGCAAATGCAGCGTCTCGCAGATCAGGAATGCAGCTTCCGCCACCGGATCGGTGGTGCCATGCGCGAACACAAGCTTTGCCGCGTTGAAGCGGCTGACCGCGTAGCGCAGGAAATCGAACAGGGTCTGAAGCTCGCCGGCGCCGACCTTGGGTGCTTTCTCGGGCGCTTTCGGCGCGGCGGGGCTGCGCCTGGCCGGCACTTTGCTGCGCTTGGCCATCAGGATTTGGTCCAGCGCGCGGCGGCCGCGTCGTCATGGCCCTGCGCCTCGATCCAATTCGTGCCGCGCGCGCTTTCCTCGCGCTTCCAGAACGGTGCGTTGGTCTTGAGATAGTCCATCAGGAACTCGGCTGCCTCGAACGCGGCCTGCCGGTGCGCCGAGGCGGTCACGACCAGCACGATGTTCTCGCCCGGCGCGATGCGGCCGAAGCGATGGATGATGGTGAGGCCCTGCAACGGCCAGCGCGCCAGCGCCTCGTCGGCATGACGCGCAATCTCGGCTTCCGCCATGCCGGGGTAATGCTCGAGCGTCAGCGCGGCGATCGGCTCGCCCTGTTCGCTGCCGCGGCAGATGCCGCTGAAGCTGACGACCGCGCCGACATCGGTGCGGCCCTTGCTCAAGGCTGCGATCTCCTGAGCGACGTCGAAGTCGGCTTGCTGGATCCGGATGGTCGCTGCGATAGCCATTGGAAGATCTAGCCGCCGGTCATCGGCGGGAAGAACGCGATCTCGCGGGCGCCGGAGATTGCCGCGTCCGATTTGACATGGGCGTGGTCGATCGCGGCGCGGATCACTGTGGGCTTCTCGAAGGCATGAGCGTAGCCGTCGTCGCGCGCGGCAAGCCAGCCGATCAGCTCGGCGACGGTGCGCACCTCGGCCGGCGGCTCGACGATCTCTTCGGCCTTGCCGATCCGTTCACGCACCCAGGCGAAATATTTCAGCTTCATCCCTCATCCTCCTTGATGAGGTGGTGGATGCCGGCGCGGAAGTAGTCCCAGCCGGTGTAGATCGTGAAGATCGCCGACATCCAGAGCAGCACGATGCCGATCAGGGTGGTCGCCGGGAACACCTGCTCGCCGGCTTCGCCCGCGATCAAGAAGCCGATCGCCACCAGCTGGATCGTGGTCTTCCATTTCGCAAGCTTGGTGACGGGTACGCTGACCCGCAGGCCCGCGAGATATTCGCGCAGGCCGGAGACCAGGATCTCGCGGCACAGGATCACGATCGCCGCCCACAGCGTCCAGCCATGGATCGAATTGTCGGCGGCCAGCATCAGCAGGCTGGAGGCCACCAGCAGCTTGTCGGCGATCGGGTCGAGCATCCGGCCGAACGCGGACTGCTGGTCCCACATCCGCGCGTAATAGCCGTCGAGATAGTCGGTGATCCCCGCCGCAATGAACACGGCCAGCGCCACCCAGCGCAGCCACAACGGGCCGTCCAGGATCGACTGCCAGTAGACGCAGCCGATCACCACCGGGATCGCGGCGATCCGGGCGTAGGTCAGGATATTCGGGAGGGACATGGTCTTGCCCTGTCCCCGGGTCGTCGCGATGTTCATCCGTTCTACCAATACCGCTGAAGGGAGAAGGTCAACCGTGCGGGCGCCAAAGCGCGGCGAGATTACGCTGAATCGTCATGGCACCTTAGCCCCTTGTTTATGCATGATCTTTTCAGAACGTTGCTTGCCGCTTTTCCGCATCATGCCCTAGATGCCCTGTCGCAGGCGACGCCCTGATGACTCGCCTTTGGTTTAACCCGGCTGGGCGTGGAAAAACTCGAAAATCTTGCGGGCACTCTCGGCGCTGACGCCGGGAACCTTGCCGAGGTCGGCGATCGAGGCCCGCTCGATCTCCTTGAGCGTTCCGAAGTGGTGCAGCAAGGCACGTTTGCGCGACGGGCCGATGCCCGGGATTTCCTGCAACCCGGCCTCGCGGATGTCCTTTTTGCGCAGCTTGCGGTGCGAGCCGATCACGAAGCGGTGGGCCTCGTCGCGCAGCCGCTGGATGAAATAGAGCACCGGGTCGCGCGGCTCCAGCTTGATGGCCTCGCGGTCCGGCATGAACAGGGTTTCGCGCCCCGCATCGCGCTCCGGCCCCTTGGCCACCGCCATCAGCGAGACCTGGGTCAGCCCGAGGTTCTCAAAAATCTGCCGGACCGCGTTGAGCTGGCCGCGGCCGCCGTCGATGATGACGAGGTCGGGCCATTGCGGGAACGACGCGTCGTCGGCCTTGTCCCTTGCCTTGGTGGCCTCGCCTTCCGGCGGCTTCAGCAGCCGCTTGAAGCGGCGCTCCAGCACCTCGCGCATCATCCCGTAATCGTCGCCGGGCGTCAGCCCTTCGGACTTGATGTTGAACTTGCGGTACTGGTTCTTCATGAACCCATCGGGTCCCGCCACGATCATCGCGCCGACCGCGTTGGTGCCCTGGATGTGGCTGTTGTCGTAGACCTCGATGCGCTTCGGCGTGTGCGGCAGCCCGAGCGTCGTGACCATGCCCTCCAGCAGCCGGCTTTGCGTCGCGGTATCGGCGAGCTTGCGGCCGAGCGCCTCGCGCGCGTTGGTGAGCGCGTGGCCGATTAGTTCCTTCTTCTCGCCGCGCTTGGGCACGGAGACCTCGACCTTGGATCCGGCCTTCACCGACAGCGCGTCGGCGAGCAACGCGCTTTCCTCGATCTCGTGCGACAGCAGGATCAGCTTCGGCGGCGGCTTGTCGTCGTAGAATTGCGCGAGGAACGAGGACAGCACCTCCTCGGGCGTGAAGCTCTTCTCCGCGCGCGGGAAGTAGGCGCGGTTGCCCCAGTTCTGGCCGGTGCGAAAGAAGAACACCTCGACGCAGGAATAGCCGCCTTCCTGGTGGATAGCGAACACATCGGCCTCTTCGACCGTGCGCGGGTTGATGCCCTGCTGCGACTGGATCGCCGACAGCGCCGCGAGACGGTCGCGGTACAGCGCCGCGGTCTCGAATTCGAGTTCGCCGGAGGCTTTCTCCATCTCGGCCGCGAGCAATTGCTTCACGGCGTGGCTGCGGCCAGAGAGGAATTCGGTCGCCTCGCGCACCAGCTCGCTATAGCCGGGGAAATCGATCTCGCGCGTGCAGGGGCCGGCGCAGCGCTTGATCTGATAGAGTAGGCAGGGCCGGCTGCGGCTCTCGAAGAAGCCGTCGGTGCAGGAGCGGATCAGGAACGCGCGCTGCAGTGCCGTGATGGTGCGGTTGACCGCGCCCGCATTGGCGAACGGGCCGAAATAGCGCCCGGGCCGCGACTGCGCGCCGCGATGCTTGAGAATCTGCGGCGCCCAGTGATCGCCCGATATCAAAATATATGGAAACGATTTGTCATCGCGTAGCTGCACGTTGAAGCGCGGGCGGAGCTGCTTGATCAGATTGGCTTCGAGCAGCAGCGCCTCGGTCTCGGTCATGGTCGAGACGATTTCGACATGCGTGGTCGCCGCGATCATGCGCAGGATGCGCGCCGGCAGCGGCGCGTTGGCCCGCGCATAGGACGACAGCCGCTTTTTGACGTTCTTCGCCTTGCCGACATAGAGCACGTCGTTGGCGGCGTTGAGCATGCGATAGACGCCGGGCGAGGTCGGGGCGAGGCGGACCGCGTTCTCGATCGCGGCATGCCCGATCGACAGCGTCCCCTCGGCGACCGTCTCGCTGGCGTCCTCCGACGCCTCGGGTAGACGTGCCTCGTCGTCCTCCTCGGCGGTGGAGCTCTCGGGATCGACGTCGCTCGTGTCGAGCGTCAGGTCGTCCTGCGGCAGGTCGGACTTTGAACTGCGCCGTGGCTTGAGGGCCGCCTTGGGATCAGTCTTGAGATCAGCCTTGGGGGCCGGCGTCGGGCGTTCGGGAGAATCGTGAACCATGGGCCGTAAATTAAGCGCTTGGGGGACCGGTCGCCAGCGCCGGCGGCGCAGGAAAAACAACCCGATTGCAGCAGGTTATCGGCCCGGCATGGCCGCCGGGGCGGGGCGGTAACACATTGTTAAGACTGATGAGCGGGCCGGTAACCGGGCTTAACAACCCTTTAACTTAAAACTCTCGATAAACCTTAGCGAAAAAAGTGGAATTCCGTAACCACGCCGGCCTTGGGCCTGCGGGCTGCGGCAGTTGCGTGGTGGAGAGTACCTATGAGGTTTGTTGCGCGTGCGCTGGCACTGATCGTCGCAGGCTGGACGACTTCGGCGGCGGCGGCCGACCTCAACTACGGCTCGCCCTATACCGTCTATCAGCCGCTCAATGCCTATAGCTGGGCCGGGCCCTATCTCGGCGGCAACGTCGGCTACGGCTGGGGTTCGGTCGAGAACAACCCGACCAAGCCGTCCGGTTTCGTCGGCGGCGTGCAGGCCGGCTACAATTTCCAGAACGGCTCTCCCTGGGTGTTCGGCATCGAGGCCGATATCCAGGGCACCACTGCCGACGATCGGTTCGCGCCCTGGAAGTTCTCCAACCCATGGTTCGGCACCATGCGCGGCCGCGCCGGCTATGCGGTCAACAACGTGCTGTTCTACGCGACCGGCGGTCTCGCCTTCGGCGAACTGCGCGGCGAGACCTTCGGCATCACGGAGTCGCATACCAATGCGGGCTTCACCGTCGGCGCCGGCGCCGAAATGGGCTTTGCCCCGAACTGGAGCGCCAAGATCGAATATCTCTACGTCGATCTCGCCAACAGCAACTTCACGATCACCGGCGGCGCGTCGAACGGCTACAGCTTCAGCCTGGTTCGCGCCGGCATCAACTATCACTTCTGAGAACAAGAAGACGTCGAACATCAACTCCCGGCTGCGCCCCGCGCGGCCGGGTTTTTCTTTTTTGCTGATCGCTTGGACATGACGCGTGGACCGCGCGCGCGGCAGCGTCCGCGAATCCAGTCGGTGAGCCGCACGCATCAGATATGCGGGCACCGCCAATCGCGTCCGCATCATGCAGAGGATCATGCAGCGGGTGCGAGCCACGCGCCCGGCAATCAACTCACACGCAACGCTTCATTCGCCGTTCATCACGAGCTACGCACCGCGCGCGCTCGTCATGAAACCACCAGGTTGACCGCCTTCGGGCCCTTGCCCTTCTTGTCGGGTTCAACCTCGAACGTAATGCGCTGTCCTTCAGTCAGGTCCTTCAACCCTGCGCGCTCGACAGCTGTGATGTGAACGAACACATCGCGGCCGCCATCGTCAGGCTTGATGAAGCCATAGCCACGCTCTCCGTTGAAGAACTTGACTGTCCCAGTCATGGCCATCGGGAAACTCCTCCCCCGTATTGCTCCACCGCTACGCGCACGCCGCGTAGCGGTTGACCGACATTCGCTTGTCGGAAGCTTGGCCACCTGAACGGGCCGGCGTCACGCCGCCGGTCTGTCTGGATTTATTTCGGCCTTGTCACTCCGCCGCAACCATTCGCGGAAGCGGAACGTAAAGCCAGTCGTAACAGGATGAGCATAATACGGTTCCGCGCGCGTTGCCTATGCTCAAAATTGAACTTTTCAGTGGGAGCTGTAGATCAAGGTTTAGGCGTTTCGAGTCTGAAGCGTCCGGCACCGCCTTGACCAAGCGGTCTCTCGAGTTCGGGCAGGATGATCTTCAGCTCGCCCGCCAGCGTCCACGGCGGATTCACTATCAAAAGGCCGGTGGAAACGAGGCCTGCGCCCGTTTCTTGCGGCGCCACGCTGAATTCCAAGCGCAAGCATTTGCCCGCGGGCCGACTGCTTGCTGCTGCAGCAGCCACGCTGCGCGCGAGCTCGTCGGTAGCTCTCCGGGTTTTTACGGGGTACCACAAAAGATACGTGCCGGTCGGCCACTTCGTAAACGCTTCCGTAAAAGCACTGGCCAGTCGCTCGAACTCGTCCTTCGCTTCGAATGGCGGATCGATCAGCACCAGGCCGCGTCGTTCGTTCGGCGGCACGAATGCAGGCAACGCCATCCAGCCGTCGAGATCGACGACGCGCGCCTGCGCATCGCGTCGCAATGCATCGATCAATTGCTTGCGCGCCACAGGCTCGATCTCGCAGGCCGTGAGACGATCTTGCGGACGCAGCAGCGCGCGCGCGATCAACGGTGAGCCGGGATAGGCTTTCAGTTCGCCTCGCGGATTGAATGCCCTGACGATGTCGAGATAGGGCCCGATCAGCGGCAGCGCCTTGTCGGAGAGCCGCGCCTGCATCAGTCGCGCGATGCCGGTCAGCCATTCGCCGCCGCGCTGCGCTTCGCTCGACGTCAAATCATAGAGGCCGGCGCCGGCATGGGTGTCGATGACGCGGAACGGCGCCTGCTTCTCTTGCAGGTAGGTGAGCATGCGCACCAGCACGATGTGCTTGATGACGTCGGCAAAGCTGCCGGCATGAAAGGCGTGACGATAGTTCATGCGATGACGCTGCGCTCCAGAGGGTGCGCATGTTGTACTGCGTCATGCCCGGCCTGTCCCGGGCATCATGCCTGATCTCGCTAGTTTCGTGATGGCGTCGATGGCCGGGATACTCGGCGCGACGGCGCGCGTCTGCCTGGCCGTGACGTGGACGAGGCGTCAGCCGCCGCGAACCGGCGGCATCAGCACCTGATCGCGGCGGCAGGCGCGGCGATCGATTTCCTCGCAGGAGCGGAATTGCAGATCCTTGCTGAGGCAGATCCGCACCTCGCTGAGCCGCTTGCTGTCGCAGGTCACCGAGATCGCGGAGTTGCTGAGCCCCGGATTGGCCTTGATGAACGCGGTCTCCAGCTCGTCGGGCGCGATCGTCTTCGGCTCCGTCAATTGCAGGAATTCCTCGGGGATCTTCACCGCGGCGCGGGCCTTGCGGATGGCTTCGAAATAGGCGCGCTCGCCGAGGCCGGAGCAGGTGCCGTGCTTGTCCCACTCGTTGTAGATCAGCCCGGGCGCCGGCATCAGGTCGAGCATCGAGGTCATGATGTTGCGGGCGAGGCGCGGCGAGGGCCGCTGGCAGTATTCCGGAAAGCCCCGCTCATATTGCGGCCACAGCCCGTGCACCACGAACGAGTAGGGCCGTCCGCCGCACTGCGCCTGCGTGCCGCGGCCGTTGTTGCCGCGCTCGCTCGCCGCCTCGCAGAACGAGGGCGACCACGACAGCGACAGCACGTAGAAATCGAACTCACCCGGCGCATTCTGCCGGCGATCCTGGGCCGAGGCCCCAACTGCACCACACAGGACAAAGGCAGCTGAAATCAGAAATCGGGAAATTGTGACCAACCGAGGCATCAAACGCTCCCCTCACGCGACCATTCGGAGCCTAGCAGGCCGTGAGAACATTTCAAGAACAAAAGCCGCCGTCTGGATGGCGGCGGCTTCCGTTATGACCGAACTGGTCGAAAATCAGGGCCGGGCGGCCTTGCAGGACGGGTTGTAGGCCCAATTGCGGTCGAGGCCGGCGACGCACCAGTTGACGCCCGGCTCGAGGCTGAGAGAGTCGCTGATCCCGGCAAAGCCGCCGTCCTCGATGATCGAATAGTGCACCTTGCGCACCTTGCCGTCGCTCAGCATCGCATCGCCCGAGCAATAGCGGCGCGGAATGTTGTCGGACTGCCAGGGGCGGAATGCGGTTTCGTGAATCCGGCTGAAGCCGGTGATCACGAGCGGCGAATTCCAGAAAGTGGCTTCCTTTTCGTGGAATTGCGAGCTGATGACCGGCAGCGCCCTCTCGCAGGGGGCCACATTGCCGTCGTAGCGCGGTCCGGACAGCCAGAAATTCAATTCGAACGGATTGGCGGCCTGGGCCGTACCCCCGAAAGCCAGCGTGCCGGCCACGAGCGCGGCGCCGAGGCCAAGTGTGCGGCCGAGTTTATTGGGGGAGTTGAACAGGTTGCGCATGGGAATCCACCCGATGATCAGATGCGGCGGACGGTGCCGTGAAGCCCCGGCGAGGTCAAGTGCAGCGCGGCAACACCTGCGGAGAAGTCCACCTCCACGAGCCGGCTCGTTCTTTCCATGATCGCCGGCGCACTCTATGTTGGTCGCAAGCGAAATGGAGTCTGCGATGCGAACGAAATTGGCCGCGTGCCTGGTTGCCGTTTGCGGGATGCTGGCCGTTGGTCCGGCGCGAGCCGACTGGATGCAGCCGGTGCCGCCGTTCAAGGGCAATGATACCGGCGGCATCATCGCCTATTCGCTGGCGGCCCAGACCGACGCGCGGCAGCTCGCCGTCGATCACTGCGCTTCCTACGGCAAGGTGGTCAAGTTCCTTGCGGTGCAGCGCTACCCGGGTGGCTACATCTCGTTCTCCTGCCGCTGGGTGCCCTATGGTTCGGCCCAGAGGCCGGTGCGCACGCTCTACTGAGCGCACTCCAAATCCTTCGATCGTTCAGCCGGGAGCTCACCGCATGACCCGACAGCTTGCCTTGCTTGGTTCTGCTGTTTGCCTAGTCCTGTCCACCGGTGCCGCGAGCGCCGTCGACCTGCCGATCCGCAAGGCCGGTCTGTGGGAGATGAAAATGGTGCGCACCGGCGGGCCGATGCCGGAAATCACCATGCAGCACTGCACCGACGAGACCACCGACAAGGAGATGAGCGCCGCGGCCTCGCCGATGGCCAAGGAAGTCTGCTCCAAGCAGGACATCCAGAAGACCGCGACCGGCTATGTCAGCGACAGCGTGTGCAGCGTCGCCGGCATGTCGATGAAGAGCCATGCCGAGATCGTCGGCGATTTCAATTCCGCCTACACCGTCAAGAGCACCTCGCACGCGGAAGGCGGCGCGGCCGGCTCCCGCGACACCACGATGACCATCGAGGCGAAATGGCTCGGCGCCTGCAAGAGCGACCAGAAGCCCGGTGACATCATCATGCCCGGCGGCATGAAGATGAACGTCAAGGATATGGAAAAGCTGAAGGGCCTCCTGCCCAAGCAGAAGTAGGGCGCAGCGCCTTCGATCGCCGCCGCGCGCCTGAGCACGTCCTCTCTCATGTTGAGAGGACGTGGCGTTTTGCACCACCATCATTGCGGGCAGCCCGCGACAAGATTGCCAAGCGGTTTTGCGCTGCCTGTCGTCGGGCGTGCGTTCGCGCGACCCCGTCAGCTTGCAATGATGCCGTTGGATCGTGTGCGCCGACTCCGCACAACGGTCACCGGCCTCTCACCTTCAATAGAATGGATGTCAAACAAGACATCGGGTGTTGGTCGCGGCCACGCGCAAGCGCGCATTGCTGGGCGACATCAACATCATTGAATGATCGCTGCGTG
The DNA here is from genome assembly GCF_947648125.1 of uncultured Bradyrhizobium sp. Taxonomy (GTDB): domain Bacteria; phylum Pseudomonadota; class Alphaproteobacteria; order Rhizobiales; family Xanthobacteraceae; genus Bradyrhizobium. The sequence continues at coordinate 308,029 of NZ_CANSMR010000005.1, read as the reverse complement.
TCTCGCACGCGAGACTCTCTGAGGGAGACGACGTGCAACGAATTCGCCGTGCCGAAATGTTTGCTGTGACGACATGTCTTTTTGAATCGCTCCAGTGTTGCGCATCTTGAATCGTTCCAGTGTCGTGCATCGCCAGTCCGGCTGTTGCTATGCCGGCGAACGGCGTCAGGTGATCGGCACGTTGTCCTACCGCTGGTAGCTACACTGGAATCCGCACCGCGGCGCGCAGGCCGCCCATCGGGCTTTCGCCGAGCATGATGTCGCCGCCATGCGAGCGGGCGATGTCGCGGGCGATCGCAAGTCCGAGGCCGCTGCCGCCTTCGTCCTGGTTGCGGGCGTCGTCGAGCCGCAGGAAGGGCTTGAACACTTCCTCGCGCATGGCGACGGGAATGCCGGGGCCGTCGTCGTCGACCGTGATGTTGAGATAGCGATGGTCGCGCTGACCGGTGATCGAGATCGTGTTGGCGTGGCGCGCCGCATTGGAGACGAGGTTGGCGAGGCAGCGCTTGAACGAGGCCGGTTTCACCGTGACGACGGGCAGGCCGTGGAACGCGACGGTCGCGGTGTGGCCGTGGCGTTCGGCGTCGCTGCGCAATTCCTCCAGCGCCATCGCCATGTCGGTCGGCTGCGCGACCTCGCCGGAATCGCCGCGCGCGAAGGCAAGGTAGTCCTCCAGCATCATCGACATCTCGTCGACGTCCTTGCGCATCGCGTCGATCTCGGGGCCTTCGCCGATCAAGGCGAGTTCGAGCTTGAAGCGGGTCAGGATGGTGCGCAGATCATGCGACACGCCGGCGAGCATCGCGGTGCGCTGCTCGATCGAACGCTCGACGCGCGCCTTCATCTCGATGAAGGCCTGCGCCGCGCGCCGCACCTCGCGCGCGCCGCGCGGCCGGAAGTTCGGCGCCTCTCGTCCCTTGCCGAAGCTTTCGGCGGCATCGGCCAGTCTGAGGATCGGCTTGATCTGGTTGCGCAGGAATAGCACGGCGACGATCAAGAGGATCGTCGAGGTGCCGAGCATCCAGAAGATGAAGATCTCTGAATTGGAGGCGTAGGCCGCGCTGCGCTGGGCGAAGATCCGCATCACGGAATCGTCGAGCTGCACGCGGATCTCGACCAGGTTGGATTTGCCGACGGTGTCGATCCAGAACGGGCGGCTGATCTGGCGGCCGAGCTGCACCGAGAGCGTCTGGTCGAGCAGCGAGAAGAACGGCTTCGGCCCCGGCGGCGGCATGTCGCCGGCGGGCAGGAAGTCGACCACGAGCTGCAGCTTCTGGGCGATGCCGCGAAGCTGCGCGCGGTCCTTGTCCTGCGGATAGATCTTGTAGACGTCGATCAGCGCGGCGATGTCGGATACGACCGCAGCCGACAGGCGGCGCGTCACCGTGTTCCAGTGCCGCTCCATGAACACGAACGCGACCACGGTCTGCAGGATCACCATCGGCACGATCATGATCAGCAGCGCGCGCGCATAGAGGCCGGTCGGCATCCAGCTCTTGAACGCATTGCCCATCCAGCCGTTCGCCTTCGAGACGCGCTGCGAGGCGTTCTTGATCAGGGTCAGGCCGGTGTCGAGCGTGCTCATGGCTGGATCTTACGGCGAGGCGACCAGGCGATAGCCGATGCCGCGTACCGCCTGCAGGAACAACGGATTGGCGGGATCGTGCTCGATCTTGCGGCGCAGGCGGTTGATCTGCACGTCGACCGCGCGCTCATTGACGGTACCGCCGCTGGTCAATTCGCCGCGCGGCACGGTCTCGCCGGGCGCGCTTGCGAGGATACGCAGCATCTCGCGCTCGCGGTCGGTGAGATGGATGATCTCCTCGCCCTGGCGCAGCTCGCTGCGCTCGATGTGGAAGATGTAGGGGCCGAAGGCGATCTGCTCGACCACCGTGACTTGCGGCGGCGCGGTGCGCTTGAGGATATTGCCGATGCGCAGCACCAGCTCGCGCGGCTCGAACGGCTTGGCGACATAATCGTCGGCGCCGATCTGCAGGCCTTCGATCCGGGCTTCCGCCTCGTGGCGGGCGGTCAGCATGATGATCGGCACCGTCGAGGAGGTGCGGATGAAGCGGGCGAGGTCGAAGCCGTTCTCGCCGGGCATCATCACGTCGAGGATGAGCAGGTCGAAATGCAGCCCGAGCAGCTTGGCGCGCGCGTCGGTGGCGCTCATGGCCGTGGTGACGCGATAGCCCTCGCCGGAGAGAAAGCGCGACAACAGGTCGCGAATGCGCCGGTCGTCGTCGACCAGCAGGAGATGCGGCGCATCGTCGGCCGGCTCGACCGGCGTGCGCATCAGGGTTGCAGCCTGCACCAGGTTCACTCCCTTGTTTTTCTGCCGCCGCCGAAGATCGCTTCGAGCACCTTGTCGGGATCGTCGCGGTCGATCATCGCGCGGAGGAATTGGCGAACCGTCTCGACGCCGGCCGGATCGATGCCGGCGACGGCGCGGTTGATGCGGTCGGTCTGTAGCCCCGCGAGCTTGGCGACTAGCGCCTCGCCCTTCGGCGTTGCGTAGAGTAGGCGCTGCCGGCGGTCGTTGTTGCCGGTCTTCTGCACGATGTAGCCTTCGTCCAGCAGCTGCTTGAGCACGCGACCGAGCGACTGCTTGGTGATGCGCAGGACGTCGAGCAGGTCGGCGACCTTCAGGCCGGGATAGCGGGTGACGAAGTGGATGACGCGGTGGTGGGCGCGGCCGAAGCCGAACGCCTCCAATTCCTGGTCGGCGTCGCCGACAAAGTCGCGGTAGGCGAAGAACAAGAGCTCGATGATGTCCCAGCGCAGGTCGCGGCCGCCCGCCGCAGGAGCGTGATCATCTCCCTCCGAATCGGGCTTGGCAGCCATGCCTGAGAAATTTATGTCAGTCATATTGACGTATCTTGGGTTCAATGTTACAAAACTGCCTGTCACGACGAAACATTAGATCGCTTCGTTTCCGACAGCGTTTGAGACGGCCTGAAAAAGCCTGTGAGGCGGTTTGGGCCGCAAATTGGACTACCGTGCGATTGTCGAGCGGCATCTCGGCAAACATACTGGACTTCAGCACTCCGCAAAAGCATGTCTAAACGGCATGTTGGCGATGGAAACCGGCCGGGTTGCCGGCGGTGGTGAAGTTCGCACCAGCCGAGCCTGACGGCTCCGGGGGAAACAGGCCGACGCCCGGTATGGCGCCGGTTCCGACAGCGGAAAGCAAGAAAAATGACTTTGAAATTCGACATCCAGCCTTCGCCGAATGCCACATCCGACAAGGATCGTGCAGCGAAGCTCGTGGACCCGGGCTTCGGCCGCGTCTTTACCGACCACATGGCGATCGTCCGCTACAGCCAGGGCAAGGGCTGGCACAGCGCCCGCGTCGAGGCCCGCGCGAATTTCCCGCTCGATCCGGCCGGCGCGGTGCTGCACTACGCCCAGGAGATTTTCGAAGGTCTCAAGGCCTATCGGCGCGACGATGGCGGTGTGAACCTGTTCCGTCCCGACGCCAATGCCCGGCGCTTCCACAATTCGGCCGAGCGCATGGCGATGGCGCCGCTGCCAGAGGACGTGTTCATCGATGCGGTCGAGCAGCTGGTGCGGATGGATCGCGCCTGGATCCCGGGCGGCGAGGGCAGCCTCTATCTGCGGCCGTTCATGATCGCGAGCGAGGTCTTCCTCGGCGTGAAGCCGTCGGCGGAATACATCTTCTCGGTCATCGCTTCTCCAGTCGGCTCCTACTTCAAGGGCGGTCCCGCGCCGGTGTCGATCTGGGTGTCGGAGAATTACACGCGCGCCGCGATCGGCGGCACCGGCGCCGTCAAGTGCGGCGGCAATTATGCCGCAAGCCTGCGCGCGCAGGCTGAGGCGATCGAGCGCGGCTGCGACCAGGTCGTGTTCCTCGATGCGGTCGAGCGCCGCTACATCGAGGAGCTCGGCGGCATGAACATCTTCTTCGCCTTCGACGACGGCTCACTGCTGACGCCGCCGCTCGGCACCATCCTGCCCGGCATCACCCGCGACTCGATCATCGCGCTTGCCAAGGATACCGGCACGCGCGTGCGCGAGGAGCCCTACACGATCCAGCAGTGGCGCGCCGACGCCGCCAGCGGCAAGCTGAAGGAAGCCTTCGCCTGCGGCACCGCGGCCGTCATCTCGCCGATCGGCAAGGTGTGCTCGGCGAGCGGCGACTTCCAGATCAGCGGCGGCGTGGCCGGCCCGGTCGCGATGGGCCTGCGCAAGAAGCTGGTGGACATCCAGTACGGTCGCACCAACGACCCGCATAACTGGATCAGGAACGTCGCCTGACACAGCGGTTCCGCCGCTGACGTGCTTCGATTTGGCGCCTCTCCTTTGCAAAGGGAGAGGCGCTCTCGCTTTGGAACTCCAGCGAGCACGCCGACGCTTCATCTCGGCCGTCATTTTTCCGTGTGATCTGCCGTCATCGCATGAACGGCCTGCCGCGAGCGCGCGACAAAGTCTCGCCTCCCGCTTCAAACGATCCCCATTCGCGTGATGACATGACCAAAACTCCCGTAACACGTCTGACCTGTGCCGTGCTGATCGCGGCTGCGTTCGCGCTCACCGGAACCAACACGGCGCGCGCCGAGGACCGCTCGCCTGTTATCGACGTCCGCACGGCCGACCCGGAGATGAATGCCGCGATCAGCCATGCGCGCGAGACGCTCCCGGCGTTCTGGGCCTCCTATGAGGCGCCCAAGCCGTCGGAGACCCAGCACTCGCTCAAGGTCCGCTTTCCGACCCATGGCAACGACGGCGAGCACATCTGGATGCGCGAGGTGAAGAAGCTGCCGAGCGGCGGCTATTCCGGCCGGTTCGCCAACCAGCCACGCGACTTACCGGGCAAGCGGGCCGGCGACCTCGCCGAGTTCAAGGAAGCCGACATCTCCGACTGGATGTTCATGCGCAACGGCAAGATCGTCGGCGGCGCGACCATCAAGCCGCTGCTGAAATCGATGCCGAAGGCCGACGCCGACGCGCTTCGCGCGCGGATGGAGCAGCCCTGAGAACCAGCGTTTCGCAGTGGCGGAGGCGCAAAGCCGGGTTGCCGCCCTGCGCGTCCGCTGGTAAACGCCGCCAATGGCCGAGAAACCCAAAAAAACCCAGAAACTGAAGGCGCGCCTGCCGCGCGGGCTGGAAGATCGCGGCCCGGCCGCGATCAATGCCACGCGGGCGATGGTCGAGAAGATCCGCGCCGTCTACGAGCTCTACGGCTTCGAGCCGGTGGAGACGCCGGCGATGGAATATACCGACGCGCTCGGCAAATTCCTGCCCGACCAGGACCGTCCCAACGAAGGCGTGTTCTCGTTCCAGGACGATGACGAGCAGTGGATCTCGCTGCGCTACGACCTGACCGCGCCACTCGCGCGCTATGTCGCGGAAAACTTCGACGCGCTGCCGAAGCCGTACCGGTCCTATCGCTTCGGCTATGTCTTCCGCAACGAGAAGCCGGGTCCGGGCCGCTTCCGCCAGTTCATGCAGTTCGATGCCGACACGGTCGGCTCGGCGACGCCGGCGGCCGACGCCGAGATCTGCATGATGGCGGCCGACACGATGGAAGCGCTCGGCATTCCGCGCGACTCCTATGTCGTGAAGGTGAACAACCGCAAGGTGCTCGACGGCGTGCTCGAGGCGATCGGTCTCGGCGGCGACGACAATGCAGGCCGCAGGCTCACGGTGCTGCGCGCGATCGACAAGCTCGACAAGTTTCCCGCCGACGAGGTTCGCAAGCTGCTCGGTCCCGGGCGTTGGGACGGCGGCGAAGAGGGCAAGGGCGACTTTACCAAGGGCGCCGAGCTGAGCCCGGCGGATGCCGACATCGTGCTCGCCGTCACGCAGCAGCGCGCCGATTGGCGAGAGGCCATCGCTGCGGCCGAGACCTACCTGGCGAAAAGTGAAGTCGGTCGGGCCGGCGTGAGTGAGCTGGAAGAGATCGCGAAACTGGTCGCAGCGTCCGGCTATGGCGCGGATCGCATCCGCATCGATCCCACCGTCGTGCGCGGCCTCGAATATTACACCGGCCCGGTCTATGAGGTTGAGCTGCTGCTCGACACCAAGGACGAGAAGGGCCGCCCGGTGCGGTTCGGCTCGGTCGGCGGCGGCGGCCGCTATGACGGCCTCGTCTCGCGCTTTCGCGGCGAGCCGGTGCCGGCGACCGGTTTCTCGATCGGCGTCTCGCGCCTGCAGGCCGCGCTGACGATGCTCGGCCAGCTCGACACCAAGGCCGAATTCGGGCCCGTCGTCGTCACCGTGTTCGATCGCGACCGCGTCGCCGACTACCAGAAGATGGTTGCGCGGCTGCGCCAGGCGGGCATTCGCGCCGAGCTCTACCTCGGCAATCCGAAGAACATGGGCAACCAGCTCAAATATGCCGACCGCCGCAACTCGCCCTGCGTGATCATTCAAGGCTCCGATGAGAAGGCGCGCGGCGAGGTGCAGATCAAGGATCTGATCGAGGGCGCCAAGGCCGCGGCCGCGATCGCGTCCAATCAGGAATGGCGCGAAACACGCCCCGCCCAGTTCTCTTGCGCCGAGGCCGATCTGGTCGCCAAGGTCCGCGAGGTGCTCGCGCGGCACGACGTGAACTGGGGATAGCTGGTTTGTCATGCGCGGGCTTGACCCGCGCATCCATCTTCAAAAAGATGCCGCGCCAGCCAGACCGGCGGATGACCGGTTTGCGCGTCAACAACAACAAGGGAGTTATTCCGATGCCCGAGATCACTGTCAGCATGGCCGCCGGCCGCACCGACGAGCAGAAGGCCGGCATGATGCGCGACATCACCCAGGCGCTGGTGAAGAACCTTGGCGTCGACGCCGATGCCGTCGTGATCCAGATCAACGAAGCGCCGCTGCACCACAAGATGAAGGGCGGCAAGACCTTCGTCGAGCGCGCCGCTGCCGCGAAGAAGTAGCCCCTATCTCTCCACGGGTCGTCCCTGCCTTGTGCGCAATTGCGCACTGGAGCAGGGACCCATAACCACCGATGCTTGTTGTGTATGTCCGCTGGGGCCCCAGCCATCGCAACACAAGCGTCGGTGGTTATGGGTCCCGGCTCAAGGCCGGGACGACACTGTCTTTGAGGCCACATGGACGCACGCGACTTCATCAAGATCGGCATGAGCGCCGAGCGTATGCTCGTGGTGCCGCCGGAGCGCACGGTCGGGCATTTCGTGCCCGGCATGCCGATGGTGTATGCGACGCCGATGATGATCCTCGAGATGGAGATAGCCTCGGGCGATGCCATCCGCGGTGCGCTGCAGCCCGGCTGGGTCACGGTCGGGACCGAGGTCGATATCCGCCATCTCGCCGCCGCGCTGGTCGGCGCGACCGTACGGACCACCGCAAAGGTGGTCGCGGTCGAGCGCCGCGTGATCCGTTTCGCGGTCGAGGCGTTTGAGGGCACGCGCAAGCTCGGTGAAGGCCGCCACGCCCGCGGCCTGATCAATGTCGAGAGCTTCAACAAGCGGCTCGCCGGGACGTCGGGCCAGGCGCAGTAGGCGAAAGACTACTTCGCCAATTCCCTTGAGCGGCGGGTCGCGGCCGCAATGGCGCGGGTCATCAGCGGCTGCATGCCGTCAGTCGCCATCAGCACCTCGAGCGCGGCAGCCGTGGTGCCGCCGGGCGAGGTGACATTCTGCCGCAGCGTCGCCGACGGGAGATCGGAGCGATGCAGCAGCTCCCCGGAGCCGGCGACGGTGGCGCGCGCCAGTGTGGTCGCGAGTTGCTCGGGCAGGCCGGCCGCGACGCCGGCGCGGGCCAGCTCCTCGGCGAGTAGGAAGACATAGGCCGGGCCGGAGCCCGAGACCGCGGTCACCGCGTCCATCAGGTTCTCATCGTCGACCCATTCGACCAGCCCGGTCGCTTTCAGCAGCGCATCGGTCATGGCGCGCTGCGCGGCGGTGACGCGCTTTGAGGGCACCGCGACCGTGATGCCGCGGCCGATCGCTGCCGGCGTGTTCGGCATCGCGCGCACCACGGCGCCGCCGACCACCTCTTCCAGCGCGGACATCGTCGTGCCGGCCATGATCGAGACCACGAGCGTCGACGGACCGACCAGTGCCTTCAGCGCGGCGCCGGCGTCGCGGAACGATTGCGGCTTCACCGCGACGACTAGCGTGTCGACCATGCCGAGATCGGTCGCCTGCGGATTGAGCCGGACGCCCTTGGCGGCAAGCGCGGAGATCTCGGGCGAAAGATGCGGATCGATCACCGCGACATGTTTGGGCGAAAGGCCCTGCGCGAGCCAGCCGGTCAGCATCGCGCCGCCCATCTTGCCCGCGCCCGCGAGCGCGATGGTGCCGGTTGTGTTTGTCAATGCGCTGCTGGATGTGTTCACGGGTGGCTCCACAAACTCTGTGTCGTCCCGGCCTTGAGCCGGGACCCATAACCACAGGCGGTTCTAGTGAAGCGTGACGCCAGCCACAAGCAGTTTGCGTGAGCCCCGCGGCCGCGGAGTATGGGTCCCTGCTCCCGTGCGCAATTGCGCACTAGGCAGGGACGACACTGAGTATGCGGACGCGCTTACGCCTCGCCCTCGGTATCGAACATCGCGGCGGCCATCGCCTCGGCGGTCGACTTGCCGGCCCACACCACGAACTGGAACGCCGGATAGTAGCGCTCGCAGGCATGGATCGCGTTGACCACCATGCTCTCGCATTGCGCGGTGGAGGCGGTGAGGCCGCCGGGCAGCACGAGCGCCTGACGATGCATGACCATGCCGGTGTGGGTCCACAGATCGAAATGGCCAACCCACAATTGTTCGTTGATCGCGGCGACCAGCCGCTGCACCTCGGCGCGGCGCGCCTGCGGCATCTTCATGTCGAAGGCGCAGGCGAGATGCAGCGCCTCGATCTCTCCCATCCAGGTGAAGGAGAGCTGATAATCGATCCAGTCTCCCTTGGAGACGATCGTCACCTCGTCTTCGCCGGAACGCTCGAACGCCCAGTTGTTGTCGGTGGCGATATCCTCGACCACCGCAAGCGGGTTGTTCCGGGAATCGATAATGCTTTCGAGGAGGGACATGCCGTCTCGGACCTTGTTCTTATGATCGCTTGATACGCACACGGAAGCCGGCACTTGCGACATACTGCGTCGTGGCCGAGTGCAGTTCCTTGACCGGGCTTCCGGATGCCCCTGGACCTGACGCCGATGAAGTGATGTGATTTGCGGAATCCGCGCAACCGCACGCCGAGTCCGTCCACAGCCAAAGCGCGCATCGTCCACAGCTGATCTCCGCCACACTTGTGATTTTGCGAACAAATCGGAATCTAGGCGTTCGCGTAACGATTTATTAACCATTTGCGGGCGCCTCGCCGCACGCGTGAATCAGCCTTTCGGGCGCTCACATCTCTCTGCAAGGGCCGCAGCGCGCTCATGGGGACATGCCGTTTCCCCATGCCAAAGGTGCTTGCCCAGCTGTCGCGGTTTGGTCATATTTCGCCTCAGGCACGTCCATCCCGGGCATGCCGATGTTCTCAGGGCGGGGTGAAAATCCCCACCGGCGGTAAAGGGCGATGAGCCCAAGCCCGCGAGCGCCTTCTTCCGTGAAGCCGGGAGAAGGGTCAGCAGATTCGGTGCAATTCCGAAGCCGACGGTTACAGTCCGGATGAAAGAGAACGGTTGCGGCAGCCAACGCGATTTTCGCGTGGGCTTGTGTCGTTGTCCGTGTGCCCTGATTCTGGTCCTGAAAGAGGAAAGCCATGAATCAGATGTTGCAAGACCAAGACGTTCAAGCTTCTCAAGTCCAAACCTCCGAAGCAGAAAGCGCTCCCGATACGCCGGCCATTCCGCCGGCGCCGGAGCATCCGCATTTCGCCAAGCCGCAGCGCGTGGCCTTCGTGCAGTCGTCCTGGCATCGCGATGTGGTGGAAGAGTGCCGCATTTCCTTCCTGAAGGAGATCGAGGCGCGCCACATCACCAATGTCGACGTGTTCGAAGTGCCGGGCTCGTTCGAGATCCCGCTGCACGCGCAGCTGCTGGCGAAGACCCGTCGCTACACCGCGATCGTCGCGGCCGGGCTCGTCGTCGATGGCGGCATCTACCGCCACGAATTCGTTGCCGATACCGTGATCAAGGCGCTGATGGATGTGCAGTTGCGCACCGAGGTGCCGGTGTTCTCGGCGGTGCTGACGCCGCAGCAATTCCACGAGACCGAGGTGCATTACGATTTCTTCCGCAAGCACTTCGTGATCAAGGGGATCGAGGTCGCGGAGGCCTGCGCCAACACGCTGCTCAGCCTCGAACGGCTGCGCGGCCAGGTCGCGGCGGGAATACCTGGCTAACGCGCATGATCCGGAAAAGTGCGAAGCGGTTTTCCGAAAAGATCATGCGCAGATAAGAAGCGCGTCAATAGTTTAAGGCCCGACGCAAAAGCGCTTCCGGCATGCGTGCCGGGATCGCGCTCGCAGCCTGCGTGTTCGGTTATGCTTGCCGGCATAATCAGAACGCGCGGGAGGCGCCCATGACCGAACAACATTCTTCCGATTGGCTCGGCCTGTCGGGCCGCGTTGCCGTCGTCACCGGCGGAGGGGGCGGTATCGGCCGCGCCACCGCCATCGGTTTCGCGCGCGCCGGCGCCAGGGTCGCCGCGCTCGATCGCGACGAGCGCGGGCTGGCGGACACCAAGGCAAAGCTGCGCGAGTTCGGCGACGGTCATCTCGTTGCAAGCTGCGACACGACCAGCGAGGACAACGTCGCGGCTGTTGCCGCCGCCGTCGCGCGCACGCTTGGTCCTTGCGACATCCTCGTCAACACCGCGGCGGTGCTGCGCCCCGGCGGGCTCGATACGCTGCCGCTCGCCGAATGGAATGCGGTGCTGGCGATCAACCTCACCGGCTATTTCATCTGCGCGCAGGCGTTCGGCCGCCAGATGCGCAAGGCCGGACGCGGCAGCCTCATCCATGTCGCCTCGATCGCCGCCAGCAATGCGCAGGGGCAGAGCGGCGCCTACAGCGTCAGCAAGGCCGCCGTCGTGATGCTCTCGCAGCAGCTCGCCGCCGAATGGGGGCCGCACGGCATCCGGAGCAATGTGGTCAGTCCCGGCCTCGTCGTCACGCCGATGAGCCAGGCGTTCTACGACACGCCAGGGGTTACCGAGCGGCGCACCGCCGTGGTGCCGCTGCGCCGGATCGGCGCGCCGCAGGACATGGCGGACGCGACCCTGTTCCTGGCGAGCGACCGCGCGTCATACATCAATGGTGAGGAGATCATCGTCGATGGCGGCTATGCGCGGACGCTGATGAGCCACGTGCCGCGGCCGGGGTTTTGAGGTGGTGGGGCCGCATCCTTAGCGTCGTCCCTGCGAAAGCAGGGACCCATAACCACAGGATCTTATTGCGGGCGCCAGATGTGGCCCCAGCCTTCGCAGCAACAGGAATTGGTGGTTATGGGTCCCGGCTCAAGGCCGGGACGACAGTGAGTATGAGGCTCTAATCGAACAGGCTGGAGACCGACTCTTCCGCCGCGGTGCGGCCGATCGCTTCGGCGATCAGGCCGGCGATCGAGATCTGGCGGATGTTCGGCGCCTTGTTGACGGCTTCGGTCGGCAGGATCGAGTCGGTGATGACCAGCTCCTTCAGCCGCGACGAGGCGATGCGCGCGGCGGCGCCGCCGGACAGCACGCCGTGGGTGATGTATGCAGAGACTTCCTTGGCGCCGTGCGCGATCAGCGCCTCGGCCGCGTTCACCAGCGTGCCGCCGGAATCGACGATGTCGTCGACCAGGATGCAGTTGTAGCCGGCAACGTCGCCGATCACGTTCATCACTTCGGACTCACCGGGGCGCTCGCGGCGCTTGTCGACGATCGCAAGCGGGGTGTTGATGCGCTTGGCGAGGCCGCGGGCACGCGCCACGCCGCCGACGTCGGGCGACACCACCATCACCTTGGCGAGGTCGAACTTCTCTCTGATATCGCGCACCATCAGGGGGGCTGCGAACAGGTTGTCGGTCGGGATGTCGAAGAAGCCCTGGATCTGGCCGGCGTGCAGGTCGAGCGTCATGACGCGGTCGACGCCGGAGTGCGAGATCAGATTGGCGACGAGCTTGGCCGAGATCGGGGTACGCGAGCCGGACCTGCGGTCCTGCCTGGCGTAACCGAAATAGGGCACCACCGCCGTGATGCGGCGCGCCGAGGAACGGCGCAGCGCGTCGGTGATGATCAAAAGCTCCATCAGATTGTCGTTGGCCGGATACGACGTCGACTGAATGATGAACATGTCCGAACCGCGGACGTTCTCCTGGATCTCGACGAAGATCTCCATGTCGGCGAAGCGCCGGACCACGGCTTTGGTCAGTTCGATGCCAAGTCCCTTGGCGATATCCTGCGCCAGCGCAGGATTGGAGTTGCCGGCGACGAGCTTGATTGATCCGTTCTTTGCCGACATCGATGCTTCCCCCCGCGCCTTGCTGGATACGACGTTCAGCATCTCAAGTCCTTACAGAACCGGCGGGTTTTCGGTGCGCGAGGGAATATCAGGCAGGCGGCGCCGCTGGCAACCCATTAGGCGCTTCAGCCCACCTTTTCCTGGGCAAAAAACGCCTTTCCCCGGGAGATTCCGGGGGTTAGTTGGCGGAATAGCTGAGTGCCACGGTCTCTGGCACGGCGGAGGCCGGGGCGCTGACCATCGCTGGCCCACGCAGCTCCGGTGCCGGGGCGGGCGCCGGGCTGTCCGCCGGGCCGCCATTGATCATGCTGGACAGGCCGCTGAGACCGGCCTGGGCGATCCTGCGCAGCACCAGATCGTCGGCGGCGGCCCAGGCGTCGCGGCTGGCCTTGCCGGCAGGCTCTTCGCCGGACAACCGGAGCGCCCGTTGCTGGTTGCTGTCGTAGACGTCCCACACCCACGCGATCATGGTGCGGCCGCGCACCACCTGCGCCGAGAGATAGCTGCGCACGCGATAGGCCGCGGTGGCTTGGCGCGACACGATCGACAGGCTGCGCAGCTTGGATTCGCTGTCGAGCACGCCCACCATGCGGTCGAATACCTGCGGCGGCGGACCGTCGATCGATTCGAACGCAACCGTTGCGCCGCCGCTCGCAGGCGTCGCCATTGCGTAGGAGTCGGCCACGTTGCCGCCGGCCGCGCATCCGCCAAGCGCGGACGCAATCGCCAGCCATGTGGCTGCGATCGCGGCACGCACGACTGTCCCAGTTTGAAACTGGTGGTTTGACGCTTCCCTCATTGCGTCCTGCGATATCGTTAAAACGGCTTAACGTCTAGGGCAGGACGGCCACAGCACTTAACAGTCGACCGGTCAAGCGCCGCGCGGGGACAGGATCGAATTCCTCGTCAGTCAGCGAGATGATTCCGCATGGCATCGACGATCCAGGCCCATTCCCGGTTCGGGCTGCTGTCGGGCCGCTGCCCCCGCATGATAGCGACCAACTGCCAATAGCGTGCGGCGCGGTCATCATGCTGGGCGTATTTGGCACGAAGCCAGTTGCGGAAATCCAGGTCGGGCTGCCGGCCCATCAATCGGGCCGAGGCTTCCAGCCATTGTCGCGCGATCGCGCTGCCGGTGTCAGACGTTGGTTCGAGCCCGTCGTCGATCGCCTGCTTTGCCTCGCGCACAATGGCGTCGCTTGCAGCCTTGCAGGCCTCCATATCGAAGGCGTCGCGATCCCAGGCGTCGCTGGCGTTCGCGCGCATTTGGGCGATGAAGGAGGGATCGTTGAGGATCGAAGACAGCTCGATCCAGGCATCGCATTGCTCGGGTGTCGGCTCGTCGGGCAGTTCGGGCACCGTCGTCTCGATCATCTGCCGGACCCATTTCCGGTCGATGTTGATGCCGTCGGACACCTTCTCGAAAAAACTTTCGACGACGTTGCGGCGCTCAGTGCGGGATAGCTGCGTCATGGTCAGGAATCTCCTCAGATCTGCTTCCGTGAGTTGCGGTGAGCGCAACGCAGCCCGCAGGGCCGAGGCGACGCGGCGCTGCGCCGCGATCTCCGCTTCCAGCGTCTCGAGGCGGAGCTTCAGCGCCTCGACCAGCGAGAGCTCCTTGGTCAGGACCTCACGGATCGCATCGAGACCGAGCCCCGCATCGCGCAGGCAGCGGATCAGGTCGAGGCGAACCAGTTCGTCGTCGGTGAAGACGCGATAGCCGCTCGCGGTGCGGCCGGCCGGCGGCAGCAACCCCTGGTCCGAATAGAAGCGGAGCTTGCGGACGCTCATTCCGCTGAGCCGCGCCGCCTCGCCGATGCTGTAGGTGCGTTGTGTCATGCGCCGCTTGTCCGGTCTCCAGCAGGTGGAGAGTCAAGCCGGTTGTCGCATAAAAACGAAGATGACGCCCGGCGTCAGCTTTCCAACGCGATGGCGTGAACGAGCCGGCCGTAATCGGCTTCCTTGCGGTGCACCGAGCGGCGGTAGCTGAAGCAGCGCTCGTCGGAATAGGTGTCGATGCCGAGATCGTCGATCATCAGCACGCCAGCATTTTCCAGCCGCATGCGGATGAAGCCGGCGAGATCGAACATCGCGTGGCCGTCGCGTTCGGCGGGCATGAAGAACATGCCGTTCTCGGCATCGGCCTCGATGAAGCGTTCGACGAATTCGTTTCCGACCTCGTAGGATTCCTTGCGGATCAGCGGGCCGATGGCGGCGACGATGCCGCCGCGCTCGGCGCCGAGCTTTTCCATCGCATCGATGGTCGATTCCAGCACGCCGGTCAGCGCGCCCTTCCAGCCGGCATGCGCCGCGCCGATCACCCGCGCATGGGGATCGACGAACAGGATCGGGCCGCAGTCGGCCGTCGTGACCGAGATCGCAAGCCCTTCGGTTCGCGTGACGAGCGCGTCCGCCTTCGGGCGCATAGAGCCGTTCCATGGACCGGTCACGGTCACGGCGTCGGGCGAGTGCACCTGATGCACGCTGATCAGGTGGTCGGACGGCACGCCGAGCTGCTCGGCCATCCGTCGCCGGTTCTCGGCGACCTTGGCCGGATCGTCGTGCGAGCCGAGCCCGCCATTGAGGCCGGCATAGATGCCCTCGGAGACGCCGCCCTCGCGCGAGAAGAAGGCGTGACGCAGGCCCGGAATGGCCGACAGCAGCGGTGATCCCAATGTCATTGTTCGGTCTCGTCAGGCGGATCGCTGAGGCCAGCGATCGAGGTGAGGTGCGGGTCGGAGATGGCCATGACCTTGAACATCGAGCCCATCCCGCCGCGCCCGGAATCGGTCAGGCGTTTCAGCGCGCCGGCAATGTCGGCGGAGACCTCGGGTGAGGCCTTCGCCATCAATCCCGCGGCCCGGGCCTCGACGCCGAGGCGCTTGAGGAAGTCGCCCTGCGTCGCCGGCCCGTGGACGCGCGCGCCGACATCCTCGGCGGCCCGCGCCAAGGCCTGGAAATCGACATGCGCCGTCACGTCGGCCTTTCCCGGGTTCTTCAGCGGATCGGCGAAGCTGTGGCGCGCGATCGCCTGGAAGGTGTCGCCGGCGTCGCTGCGCAGATGGCCGTAATCGATGATCAGCGCGGCGCCGTCCTGGTCGCGCAGGCGCGTTGCGAGCTTCATGATCTCGCTGTCGGGCCGCCATTCGAACACCGCGCCGAGCGGGGCGGCGCGCACCAGCGGCGGCAGCAGCAGCTCGAAATGCGGCGTCGGCTCGGCGGCGGGCGCGAAATACAGGCTGCCATTGGCGTCCATTCCGACCGTGCGCTCGTGCCAGCCGGTCTCGCGGCGGACCATCTGGTGGATCGGCAGCACGTCGAAATATTCGTTGGCGAGGATCACCGCCGGTCCGTCCGGCACGTCGTCGATGCTGTCGTGCCAGGTGATGTTGCGCACGCCGGTCAGCGTGGCGTGCTGCTTCTCGCGCAGCACCGGGTTGACCTCGACGAGGTGGATGCTGAGCGACTGGTAGAGCGGTGGCAGTACGCGCAGCGCACGCAGCGCATCCGACATCATGGTGCCGCGGCCGGGCCCGAGCTCGATCAGGCGGAACGTGTCCGGCGAGCCGATCGCGCGCCAGATCGAGGCGCTCCAGAGCCCGAGCAGTTCGCCGAACATCTGGCTGACCTCGGGCGCCGTGGTGAAATCGCCCTCGCGGCCGAGCGGATCGCGCGACAAATAGTAGCCGTAGCGCGGATGCATCAGGCACAATTCCATGTAGCGCCAGACCGGCATCGGCCCGGACAGCTTGATCAGCTTCCTGATCTCATCCAGCAGTGGGGAGGGTTCGCTCACGGCCTTCCTTGGATTGCACTTGCTTTAGGTTGAACGCGGCGCCGGCCCGTTCGCCCTGCGGCGAACGGCGGCCGTGATGATGATAGCGCCCACAATGATCATTGGCACCGACAGCAGCATCCCCATCGTTAATCCGCCCCACAGGAATCCGAGCTGCGGATCGGGCTCCCTGAAATGCTCGCCGATGATCCGGGCAATGCCGTAGATCGTGATGAAGCTGCCGAGGATCAGGCCGGGCCGCTTCAGCGCGCCCATCCGGATCATGATCGCCAGTGCAGTGAACAGCACGATGCCCTCGAGCCCGGCCTCGTAGAGTTGGCTCGGATGGCGCGGCAGCGGTCCGCCATTGGGGAAGATCATGGCCCAGGGCAGGCTTGGATCGGCGTGACGGCCCCACAATTCGCTGTTGATGAAATTGGCGAGCCGGCCGAGGAACAGCCCGATCGGCGCGACCGCGGTGGTGATGTCGCCAAGCGACAGGATCGGAATGTTGTTGCGGCGGGCAAACAGCATCACCGCGGCGACGCAGCCGAGGAAGCCGCCGTGGAACGACATGCCGCCCTTCCACAGTTCGAGGATCTCGGACGGGTGCGCGATGAAGAAGGGCAGGTTGTAGAACAGCACGTAGCCGGTGCGGCCGCCGACGATGATGCCGATCGTGACCCAGAGGATGAAATCGTCGAGCTGCGGCAGCGTGATCGGCGCCGGGCCGCCCCACAGCCGCTGCTTCTTGATCAGCGAGCGGGCGTAGATCCAGCCCAGCACGATGCCGACGATATAGGCCAGCGCATACCAGCGGATCACGATCGGCCCGAGCGCAAGCGCGACGGGGTTGAACACCGGAAAGTCGATCAGCAGAAACGGCATCGGGATCAGAGCGCTTTCGTGTAGACGGCGTAGGGCACGCCATGAATGGGCGGAGCGTCATGCACCTTGCTGAAGCCCATCCTGAGATACATCGGCAAGGCGACCGTCATGGTGGGGCTCGTGTGAAGCGCAATGGTCCGGCACCGGTCGCGCCGCGCCCTGGCGAGGCATTCCGACGTCAACGCATGCCCGAGTCCCTTGCCCCTGTCGACGGGGTCGACCGCCAGCATGCGAATGACCGGCCATGCCTGATCGAAGAATGCGGCCTTTTTGACGCCGGGCCCAAAATAGCCGACCGCGCCGGCCAGCCGGTCGCCGAGCTCGGCGACGATGATCTCGCCGCCGGAACTCAATTCGGAGGTTTTTGAAAGGCCGGCGCGCATCGCCGGCCAGTCGTTGAAGGCGTCGTGGAATTGCTCGAAGGCGGCAACAGCAAGCCGGTTCACCGCGTCGGCGTCGGAGCTTCGGTAGTCTCGAATGCGCGCGGCGTCCGCCATCCCTGTGCTTCGGGCCTCAGACCAGGTTGCGGCGATAGAGCGCGAGCAGGCGCTCCCAATGGCGTTCGGCGGCGTCGCGGTCGTAGACCGGGCGCTTGGGGAAGGCGAAGCCATGATGGGTGCCGGGATAGATCTCGACCTCGTTGTTCGAGCCTTTCATGCCCGCCTTCACCTGCTCGATGATCTCCGCCGGCGCGTAGATGTCGGTCTCGGCGCAGGCGAAATAGAGCTCGGCCTTGGTCTTCTGTGCGGCGAGATGCGGGCTGTCGGGCTGGTCGGTCGCCAGATGCGTGCCGTAGACCGAGGCGGCGGCCTTGACGCGATCGCCGAAATGCGTCGCCGCGTTCACCGCATAGCGGCCGCTCATGCAATAGCCGACCGTGCCGATGATCCTGGTGTTGGCCGCCTTCTGCGTCTCGGCGTAGGCGAGCAGGCCTTTGGTGTCATCCATGACCAGCGGGATGTTGAGCGAGTGCATCAGCTCGAACATCCGCTTGCGCTCGGGCGATTCCGGATCGGGATTGATCGGGCCGAGCTCCATCACGCCGGCGCGGTAATACATATTGGGCAGCATCACGTAATATCCTGACGTGCCGAGCCGGCGCGCCATGTCGCGCAGCTCCTCGCGGATCGCAGGCGCATCCATGTAGAAGATGACGACAGGGAAGGGGCCGCCGCGCTCGGGATGGGTGATGAAGGTGGTGGTCTTGCCGTCCTTGGTCGGGATCTCGACGGTCTGCTCGATCATGGCGCTTCCGCTCGCGTTGTGTGTGCGATTTCTGTTGTGAGTTCATACGATTGCAAGGAAACCGGAGCATGACAAGGCAAGTGCCCGTAAGGTCTGCCATTCGCGGCGGACTTGAACCGGATGGCGGGGATCGCCATTGTCTTCTGGCTAGCCAGTGAACGCGGAGAGTTTTGCGAGATGACCCAGACCAGCAACCGGTTTTTCGATGAGATCGGCCGTCTGATGAACGATGCCGCGGGCGCTGCCCAGGGCGTCAAGCGTGAGGTCGACACGGTCATGCGCAACCAGGCCGAACGGATCCTGCGCGACCTCGACGTGGTCAAGCGCGAGGAATTCGACGCGGTCAAGGACATGGCCCGCCTGGCGCGCGAGGAGAACGAGGCGTTGAAGGCGAGGATCGCCGCGCTGGAAGCCAAGCTCGGCGGTTCGGCGGGTTGATCTTCCACCCTCCCCCTCCAGGGGAGGGTGAAGCAAGAAAATTTCCTTCATTTCCTTGTCATTTCGGCCCTTTGGGGCTAAAAGCCCGCCACGTCCGCGGCCCCCGCACCCCTGGAGGCTTGCTGTGGACCTGAGCATGGGCCGCGCTGCGGCCTTTAACTTTTTAAATACAAGGACTTAACGCTATGGCGACCGTCAAGGAATTGAAGGCGACCGCGCGTCCGAAGAGCGGCAAGGGGGCCGCCCGGGCAGAGCGTCGCGCCGGGAGAGTTCCCGGAGTGATCTACGGAGACAACCAGCCCCCCGTCACCATCTCGGTCGACGATCGTGAACTGCGCCAGCGCATCCTGGCGGGCCGGTTCCTGACCACGATCTATGACATCGACCTCGAGGGCAAGAAGCACCGCGTGATTCCGCGCGACTTCCACCTCGACCCGGTGAAGGACTTCCCGATCCATGTCGACTTCATGCGGCTCGGCGAAGGCGCGACCATCCGCGTCAGCGTGCCGCTGCACGTCGTGAACGCGGAAACCGCCCCCGGCATCAAGCGCGGCGGCACCGTGAACATCGTCACCCACGCGCTCGAACTCGAGTGCGCGGTCGACAACATTCCGCAATACATCGAAGTCGACGTCGGCAGCCTCGAGATCAGCTACTCGCTGCATCTCTCCGAGGTCAAGCTGCCCAAGGGCGTGAAGTCGCTGACCCGCGAGGACGCGACGCTGGTCACCATCGTGCCGCCGTCCGGCTACGCCGAAGAGCAGAAGGCCGCAGCTGCGGCGGCTGCTGGTGGCGCGGCTCCGGCCGCGGGTGCTGCAGCTCCGGCCGCTGCGGCGGCTCCGGCTGCGGGCGCTGCGGCTCCGGCCGCGGGTGCCAAGGCTCCCGCCGGCGGTGGCGACAAGAAGAAGTAATCGATCAGGTCGGCGCGCGATCGTCTGATGGCGCGCCGACGTGGGATGCCGCGCCATGCGCCTTTTTGTCGGTCTCGGTAATCCTGGCGCGAAATACGCCAGCAACCGGCACAACATCGGTTTTCTGGCGGTCGACGAGATTGCACGGCGTCATGGTTTCGCACCATGGCGCCGTCGCTTTCAGGGCGAGGCCTCCGAAGGCGTGGTCGATCGTGAGAAGGTCGTGCTGTTAAAGCCGACCACCTACATGAACGAGTCCGGACGCGCGGTGCAGGAAGCGGCGAACTTCTTCAAGCTCGCCCCCACCGACATCACCGTGTTCCAGGACGAGCTCGAACTGCCGCCCGCCAAGGTGCGGGTCAAGATCGGCGGCGGGATTGCCGGCCATAATGGACTGCGCTCGATCTCCGCGCATATCGGCAACGAATATCGGCGGGTGCGGCTCGGGATCGGTCATCCCGGCGTCAAGGAGCTCGTGCACAGCCACGTGCTGTCGGACTTCGCCAAGAGCGACCGCGCGTGGGTGGAGGCCTTGTGCCAGGCCGTCGCCGACAATGCCGGCCTGCTGGCTGCGGGGCACGACGCCTCGTTCGCCAACAAGGTGCATCTGACGATGCAGGCCAAGGGATTTTTCGACACCAAGGACGAGGGGCCGAAGTAGACCCTCGTCATCGCCGGGCGCCTGTCCCCGACCTGATCGGGGATGACCCGGCGATCCACTCTTTCCAGTGGGATGGATACGCGGGTCAAGCCCGCGTATGACGACCCCACTCAGTTTAGCCGCGCAGCGTGAGCGCGAGAGATCGGGACCAACATGGGATTCAAATGCGGGATCGTCGGGCTGCCGAACGTCGGCAAGTCGACGCTGTTCAATGCGCTGACCGAGACGGCGGCCGCCCAGGCGGCGAACTATCCGTTCTGCACCATCGAGCCGAATGTCGGTGAGGTGGCGGTGCCCGATCCGCGGCTGGAGAAGCTCGCAACGGTCGCGAAATCCGGGCAAATCATCCCGACCCGGCTGACCTTCGTCGATATCGCGGGCCTGGTGCGCGGTGCGTCGCAGGGCGAAGGTCTCGGCAACCAGTTCCTCGCCAACATCCGCGAGGTCGATGCGATTGCCCATGTGGTGCGCTGCTTCGAGGACTCCGACATCACCCATGTCGAAGGCAAGATCGCGCCGCTGGCCGACATCGAGACCATCGAGACCGAGCTGATGCTGTCCGATCTCGACAGCCTCGAGAAGCGGGTCGACAATTTGTCGAAGAAGGCCAAGGGCAACGACAAGGAAGCCAAGGAGCAGCTCGAGCTCGTCAACCGCGCGCTGGTGCTGTTGCGTGACGGCAAGCCGGCGCGTGCGCTCGAGCGCAAGCCGGAAGAGGAGCGCGCGTTCCGCATGCTCGGGCTCCTGACCTCGAAGCCCGTGCTCTATGTCTGCAACGTCGAGGAAGGCTCGGCCAAGGACGGCAACAATTTCTCCAAGGCGGTGTTCGAGCAAGCCGAGAAGGAAGGCGCGGTCGCGGTCGTGATCTCGGCCAAGATCGAATCCGAGATCGCGACGCTGTCGCGCGCCGAGCGCGCCGAGTTCCTGGAGACGCTGGGCCTCGAAGAGGCCGGGCTCGACCGGCTGATCCGCGCCGGCTACCAGTTGCTCGACCTCATCACCTATTTCACCGTCGGCCCGAAGGAAGCGCGCGCCTGGACCATCGACCGCGGCACCAAGGCGCCTGCCGCCGCCGGCGTGATCCATACCGATTTCGAGAAGGGTTTTATTCGCGCCGAGACCATCGCGTATGAGGATTACATCGCCGGCAACGGCGAAGCCGGCGCACGCGATGCCGGCAAGCTCCGGCTGGAAGGCAAGGACTACGTCGTCGCCGACGGCGACGTCATGCATTTCAGGTTCAATACCTGAGCGCGGTCTAGCTTCGGTTTCTCCATTCGTCGTCCCGGGCAAGCAAAGCGCGACCCGGGACCCATAACCACAGTGCACTGTTGTTGCGCGACGCTGTGGCCCCAGCTCGCTTCATCCCCACGTCCTGTGGTTATGGGTCCCTGCTTTCGCAGGGACGACATTGAATGTGTGGACGGGGCGCAGCCAAAGAGCGCTCACCTATCCGCGCGGCCGATCACATCCATCAGCTCGGCGATCTTGCGCCGCTGGTCGGCCTTGTCGCCGGACGAGATCGCATGCTCGACGCAATGGGCGACATGATCGCGCAGCACCTCTTCCTCGACGCGGCGTAGCGCGGCGCGCGCGGCGGCGATCTGCGTCACCACGTCGATGCAATAACGGTCTTCCTCGACCATGGCGGCCAACCCGCGGATCTGACCCTCGATCCGTTTGAGCCGTTTTAAACAGGATGTCTTGACGTCGTCTCTCATAGGTCTCATATACCCCCCTAGGGTATACAAATCAAGAGGCCGGGATACCGGCCGGGAAGAGTTTCGTGGCACACGCAGAGCACGACCATTCGCACGCGGATCACCACCATCATGGCGCGGCCGCGCATTCCTGCTGCGGCGGCAAGCATGATCACGACACGACGCCGGCCGAAGCAGCGTTCGCGATCGATCCGGTCTGCGGCATGAAGGTCAACCCGGCGACCGCCAAGCACCGTTTCAACTACAACGGGGAGGAGTACCTGTTCTGCAGCGGCCGCTGCCGCGAGCGTTTCGAGGCCGAGCCGGACAAGTACCTCAAGCCGCGCGAGGCGGAGCCGCCGATGCCGGCCGGCACGATCTACACCTGCCCGATGCATCCGGAAGTGCGCCAGGTCGGTCCCGGCAGCTGCCCGATCTGCGGCATGGCGCTGGAGCCGGAGGAGATCTCGCTCGACGACGGGCCCGATCCCGAATTGATCGACATGACGCGGCGGTTCTGGATCGCGCTGGCGCTGACGCTGCCTGTGTTTGCGCTCGAGATGGGCAGCCATCTCGGGCTGATGCATCTGGTGCCGCAGGCCTGGTCGAACTGGATCTCGTTCGTGCTGGCGACGCCCGTCGTGCTGTGGGCCGGCGCGCCGTTCTTCGTGCGCGGCTGGCAGTCGGTGGTCACGCGCAACCTCAACATGTTCACGCTGATCGCGATGGGCGTCGGCGTCGCCTATCTCTACAGCGTGGTCGCGACGCTGGCGCCGCAACTGTTCCCGCCGGCGTTTCGCGACATGCATGGTGCGGTCGCGGTGTATTTCGAGGCGGCGGCCGTCATCACGGTGCTGGTGCTGCTCGGCCAGGTGCTGGAATTGCGCGCCCGCGCGCAGACCACGGGCGCGATCCGCGCGCTGCTCGGCCTCGCGCCCAAGGCTGCGCGGCGCGTTACCGATCACGGCGACGAGGACATCGACATCGACGCGATCAAGGTCGGCGACCGCCTGCGCGTGCGCCCGGGTGAGAAGGTGCCGGTCGATGGCGTCGTCATCGAGGGCAACGCGGTCATCGATGAATCCATGGTCACGGGCGAATCGATGCCGGTCGCGAAGGCCGAGGGCGATAGCGTGATCGGCGGCACGGTCAACCGGAGCGGCGGCCTCGCGATGCGCGCCGAGAAGGTCGGCCGCGACACCATGCTGTCGCGCATCGTCGACATGGTGGCGAAGGCGCAGCGCTCGCGCGCGCCGATCCAGCGGCTGGCCGATCGCGTCGCCGGCTGGTTCGTGCCGGCGGTGATCGCCGCCGCTGTGCTCGCCTTCATCGCCTGGACGGTGTTCGGCCCCGAGCCACGCCTGACCTTCGCGCTGGTCGCCGCGGTCACGGTGTTGATCATCGCCTGCCCGTGCGCGCTGGGGCTGGCCACGCCGATGTCGATCATGGTCGGTGTCGGCCGTGGCGCGCATTCCGGCATCCTGATCCGCGACGCACAGGCGCTGGAGCGGATGGAGGCGATCGACACGCTGGTGATCGACAAGACCGGCACGCTCACCGAGGGCAAGCCGAAGGTCGTGCGCATCATTGCGGCCGAAGGGGTCGACGAGAACGACTTGCTCCGCCGTGCCGCCAGCGTCGAGCAAGGCAGCGAGCATCCGCTGGCGCAGGCGATCATCGCGTCCGCCAGGGAGCGCAAGCTGGCATCGGCGGTCGTCAGCAATTTTGCGTCGCCCTCCGGCAAGGGCGCGATCGGCACGGTCGAGGGCAGGCAAGTTGCGCTCGGTAACGCCGTGCTGATGGGCGAGTTGAAGATCGCCACGTCGGCGCTGGACCAGGCCGCCGAGGCCGCGCGGCGGGATGGTGCGACGGCGATCTATGTCGCGGTCGATGGGCGCGTCGCCGGCGTGATTGCGATTGCCGATCCGGTCAAGGCGTCAGCCGCGAATGCGCTGAAGGCGTTGCGCACGGAGGGTCTGCGCATCGTGATGCTGACCGGCGACAATGAGACCACCGCGCGCGCGGTGGCGAAGACGCTCGGCATCGACGAGGTCGAGGCCGGCGTGCTGCCGGAGCGCAAGAGCGAGGTGGTGCAGCGGCTGCGCGGCGAGGGCCGCACCGTCGCGATGGCGGGCGATGGCGTCAACGACGCGCCGGCGCTCGCCGCGGCCGATGTCGGCATCGCGATGGGCGGTGGCACCGATGTCGCGATCGAGAGCGCCGGCATTACGCTGCTCACCGGCGACCTGACGGGCCTCGTCCGGGCGCGGCGATTGTCGGTCGCAACCATGCGTAACATCCGCCAGAATCTGGCGTTCGCCTTCGTCTACAACGCCGCCGGCGTGCCGATCGCGGCCGGCGTGCTGTATCCGCTGTTCGGCATCCTGCTGTCGCCGATGGTGGGCGCCGCCGCGATGGCGCTGTCCTCGGTCAGCGTGATCGGCAACGCGCTGCGGCTGTCGAGGGTGAAGCTGGATTGAGCTCTTGTCTCCCGCCCTGCAAACTCTGGGCGAGGGACATACCATGCGTAGCCCGGATGAAGCGCAGCGCAATCCGGGGCCGGTCTCGCCAGGTGGAGATGGCCCCGGATTTCGCTTCGCTGCATCCGGGCTACAAAAGTTACGCTGGCAGCAGAAGCTGCGCGCGCCGCTCCATCTCGGCGTCGAGCCAGGTTGCGAGATCCTCGCTCACCTCCACCATCGGCAGCCGCACCTCAGGGCTGTCGATCAGCCCCTGCCGCCACAGCCAGTGCTTGGCCGGCGCCGGGCTCGGCTCCGCGAACAACAGCCGGGTCAGGCCGACGACACTCTGCCAGGCGGCCAGTGCCGCGTCGCGCTTGCCCTGCTTTAACAGCGTGCGGATCGAAGCGAAGGTGTCAGTTTGCAGATGCGCTGAGAGCAGGATCGCGCCGTCGGCGCCGTCCGAGAGCGCATCGAAGGTCTGCGCGTCTTCGCCGGTCAGCACGCGGAAGCCGGCGGGCCTGCGGTTGAGGAAGTCGATCGACTGCGCGCGGTCGGCAGAGCAATCCTTCATGCCGACGATGTTGGGATGTTCCGCGAGCGCCAGCAGCGTCTCGTTGGTCAGGTTCACCGCCGTGCGATACGGAATATTGTAGAGCATGATCGGCCACGAGGCGTGATCGGCCAGCGCATTGAAGTGCTGCACGAGCCCGCGTTGCGAGGGCCTGATGTAATAGGGGCTCGCGATCAGGTAGCCGTTGATCGGCCAGTCGGCCGTATCATCCAGCGTTTCCTTCATCCGGGCTGTAGAGGCGCCGGAGAGACCGAGACAGACCGGCAAATGGCGGGAGTTGGCACTGAGCTCGTCGAGCACGACGCTGACCAGCCCCTCCAGCTCATCGGTGCTCAGCGCCATGCCTTCACCGGAGGTTGCGCCGAGGATGAACCCGTCGACGGGGCCGCTGGCATAGTGCCGCACGAGGCGGCGTAGCGAGGTGACATCGAGTTCGCCGTCGCGAAACGGCGTGATCAGGGGCAGCCAGAGGCCCTGCAATTGCTGGTGTAGTTCAGTCATGTTCCATCTCCTTGGGAAGTCAAAGCCGGAGACGGGACCAACAAAAAACCCCGTCCAGGCGGCGGGGTTTCGGGATCGGTTTGAATGCGAAGGTGATCTTATCGCGCGCGATCTCGTGTCCCCGGGAGGGGAGTTTTTTTCGACGACAGAACGGCGCACGAAGTCGTGATCATTGGAGAATGATGCTGCGCTGCGAGGTTGTTGTCAATGCACATGCTGACCGTGACGTGCGGCGCGTTTGCGCGTGACATCAAGGTGAAAAGACATGCGGATGAAAAAAAGCCGGGCTCGAGTGAGCCCGGCTTAAGGTATTGGCCACGTGAGGCCGACACAATCACCTTCCAAGAGGGATTACTGAACTTCCGCGCCACTGGAGGAGGGGGACATATGCGCGACGCGACCGCTCAGCGTGTGAACACTATGATCCCCATCGACGCCCTGCAGCAACTATCCAGGTCGCATGTCAGTCATGCGGAGATTCAGGGGCCTCTTGGGGCAGCGCGGAAAGCCTATAAACGAGCCCTATAAGGGCGACTTAATCAGGACGGCCAGCGCTGCGCCTTGCTCACCACGAAGTCGCGGAACACCTGCACCCGGGCCACGGTCTTCAGCTCTTCCGGATAGACGAAGTAGGTGTCGAGCGCGATCGAGTCGGACTCGCCGAACAGCTGCACGAGGTTGTTCTGTTCGACCAGATAGTCCGGCAGCGCAGCGATGCCGAGGCCCTGCTGGCAGGCCCGCACCAACCCAAGGATGTTGTTGACCTTGAAGTAGGGTTCGCGCGGACCGGAGCCGTTGCGGCCGGCATCGATCAGCCAGCTGCGGTTCTGCAGATGCGGCGGCACTTGCGAGTCGCCGAGCATGATGATGCGGTGCGAGTCGAGATCATCCAGCGTCCGCGGCGTGCCGAAGCGCTTGATGTATTCCGGCGAGCAATAGGCATGGAAGCCGATCGAGAACAGCTTGCGCTGGATCAGGTCCGGCTGCGTCGGCTTGCGGGTGCGGATCGCGACGTCAGCCTCGCGCATCGACAGGTCGAGATCCTCGTCGGTGACGATCAGCGAGATCCGGATGTCCGGATAGAGCGCGACGAACTCGTCGAGCCGCGGGATTAGCCAGTTGATGCCGAGCGCCGGCGGCGTCGTGATCTTGAGGTCGCCGCTCGGCCGCTCGCGGCTGTCGGTGAGCTTTGCGCGCGCCGCTTGCAGCTGCATGAAGACGTCATGCGCGGTGCGGAACAGCAGGTCGCCCTGTTCGGTGAGGATCAGGCCGCGGGCATGGCGGTGAAACAGCGACACCGAGAGCTCCTGCTCCAGTGCGCTGACCTGGCGGGAGACCGCCGATTGCGACAGGCCGAGCTGCTCGCCGGCATGCGTGAAGCTGCCAGCCTCCGCCGCCGCGTGAAAGACCTTCAGCTTGTCCCAATCCATGTCCGTAAATCCGTCGCGAGATCGTGCCATGATTATTCCGCCGCTGCGCGATCGCTCGCGCGAAGAGCAATGAAGCGTTCGGCCTCGAGCGCTGCCATGCAGCCGAGACCGGCGGCGGTGACCGCCTGCCGAAAGGTTTCATCCGCTACGTCGCCGGCGGCGAACAGGCCGGGCATCGAGGTCGCCGTCGAATTCGGCGCCACCTCGACATAGCCCGACGGTTTCAGCTTGATCTGGCCTTTGACGAGCTCCGTCGCCGGCGCATGGCCGATCGCGATGAAGACGCCGTCGGTCTTGAGGTTGGTCAGCGCGCCGGTCTTGACGTTCTTCAGTCGCACATGGGTGACCTTGTTCGGGTTCTCCGATCCGCAGATCTCGTCGATCGCGGAGTCCCACACCACCTTGATCTTGGGATGCTTGAACAGCCGCTCCTGCAGGATGCGCTCGGCGCGGAAATGATTGCGGCGATGCACGATGGTGACCTGCGAGGCATGATTGGTCAGGTACAGCGCTTCCTCGACCGCGGTGTTGCCCCCGCCGACCACCACGACGTCCTTGCCGCGGTAGAAGAAGCCGTCGCAGGTCGCGCAGGCCGATACGCCGCCGCCCTGGAACTTCTCTTCCGAGGGCAGCCCGAGCCAGCGCGCCTGGGCGCCGGTGGCGAGGATCACCGTCTCGGCGAGATAGACGTCGCCGGAATCGCAGGTCAGACGAAACGGGCGTTGGCTGAGTTCCAGCTTGTTGACGAGATCAGTGACGATCTTGGTGCCGACATGGGCCGCCTGCTTCTCCATCTGCTCCATCAGCCAGGGGCCCTGGATCACATCGGCGAAGCCGGGGTAGTTCTCGACGTCGGTGGTGATGGTGAGCTGCCCGCCCGGCTGAATGCCCTGGATCAGTATCGGTTCGAGCATCGCGCGCGCCGCGTAGATCGCTGCGGTGTAACCGGCGGGGCCGGACCCGATGATGACGACCTTGGCATGGGTAGGCGCGGGCATTGTGAGATCCCTCTGTTTTGGGGATTTTGATCAAGGACTTGTGCGGGAAGCGCCCCGGAAACGCGTCACGGCGGCGCCAAAAGTGTCAAATCCAAGTCTAGGATATCTGGGAAGCTATGCAAGATTTGCAATCCATGGCAGCGATTTTTCCCCGGAACTGAAGTCACATTCGCGAAATCGTGCGCTGCACGCGCAATAAAATTGCGCAATGCCGGCTGGCTGCGCTATGAGAGTTGCCGGCAGACCCGCCGAGCCTTCCAAACCCGTAGGGAACCCAAGTCGCGTGTCGAAGAACCTTGACGAGATCGACCTCAAAATCCTCGCCGAGATCCAGGCCGATGGCCGAATCACCAATGTGGAACTCGCCAAACGCGTCGGGATCTCGCCACCGCCCTGCCTGCGCAGGGTCCGGGCGCTGGAGGAGGAGGGCTACATTCAGGGCTACCGCGGCCTGCTCGATCCGCGCCGCCTCGGCTACGACGTCACGGTGTTCGCCTCGGTGCATCTGTCGAGCCAGGCCGATGCCGATCTCCGCGCCTTCGAGAATTTCGTGCGCGCGGAGCCGTTGGTGCGGGAATGCTGGATGCTGTCGGGCGAAGTCGATTTCATCCTCAAATGCGTCGCCCCCGACATGGCGACCTTCCAGGATTTCGTCACCCACCTGACGGCCGCGCCGCATGTGCGCAACGTGAGGACATCGCTGGTGCTGCACAATTCGAAATACGAAGCCGCGGTGCCGCTGGGCGTGAAGGCGGCGGGCTGAGTCCGCATTCTTTCGTCATTGCGAGGAGCGAAGCGACGAAGCAATCCATGCTTCCCGCTTGCGGTGAGGTGGATTGCTTCGCGGAGCCTGTCACCGGGCGCGCGTTCGCGCGACCCGTTGGCTCGCAATGACGATGTTCGCTACTTCTTGCCCATCGCGGCGTCGACGCTGATCGGGCCGGGGCCCGAGGTCGCGAGGTAGAGACAGGAGAAGCAGAACAGGATCGCTGCGGTGCCGTTGTTGAGCAGCGGCAGCAACACCGGCTCGGCCGGGTTCTTCAACATGTGGCCGAGGAAATAGGCGAACGCCATCTCGCCCGACAGGATGAACGCGGCCAGCCGCGAGAACAGGCCGATCATCAGGAGCGCGCCGAGCACCAATTCAAGCCAGCCCGCAGCCTGGATCAACGGCGGGATATTGGCGAAGTAGGCGAGCACGGGAAACTTGAAGATCTTCGCGACGCCGTACTGAAACAGCAGCAGTCCGGTGATGAACCGGAACAGGCTCAGCACCGTCGGCTGCCATTTGGAAAACATCTGGTCCATTGTCATTAACCCCCTGATTGACACGCTGGAACATTGCACGATGCAGAGGCACACGGTGTTCGCCACCCGAGTGTGATGTCAACACCTTGCGCCCGGAATCATTCCTCGCGCGATGGACGTTGCGCGAGAACGCACCAGTGACACGGTGACGCGCCGCGATGCGTGTTGCGACGCAATCATCGGCTCCGCCGCCGGTCCCCGACATGATTATAATTCATAAACATGTCACGGCCTCACTAGTACGGCGTGCAGCGGCTCTCCACTCACATTGCTGTCAGACCGGGGGAAAACGCGGGCACAAAAAAAGCTGCGTGCAACACGCGGCCTTTTTGCACCAGTCACATCAAGGTAACTACCGCCACTCGACCTTGGTGATCTCGTAGGCCTTGGCGCCGCCCGGCGCCATCACTTCGACAGTGGTGCCCTTCTTCTTGCCGATCAGCGCGCGTGCAAGCGGCGAGGTGATGGAGATGCGGCCCTTCTTGGCGTCGGCCTCGACCTCGCCGACGATCTGCCACACCGCCTTCTTCTCGGTGTCCTCGTCGATGAGCGTCACGGTCGCGCCGAATTTGATGGTGTCGCCGGACAGTTTCGAAATGTCGATGATGTCGGCGCGCGCGAGCTTGTCCTCGAGCTCGGCGATGCGGCCCTCGTTGTGCGACTGCTCTTCCTTGGCGGCGTGATACTCGGCGTTCTCCGAGAGGTCACCGTGCGAGCGCGCTTCCGCAATATGTTCGATGATGCGCGGACGATCCTCCGACTGTCGCTTCTTGAGCTCGTCCGTCAGCGCGGCGTAACCGCCCGCGGTCATCGGAACCTTATCCATCATCTTCGTCCTTCATCGTGCGCGCCCGGCGGCCGTGCACGAATATCCAGTTCAGCTAACGCAGGAATCAGGACGCGAATGCGCCCGGAAGCCCAGTGATTTTCGGC
Organism: uncultured Bradyrhizobium sp.; assembly: GCF_947648125.1. GTDB lineage: Bacteria > Pseudomonadota > Alphaproteobacteria > Rhizobiales > Xanthobacteraceae > Bradyrhizobium. Next base: position 277,837 of record NZ_CANSMR010000005.1, on the reverse strand, counting down.
CCCGCGAAGGGCCGTGACAACATCCAATCGCGCGGTGAGTTCCAGCCATTCGGCTAATTGACCGCTTCGGGCCTTCAGCCCGGGAAGCGGTCAGCTTTCGGAAAAGTAACTCTGAAGCGTGCGGACCTCAAGGTCCCCGTCCCGATAGGCCCGGATCCCCCGCGCGGCCGCCACCGCGCCTGAAAGAGTGGTGTAATATGGCACTTTATGCAAGAGGGCAGCCCGCCGCAGCGAGCGGCTGTCTGCCAGGGCCTGCGGACCTTCGGTGGTATTGAAGACCAGCTGGACGTCGCCATTGGTGATGGCGTCGACGATGTGCGGACGGCCTTCGAGCACCTTGTTCACCTTTTCCGTCGGCACGCCGTTGTCGCTGAGATAGCGCTGCGTGCCCGAGGTTGCCATCACCTTGAAGCCGAGCGAGTGCAGCAGCCGCACAGCATCCGCGATGCGCATCTTGTCGTCGCCGCGCACCGAGACGAACACCGTGCCCTGCCGCGGCACACGCGTGCCGCCGCCGAGCTGGCTCTTCGCGAACGCGACCTCGAAGGAGCGGTCGAGGCCCATCACTTCGCCGGTCGAACGCATCTCCGGTCCGAGCACGGTGTCGACGCCGGGGAAGCGCGCGAACGGGAATACCGATTCCTTCACGCCGACATGGTCGAGCTTCTTCTTCTTCAGCTTGAAGTCGGCGAGCTTTTCGCCGGCCATGATCCGCGCCGCGATCTTGGCGACCGGCGTGCCGATCACCTTGGCGACGAACGGCACGGTGCGGGATGCGCGCGGGTTGACCTCGAGCACGTAGATATCGCCGTCCTTGATGGCGTATTGCACGTTCATCAGGCCGACCACGTCGAGGCCGAGCGCGAGCTCGCGGGTCTGCCGCTCCAGCTCCTCGATGGTCTTGGCGTCGAGCGAATGCGGCGGCAGCGAGCAGGCGGAGTCGCCGGAGTGGATGCCGGCCTCCTCGATATGCTCCATGATGCCGACGATGAAGGTGTCCTTGCCGTCGCAGAGGCAGTCGACGTCGACTTCGGTCGCATCAGACAGATAGCGGTCGAACAGCAGCGGGTTCTTGCCGAGCACGGTGTTGATCTGCCCGGTCTTGTCGTTCGGGTAGCGTGCCTTGACGTCGGCGGGAACAAGCTCGGGCAGGGTGCCGAGCAGGTAATCGTTGAGCTGGGTCTCCTCGCGGATGATCTGCATCGCGCGGCCGCCGAGCACATAGGACGGGCGCACCACCAGCGGCAGGTCGAGATCGGCGGCCACCAGGCGTGCCTGCTCGACCGAATAGGCGATGCCGTTCTTCGGCTGCTTGAGGCGGAGCTTGTCGAGCACGCGCTTGAAGCGGTCGCGGTCCTCGGCGAGGTCGATCGCATCCGGCGAGGTGCCGAGGATCGGCACTTCGGCGGCTTCGAGCGCGCGGGCAAGCTTCAGCGGGGTCTGGCCGCCGAACTGCACGATCACGCCGTGCAGCGTGCCGTTCTTGCGCTCGGTCGCCACGATCTCCAGCACGTCTTCGGCGGTGAGCGGTTCGAAATACAGCCGGTTGGCGGTGTCGTAGTCGGTCGACACCGTTTCCGGATTGCAGTTGACCATGATGGTCTCATAGCCGGCGTCCTCGAGCGCGAAGCAGGCATGGCAGCAGCAATAGTCGAACTCGATACCCTGGCCGATGCGGTTCGGCCCGCCGCCGAGAATGATCACCTTCTTGCGGTCCGACGGCGCGCTCTCGTCGGCAAGCTCGCCCGCGAACGGCCGCTCATAGGTCGAATACATGTAGGCGGTGGGCGAAGCGAACTCGGCCGCGCAGGTGTCGATGCGCTTGAACACCGGGCGCACCCCGAGCGCGTGGCGCTTGGCGGTGATGTCGGCTTCGGTGGTGTCCGTGAGCACGGCGAGCCGCGCATCCGAGAAGCCCATCGCCTTCAGCATTCGCATGCCGAACGCGTTCGGCGGCAGGCCGTTGCTGCGGACCTTGTCCTCCATCTCGACGATGGCGCGCATCTCTGTCAGGAACCAGGGGTCGATCTTGCAGGAGTTGAAGATCTCCTCGTCGGTCCAGCCGAGCCGCATCGCCTGCGCGACCTGCAGGATGCGGTTCGGCGTCGGCGTGCCGAGCGCGGCGCGGATCGCGTTCTTGTCGTCGCCGCGGCCGAGTCCCTCGATCTCGATTTCGTCGAGACCGGTCAGGCCGGTTTCGAGCCCGCGCAGGGCCTTCTGCAGGCTCTCCTGGAAGGTGCGGCCGATCGCCATCACTTCGCCGACCGACTTCATCGACGTGGTCAGCGTGGAGGAGGCGCCGGGGAATTTCTCGAACGCAAAGCGCGGAATCTTGGTGACGACGTAGTCGATGGTCGGCTCGAACGAGGCGGGGGTGGCGCCGCCGGTGATGTCGTTGGCGATTTCGTCGAGCGTGTAGCCGACCGCGAGCTTGGCCGCGACCTTGGCGATCGGGAAGCCGGTGGCTTTCGAAGCCAGCGCCGACGAGCGCGATACGCGCGGATTCATCTCGATCACGACCATGCGGCCGTCGACGGGGTTGATGCCGAACTGGACGTTGGAGCCGCCGGTCTCGACCCCGATCTCGCGCAGCACCGCCAGCGAGGCGTCGCGCATGACCTGGTATTCCTTGTCGGTCAACGTCAGGGCCGGCGCGATGGTGATGGAATCGCCGGTGTGCACGCCCATCGGATCGAGGTTCTCGATCGAGCAGATGATGATGCAATTGTCCTTCTTATCGCGCACCACCTCCATCTCGTACTCTTTCCAGCCGAGCACGCTTTCCTCGATCAAGACCTCGTTGGTCGGAGAGGCGTCGAGCCCGCGCTCGATGATGTCGAGGAACTCTTCCTTGTTATAGGCAATGCCGCCGCCGGTGCCGCCCATGGTGAAGGAGGGCCGGATGATCGCGGGCAAGCCGATCTCCGACAGCGCCATCAGCGCCTCGCCGAATGCGTGCTCCTGATAGCGCTTGCGACGTTCGTTCTCGCCAAGCGTCCACTGCCGCTCGAGTTCTTCCAGCGCCGCGCCGGACAGCTTCTCCCGCTCGGCAAGATATTTGTCGCGGTAGGACTTCTTCAGCGCCGAGGCGTTGGCGAGCCGCGATTTTGGCGTCTCCAGCCCAATCTTGGTCATGGCCTCGCGGAACAGCTGGCGGTCCTCGGCCTTGTCGATGGCGTCAGCCGTGGCGCCGATCATCTCGACGTCGAACTTGTCGAGCGTGCCCTGACGGCGCAACGAGAGCGCGCAGTTCAGCGCGGTCTGGCCGCCCATGGTCGGCAACAGCGCGAAGCCGCCCGGGATGACGTTGCGCTCCTTCTCGATGATCTTGCCGACGATTTCGGGTGTGATCGGTTCGATATAGGTGGCGTCCGCCAGTTCCGGATCGGTCATGATGGTGGCCGGATTGGAATTGACGAGGACGACGCGGTAACCCTCCTCCTTCAGAGCCTTCACCGCCTGCGTGCCGGAATAGTCGAATTCGCAGGCTTGGCCGATCACGATGGGACCGGCGCCGATGATCAGGATGGTGGAGATGTCGGTTCTTTTGGGCATCAGCTCTCGCGGACTGGAATTTGGGCACAAAAAAAGGGCGCGCGTCCCGCGCGTCCCTCGAGCCATGCGCTACGTCTTGTAGCGCCGGAAGCGCGATCCCTCGCGCGCGGGTGGTCTTTAGACCAGTTTCCGCACCCGCGAAACCCCAAAAAGCGCCCAATCAACTGCGATTCTGGGGGAAATTCCTCGTTCGACCTATGCCCGGCTGGGGGGCTCGGCAGGCGGGGGTGGGTCATACCGGGAGCCCGGCTTCGCCCTGCGGGCTACGCCGCGGCAGCCTTCGCTATAAAAGGCTTGCCGAGCCGAAGCTGCGTGAGCAGCGAAGGCTGGAGGCCCGGCCTGGAGTTGAACCAGGATAAACAGTGTTGCACCACTGCCGCGTCGACGCTTCCGCCACCGGGCCGAGTGGATCATTGCTGATTATTTCAGCGGCCGCTACGTTTACTTTTGGTTAACCCTAATATTTTGCGCAACCTCTGATCAGTGGTGCGCCACGAACGTCATCCGCCACGGATTGTGCCCGATGTTGCGCGGTGCGCGCGTGGCGGTGAAGCCGGCGGCGGCGAGCTTCGCGATCATCTCGTCCTCGCGGTAGCGCTGCAGCCCGATCCTGGTGCGCAGCTGCCGGTAATCGGACAGCGCGGTCGAGGCGAGCCCGATCAACGCATCGCGCAGGAAGCCGTGGGTCGCGGCAAAGCGCAGCAGCGCGATGACGTCCCGCGCCATACCGACTTCGGGCCGCAGGATATCGCCGAGCACGAAACGGCCCGAGGGTTTCAGCAGGCGGTGGATCACGTCGAACGCGGAGGCGAGCTCCTGCGGCGTCATGTATTGCGCCACCGAGTTCATCACCACGAGGTCGATCGAATCCGCCTCCATGTTCTTCAGTTCATCGAGCGAGCGGACGCGGATCCTGGTGTCGAGCGCAAAGCGCGCGACCAGGCGGCCGCGGACGCCGGGCGCAGGCTCCGCCAGATAGAGCTGGGCGCAGGCATTGGCGACCTTCGCCGCCGACAGCGCCTCACCGCAGGCATAGTCCAGCACCACCGCGCCGGGCGAAGTGATGTAGCCGATGATGTCGTTGGCGATGACCTGGAAATGCAGGTCGCGGTGCAGTCGGCTCGCATAAATCGTATGCGTGGAATCGTAATAGTCGATCCATTCATCCATCGCGTTTGGTATCCGGCAGAACGGGTTCCCGACTTCCAGGAACAGGTGGGCTGAAGATGCGTTAGCGGTCCGGCGGCCAATGTTCAATGCGCCGAAATACGGGGGTTCCTAACAGGAAGGTCCAACCTGAGCAAAGCCAGGGCTGACAAGGTCTCGGGCTCGTTCAACACGCTTCTGGCCGACGCCTTCGCGCTCTACCTGAAGACCAAGAATTTTCACTGGCACGTCAGCGGCCGGCATTTCCATGATTACCATTTGTTGCTGGACGAGCAGGCCGACGCGATCTTCGCCACCATCGATCGGCTCGCCGAACCGGTGCGCAAGCCCGGCGCCGCGATGCAATGCCTACCGCTTCCACAGCCGCACCAGCGGCCCGTTCTTGCCCATCACCGGATCGGTTGCGGGGATCGCCACCAGAGGGATCGTCTTCAGCGCCTTGGCGTGGTTCTCCGGCGTCGGCCGTTGCAGGTCCATCGGCGGGCCGGGCGGATAGGCGCCGACCACGCTGAAGTCGCCGCTCGCCGACAGGCATTGATGCCCGGTGCCGGCCGGCAGGATCGCGACGTCGCCGGCTGCGATCTCGAGCGCACGCCCGCGCTCGCCGCCGAACTGCACGCGCGCGCTGCCGCAGGCGACGCCCAGCACCTCGTGCACGGTGGCGTGGTAATGCGCGAAGTCGTAGACGCCGTTCCGCCACATCGCGCCCCAGCCATTGCTGCCGAACAGCTGCTCGATCGTGGCCTCGGGATTTTTGCTGAGGTCGACCGCGGCCTTGTAGACCAGAAACGGCATCGGATTGTTCGGCACCAGGCCGTCGTCCTGAAAGACGATGGTCAGCGGTTCGGCATCCTTACTCACCACCGGCATGGCGGCTCTCCAGCGTTGCGAGGGGCGGTGATATCAAACCGTCGGTCCGGAAACCGTTCCCGCTAGATCTTGAACTTCAGCACCTCGTCCTTGAATTTGAGCCCATGCCCTGGCCGTTCCGGCGCGGCGATCATGCCATTGGCAATCTCCGGCGGATCGACCCAGATGTCGTCGATCAGGGCCATGTTCTCGCACCAGATGCCGTTCGGGATCGAAGCCAAGAGGTGCACATTGAGTTCGGGGAACAGATGCGGCGCGATGGTGATGCCGAAGGTGTCCGCAAGCGCCGCGATCTTGCGCAGGTCGGTCATGCCGCCGCGCATCGGGTCGGGTTGCAGGATCGGCAGGCAGGGATTGAGAAAGAACGGCCGCAGATCGTAGCGCGTGAAATGCGTCTCGCCGCCGACGACGCGCATGTCCAGCGCCGCCGCGATGCGCTGGTAGCCGGCGAAATCATCGGCCGGCACCGGCTCCTCCAGCCAGTAGATATCGTACTTCTCGAACTTGCGTCCCATCTCGATGGCGACATCGGCACTCCAGCCCATGTTGACGTCGATCATGATGTCGATGTCCGGCCCGAGCGCCTCGCGCATGCGGCGCACATTGTCGAGGTCCTGCGCGGGCGTGTGAACATGCGCGACCTGCATCTTGATCGCCTTGTAGCCCTGCTGCACGAAATGCAGCGCCTTCTCGATCATGCCATCGCCACCGGCGCCGCGGAAGCAGCCGGAACCATAGATCGGGATCTCCGAGCGATAGTGCCCCCACAGCCGGTGCAGTGGCAGCCCGGCGCGTTTTCCCACCGCATCCCACAGCGCGATGTCAAGCGCCGACATGGCCATCGCGGCGATGCCGCCGCGGCCATAGGTCATCGTCGCCGTCCACAGATCGCGCCAGATCGCCTCGATCGCGGTGGCATCCTTGCCGATGACGCGCGGGATGATGCACTCGTCGAGACAGGCAGCAATCGACTGCATCGCCGGGCGGAACACGAACAGATAGCCCATGCCGGTGATGCCGCCCGACGTCTCGACGTCGCAGATCAGGATGTCGCGCGTCGCGCCCAGCGCTGCGCCCTTCAGCCAGCGGTCGTCGGCCCAGGGCAGCCGCAACATCGTGACGCGGATGTCGCGGATGGCCATGTCTGGATTGGCTGAGGTCATCGGGCGTTTCCTTCCTTCCAGGCCGGATCATGTTGCCTGATCTCGGACAGGGAAACTCAATCACAGAGCACTGCCGCCAATCCAGCGCGCTTCGTCATGCCTCCAATGCGCCAGGACGCGATTGCCTTCAGGCGTTTTTGGGAAGCTCGAACACCATGCAGGTCGTGGTCGCGTGCGCGATCAGCTTGCCGTTCCCATCGGTGATGCGGCCTTCGGCGGTCGCGGCGCGCCGGCCGGCGTTGAGCACCCGGCCCTCGGTGCGGATCTTGCCGGTGTCCTTGCTCATGCCGCGGACGAAGGAGATCTTGAATTCCAGCGTGGTGTAGCCAGAGCCCTTCGGGAGGGTGGTCTGCACCGCGAGCGCCATCGCGGAATCAAGCAGGATCGCGACATAGCCACCGTGCACCGAGCCGATCGGGTTGTAGTGGCGCAGGCCGGGGATGCTGTGGATCACCACATGACCCGGCTCGGCGGTACAGTCGAACGGCTCGACGTTCTCCATGATCGGCGGCTCCGGCAGGGTGCGGGCGAAGATGCCGCGCACGAAGTCGAGCCCCGGCATCGACGCCATCACCTCGATCGAGGAGACGCCGTAGACGGGCTCTGGGATGGCGCTGTCGGTCATGTCGGCATGTCCCGTGAGGTGATGCGAAGGCACATTGTTGCTGTCGGTTTTAGCCGCACACAACAGCTGTCATGCCCGGACTTGATCCGGGCATCCATCTTTCTTCAAGGGATGGATTGCCGGGGCAAGCCCGGCAATGACGGCCGCGATCTACGCCGCCTGCTTCTTCTTCCGCATCAGATCGGCAAACCGCTGGAACAGATAGTGCGAGTCGCGCGGGCCGGGCGACGCTTCCGGGTGGTACTGCACCGAGAACACCGGCTTGCCCTCGAGCGCGATGCCGCAATTGGAGCCGTCGAACAGCGAGATATGGGTCTGGGTCGCGCCGGCGGGCAGCGTCGCCTGGTCCACGGCAAAGCCGTGGTTCATCGAGGTGATCTCGACCTTGCCGGTGGTCTCGTCCTTGACCGGATGGTTGGCGCCGTGGTGCCCCTGATGCATCTTCATGGTCTTGGCGCCGACGGCGAGGCCCAGCATCTGATGGCCGAGGCAGATGCCGAAGGTCGGCGTCCCCGAAGCGAGCACCTTCTGGATGACGGGCACGGCATACTTGCCGGTGGCGGCGGGATCGCCCGGGCCGTTCGACAGGAACACACCGTCCGGCTTCATCGCCAGGATGTCCTCGGCCGCCGTCGTCGCTGGCACCACGGTCACCTTGGCGCCGACCCCGGCGAGCAGGCGCAGGATGTTGCGCTTGATGCCGTAGTCGATTGCGACCACGTTGAATTCCGGCGCGGTCTGCCGGCCAAAACCCTTGCCCCACTCCCACGGGGTCTCATCCCAGGTGAAGCGCTGGCCGGAGGTGACCATCGGCACCAGGTCCATGCCCTCGAGGCCGGGCCATTCGCGGGCCTCTTCCTTCAGGCCGTGCAGGTCGAACTCGCCGTTCCTGGCGTGCGCGATCACGGCGTTGGGCATGCCCTTGGAGCGGATCAGCGCGGTCAGCGCGCGGGTGTCGATGCCGGAAAGGCCGATGATGCCGCGCGCCTTCAACCACTGGTCGAGATGGCGGGTGGCGCGGTAGTTCGAGGGATCGGTGATCGCCGAGCGCAGGATCACGCCGCGCGCGCCGGGCGTCGCGGCCATGTTCACCGTCTCGATGTCTTCCTCGTTGGTACCGACATTGCCGATATGCGGGAAGGTAAAGGTGATGATCTGGCCGGCATAGGACGGATCGGTGAGGATCTCCTCATAGCCGGTCATCGCGGTGTTGAAGCAGACCTCGCCGACGGCGTGGCCTTCCGCGCCGAGACCGAAGCCTTCCAGCACGGTACCATCGGCGAGCACAAGGAGCGCGGTCGGTTTGTGGTCCGGCCAGGCGTGAGCGTTTTCGGGGGTTGTCATGAGCCCTTTAAATAGTCGCCGCACCCTGCGGCGTCAAAGCGAAAGGGCACGGATTCACACGGCAATGTCAGCCGATTTGACAGGCCTGAACGGCCTTTTAATCTAAAGTTCCCTGAAGCGGCCGTTTGCTTGCCGAAAATGACCCGGTCCGGAGCTCCCGCATGGATAACACGATGCCGATCCTGCTCGTCCCGGGCCTCATCTGCTCACCGCGGATCTTTGCCCCGATCATTCCGGCACTGTGGCGGTGCGGGCCGGTCACGGTCGCCAACCATGTCAGGGACGACAATATGGGGGCGATCGCCCGCCGGATCCTGGCCGAGGCGCCACCGCGCTTTGCGCTCGCCGGGCATTCGATGGGCGGCTACATCGCCTTCGAGATCATGCGGCAGGCGCCCGAGCGGGTCGCGAAGCTGGCGCTGATGAGTACCCAGGCGAGGGCTGACACGCCGGAAGCAACTGCACGCCGCCGCGGCATGATCGAGCGTGCCAAGAATGGCCAGTATCGCAGCGTGGTCGACGAGCTGTTTCCGGACTTCGTGCATCCGTCGCGGCAGGGCGACGCAAGCCTGCGTCAGGTTGTTTATGACATGAGCGAGGATGTCGGCGCGGAGGCCTTCATCCGTCAGCAAAACGCGGTGCTCAGCCGGCCGGATTCGCGGCCGGGCATGGCCTGGATCAAGTGCCCGACCCTGGTGCTGACGTCGGATACCGACAACACCGTTCCGAATTTATTGTCGGACGAGATGGCCAACGGGATTCCCGGGGCAAAGCTCGTGGTGCTTCCCAATTGCGGTCACCTGCCGCAGCTGGAGCAGCCGCAGGCGTGTGCCGATGCGCTGGTCGAATGGCTCAGGAGCTGATTGCCATCAGCCGCAATGGGCGGCTTTTGTCCACAGTGGCAGGAGCACAAAGCCGACGATGGCAAGATCGAGCGGATAAAGAAACCGCTTGGTCGTTTGCGAGATCGGCTGTTGTCCCGGTCGTTGTATCGCGGGATAGATCGCGATCGGGTCGAAATCCTTGTCCCAACCGAGCCGGTAGGACAGCCAGGATAAGAAATCGTAGGCCGGCACATACAGGAACGCGATCAAGAGGAAGCCGTTTGCCATCAGGCTGATCCAGGAGGAGCTGATTTCTCGGGCAAAGCCCGGAAGGGTTGTGCAGGCGTAGGGGCCAAAACGGCTCGCCCATAGCAGCGCGAGACAGAACGCAAGTGTCGCGAGATGCTTTCCAGACGCAAGTGTCGCGAGATGCTTTCCAGTTCCCATGCAAGTGCCTATATAGACTTGGAATTGACGGTGCGCCACGAGTTTGCGGTGCGGTCTTGAGTGAGGCGACAATGCTGCGCGACGATATCAATACTGCGGTCAAGGAAGCGATGAAGGCGAAGGACGAGCGCAAGCTCTCCACGCTGCGCATGGTCAATTCGACCATCAAGAACGCCGACATCGACGCGCGCGGGCAGGGCAAGCCGCCACTCTCCGATGCCGATCTGCTCGGCCTGCTGCAGAAGATGATCAAGCAGCGCCAGGAGTCGGTCGAGCTCTACGACAAGGGTGGCCGCGCCGAGCTCGCCGCCCAGGAGCGCGAGGAGATTGCCGTCATCTCGGCGTACCTGCCGAAGCAGATGTCCGACGACGACGTGAAGGCCGCGATCGCGGCGATCATCGCCGAGACGGGTGCTGCCGGGATCAAGGACATGGGCAAGGTGATCGGTGCCCTGAAGGCGAAGTACGCCGGCCAGATGGATTTCGGCAAGGCCAGTGGCCTCGTGAAGGCGGCGCTCGCGGGATAGCGGCGGAAGCTTCCGATGTTTCGTGTCGCGGCGGACAGTCTGGAAGCTTACCTCGCGTTTGATCCCGGCCGGACCGCGGATCTCGAACAAGTCCATGCGGTGATGCGAAAGGCCGCGCCTTCGCTCAAGCGGCACTTTCATGCGGGCGCGCCGGCCGGCGAGGCCGGCATGCGCATGAACATGATCGGCTACGGTCAGTTTCGCTACGCGATCAAGTCCGGCAAGACGGCGCTCTGGCCGGTGATCGGGGTGGCGCTGCAGAAGAACTACATCAGCATCTATGTCGCGGTGACCCGTATAGGGAAGCCGCTGGTGTCCTGCTATGCCGGCAAGCTCGGCGAATTGCGGGCGGGCGGCAACAATTTCAGCTTCGAGGCGTTTGTTGATCTGAAGGCGGCTGCCGTTGCGGCGCTGTTCGCCGAGGCCGCCGATATCTTCGAGGCGGATCAGGAGAACCCGGTCCGCTACATGCAGGGAAGCTGAGATCGGCTTGCCGCAAAGGGGCACCAAGGCCTCGCGAAGGCGGCGCCCTCGGGGTGACGTTCTGGAAAAACTGGAGACAGGCCATGGCCGATCAGCAAGCTCCTTCCGGTCCGGATCTGACACAAGGCGTCGCACTCTCCGAATTCTCGGGCACGATGTTGCTCGGCCATGTCGGCGACGACGACGTGCTGCTGGTGCGTTCGGGGGCGGATATCTTCGCCATCGATGCGCATTGCAGCCATTACCACGGCCCGCTCGCCGAAGGCCTGGTCGAGGGCGAGACCGTCCATTGCCCCTGGCATCACGCCTGCTTTGATCTTCGCACCGGTGAAGCTGTCGCGGCGCCGGCCTTCAATGCGCTGGCGGTCTGGAAGGTCGAGCGCGAGGGCGATCGCATCGTCGTGCACGAGAAGCGCGAGCAGCCGAAGCCCCGCATCAAGGGCCCGGTCGATGCGCCCGGCAGGATCGTGATCGTCGGCGGAGGCGCGGCGGGGTTTGCCGCCGCCGAGATGCTGCGACGGCAGGACTATCGCGGCAGCATCGTCATGCTGAGCGGCGAGACCGCGCCGCCCGTGGATCGGCCGAACCTGTCGAAAGACTTCCTCGCCGGCAGCGCTCCGGAAGACTGGCTGCCGCTGAAGCCGGATGACTTCTATGCCGACGCGGCGATCGATCTCAGGCTCCGGACCGAGGTCAAGTCGATCGACACCGGCCGCCGCAATGTGATGCTCGCCGGCGGCGAAGCGCTTGGCTATGACCGGCTGCTGCTGGCGACCGGCGCGGAGCCGCTGCGGCTGCCGATCCCTGGCGCGGACCAGCCCCACGTTCACGTGTTGCGCACCCTCGATGATTGCCGGGCGATCATCGCCTCGGCCAGTGGAGCGCGCCGTGCGGTCGTGATCGGCGCGAGCTTCATCGGGCTCGAGGTTGCGGCCTCGCTGCGCGCGAGGGAGATCGAGGTTCACGTGGTCGGGCTCGAACAGCGGCCGCTGGAGCGCGTGCTCGGGCCTGAGATGGGCGATTTCGTCCGCGCGCTGCACGAAGAGCATGGCGTCGTCTTCCACCTCGGCGACACGGTGACTGCGATCGAGGGCAAGCGTGTGCAGCTGAAGAGCGGGCCCGTTCTCGATGCCGATCTCGTCGTGCTCGGTGTCGGCGTGAGGCCGCGGCTGGCACTGGCGGAAGGGGCCGGGCTCGCCATCGATCGCGGCGTGACAGTGGATGCCTATCTCGAGACCAGCGTTCCCGGCATCTACGCGGCCGGCGACATCGCGCGCTGGCCCGATCCGCACAGCGGCGAGAACATCCGGGTCGAGCACTGGGTGGTGGCCGAGCGCCAGGGCCAGACCGCCGCGCGGAATATGCTTGGACACCGCGAGGTGTTCGATGCGGTGCCGTTCTTTTGGAGCCAGCATTACGACGTGCCGATCAACTATGTCGGCCACGCCGAGCAGTGGGACGAGATTGCGGTGGATGGCAGCATCGCCGGCCGGGATTGCATGCTCCGCTACAAGCGCGGCGGGCGCGTGCTCGCGGTCGCGTCGATCTATCGCGACCTCGAAAGCCTTGAGGCCGAGATCGCAATGCAGCGGGTGGCAGCCTGACGGCTTCCCCTCAGGGAGGGGTTTGTGGTCTGGCGGCGATGGTCTAGTCTGCGGCCATGCTTCAGGAAGCCAAAACCTACGACGAGCTCTACCGTAACTTCCGCTGGGACGTTCCCGCGCGCTTCAACATGGCGACGGCGTGCTGCGACCGCTACGCCGACGGCTCGGGCCGGCTCGCGCTGGTCTATGTCGATGAGGAGGGCGGCACCACGCGCACCTCGTTCGACGAGGTTGCGGACGCCTCGCGCCGCTTCGCCAATGTGCTGATCGCCGACGGCCTGGTGCGCGGCGACCGCGTCGCGGTGTTCCTGTCGCAATCGCTCGAATTGCCGGTCGCACATCTCGCGGCGTTCCGCGCGGCGCTGATCTCGATCCCGCTGTTCGCGCTGTTCGGCGAGGATGCGCTCGAATTCCGCCTGTCGAACTCCGCGGCGAAAGCCGTCATCACCGATGAAGCCGGCTGGGAGAAGATCGCCAAGATCCGCAATCGCCTGCCCGAGCTGAAGAGCGTCTATATCGTCGGCGAAAAGACGCCGGCCGGTACGAAGTCATTCTGGAGCGCGATCCGATCGGCGTCTCCGGAGTTTGCCACCGTCGATACCTCGGCCGACGATTCGGCATTGATCATCTACACCTCGGGCACCACCGGCAATCCGAAGGGCGCGCTGCATGCGCACCGCGTCGTGCTCGGCCATTTGCCCAATGTCGAGATGTGCCACAACTTCCTCCCGAGGCCCGGCGACCTGATGTGGACCCCGGCCGACTGGGCCTGGATCGGCGGCCTGATCAACGGCCTGTTCGCGTTCTGGTACCACGGCATTCCGATGGTCGGGCATCGCGCCCGCAAGTTTGAGCCGCAGGCGGCGATGCAGATGATGGCCGAGCTCGGCATCCGCAACGTGTTCCTGCCGCCGACCGCGCTGAAGCTGATGCGGCAGGCCGATGTAAAGAATTCCGGCGTCAGGCTGCGCAGTATCTTCACCGGCGGCGAGTCGCTCGGCGGCGAATTGCTCGGCTGGGTGCGCGAGACCTTCGGCATCGATGCCCATGAGGTGTTCGGCCAGACCGAATGCAACCTCGTGATCGGCAGCAATTCCAATCTGTTTCCGATCCGCCCCGGCTCGATGGGCCGCGCCACGCCGGGCTTCGACGTCCGCATCGTCAACGACAGAGGCGAGGAATTGCCGCGGGGCCAGCGCGGCATCATCGGCGTGCGCCAGCCGTGCCCCTGCACCATGATCGAGTATTGGCGCAATCCGGAGGCGACCGCGAAGAAATATGCCGGCGAGTTCCTGCTGACCGGCGATCTCGGCGTGCAGGATGACGACGGCTATTTCTGGTACGTCAGCCGCGAGGACGACGTCATCACCACCGCGGGCTATCGCGTCGGCCCGTCCGAGATCGAGCACACGCTGATGAAGCATCCGGCGGTCGCGATGTCGGCGGTGGTCGGCATTCCCGATCCGATCCGCACCGAATCGATCAAGGCCTGGATCGTGCTACGTCCGGGCCATGCGCCGAGCGATGCTCTGGCGCGCGAAATCCAGGAGTTCGTCAAGGTCCAGCTCGCAGCCCACGAATATCCGCGCTTCGTGCAGTTCGCCGACAGCCTGCCGATGACGGCGACCGGCAAGGTGCTGCGAAGGGAGTTAAGGGCGCTGGGCTAGCTCTCTCCATCGTCGTCCCGGGCAAGCGGAGCGCGACCCGGGACGAATAACCACAGCCGTTTATTGTTGCGCGACGCTGTGGCCCCAGCGCGTTCCATCACGAAGGGCGGTGGTTATGGGTCCCTGCTTTCGCAGGGACGACGGCGGAGTATGGGACGACTGCGTCGCGATCCTCACGACGGCATCGGAATTCCCAATTCTTTCAGCGCGGCGAGCATGCGCAGCGGCGGCTGCATCGGGATCACCATCGCTTTGCCGGTCTCAAGCAGGCTCTTCAGGCTGGAAAGGATCGCCGGCCAGCCGGTGCGGCCGCCGGACAGGATGTCGTCGCTGATCGGGCGGTCATGCGATTGCAGCAAGGTCAGCTTCACGCCGTCGCCGGCCGGCTCGATCTCGTAGGTGACGAGCGTCGGCCCGAGCTTTTCGACGAGCTGCGGCCAGTTGACGTTGAAGGTGACGGTCAGCCGCTTCAGCGCATCGCACTCGATCACCTCGCCGGAGATGTGCAGCGCGCCGTCGGGCGTGCGCACGATGTAGGCGCCGCCGACCCGAAGATCGACCTCGACCGCGTTGCCGGAGAAATACTGCCGGCTGAATTCGGCGTTCGTCAGTGCCTGCCACACCTTCTCCGGCGTGGCGGCGATGTAGATCGCGTAGACGATCGCCGGCTTGAATTTCTCGATGTTCATGTCCGCACGTGTCCTTCGATAGATTTTCATTGTCACTCGAAGCCGTCGATCGCGAGCGCGGCAGGCGGGATCGTCACCGCCTTGCCGGTCTCGAGCAGGCTCTTGAGCCCGGACAGGATCGCCGGCCAGCCCTTGGAAATGCCGTCGAGCAGCTTGCTGCCCGCGCCGAAACCCTCATGGGTCACGGTCAGCTTCACGATCGCGCCGTGAGGCTCGAGCGTGAAGACCACTTTGGTCGCCGGCTCCTTGCGCATCTCCTCGTCGCGCACGTGCTTGAAGGTGTAGGCGAGGCGCCGCGGCGGATCGGCCTCAAGGATCTCGCCGGTGTCGGTGGTCTCGCCTCCCGTCACCAGCGCGAGCGGCGAGCCGACCTTCCAGTCCGATTTCAGCTCGGTGTCGAACCAGTACTGCCGCGTGAAGCTACTGTTGGTCAGCGCGTCCCACAGTCTGTCCGGCGTGGTCTCGATGTAGGTGACGTAGACGAATTCGGGCTTAGGCATGGTAGGCCTCCCTGGCGCCGCTCGTGAGCAGGTCGGCCGGCAGCTCGCGTCCGGTCTCCAGGAAGCTCTTCAGGCTTGCGATGACCATCGGCCAGCCGCCGGAGATGTCGCGCAGTGTCTTCGGACCGAGGTTGTCGTGCGTCACGGTCAGCTTGACGACCCCGCCGTGCGGTTCGATGTCGAAGGTCACGCGTGAGACTCCCTCGCGCGCATGACCTTCCTTCACCACGTCCCAGCTGTAGGCGAGCTTGGTCGGCGGATCGGTGATCAGCACCTCGCCCTGCACGGCGCGGCGGCTATCCTTGGTTAGATGGTAAAGCGAGCCGACCTTCCAGTCCGAGGTGACGCGATAGCCGAACCAGAAGCGTTCGGTGAAGTCGCTCGAGGTCAGCGCATGCCACAGCTTCTCGGCCGTGGTCTCGATATAGGTGACGTAGACGTAGTCCGGCTTACTCATCACGCTTCTCCAATTGCCGTTTCAATTCGCTGAGCGCGGCGAGCTTCCCGCGCTCGAACTTCCTGATCCACCGCTCGCCGATCTGATGGATCGGAACCGGGTTGAGGTAGTGCAGCTTCTCGCGGCCATGCTTGATCGTGGTGACGAGGTTGGCCTCCTCGAGAATCACAAGGTGCTTGGTGACGGCCTGACGCGTCATGTCGAGGCCGTCGCAGAGCTCACCGAGCGTCTGCCCGTTCTGATCGTGAAGCCGGTCAAGCAGCGTCCGCCGTGAGGCATCCGCGAGAGCTTTGAAGACTTCATCCATGGGTCGAATAATAGGCAACCAAATGGTTGCATGTCAAGAGCGTGTGTTTGGGCGCCGGTATCGCCGTGCTAGCGTTCCGCGCAGCCAACGCAGATTGGTAGGGAACTCGGGGTGATGCGTATGGGTGGTCGCGTTACGGCAGTTTGCTGCACGTTTCTTCTTGTCCAGTTCGCAAATGCTGCGAGCGCCCAGCAGAAGATCGGCGACCCGCCCGAAGCCTCCAACATGCGGCTGGTTGGAACCAGCGATCTGCAGGCGCGCAGCGCCTACCAGCCGACCATCCATCACCAGGGTGACAGATGGATCGCCTATGTCGGCCACCACGGCGGCACCGACGACATTCCCGATCCGGTCAACCCGATGACCGGCAAGGCCGAGCCGAACGGCACCTCGATCGTCGACGTCACCGATCCCGCGCATCCGAAATATCTGCGGCACATTCCGGGGCAGGAAGGCAAATACGAATCCGGCGGCGCGCAGATGGTGCGGATCTGCGATGGCAAGGACTTGCCGAAGGGCGATCGCAACGCGGTCTATATGTTGCGCACTTTCGGCAGCGAGGCGCATGAGATCTGGAACGTCGCCGATCCCGCCAATCCCGTGCTGGTCACCCGGATCGGCGGGCTGAAGGACACGCACAAGAATTTCTGGGAATGCGACACCGGCATCGCCTTCCTGGTGTCGGGCGCGCCGGGCTGGCGCACGCGGCGCATGACGCAGATCTACGATCTCTCCGACCCCGCGCAGCCAAAGAAGATCAGGGATTTCGGACTATCAGGGCAGGAGCCGGGCGCGACCGGTGCAGTGCCGACCGAACTGCACGGGCCGATCTCGACCGGGCCCAAAGGCAACCGGGTCTATTTCGGCTACGGCACCGACAAGGGCGGCTTCCTGCAGATCGTCGATCGCGACAAGCTGTTGAACGGGCCGAAAGAGCCGACGCCGGACAACCTGAAATTCCCGGAGATCGCGCGGATGCCGCTGTCGGCGATGAACGGCGCGCACACGGTGTTTCCGATGCCGGGCATGCCGATCGCGGAATTCGCCCATGACAAGGAAGGCAAGAGCCGCGACATCGTGATGATCGTCGACGAGGCGATCCAGAACGAATGCGGCGAGGCGCGGCAAATGGTGTGGTTCGCCGACGTCACGACGGAAACGCGGCCGATGATGATCTCGAGCTACACCGTGCCCGAGGCCTCCGGCGCGTTCTGCGAACGCGGCGGCCGGTTCGGCTCGCATTCGTCGAACGAGAGCATGGCGCCGGTCTATTACAAGAAGCTGGCCTTCATCGCCTTCTTCAACGCCGGCATCCGCGCGCTCGATATCCGCGATCCCTATCATCCCAGGGAAGTCGGGTACTTCATTCCCTCCATCACCGCGGCGACCGACAAGCGCTGCGTCACGATCGACGGCCGTGACCGCTGCAAGGTCGCGATCCAGACCAACAATGTCGAGACCGACGCGCGCGGCTACATCTACGCGGTCGACCGCGCCAACACCGGCCTGCACATTCTCGAACTGACCGGCGCGGCGCGGGCCGTCGCCGGTCTGCCGTGAGCGGGCGATGATGCGCTCGTGGCCGGTCATCGTGGCGATGTTCCTGGCGCTCGGCGGCCTGTCGGCCGTGGCCGGCTATGAGATGGCGCCGCAGGCCACGCAATGGCGCGAGATCGACTGGCCGTTCCCGCGCGATGGCTGGCCGGCCGGCCGCGCCTTCCGCTGCGGTGTGGCGGAATGCGGCGCTGAGGTCGAGGTCTATCTCAGGCCAAAACTCGGCTTCTGCAATTGCGACAGCGGTGTTGCCGATGACGACGAGGTCGATCGCGTTTCCGATGTCGACATGATCAGCCCGCGCTTTGTGCCGTTGAAGGCCGGCGATGTCGTCGATGTCGCCGAGATGCGCGGACGGATCAGGGCATATGATCTTGATGGCACGCGCACCGCCGTCGGCATCGCTGTGTCGCATCGCTGCGATCTCATGGCGGTGGCGGCGCAGGGTGGGGCAGATGCGGCGCGGGTCCAACGGGCGACGTTGAGGCTTCTGGAGTCGCGAGAGATCGGGGCGTGGATGGCGGCCGCGATGGAAGGCCGCTGAATTGGGTTCCCTTACCTCGCCCCGCTTGCGGGGAGAGGTCGGATCGCATCGCCAGATCCGATCCGGGTGAGGGGGTACGGGTCTATCCACTTGGACCGCCTGGCAGAGGGAGCCCCTGACCCCAACCCTCTAAGAGCGAGCTTCGCTCGTCTCGACCCAGCAAGAGCGGGGCGAGGGAGCGGGGATGTTTCCATGTCCGCCGCTCACGTGCATAATGACGACAAAGAAAGCAGAAGAGCCCATCATGTCCCTGCAAGCCTATTTCGCCTTCGTCGCCGCCTGCATTGCGCTGGCGCTGTTGCCCGGCCCGATCGTCACGATGGTGATCGCCAACGGGCTGCGTTACGGCACGCGCGCGGCGCTCACCAACGTGCTGGGCGCGCAGGTCGGGCTCGCGATCGTGATCGGCATCGTCGCGGTCGGGCTGACCTCGCTGATGGCGACGATGGGCTACTGGTTCGACTGGGTGCGCTTCGCCGGTGCCGCCTATCTGGTCTGGCTCGGCATCAAGCTGATCCGCTCGCCGGTCGAGGGCGTCGGCACCGACGATCGGCCACCGCCGCCGCGCGGCGGCTTCTTCCTGCAAGGCTTTCTGGTGTTGCTCTCGAACCCGAAGGTGCTGGTGTTCTTCGGCGCCTTCATTCCGCAGTTCATGGATATGGACAAGCCGCACATTCCGCAGGTCGCGCTGCTCGGCGTCACCTTCATGGCGACCGCCGTGCTGACCGACGCCGCCTATGCGCTGGCGGCCGGCCGCGCCCGAAAGTTCTTCTCCAAGGAGCGGACGCGTCTGATGTCGCGCATCTCAGGCGGGTTCATGATCGGCGGCGGCATCTGGCTGGCGCTGACCCGGGCGCGCTGAGCCCGGCGCCGGACCGGCCGCCCGCGCGCTACGCCGCGATCCGCTCGACGAGGTCGCGCACCAGGCCCGTCAGCAGGTCGAGCTTGTATCCGGTCATCGTCAGCGGTCTGGCGCCCGATGTTGCCAGCTCGGCGGCCTGCGCGATGGTCGACGCGTCGGCCGGCTTGCCCTCCAGCGCCGCAACGCTCGCCGCAAGCCGCAGCGGGACCGGGGCGATGCCGCCGGCCGTGATGTGGACTTGCTGGAACGTGCCGCCGGATATCACCGCCCGCACGCAGATCTCGACCAGCGGCCATTCCGCATGCGTCCGGCTGATCGCGCGCTTGTAGAGCGCGCGCTCGCCGGCCAGCGGGGCAGGGAGCTCGATCCGCTCGATCCGTTCGCCCGATGCGAGCAGATTGTCGGCGGTGCCGTTGCTGCCGTCGCCGAGCAGGTCGGTGATCGACAGTCCGCTGCGCCGGTCCGTGACGATCTTCGCATCATAGGCGAGCAGCGCCATCGCCATGGTCGACGGATGCGGCGCCACGCACGGGCCGAGATCGAACGCGACGTGATAGAGATGGTTGCCCGCTCGCGCCGGGCAGTCGGAACCGCCCTTCTTGAGACAGCCGATCTGCGGATTGCGGAAGTACCAGCACCGCGAGCGCTGGGCGAGGTTGCCGCCGAGCGTCGCCATGTGCCGGATTTGCGGCGTGGCAAGGCCCTGCGCCGCCGCGGCGATGCCGGGATAGGCTTGCGCCAGCCGCGCGTCGGATGCGATCGCAGCGATCGCGGTCAGCGCGCCGATCTGCGCCGCGCCATCCGCATTCCACGCGATCCCGATCGTATCGGGACTGGCGGTGAGATCGATGACCGATCCGCACGACAGGCCGCTGCGGCGGCGCTCCGACAGGTCGGTGCCGGCGGCACGGAATTCGGGCGCGGACAGTACTTCTGCGGTTGCGACGCTCATGCGGCATCCCTCCCTTTCAGCGCGGCGACGATGCGGTCGGGCCGGATCGGAATCTCGGTGAGGCGGACGCCGATCGCGTCGTGGATCGCATTCGCGACCGCGGCCGAGGTCGGCACCGTCGACGCCTCACCGATGCCGACGCTGTTGCCGAGCACATGGTCGAAGCCGGCTTCGTCGAAATGCACATCGATCTCGGGCGTGTCGGCGATACCAGGGATGCGATAGTCCTCCATCCCCGCGGTCAGCACGTCACCGCTGGTCGGGTCGAGCTCGCGCGCTTCGTAGAGCGCGTAGCCGAGGCCCTGGATCACCGCGCCGCAGGCCTGGCTGCGCGCCAGCGCGGGCGCTGCGATCTTTCCGACCGCGATGCCGGTATGCACGTTGAGCACGCGGACATGGCCGAGCCAGGTGTCGACCTCCACCTCGATCACCTGCACCGAGCTCGGCACACCGGCGCCGACCGCGATGTTTGAGAAGCGGCGCATCATCCAGCCGAACACCATGCCCATCAGGCCGACCTCGCGCAGCGGCGAGCGGATGCCGGGCGCGGTGTTCTTGCCGTCCTCGCCGCGCGTCTCCACCACCGCAACGTCGGGCGAGCGCGCGATCAGCTCGCGCCAGGGCGCGTTCGAGCCGGGCGCGGGCTTTCTTGTCGCCTGTTCGAGGATCGCGGCCTTCAGTTTCCGCACCGCCTGCAGGGTCGGCGGCATCACCGAGGCGGTGACGCGGCTGCCGCCGGAGCCCGGCCCTTCGGGCAGCGATGAATCGCCGATCCGCACCTCGATGTCACCTGGTTCGAGATCGAGCTCGCGCGCGATCGTGTCGGCAAGCACGCTGCGGGTGCCGGTGCCGATGTCCTGCGTCGCGGTGCTGGCGACGATACGTCCGCCCTTGACCGCGACCTCGACCTTCACATTGGGCTGCCAGAGATAGAGCCAGTAGCCGGTCGCCATGCCGATGCCGCGGCGATAGCGCCCATTCTGCGCAGGCTTGCGGTTGCGCCAGAGCTCGAGCCCGGAGGCCCAGTCGTAGAGCCGCTGACGGTTGGGATCGGGATCCCAGCGCTTGCGCAAGGCGATCGGATCGACCTTGAGCCGCAGCGCGGCCTCGTCGATCGCCTGCTCCACCGCGAACGCCATCGGCGGACCGCCGGGGCCGCGGAAGGCCGCACCGGGCGGCAGATTGCTGATGACGTCGAAATCCGAAAGATCCTTTGCCTCGGCCGGATAGATCAGCCGCGCCAGGCCCGCGATCGT
This sequence comes from uncultured Bradyrhizobium sp., assembly GCF_947648125.1. Lineage (GTDB taxonomy): Bacteria > Pseudomonadota > Alphaproteobacteria > Rhizobiales > Xanthobacteraceae > Bradyrhizobium. The sequence goes on along the minus strand of NZ_CANSMR010000005.1, from coordinate 256,440 downwards.
CGAGTTGGTCGCGGCGCCCGTATCGGCATGCGCGGTGACGGAGAGCGCTTTCAGGCCGCCCTTGTCGGAGGGCAGCAACGCGACCTTCAGCTCCGCGGCCGGACGATAGCCGGCGACGGAGAGCTCCTCCTGCCGATCGTAGGCGACTCTAACAGGCGCTTTCGCCTCGCGCGCGAGCTCGATCGCGGCGATCGTCTCGACGCCGAGGCTCGCCTTCGATCCGAAGCCGCCGCCGACGTGCTCGGCGATGACGCGGACCTTGTCGTGATCGAGCTTGTAGCGCTTTGCGATCTGCTCCTTCAGGTGAAACACCTGCTGGGTCGAGGCGTGCAAGGTCAGCCGGTCGCCGTCGAAGCGCGCCACCGCGGCATGCGGCTCCAGGCACGCATGCTGTTGCGTGGCAGTGCGGAAGGTCGCTTCGACGAGCAGGGCGTTGTTGGCCTGGCGCGCCTCATCCACCCAGTTGCGGGCCTTCTTGGCGCGCGTCGAGAACACCGCGGTCGGCCCGCGGATGTTCTGCTTCCAGGGCGCCGGGCCGCCGGCCGCTTCCGAGACATTGCCGGCCCGCTTGCGGCTCGCCTTGTCGAACACCACAGGCGCGCCATCCTTGCGCCCGGCGTCGAGGCCGACCACCGCGGGCAGCCGTTCGCTGGTCAGCTTGATCGCAGCCAGCGCGGCCAACGCCGTCTTGCGGTCCCTGGCTGCGACCGCCGCGATCGGCTCGCCGACATAGCGCACGATCCGGTCGTCTCCGAGCAGCGACACCGCGGTGACGCCGGCGAGCGCGCGCGCCGGAGCCAAATCGAGCGCGGTGATGCGGGCATGCGCCTCGCGCGAGCGCAGGATCAGGCCTTCGAGCTGGCCGTCATGGTTGATGTCGACGGTGTACTTTGCCGCGCCCGTCACTTTGTCGCGCGCCTCGATGCGCGGCGCCGTGACGTTGTCGCCGTCGAAACGGCCGGCGCAGGCATCCGCCACCGCACGGAAGATCCCGTCATAGGCGCCGCAGCGGCAGAGATGGCCCGACAGCGCCGCGCCGATCTCCTCGCGTGACGGCACCGCCGTCCCCCTGGTCGCGCGCCAGCGGTCGCAGAACGCGGTCGCTTCCACGATGAAGCCCGGCGTGCAGAAGCCGCATTGCAGGGCGTCATGCGCCATGAATGCCTTCTGCACCGGATGCAGCCCGGCGGCGCCGATGGCTTCGACCGTCGTCACCGCTTTGCCGGCCGCGGCGTGCGCCGGCATCAGGCAGCTTGCGACCGGCGCGCCGTCGACCAGCACCGTGCAGGCGCCGCAGACGCCGGCACCGCAGACAAGTTTGGTGCCGGTGAGCTTAAGCTGGTCGCGCACGATGTCGATCAAGAGCGCATCGGGATCATCGGGCAGCGATTCAACGCGGCCATTGATGGTCGTCGTGCTCATGGATGTCCTCCTGTCTTCCTGCGTGTCGGCTTTTGCCTGATCGCCGCCTTCTTGATGGGCGGCCTTGCGGATTTCGGCGAAGATTTGGGCAAGGCCCCTGCGCAGAGCGTCCGCACCATCACCGCCATGTCCTTCAGGAACGCATCGGACGGCTGCATCGCCGGATACTGCGACTTCGATGCGTACACTGACATTTCGACCAGCCGGGCGAATTCGGTCGGCGAGAGGCCCTGCGGCAGCTCAAGTTGCTGCCTGCGCACAATCTTCGTGATCGTCGCGACCATGCGCTCCGCATAGCGTGCGGCGTAGGTCTGATAGAGGTCGCGCGCGTGCACGAGGTGTTCGGAATACAATTCCTCGAGATGCGGCGAGCCGTCCAGCGACGCAATCATAGTCGATATCCGCGCGGTCATGCCCGCGGCAAGGATGTCGCCGAGATTGCCGCCCGCCGTCTCTGCTTCGGCAACGGCAGTTTCCTCGGCCGCGATCGCGGACTCATGCACGCGCTCGATCACGGCGCGGAACAGCGCTTCCTTGGACTCGAAGTGATGATAGAGCGCCTGCCGCGTCAGGCCGGCCGCTTCGGCGACCTGCTCGATCGAGGAGCGGCGAAAGCCGTGGCGGCGGAATACCAGCATGGTGGCATCGAGAATGCGGGTTTTCGGTCCCATTTGACGATTTTGACAAATATAGGAGAACTGTCAAATCGCGATTTGGTGAGGGCGGCGCCGCGGCCTGGCGGCGGCGTCTCGCGCCAGTGTGAGCCGCATCACGGATCGTCGCGCGCCGGCTGCGTAAAGCTTCGTCATGCAAGGGCGCCCGATCGCCCGGAGCTTGCGAGGATACGCAGATGGCCCAGGACATGACACAGGTCTATTTCCACTGCTCGAATACGCGCGGCGTGCTGATGGATCGCCGCGGCACCTCGGTGACCAGCCTCGCCGAGGCCTGCGAGGCGGCGACCCGCATGATGCGTTCGCTGGTCGCAACGGTCAGTCTGGAAGACTGGCGCGACTGGGCCGTGCATGTCAGCGACGAGGACGGCGAGGAGATCGTCATCCTGCCCTTCGCATTCGTTCTCGGCAAACCGCACTGAGAGCGAGCCATGCTGTCGCTGCTGTCATCATGGACGCTTCTCCGCCGCGGCCTGAACGCGATCACGACCGGCTGGCAGAATTTGATCGCGCGAATGCGCGATCCCTACCGGCCCGAGCTGCACTACATGCGCGGGCCGGGCCCCAAATGGCGCGCGAAGCATCCTGTCCACGCCGCGTCAGCCGGCTGAACGCAGAGACCCAATTTAGAACGATCCCAAGAAAATGCGCCGAAGGCCGGGACGCATCGTCGCAGTTCGCGGACGTTCTCGTTGCGAGATCGCAACACGATCAACGATAAGTCCGACACTGGACGGGTTCTAATCGCCGATCGACCGCGCGCATCTGTCATCGTGTTAGTGACGACAAGAATGGAGACTGGAATCAGGTAGCGAAGTTGACTGCGACGACCAAATCCCTGCGGCGATGGGGCGCCGTCCACAAATGGACCAGCCTGATCTGCACCTTGTTCATGCTGCTGCTCTGCATCACCGGCCTGCCGCTGATCTTCCATGACGAGATCGACGATCTCCTGCACGGCCAGGTCAAGCCGGCCGAGGCGTCCGCCAGTACTCCGCCGGCCAATCTGGATCATCTGCTGGCCAATGCGCTCGCCCAGGCGCCGGGCAAGGTGCCTCATTTCCTGATCTGGGATCGCGACGAACCCGGCGCGATATGGGTCAGCGTCGGCCCGACGATCGACGCCGATCCGACCAACAACCTCCTGGTCCGGATGGATACGCATACCGGCGCCTATCTCGATTCCCCTGACGTGACCGGCCGCTTCACCTACATCATGCTGAAGCTGCACACCGACATGTTCGCGGGCCTGCCCGGCAAGCTGTTCCTTGGATTGATGGGGATCCTGTTCTGCGTCGCGATTATTTCCGGCATCGTCGTCTACGCGCCGTCGATGCGAAAGCTGCGCTTCGGCGCCTATCGCGCGCAGCGGAGGCGCGTCGTGCGCTGGCTCGACGTCCACAATCTCGCCGGCATCCTGCTGGTGGCCTGGACGCTGGTCGTTGGCTTCACCGGGGTCATCAACACCTGGGCGGACCTCGTGCTCAAGATGTGGCAGTTCGGCCAGCTTGCCGAAATGACCGCTCAGTATAAGGACCGGCCGGTGCCGTCGAAGCTGACCTCACTGAACGGGGCCGTCGAGGTTGCGAGGCACGCCGTGCCCGGCATGACGCCGAGCTTCGTCGCGTTCCCGGGAACCCTGTTCAGCAGCAAGAGCCACTACGCGGTCTTCCTGCACGGCGATACGCCGCTGACCTCGCGGCTCTTGAAGCCCGCGCTGATCGATGCCGAAACCGGGACACTGACTGATAGCCGCGATATGCCCTGGTATGTGTCGACGCTCTATGTCTCACAGCCGCTGCATTTCGGCGACTACGGCGGCATGCCGCTCAAGATCGTCTGGGCGCTGCTCGACATCCTCACCATCTTCATCCTCGTCACCGGCGTCTATCTGTGGATGCGCCGGCGCAAGGCGGGCGTGAGCGTGGAACGCGCGATCGCCAACGCCGCCTCCATCGACAACCCCGCGCTCACGTCGTGACATCAGCATGGTCGCACATCGTTCATTGACCCAGATCTTCGCCGCCCCGCTCGTGATTGCGATCGTCAGCACGGTGGGATTGATCAGCGCGCTGGTCGGCGACGGCTGGTGGGATGCCGTCTCCTGGGTGGCACTCGGCCTGCCGGTGTTGCTCTACCTGCTGTTCATCTGGCGGCGCCGGCCGAATTGATCGGAATATGCGCATCCCGGCGGTGTCCCAACCGCGGTGATGCGCGGGAAGTCGATCAGGAAATCGAGCAGGCAATCGCCGCCACGCAAGTGCCTGGCGTGCAGCATCGCGCTGGTGCGAGCACCGCAGATCATCTGCCATGGCTGCATCGGCTCGGCGACGGCGATCGAGGTCGTTCGCAAATCCAGAGTCGCGCCGGCGCCGGAGAGCAAGCTCAAGACGACCCCTGCCGCGCGCTCGCCGAGAAAGCGGCGGCTACATCCACGCCGTCCCAAGACGTCCGTCCGGACGGATAGCTAGGTCGTGTACCTTGACGATTGGCCCGCCGGCGTCATGTCGCCGTGCAAAATGCCTCGAAGGGCCGGACGCGGACTTGCGGCCACTGGTGGCAAGCCGGCTTTCGGCCTACCGTGCTGCTTCATTGCGCTGATTGATCGGAGGTTGATTGCCGATGGAAAGTAGCAGCGCCGGGACCGAGCGGGACAGAGACTTCCCGATAGCGATCGCGGCTATTCCGGCCTCGTTGGAGCAACGTCGGCTGGCGCTCGCTTTCATTGTCGCCGTGCTCGGCATAGCGGCAATCGTCGCGCCGTTCGCGGGGATGCAACTCCCTCGGATCGATGTTTTCGTCCCGGTGCTCCAGACAGTGCTTGCAGTCGCTGATCTCATCACCGCAGTTCTGCTCTTCTCGCAGTATACGATCCTGCCGCAGAGAGCCCTCCTGGCCGTCGCGAGCGCGTATCTCTGTAGTGCGTCGTTCGCGTTTCTGCAGACGCTGACTTTTCCCGGCGCATATGCGCCGGCAGGTCTCCTCGGCGACGGGTTCAACAGCCCGGCATGGCTGTTCGTTCTTTGGCACGTGACATTCCCACTGGGAATATTGGTCTACGCGCTTCTGAAGAATGACCGCGAGCCGTCGGTTCAGGCGCGCGCGTCGACCAGAGCGATCATCGGTCTCACCGTTCTTGGCGTGGCGATTGTCGTGACCGCGCTGTCATGGATTGTGCTGGCGTGGGTCGATAAGCTCCCGGCTTTCTATGTCGGCGGCGTTATCAGGCAAACCAATCTGGGAAATCAGGCCAATGTTGGCTTGCTGCTGTGGTACGGCGTCGCCCTTGGGGTGCTTCTGAAACGCAGGCGGACGATCCTCGATACCTGGCTGGTTGTCATCCTGGTTGCGTGGATGCCCAATTTCCTGGTGGCTGCCCTTGCCAGTTCGGTAAGGTTTTCCCTGGGTTGGTACGCAGCGCGTGGTTTCGCCCTCGTTGCGAGCTTCATGCTCCTCACTGTACTGCTGACCGAGATGATGGTGCTGTATTCCCGTCTCGCGAACGCGTTCTCGTTGTTGCGTCGCGAGCGAACCAACCGGCTCATGAGTGTAGATGCAGCAACCGCCGCAATCGCCCACGAAGTTCGCACTCCGCTAGGGGCGATCGCGCTGAACGCGAGTACCGCCATCGTTCAGCTTCGGTCGGCACCACCCCCGCTGGAGGAGGTCGGCGACATACTCAAAGATATAGAAACCGACAGTCGGCGGGCGAGTGAGGTCCTTGTTGGCGTCCGCTCCCTGTTCAATGCGGCGACCGACAACAGAGGGCGAGCGAATCTGGGAATGATCGCTGAAAGAGCTCTGGCCCTTTCGGAGCAGGATTTCCTGAACAACGAAGTGTCCGTGGCGACCGATATTGGAGATACCAACGTTCAAGTCGACGTCGATCAGATCCAGTTGCAGCAAGTTATCCTGAACCTCATCAGGAATGGGATTGAAGCAATGGGTTCGGTCGAATCCGGTGCCCGCCGGTTGAAATTGGCGACCAGAGTGGATGAGAAGTCAACGGTGATGCTTTCAATTCAGGATGCAGGCAAAGGCATTCCAGTCAGCGATCAGGATCGCGTCTTCGACGCGTTCTTCACGACCAAGAGATCCGGTATGGGGTTGGGGCTTGCGATAAGCCGGACCATTGTCGAAAACCACGGTGGAGTGCTGCGACTGATAAGATCGGGTCCGGAAGGATCAACGTTTGAAATTGCGCTGCCCAGGGCCAAAAACAACGCTCTGGCTGGCCGTTCGACGCGCTAGATCAGCGCTTCCTTACGCAGCGTCGTCTCGATCTCGCCGAGGATGCGCGCCAGCCGCTCGGCCCATGCGGTCTCTCCGGCCTGGTCGGAGATCAGGTCCTGGCGGATCTCGATGCCGGAATTCATCAGGCCGCGCTTCTCGCCATGCACGGGGATCGTGTGGTCGGTCTCGTCGCTGACTGCATAGGGCTCGTTGTCGCCGACCACGAGATCGCCCTCGCTGCGCAGATGCTTCAGCAGCAGCGGCGGCAGCATCGTGTCGCGGTGGTAGAGCGTGCCGATGTGCCAGGGACGCGCGATGCCGGCATAGACCGGCGTGAAGCTGTGCAGCGACACCAGCACCGTCGGCATGCCGCGACGCGCGCGTGCGTCGATGATGTCGTCGATGCGCTGGTGATAGGGATCGAAGATCTGCGCGCGGCGCATCTCGGCGGCTTCGCGCGACAGGCCTTCATTGCCGGGAACGGTGGTGGCTTCGCTGATCAGCGGGATTGCGCTTGCGACGTGCGGCGGACGATTGCAGTCGATCACGAGCCGCGAGTAGCGCTGCGCGATCAGGTGCGCGCCGAGCAAGTCGGAGATCTGCGTCGCGACGCCGGCGATGCCGATGTCCCAGGCGATGTGCCGGACGAGCTCGCTTTCAGGCAGGCCGAGATCGCCGAGTGACGCAGGAATCAGCCGGCCGTAATGATCGCAGGTGAACAGGAACGGCGAGCGGCCATCGGAATTATGTTCAAGAACCGGTGAAACGTCGGTGCTTGCGAGCAGGAACGATGGGCCACCGCCGTAATTCAAGGGCCTTTTCCTCAACTTTGCCTATTCAAGGGGCATGCTGGTCTGGAATCGAGCAGCTTTCTCTATAGATTAAGCGGTCCGAAATCACGATGATTGTTTGAAGATGCCGCTCCTGACTATCCATCACAAGACCGTTTATCGCTATGCGCGCCCGGTGGCGTTCGGCGAACACCGCATCATGCTGCGCCCCCGCGACGGCCATGATCTGCGCGTGCTCGACAGCGCACTTGCGATCGATCCGCAACCGATGTCGCTGCGCTGGATTCACGACGTGTTCGGCAACAGCGTCGCGATCGCCACCTTCGACGAGCGTGCCGACACGCTGTCCTTTGTCTCGACCGCGACGGTCGAGCACAATGCGGCCGATACGTTCGCGCTGACGCCTGATGACGCCGCCTACTTCTATCCGTTCCTCTACGACGATGAGGAATTCCCCGATCTGCAGCAGTTCATCACGCCGCAATATGGCGACCCGAACGGCGAGCTGTCGACCTGGGCGCGGCGCTTCCTCGATGTCGAGGCGCCGACCCTGACGTTCAAGATTCTGAGCGACATGACGCATGGCATCCGCGAGGCGTTCAGCTATCGCAAGCGTTACGAGCAGGGCACCCAGCATCCGCTCGATACGCTGCGGACGAAGTCCGGCACCTGCCGCGACTATGCGCTGTTCATGATCGAGGCGCTGCGCCGGCTCGGCATCGCCGCGCGTTTCGTCTCCGGCTATCTCGCGATGCCCGCCGGCAGCGCGCACGGCTATGTCGGCGGCGGCTCGACCCATGCCTGGGTGCAGGTCTATCTGCCGAGCGCGGGCTGGATCGAGTTCGATCCGACCAACGGCATCGTCGGCACCCGCGACCTGATCCGCGTCGCGGTGGCGCGCGATCCGCGCCAGGCGGTGCCGCTGCATGGCGTCTATCTCGGCGCCGCGGATGCTTATCTCGCCATGGACGTCGACATCAAGGTTGTGTTGGTCGGCGAGAGCGCGGCGGAGCGGGAGACGGCCTGACGATGCAGATCAAGGTCGGCTTCGAGATCACCTACACGGCCCAGCAGCCGACGCCGATGGTGATCATGTTGTCGATCCATCCGTCGCGCTACGCCGACATCGTCGGCACCGAGAGCATTTCGGCCGAGCCGGATGTCCCGATCGGGCTTTATCGCGACGGCTTCGGCAATGTCTGCGGCCGCCTGGTCGCCCCCGACGGTGGCGTCACCTTCCGTGGCAGCGCGCTGGTGCGGGATTCCGGATTGCCTGACCTCGTCAACCCGGCGGCGCAGCAGATTCCGATCGAGCAGTTGCCCGATGACATGCTGCTCTATCTGATGCCGAGCCGCTATTGCGAGACCGACAAGCTGACCGACATCGCCTGGTCATTGTTCGGCAATGCGCCGCAGGGCTGGGCGCGGGTGCAGGCGATCACCGATTTCGTGCACCACCATGTGACGTTCGGCTACGAGCACGCCCATCACATGAAGTCGGCGCATGACGTCTACGAAAGCCGTGCCGGCGTCTGCCGCGACTTCGCGCATCTGGCGCTCACCTTCTGCCGCTGCATGGGCATTCCGGCGCGCTACTGCACCGGCTATCTCGGCGACATCGGTGTCCCGCCGGATCCCGCGCCGATGGATTTTTCCGGCTGGTTCGAGGTCTATCTGTCGGGCCAGTGGTACACCTTTGATGCCCGCCACAATACGCCGCGGATCGGCCGCATCCTGATGGCGACCGGCCGCGACGCCGCCGACGTCGCGCTCACCACGAGCTTCGGCCGCATGACGCTGACGAAGTTCGTCGTGGTGACCGACGAGGTGGTGGCGGCTTAAGGTCGTCCCCGTCATTGCGAGCGGAGCGAAGCAATCCATTGAGCCGCGAGCTGAAAGCGCGGTATGGATTGCTTCGTCGCTACGCTCCTCGCAATGACGGCTGTACAAATTCCCATGATCTCCGACCTTCTCTTCGTCTACGGCACGCTGATGCGCGGCTTCGACCATCCGATGGCCAAGCTGCTCGCCGGTAATGCCGAGTTCCTCGGGCCGGCCCAGTGCCGCGGGCGGCTCTATTTGGTGAAGCATTATCCGGGCCTGGTCGCGTCGGACGATCCCGCCGACATCGTGCACGGTGAATTGTTCCGCCTGCGCGAGCGCGAAGCCATGCTGCGGGAATTCGACATGTACGAAGCCTGCGGCGAGGGCTTTCCGGAGCCGACCGAATATGTCCGCGAGATGCTTGCTGTCACGCTCGCCGACGGCAGCGTGAGCGAGGCGTGGACCTATCTCTACAACTGGCCGGTCACCGAGCTGCCGCGGATCGCTTCAGGAAAATTCCTCGAGCACTAGCCGTACGCGCTCGGGCCTTTAGGGGATGTGGCGTCGTGGATGGGCGTGTCCCGGCCGTCCATATCTTCGTCACCGAACACATCAAGGGCCGCTTCTGACCGATGCGTCTGTCGATTTTTCCGGCTCGTGCGACGGTTGTGTCGGACGCCGAAGCGCCTTGTAGGCAAAGTGGCACACCGCGAAGAAGATGAAGAGTGGAATGCCCCAGAATACGACCAGCAGGCTTCCGATCACCTCGAAGGAATCCCAGTCTTTAAGGCCACCAAAACAGATTGTGAGCACAACGATGGAGATGGCCACCATGATTGCGATGCGCACGAACGCTCTCATCAGACCAACTCCTCCTGTCGCCGAGCTGCCGCGGATCGCGTCAGGAAAATTCCTCGAACACTGACCGCTTCAGATTTCCCGCTCGACCCGGATGTCGACCTCGCGCTCGACATAGCTCCATTCCTCGGTCGCGCGCAGCATGCCGACCAGCTCGTCGAACAGGGCGGCGTGCTCAGGGGCGAATTCGAACCAGGTCAGGAAGTCGAAGGGCATGCCGAGGTCGCGGGCGTGAAACAGCTGGCGGGCGATGGCGGGGAGGAATTTCAAGGTGCCGGCGATGTGGTGCGACTTGTCCTCGAAGATCTCGCGGCGCTCCGGCTGCGTCAGCTCCCACCACGCCGCGGATTTCCTGATCGGGATCAGCGCCGCGTGCGTTGCCTCGCTGCGGCCGAGCCCGGCCTGCACGGCGGCAAGCTTCTCGCGCTCTTCCTTCTCGGTATAGCGCAAATAGCTGGCGACGCCGGCGAGCCGCCAGGAGGTCTGTGCCGGCAACAGCGGCAGCGCGATCGATTCGCTCGCAACGATCGACAGCGCCGCGACCTTCGGCAGCGTCTCGCCCTTCACCCGCGTGATGGACGTGACCTGCCAACCGCCGCTCTGCCCGCCTCTGAATGTCGTGAACATGGCGCTATCCAATCCCGGAAGCGGGAAGGGGGCAAGCTTGCCGTGCAGGCTCTCCACCGTGGATTCGGGGGTAGCCCGCTCGACGGGGCCGTGACGGGCCAGGCCTGTGAATAGCCCGGAAAAGCCCCACATTGTTCGGCATGTCCGGTCGTGCCGCTATATGGCTAACCGGTTGTCCGCGATTCGTCGCCCGAGGCCAGAATCACCCTGATGCGTTTCACACCCGAATTCCTCGATGAGCTGCGCGCCCGGCTTCCGGTCTCGGAAGTCGTGGGCAGGCGCGTCAAGCTCAAGAAGGCCGGGCGGGAGTGGAAGGGGCTGTCGCCGTTCCAGCAGGAGAAGACGCCGTCGTTCTTCGTCAACGACCAGAAGCAGGCCTGGTTCGACTTCTCGTCCGGGCTGAACGGCAACATCTTCGACTTCCTGATGAAGACCGAGGGCGTGACTTTCCCCGAGGCGGTGGAACGTCTCGCCGCGATGGCGGGTGTCCCGCTGCCGGCCGTGACGCCCGATGCGGCGCGCCACGAGCAGCATCGCCGCACCCTGCACGACGTGATGGAACTGGCGACAAAGTTCTTCGCCGACACGCTGGCCTCGCGGGGCGGCGCCAAGGCGCGCGGCTATCTCGCCGACCGCAGCATCTCGCCGGCGACCCAGCTCCAGTTCCGGATGGGCTATGCGCCGCCGGATCGTTTTGCGCTGAAGGAGCATCTGGGCGCGCAGGGTATCTCGACCGAGGACATGGTGGAGGCGGGGCTTCTGGTGTCCGGCGAGGACAAGCCGGTGCCGTTCGATCGCTTCCGCGACCGCGTCATGTTCCCGATCACGGATGCCCGCGGCCGCGTCATCGCTTTCGGCGGCCGCGCGCTGGAGAAGGACGTTCCGGCGAAGTACCTGAACTCGCCGGAAACCCCGCTGTTTCACAAGGGCGACAATCTCTACAACCTGTTCACCGCGCGCCAGGCCGCGCATGACGGCGCGCAGCTGATCGTCGTCGAGGGCTATGTCGACGTCATCGCCATGGTCACTTCGGGCTTTCCCGGCGCCGTCGCGCCGCTCGGCACCGCGCTGACCGAGAACCAGCTGGCGATGCTCTGGAAGATGGTGGACGAGCCCATCCTCTGCTTCGATGGCGACCGCGCCGGCCAGAAGGCCGCCTATCGCGCCGCCGACCTTGCCTTGCCCCAGCTCAAGCCGGGAAAGAGCCTGCGTATTGCGCTGCTGCCGGAAGGGCAGGACCCCGACGATCTCGCGCGCTCCGGCGGCCGCGGCGCGATCGAGGATGTGATCGGCGCCGCGCGGCCGCTCGCCGAAATGATCTGGTCGCGCGAGATCGAGGGCGGCAATTTCGACACCCCCGAGCGCCGCGCTGCACTCGAGGCCCGGATCGGCGAACTCACCAATGGCATCCGCGACGAGGTGGTGCGCCGCTATTACCGGCAGGACCTGCAGGAGCGGCTGCAACGCAACTTTGCCCCGGAGGGCGGACGTGGCGGTTACGGCCGCGGCGGCTACGGCAACAGGGGCAATTTCGGCGGCGGACGCGGCGGCGAATCACCCCGCCAGTTTGCTCACCGCGGCCCGGGCCAAGGTCACCAAGCCGGCCGGTTCGGCGCCAAGGGCGGCGCCACCCCCGGGTTTTCACGGGGCCCCTATCAGGCCGCGAGCCAGCAACTGGCCAACAGCCCGATCATGCGCGGCCAGCGCAGCGCGATCTCGAGCCGCGAGGCGCTGATCCTCCAATCCCTGATCAATCACCCTTGGCTGCTGCACGATCATCTCGAGGAGGTGGCGGCCCTAGAGCTCGCCCATCCCGAGGCCCACAAGCTGCGGGCCGCGATTATCGCCGCCTTTGCCCACGACCATCACCACTCTCCCGACGTCGAGGAGCAGGCCGAAAAGATGCGGGCCGACCTTGAGGCGGGCGGATTATCCCAGATTCTTCAAAGGGTTGAGCGAGCGATCACAACCCAGGCGGTGTGGGGGGCGCAGATCGGCGCCGCGCGCGAGGATGTTTTATCGACCTGGCGTCAACTCGTTGCCTTGCATCAGAAAACCCACGCCTTACTTAGGGAAAGAAAAGATGCGGAAGCGGCTTTGGCTGAAGACTCCAGCGAGGCCAATCTGGCATGGTTGCAGGATATCCAGGCCCGGATGGCAGAAGCCGACGGGACCGAAGCCCTGATTGAGGGGTTCGGCGAATTATCGGGCCGGTTCCAGCGTAATGTCTGATAACAAAAATGCTGCGGACGGCGCTGGCCGAACCCGCAAAAAGACTCGCCAAATCCATGGTTTGGCTGCAAAAACAGGGTTAAGCGAAACTTAATAGCCTCGCGGCTATTTCAAGATGGAAACCGTCGAGACGGATGAAGGGGGTGGCGAGATTTTGCGCCGCCCTTTGTGCGTCGAGAGAGTAAATCTAGATTTCGTGCGGATGCGCGTGCGTGGCGCCATTCTGCATGACCGCGTTTCGGGAGCTTAGTGAATGGCCACCAAGGCAAAGACGCTGCAGGTTAAGGACAAGGAAAAAGACGACAAGGCAGCGGATGCTCCTGAGAAGGATGCCGCTGACGCGCCGTCGCCGTTGCTCGACCTGTCGGACGCCGCGGTGAAGAAGATGATCAAGCAGGCCAAGAAGCGCGGCTTCGTGACCTTCGATCAGCTCAACGAAGTGCTACCCTCCGACACGACCTCGCCCGAACAGATCGAAGACATCATGTCGATGCTCTCGGACATGGGCATCAACGTCACCGAGGCCGACGATAGCGAAGGCGAGGACGAGAAGGACGACGGCGACGACGAGACCGACAACGAGCTCGTCGAGGTCACGCAGAAGGCCGTCACCGAGGTCAAGAAGTCGGAGCCCGGCGAGCGCACCGACGACCCCGTGCGCATGTATCTGCGCGAGATGGGCACGGTGGAATTGCTCTCCCGCGAGGGCGAAATCGCCATTGCAAAACGCATCGAGGCCGGCCGCGAGGCGATGATCGCGGGCCTCTGCGAAAGCCCGTTGACCTTCCAGGCCATCATCATCTGGCGCGACGAACTCAACGAAGGAAAGATCTTCCTCCGCGACATCATCGATCTCGAAGCCACCTATGCCGGACCTGAGTCCAAGGGCGGCATCAATCCGAACCTGATCGGCAACAACGGCGCCGAGGGCGCCGCCGCTGAAGGCAATGGCGGCGATGTGCAGGCCGGCGCGCCGGCCCATGTCGCGCCGCCCGCAGCACCGCCGTCGCCGACCCCGTTCCGCGCCGCGCCTGCCGGTGGCGAAGCCGGCGTCGAGGAGAAGGATCCGGCCGAAGCCGCCGCCGAGTCCGACATGGACGACGACGAGTTCGAGAACCAGATGTCGCTCGCCGCCATCGAGGCCGAGCTGAAGCCGAAGGTGGTCGAGACCTTCGACAAGATCGCATCCGAGTACAAGAAGCTGCGCCGCCTGCAGGAGCAGGACATCGCCAACCAGCTGCAGAGCGAGTCGCTGTCGCCCTCGCAGGAGCGCAAGTACAAGAAGCTGAAGGACGAGATCATCGTCGAGGTGAAGTCGCTGCGTCTCAACCAGGCCCGCATCGATTCACTGGTCGAGCAGCTCTACGACATCAACAAGAAGCTGGTCTCGTTCGAGGGCCGCCTGCTGCGCCTCGGCGACAGCCACGGCGTCGCGCGCGAGGATTTCCTGCGCAACTACCAGGGCTCGGAGCTCGATCCGCGCTGGCTCAACCGTGTCTCCAAGCTGTCGGCCAAGGGCTGGAAGAACTTCGTCCATCACGAGAAGGACCGCATCAAGGACCTGCGCCACGAGATCCAGTCGCTGGCGGCGCTCACCGGGCTCGAGATCGGCGAATTCCGCAAGATCGTGCACGGCGTGCAGAAGGGCGAGCGCGAGGCCCGTCAGGCCAAGAAGGAGATGGTGGAAGCCAACCTCCGTCTCGTGATCTCGATCGCCAAGAAGTACACCAACCGCGGCCTGCAGTTCCTCGACCTGATCCAGGAAGGCAATATCGGCCTGATGAAGGCGGTCGATAAGTTCGAATATCGCCGCGGCTACAAGTTCTCGACCTACGCCACCTGGTGGATCCGGCAGGCGATCACCCGCTCGATCGCCGACCAGGCCCGCACCATCCGCATTCCCGTGCACATGATCGAGACGATCAACAAGATCGTCCGCACCTCGCGCCAGATGCTGAACGAGATCGGCCGCGAGCCGACCCCGGAAGAGCTCGCCGAGAAGCTCGGCATGCCCTTGGAGAAGGTCCGCAAGGTCCTGAAGATCGCCAAGGAGCCGCTGTCGCTCGAAACCCCCGTCGGTGACGAGGAGGATTCGCATCTCGGCGATTTCATCGAGGACAAGAACGCGATCCTGCCGATCGACGCCGCGATCCAGTCGAACCTGCGCGAGACCACGACGCGCGTGCTGGCCTCGCTCACCCCGCGCGAGGAGCGCGTGCTGCGCATGCGCTTCGGCATCGGCATGAACACCGACCACACGCTGGAAGAAGTCGGCCAGCAGTTCTCGGTCACCCGCGAGCGCATCCGCCAGATCGAAGCCAAGGCGCTGCGCAAGCTGAAGCACCCGTCGCGGAGCCGCAAGCTGCGGAGCTTCCTGGATAACTAATTCGGATCGTCATGCCCGGGCTTGACCCGGGCATCCATCGAGACAAAAGCGGCGGGCAAAGGCCCGCCGTTTTCATTTGTAGAGATCTCGCAAAATTCAAGCGCCGGCGCCCGGGGCCACCCCTCTCCCCAACCCTCCCCCACAAGGGGGGAGGGAGCCTGACGAGCATGCTCGCCTCACATCGCATGATGCGTTTCGCATCTTGCGCGAAGCTTGAAATGGATGGTGAGTGAGCGAAGCACTGGCGGAAGGGCTCCCTCCCCCCTTGTGGGGGAGGGGCGGGGAGAGGGGTGCCGCTTGCTCCGATGTTGATGAGGCGCGAGAGCCTCGCGCCCGCTACTTCTTCTTCGCGCCGACGCGCTCGATGGTCTTGATCTCGAGCGGCGGGCGGCCGCCCTTTTCGGCGATCTCGCGGTCCTGCTCGCGCAGGAAGGCGCGCGCGGGCTCGTCGCCGTCCAGCCCGCCCAGCAGCTCCGATGGCACGCGGCGGTTGGAGCGCTGCGAGCCGTCTTCATAGAAGACGTTGAAGAAGGCGAATTCGCCTTTGGGATTGGTCCCGGGTTTTTTCGGCATGGGCGGCTTGTCTCCGATCAGGCCGCCGCTGTCAAAGCAAATTACCTGCCGCGCGTGCCGATCTGCCCTGCACGATTCGGCGGCGTAAGGCCCTTGCACAAGGCGGGGCGCGCCTCAGCCCTCGAACAGCACGAACGCCGCCCACACGCTCGCGTCCCTGGCGCCGGCGACCTTGCCGTCGCGCGCATCGCGCCGGGTCTGGCGCAGCGCATCCGAATAGGTCAGGCCCTCCGCCAGGAGCTCATAAAAGCGCACGGTGAAATTGGCGGTGCCCTCGTCGGCGACCGGCCACAGCGTCAGCAGCGCGCGGCGAGCGCCGGCAATTCCGAGCGCAGTCGGCAGGCCGCGCAGGCCGCTGACGAAACTCTCGTCGCCGCGGCCGGTCTCGCAGGCCGAGAGCACCAGCAGATCGAGCCCGGACAGGTCCCAGTCCATCACCTCGAAGGCATAGAGATAGCCGTCCTTCTCGTCGCGCAGCGGAAACCTGCTGTCGCCGGCGCCGGATAGCACGATGCCGCTCTGCCAGAGCGTATCGAGGCCGGACGCCGTGCTGTCGTGATAGAAGCCGTGGGTCGCCAGGTGCGCGATGCGGGCCTTGCCGATCGCCTCGCGCAGCGCGCTTTCACTGACGCCGCGCCCGGTCAGCATCTCGACCGGCGCGCCGCGCGCGCGGGCGAGTTTTGCGATCGCCTCGATCTCGGTCTTCGTGCCGGGCAGGGGCATCGGCCCCGGCTGGCCGTATTCGATGCCGCCGGCGAGCAGCATCGCCCCCGTCCGGTCGAGCCTCTCGCGCGCATGGATCGCGATCAGCGCGTCGGGGCTGGTCAGCATTCGGATCGTGGTGCGATCCTCCAGCAGGCCGCCATCGGCGCCGGGCAGCAGCGAGAACGGCACCGCAAACAGGAATCCGTCCGGCACCACATAGAGCGTGGTCTTGTCCTTCAGGGCAGGCTCCAGCGGCGCGAACAGCCGCGCGCGGAGGTTCTGGAAGCGGCCCTTGCTGCCGAGCCCCCTGGTGTCGGGTGCTTCGGCATCGGGATCGGGCACGCCGGTCCGTGTCGTACGCAGCCGCGCGATCTCGGTCCGCACGCCGGTGTCGACCATCCGGCCGGGATCGCCGAGATCGATCACGCGCGGCTCGCTCGTTGCGATCTCGACGATGGCGTAGAGCACGGTCGCGGAAAGCGGCTCCTTCGATTGGCGATCCGCCTTCCATTGCCGGGTGATGAAGTAGTTGATGACAGCTTCGTCAGGCGCAAGCAGCTGCGAGGGACGGATCGGGTCTTGCGGCAGCTTCGCGCCGATCGCGTCGAGCCGCTTGTTCAGCGCCTTCTCGGTCGCGTCCTGCCGCTGCCACACGGACCTCGCCCAGTCGTCGATATTGCCCGACGAGAACAGCTCCTGCTTCTCGCCGTTGAGTCGCAGCGCCGCGCGCAGCAGCGTCGCGGTCTCCTCGTCCTTGCCCGCCATCTGCGTCTCGAGCTGGCGCAGCGCCGTGGCATCGCCGCCGCCGAGCGTCTTCCAGCGCAGCACGGCGGCGGCAAAGGCCGGCTGTGCCACCGATGATCCGGCGGAGGTGGCGAAGCGACCGAAGGCAAACAGCAGATGGTCGGCATGGGCGCGGATCGCTTCCGCGACGGCGCGATCGCCTGATGTACCGACCTCGCGCTTCATCCAGTCGAACATCTCGTGATCGAGTGCGGTGAACGCGTGCACCGCGCGGTTCGGATCATCAGCGATCAGGGCTGTCGCGATGCCGAGCTTGATCTCGAAGCTGAGCGGATGCTGCGCGGTGAAGGCGCGGGTCGAAATCGCCAGCGCGATCTCGCGCAGCCGCATGCCCGCATCTCGCTCGCCACGCTGCTCGCGCTTGCCGGCCGCCAGCACCGCGGCCTTGATGCGGAGGAAGTCCGCAAAATTCTCCTCATTGGCGACGATCGCCTCCAGCCGCTCCAGGTCGGCTTGCTGCATTGCGGCGTCGCCGGTGGCGAGCATGTCGGTGTAGAACAGCCAGGCATCGGCCTGGCCGGCGAAGCTCGGATCCTTCGGCGCCAGCACGGTCGCGATCGCGCGATGCCGTCGGAAATAGCGGCGGGCATCGTCGAAGCGGCCGAGATTGAGGAAATCCTGTCCTGCGTTGTTGACCGTCACCAGCGTATTGAGATGGTTCTCGCCGTAATGCTTGGCGCGCTTGTCGATTGCGAACAGATCGAGCTCGAGCGCCTTCGCCGGCGCGCCGATTTCGCGCAGCATGTCGGCATAATTGTTGGCGAGCTTCCAGGTGGTGCGATGATCGGGCCCCAGTGCCTTCTCGGAAAGCTCGAAATTGTGCCGGCCGAGATTGGTCGCCGACGCCGCCGAGCCGTTGGCCGACAGCGCGACCGCGAGCTTGTCGTTGGCGATCAGCGATTCCTCGGAGCCTTCGCCCCAATAGGTGTTGAAGGCCGCGATTGCCTTCATGTAGAGCGGCACCGCTTCCGCGATCCTGGCGTGGTCGGATATGAGGATCGCGTACATCAGGAGCACGTCGGCATTGCCGGGCGGCGACTGCGCCGCCGCCTTGCCCTTGAACGCGCGGACGAACAGTTTTTCGGCCAGATCGTCGCGCTTGACCGCGCGCAGCGCGGCGGTCGCGTCGAAATACTGTTCCATGACGAATTGCGCGTCGTCGAGCTTGTCTGCCGCATCAAGTGCTGCAAGCAGCTGTGCATAGCCCGCGTCGAACTTGCCGCCGCGCGTCAGCGCGATGGCGTTTTTCATCTGCGCGGTGATCGCCTGTGCGTTGCCGGCGCCTTGCGCCGGCGTGCGCTTGGCGGGGGAGTTCTGCGCTGCGGCGGTATCGATCGGTCCAATCAGAACAGCGCCGAACACGAGGATGATACTGAGCGATGCGGCTATCCTGCGCGCGCGTGCGAGGCCCCCGGAGATCGTCATCGATTGCGCATCCTCATCGTGCAGTCCGTCATCGAACCGGCGTTCCCCGCAAATGACGGCTTCGTCGCAGCAGGCTCACGACGCTTTAGCGGCGCGCCTTTGCATGAACAAGACACGGCGGCCGGCCGCGGGTGGCGCGGAACCGTCGAGCCGAATTGGTGCTTCTTGGTCGCCGCCGATGCCTGTGGCGTTCATGCGTCGCGCCCCGAATGCTGCCGTGGCATGCGCCGCCGGATGCCGCGGGCCGCCGCTTGCATGCCACCGGCATGGTCGAGCCATCGGATGATGTTACCGCCGGCATGCCGGCTGGTTGTGCCGTACGCATCGGGCGGGCTCCAGCAGCGGCAGCCCGCACGCAAGTCGGCGCATCTTCCCGGCGACCGCCTTTCGCTTCCGAATGGAAACGCGCGCGGGTCGAAAGCGGCGGCTTTTTCTGACCATCGTCACTTGCACCGTCCCGCCCGATTCGCGTATGAGGCGCATCCTTCCTTTTCTGCAACTTTTCCTTTGATCGAAGGCGCCCCGCCGATGTCCAACGCCACCCTCGACGCCAACAAGGCGCTGGTGCTCGCGCATTACGACGCTGTGACCAATCGGCTCGATCCCGATGCGATCCGCGCGCAGCTGGCGTCCGACTTCTTCGACCATGCCGCCGGCAAGCGGATGAGCGCCGAGGAGGTGATCGCGCATGCAACGGCCATGCACGAGACCTTCGCCGATCTGTCGGCGGTGGCGGAATGCCTGGTGGCCGAGCGCGACATCGTCGCCGGCCGCTTCGTCTGGCGCGGCCGGCACCGCAGCCCGTGGCGCGGCATTGCCCCGACCGGCCGCCACGTCGAATTCCGCGGCATGACGTTCTGGCGGATTCACGACGGCAAGATCTCCGAGCGCTGGGCCGAGATCGACGTCGTCGATCTGGAGCGGCAGCTCAGGGACTGAGGGAAATCTGCACAACTGCGCCGCGCTGCGACCGTGATCCGCCGCCATCATCAGCGGCGTGCATCACAAGCTGACACCGACCAAACCGATCGCGAGCGCCGCGGCCAACTGGCCGCCGCTGCGCCGCTTCATCGCCGCCGAGCATCGCCTCGGGCTGCTGATGGCGCAGCGCCGCTGGACCGCGGCGGTTTACGAATTCCTGCGCTTCGGCGTGAAGCAGGCCTGGGCCTGCCTGTTCGGCGGCATCGCGGTGGCGCTGATGATCGGCACCTGGCGCTTCTATCCGCCGGACGCTGTGCTTGCGCGCTACGACTTCCTGTTTCTCTGCATGCTCACTGTGCAGGCCGTGCTGCTCGCCGGACGGCTGGAGACATGGGAGGAGGCGAGGGTCATCCTGATCTACCATGTCGTCGGCACGGCAATGGAGATTTTCAAGACCTCGGTCGGCTCCTGGATCTACCCGGAGCCCAGCATCTTCCATATCGGCGGCGTGCCGCTGTTCTCGGGCTTCATGTATTCCTGCATCGGCAGCTACATCTGCCGCTGCTGGCGGCTGTTCGACTTCCGCTTCTCGCAGCATCCGCGCCGCCTCAGCCTGATCGCCCTCAGCGTCGCGATCTATGTCAACTTCTTCAGCCACCATTACGTCATCGACCTGCGCTGGCTGCTGTTCGCATGGGCGATCTGGCTGTTCGGCCGCACCAGCGTCCATTTCAAGGTCTGGACCAGCTATCGCGCAATGCCGCTGCTGCTCGGCCTCGTGCTGGTGGCGCTGTTCATCTGGCTCACCGAGAACATCGGCACCTTCACCAAAACCTGGCTCTATCCGTCGCAGCGGCTCGGGTGGTCGATGGTCTCGATCGACAAGCTCGGCTCCTGGTTCCTGCTCCTGATCATCAGCTACACGCTGGTCAGCTTGGTCAATGCGCCGTTGAAGTGGAGGGGCGAGGGCGCGGGTGCCGGTGTGCGGCGGCGGGATGTTGCGGGTGGAATGTCGGTGCCGACGCTTTGACTGCCTCGTTTGCTCCGTGGCATGATCGGCCATTCGAAGCAGGAGGGATTGTTGCATGCTCAGGTGTCGTTTGGCGGTTGTGTTCGGCGCCTTGCTGCTTGCCACCCCCTCCTATGCCGCCCGTTGCGGCGGCAGTTTTCCCGCCTTCGTCCAGTCGTTCTCGCAGGAGGCGGCTAGCGCCGGCATCCAGCAGGATGTGATCTCGCAGGCGCTCGGCGGCGTGCAGCAGGATGGCGGGGTGCTCGCCTTCGATCGGCGGCAGCGCTACACCTTCAACAAGACCTTCGAGCAGTATGTCGCAACCCGCGTCGGCTCTGGCCGCATCAATGGCGGCCGCGCGATGTTGCAGCGTCACGCCGCGCTGCTCTCGAAGATCGAGCAGCAATATGGCGTGCCGCGCCAGATCCTGGTCGCGATCTGGGGGTTGGAGACTGATTTCGGCAAGGGCGACATGGGCAAGCTGCCGGTGTTCCGCGTGCTCACCACGCTGGCGCATGATTGCCGCCGCACAGACCTCTTCCAGGGCGAGCTGCTCGCCGCGCTCAAGATCCTGCAGCGCGGCGACCTCAGGCTCAACGACATGATCGGCGCCTATGCCGGCGAGATCGGCCAGACGCAATTCCTGCCGTCGTCCTACATCAAGTATGGCGTCGATTTCGACGGCGACGGCCATGTCGATCTGCGCCACTCGGTGCCCGACGTGCTGGCCTCGACCGCGAACTTGTTGCACTCGAACGGCTTCAAGATGGGCGCGCCTTACGGCGAAGGCAGCGCTAATTTCGAGGCGATGCGCGAGTGGAACAGGGCGGTGATCTATCGCAAGACCATCGGGTATTTTGCCGATCAGCTCATCGGGCGGTGAGGGCTCTTGTAGGGCGGATTAGCGTAGCGTAATCCGCCGCCATCGGACGCGCGATCGGCGGATTACGCCTTCGGCTAATCCGCCCTACGTTCTGACCGCTTGACGCGGAGCATCCATGGAAACCATCGGCAGCCAAAAGATCTGGTCGTTCTTCGACCGCCGCGGATGCCAGATCGCTAAGAATTCGGCGGTGCGGGAGGGGCAGGGTCATCGCGTCGGCTCCTATCTCGAGCTCGCGACCAAGATCGCGGAGCTGCAATTCCTCAACCGCGACCATGTGCTGCTGTTTCGCGGCCAGGGCGCCGACTTCAGGAACGTCAAGCGCAACTCGTCGCTGAAGCCGACGCTGTTTCGCGGCGGACGCGGCAATCCGGACCGCGAGACGCTGGCGACGCGGTTCGAGGCACTGCGTCGCGCCGAGCAGCTCCTGATCGCGGAATACGCGAAAGCAAAGCTGCTTGGGCTGGAACGGCTGAAGCGGCATCGCATCCTGCGCTGGTCGATCCTGCAGCACTACGAGGTCTGCACCACGCCGCTGCTCGACGTCACCCATTCGATCCGCATCGCGGCCTCGTTTGCTTCGCTGGCGGAGACCGGCACCGCCTTCCTCTATGTGCTCGGCGTGCCGAACTTGAGCGGCGCGATCACCGCGAGCGCCGAGGCCGGCCTGCAGATCGTGCGCCTCTCCAGCGTCTGCCCGCCGTCGGCGGTGCGGCCGCACATCCAGGAGGGCTATCTGCTCGGCGAATACCCTGAGATGTCCGGCACCGAGCAGAAGGAAAACTACTTCCCCTACGAGATGGATTTCGGCCGGCGGCTGGTCGCAAAGTTCTCGTTCGCGCCGGCCTCGTTCTGGAAGAACGACAATTTTCCGCAGGTGACGAAGAGCGCGCTCTATCCGTCGGAGAAAAGCGATCCGCTGTTTCGGCTGGCGCTCGGGGTGAAGAAGCAGTTGGGCGCTTCGTAGGGCGGATGAGCCGACCACGTGCTCGCACAACATCCTCGGTGTCGTCCCGGGCTTGACCCGGGACCCATAACCACAAATGTCCGTGTTGCACGACGCTGTGGCCCCAGCGTGTCTCACTAACTCAATCCTGTGGTTATGGGTCCCTGCTTCCGCAGGGACGACGGATGGTTTGTGCTACGTGCACGATATTGCCACCTCGGATCGCGCTACAGCGCCTCACCTGGCGACGTCGCGCATTCAACCAGCCCTCGCCGCCTCGCGCGCAATCCGCCGCGCCGCCGTCTTCTCCATCATCCGCTGCATCACCTTCCAGTAGGTCGCGGGACGGAAGCGTTGCAGCAGGTCCATGAAGCGGGCGTCCTTGCCGATCAAGATGCGTGGCTGGTTTTTCTCGATGCCGGCGATGATGCGCTGCGCGGCCGCGGTCGGCGTGGTCCTGGCCAGCGCGTCGAAACGCTCGATCGATTCGGCGCGGCGGGCATTGTCGGTGATGCCGGTGCCGGAGCGCGAGTTGCGCGCGATGTTGGTGGCGACGCCGCCGGGATGCACGACGGAGAGCCGCACCGAGCTATTCGCCACCGCAAGCTCGTGGCGCAGGCTTTCCGAGAAGCCGCGCACCGCGAACTTGGCCGCGCAATAGGCGCTCTGGCCGGGCGGGGCGAGGATGCCGAAGATCGAGGAGATGTTGACGATATGCGCCTCGCGCTGCCGCGAAAGCAGCGGCAGGAAGGCGCGGGTGCCGTGCACCACGCCCCAGAAATTGATGTTGAACAGCCATTCCATCTGCGCCTGCTCGATCTCGCAGAACTCGCCCAGCAGCGCGACACCGGCATTGTTGACGACGATGTTGAGCCCGGGATGGGCAACGCCGGCGGCCTCCGCGAATGCCGCGATCTGGCCGGGCTCGCTGACATCGAGCCGATGCACCGTGACCTTGCGGGGGCTGACCTTGGCGATCTCGGCGGCGGCGGCCTGCAGGCCCGCCTCGTCGCGGTCGGCGATCGCCAGGTCGCAACCGCGCAGCGCCAGTTCATGCGCGAGCGCGCGGCCGATGCCGCTGGCGGCTCCGGTTACGGCGGCGGCAGATCCAGAGATCGCGGTCATGTCAGGTCAGCTCCATCTCAACGAGGGGTGGCGGGAGCCGTGAGGAACACGGCGGCTCTCCCCACTTTTCTCAGATTGGAACCGAACTATCCAGCGCCCAGGTGTTTGACCCTCGTCACACTCTCAAACCGAGGCATTCAATCCAAGGGAGGTCCAGCCATGGGACAATCGAGACCCTGTCGTGCGAAGGCCCTGGTTGTCGAAGACGACCCGATGCAGCGCGAGATGATCGAATTGCTGCTGGAGGAGAGCGACTTCGAGGTCATCTCCTGCGAGAGCGCGGAGGCCGCGGAATTGGTGCTGCGGAGCAACGGCGACAGTATCGTGCTGCTGTTGACGGATGTCGAGCTGGCCGGAAACATGACCGGCGTCGAGCTCGCTTATATCGCGAAGAAATACAGCCCGGATCTCGATGTGATCGTGACCTCGGGCAAGCCGCTGCGGCAGCGCCTGCCTGACGGCGTCCTGTTCTGGTCCAAGCCCTGGGCGCCGCTGGACGTCATCCGGGTCGCCGAGATGAAGGCGTCGGAGCTGTCGGCCGGCGGGCCGCGCAGGTCCTGACAAGAGCAGATCCTGACAAGACTAGGGTCGTCCTCCATAACGGAGTTGTCAGCGCTGGTGAGGGGCTGGCCAGCCGCTGGCTGCTTCCGCCCTGGGGGCGGGACGTGATATTGGCGGCTGATGTCCCTGGGGATTCTGAAATGACCTGGTCCTTCCTGCTGACCACCCTGATCGTGGTCGCCTCGCCCGGCACCGGCGTGCTCTACACCCTGGCGGTGGCGCTGACCCGGGGCTCGCGCGCGAGCGTGGCGGCGGCGTTCGGCTGCACGCTCGGAATCGTGCCGCAGATGATCGCGGCGATGCTCGGCCTTGCCGCCATCCTGCATACCAGCGCCATGGCGTTCGCGGCGCTGAAATGGGGCGGCGTGGTCTATCTGCTCTATATGGCCTGGCAGGCGCTGCGCGAGCGCGGCGCGCTCGCCGTCGACACCGAGATCAAGCCGCGCTCGAGCGGCCGGGTGATCGTGACCGCCATCCTGATCAACATCCTCAATCCAAAGCTGTCGATCTTCTTCCTGGCCTTCCTGCCGCAGTTCATCGCCGTCGATGAACCCCACCCGCTGGCGCGGATGGTCGAGCTCAGCGGTGTGTTCATGGCGATGACCTTTGCGGTGTTCGCGGTCTACGGGCTGTTCGCGGCGTCGGTGCGCGACCGCGTCATCACCCGCCCGAAGGTGATGGCCTGGCTGCGGCGCAGCTTTGCCGCGGGCTTTGCCCTGCTCGGCGCCAAGCTCGCCTTTGCGGAGCGTTGAGTTCGCATTCCCTCGTGGCTTGCGGCAGGCAATAAAAAAGCAGGCCTTGCGCCTGCTGCCTTGCGTCCCATTTGCCTGGGTAGGTGGTCCGGATCGGGTGCCCGGGCAGGGCAGGAGCCGCTACCCGGGCGAGAAATTGGTTACTTCTTGGCGGCCTTCTTCTTGGTGGCCTTTTTCGCCTTCGCCTTCTTCGCCTTCTTCGCTTTCTTAGCCATAGTATCCTCTCAGGGTTTCATGGATTGAACGCGACTCCGAGGCATGCTTGGCGGAGGGCCAGCCTCGCAACATCCTCAGTATCAAACTCAGCAGATTCGGAGGCTGCTGCCGCGTGCTGTCACCGCGCTGTCATCGTGTTATCCACAGCTGTTACGTGTTTTCGCCAGTTTTTCGCCAGTGTGCGCGTGTCACGCATCGCGTCGTCGTCGCATCCGTCATGCTTAACGACGCGCAAACGGCCGGTTCGCTGATCTTCATCAATTCAAAACCACGGCACGGATTGGCGCGCGGCGGGTGAGAGTCCGTTAAGCGGCGCGGCCGCATCCTGTCCCGCAAGGCAACGGGGATTGCCATCGGGAGAAACGCCTTAAGGGGCGGACGGTCATTTCAGGAGAGGCGAGGCCGATACGGGTCTCGAACAGGGGCGATGTTGAGCGTTCCGACGCTTTGGACGGTATTCGTTATCAATTTTCTCGCGCTCGGCTTGATCTGGGCCTATGTCGCGCGCAGCTATCCAGCTTTCGGTGCGGCGCGGTTCTGGACCGCGTCTGCCTTCGTCGCGTCCGCCGGTGCCGCCTGCGCGATGCTCCGCGTGATGATGACGGACTCGCTGCTGCCGCTGCTCGCGGCGGGGACGCTGATGGTGTTCGCCGCCGGCCTTGCCGCGATGGGCATCGAGCGCTTCTACGGCAAGCCGGTCGGCTGGCGCAGCACCGCGCTGTCCACCGCACTCGCCTTCGCCGGCCTCGGCGTCTTCATCTTTGCCTACGACAGCATGCCGATGCGCATCCTGGTCTACACCGTCGCCCAGGTCACGCCGCTGGCGTTGACGCTGAAGCTGCTGCTGTCGCCCGAGAACGGCCGCGTCAGCCCCGGCGCGCGGCTTGCCGGCATAGTGGCCTTGGTGCTGATCGGCATTTATGCGCTGCGCCTCGTCGGCGCCGTGCTCGAGCCCGGCGAGTTCAATTTCGTTCGCTTCAATGCGAGCCAGTCGCTGGTGATCCTGCTGATGGTGTTCCTGTCGATGGCGCTCAATTTCGGCTTCCTGCTGATGGCGATCGACCGGCTGCGCAACGAGGTCGCCGACCTCGCGCTGCTCGACGATCTCACCGGCGTCGGCAACCGCCGCCATCTCTTGCAACGGCTGACCGAGGAATGCGCACGCTCCGACCGCAACGGCGAGGCGTTCGCGCTGCTGGTGATCGACCTCGACGGCTTCAAGGGCATCAACGACACCCATGGCCATGCCGCCGGCGACGCCTGCCTGCAGCACTTCACGCTGATGGCGCAGACAAGGCTGCGCCCGGGCGACATGCTCGCCCGCACCGGCGGCGACGAGTTCTGCATCGTGCTGCCGTCCTCGACGCTGCGCGAGGGCGCGATGATCGCCCGCCGCGTGCTGGAGGTCTGCCGCGCCGACGCCGAGCAGTGCACCGGCAACGACATTCCGATCGCGGTCTCGATCGGCGTCGCGCAATGGACCCGCGAGATCGGCTTGCATCCCGACCGCCTGGTCGCCGCCGCCGACCACGCGCTCTACGACGCCAAGAAGGGCGGCAAGAACGGCTACGCGACCTATGAGCCGAAGCTGCCGCCCGAGATGGTCGATCTGGTGAAGGCGAGCCTGCGCCAGCGCGCTTGAGCATGCTAACGAGGGGCGATACTGGATATTTCCGTAATGATGCCTCGCCTGCTCACCGTACTCCTTGCGCTCGTCCTCTCCTCCGCCGCATCAGCCGAAGGCCCCGATCTCGCGGCGATCGCGCGATCGCAGGGCACGCCCGAAATTCCCGGCTTGAAGATGGTCTGGCTGTCGCCCTGGGGTGACGTCGCCAAATCGCACCCCTGGCGCAACATCATCGTGCACCAGACCGAAGGCCCGGCCGGCTCGGCGCGAAATGGCGCCGCGGAGCAGCACAAGAACCCGACGCGTCGCGGTGTGATGGTTTGGGTTGAGACCGACGGCGCGGTCTATTGGGCGGTCGCCGACAATCTGGTCCCGACCCACACCGACGGCGCCGACCGCAACGACAACAAGTACATCGACAACAGCAAGACCTATCGCCAGGTGAACAAGGACACCTCGATCGGCGTCGAGTTCGCCGGCAACTATCCCGATGTCACAAAGGCGCCGACCGACGCGCAGATCGCCGCCTGGCGGGTTCTGGTGAAGGTCCTGCGCGCGCGTTACGGCATCCCGCTGGAGCGCGTCTATGCGCACAACTGGATCGACTTCAAGGACGCCCGCTACTGCGAGGGCTGCGCGCTCGCGACCATGGCGCGGCAGTGGGGCGAGTAGGGCGGGTAGTCGTCATGCTTGGACGAGACGCTCGGCCCAGCAAACAGCCGTCATCGCCCGGCCTTGACCGGGCGATCCAGTATTCCAGAGACGCCAGTGCTTGAGCCGAATGGCCGCGGCTTCTCACGGCGTCGTCCCTGCGAAAGCAGGGACCCATACGCCGAGACATCTGTCGTGAACGGGACTCGCCGTTCCAGCATCGCGCAACAATGAACTTCGGTGGTTATGGGTCCCTGCTTTCGCAGGGACGACGATGAGGATGGTTCTCGCACGATACCACGCACCGTTATTGCGTACGTCATCTCGGTGTCATCGCCCGGCTTGACGCCGCCGCGTACCGGTTCCCCAGCTTTCGCTGAGCCTTTCCAGAACCAGCGCTGGCGTTAACGACGCTTGGCGATTTCCAGCCTGAGCGAAATCGCTTCGAAGCTTGTTAAAATTTGCTGGGTACCTGTTCGAACCACAGGGATCGGGGGAAAGACATGGCAAAGCGGGCGAAACGTAGGAAGGCTGAAGCGCTCGCGCTGCCGGTGATGGGAAGAGTTGCAATTGGCGCCGTGGCGGCCGTCGCATTGGGGTACGGTTTGCTGTGGCGGCCGGCGAGCGTTCAACCGATACGGAAGCAGGCCGCGCACCAGGTCCCGGCGCCATCTAGTCCTGCGCCGTCGACTCCTGTTCACGTAGCGGCGCCGGTTCAGGCGCCGGCTCCGGTTCCAATTCCGGTCCCCGCGCCCGCGTCCCGGATCGAAACACCAAAGGCCGCTGACGCTCCCGGACGATTTGTTCGGCAGGTGGTCGACTACGTCAGTCACCAGACGCCGGGCACCGTCGTCATCGATACCGGAAACACATTCCTTTACCTCGTTCTGAACGACGGACAGGCGATGCGCTACGGCATCGGCGTCGGCCGCGAAGGTTTCACATGGTCCGGTGAACAGACCGTGGCCCGCAAGACAGAATGGCCGGACTGGCGTCCGCCGGCAGAGATGATTTCGCGCCAGCCATATCTGCCGCGGTTTATGGCGGGAGGTCCCGGCAATCCGCTCGGCGCGCGGGCGATGTATCTGGGCGATACCGAATATCGAATTCACGGCACCAACAAGCCCGACACGATCGGGAAGCGGGTTTCGTCCGGCTGTATCCGGCTGACCAATGAGGACGTCATGGATCTCTATGATCGGGTGAAAGTCGGCGCGAAGGTGATCGTGCTTCCGGCACAAGCTGCCCACCGACCGTCCCAGGGAGCGCCGCCCTACACCGCCTCAACGCAGGACTCGGCGTCGCTGTCGAACCGGCCCTCGGCAACGAACGTGCAGTTGCTGTCGTCTGACCGAAGCTGACCACCGACACGCGGGGCGCGTGCTCACTGCTTGCGGCAGCGAGGAGAGGATTCGGCTTCCGCGGTCGGGACCTTCCCCTGTTGAGGGGAAGGTCTTTGTTGAGGCAAACGCCTTGTTCAGGAGAATGCCTTGTTCAAGCGAAGGCCTTGGGAAGTTCGGCTGACGGTTTGGTGACGATCTGGTGCGCGTCGCGCCAGAGCACTTCGCGCTGGCGCGACGTGGTGATCGTTCGCACCGGCAGGCCGCCCTCCTCGAGCAGCCACGCACAGTAGCGCGCGCGGCTGATCGCCTCGCGGGCGTCGGGATCGAACCAGCAAATCCCCAGATCGAGTCGCGCCGCTTGAAGTGCCGCGCGATGCGGCCCGGAATCGGCAGATGCTGTCCGAACCAGTTGAACTGCTCCGAAAGCTCCTGCCGGATCCAATCCGGACAGCCGTTCCGGTGGATGTACCAGGACGCACGAAAGAAGCCGCTCTCCACGCGGCTGTGCGGGTGGATGAGCGGTGTAACGAACCGCAAATACATGACGACACGGCGCGACGCCGTGTTGCGTCACGCCCCTCGTAGCCAAATTGGATGAATGGATGAACTGCCGCGAAGCGGCGTTCAGCGCGTGACCGCTAGCCGATCACAGATGGGCGGTGGCGGTCGGAACGTATCGATCTGGATTTCATGCCGCCTCCCTTGTGAGCGCTGAACAGAAAAGGCGCGATATTGCGCGGGGGGGCAGCACATACACCAGCAAGTGTCCTGCGACAAGCGTGGCAGCGCGCCATCAATGGCAACAAAGAGCCGCGTTACCGCCGGCTCTCGCGTCTGTTGGCTTGCCGCGCGTCGCCAGCTCCCGTTTGACATGCCCTCAATTTAGAGTTACATTGTGTAACATGAAATTGGGGGCGACACGATGTCTCCGCGAGCCTATCGCCAGTCGGCGCGCGCCAATGCGGTTCAGGACACCGAGCAGCAGATCGTCGGCGCCTTGAACGCGCTCCTCGCAGAGCGCTGGTTCGACGAGATCACTCTCGACGACATCGCCGCCGCGGCCGGCACCACCCGCCAAACCGTGATACGGCGGTTCGGCAGCAAGACCGGCGTGCTCAGCGCCATGGCAGCCCAGATGGATGTCTCGATCCAGTCCCAACGCTGGAGCACGCCGGCGCAAAGCGTGGCGGAGATCGTCACGCTCCTGATCGACGATTACGAACGCACCGGCGACATCATCGTGCGAACGCTCGGGCAGGAAGCGCGCATTCCAGAGTTCGCCGCTGTCCTCGATCGCGGACGCAAAGGTCATCGCGAGTGGATCAAGGACATGTTCAAAGCCTGGCTCGACAAGCTCGACGGCCGGGCCCGCGGCGATCGGCTCGCGCAGTTGCTGGTGCAGACCGATGTCTGGATCTGGCATCTGCTGCGCAGGGCGCAAGGACATTCAGCGGCGGAGACACACCGGCTCATGACGCAGGCGATCGAGCGCCTGCTGCGTGAGGATACGACGACTGATCCGGTCTCCATCGAGAAAGGACCAAGGCAATGATCAAGACGACAGATGTGGCGCCGCATCTGCGCATCCTGGCAGCCTGCTGGGAAGGCGGCGGCAACGTGCCGCCGACGCTCGCGGCCGTCCGAGCCCTCGCCGGGCGGGGCCACGACGTGCGCCTGATCGCCGACGACACGATGCGCGTGGAGGCGATCGAGGCGGGGGCTCGATTCCTGCCATGGAAGCGCGCCCCGAACCGTCCTGATCGCTCACCTGAGAGCTGCTTCGTGCGTGATTGGGAAACCACCGATCCCCTGGCCGGCTTCCAAAGAGGGTGCGAGCGGGTCTTCGTCGGACCAGCGCAATCCTATGCCCAGGATATTCTCGAAGCACTGGCAACGGAGCCGTCCGATATCCTTCTCGGCTCGGATATGCTGTTCGGCAGCATGCTTGCCGGCGAAGTTGCGAGAGTTCCGACAGCGCTGCTCGCAAGCAACATCTCGCTCTGGCCGCTCCCCGGACATCCGCCGTTCGGTCCGGGCTTTCAGCCCGCCCGGTCGGCGGCGGACAGGGCACGCGACGCCGAGGTTTCGGCAACGGCCGAGCAATTATGGGACGGTTTCCTGCCTCGCCTCAACGCCGCCCGTGCTCATTTCGGCCTTGCGCCGCTGGCCCATGTCCACGAACAGCCCTTGAGCGCCGGCCGCCATCTCCTCGCCACCAGCAGCAGCTTCGACTTTCCCACCGAGCACCTGCCAGACCGTGTGCGCTATGTGGGGCCACTGCTGGAGATGCCGAGTTGGGCCCACGAACCATGGACAAGCCCACCATCGCGCGAGAGACGGCCGCTCGTGCTCGTATCGTTCAGCACCACCAATCAGGGGCAGGCCGATGTGCTCCAGCGAGTGATATCCGGTTTGGCCAGGGAGCCGGTCGAGGTGGTCGTCACCCTCGGCAAAGCACTCGAGGGGCTTCGCCTTCAGTCGTCGGCGAATGTCACCATTCTTCCCAATGCAGCGCATGACGACATCCTGGCCAAAGCCGGCGCCGTCGTCACCCATGGCGGGCACGGCACGGTCATACGATCGCTGAGCCACAGCGTCCCCCTCGTCGTCCTCCCGATGGGGCGCGATCAGAACGACAACGCCGCGCGCGTGGACTATCACGGTGCGGGCCTGTGCCTCGATCCTTCAGTGCCTCCGCAAGTGGTCGGCGAGGCCGTGCGGCGCGTCCTTTCAGAACCGCGCTTCGCCGAGCGGGCGGTGGCGCTTGGGCGTGCCATTGCCGAGGAAGGTCCGGGGCCGGCGCGGCTCGTCGCAGAAATCGAGGACTTCGCACTGAGGTCTTCCCAAAGAGCTCGATCCGCCGCGTGACTGGCACCCGCTGATCGCGGCAGGCCCCGAAACACGGCATCGAAAACCTCGAGAACGGTTCATCGAAAGGAGACCGAAGGATGACGCACGTCTCTTCTAGCGAAAGTGGAATGACCCTGACGTCCGGCCAACTGGACGCCTATCTCGCAAGGATCGGGGTCGGCCGCCCGGTTTCTCTCGACGTCGCAAGCCTGTCGGAACTGCACCGCGCCCATGTTATGGCTTTTACCTGGGAGGCGCTGGATGCTTTCATGGGATGGCCGTCCTCGATCGCGCCGGCCGCCGCCTTCGCAAAAATGGTGGAGGGCAAGCGTGGTGGCTGGTGCTACGAGATGAACGGCCTGTTCGGCGCGGCGCTCGCCGCGCTCGGCTTCCGCGTGACCCGCCTGTGCGGCGGCGTCAATCGCGAAACGCTGGGCGACATCGTCATGGGCAACCATCTGACCCTGCGTGTCGATCTCGACCGCGCGTACCTTGCCGACGTTGGTGTGTCCGACGCCATCGTGGAACCTGTACCTCTTGCAGTCGGACCGATCAGCCAACGTGGTTTTGATTTTTCGATCGTGCCGACAGACGATGGCTGGCTGCGTTTCAGAAACCATGCGCGCGGCATGGCGCACAGTTTCGACTTCCAGCCTGATCACAGCGACGAGGCCGCCATAGCCGCTACGCTTGGCTGGCTGACGCAGGATCCCGGCTCGCCGTTCACCAACGCACTGGCGGTCCTGCGCCACACCACGGACGGCTACATCGCCCTGCACAACGATTGTCTGCGCAGCGTGACGGCAGACAGCGTCGACGAACAGTGCATCACGAGCGCGGATCATCTTGCCGACACGTTCGAAACGATCTTCGGCCTCGACGTTCCGAAGCCTCGAAGCGTCTGGGAAAAAATCCAGACGGTCCTGTCGCGCCACCATGCAGAAATCGTCTGATCCCTTCGAGAACCGGACTGAAAAAGCCCACGACCTGCCCTCCATCGAGGCGGTCTCGGCGCTCATTGGCGCGATCTACGATTGCGCGCTAGACCCCGGCCTCTGGGATGCGACGCTGGTCGAGCTCAAGGAGATGTTTCGCTGCCAGGGCGTTATTCTGGGCATGACCGACCTGGCCAGCGGCGACACCATACTTACAAAGAGCGTCGGCATCGCCCCCTTTTGGCTGGAGCCCCTCCCGTTCCATGCGCCCGAGGTCGCGTCCTGGCAGCGGCTGGCGACCGTACGTAATTTGCCGCTCGACGAGCCGCAGGTGATTTCGCGTCATGTGCCTGTCGAAGTCCGAGAGCAATCGCGCATGGAAAGGGAACGGGCCGATCCGCAAGGTCGTGTCGATTCGATGTCGCTGGTGCTGATGGATTCACCAACCCGCCACGTGCTGCTCAGGCTCGGCCGACACAAGGATGTCGGCGTCTTCACGGAGCGCGATGACGATTCAACCTGATCTCATTGCGCTTTAGCCAAACGATCGCGCGCCATCGATGGCAACAAAAAAGCCGGCGTTGCCGCCGGCTTTCGTGTCTGTTGGCTTGCCGCCGTGCGATCAGTGCGCGGCTTCGAGTGCGGCTTCCTGCCGGGCGATCGTGCCCTTGACGGCCGACTGCACCTTCTCGAACGCGCGGACCTCGATCTGCCGCACGCGCTCGCGCGACACGCCGAACTCGGCGGCGAGGTCTTCCAGCGTCATCGGCTCATCCGCCAGACGCCGCGCCTCGAAGATGCGGCGTTCGCGCGGGTTGAGCACGCCGATCGCACCGTTCAGGGCCTGGCGGCGATGATCGAATTCCTCGCTCTCGGCCATCAAGGCTTCGGCGTTGGGCGAGTTGTCGACCAGCCAGTCCTGCCATTCGCCGGCTTCGCCGTCGTCGCGGATCGGGGCGTTGAGCGACGCGTCGCCGCCGAGGCGGCGGTTCATGTCGACCACGTCCTGATCGGTCACGCCGAGGCGCTTGGCAATCAGCTTCACCTGGTCGGGGTGGAGATCACCCTCTTCCAGCGCGGAGATCTTGCTCTTCGCCTTGCGCAGGTTGAAGAACAGCTTCTTCTGGTTCGCGGTGGTGCCCATCTTCACGAGCGACCAGGAACGCAGAATGTACTCTTGTATTGACGCCTTGATCCACCACATGGCGTAAGTGGCGAGACGGAAGCCCTTCTCGGGCTCGAATCGCTTCACCGCCTGCATCAGGCCGACATTGCCTTCCGAGACGACCTCGGAGATCGGCAAGCCGTAGCCGCGATAGCCCATGGCAATCTTGGCCACGAGCCTGAGATGGCTGGTGACAAGCTTATGCGCCGCGTCGCGATCGTCATGCTCCCGCCAACGCTTGGCGAGCATGTACTCCTGCTGGGGCTCCAGCATGGGGAACTTGCGGATCTCGGCGAGGTAACGTGAAAGGCCGGATTCTCCATTGAGGACCGGCAACGTAGCTGTACGGGCCATTTGAGCGCCCTCCAGTGGTTCAGGCCCCCGATAGCGGCGGGCCCGGCAGGTGGCCGCTGGGTTAAAGCCGGCCATGCTGCGATGTTCCGCGTTGGATATTCAACGCAGGTGCAACATACACCAAACTGTCCGTGATAGGGAAGGATTGCTGACGTCACGTCCCCGTGTGGCAGGTATAACCTGTTGTCATGACGTGGCTTTTCCGGGAGGGGTGCGTCATACCGCCGCTGCCAGCGCCCGCTGCAGGAGAAGCAAATCCTCCGGCAAGGGCGACTCCCAGTGCAAAAGTTCCCCGGTCCGGGGGTGCTCCAAAGCCAGCAGATAGGCGTGGAGGGCCTGTCGGTCGAGGGCGGTAAGTGCGTGCTTACCTTCCGGACTGAGCTGCCCGGCCTTGGTCTTGAAGTGCGCGCCGTAAACGCTGTCACCCATCAGGGGATGGCCGAGATGCGCGAGGTGCACCCGGATCTGATGGGTCCGCCCGGTCTCGAGCCGGCAGGCCAGCAGCGAGGCGACCGGCTTGCCGTCGCGGCCGGCAAAGCTCTGCTGCACGTCGAAATGGGTGATCGCCTCGCGGCCGCCCTGGCGCACCGCCATTTTTTCGCGGGCATGCGGGTGGCGGTCGATCGGCGCGTCGATCGTGCCGTGGGGCCGGTTCGGCACACCCCAGGCGAACGCCATGTAGCCGCGCTCCATCGGGCCGGTGCGGCCGTGGTCGGCGAATTGCGCGGTTAGCGACTGATGGGCCTGGTCGTTCTTGGCAATCACCATCAGCCCCGTGGTGTCCTTGTCGAGGCGGTGCACGATGCCCGGCCGCTTGACCCCGCCGATGCCGGACAGGCTGGAGCCGCAATGCGCGATCAGCGCGTTGACCAGCGTTCCCGAGGCGTGGCCGGCCGCGGGATGCACAACGAGGCCCCTGGGCTTGTCGATGACGATGATGTCGTCGTCCTCGAACACGATATCGAGCGCGATGTCCTCGCCCTTCGGCTCGGCGGGCACGGCCTCCGGTACGTCGATTATGATCGTATCGCCCTTGGCGACATGATAAGCGGGGTCGCGCACCACGGCGTCCTTGACGGCGACGGAACCGGCGAGGATCAGCGCCTTCAGCCGGGACCGCGACAGCTCCGGAGTGTGCTGTGCGAGCACGCGGTCAAGCCGGGCCGAGCCCTCGTCGCCTGCGACGATGACCTCCAGCTTCCGACCGCCATTCGAAGAAACCTGATTCAAATCGACCTGTTGCAAAGATATAGAGCCTTGTGATGACCGACACCGCTGTGACCGAACCGACCCCCGACCAGGCCGCGCTGATCGCGCGGGTGCGGCGCATGATGCTGATCGCGGGCCTGACCTCGGCATTGGCCGTGGCCGTCGTGTTGATTGCCATCGGCTACCGCCTTTATCGCAGCGAGGGAAGCCCCGTTTCCGTATCCGACGTCACTGCTGCGCTGCCGAAGGGCGCCCGCATCGTCGCAACCGGCGTCGCCGGCGAACGGCTGGTCCTCACGCTTGATATCGGCGGTGCAACAGAGATCCGCACATTTGATGCAAAGACACTGAAACCTGTCGGCAGGCTGAGCTTCGTCAACGAGCCCTGATCGAAGCAGTCGCGAAGGCGCGCGGTCGATCAACCAAAAGCTGCAGCGTATATTTTGCGCATGCGTTCGCGCATCGAGAATGTGTGCCGCCATCTTTTCGGCCGAGTTGCACGCTCAGCTTGCGCCATGTCGGAGTCCAACCCCAGCGCTTCCGTCGAACAATCCGGTGAATCCGATGCGACAGGGTCGTGGACCGATCCGACGCGTCGCGCGGTGTTGACCGCGCTTGCGGGCTGCGCCTGTCTTGCCGCGATCGAGCCCGCGGCCGCCGACGATGACGAACAGCCGGGCGCCAGTGAGCGACCGCAAAAAGCCGATGTGCTTGTGCGCGCCGAAGGCGACAAGGCCGGCCAGGTCATCAAGTCGGATGATTTGAAGCTGGGCGGACCGCCCATTCGCGCCTGGCCGCAGGACCCGAAGAGTTCCGTCGTCCGCAAGGGTTCGCGGCTCAACGAGGTCGTGCTCGTCAAGCTCGATCCGAGCGAACTCGACGATGCCACGCGCGCCCGCGCACCTGACGGCATCGTCTGCTACTCGGTCATCTGCACGCATGCCGGATGTCCGATCACTGCCTGGTTGAAGGAAGATCAGGGCGACAAGAACGTTCTGAAATGCCTCTGTCATAACTCCGAATACGATCCGCGGCAGAATGCGCAGGTCGTGTTCGGGCCGGCGCCACGTCGCCTCGCGGCGTTGCCGCTGACGGTTGCCGACGGCGCGATCACGGTCGCAGCGCCATTCGTCGGGAAGGTGGGTGCTCAGCAGGGAGGATGAGGCCACATCGGGATTTCTGCACGACCTAAAGCATGATCCGGAAAAGTGCGAAGCGGTTTTCCGAAGAGATCATGCTCAAAACAAAAACTGAAAAAACAAAACAGAGCAGGGAGGTAGCATCTCATGACAAGCAAGCAGTGGTTACTGTCGAGTTGTGTCGCATTCACGTGCCTCATTTCGACCTACGCCGTCGCAGGGCCGATCGAAAACTACAGTTCGGTGACGTCTCAACGTCTCGAAAATCCCGAACCCGGCAACTGGATGCTCTATCGCCGGACCTATGACGGACAGGGTTTCAGTCCGCTCGACCAGATCAACACATCCAACGTCAAGGACCTCAAGCCGGCCTGGACCTTCTCGACCGGCGTCATCGAGGGCCATGAGGCACCGCCGATCGTCAACAACGGCGTGATGTTCGTCGCGACCCCGATGGGGCAGGTGATCGCGCTCAACGCCAAGACCGGCGAAGAGTACTGGCGCTACAAGCGGCAGCTTCCCGACGATCTGTTCCAGCTGCATCCGACCAGCCGCGGCGTCGGGCTGTGGGAGGACAAGCTCTATCTCGCCACCACCGACGACCACGTCGTCGCGCTCGATGCCAAGACCGGCAAGGTGGTCTGGGACACCAAGGTCCAGGACTACAAGAAGGGTCAGTACATGACGCTGATGCCGCTGGTGGTCGACGGCAAGGTGATCGTCGGCGGTTCCGGCGGTGAGTTCGGCGTGCGCGGCTACGTCGTCGCCTTCGACGCCAACAGCGGCAAGGAGTTGTGGCGCACCTTCACCATCCCCGGCGAAGGCGAGCCCGGTCACGAGACCTGGAGCGGCGACGACTGGAAGTCGGGCGGCGGATCCGCCTGGATGACCGGCACCTACGACAAGGATACCAAGACGGTCTATTGGGGCGTCGGCAATGCCGCGCCGTGGCCCGGCTCGATGCATGCCGGCGACAATCTCTACACCAGCTCGGTGCTGGCGCTCGATCCCGACAACGGCAAGATCAAGACCCACTTCCAGTATCACCAGAACGATTCCTGGGACTGGGACGAAGTCGACGCGCCGATGCTGATCGACATGCAGCGCGACGGGCGGTCGTTCAAGAGCCTGGTTCATCCCGGCCGCGATGCGATCTTCTGGGTGCTGGAACGCAAGCCGGACAAGATCAACTATGTCGCCGGCTGGCCTTTCGTGAAGACCAATGTCTGGAAGGGCATCGAGGCGGAGACCGGCCGGCCGATCCTCGATCCCGAGCACAAGCCCGTGCTCGGCAAGCGGGTCGAGTTCTGCCCGTCGCTGTGGGGCGGCAAGGACTGGCCGTCGGCGGCCTATAGCCCGAACACCAAGCTCGTCTACGTTCCCGCCAACGAAAACTTCTGCGGCGGCTTCACCGGCGAGAAGCAGCCGTTGGTTCCCGGCCAGCTCTGGCTCGGCACCAAGCCGGAGGACATCGGACTGACGCCCGCACCCAATGCCGATCATTTCGGCGAGTTGCAGGCGTGGGATCCGTCCACCGGCAAGAAGGTCTGGCAGCACGACTACAAGACCTCGCAGCTGTTCGGCGCGGTGACCGCGACTGCGGGCGATCTCGTTCTCGCCGGCGGCACCAACGACCGCGCCTTCCGCATCTTCAATGCCAAGACCGGCGAACTGTTGTGGGAGCAGAAGACCAACTCCGGCATCATGGCGATGCCGATGTCCTATGAGGTCGATGGAACGCAATACATCGCGGTCCAGTCGGGCTGGGGCGTCGACGCGCAGCGTATCCAGGACGCGCTGGCCGGCAAGGTCGCGGGCTTCGAGAACAACGTGCCGCAAGGCGGCGTGATCTGGGTGTTCGCGCTCAACAAGAAGTAAGGCGCGAACCACCGATAGGGGGCGATGCGATCGGGAAGCGGCGAGGGGGGAGCCCGCCGCTTCCCGGTCCGCTTCCGGTCGGTCTATCTCCACGTCATTGCGAGCCAACGGGTCGCGCGAATGCGCGCCCGATGACAGGCTCCGCGAAGCAATCCATAGCGCCACAACCGGAGAGATGGATTGCTTCGTCGCTTCAGCGCAAAATTGCTTTGCAATTTTGTCGTGGGCTCCTCGCAATGACGATGTGGTGCCTTCAAAGAAAAACGCCCGCGAAGATCGCGGGCGTTTGGTCTTTTCGCCTAACGTTCCTGCCTCACGTCTCCAACTGCTTGCCGATCGGCAGGGCGCGGATGCGCTTTCCGGTGGCGGCAAAGATCGCGTTGCTTAGCGCCGGTGCGAACGGCGGCACGCCGGGTTCGCCGACGCCGCTGGGCGGGGTGTCCGCTCCGGGCGGCACGATGTAGACGTTGGTGATCGCAGGCGACTCGTCGATCCGGATCACCGGGAAATCGTCGAAATTGCTCTGCTGCACCTTGCCGTCCTTGAAGCTGATCTCGCCATATTTGGCGAGGCTCAGCCCCATGATCGCGGCGCCTTCGATCTGCGAGGCGATCCGCTCCGGGTTGACGTACGTGCCGCAATCGATCGCGGTGTCGACCCGCGGCACCGTGAGCTTGCCCTTGTCGTCAACCGCCACCTCGACGATGGTCGCGATGTAGCTGACGAAGGAACGATGCACGGCGATGCCGAGACCATGGCCTTTCGGCACGGTCCGTCCCCATTCCCCCTTCTCGGCGACCAGTTCGACCACCTTGCGGAGCCGCGCGGTGTTGATCGGGTAGCTGTCATAGGGCTCGCCGTAGTTCCAGGGATCCTTCACCGAGGACAGGTTGACGATCCGCGGGCTGCCGATCAGCTCCAGCAGCATCTCCTTCTGGTCGCGACCCGTCGCATGCGCGATTTCCCCGACCATGGATTGCACCGCGAACGCGCGCGGGATGTTGGACACCGAGCGGAACCAGCCGATCCGTGTGAACGCGGCCGCTTCCGGATTCTCGCACTGCAGATTGGCGATCTCGAACGGGTTGTCGATCAGGCCCATGCCGAGTTCGAACGCCGCTTCGTGGTTGGCGCCGGCGGCGAAGGTCGAGGCGATGGTCGGCGCCACGCTGCGGTGCCGCCACGCAATCACCTTGCCGCTCTTGTCGAGACCGGCCTCGATCCGTTCCACGGAGACGGTGTGCAGGAAGTCGTGATGCACATCGTCCTCGCGGGTCCACTGCACCTTGACCGGCGCGCCGAGTTCCTTCGACAGCAAGGCCGCCTCGAGCGCGAAATCGCATTTCGACTTGCGGCCGAAGCCGCCGCCGAGCAGCGTCACGTTGACGGTGACATTGTCCTCGGGGATCCCGAGCGTCTTGGCGACATCCTCGCGGGTGCCGCCGGGGCTTTGCACCGGCGCCCAGATCTGGGCCTTGTCGCCCTTGACGTCGGCCACCGCGACCGGCGGCTCCATGCTGACATGGGCGAGATGCGGCAGATAGTACTCGCCCACGATCACCTTGTCGGCGCTCTTCAGCGCGGCATCGACGTCGCCTTCCTTGCGCACCACGAGGCCAGGCTTGCGCGCGGCCTCTTCCAGCGAGGCACGATAGGTGACGGAGTCGTAGTTGGCGTTGGCGCCGTCATCCCAGACGATCTTCAGCGCGTCGCGGCCCTTGATCGCCGCGCCAGTGTTGCGCGCGATCACGGCCACGCCGCCGAGCGGCTGGAATTTTGACGGCCAGGGCCAGCCCTTGACCTCCATCACCTTCTCGACGCCGGGCACCTTCATCGCTGCGCTGTCATCGAACGACTTGAGCTTGCCGCCGGTGACCGGCGGACGGGCGATCACAGCGTATTTCAGGCCGGGCAGGCGAATGTCGGCGCCGTAATGCGCCTTGCCGGTGGTGATGTCGTGCAGATCGACGATCGAGACCTGGCCCTTGCCGAGATAGCGGAAGTCCTTCGGATCCTTGAGCTTGAGGCCTCCGATATCAGGCACCGGCTCCTTAGCGGCATCGGCAGCAAGATCGCCGAAGCCGATCTTGCGTCCGCTCGCGCTGTGGACCACCTCATGGTTCTGCGCCTTCACTTCTGTTGCCGGCACGCCCCATTTCTTGGCAGCGGCGGCTTCCAGCATCGCGCGCGCGGAGGCGCCGATCTGGCGCATCGGGATCAGATAGTGCCGCGTGCTGCGCGACCCGTCGGTGTCCTGGTTGCCGAATTTGACCTCGTCGCCATGCGCCTGCTGGACATGGACGCGCGACCAGTCGGCCTCCATTTCCTCGGCGACGATCAAGGGCAGGCTGGTGCGGACGCCGGTGCCCATCTCGGAGCGGTGCGCCAGGATGGTGACGACGCCGTCGGGGGCGATCGCGACGAACACGCGCGGATCGACCACGACGCCGTGCGGCATCTTGCCGGCGCCGGTCTCATAGGCGAACGCCTGCCTCGTCATCACGGGCGCGGCGAGCACGAAGCTGCCGGCGATGCCGAGACCCTTGAGGATGCTGCGACGCGAAAGGTTCTCGACCTTCACGTGCTTCTCGAAGCCGCGAAGCTTGCTTGGATTGGTGCGGATATTCATGTCACACCCCCGTCGATGCGAGATGCACGGCATTCTCGATCCGCTGGTAGCAGCCGCAGCGGCAGATATTGCCCGACATGGCTTCGCGGATCTGGTCGTGGTTGGGCTTCGGGTTCTGGTCCAGCAGTGCCGCGGCCTGCATGATCTGGCCAGCCTGGCAGTAGCCGCACTGCGGAACATTGACCTGGCGCCAGGCCTTCTGCACCGGATGGTCGCCGGTCGGGTGCAGCCCCTCGATGGTGGTGACCTCGCGGCCGACGACGTCGGAGACCGAGGTGATGCAGGCGCGCACCGCTTCCTTGTCGACGATCACGGTGCAGGCGCCGCACAGGGCCTGGCCGCAGCCGAACTTGGTGCCCGTGAGGCCGGCTTCGTCACGGAGATACCAGAGCAGCGAAAGGCTAGGGTCGCCGTCCCAATTCTGTTCCTGGCCGTTGATTTTTAGTTTGATCATGGTCTTTCCTCGCTCTGCCTAAGCTATTGACCGGTGCGGGCAGGGCGGAACGTCTTCCATTGCCTGCGGCCGCGTTGATGTTTGTTTTTGCCAAGATATTCGTGAGCCAAATTGTCGTGCCTGCGGGCTTGCGCTTTGTTCCAAGCACTCCTCTCGCGTCTCGAGCGCCTTGCCCGGCGCAGCATGGTGAAGAGCTGCGATGTTAGCAGAGGCAGGTCGTCGGGTGACTTCACAGCCAGGTGTTTTGCATTTCCGTTTGGCGAAAGCAGGGCCGTGCAGGACCGAGACATGACATCCGGAGGTGGCCGTCATGCGAGCGGCGCGCGGCCGCATCGCTGGTCCGTTCGGGGCGGTGCGCTGAGGCCCCGCAGGGCGCGGGGGGCGTTCCGGGGCTGCTGCCGTTGCCGAAATCGCCGGCACGGCATGGTAAGCATGGATGACAAAATCCCCGCCGCAATGCACAAGCCATCTTGCGGCAGGCCGATTTCAAGGCTATTGCCTTCCCCCGCAACGCTCCCTTCGTCTAGCGGTTAGGACGCGGCCCTCTCAAGGCTGAAACAGGGGTTCGATTCCCCTAGGGAGCGCCAGCAAACTCAGGCACTTAGGTAGCCATCAGCCGCGTTCGTTGAATAATGGTTGAATAACACGCTGGTGAACAGCGGCGAACGCTTGCGGAATTTGCTGCCGACATTCGCGGACTAGCCTCGGCGCGATGCCTCACTGTGGCTGGCGCATTCCCGAAAAATTTCCTCGTCGCCCTTGGTGTCCGGAAATATTCAAACCGCCGCTGACGTGCGCTGTCGTACGCGAGCGCCTTCGGATGCTCGCATTGACGTTGCTCGTCGCACAATCAACGCTTGTCCTGTCGAGCTTTGTGCGAACAGGAGGGCCCGACGAGAGAAAACTGGCGGACAACAGTCACAAGTCAGTCTATCCGCTCCAAAAGCCGCGGAACCGAGCACGATGCCATTCGCCCAGCGGCTCACCTGCACGGTTGACGATGCATGCGAACGCACGAAGCTTTACGAGTTGATAGGAGCTGGGCGTATCGTCACGACAACGATCGGACGTCGGCGACTAGTCGTGGTGCGCTCACTTCTGGCGCTCCTTGACACCAACATGTCGAACTAACGGACGGGCGACTCAAGGGAGCAACCGCACTTTCAACGCGCTTTTCCTCAGGCACTCATTTTGATGACACGACCGTGCTCCCGTAGCCGGTCGAACTGGTCCGCCCACCACGGCATCATCCGCACGGTGCTGACCGGGGGACCTATATTGGACATCCAGTGAAGAGCAGATCCGGTGGCCGGTGGGTCATCACGGCGTCAAGACGATTCAATCATCCCGATGGCAGCTTTGCCGGTGTGGCTCTCACGACGATCGATGTCGCCTATTTTCTGCAGTTCTATCGCGGCTTCGACATCGGTCCTAACGGCTCTATCGCTCTTGCTAGCGCGGACGGCATTATCCTCATCCTCGCGCGGAGTCCGGATGATGGCAGCTACACGGGCCGTGACCTGTCCGGCGCTCCCCTCTTCAGGAATCTTCGAGAGCGGCCTGCTGCGGGGGCCTATTATTTCAAATCGCCCCTGAACGATGTCCAACGCCTGAGCTTCTACAAGCTGAGTAATCGCTACCCCGTCATCGTCGTCGCCACACCGATACGAGCTTGAAAAGCAGGCCGGGAAATGGAGCCGTGCCTACGGTCGGCCCGCATTCGCGGGGACGGCAAGAAGAAAGGATTGTTCGCAGTTTTGTTCTGAATGGCGGGAACGTGGCGCACCCGACACGTTTCGAACGTGTGACCTTTGTCTTCGGAGGGCAACGCTAAGCGACCGCCTGAAATAGCAATTTGAGATGGTTGTGTGTCTGCGCAACCACCGACTTTCCGTGGTCCTGGCGAGCCATCCAGCCAAGATCGTCCCCAATTCGCCATACAGTGTTGCGTGCATTTCGCCGCCTTGGGGCCAGGGCAGAGAACGACCCGCTCGATCAGGTTTTGAAGAGCTTTTGTCGCTTCCGATCTTCCCGCCGGTTCGGCGCGCCACGATCGATTGATTGTAATTTCCGCCGCCGCGCCTGTAAACTCGGCGGCGGGAGGAGGCCCGCCCGTGACGACGGGGAGGCCGAGACGATCATGTTCGAAGGACACGATCCCTATCTCGTCGCGCTCTCGGTGGTGATCGCGATCCTGGGAGGGTACACCGGCTTCGGCTTGGCTGCGCGCATCCGCGGCACGCCTGATGCGAGCCATCGCGTGTTGCTCGCGGGCGCAGCATTTTTCCTCGCCGTCGGCATCTGGACCATGCATTTCGTCGGCATGCTGGCGGCGCCATTGCCGGCGGGCACCGTCTATCTGGTGCTTCCGACCATCGTCTCATTCCTGATCTGTGCGCTGGTGGTCGGCATCTCGTTATTCTTTGTCAGCATCGGCGAGCCGTCGATGCTACGGGTGGCATCGTCGGCGGTCCTGCTCGGGCTCGGCATCGTCAGCATGCATTATGTCGGCATGCACGGGCTGTCGGGTAATTTTGCCATGGCGCATGACGGCGCCATGGTGGTGCTGTCGGTCGCAATCGCGATCGTCACGGCCTATGGCGGCCTGCGCGCCTTCCTGGCGCGGCAAGGCGGCGTGCAACTGGCGTTGAGCGCGGTCGCCTTCGGGGTCGCCGTGTCGGGCATGCACTATACCGCGATGGCCGGCATGCATCTGGTCGCGCCGTCGGAGGGATCGCATCATCACATCGAGGGACTGGCCGCATCGTCGCAAATGCTGTCGCTGGTGGTGGCGCTGCTCTGCTTCGTGATCGCGGCCGGTTTTCTGCTGTCGCTGGTGCCCGACCCGCGCAAGAAGGCCGGGCCGACGGCCGATATGGTCGCCGCCGTTGCGGACCCGGACCGCCTCGCGGCAGATGTGCCATCGGCGGACGCGAGCAGCGCGCCCACCAGCCCGCGGCTGCGGCCGACCCCACTCGGCGGCATCGGCCAGCCGCCCCGTGCCGCACCCGCGCCCCGGCTGCCGGTCGAAGGCGCCGACGGCACCCACTTCATCGATACCGCCGATGTCAGAAGCGTGCGGGCCGACGCCCATTACACCAAGGTCCATGACGGCACCCGGGAGCGGATGTGCCCGTGGTCGATCTCGGAGGCCGAAGCCCAGCTCGACCCCGGCCTGTTCGTCCGGGTGCACCGCAGCCATATCGTCGCGATCCCCCACGTCACCTTCGTCCGCAAGGAAGGCGACGGCGCGATCATCGAACTCGACG
The DNA here is from genome assembly GCF_947648125.1 of uncultured Bradyrhizobium sp. Lineage (GTDB taxonomy): Bacteria > Pseudomonadota > Alphaproteobacteria > Rhizobiales > Xanthobacteraceae > Bradyrhizobium. The sequence continues at coordinate 211,970 of NZ_CANSMR010000005.1, read as the reverse complement.
GCCCGTCGCCGCACTGCGTGCCGGTCAGCCGCGCCAAGATCGCCGAGGTGAAGGCGCGATTGGGCCTCGCCCGGCGACACGCCTAGCTTCAGCCACGTATTAGGTCCGCAACGCTGACGCATTTCGTGCGCGGAGTTCCGCAACTCGTGCGCATTTCCCGACTTTGTGCCCCCGCGATTGCGCGCGAAAACAACCGGGAACAGCCTCCCTCCCAACGTCCGCGCCTCCCAAGCGCCAAAGAACGAACGGAGGAGACCCATGATACCTGGCCCATTCAGCTATCACCGGCCGGCGACGGTCGCCGACGCGGTCAAACTACTCTCGACCCTGGGCGACGAGGCAAGGCCGCTGGCCGGCGGCCACAGCCTGGTTCCGATGATGAAGCTTCGGCTGGCGACGCCAGAGCATCTCGTCGACCTGCATAACGTCGCCGGGCTGAAAGGCATCCGCCGCGATGGCAACAAGGTCGTGATCGGGGCCATGACCACCCAGCACGAGTTGCTGGCTTCCGATGAGATCGCCAAATCCATCCCGATCCTGCACGAAACGGCGCTCCTCATTGCCGATCCGCAGGTGCGCTACCGTGGCACCGTCGGCGGCAACGTCGCCAACGGTGATCCCGGCAACGACATGCCGGCGCTGATGATGACGCTGTGGGCCACCTATCATCTCGACGGTCCGAACGGCGCGCGCGAGGTTGCGGCGACCGATTACTATCAGGGCGCCTATTTCACCGCGATCGAACCCGGCGAACTTCTGACCTCAATCTCGATTCCGGTCCCCGCGGCCGGCCATGGCTATGCCTATGAGAAGCTGAAGCGGAAGGTCGGCGACTACGCCACCGCCGCGGCTGCGGTGGTGCTGACCATGTCCGGCGGTAAGGTCACGACCTGTGCGATCGGGCTCACCAATCTGTCGGAAATCCCGTTGCTGGCCGATGCGGCCGCCAAGGCGGTGATCGGCACCAGCCTCGATGCGGCCACCCTGAAGAAGGCCGCTGCAGCGGCGCAAGCGATCATGGCCCCCGCCGCCGATGCGCGCGGCCCGGTCGAATACCGCAAGCATGTCGGCGGAATCATGGTCACGCGCGCGTTGCAGCGCGCCGCAGCCAAAGCCAGCTAGGGGAGGGACAGATGGCAAAAACGCACATCACCATGAAGGTGAACGGCGCCGAGGTCGAAGGCCTCGTCGAGCCGCGCACGTTGCTCGTGCATTTCATCCGCGAGAATTTGCAGATGACCGGTACCCACATCGGCTGTGAGACCACGCATTGCGGCGCCTGCACCGTCGATATCGACGGCATGTCGGTGAAATCCTGCACCATGTTCGCGGTGCAGGCCAACGGCTCTGACATCACGACCATCGAGGGGATGGCCAATGCCGACGGCTCGCTCTCCGCCCTGCAGGAAGGTTTCCGCATGATGCACGGCTTGCAATGCGGCTTCTGCACGCCGGGCATGATCATGCGCGCGCAGCGGCTTCTCAAGGAGAACCCATCACCGAGCGAGGACGAAATCCGGATGGGCATCTCCGGCAACATCTGCCGCTGCACGGGCTACCAGAACATCGTCAAAGCCATTCAATACGCCGCCGCCAAGATCAACGGCGTGGAATTCCGGGAGGCCGCAGAATGAACGACATGACTCCCACGCGGGAACAACGCACCGCCGCGCTCGAAGGTATGGGCTGCAAGCGTAAGCGGGTCGAGGACATCCGCTTCACCCAGGGCAAGGGCAATTACGTCGACGACGTGAAACTGCCGGGTATGCTGCATGGCGATTTCGTCCGCTCGCCGCATGCCCATGCGCGCGTCAAATCGATCGACGACACGGAGGCGTTGAAGGTTCCGGGCGTGCTCGCGGTCATCACCGCGGAGACGCTGAAGACCGTCAACCTCGCCTGGATGCCCACGCTCGCCGGCGACGTGCAGATGGTGCTCGCCGACGGCAAGGTGTTGTTCCAGAATCAGGAAGTCGCCTTCGTGGTTGCGACCGACCGCTACGCTGCCGATGACGGCATCAACAAGGTCAAGGTCGAGTACGAGGCGCTGCCGCCGCTGATCGATCCGTTCAAGGCGATGGACAAGGATGCGCCGGTCCTGCGCGAGGATCTCGCCGGAAAGATCGCGGGTGCGCACGGCCCGCGCAAGCATCACAACCACATCTTCGAATGGACCGTCGGCGACAAGGATTTGACGGACGCCGCCTTCAAGAAGGCCGAGGTGACGATCAAGGAAATGATCTCCTATCACCGCACCCATCCGTCGCCGCTCGAGACCTGCCAGTGTGTCTGCTCCTTCGACAAGATCAAGGGCGAGCTGACGATCTGGGGCACCTTCCAGGCGCCGCACGTGATCCGCACCGTGGTGGCGCTGATCGCGAAACTGCCCGAGCAGAAGATCCATGTGATTGCGCCGGACATCGGCGGTGGTTTCGGCAACAAGGTCGGCGCCTATCCCGGCTACATCTGCGCGGCGGTCGCCTCGATCGTCACCGGCAAGCCGGTGAAATGGGTCGAGGACCGTATCGAGAATTTGACCGCGACCTCGTTCGCCCGCGACTATCACATGACGACGGAAATTGCCGCGACGAAGGAGGGCAAGGTTACGGGGTTGCGCGTCCATGTGCTCGCAGATCACGGCGCGTTCGACGCCTGTGCCGATCCGTCGAAATGGCCGGCGGGCTTCTTCAATATTGTCACCGGGTCGTATGATTTCCCGACCGCTCACCTCGCGGTCGACGGTGTCTATACCAACAAGGCACCCGGGGGTGTCGCCTATCGCTGCTCGTTCCGCGTCACGGAGGCAGCCTACTGCATCGAGCGTGCGATGGACATTCTGGCGCAGAAGCTCGGCATGGATCCCGCCGAATTGCGCTTGAAGAACTTCATCAAGCCCGAGCAGTTCCCGTACCACTCCGCGCTCGGTTGGGAATACGACTCCGGCGACTACGGCACCGCCATGCGAAAGGCGATGGAGACGGTAAAGTACGCCGAGCTCCGCAAGGAGCAGCAGCAGATGCGCGCCGCGTTCAAACGGGGCGAGACCCGCGAGATCATGGGCATCGGTGTCTCCTTCTTCACTGAGATCGTCGGCGCCGGCCCCTCGAAGAATTGCGATATTCTGGGCATCGCAATGTTCGATTCCTGCGAGATTCGCATGCATCCGACTGGTGCCGGCATCGCTCGGATGGGCACCAAGAGCCAGGGCCAGGGACACGAGACGACCTGGGCGCAGATCATTGCCACCGAAATCGGCATTCCCGCCGACAACATCATGGTCGAGGAGGGCAACACCGACACCGCGCCCTACGGGCTCGGCACCTACGGTTCGCGCTCGACGCCGGTCGCAGGTGCTGCAATCGCGATGGCTGCGCGCAAGATCAAGGCCAAGGCGCAGATGATCGCCGCCTACAAGCTCGAGGTCCACGAAGACGATCTCGAGTGGGACATCGACGGCTTCCGCGTCAAGGGTCTGCCGGAGAAGTTCATGTCGATGAAGGACATCTGCTGGGCCGCGTACAATTCCGTGCCGCCCGGCATGGAGCCCGGGTTGGAGGCGGTCAGCTATTACGATCCGCCCAACATGACCTATCCGTTCGGAGCCTATATCTGCGTCATGACCATCGATGTCGACACCGGCGTCTACAAGGTCAAGCGCTTCTATGCGCTCGACGATTGCGGCACACGGATCAACCCGATGATCATCGAGGGCCAGGTGCATGGCGGCCTCACCGAGGCCTTCGCGATCGCGATGGGGCAGGAGATCCGATACGACGCCGAGGGCAACGTGGTCACCGGCTCGTTCATGGACTTCTTCATGCCGACCGCGGTCGAGACGCCGCATTGGGAGACCGACTTCACCGTCACCCCGTCGCCGCACCATCCGATCGGTGCCAAGGGCGTCGGCGAAAGCCCGAATGTCGGCGGCGTGCCGGCATTCTCCAACGCCGTCAACGACGCGTTCTCGTTCCTCGGCTCGACTCACATCCAGATGCCGCATGATTTTTGGCGGAACTGGCAGGCGGCGAAGAACCTCGGCGTGTTCGCTTCAGCATGAAGACCCGTGACCAGATCGCGCAAGCACTCGGCGACGCCGGCTATATCGCCGACGGCGAGCTTGCGACCGCGATCTCGCTGATGCAGCTGTTGCGGCGTCCGCTTCTGCTGGAAGGCGAGGCGGGCGTCGGCAAGACCGAAGTAGCGAAGGCGCTGGCCGCTGTGCACGCGACCGAACTGATCCGGCTGCAATGCTACGAGGGGCTCGACCAGTCGGCAGCGCTCTACGAGTGGAACTACCAGCGCCAATTGCTGTCGATCCAGGCGCATCGCGGCACCGATGCTGATGCGGTCGAGCACCAGATCTTCTCGGAAAAGTATCTGCTGGAGCGGCCGCTGCTGGCCGCGATCCGTCGCGCGAAGCCGCCGGTGCTGCTGATCGACGAGATCGACCGCGCCGACGACGAGTTCGAGGCATTCCTGCTCGAGCTATTGTCGGACTTCCAGGTCTCGATCCCCGAACTCGGCACGATCAACGCAACCGCGATCCCGCATGTGGTGCTGACGTCGAATGGCACGCGCGAACTCTCCGATGCGCTGCGCCGACGCTGCCTCTACCACTATGTCGACTACCCCGACGTCGAGCGCGAGGCGCGCATCATCATGACGCGTATTGACGGCGCCGGCGCCTCGCTGGCGCTGCAGATTGCGCGCATGGTCGAGGGCATCCGCAAGGAGGAACTCCGCAAGGTGCCGGGCGTGGCGGAGACGCTGGATTGGGCGGCGGCGCTGGTCGGGCTTGACGTGAAAGACCTGCACGACGCGCCCGAGATCGTGCACGAAACCCTGATGTGCCTGCTCAAGACGCAGGAGGACAAGGCGCGGGTGACGCGCGAGGTCAGCGAACGTTTGTTGGGGAAGGTTGCATGAGCTGCTGCGGCGCATCTCCCGATTTCGACGATATCAACGAGGTGTCCCGTCTCGTCTCGACTAGGCTCGCGACGTTCTTGCGGACCTTGCGCGACGGCGGCTTCGCCGTCGGTCTCGCCGAGGGGCAGGACGCCGCCGCGCTGATGGCCGCCGGCTATGCGGCGCGGCCGGGCCTGCTCCGCTCAGCCTTCAAGCATCTCTTTTCGGCGCGCAAGTCCGATTGGGAGAAATTTGACGGCATTTTTGATGCATTCTGGCTCGGCAAGCGGGTGCGGTCGCGCTCCGTCGTCACGGGTGTTGCGAAGGCGGCGAACAATCCTTCGCTGAAGAGCCTGCCGAACCAGCCGGCTGAGCCTCGCGCGGGCCCTGAGACGGCGATGGATCAGGTGCCCTCGGTCGACGGGACCGAGAATGAGCTTTCGGGCAAGGGACGCATGGAAGGCGCCTCGCGCACGGAAAACCTCGCCGAGGTCGATTTCCGCTACATGGCCGATTCCGAACAGGTCGCGCAGGCCCACCTCGCGGCTGCGCAACTGGCGCGCGCGATGCGGACGCGGCTGACGCGGCGCGATTTGGCGCGAAGGCGTGGCGCCCGGCTCGATCTGCGCCGCACCATTCACGGCAATATCAGCCATGGCGGTGTGCCGATCAGCCTCGTGAAGCGGCAGCGCAAGCCGAAGCCGTTGCGATTGGTGGTGCTGCTCGATGCCTCCGGCTCGATGAGCATGTACACGGGTGTCTTTTTACGCTTCATCCACGGTGTGCTCGATGAATTCCGCGAGGCCGAAGCATTCCTGTTTCACACGCGTCTGGCCCATGTCTCCGGCGCGATGAAGGAAAAGGACGCCGGCCGCGCACTGGATCGCCTTGCGATCCTGGCGCAGGGCGCCGGCGGCGGCACCAGGATTGGCGAGAGCCTGCAGACGTTCAATCGCTGGCATGCCGCGCGCGTGATCCATTCGCGCACCTGCGTGATGATCGTGTCCGATGGCTACGAGACCGGCGAGGCCGCGCTGCTCGGCCGCGAGATGGCCGCGCTCGGCCGCCGCTGCCGCCGCATCGTCTGGCTCAATCCGATGATGGGATGGCAGGGCTACGCGGCGGAGGCGCGCGGTATCAAGGCGGCGCTGCCGTATATTGATCTGTACGCGCCGGCCAACACGCTTGCGAGCCTGACCGCGCTCGAACCTTATCTTGCGAGGCTTTGAGATGGGTGTGCAGGTCGAGGTGATGGATCTGGTCGCGCAGATGAAGGCGGCCGAGCAGGCCTTCGTGCTGGCGACGGTGGTGCGCACGGTATCGGTGACGGCGGCCAAGGCCGGTGCGAAGGCGATCATCCGGCCTGATGGCACCATTGCCGCGGGCTGGATCGGCGGCGGCTGCGCCAAGGGCGCGGTGCTGAAAGCCGCGCGCGACGCGCTGGCCGACGGCGAGCCGCGGATGGTCTCGGTGCAGCCGGAGAACCTGCTCGCCGAGCTTGGGGTCAGGCCCGGCGAGAGCAAGGACGGCGTGCGGTTCGCCAGCAACATGTGCCCAAGCAAGGGCACGATGGATATTTTCGTGGAGCCGGTCTTGCCGCACCCGTCGCTGGTCATCCTTGGTGCGAGCCCGGTCGCGCTGTCGCTGGCCGCGCAGGCACGCCAGCTCGGCTACCACGTGACTCTCGCCGCGCCGGCGTCAGACATCATTGCTGCGCCCGATGCTCACGTCATCGTCGACGGCTTCGAGCCGCGTTGTCTCGTTGACGCCCGCCGCTTCGTCGTGGTGTCGACGCAGGGTAAGGGCGACGAGCTTGCGCTCAAGCATGCGTTGGCGATCAATGCGGCCTATCACGCCTTTGTCGGCAGCCGTCGCAAGATGGCTGCGCTGCGCGACAAGCTGATCGCCGCAGGCCTTGAGGCTGCCGCGATCGATCGCGTCAAGGCGCCGGCAGGCCTCGATCTCGGCGCCATCACCCCGGAAGAGATTGCAATGTCGATCCTCGCCGAAATCACCGTCGAGCGCCGCCGCGGCCAGCGCGCCACCAACCCCGTTGCAAGGAGCTGAGTTCCGATATGCAGATGAATGACAGACAGCGTATTCCGGCATCACAAGAGAAGGTCTGGGGGGCGCTCAATGATCCCGATATCCTGAAGCAATGCATTCCCGGGTGTCAGTCGCTCGACATGTCCTCCCCCACCGAAATGACCGCGACCGTCGTGTTCAAGGTCGGGCCGGTGAAGGCGACCTTCGGCGGCAAGGTCACGCTGTCCGATCTCGATCCTCCCAACAGTTACCGGATTTCAGGCGAGGGCTCCGGCGGGGTCGCCGGCTTCGCCAAGGGCGGAGCCGCGGTACGACTCGAGCCGGAGAGCCCCGAAGTCACGGTGCTCCATTATGAGGTCGACGCCCAGATCGGCGGCAAGCTCGCCCAGCTCGGCGCACGGCTGATCGATTCTACCGCCAGGAAGCTCGCGGCAGAATTCTTTGCATCATTTGCAACCGTGGTCGGAGAGCCTGCAGAACCGGCCGAGCAAGCCGGTACGGCCGCGAGGGGTTGGCTAAAGAGACTGACCGGCGCGACCTGAGTCGCCTCCGCGGTCAGGAGGCGTTACCGCAACTACTGATCGCAACGGCGCGGGCGGCTATCCGCGATGAGAAGATGCTCATCTTGCTGAGGAGAACCGCTATGCACATAGGCGAGCTTCTTGTCATTCGTAAGCGGCCGACGCCAATCATGCCTGCAGTTCTTTCCGTGCGCTCTGCCGTCGCACGCCTCGTGGAGTTGGACCACAAGGCAGCAATGGTCATCCGGGCGGACGGCACCTTCTCTGGCGTAGTCTGCGAGGCGAGCCTCATCGCAGCGATTTCCCAGCATCGCCGGACAGCGTTCGATCAGGCAATCGGCGAGGTGGCGTTAGATCGACACGTAGCTTACTGTTCGGTTCACGACACGTTGAACAACGCCCTCAGGCGTCTCAGCGAGCAGGGACGAAGCTTTCTCGTCGTGACACGCCGCATGCGCCCCATCGACCTCGTCTTCCGAGACGAGCTTACCGAGTGGTGGGAGCGACGATGCGGGGCTTAGGACGAGAGCAAAAGCCCGCGCAGCCACCGAAGATCGGGAGTAGCGGCGCGAGACGCGGTCTGGTGTGGCGCATCGGGCAAGTCAGGAAGAAACTGGCTTTGCAGTTCTGGAGAAATAGGACTCAAACGGCGATGGCACAATCGGCACCTCCGGTGGCGTTCCGGATCCTTGCCACAACCTCCGGCCGGTTGCCCTCGAGCCAGGCCACGGCGTCGGGTCCATCGACGACGCACGCGAAGGTTTCCCAGGTTGGGTCCTCCAGGGATTCCGGTTGCAGTCGCTTCGCCGCATACTCAACGAGGTCGTGCAAGCGTTCATAGCCTCGTCGGCCCTCAAGGGAATCTGCAATCGCGGTGCTGGCCCATCCGCGCTGGGCCAGATCGATAATGCTCGGAGCGCCAGCCTCGCTGAACCAGGGTGTGGCATCGAACTCGATGCAGCGGACATTATCGGCGGTATGGCAAGTCGCGTGGATCATCGGATTCCTCCGTTCGCCGGCTAACAACCTGCGCCAGCGTTGCTCTTTAGAGTTTCACATCAGAATTTCACATCGCTGCCTCGCACGGCTCAGGCTTTGACCAAGTCCCCCAGCAGGTTCGCCGCCACCGCCAGCTTGGCGAGCGTCAAGCCGCTGGCCGCGATCTCCTCGACCGAGCGGCGGATGCGCGCCGCTTCGGGGTGGGCCGCGAGCCAGGTCTCGACAGCGTGCTGGCCGGACTGCCCGGTTGCCAGCATATCCGCGGCCAGTCTTCTTTCGGCGCCAGCGATCTGCTCAACGGCGCGATCGATCGCCATACGTTCGAAATAATCGTTTGCCGGCACGCTGCGCGCGGCGGCGACGATGCGGTCGAGGCGGAAATTCGCTTCGGCGGCGAAGAAGGTCGCGGCGGCGTCGCCGATCGGGCGGGCGGTGCGCTCCGCAACCGTCACGATATCGGGTGCCGAGACCAGGGCGTCGAGATCGGCGAGCTCGCCGGCGAGGCCGGCCGGGACACCGGCATCGGTCAGGTCCTGCCGACGCTTGGCACGCGCGGCCTGCAAGTCCGGCGGCAGGGTGGTGTCGAGCCCGGCGACGATCTGGCGGATAGCCGGGCCGAAGCGCGCGATGACGGCCTCCAGCCCGTCCTTGAAATCGACATTGCGCACGTACCAGACCATGCGGGAGAGCAGGAGGTCCTGGACAGAAGCGTAGAGGGACAGCTGCACCTGCCCGTCGATGCAGGTATCGAGCGCATCGATCGCGTCACTGAGCCACTTGAGCCCGTAGCATTCGTCGACTGCCACATAGGCCATGACGATGGTCGGGATATCGGCGTCCGTCTCGTCGATCAGGCGCACGACACAGGCCGGGCCGCCGCGGTTAATCACCGCATTAGCGAGGCTGGTCGCGATGATCTCCCGCCGCAGGCGATGGAGTTCGACCGCTCTCGGGTATTTGTCCTGAACCTCGCGCGGAAAATACTGAGATAGTTCTCGGGCAAGATAGGGATCATCTGGCACGCTGGTGACGAGCAGGTCGTCGTAAAGCGTCAGCTTGGCGTAGGCGAGCAGCACGGCAAGCTCGGGCCGTGCGAGGGACTGGCCGCGCCGGGTGCGCTCGGTGAGCGCTGCGTCGTCGGGCAGGAACTCCACCGCGCGGCTGAGCAAATTGCGCTGCTCGAGCGACTGCATCAGCCGCGTGAGGAAGCCGGTCTCGGCCACGCCCTTGCGTTCGGCGAGCGAGAGCGCCAGCGACTGCAGATAGTTGTTGCGCAGCACCAGCGTGCCGACCTCATCGGTCATCGCGGCCAGCAGGCTGTTGCGGTCCGCGGGGCTAAGCCGGCCCTCGCGCTCGAGCCGCGCCAGCGCGATCTTGATATTGACCTCGACGTCGGACGTGTTCACGCCTGCCGAGTTGTCGATGGCGTCGGTGTTGAGCTTGACGCCCTTCTGCGCTGCCTCGATGCGGCCGCGTTGGGTGACGCCGAGATTGGCGCCTTCGCCGATCACCCGGGCCCGCACGTCGCCGCCCGTGATGCGGATTGGATCGTTGGCGCGGTCGCCGGCCTGATCGTCGCTTTCCCCGGCGGAGCGGACATAGGTGCCGATGCCGCCAAACCACAAGAGATCCGCGCGCGCCTTCAGGATTGCCGTCATCACCTCGAAAGGCGTCGCTTGCGGCTTGTCGAGATCGAGCAGGGCGCGTACCTCCGGAGCGAGCGGGATCGCCTTGAGCTGGCGCGAGAACACGCCGCCGCCCGCCGAGATCAGCGACTTGTTGTAGTCCTGCCAGCTCGATCGCGGCAGGTCGAACAGGCGCTTGCGCTCGGCGAGGCTGATCGCAGGATCAGGCGAGGGATCGATGAAGATGTCGCGGTGATCGAAAGCCGCCACAAGCTTTGTCGCCGGCGAGAGCAGCATGCCATTGCCGAAAACGTCGCCGGACATGTCGCCGACGCCGACCGCGGTGAACGGCATGGTCTGAATGTCGGTGCCGAGCTCGCGGAAGTGGCGCTTGACCGCTTCCCAGGCGCCGCGCGCCGTGATCCCCATCTTCTTGTGGTCATAGCCCTGGCTGCCGCCGGAAGCGAAGGCATCGCCGAGCCAATGGTTCTTCTCGGCCGAGATCGCGTTGGCGACGTCGGAGAAGGTGGCGGTGCCCTTGTCGGCGGCGACGACGAGGTAGGGGTCGTCGCCGTCATGGCGCACGGTGGATTCGGGCGGCACGACGATGTCGCCGTCGAGATTGTCGGTGAGCTCCAGCAGCGAGCGAACGAAGATGCGATAGGCTTCGGTGCCTTCCGCGAGCCACGCGTCGCGATTGGAAGGCGGCGGCAGGCGCTTGGGCACGAAGCCACCCTTGGCGCCGACCGGCACGATCACGGCGTTCTTGACCTGCTGCGCTTTCACGAGGCCGAGGATCTCGGTGCGGAAATCCTGCGGCCGGTCGGACCAGCGCAAGCCACCGCGAGCAACCTTGCCGAAGCGCAGGTGAATACCTTCGACACGAGGCGAATAGACGAAGATCTCGTAGAGAGGTCGTGGAGCGGGCAGGTCGTCGATCCGGCGCGCGTCGAACTTGAAGGAGATCACCGGACGCGGATGCCCATCCTCGCCGATCTGCCACAGATTGGTGCGTATCGTCGTCTGCACCAGGTTGGTGAAACGGCGCAGGATGCGGTCTTCGTCCAGCGAGGCGACGGATTTGAGCTGCTCCTCGACCTCGGCAAGCAGGGCCGTCTCGCGTGCCGAGCGCTCGGCATCCGTTGAGGTGAGGCGTGGATCGAGGCGGGTCTGGAACAGCGCGACGAGGCTGGCCGTGATCGCGGCGTTCTTGCGCAAGGTCTCCCACATATAATCCTGGGTGAACGGCGCGCGGATCTGGTGCAGGTAACGCGACAGCGCCCGGATGGTCGAGACTTCCCGCCAGCCCAGGGCGGTGCGCAGGATCAGGCCGTTGTATCCATCGGATTCGGCGTGATCGCGAACCACCGCCATGATCGAGGCTTCAAGCCGATGGCTGAATTCCGGGCTGATCGTGATCGGCTGGCCGTCGCTGGTCTCGATCGTCATCTCGTGGAGCCAAACCGGCGGAGGCGCCGGCGTGGCGCGCGGCGCGATCTGGTAGGTGCGTTCGTTGACCACGCGCAGGCCGTGATTTTCGATCACGGGCACGCGGTAGGACAGCGACAGGGGCGCGCCGTGCGAGAACACCCTCAGTCCGAAGCGCTTGGGATCGGCCTCGCTTTCGTCACGGTGAACCGAGATCGCCACGGGGCGGGTCGGCGTGAGCTTTTCGATGGTGGCGATATCGGTGATCGCCTGTTCCGCGCCGAACACCTCGGTATAGCCGCCGCTAAACGCCTGGGCATATCGGTTGGTGAGCATGCGTGCCCGCATGCCGTCGGTAGAGGCAGTGAGCGCGGCCTTCAGCTTGTCGGCCCACGTCGCGGCAATGGCGCTGATCCCGGCTTCGAGCGTGGCGCGTTCGACGACGGGAGTTTTGCCATCATAGCGTCCGATGATGTAGTGCACGCGCACTAGCGCCCCTTCAGGGAATGAAACGTAGGAGGCCGACAGCGTCCCCTTGTAGACCTGCGACAGGAAGGCACCGACGCGCGTGCGGACGTCCGTGTCGTATTTCTCGCGCGGAATGAAGGTGAGGATGGAGACGAAGCGATCGAACTTGTCCACCCGCGCCAGCGCACGGACGCGCGGACGCTCATAGAGGATCAGGATCTCCATGACGAAATTGTAGAGCGTGTCGACGTCGATCTGGAACAGTTCGTCACGCGGATATTCTTCGAGAATATGCATGAGGGCCTTGCCCGAATGGCTGTTCGGGTCGAAGCCGGCGCGTTGCAGTACTCGCGTCACCTTGTGGCGGACATAAGGGATCTGCCGTGCGGAGCGGGTATAGGCGCCCGAGGTGAACAGGCCGACGACCCGCAATTCGCCCTCCAGCCGGCCGTCGGGCGTATAGAGCTTGATGCCGACATAATCCATGCGAATGCGACGATGAACGCGGCTGGAGACGTTGGCCTTGATGACGATGAGCAGGGTGGGGTCGTGCATGAACTCGCGTATTTCCGACGTCATCACCACCATTTCGCTACCGCGGCGCAGGACCTTCGCATCCGGATCGCGGAGGACGCCGAGGCCTTTGCCGGTCGTGATGTCGTCGGATGCATCGCTGTCGGGCGAGAAGCGATACTCGCGTACGCCGAGGAAGGTGAAATTGTCCGCGCAGAGCCATTGCAGGAACTGGTTGGCTTCGGCGACCTCGTCGATCGGCAGCGGCGGCGGATTGGAAGAGAAGGTCTTGATCGCGTCCTCGACCCGGTCGCGCATGGCGCGCCAGTCGGTGACGCAGGCGCGGACGTCGTTCAACGTCCTGGTGAGGCCGTCGATCAGCTTCTGGCGATCGGCATCGGCGTCCAGGCGGGTGATGTGGAGGTGAATCAGGCTTTCCCGCGTGCCGTTTACTCCGGCCGGCAACGCTTCGCCGTGGAAGCGCAGGAGCTTGCCTTGGTCATCGCGCTCCACCGCGAGGATCGGGTGAGCGACGAGGGTGACTTCGATGCCTTGCTCGGCCAGCTCCGCCGTCGTGGAATCGAACAGGAAGGGCATGTTGTCGTTGAGAATCTCGAGCACGGAAATCTCGCGCCCGTCCGGCATCATCGGATTGACGACGCGGATATCGGCGCTGCCGGCCGTACGCCGCTGCACGTGCTCCCAGGCTTGTTCTGCCAGGAAGGCCAGCGACAGGGCATCGTGATTGGCGAGGTCCTCGACATTGGTGTAGCCGAACAGAAGTTCGGCAAAGCTCCGGGGTGCCTTGCCCGGCTGCACGCTTCCCGCTGCATCGCGGATCAGGGTTGAACGGGCCTTATCGTCACGCCAAGCCATAATGTCCTCCATTGGCCGCGCCGTCCGATCGCAGTCGCGATCATCAGCTTGATTCTGGAGTGCATCGCTTCGAGCGCCACAGCCTTGACCGCGATCGAGCGCGTACGCGAAATCCCCGGTCTCAAAGCTGCGACAACTCCCGACGACAATACTCCGATCCCAAAGCTATCCAAGGCGCATGCCGTCGTGAGAAGTGCTGAGATGCCTTGCTGCAGCGCGTGAGGCCGAAGGCGGCGCTGGCGGCCGCCGGATCATTGGGTAGGACAAAATCGCAAGCAATTTCAATTGTGTATGAGTTCGTAGTTTTGTTCTGAGTGGTGCGCCAAATGTTCGCTATTCCACAACATTATCCGACACGACTCCGTCCGCGAGCGTCTTCCTGCTCGACAACGGATTGATCGTGCGGGCCCATCAGCAGGGTTTGCCGCCTTGCGCTCATTCGCCGTCCCGGCGACGGAGCTTCGAATCGCTCCTTGGCGGGGCAATCCCGACCACGAATCAAGCGGCGGGCGTCTCTCATTTCCGCTATGATCAAGCCATGACGATCGGGATTACCGGACCCGGCCGGAAGGTACCACGGCAAAGTGGCGTGGTCAGGCTGATCGTTGCGGCCGTCGTCATCACGATTTGCCTGATCCTGCTCTCGTTCGCGAGCGACTTCCTGGTCGATTGGCTGTGGTTTGCCTCGATCGGCTACCTGCAGGTTTTTTTGACTGCGATAGTCGCCAAGGCGATCGTCTTTTCCGCCGTCTTGGCGGCGACCGCCGTCGTCCTCTGGCTGAACGGAGTGCTGGCGGCGCGGTTTGCCATGCAGCGGCCGCCACAGAACCCAGCCGCGCCGTGGAACGTGGCGGGTGTTGCGCCGCCCCCCGATCTGTCCGTAATGCTGCGCGATCGACTAACACGGCCGTGGTTTATCGCGCTCGGTGCGGGTTTGCTCGGCGTGCTGGTTGCCGCAAGCGAAGCCGGCAATTGGGGTATCTTCCTGCAGTTTCTCTACCAGGTGCCCTATGGCGCGGAGGATCCGCTCTACAACAAGGACATCGGCTTCTATCTCTTTTCACTACCCGCCTATATCGCGATCAAGAACTGGATGCTGCTCGCAATCATCCTGAGCGCGCTGTTTGCCGGAGCGATCTACTGGGCGCGCGGCGACATCGAGTACGATGTTCACAACCGATCAATTTCGTCGACGGTGATCGCGCATGGCTCGGCGCTGGTTGGCCTTCTGTTCGCGGTGAAGGCCTGGTCCTATGGTCTCGACCGCTATCTGCTGCTCTACGGCGACAATGGTGTCGTGGTCGGGGCAAGCTACACCGATGTCCATCTGGGGCTGCCGGCTCTGTGGCTGATGATCGGGCTTTCGATTATCGCGGCGTTCGTCGCATGGGCCAATTTGCGCGCCCGCACCTACCGGCTCCTTGCCGCCGGGTTCATCCTCGTCGGCGTCGGCTCTGTCGTGCTATCGAGCATCGTCCCTTTGCTGTTCCGGCACTTCGTCGTCAAACCGACGGAGTTGCAGCTGGAGAAGCCCTACATCGAACGCAATATCGCTCTCACCAGGCAGGCCTATAATCTCGACCGGATCGCAGCCAAACCGTTTGCAGCCGAACAGAGGCTGACCTTCAAGACGCTGGAAGCGAACAGGGCCACCATCGACAATATACGACTCTGGGACTGGCTGCCGCTGTCGGATACCTACGCGCAGCTGCAGGAGATCCGCACCTACTACAAATTCCATGACTTTGACGTCGATCGCTATTGGCTCGACGGCTCCTACCAGAGCGTGATGCTCTCGGCCCGCGAATTGCGGGCCTCGCTGTTGCCCACGAATGCGCAGACCTGGGTCAACCGCCACGTGCTGTTTACGCACGGCAACGGCGCGGTGATGAGCCCGGTCACCCGCAAGACCACAGAAGGACTGCCGTTCTTCTATTTGCGGGATATTCCGCCCGTTGCGGACGGCGGTCCCAAGATCGCCGAACCGCGCATCTACTTCGGCGAAGAGAGCGACGACTACGTCATCGTCAAGGCCAGCATCCCCGAGTTCGATTATCCGAAGGGGAAAGACAACGTCTATGCGGCCTACGACGGCAGCGACGGCGTGCCGATCGGAGCATTGGGATGGAGAACGCTGTTCGCCTACTACTTCAATGACGCGAACCTGGTCCTCTCGAGCTACATCACGGCCGACAGCCGGATCATGATCCGGCGCAATATCACAGAACGTATGCGCACGATCGCTCCATTCCTCAGGCTCGATCATGATCCCTATCTGGTCATCAGCAACGGGCGGATGTTCTGGATGCAGGATGCCTACACCACGAGCTCCTATTTCCCCTCCGCGCAGCCTGTGCCGGAGCTCGGTCTCAACTACATCAGGAATTCGGTGAAAATTGTTGCGGATGCCTATAACGGGACGGTCGATTTCTATCTGATCGACCCACGCGACCCCATTGCAGCGACCTACCAGCGTATCTTTCCGAGCCTGTTCAAGCCGTTCACGGCCATGCCGGCGGATTTGCAGAAGCACATTCGCTATCCGGAAGATCTGTTTCTGATTCAGGCGCGGCTGTATCAAACCTATCACATGGAGCAGGCCGAAACTTTCTATAACCGAGAGGACTTCTGGCAGTTTCCGCGACAGCCGGGCGGCGATGGCACTTCGGTGATGACCCCCTATTACATCATCATGCGGCTGCCCGGCGAGCCGCAGGCCGAGTTCTTCTTGATGCTTCCCATGGTACCGAGCCGTCGTGACAATATGATCGCGTGGCTCGCGGCGCGTTGCGACGCGCCCGACTACGGCAAACTGATTGTCTACGAGTTCCCCAAGGACAAACTTGTCTACGGGCCGTTTCAGATCGAGGCACGGATCAATCAGAATACCGAGATCTCGCAACAACTCACGCTGTGGAATCAGATGGGCTCGCGGGTGATACGCGGTGCGAACCTGCTGGTGATCCCGATCGAGAACTCAATCCTTTATGTCTCGCCGCTCTATTTGCGCGCTGAGCTTGGACACCTGCCGGAGCTGAAACGCGTGATCGCAGCCTACGGTGAGCATGTCGTGATGAAGGAGACGCTCGCTGATGCCCTGGCCGCATTGTTCGCGGAGCCCGGTGCGGTGCCGGCGGTTTCAAGCGCAACGGAAACGGTGTCGCCTGCGGGCGGGACGGCGAGCCCGGCGCAGCAGGCGCTCGACCATTACAATCATGCGGTGGAGCGATTGAAGGCCGGAGACTTGAAGGGTTTCGGCACGCAGTTCGATGCCCTGCGCGGGCCCCTGGAGGAAATGAACCGGCGCTCCGTCGGTCACTAAGGGCGCGGGGAATCGTGAGCGCGGACGCGCGCCTCAATTGGGTGCGGTTAAAGGTTACATTTCAATTTTAATGACATAAGAGTTCGCAGTTTTGTTCTGGACGGCCCGCCATTCAGAATAAAATCGCGAAAAAAATGCAGGTTGGCGGAATCGGCGCGCCTCGGCTCGCGATGTCTCAGCTGCACGGATACTGAACGACGGAGGAAACGCGCGGAAACAGATAGTAGCTCTCGGCGATCGGGACCGTCCCGCTAATCGTATAGCCAAGGTTGGGCGTGTATTGAAACGTGACCTCGCCAAGTATCAACGATATGTTGGCGGGCGAGGGAGTGCCGAGTGCTGACGGCAAGGTCATCGGCTGACCTGCCGGCCGCGGGGATCCGTTGAGCGCCTTACTCCAGGTCACGGTTGCTTTGCCATTGGCGTCCGTGGATACTTCCGACACCGTTACCGTTGCGCTCCCGGCGGAATAGGGAGCGATCGTCACCGAGGACGCGCCAAGCATGGTGCTCAGCGCCGAGTCGGTGACGCATGCGTTGCGTGATACCAGGTCCGCGACCGTGTGAGCGGTCTGACTGACCTTGACGCTGATCGCGAGCGCGTTTCCGAGTTCGACGCCGCCCACAAAGAGCAGCAGCATGAACGGCAGCACGATGGCGAATTCCACCGCGGCCACGGCGCGAATGTCGACCCATAAATTCCGGACGCGATGAACGCTCAGGCTCATGAGTTGATAAAGGCCTCGTTCTTGAAAGCCATAGACGCCATTATAAGGCGGTTGCCGTTCGAGAGATTTGACAGATTAAAGCCGAGTGGACCCAGGACAACCGGCCACTGATACATCACCCGCACGACTACGATGTCACCGGGATTGCCGGGGTTGAATTGCCAGGTGTTCGTCACGTTTCCGTTGCTGTCGAAGGTCAGCGATGGCGCGCCCGCGTTCGCCGAAGTCCATGCGCCGGCCACCTGGACGTCGATCATCAGCTTGCTGCAGTTGAACAAGATCACAACGTTGGAGCAGACCGTCTGGGCAAATTGGCTCTGGGTCAAGTTCTGGGCCTGCGCCTGCCCTGTCAATATCGTCCGGCTCGATTGGATCACCACCGTTTCCAGGGCCTGCTGGGCAAAGAAAACCACGAAGGTCTGGATCAGGGCGACCAGCAAGGCGATGAACGGCGCCCCGACTAGCGCGAACTCGACCGCGGTTGCGCCCTTCCGGTCGGCGAAGAACGTGTGCCAGCGGCGTTTGGTCATGGGCGCGGCGTGCGTGGCGGTCATGACTGCTTTCTCTACTGAGTCAGACGGGGGTCGGACGCGACCTTAAGGAACAGCGCCTGGAGTGCGCCCGTGATGTCGCCTCCAGTCTGGACCTCGGTGTACAAACCCGGCGAGGCGCAGGATTGCAGATTTGTCTCGATCTGGCTGGGCGTCCCGTTATAGGGGTGGACCCATTGATCGTACCAGGCGTTGCTTTTATGGAGCGCCGCGTCGTCATACTGGGTGTAGAGCACCGCGATCCGGATATTCCTGTTCTTGATGGTGGTGCAGATCGTGGGGTCTAGCGGCTGCTGGCAGCGCTTGCCGGTGAGAGTCTTGTTGCAGGAGCCCGTGTACGGGTCGGTCGAAATGTTCACGTCCTCAACGCCATCGGTCACGAGAAACACCACTGCCTGTGGCGTATCGTTAGCGACGTTGGTGCCATTCCCCGGGGTCGGCATGATCTGGTTGAGACCGCTCAGCGCACCCGCGATGCTGGTGTCGGCGTCGCTATTATTGTTCGACGATGTTAGCCAGTTGTTCTTGTACACGGGCAGGACTTGAATACTGGAGGCTGCATTCTGGATAGTCGCCACCGTGTAGCTCGTCGTCGAGGCGGGCGTCACGGGAGTTCGCACCACTCCAGGTTTTCCGGAAGGCGCGAAGATCGGCGAACTACTGTTCAACTGATAATCGAACGAATAGATCGCGACCCCGTAAGTATTTCTATTGATGTTCGATATCTGGTAGGCGGTATTCATCAGTGATTGGACTGCCTGCGTCACCAGATCGATGCGTAGCGTGAGGCTGAGGCTGCGGGCGAGGGCGTAGTTGTCTTGATTGGCGCCGCCCGGATTTCCCAGATTGTCCGCGGAAGGATTGGTTTCGTGGCACGCGAATCCGCACCCCTTGGTGCCGGTTGAGTCGACCTGCTTTTGCGTGTTGGCGATCAGCGTGTTGATGTCACTCGAGGTCGCGCCGATGGCCATCGAAGGCGAAGCGTCCAGCAAGAGATAGAAGTTGATGTTGGGTGCGCTCTGGTTGCGTGTGCCTGACTGGCCTGCGAATGGCCAGTTCGCCTTCTGGAGCACGGCCGGGAAGGCGTTGCTTGACGCCGCGTTGTAACAGACCTGGACGTTGCGAACGACCTGGTTGTTTGAGTTGACGGCGTCAGTATAGACCGAGTCCGTGCCGGGGCAGGGGGCGTAGGTGCAGTAGCCCGTTGTGGCGTCGGGTTTGCTGCAATTGACCGCGACCGTGAGAGTTGGCTTTCCGGCCAGGTTGCCGTTGTTCACCAGAGGATTGGCGGTGATGTTGAAAACGTTCTTTGCGGTAGCCTGGGCGACCTGCGGGCTCTGTTGCATCATCGCCGAGGTGACCGCGGCGACCGCGGCAGCATCAGTGGCGGCGTCGAGGTTGACCTTCATGTGCTGCTCATGCGTGTAATCCAGCGCCATGCCGAGTAGAAAGATAGTCGGAAACATCGCGAGCGCAAAGATCACTGCGACGTTAGCCGCGCAGTTTCCAGCGAAACGTAGCATCAAGCGGCGGAGCATAATCTTCGTCCCAATTGCCACCAGTCGCTGCGGCAGAGGCGCTTCTCGCATTTGCAAACAGAGGGCCGGAGAAAGCGCAGCCTTCTTATCCGCCGATCGGTTTCGGCAGAGCTGCAATATTAGGATACCCTCTTAAGCAATGCTTACTTGCAATGCGTGAACATTGGGCCGCTAAAAATCAGAGGCCACAAATCAAGGCGGCTTCATTAACGAAGGCTGAATGTCGAGAACTGAAAATGAGAGTGTCAGGGAAGAGATTCTAAGGGAAGGCACGATTCTATCTATCGAAGCTCACGGTGCCAAAAATGACGTGTGGCTGTAACTCCTGAAAACAGTGCCTATTTTGCTTCGGCCTGACGGCCTCCTGGTGGCGACGGACTGGACGTGGTCACGTGTATTTGGATTGCTCGATATTGGCTGTCGGAGCGTTGGGGGTCCTCCTCGTCCATGAGCTTGGCCATCTTTTGATGGCGCGCTCTTTCGGATTTTGTGTGGCAGCGCTGAGCGTTGGACTCGGACCCGAAATTTTTGGTCACACTGACCGATCGGGAACGCGCTGGAAGATGGGAGCCTTGCCGATCGGAGGCAGTTGCGTGCTTTCCGATGCTGCCAACCGGCGGTCGTTCTCGACAGCGTCGTTGGCGCAACGAGCATTGATCTACGCGGCAGGACCGTTTCTCAATTTGGTGCTGGCCGCGATCGATTTTGTTGCGATCGACTTTGAGGGGGGCGGGTCTGCTTTTGTCTCGCTCGATATGAGGCTGGAGGTGCTGATTGGAGCGTTCTCCGCTTCCGTCGGCTTGTTCAATCTCCTCCCCATCTTGCCATTGGACGGAGGTCGCCTCCTTCTCATCGCATTCGAAGCTGTCCGCGGCAGGCGGGTCGGCGAGAGAGAAGAGAAGCGTCTGCTGCGGATCGGCTTGTCAGTCCTCGCGAGCACCACTGGCGTGTCGGTCCTCTTCTTGTTCAAGGTAATCGGCTGATCTGTCCCGCAGGCGCTCGCCGCCTCCCTCAGACACCTCCTCGAATAGCTGACATTGTTCGGCGGGATAGGACGCCGTGAGGTCAGCGCATGCACGACAAACTTGGAGCCCGACGAGCTCTTGATTGAGGACACCAGCTGCCGCTCAAATCCATCCCCTGATCGCCGCGCTTGATTGACTATCGCTTCGGGCAGTGACGACCCAGGGCTGCGAAAGTTGGCGACGCAGCAACGATCACGCTGGGACGACGATATGGTCCGGCGCCATGCCCGCCCGGTGGCGCTCATGCATCGCGGTGTAAGCGGCCTCGATATGCCGGGTGAAACGTTTGGTATCGAACAACGGTGTCGTCAGCCGATTGGCCGCCAGCCTGGTTCTGAGCGCCGCGAGCCTCGAAGGATCGGTCGCAAGATCGACCGCCATGCGCTCGTAAGCCTCCGGCGATTCCGCAATGAGCTCGGGCAGCCCGATCGCATGGAGCAAGCTTCCCGCGACCCGACTGGCAAACGTGTCGCCGAGAATGGTCAGAACCGGCAGGCCGGCCCATAGCGCATCGCTGGCGGTCGTGTGGGCGTTGTAGGGAGTGCTGTCGAGGAACAGGCCGGCGAGGCGATGGCGTGCGAGATGGTCGGGTATCGACAGGCGCGGTGCGAACACGAGGCGCTCCGCAGCGACGCCACGCGCGACCGCCTCCTTGCGCAGATTTGCGGCAGCGCGGGCGTTGCCTTCGAGCAGCCACAACATGCTGCCCTCGACGCGGCCGAGAATCCTCATCCACCGATCGAACATGTCAGGCGTGATCTTGTGGTTGTTGTTGAAGCAACAGAACACGAAGCCCGTCGGTGCCAGCCCGACCTCGCCGCGCGTAAACACGCGATCGGCAATGACCCGCTTGTCGTCGTTGGCCTGATAGCTGCCCGGCAGGGCGACCACCTTTTCGCTGTAGAATTCGCGATGGTGATCCGGGATCACGGTACGGTCGGCGATGATGTAGTCGATGAACGGGGCACCGAGCGTTCCCGGATAACCCAGATAATTGACCTGGATGGGGGCAGGCCGACGGCCGAGGACTCTGGTGCGGGATCCCGCGGTAAAGCCTTTCAAATCAACCAGGATGTCGATTTCCAAGCGTCTGATCAGGTCGGCGACCTCATCGTCGTTCATGTCCCGGACCTCGACAAATCGATCGAACGACACCTCCAGCCGTCGGCGCATCTCCGTAGGGTCGTTGGGCGACCACGAGATTGCCACCGTCTCGAATTTCGACCGGTCGTGGCACTCGAACATCCCTGCCATCAAAAGCGATGTCGCGTGGTTGCAAAAATCCGACGAGAAATAGCCGATGCGAATTCGATCATGATGGTAGCGCTCGCCCCGCCAGCGCTGTCTTTCAGACGGTGGATGATTCTTTGCGGTCCATCGCGTGGCGCAGAGCAGTTGGTCGGCGGCCGATGAAGGAACGCTACAAAACAGAAATGGCGGCGTCGTCGCGTCCCGATTCCTGATCGACTCGATCAATTGGCTGCACTCGGCATCGAAGTCGACCCAGTCGCACATGTGGGATTTGGCGTGTAGACGATAGCCTTCGATCTCGGCCTGGTCCGGTTTGAGCCCAATAGCCTTGTTATAGGCAGCGAGTGCCTCGTCATAGCGCGCCAGAGTGGATAGAACCTTGCCGCGGTTGGCGTAGGCAGCCGCATCGTCGCCCTTGTACTGGATCGCCTTGTCGATGCTGGCGAGCGCCGCCTCAACATGCCCGAGCTTCAACAGCGCCGTGCCGCGGTTGTTGTAGGCCTCGGCATAGTCGGGCCGCAGCGCGATCGCTTTGTCGTAGCTTGCAATTGCCTCTTCGAGACGATCCAGTTTGATCAGCACGTTGCCGCGGTTGTAACACGCACCGGCAATTCCCGGCGCCCGATCGTAGCTCGCGAGCGCATCATCGAACCTCTCGAGGTCATTGAGCGCATTGCCACGATCGTTGTGTGCACCGGCATCGTTGGGCTTGAGCGCGATCGCCCTGTCCAGGCTCGCCAGGGCCTCCTCGAGCCGCTCCAGCTTTCTCAGCGCGGCGCCCCTGTTTCGATGGGCATCTGCATGGTCAGGCACCAGCGCGATCACGCGATCGTAGCTTGCGAGCGCTTCTCCGTGGCGTCCAAGCTCCGCGAGCGTAAGTCCGCGATTGTAGAGCGCCGGCGCAAGGTTTGGCTTGAGCGCGATCGCCCTGTCGAAGCTTGCGAGCGCGTCGTCGATGCGACGCAAATCGCGCAGCGCATTGCCGAGGTTGTTGTGCGCGTCCGCGACGTTGCCGTTGAGTCCGATCGCTCGCCGGATCAGGTCGACGCCGCGCTGGCTGCGGCCGGTCTGTGCGGAAATCAGGCCCAGCAGATGCAGCGCATCGAAGTTGCTTGGCTGCTGCCTAAGAATGTCTTCATAGATCTTCTCCGCTGCCGCCAGCTGTCCCCGTTGATGCAGCGCGACGGCCTGCGCGAAGGCGAGCTGCAAGGCGCTCGAACTGGACTTTTGAGCTTCACCTGTTTCGGGCATCCGGCTTCTTCAAACGCTCTAGGGTCCGATCCGGGTTTTCAAAAGCAGTTGCAACAAGCGGGTCAAGAGCTTCAGGCCTTGAGCTTCAAGTCTTGGCCCTCACGCTACCCGACATGTCGGATGCCCCGCGATGTGGATCGCCCGTCCATGAAAGGTTGAAAAACTGGCAGATCGCTCTCGATTGCGCAACGGCTTCCAGGAATAATTCGAGGAATAGTCGGGCCGAAGCGGGTGGTCCTTGGCCGGCCCGCCGCTTGATATCTGTTTTGCCGCGAAAGCAACCGGCGGGCGTGGGACGCCCACTCGTGATGGGCGACCTGCGCGTCCGCCGGAAAGCCGGGCTGGTTCTCAATCGGCGCGTGCTCACGCCGTGGCGAGCACCGGTTGCGCCGGCCGTTTCGTGATCATCAGTGACAGGGCGGCCGCGACGATGCCGGTGAGGCCTGCGATCATGAAGGCCTGCAGATAATCGCCCTGGGCCGAGCGCATGAAGCCCGCGAAGAACGCGGCGCAGGCGGCGCCGAGCTGATGGCCTGCCACCACCCAGCCGAACACCAGCGGCGCGTTCTTGTCGCCGAACGCCTCGTAGGCGATGCGCACGGTCGGCGGCACGGTCGCGATCCAGTCGAGACCATAGAACACCGCGAACACCGACAGGCTCACAAGCGAGAAGTCCGAGTAGGGCAGGTAGATCAGCGACACGCCGCGCAGCCCATAATACAGGAACAGCAGCTTGCGCGGATCGAAGCGGTCGGTGAGCCAGCCCGAGAACGTGGTGCCGAACAGGTCGAAGAACCCCATCAATGCGAGCAGGCTCGCCGCTTGCACCTCGACGATGCCATGGTCGCCGCAGAACGCGATCAGATGGGTGCCGACGAGGCCATTGGTGGTAAAGCCGCAGATGAAGAAGGTGGCGAACAGGAACCAGAACGCCCGCGTCTTCGCGGCGCGCGCCAGGTTTAAGAACGCGGCGATGAACGGATTGCCCTCCGCCGGTGGCGCCGCATGATCGTCGTGCTGGCTGCCGAACGAGCGCAGGCCCACCGACGCCGGCCGCTCCGGCACGAGAAAATACACCAGCGGAATCAGCGCCGCGCAGCACGCGGCCACCGTCAGCACCACCGGCTGCCAGCCGCCCCATTCCACCAGCGCCGCGAGGCCCGGCATGAAGATCAGCGTGCCGGTCGCGGTCGACGCCGTCAGCAGCCCCATGACGAGGCCGCGATTGGTGGTGAACCAGCGATTGACGATGGTAGCGCCGAGCACGTTGGCGACCGCGCCCGAGCCGATGCCGGAGAGCAATCCCCAGCTCATGAACAGCTGCCACGGGGCGGTCATGAAATAGCTGGCGCCGGTCGAAGCCGACGTCAGCACCAGCGCGCCCAGCACCGTGCGGCGGATGCCGAAGCGCTGCATCACGGCCGCGGCGAACGGGCCCGCCAGGCCGTAGAGGAAGATGCCAACCGCGGCGGATGAGGAGATCACACCGACGTCCCAGCCGAAGGCCTTTTGCAGCGGCAGCATCAGCACGCCCGGCGTCGCGCGCAGGCCGGCGGACGCGAGCAGCGCCAGGAAGATCACGGCGACGACGACGAACGCGAAGTTCTGGCCGAACGGCCGCCGCGAGGTGGGGGCGGCTTGAATGGAGGTGTCTGGCATGTTACTTACCGGTACGTATTGCGATGCGGCATGTATACGTACCGGTAAGTAACATTGTCAAGCGTGCCGTGTGTAAAATCCGTAAGGAGCCGTCATGAAGAAAGCCACAGAGCCCGCTGCGGAACGTCCGGTCCGGGCCGCCGACCGGATCCGCGCCTCCGCGAGCGAGCTGTTCTATCGCGAGGGCATCCGCGCCGTCGGCGTCGATGAGGTGGTCGAGCGGGCCGGCGTCACCAAGCCGAGCCTCTATCGCAGCTTCGCGTCCAAGGACGATCTCGCCGCCGCCTATATGCGCGATTACGACCTGGATTTCTGGGAGAAGTTCGAGAGTCCCGGCGGAAAATCCTATCACGACGCGCGCGAGCACGTGCTCGCCTATATTCGTGTGCTGTCGACGCGCGCGGTGCGCAAGGGCTATCGCGGCTGTGGCCTCAGCAACGCCACCGTGGAATATCCGGCGCGAGACAATCCCGCGCGGCAGGTCGCCGAAGCCCACAAGAAGGTGTTTCGCAAGCGCCTGCGCGAGCTCGCAGCCGCCATGGGCGCGCGTCACCCCGCCGTGCTCGGCGATGGCCTGCTGCTGCTCATCGAAGGCATCTACGTCACCGGCCAGCAGTCCGAAGAGGGGCCGGCGCAGTCGGCGCTGACGGTGGCCAAGCTCTTGATCGATGCGAGCGTGGCGAAGGCGTGAGGGGGATGCGACGTTGGAGCTGCGTCGAAGGTTCACCTCTCCCTTGGGAGCGCAGGGTGAGGGGTTACGGTCTCTCGTGAGACCTGCGGCCCCTCACCCGATTTGCTCGGCAAATCGACCTCAGAGCGAGCTTCGCTCGTCTCGACAGAGCGAGCTTTGCTCGTCTCGGCAGAGCGAGCTTCGCTCGTCTCGACCCCGCCGGGGAGAGGTGAGCCGCCGGCCGCCTCACGTCCAGCGTCGAAACACCAGACTGGCGTTGACGCCGCCAAATCCAAAACCGTTCGAGATCGCGTGTTCGATGTCCATCGGCCGCGCGACGTTGGCGACGAGGTCGATGCCCTCGGCAGCCGGATCGGCGTTTTCCAGATTGAGCGTGGGCGGCGCGACCTGATCGCGCAGCGCCAGGATCGTGAAGATCGCCTCGACGCCGCCGGCAGCTCCAAGCAGATGTCCCGTCGCCGACTTGGTCGCGCTGACGGCAACGCTTCCCTCGCGCCCGAACACGCGCTTGATGGCCTCTAATTCGCTGAGATCGCCGACCGGCGTCGAGGTCGAATGCGCGTTGAGATGCTGGATCTGGTCGGGCTGCAAGCCGGCCTGCCGCAGCGCCGCCTCCATCGCCCGCCGTGCGCCGTCGCCGTCTTCGGGACCTGCGGTGATGTGATAGGCGTCCGCCGTCGTGCCGTAGCCGGTGAGCTCGGCGATTGGCCTGGCGCCGCGCCGCAGCGCATGGTCGAGCTCCTCGATCACGAGCACGCCTGCGCCTTCGCCCATCACAAAACCGTCGCGGTCGCGGTCGAACGGCCGCGACGCCCGGGCCGGCGTGTCGTTGAACGACGTCGACAGCGCCCGCGCCGCGGCAAAGCCGCCAAGGCTCACCGGATCGATGCAGGCCTCCGCGCCGCCGCAGATCGCAACGTCCGCTTCGCCCGACCTGATCAGCCGCGCGCCGTCGCCGATCGCCTGCACGCTCGCCGCACAGGCGGTCGCCGGCGCGCCGATCGGCCCCTTGAAGCCGTATCGAATCGTGATGTGCCCGGCCGCGAGATTGGCCAGGAAGGAGGGAACGGTGAACGGCGACAGCCGGCGCAGGCCGCTCCTCTCCGCGGTGCGCACGGCGTCCGCGATCGCGGGAAACCCGCCGATCCCGGATGCGATCACGGTCGCGGTGCGCGCCTGCGCATCCGCCTCGGCCGGCATCCAGCCGGCCTGCGCCACGGCCTCGCTTGCCGCGAGCAGCGCGAACAGGATGAACCGGTCCATCTTCTTCTGATCCTTGCGCGGCGCCGCGCAATCCGGATCGAACCCGCCCTCGGCGTCGGCGGCCTTGTCAGGAACCTGTCCCGCGACCCGCCCCGGCAGCGCCGCCGCCCACTCGGGCAATGCGCCAAGCCCGGACCGCCCCGCCAGCAGCCGCGACCACACCAGTTCGGTGCCACAGCCCAGCGGCGACACCGTCCCCAGGCCCGTCACAACAATTCGACGCATGGTGCTCCTGTCGCGCCCTTCGTGTGAACCGGCGTGGCCGGGACGCGAGACTGCCCGGGCGTCGGGTCCATTTTATATGACGATTGTCATGTATTGACTCAAGAGGCTGGACGTCAAGGTGCTGACTTCTCTCTCAACGCTCCCTTCGCCTGGCGGTTAGAACGCGGCTCTCTGAAGGTTGAAGTAGGGAGGGCGATTCCGCTAGGGAGCGCCAGAGCCGACCTCTAGAAGCATTGATAAATCAAAAAACTTCACGCAAGTTATCGCTTTGCCGTCAAGTAGGAGCCCTTGGCGGTAGTTTTGATGCGCGCGCCGACGGGCCTGATCAACTTAGATCAAATCAACATCCGGCGCGAGGCGCTTGTTTCGGAATCTCTGTGATTCCGTTTTGCATACTTGTGCCTGGTGGTTGCGGCGGCGACGAAGGAGACTGCACCGTGTTTAGCTGGACGCGCAAAAGACCTGAGATTCCGGCGGATATGGTCCGATTGGAGAGTGAACCTTTTGATGAGTGGGGTGAACCGATCTGGAACGACGAGATTGAAGCGCTTACGCACGCACGTGGAAGCGATTTCCTTGCGCCATTTCTGGTCGAACTCTCTCCGGGAATGTGCTTGGGCGGCTATCTTGCGAAGGCGCAATGGGCGAGCACTGCGCGAAGTTACGCCGCGAACGCCGTCTTGGTGGCGCGCAAGAACGAGGAGCTGAAAACTACCGTATCTATCGTGGCCCCGGCGTGTCACCATGACGGCTTGGAACTGCAGGCCTACACGCAACGTCTGACTGCCTCCCTACCAAAGGAGCATGTCGCCAATCTCGTGCACACACTCCGAGGTCTATGCGAACAGGCGCATGCTCAGGAACTCCTCAAAGCGAGCAGCAAGCCTGCTGTTGCCACTGCGGCACCGAAAGAAGTGCCGAGCTTACCCATACGTGAGCGCAACGGATTCGCCGTCAATGAGTTCATCGTCTACCCCGCCCATGGCGTAGGCCAGATTGTTGCAATCGAGAGCCAAAACATAGCAGGGGCGGAGCTAGAATTGTTCGTCATCAGCTTCGTGGAAGGAGGCATGACCTTGCGTGTGCCAACGGCCAAGGTGGCAAACGTTGGTATGCGTAAGATTTCCAGTTCAGCTCAGATTGAAGCTGCTCTTTCGGTCTTGACCGGTTGCGATGGTGACCATCGGCAGCAAATGACACAGCGCCTAAGCCGCATCGAATCTGGTGATATCGTCGAACTCTCCCATGTCGTCCGCGAGTTGCGACCGTCGCGTGGCCGCGACGAGATGTATAGGGCGGCGTTCGGACGACTTGTTAGTGAGGTTTCCGTGGCGCGACATCTCACATACGACGAAGCCAAGAACGAACTTGAACGATATCTCAGCAGCTCAAGCGAGGATTGAGCCACATATTCAATTTTAGTGACACTGCTTTTAACCCCTCGCGGGCAATTTAGTGCACTGTCACCGTAATTGCCGGCGCAGTCGGCGCTGACGGTGGCCAAGCTGCTGATCGATGCGAGCCTGGCGAAGGGGTGAGGTGGGTGGAGGGCCTAGCAGCGAGCGGCAGAGCCGATGGGCAGGTCCGTTCGAGTTTTATATCACGATTTCAATGATATATGAGGTCGCAGCTTCATTCTGGGTGGTGCGTCAGCGGTTCCAAAAGCGCTGATAATCCAAGAACATCCTGCAAATCACCCTTTAGATTGCATGCAACGTGCTTTTGGATTCCTAGGGATTCCACTTTCGCATAGCTGTTAAGTCTGCATGCCTGTGGCTATCGTCTGGTCGAATCAATCATTTCGACAACCTGTGGGCGTCTCTCGGTCAGGTAGAGGTGGCGTGGCGCTCGCGGCGGCTTGGGGGAAGCATGTCAGGAGTAACAAGGCGCGCACTGCGCGTTTACGCTGCGCTCAGCGAATTGCAGCCGGGGCAGCAGGATGTCCTTGATGCAATCCTTCCATTCTTTGAGCCCATCTTAGAGAAGATGAATGGTCGTTTTTTTGACCCGCGTCTTTTGGCTCTCGGTGTTCGAAAGGTGTATCGATGGCGCTTTACCACTGACATTGCCAATACCTTAACGCCTCGATTGCTCAAAGCTGGCTACTTGAAGGAGGCGGCTCGAAAGGGGCAGCAAGCCGCATACATCGTCACGTACGAGAGCAAAGCGACAGATGAGGTTGGAATCGATCGTGTCCTAAAGGAAATCATCGACGAGTTTGAGACGTTCTCGCCACATCTAAGTGAGCTGCTGAACTACAAGCGAACCCGGCAAGACCTTACTGATATTCTGATACGATTCTTGGTCTCGCTCGATGCCTACAATCCGGCGTCATTCAGCAACGAGCTTGCACGGCTCAAACTCGACAATGACGATACGCGAATACTCGCCGAGCTTGAGGAGGGAGGCGAGCCCCTTCCGAGCGATGACCGATATATGGCGGCAAGGTTCGTTCAGCACATCTGCGAGAAGCGCGCAGACGCGGTGCCAAATTTGGCTCAGCTCGCGTCCATTGGGCTGCTAACCGAGGTCGTCGAGGATTTCGTTAGACCGGTTGGAATTGAAGGTCGCGTTAATTTGACAGTAGCGGTTGACGCGCCATTAGCGCTCGACTTTTTGGGGTGTTCAGGAACAGTTCTAAAAGAAGACGTGCGAATGATCTTCGACGCTCTCAAGGGCATAGGCTGCAACCTCGTTGTGTTCCCAGTAACGTGTGATGAAATTCGCAGAAATCTCACCAGCATGCTTTCGCTTCCTGATGTGCGGCGTCATGGCTATACGCACGAGGCGATTCTTAAGCGCGAGGTCATGCCCGAATACGTCCAGGCTGTAGCGAATGATCCGCAGCGTGCGCTGGACCGCGCGGGTATCACAGTTCTGCCAATTGACCTAAAGCAACGACCGGACACGCACCGATACTTCACCGACGCGCTCTACGAAGATTACTTTTCTTCAATCAATTGGGTTCATGACGTTGCACCGAGGGAGCACGATGCGGCAAGCCTTGCTCTCACTATGCGCCTAAGAACAGGCAGGCACAGCGGTGACATTTTTCAGTGTGGCTACATTTTCGTCACGCGCAATCCGCGCTTCGTGCAGCACTCGCGCCAATATTGTCTTGCAAGCCGACTTCTGTACGAAACTCAAGAAAATCCGGTCATACATCAGCGTGAACTGGCAACAGTTGCGTGGCTAAGAACGGGGCTCGGTGTCGCCGAACGCATACCTCGCGGACAATTGCTGGCCGCATGCGAGCGCGTGCTGCGGGTTCGGGGCGAGGTGCGGGACGCGGTTGCTGAGCGCTTGAAGGAGTTTACGCCTGAGAAGATGGAGGAATTTGAGCTCCTTATCAGTGATCACCGTAGTCTTCGCCGCTTGGCCGATCAAACGCTCAACAATGAGAAGGTCGTCACGGCTGACAATGCGGCAGAGCTTTTAGAGGCGATGCGGCAAGCTACCATAGCTGAGGAGAAGAAAGCTTTTGACGCACAGCTGGCCGCCCAAGAAGCCGAGCATCTCAGACTTGATGCTGCTCAAAGAGCAGAGCATCTCAGAGTTGAGGAAGAACGTGCCGCTGAGGCAGAGAGTCTGCGCGCGAGCGCCGAGATAATTGCTTTACAGCGAGATTCGGCGCTCAATGCGGCTATGTCGCTCCGAACGTCGCGAGAGGCTAGTGTGCACGCTATCGCAAAATGGACGACTAGAACAGTGCGCATATTCGACCTCATCGGAACTGTCACCATTCTGCTATTCGCTGGAGGAGCGGTGCTGAACTATTTTTCCGGCTGGCTAACTAAGTCCTCGCCATTGTCGATTGTGTTCGGCGTCCTGCTTGGTCTGTTCGGTATCTATCACGGGGTTATGAATGCGTTGGAGCGGCCCAAGATTGGTCTGGCCTCGCTTCTAGACGGGTTGGCCCGAATCTTTCTAAGGCGGAGGTTGGAAAGGGCAGGTCTTGCCGAAGCGGTAAATCTCGAGGCAGTGAAGTTCTCGAATGGGCGGATCAGTGTGCCCCCTGCTGCGATCAAGGCGGACTGAGGATTGTCGATTTGTGCCTGTTTTACCCGGCCCGAATTACGGTGACAGTGCACTTAAACTCCTCGTTGGCGATTCAGTACACTGTGACCGCAATTGCCTGTCACAGAGATTAGCGTGTTTCACTTACGGGGTGCAGTCCAGCACTGTTACCGTGATTTAGAAACGCTAAATCTGGTGCATTTGTCGCGATGAGCAATCGAAAGTACTGGCCGAAAAAAGCGCGCTCGCTATAGTAGATCGTAATTCAGTTCGCAATTTTTTGGACCACGATGGTTTTCAGGATCATCTTTGCGGCCGTCTGCGTCGCGTTTTTCACCGCCTCAGCCAGGGCGGACACGGACAGCCTCCAACCAATCACCTTTGTCTCGGTGCGAGCTGACATTAAAAAGTCACTCGCAAAGATGGCTATCAAGGATGACGTCGTTCCGGCTGGCTGTTTAGACGGAGGTCAGGACAAGCGAACCGTCTGCAACTTCAAGATCGGCAGCGTGCTTGGCATGATGGTCGAATCCAAGAAGGGCGAGAAGAATGTGGTCGCGATCACAATGATTTGCAGCGGCGCGCAAGGTGCAGCGGATGTCGCGAAATGCCTGCTCGGTTACAGCGCGCTGATTGCGGCAACCACGCCAGAGCTCAATGAGTCTGCACGCGGCAAGATCGTCTCGACGTTGATGAGCGGACTTGATGTTGGCAACGAGATCAGTGTTCAAACTGATGAACGGAAGTTTCTGCTGCAGAAATCTTTAGGGCTGTGGTTTCACGTGATCGCAGCGGATGGTGAGGGAAATTGATCACAGTGCCAGCGGAGCCGTTGCCCCAAGATCCGGAAGATCGTCTGGCCTACGCCGTATCCCTAATGGAGGGGGCAGCCGCGATCGCGGCTGCTCATCACAGGAGCACGCGCAGACCACACATACTTCCTTTCTTTTTGCTGATTGGATTCGCGCTAGAGAACGGGCTCAAGGCATACCTGCAATACGCTGGCGTCGATAAGACGAAAAAGATCGATCGTCCACCCTTGGCGCACAATCTAAATCAATTGCTTGAACTCGCTGTCGACGCAGGCCTTATTCTCTCGCCGAATTCGATAAAGGTGATCGACAGCCTGAGTGAATATCATCTGCAACATCAGTTTCGTTATCCAAAGAACTCCGGGACCGTCGAAGTATTCTCTGACGAATTCACATACGGCCGGACCGATGACACGTTGGCGTCGATTGCTCGCGCGATCAATTATCTGCCGCAACTGCGGTGACAGTGCACTCAAATATCTGTCGTCGCTGCGATCTATCTCAATCTCGGCTTCGGTTCAACCCGGGCCGGGCGGATCACGCTCGGACGATCTCTGAATCGCGCATATAGTTAGCGCACGCACCGCAACTAATCACTTCATCCCCTCCAGCACCTTCCGCACCTCCCCCAACACCTCCCGTATCCGCCTTCGCTCTTCGATCGCATCCCTGGTGAACAGGCCGTGCTTGCGCGCGTTCCGGTTTGCCCTTGGCGCACCGGATCCCTTGGCGCCGCCGTGCATGCGGCAGCGCGTCTTGCCGTGCACCGCCGGCGCGCGGCACGCGCCACTGCTGCGGGTCTTGGCGCCGCAGCGCGGGCTCGCCCGCATCGGGCTGGTGGTTCTGACGTGACCGCTCATGCCTGCGCGTCCTGCCTGGCATCGGCAGCGTCCTGCCGTTGCCTGGCGTCCGCGGGCCTCGGTGCCCGCGCCGCGGAGGCCGGGGTCTGGTCGGAGACGATCACGCTCGCATGCTGGGTGACGGTGCCGACGATGGCGTTGCCGCCGTCCTCCACCTTCACATTCTGCACGGTGATGGCGGGCTCGCGCTGGCTGCGATAACGATTCAGCGCGTCGATCTGGGCGGGAAAGGTGCGGGTGAGCCGGCCGAGCGCCCGCGCGGCGCTGTCGTGCTGGGCGAGGTCGTTGGCATGCGCGAGGTGATGGGCGCAGCGCATCGCCATCACATGCACCGACACCATCTGCGCCACCAGCATGGCCTCGACGGAATCCCGCGGGCCAATGCTCTTCACCATCGAGATCATGAAGGCGAGGTTGACCTCGCAGGCCTTGCCGCCGCTCACGCTGGCCTTGACCAATTGCCGCAGGATGCCGTCCATCGCCTCGCGATCGGCGGCGCCCAGCGCGTTCGCCATCAGCGCTTCGCCGAGCTTCCGGTCGGGGTGGTCGATGGCGAATCCGCGCCGCGAGAGTTTTATGCGCGGTGTCGCGGCGGC
Organism: uncultured Bradyrhizobium sp.; assembly: GCF_947648125.1. GTDB lineage: Bacteria > Pseudomonadota > Alphaproteobacteria > Rhizobiales > Xanthobacteraceae > Bradyrhizobium. Next base: position 178,801 of record NZ_CANSMR010000005.1, on the reverse strand, counting down.
TTGGCACTGGCCGTTGGCGGCGGGCATCGTCGGCACGGTGATGTCAGGTGCAATGGTCATGTCGATGGTCTCCGGAGCGCGCGCGGCACGCGCGCAGGCGATCACTCGCTGCGGGTGCCGGTGCGATTTGAATTGTGGGGAGGGGTTTCGGTCGCAAGCGCAATCGTCGCCCCGTTGTTGGGGGCGAGGGGGCGCTTGCACGATTTCGGAATATTGGAAAAATACCCCTGAGTTGCCCGACGTGTCAAGTTGACCTGTCGAACGCCGGCGGCCCGCCCGCTACTGTGCATGGGGTTGTTTTCGATATTTTGGCTGCGCGCCCCTGCGGCGGGGTGCTCCGCCACCGTCGCCGCAGTTATGCCGGCAAGGCACGGGGCGATATCCGGTCAGCGGGTACCGCGCGCCGATTGGATCACTATACTGGCCGACGCGTTGCGACCGGCGTGGCCTGACCGCCGGCCCGCGGATGAAGGAAACTCGATGAGCGAAACCATTGGCTACCCTGATCCCGGCCTCGATCTGTCCGATGGTTTCAAGCCGCATACTTCGCATTGGGGCGTGTTCTCGGCGCGGCTCGGCAAGGCGGGCCTCGAGGTCCGGCCCTATGGCGGCGATCCCGATCCGAACGGCATCATCAACAACTTCCCCGGCGCGCTGCGCCACCAGGCGCGCATCGCCCAGCCTGCGATCCGCCGCGGCTGGCTCGAGCGCGGTCCCGGTCCGGACGATCGTCGTGGCCGCGATGACTTCGTCTCCGTCAGCTGGGAGCAGGCGCTCGATCTGCTCGGCGGCGAGCTCGCGCGGGTTCGCGACACGATCGGCCCGGGCGCGGTGTTCGGCGGCTCCTATGGCTGGTCGAGCGCGGGCCGCTTCCATCACGCGCAGAGCCAGGTGCATCGCTTCCTCAACGTCGCACTCGGCGGCTATGTCCGTTCGGTGAACTCCTATTCCTCGGGCGCGTCCTCGGTGCTGCTGCCGCAGATCCTGACCGGCTACGAGGACATCACCAAGCGCAACGTCACCTGGGAGCAGATCGCGGCCGAGACCGACATCGTGCTGGCGTTCGGCGGCATGGCGCTGAAGAACTCCATGGTGGCCGGCGGCTCGATCAGCAAGCATGTCGAGCGCGGCGCGATGGAAGCGGCGCAGCGGCGCGGCTGCCGGTTCATCCTGGTCAGTCCGCTGCGCGACGATCTGCCTGTCGAGGCCGGCGCCGAATGGCTGACGGCGACACCCGGCACCGACACCGCGCTGATGCTCGGCATCGTCCACACCCTGGTCAGCGAGGGCCTGCACGATCAGGCGTTCCTCGATCGCTACACCGAGGGCTGGCCGGTGTTTTTGCGCTATCTGACCGGCGAGTCGGATGGTGAGCCCAAGAGCGCCGCATGGGCCGCGGCGATCTGCGGCATCGACGCTGATGCGATCAGCACGCTGGCGCGACGGCTTGCCGGGCGGCGCGCGCTGATCACCGTGTCTCACTCGCTGCAGCGCGCCGAGCATGGCGAGCAGCCGGTGTGGATGGGCATGGTGCTGGCGGCAGCGCTCGGCCAGATCGGCCTGCCCGGCGGCGGCTATGCCTATTCGCTCGGCGCGATCGGTTATTACGGGCGTCGCGTCAATGCGGTGCCCGGACCGACGCTCGGCCAGGGGCGCAACGGCGTCGCCGACTTCATTCCGGTGGCGCGCATCGCCGACATGCTGCTCAATCCCGGCACCGCCTATCGCTACAATGGTGAGACGCGCACCTATCCGGATATCCGGCTGGTCTATTGGGCGGGCGGCAATCCGTTCCACCATCACCAGGACCTCAACCGCCTGCGCAAGGCGTTTGCGCGGCTCGACACGCTGGTGGTGCATGAGCTCGCCTGGACCGCGACGGCGCGCCACGCCGACATCGTGCTGCCTTCGACGATGACGCTGGAGCGCGAGGACATCGGCTATTCCAGCAACGATCCGCTGATGGTCGCCATGCACCGCATCGCCGAGCCGTTCGGCCTCGCCCGCGACGACTACGAGATCTTCGCCGATCTCGCCGAGCGGTTAGGGGCCCGCGAGCCCTTCACCGAAGGGCGCTCCTCGCGGCAATGGCTGGAACATCTCTTTGAGCCGACCCGCAAGGCGCTCGCCGCGCGCGGGCTCGAGGCCCCTCACTTCGATGAATTCTGGGCGCGCGGCAGCCTGGTCGTGCCGCAACATCTCGACGACGGCGGCTCGCTGCGCCGTTTCCGCGAGGACCCGGTCGCGCGGCCGCTGCCGACGCCGAGCGGGCGCATCGAGATCTTCTCGCAGAAGATCGCTGACCATGGCGATGCGGATTGTCCGGGCCATCCGGTCTGGCTCGCGAAGACCGATACGCCGACATCTGGCTCGCCGTGCTTCCTCGTCGCCAACCAGCCGGTGACGCGGCTGCACAGCCAGCTCGACTTCGGCGGGCACTCGCTGGAGGCCAAGCATCGCGGCCGCGAGGTCGCGCGCATGAACCCGCACGATGCCAAGGCGCGCGGCATCGCCGATGGCGACATCATCCGCATCTTCAATGCGCGCGGCGCCTGCCTTGCCGCGGTGCATGTCACCGACAGCATCGCGCCCGGCGTGGTGCAGCTGCCGACCGGCGCCTGGTACGATCCGATGGACCCCGAGGAGGAGGCGCCGCTCTGCGTGCACGGCAATCCGAACGTGCTGACCCGCGACGTCGGCACGTCATCCTTCGCGCAGGGCTGCACCGGCCAGCTCACCACCGTCGAGGTGGAGCGCTTCAACGGCAATCTGCCGCCGATCCGGGCGTTCGATCCGGCGTAATTTCACCGCCGGATCACGAACAAATCATCTGTTGGCGCTGGATGGCGCCCAGCCGTTCGGCTACGGCATCACGACGTCGCCCCCGAGTTCCGGATTTGCCAAGATGCACCTGAAAACCCTGTTTCATCTCGCCGTCGCTGCGACCGTTGCGCTCGGTTCGTCCAGCGCATGGGCGCAATCGGCCGCCGAGCCGGCTTACGGGGCGGAACTGCAGGGTTTCGACTATCCCTATCCGGTCAAGCACTACCGCTTCAGCTCGCAGGGGCAGCAGCTCGACATGGCCTATCTCGACGTTAAGCCGGCGACGCCGAACGGGCAGACCGCGGTGCTGCTGCACGGCAAGAATTTCTGTGCCGCGACCTGGGACGGCACCATCAAGGCGCTCAGCGGCGCCGGCTATCGCGTGATCGCGATGGATCAGATCGGCTTCTGCAAATCCAGCAAGCCGGAACGCTATCAATTCACCTTCCAGCAGCTCGCCGGCAACAGCCGCGCGCTGCTCGCCTCGCTCGGGATCGCGCATGCGATCATGGTCGGCCATTCGACCGGCGGCATGCTGGCGATGCGCTACGCGCTGATGTATCCGGAGGCCACCGACCACCTGGTGCTGGTCGATCCGATCGGGCTGGAGGACTGGAAGGCCAAGGGCGTGCCGTGGCTCAGCCTCGACGGCTGGATGCAGCGCGAGACGCGCGTCACCGCGGACAGCATCCGCGCCTATGAACGCGCGACTTACTATGCCGACACCTGGGATTCGTCCTACGAGACCTGGGTGCAGATGCTGGCCGGCATGTATCGCGGGGAGGGCCGCGCCGCCGTGGCGTCGAGCTCGGCGCGGCTCTACGACATGATCGCGACCCAGCCGGTGTTCTACGAATTCGAGCAGATCAAGCCGCCGACGCTGCTGTTTGTCGGCGACAAGGACACCACCGCGATCGGCAAGGACACCGCGCCGCCGGAGATCCGCAAGACGCTCGGCAATTATCCGGTGCTGGGCAAGGAGGCGGCGAAGCGGATCCCGCATGCGCAGCTGATCGAATTCCCCGACCTCGGCCATTCGCCGCAGATCCAGGCGCCGGCGCGCTTCCACGCGGCGCTGCTCGGCTGGTTGCAGCATCCGGAAACCGGCGCGATGCTGGTCAAGTAGCAACGCGAGACGAGCGGGCAACATCATGACGACAGCCGAGATGGTCAGCGTGTTCACGGTGGATGGGCAGGGCGGCAATCCCTGTCCGATCGTGGTCGATGCAAGCGGCATGAGCGCGTCCGACATGCAGGACGTCGCCCGCCGCCATGGTCACGAGTCCGGCTTCGTGTTGCCGGCGCAGAGCGACGATTTCGACGCCACGTTCCGCTTCTTCGTTCCGAACCACGAAATGGAGATGTGCGGCCACGCCACCATCGGCGCGCTCTGGCTGCTGGCGCGCCATGGCAAGCTGCCCGGAGATAAGATCCGGATCTCGACGCGCAGCGGTCCCGTCACCGGCTTCATCAACCGGGATGATAGCGGCGAGCCCCGTGTCGAAATCACCCAGCCGGCCGGGAAGACCGTTCCGCTCACCGATGCGCAACGCGCTGACGTGCTGCGGGCGCTCGCGGTCGGGCCGGATGCGATCGGCGGGGCTACGCCCTGCAATGCGGTCACGTCGCGGATCAAGACCCTGATTCCGATGCGCTCTCCCGAGGCGCTGAATGCGCTTGATCCCGCGGCCGAGGCCGTCGAAGCGGTGTGCGGCCGGATCGGATCGACCGGGCTCTATCCGTTCGCGGTGATCGACCGCGAGGCGCGCCTGTTCGAGGCGCGGCAATTCCCGCGCTCGTCCGGCTATCGCGAGGATGCCGCAACCGGCATCGCGGCCGCGGCGCTGGCATTCGGGTTGCTCGATGCCGGCCTTGTCGCTGCGAACGACCAGGAGATCCGAATCCTGCAGGGCAGGGCGATGGGGCGTCTATCGGAAATCCGCGTCCGCATCGGCTTCGCCGGCGGCCGTGCTGTCGGGTGCCTGCTCGGCGGCAACGTCGCGCTGATGGCCGCGCCGTCACCCCGAATGAGCTAGCTCGATTCAGCGGCGCGCTTGGCGCGCTCCCGCGCGCTGGCGTGCACCGGCGACGATTTCCGAGCACCGGGGCCCGGATGCACATGGACCGCCTTCGCGCTCAGCGGCTCGCCGCATTCCGAGCAGACCATGACCGGATCGAACATCTTCCCGCAGGTCTTGTGTTCGTGCAGCAACGGCCGGCCGCGCGCATCGACCATGTGGACGTTACCCCAGTGCACGATCGACATGATGATCGGATAGAGGTCGAGGCCCTTCTGCGTCAGGATGTATTCGTAGCGCTTCGGCGCCTCCTGATAGGGAATCTTGCGCAGCACGCCGAAGCGCACCAGCTTCTTCAGCCGGTCGGCGAGCAGATGCCGCGTGATCCCGAGCGATGCCTGGAAGTCATCGAACCGGCGGATGCGCAGGAAACATTCGCGCAGGATCAATAGGCTCCAGCGGTCGCCGATCACAGCGACCGTGCGGGCCAGCGAGCACGGCTCCTCCTCGAGGGTATCCCATTTCATCGGCGTCTCCTGCGATCTGCGGCGGTATCGCACATAAAATTCTAAAACAGAACTTACGTCATTTCAATAGGATGCCTACGCAGGGCCCGTCGCACGATCATTGGATGACAAATATCATATTGACAGTTCTAAAATAGAACTTATGGTCCGAGCCACGATCAACCGGCGGCGACAGGTGATTGCCGCCCATCGAAGGGAAGGGCGTTCCATGGCTGCTCCGCTCAAGGTCGAATTCCATTTCGATTTCGGAAGCCCCAACGCCTATCTCGCCGAGCTCGCGCTGCCCGGGATCGAGAAGCGCACCGGCGTCAAGTTCGACTACATCCCGGTGCTGCTCGGCGGCGTCTACAAGGCAACCGGCAACATGTCGCCCGGCGAATCGCTGCGCGGGATCAAGAACAAGCCCGAATACAACGCGCTCGAGACCGAACGTTTCCTGCGCCGCCACAACGTCACGAAGTTCGCGATGAACCCGTTCTTTCCGGTGAACACGCTGGCGCTGATGCGCGGCGCGGTGGCCGCACAGTTCGAAGGTGTGTTCGAGCCCTACTTCCGCGCGGCCTACAAGCACATGTGGGTTGAGCCGAAGAAGATGGACGACCCGCAGGTCTTCCGCGAGGCGTTCCTGTCTTCGGGCATCGACATCGATCGTCTGATCGCCCGTGCCCAGCAGGATGACGTCAAAAAGAAGCTGATCGAAAACACCAGCGACGCGGTCGCGCGCGGCTCGTTCGGCTCGCCGACTTTCTATGTCGGCAACGAGATCTTCTTCGGCAAGGACAAGGTGCGCGAAGTCGAGGAAGAGATCGTCGCACAGCTAGCTGCCGGGCAGCGCAAGACCGCCTGAGCGGAAAAATTCCTTAACACAACAAGCCCAAAGGGTAGCGACAGGGAGGTTTCAGTGCAGGCGCCGATCCGGATTATCGAAGGAAGTGTGGAAGGCTTGCCGAATCGCATCCACGAGGTGATCGATCACCACGTCGCGGCGACACCGGATCATCCGGCGCTGATCGACGACAAGGGGCGGCTGACCTATCGCGAGCTCGATCGAACGGTCGGCCGTGTCGCCGAGGCATTGCAGGCGCTGGGCATCCGCGCTGGCGACCGCATGATGATCGTGAGCGAGAATTCGATTTCGCTGGCCTGCCTGCTGCTGGCGGCGAGCCGGCTCGATGTCTGGTCAATCGTTGTCAATCCGCGGCTGTCGCCGCGTGAGCTGGATCAGATCAGGGATCACAGCGGCGCCCGCCGTGTGTTGCTGACCGCCGATGTATCCCAAGAGGCGGCCGCGCATGCTGCGCGCTATGAGGCTGTTGTGCAGGATGTCGGCCCGCTCCGCGGCGTTGCCGTCACCGGCCTGAATCTGGCGACCACGGCCGAGCCGGTCGAAGCCGATGGCGCCAACCAGGTCGCGGTCCTGATCTACACGTCCGGCACCACGGGCGCGCCGAAGGGCGTGATGCTGACCCATCGCAATCTCCTCTTTAGCGCCCGGGGCACCGCGGGTTTCCGCAAGATGGCGGCCGACGACGTGCAATATTGCGTGCTGCCGATCTCGCATATCGTCGGCATCTCGCTGCTGACAATGACCCTGATGGTCGGCGCCACCGTGCGCCTGGTCGCCAAGTACGATCCGGCCGCGCTGGTCAAGGCGATGGCCGAGGAGGGCATCACGATCCTGAACGGCGTGCCCGCCACCTATCAGCGCCTGCTCGAATACCGGCGCAACGCCGGCCTGCCGCAGCTCGATCGCGGCCGGCTGCGGGTGATCTCGGTGGCCGGTGCGCCACTCGATCTCGATCTCAAATCCCGGGTCGAGCAGGAGCTCGGGCTGCCGCTGCTCAACGGCTACGGCATCACCGAATGCTCGCCCGGCATCTCCGGTGTTCGGCCCGACAACCCGCGGGCCGACCACGCGGTCGGCGCCGTGATGCCGGGCCTCGAAGCAAAACTGGTCGGCCGCGATCTCAAGCCGGTTGCATCAGGCGACGTCGGCGAGCTGCATGTCCGCGGCCCCAATGTGATGCGCGGCTATTACCGCGCGCCTGATCTGACCGCCAAGGCGATCGATCCCGACGGCTGGTTCAATACGGGCGATCTCGCCCGCTTCGAGAATGACGTCCTCTACATCGTCGGGCGCACCAAGGAGATGATCATCCGCTCCGGGTTCAACGTCTATCCGGCCGAGATCGAGGCGGTGCTGAGCACGCACGACGCCGTTGTGCAGTGCGCCGTGGTCGGCCGGCCGGTCGAGGGCAATGAGGAGGTCATTGCCTTTGTGCAGCTGATCAAGGGTTCGACCGCCACCGTGCAGGACCTGATGGCCCATATTGCCCCGCAACTCACCTCGTACAAGCGCCCGTCGGAGATTATCCTGATGGACGCGCTGCCCGCGACATCGACGGGCAAGCTCCTGAAGCACAAGCTGGCGGAGTCGCTGCGCAGCTGAGGCTGAGCCGACGCCACAAGCCAGTTCACTCAAACAAGACCGGAGTACACCATGCAGAAGAGAAACAAGACGGTGGCCGTCATTGGTGCCGGTGATTTCATCGGCGGCGAGATCGCCAAGAAGTTCGCGTCCGAGGGCTTTACGGTCTTCGCCGGCCGCCGCAACGGCGACAGGCTCGCGCCGCTGGTCAAGGAGATCGAGGCCGCCGGCGGCGAGATCCATGCGCGCTCGCTCGACGCGCGCAAGGAGGAGGAGATCACCGCATTCCTCAATGACGCCGACAAGCATGCGCCGCTGGAGGTCTGCATCTTCAACATCGGCGCCAACGTCAACTTCCCGATCCTGGAGACCACCGAGCGCGTGTTCCGCAAGGTCTGGGAAATGGCCTGCTACTCCGGCTTTCTGGCCGGACGCGAGGCGGCGCGGTTGATGACGGCGCGCGGCGAAGGCAACATCTTCTTCACCGGCGCAACAGCATCGTTGCGCGGCGGCAGCGGTTATGCCGCCTTTGCCAGTGCCAAGTTCGGCCTGCGCGCAGTGGCGCAAGCGATGGCCCGCGAGCTCGGACCGAAGAACATCCACGTCGCGCATCTGATCATCGATTCCGGCGTCGACACCGAATGGGTGCGGCAGCGCCGCATCGAGGCGCTCGGCCCGAACGCGCTCGACAATCCCGATCTGTTGATGCCGCCCGCTTCGGTCGCGACGTCCTACTGGCAGCTCTACCAGCAGCCGAAGAGTGCCTGGACCTTCGAGCTGGAAATTCGGCCCTTCGGCGAGAAGTGGTAGGGAGCATCGCAGATGGAGTTGGCGCTATCCCCTGAAGACGCGGCGTTTCGCGACGACGTCCGCGCCTTCATCAAGGACAATTATCCGGCGGAGATGCGCGTCCCCAATCCGGAGACCGATCTCTCCAAGGAGCAGATGCTGCTGTGGCATCGCATCCTGCACAAGAAGGGCTGGATCGCGCCGCTCTGGCCCAAGGAATATGGCGGGCCCGGCTGGTCGATCACCCGCCGCTTCATCTTCGAGCAGGAGACGACGCGCGCCGGCACCATGCCGCCACTGGCGTTCAGCGTCACCATGGTCGGTCCCGTCATCTACACTTTCGGCAACGCGGCACAGAAGGCGAAGTTCTTGCCGCGCATCCTGTCCGGCGAAGACTGGTGGTGCCAGGGCTATTCGGAGCCGGGCTCCGGCTCCGACCTTGCGACCGTTCGCACCAAGGCGGTGCGCGACGGCGACCACTACATCGTCAACGGCCACAAGACCTGGACCACGCTGGCGCAGCATGCCGACTGGATCTTCTGTCTGGTCCGCACCGATCCGGCCGCCAAGCCGCAATCCGGCATCTCGTTTCTCTTGATCGACATGAAGTCGCCAGGGGTGACGGTGCGCCCGATCATCACCATCGACGGCTCGCACGAGGTCAACGACGTCTTCCTGGAGAACGTCCGCGTCCCCGCCGAGAACCTGATCGGCGAGGAAAACAAGGGCTGGACCTACGCCAAATTCCTGCTCGGCAATGAGCGCACCAGCATGGCCGGCATCGGCCGCTCGACGCGCTACATCGCACGACTGAAGAAGATCGTGAAAGCCGAGATCCCGGAAGACGATCCGGCGCATCTCGAATTCATCAGGGATATCGCCCGCGTCGAGCTCGACGTGCTGGCGCTGGAGGCGACCGAGCTTCGGGTCGTCGCCCAGATGGCGCGCGGCATCGATCCGGGGCCGGCGGCCTCGCTGTTCAAGATCCGCGGCACCGAGATCTTCCAGGATATCACCGAGCTGACCCATCGGGCGATCGGCAATGATGGCCTTGCGATCCGCGAGCATCCGGTCAGCGCCAACCATTTCATGCCGGGCCCGGACTACGGCCACACGGCGTCGGAGAAGTATCTCAACTCGCGCAAGCTCTCGATCTACGGCGGATCGAACGAGATCCAGCGCAACATCATCGCGAAGGCGGTGCTTGGTCTCTAGAGCATGATGCTCAAACACGGACCCAGAGCGCATCTCATCGCGCTCTAGCAGTGGCGGCACGAGAGGATCGGATGGATATCCAGTTCACGGAAGAGCAGGAATTGTTGCGGTCCAGCGTGCAGCGGCTGCTGCGCGACCGGTATGACTTCGACGCGCGCCGCAAGATCGTCGCAAGCGAGGACGGCTTTAGCCGCAAGCATTGGGCCGAGTTCGCCGAGCTCGGCCTGCTCGGCGCGCCATTCTCGGAAGCCGTCGGCGGGCTCGGCGGCGGGCCGCTGTCGACCATGATCATCATGCAGGAGTTCGGCCGCCATCTTGTCGTGGAGCCGTTCGTCGAGACCGTTGTCGTTGCCGGCGGCCTGATCGAGCAGCTCGGGTCTGACGTGCAGAAGCAGGCCTTCATCGCAGATATTATCGCGGGATCGAAGCTTTGGGCATTGGCCTGGACCGAGAGAGGCTCGCGCTTCGATCTTGCAACCGTCACCACCACGGCGCGCCGGGAGGGCGACGGCTATGTCCTCACCGGCGAGAAGACGGCGGTGCTGGCCGCGCCCTGGGCGGATTATCTGATCGTCTCCGCCCGGACCTCGGGTCATCGTCACGATCGCGGCGGCGTCAGCCTGTTCGTAGTCGATCGCCGCGCCGCCAATCTCGATCTGCAGAGCTTCAAGACCATCGATGGCCGCCGGGCGGCCGAGATCAGCCTGCGCGGCGTACGCGGCGAACTGCTCGGCCGGGAAGGCGAGGGCGTCGCCGCGCTGGAGGCCTGCCGCAACCGCGCCATCGGCGCGCTCTGTGCCGAGGCGGTCGGCGCGATCGGCGAGCTCAACGACGCCACACTCGACTACTCCAAGACGCGCAAGCAGTTCGGCGTCACGATCGGCAGCTTCCAGGTGCTGCAGCACCGGATGGTCGACATGTTCATCGCGCATCAGGAAGCGTTGTCCCTGATGCAGCATCTCAGCCTCAGTCTCAGCGACGACGAGGCCGGCGTCTCCCGGCTCGCATCGGGCGCCAAGTCCAAGATCGGCTATGCCGGCAAGTTCGTGGCGGACCAGGCGGTGCAGCTGCACGGCGGCATGGGCATGACCGACGAGCTCAATGTCGGCCACTACTTCAAGCGGATTTCCTCCATCAACATCCAGTTCGGCGATCCCGCCTATCACGTGCTGCGCTTCGCGCAGCTCGACGCGGTCGCCTAAGCCAGAGAGGCAAGCATGTCACAGGATGCAGTCATCGTTTCCACCGCGCGCACCGGCGTCGGCAAGGCCTATCGCGGCGCGCTCAACAACACCGACGGCCCGACCTTGGCCGGCCACGTCATGGCCGAAGCCGTCAAGCGCGCCGGTATCGCGCCCGGCGAGGTCGAGGACGTGGTGATGGGCTGCGCCATGCAGCAGGGCACCATGGTGATGAATGTCGCGCGCAAAGGCGCGATCCGCGCCGGACTTCCGGTCACGGTGGCCGGCACCACCATCGACCGGCAGTGCGCTTCCGGGCTCCAGGCGATCGCGGTCGCCGCGCGTTCGGTCATGCTCGACGGTGTGGAGATCGCGATCGGTGGCGGCATCGAGTCGATCAGCCTGGTGCAGAACGAGCACATGAACAGGTTCCATGCCGTCGACGACGAGCTGATGGCGATGAAGCCCGAAATGTACATGTCGATGCTGGCGACGGCCGAAGTCGTCGCCGAGCGCTACGGGATCGGCCGTGACAGGCAGGATGAATACAGCCTCGAATGCCAGCGCCGCGTCGGCGCCGCGCTGCAGGGCGGCCGCTTCAACGACGAGATCGTGCCATTCACGACCAAAATGGCCGTGGTCAACAAGGACACCAAGGAGGTCAGCTTCCAGCAGGTGACGCTGTCCAAGGATGAAGGTCCACGTCCCGACACCACCGCGGACGGCCTGGCAAAAATCAAGCCGGTGTTCGAGGGCAAGACCATCAGCGCCGGCAACGCCAGCCAGCTCTCGGATGGCGCCTCGGCCTGCGTGATCATGAGCGATCGGATTGCCGCGCAGAAGGGCTTGAAGCCGCTCGGTATCTTCCGCGGCTTTGTCGCCGCCGGCGTCGAGCCGGACGAGATGGGGGTCGGCCCGGTCGCCGCGATCCCGCGGCTGTTGAAGCGGCATAACCTCAAGATCGACGACATCGATCTCTGGGAGCTCAACGAAGCTTATGCGGTACAGGTGATCTATTGCCGCGACAAGCTCGGCATCGATCCGGACAAGCTCAATGTCAACGGCGGCTCGATCGCGATCGGCCATCCCTATGGCATGACCGGGGCGCGGCTCACCGGCCACCTCCTGATCGAGGGCCGGCGGCGCAAGGCGAAATACGGTGTGGTGACCATGTGCATCGGCGGTGGCATGGGCGCGGCCGGTCTGTTCGAAATCGTCCACTGATCGGAAACGCGGGAGAGACTTGTGAAGACAGCAATCACTGAACTGTTCGGTATCCAGCATCCGATCATCCAGGGCGGCATGCATTATGTCGGCTTCGCCGAGATGGCAGCTGCGGTGTCCAATGCCGGCGGCCTCGGCATCATCACCGGCCTGACCCAGCGGACGCCGGAGCTGCTGGCGAAGGAGATCGCGCGCTGCCGTGACATGACGGACAAACCGATCGGCGTGAACCTCACCTTCCTGCCGAGCTTCACCGCGCCGCCTTATCCCGAATATATCGCAGCGATCCGCGAGGGCGGGGTTAAGGCGGTGGAAACCGCGGGCCGCAGCCCTGAGCAGTATATGCCGGCGCTCAAGGCCGCCGGCATCAAGGTGATCCACAAATGCACCTCGGTGCGGCATTCGCTGAAGGCCGAGAAGATCGGCTGCGACGCGGTCAGCGTCGACGGCTTCGAGTGCGGCGGCCATCCCGGCGAGGATGACATCCCCAACATGATCCTGCTGCCGCGCGCGGCGGACGAGCTGACGATCCCGTTCGTGGCCTCGGGCGGCATGGCGGACGCACGCAGCCTCGTTGCTGCGCTGTCGATGGGCGCCGCCGGCATGAACATGGGCACCCGTTTCATCGCGACCAAGGAAGCGCCGGTCCATGCCAATGTGAAGCAGGCGCTGCTCGATGCCGACGAGCTCGATACCCGCCTTGTGATGCGCGCGCTGCGCAACACCGAGCGCGTGCTGAAGAACAAGGGCGTCGATGAGCTGCTCGAGATCGAGCGCGAGAGGGGCGCCAGGCTGAAGATCGAGGACATCCACGAGCAGGTCGCCGGCGTCTACCCGAAGGTGATGATCGACGGCGAGATGGATGCCGGTGCCTGGAGCTGCGGCATGGTGGTCGGCCTGATCCACGACATTCCGACGGTGAAGGAGCTGATCGACCGCATCATGACCGAGGCCGAAGCGATCATCCGGCAGCGGCTGACCGGCTTCCTCGACGGCAAGTTCGAAACCACGGCGGCCCGCGCGGTCGCCTGACGGGAGAGTGCCATGACCGAGCATGTCAAAGTGGAGGTCAGCGCCGGCGTCATGACGCTGACCTTGCAACGGCCCGAGAAGAAGAATGCCCTGACCGGCGCCATGTATGACGCGATGTCGAACGCGCTGAAGCAGGCCGAGACGGATCCGTCCGTCCGCGTGATCCTGTTCCAGGGCGACGGCGACAGCTTCACCGCAGGCAACGACCTCGCCGATTTCGCGAGCCAGGCGCGCGGCGAGAGCACGGTCGACAGCCCCGCGCATCGCTTCATCGAGACCATCAGCAAGGTCGGCAAGCCGCTGGTCGCGGCCGTGCAGGGCAATGCGGTCGGCGTTGGCACCACCATGCTGCTGCATTGCGATCTGGTCTACCTCGCCGAGAACGCGCGGCTGATCACGCCCTTCGTCAATTTGGCTCTGGTTCCGGAGGCAGCATCCAGCTGGCTGCTTCCCTTAAGGATCGGGCACGCACGCGCCTATGCGATGTTTGCGCTCGGCGAGCCGATGGATGCGGCGGGCGCGGTGGCATCCGGCCTCGCCAATGCCGTCGTGCCGCAGGCCGATCTGCGCAAGAAGGCGCATGACGCGGCGGTCGCGCTGACCAAGCGGCCGGCCGGTTCGCTCAGCATGACCAAAAAGCTGATGCGCGAGCAGCAACGGATCGCGGCGCAGATCGCCGAGGAAGGCGTGTTGTTCAAGGAGCGGCTGACGACACCGGAAGCGCGCGAGGCCTTCGCTGCCTTCGCCGAACGGCGTCAGCCTGATTTCACCAAGCTGTCGGCCTGACCGGCAGCGCAATTCACGGATTCATCGAGGGAGTAAACAGCATGGGCGTCGTCGGCAGCCATCAATATCCCAGCATGGAATCCGTGATCTACGGCAAGCCGGCGGCCGAAGCGCTGCGCGAGGAGGCCGAACGGCTGGGCGCCAAGCGCGTCTATCTGATCGTCAGCCGGACGTTGAACACCACGACCAACGAGATCGAGAAGATCCGCAAGGCGCTCGGCGATCGCCATGCCGCGACCTTCGACGGCGTACCGCAGCACACGACGCGGGATGTGGTGACGCAGATCGCGCGGCAAGCCAGCGAAGCCAAGGCGGACCTCGTGGTCGCCATCGGCGGCGGCTCGGTGGTCGATGCGGCGAAGATCGTTCTGATGTGCATGGAGCACGAGATCTTCGAACCTGATGGCCTCGACGGCTTCGAGACCACGCCGGACCGCCGGTTCGGGCCGTTCCGGAACCCAAAAGTCCGGATGATCGCGATCCCCAGCACGCTTTCGGGCGGCGAGTACAATTCCGGGGCGCTGGTCACCGACACCAGCCGCAAGCTGAAGCAGATTTTCAATCACCCGATGATGATGCCGCGCAGCATCATCCTCGATCCGGCCATCACCAAATACACGCCGGAAAAACTCTGGCTCGGCTCCGGCACGCGCGCGATGGACCACGGCATCGAGGCGATCTGCTCCAGTCGCCCCAACGTGCTGGTCGATGCGGTGTGCCAGCAGGGGCTGCGCTACCTGCATGACGGCCTGCTGCGTACCAAGGCCAATCCCGACGACGAGGCGGCGCGGCTGAGTTGCCAATTGGGTTCATGGCTGTCGGCCTTCGGATTGCAGTCGCGGGTGCCGATGGGCGCGAGCCACGCCATCGGCCATGTGCTCGGCGGCACCTGCGACGTCCCGCACTATTTCTGCACGGCGGTGATGATGCCGAGCGTGCTTCGCTACAACCGCCCCGCGACGGAAGCTGCCCAGCAAGCGATCGCCGCCGCGCTCGGTGCGCCCGGCCGTGACGCCAGCGAAGCCTTCGCTGGCTTCATCGCGGAGCTCGGCCTGCCGCGGCGGCTGGCCGATGTCGGTGTCGGCGAAGACCGCTTCGAGCTGATCGGCAAGAACGCCATGCTGTCGATCTTCACGCGTGCGAACCCGCAGCCGATCCGCGAGCCCGGCGACGTCGTCAAGATCCTGAAGCTGGCCGCCTGAAGCAAGAGTACCCGGAGAGCCATCATGGCCGCCTTGCGCATCTTCTCCTATCTGCCGAACCCGCGGGTCTGGAAGGCAACCATTGCAGCGCGGTTCTGCGGCGTCGACGTCGAGGTGCGAGGCGCCTCCGGCAAGGAGTTGCGCGACTGGCTGTGGGATTACGACGCTCATCCGCTCACCGAGCAGGAACGCGCCTCGCTGTCGTCGCTGGCACGGACCGGCCGGGTCGGACTGACCGGCGCGCAGCTCTTCAAGACCGATGCGTTCATGGCAGCGCAGCCATTCGGCAACGTGCCGGCCGCGTTCGGCGCCGACGGCAAGGTCGGGATTTTCGAATCGAACAGCATCATGCGCGCGGTGGCGCGGCTCGGTGAGGCGAACTTCCCTCTCTATGGACGCGACGCCTACGAGGCGTCGAGGATCGACAGCTTCCTCGACGTCAGCCTGGTCTTTGCGCGGGACACGCAAATCTACCTGCTCGCGCTATCGGGCGGCACGGTCGACGCGGCCATTCATGCCCGCGCCAAGGATGCGTTCGCGATCTATGCCTCGGGCATTGAGCAAGCACTGTCGCCCCGGCGCGAGGCGCTGGTCGGGAACGGCATCTCGATTGCCGACATCTGCCTTGCCGCCGAGCTTGCGCTGTTCATGAACGAGCACGCGCGGACCGAGCAACTGCAGAAGCAGGGGTTGGACAAGATCCTGCATCCAGGGGTGCAGGATGCGTATCCGCTGATGTTCGCTCATTTTGCCCGGCTGGTCGAGCACGAGCACATCAGGCCGGACCTCAAGCCCTACGTCGAGAAGCTGCGGTCGAAGGCGGCCGCCTGATCTCGATAACTACTGGCCGCAACGCGGAGGATTGACTGCATGACCGCACCCGTCTGTCTGATATCCGGCGTTGGGCCCGGCACCGGTTCGGCGCTTGCCCGGAGGTTCGCTGAAGGCGGCTATCGGGTCGCACTTCTTGCCCGGAACGAGGAGCGCCTCGCCGCGCTGGAGCAGCAGCTGCCGGGCGCAAAGGCCTATCGATGCGATGTGTCCGACCCCGTGCAGGTCGAGACGGTGGCGTCGACCGTGGAGCGCGATCTCGGCCATCCCAGTGTCGTGATCCACAACGCCGTCGGCGGGGCGTTCGGCACCTTCCGCGAGATCGATCCGCAGATTCTCAACCGCAACTTCCAGGTCAACACGATGGGCCTGCTGTACCTGGCGCGGCGGTTTGCTCCGGCGATGATCAGCGCCGGCAAGGGCGCCATCGTTGCGACCGGCAACACCTCGGCATTGCGCGGCAAGGCCGGTTTCGCAGGGTTCGCGCCGACCAAGGCGGCGCAGCGCATTCTGGCCGAGGCGATGGCGCGCGACCTCGGGCCGCAAGGCGTCCACGTCGCCTATCTCGTGATCGATGCGGTGATCGATCTGGAATGGACGCGCAAGCGCTGGCCGGAGCGGCCGGACGACTTCTTCATCAAGCCGAAAGCGATCGCCGACGAGGTCTGGCACGTCGCCCATCAGGACCGCAGCGCGTGGTCGTTCAACGTCGAGATCAGGCCGTTCGGCGAAGCCTGGTAGGCGTGGCGCGGCGGTCGGAACAGCCGGTCAGTTCATAAGAGTTCAGGGGGAGTTCATGTTGGTGAAGACGTTTGCTGTGTCCATTGCGATGCTCGCGGCCGTTGCCGCCACTGCGGTCCGCGCGGAAACGCCCGGCGTCTCGGAGTCTGAAATCAGGATCGGGGCGACATTCCCGTTCAGCGGTCCGGCATCCCCGCTCAGTAATACCGGCAAGGGCCTCATCGCCTACGTCCATTCCATCAATGATCGCGGCGGCATCAACGGCCGCAAGATCAACCTCATCACCTATGACGATGCCTATTCGCCGCCCAAGGCGGTGGAGCAGACCCGCAAGCTGATCGAGAGCGACGAGGTGGCGTTCCTGTTCAGCCCGCTGGGCACGCCCGGCATCGGTGCGACCATCAAATACGTGACCGCGAAGAAGGTGCCGCACCTCTTCGTCGTCAGCGGCGTGACCAAGTTTGCAAACTTCGCCGAGTTTCCGCTGACGACCACCGGGCTGCCGAGCTACAACACCGAAGGAAAGGTCTACGCCAAATACATTGCCCAGACGGCGCCGGACGCGAAGATCGCGATCCTCTACCAGAACGACGATCTCGGCCGTGACTTCGTGGCCGCGTTCAAGGAAACCCTGAAGGGCGAGTTCGACAGGAAGGTGGTTACATCTCCCTATGAGGTCACCGAGCCCACCATCGAATCCCGCGTGGTGACGCTGAAGGCGTCGGGCGCCCAGGCATTCCTGATCGCCGGCACGCCGAAATTCGCCGCGCAAGCGATCAAGAAGGCAAGCGAAATCGGCTGGACGCCGCTCACCATCGTGAACTACGTGTCGAGCTCGGTGTCCTCGACCATCGTGCCGGCCGGCGCGGACAAGGCGGTCGGCGTCGTCGTGGCGACCATCGCGAAGGATCCGAACGACAAGAGATGGGCCGACGATCCCGGCGTCAAATGGTATCGCGCCCACTTCGAGAAGTATCTTCCGGGTGCCGATATCGGTGACAGCAACTATCTGTTCGGGACCCAGCAGGGCCAGATCCTGGAGCAGGTGCTGAAGCAGTGCGGCGACGACCTGTCGCGCGAGAACATCGTCAAGCAGGCGCGCAACATCAAGGGACTTGTGCTGCCGACGCTGATGCCGGGCATCACGATCAACACCGGCCCCGCCAACAGCATGGCCTATACGCAGCTTCAGCTGCAGCGCTGGACAGGGAGCTCCTGGGAGCAGTTCGGCGGCGTGCTGAGCGCCGAGCCGAACTGAGCCGTCGTATCGATTGCTCAAGTGCTAGAGCATGATCCGGAGAAGTGTGCAGCGGTTTTCCAAAAAGATCATGCTCGAAAAAGAGATAGAGCGGGTGATGATTCGAAGAAGCGTCATCCCGCTCTAGTGGAGCCGCCGTGCGATCGGCTTCGCCAGCGCGCTGTGCCAGTCCCATTGCGACGATCGGTCGCCTGACCGCAGGCTCGCCAGAAGCGCCGTGGTCTTGGGCTGTACCCGCGAGCCGTCGATCACCTCGAGCTGGCCGCACCGGTTGAGCGTGTGGAGCTTGCGCCCGGTCCATAGCGGCCCGGGCTTGAGCAGATGTCGAACGGCCTGCTTGTACGTCGTCGGCGACAGTTCGAGCACTTCCGCAAGTCCGAGTGCCGCGCCGTATCCGTTGGTGCAGTCCTGCACCGGCCGCCACAGTCTTCCATTGACGGTCACGAAGTTTCCGGCTGGCCGCGTGGTCGCACGATCCATCAGGATCGGATTGGCCGTATGCGGTT
The DNA here is from genome assembly GCF_947648125.1 of uncultured Bradyrhizobium sp. Classification (GTDB taxonomy): domain Bacteria; phylum Pseudomonadota; class Alphaproteobacteria; order Rhizobiales; family Xanthobacteraceae; genus Bradyrhizobium. The sequence goes on along the minus strand of NZ_CANSMR010000005.1, from coordinate 160,240 downwards.
GCCAGGGGCCGAGCAACTGCCCGGCGTAATAGATCGCCAGCGTGTCGGAATAGCCGCCGGTGCCGTCGCGCCAGGCCCCGAACATGTAGTGAAGGCCGTTATGCTGCGTGATTGTCACGTCGGCAAGTTCGAGGCCGGACAGCAGCGTTGAGTGCCGCTCCCACTTGTCCGGAAAGCGGATGCATTTGTAGATGGGAACGTCCCGGTGCGCAGTGCTTTCCGGGATCATCCAGAGCTCGCCGTTATCCTCGATCAGGAACGGGTAGGACAGATGCCAGGGTTCTTCGAGCACGGGCATCACCGTGCCGATCGGCCCGCTGCCGTCGAACTCGATCGCCGAAATGATGCCCTTGCCGGTCCGGTGGTCGAGGTCTTCGAAGAAGACGAACGTCCGGCCCTGCCATTTCACCGGAAACGGATCGGCATAGAAGCGGTTGCCGGGATCGCCGAGCACGTTCCAGGTAGGTCCCGACAGGTCGCCGGTACGCCAGATATCCGTGTTCCCGGCGAAGCGCCAACCGACATGCCAATGCGGCGCATAGCAGCACAGGCGATAGATTTCCTTCGCGATCGACGTCGCCACGCCACGCACGACAAAGGGCGCGGGATTTGGCGCTATACCGCCGCTCATCGGAGCAGCCAATTGCGGCACCAGCCGCGGAGCGCCTGACAGAATCGCAGCCAGCATCGACAGCGTGCGTGCCATCACGGTGTCGAGCCCGCCGCTGAGGCCGGCCGCGATTTCCGCGGAGGGATGGCCGCGGTCCATCACCGAGCCGTCGAGCTCGTTGACGATTTCGATCACCGGCAGATCGCCGGCGAGAATCGCCGCCAATGCGGCGCTTTCTCCCGCGTGCCCGTTGAACCGCGGACGGAGATAGAGCCTGGCGGAGCAGTTCGGATCCCGCGTGGCGCTGGTGAAGTCCACCACCACGTCAGGGGCGCCTGCGCGCGGACGCTCCGGGAACGTCGTCAAGCGGTCGGCGCCGCCGGTCTTGCCCTTGCGCAGGACGATGCGTTCGAGCTCGAACAGCATGTCGAGGCCGGCAGGTCGCGGCTCCGGCGTCGTGGTCCAGGTGATTTGAACGGGAATATCCTGATCGTTGATGCGCAGCGACTCGCGGCACATCCAGAGCCGCGGCTGCTCGCGATCGCAGCGAAACTCGATAATCATGGCCAGCCCAACTTCCTAGTGCGTGTCCGCCCCCACAGCGTCGCCGAGTATGCGGACGTATTCTTCTATCATGGCATCCAACGAATAACGCGACTTCAGGCCCACGGCGCTTTGCCGCAGCCCGTCGCTCAACACACGATCGGTCAGGACCCTCGACACGGCGCCCGAGAATTCGGCCTCGTTCGCCGCGTCAACGAAGACCGCCGCAGGCTGTCCCTGGTAGGACAGCACCTCGCGCAGCACGGGGAGATCGTTGACGACGCATGGAATGCCGGCGCTCGCGGCTTCGACCGCGGCAAGGCCGAAAGTTTCGGCCTGCGTGGGGAACACGAAGACGTCGAGGCAGGCCAGAAAATCGGCCATCTGGCGCGGTGGAATCTCGCCGATGAAGTGCAGCCGGTCCGATACCTTCAGCTCGTCCGCCAGGGCTCTCAGCCGTCCCTCATCCGCGCCCTGGCCGGCGAGCGCAAGGTGCCAGGACGGATCGGCAGCCAGCAGGCGAATGGCCGCATCGAGCCGCTTGTGCGGGTGCAGCCGTGCCGCGCAGCCGAGCAGGGTACAGTCCGGCGGCAGCTTGAACTGCTGCCGCGCCACGTCCTTCGGCAGGCTGTGCGACTTGTCGTCGAAGCCGTGCGGGACATGCTTCATGCGCGATCGATACGGAGCGGGATAGCGCGCATATTCGCGCTCCATGTCCCGCGAATTCAGCGTGATGCACTGGAAGAAACCGGTCGAGCCCATGATGATGTCGGCAGCGCGCACCGGCATGCTCATCGACAGCGCCGAGGATACCTGGTTGGCGATCACAGGAGCGCGGCTGACGAGGCGCGACACGCCTGCGCCGATCACATTGCCGAAGTGCTGGAAGGTCAGGACGACGTCGGGCTTGATGGTCCTGAGATGGCCGGCGAGCGTCCACAGCATGCGCAGCAGCGCCACCGGGTTTCCGGGGCGGGTCTGCGCGCAATAGAACGTATTGGGTGGCTCGTCGAAGGAATCCGATTTGCGGAAGAAGAACAGGTTGGCGACGTCATAACCGCGCGCGGTGAGGCCGGCGCCGAGCAGCCGCGAGATCTCCTGCGCGCCGGCGTTCTCGGCCTGGGTCTGCACCAGGATAACGCGCAGCTTTCGCTTGCTCTCGTTCGGTCGATCGCGTGATGCGGTCGATGCCTCGCGCAATTCGGTGCTTGGCGTGTGTTGGAGCACGGATTCCTCACCCGTCGAAGGAGTGGATTCGTCTCCTTCATTTTTGCGCGCGTAGCTATCACGCGAAGCGCGCTCGTGCATCGAGTAGCGCGTGTTGAGGTTACTGCTCATTTAGCAATCAGACATGTGTCAGCAATCGAGAGCTATTATCTCACAGACAGGGTACAGCCGGCTCGTTAACTAATTGGTTACGGCAACACGGAGAGGGGGTAACCGGCGATTAACCATAGATATTTACGTTGGAGCAGTACTGTCAGTTGAATTCGAGTCAGAGCCCATGAAGTTCGGTAGCCGGATAGGCCCGAGACGTTCCGAAGTCACGGAACCCGCAGCGTCGTGGGAAACTGCCGGCGTGCCGGCTGGCCAATCCTCCGCGGAAACCACCAAGGGCGTGCTTAGCATTCCAGGTGTGTTGGCCTTTTTTCGCGAGAAGGGTCAACGCATCCTGATGCTCGCCGCGGTCATCTTCGCGGTCGGTATCATTTTGTTGATGTTGATCCCGGCGCGCTACGCCGCGACGGCGCTCGTCGTCGTCGACCCGCGCGAGCAGCGCGTGACCGCCGACCAGGACGTCCTGCCCGGGATCGGTCAAGATGCCGCAGCCCTGCAGAGCTACGTCGAGATCGCCAAATCTGATGGATTTCTCGGGCCGCTGATCGATCAGCTCAAGGTCGCCGAGGACAGCGACATCGCCGGCGGCAGGACCGACGCCACGCGCCTGCTCGACCGGTTTCGCAACCGGCTCGATATCTCGAGGCGCGGGTTAACCTATGTTATCGCCATCAAGTTCACGTCCAACAATCCGCAGCGCGCCGCGTACTACGCCAATGCGGTGGCCGAGGCGTTCGTCGCCAGCCAGCGCGGGACGCGCAGCGTGGCAACCGACGAGGCCGCCGACTGGCTGAAGAGCCGGCTCAAGACCTTGAACGACCGACTTCGGTCGTCGGAAGATGCTGTTGCCAAGTTCAAGCTCGAGCACCGGATCGTCAACGCCGGCAAGGAATCCACCACACAGCAACTGCGCGTCACCGACCTGACGCAGCAGGTTGCCGCGGCGCGCGCCCGCACTGAAGAAGCCAAGGCGCGCTATGAGCAGTTGCAACGCGACCTGAAGGCCAATGTCGACGGGCCGGTCAAGCAGGACCTGCTGAGCGCGCTGCGGGCCCAGCGCTCCGCGCTCAACGACCAGATTGCGCAGAAGCGCGGGGTGCTCGGCGATCGTCATCCCGACCTTGTGATGGCGCTCAGCCAGTTGAGCGACCTCAACCGGCAAATCGAGATCGAGCGCAAGAAGAACATCGACACCGCGAAGTCGGAATACGAGGCGCAGCGAGACCAGCAGAAGGCGCTCGAAGACCAGCTGAAGGCGGCCGAGCAGCAGATCCTGGTCGATGGTCAGGCGTTCGTTAAGTTGCAGGAATTGCAGCGCGACGCCGACGCCAACAAGAATATCTACGAGCAGTTCCTGTCGCGCTACAGGACGACCGACGAGCAGCGCGGTCTTCAGAACTCGCAGACCAAGGTCGCATCTCCGGCGACGCCGCCGATTCGTTCGACGCTTCCGCCACTGCCACTGCTGCTCGTCGCGCTCGCGATCGTCTCGCTGCTGACGTCGACGGCGATCGTCGCCGTTCCCGGCCTGGATCTGAAGCAGCTCCCGATCAAAAGCATTCCGCCACTTCGCCGCGCCGAGGCGCCCGCACCGGCACCGGCACCGGCACCGACCCCGGCCGCGCCGCAATCTGCATTGCCGCCGGGCTTGCCGGTGCTGGCCCGCATTCCCAACATGGCGTCGCCGGATGCCGTCAGGAGTGTCTGGCAGACCCCGATTTCGACGGCGGCCGAGCCCGATCTCAGTCCGCATCTTCAGTTGCTGATCGAGAACATCGAGCAGCTTCCGGGTGAGCACGGTAAGGTGGCGCTGCTGCTGTCGGTCGAGACCGGTGCGGGCGGCAGCACCGTCGCGCGGTCGCTCAACCGGTCCGCTGTCAAGAACGGGATGCTCAGCGTCCTGATCGAGATGGAAACCAGGCGCACGGAAGCTGCGCCACCGCAAGGCTCAGGGATCATCAAGGCCGATTTGCCGTCAGTCGTCGAACTGCTCGGCGCCAGCAGCAAGGCGCCGCCCTATCCGCAGGACGACATTCGCGCCGATTTCGGCCTGATCATCGTCGATGCATCGTCGCTTGCCATGCAGCCGGCCGCGGTCGCGCTGGCCGCCCATGCCGACCTGGTGATCCTGGTGGTTCGCGAGGGCACCGCCAACACGGCTGCGATCGGCAAGGCGCGGGCCGATCTGTCCAGGTTCGGTTCGGTCCCGATTGCGCTCGTTGTCAATCGCGTGGCGGCCAATGCCGCGGTGAGCAACCCTCAGCGCGAAGCCCTGGGATTGGCGAGCTGAAGCTCTAGATTCGTGTTTGACGCGCTTTCTTCACGCGAGCCGGCGTCCACCCCGCATCAAGTGCGGGACAGGCTTTCGCTTGAAAGCGCTCTAGTCCTTGCTATCCGCAACACGGACTGCGTAAGCGCCAGCCTTCGACGACGAGAGATGCGACAGCACCAGAATTGACGGGTCGACGCCGGTCCGCCGGCGGCACAGCACATTGAGCGCGATGGTGGCGAGCACGAGGGAAACCGTCGCCGAGATCGCCGCCCCGAGCACGCCGAGCCAGGGGATCAACACGACAAATCCGGCCAGTCGCAACGCCACGTTGGCGGCGACGACAGGCACATAATCGCGCTCATGCCCCGTCAGTTGCAGGACCGCGGCCGACGGGCCGCCGGCCGCCTGGAAGGCCGTTCCGATCGCGAGCACGATCAACACCCACTGCTGCGCGGCGAAATGCGGTCCGAACAGGCCGAGCAGGTAGGGAGCGCCAACCCAGACGATGACGAGCCCACTGAGCACACAGAGCGCGGTCACCTCGGCCATCAGCTTAAGCGTATGTTCGAGCTCGCGGTGATTTTTGCTGAAATACAGCGACGGCAGCCGGCGCGCGCCGAACGTGTAGAGCGCAGCGGAAAGCATCGCGAAGATGTTCGCCAGACGCGAGGCGGCGAAATAGATGCCCGCAGTGGCCGGATCCAGCATCCAGTAGACCAGGATGACGTCGAAGTACTGGTTCGCCGCTTCGAGAATCGAGGCGAGCCAGAAGCGGAACGCACTGCGATTCCAGCGCGACGTCTCGAAGCGCGCCGTGACCGTGCGCAGGTTCGGCAGCACGCGCATGATCGACACGATCTGCACGACCAGCCCCAACGCCATCACGACCGTCATCGCGGCGAACAATTCGGCGGGGGTGAGCTGGCGGTGGCCGAACAGCGCCGCGATCAGGAGCAGGACGACGGCAACCCGCCAGAAGAATTCGCGATTGCCTTCGCCCATCAGGATGCTGACCAGTGATCGCGCGATCTGGCTGCCGAGCATCAGCCCGGCATTGACGGCGGTGAACGCGGAGACGGAGAGGATCAAGAGCCACCATTCGCCGCGAATGGCTGCCGCGGCGGCGATCGCGGCGATCGAGATCAGCATCCCGATCACCGAGTACTTCAGGCTCGACAGCAGCACGCCCTTGGTGAGCTCGGTCTGACCGCGCACCTCGTACTCATTGAGGAAGCGAACCAGCAACAGCTCCTGGCCGACCAGGCCCACGACTGCGGCGATCTGGGCGACGGAGAGCAAGGTTGCGAAGTCTCCGAACGCGTCAGGCGTCATCGTCCGCGCCGCCAGCGAGAACAGGGCGAACGCGAGCCCGCCGCTGCCAACCTTGAGGAGGATGGTCCCGGCAACGCCGCGCGTGACATCGCGCCGTAGCATTTGAAGAACAGAGGCAATCACAAGCGACGTCTCAATATCCTGTCAGACTGCTGACCCTAGCAATCGGTGAGGTCAGGAGTGTTAATGTTCTCTTGCTAAAATTCCGTTCCTTCCAACCGGCCTCCACGCGCCACGTAGTCGTGAACCTGGCCAATATGTCGCGCTGCTCCATTCTGGAACGCTGCCGTCCTCGCTGTGTCCAAACGGCGCAGATCGGATTTTTCCCCGCCGCCCGGTTCGACAGCGTGGACCCTGCTGGTTGAAACCGCGTTAGCGCGTCAACGACACCTGTCGAAGCTCCACGGCCACGCAATTGCCCCGCCAGCCTGCTGTGGAGCGCCCAAAACACCAGTTTCATGACTGCTGCGGCTGCAAGTCATGTGCCGGGAAGGGGCTGATCGCGACGGGGGCGTTGTCGTTAACCTCAATAATGGAGCTGGTCGTGTTCGTTCTGCGCGGCGGCAGGGGCAGGCAGGGAAATTGCAGTTCCGTGGCCAATTAGCCGTCGGAGCGGACCAAGATGATTGCCGAGGAAAGCATGACCCAGCCGATCGCAACCTGCGAGGCTGAGACGATCGAAGCGGACGTCGCCATTGTTGGCGCCGGCTTGGCGGGCTCGCTCGCGCGGGCCGTCCTCACGCGTGCCGGCTATCGCGTCGTCCTGATCGACAAGCGCTTGATCCCGCCGGATGAATTCCGCGTCGAAAAGATCGCCGGGCGGCAGATCGATATCTTCCGCCGCCTGGGCTTCATCGACGACGTCGAGGCCGTCGCCTCGTCCTATGACCGGGTGCTCAACATCAGGAACGGCAAGCTGGTCGATATCGGCGTCGGACGATCCTATGGAGTTTCCTATGCCAACCTCGTCGACATGGCCCGCGGCCTGACGCCTGATACGTCGAGCTTCCTGCTCGACCAGGTGACCAATGTCAGCTGCAGCGAGGATCGTCAGCAACTGACGCTGGCCTCCGGAAAACGCGTCGTCTCGCGCCTGGTCGTTCTGGCGACCGGCATGGCGGGCGCGCTCGGCTACAATCTCGGAATGCGCCGGAACACGATCGCCGCGCGCCATTCGGTGACATTCGGCTTCACGATCGCGCGGCCGGATCACGCGCCATTCGGCTTCGACGCGCTGACCTGCTACGGCAAGCAGGCGGCTGACGGCGTCGACTATCTCAGCCTGTTCCCGATGTCGGGCGGCATGCGCGCGAACCTGTTCATGTTCCGCGATCCGACTGATCCGATCATGCGCGAGCTGCGCCGCGACACAAGACGAACGCTGCTCCGTCTGATGCCGGGACTGCAGACCTACCTCGGTGATTTCGAGATCGTCGGCCAGGTGCACAACTGGGTCATGGATTTGTCGGTGACCGAGGGCCATCTGCAGCCGGGCGTCGTGCTGATCGGCGATGCCTACCAGACCAACTGTCCTGCGGCCGGAACCGGCGTGAGCCGCCTGCTAGTGGATGTCGAGCGTCTCTGCACCGAATATGTGCCGCGCTGGCTCGAGACCGACGGCATGGGCACGGAGAAGATTGCGCAGTTCTATTCCGATCGCGACAAACTCGCCGCCGATCGGCATTCGCTGCAACTGGCGCGCTTCCGCGAGGCTTTGACCTCCAACACCGATGTGCGCTGGACCATGCAGCGGAAGCTGCACTTCCTGCGTCGCATGATCACGCATCAGGTGGACCGGATTCATCCGGGATGGGTCATGCGCGTCCGCAGCGCGCTTCGGTAAAGCGACGGTACGGCTCTTCCCGGCAGCCTTACCGCGTGCCGGTCGAGGTGCGGATCGGCCTGAGGTCGGTCACCCGCTTGGCGGCCTGCTTGATCCAGGGCGCCTGCTTCAGCGCAAACAGTGCAAGCGATCCGGCCGCGCTGCCGGCCTGCGTCACGCCCGACATCGGCGTGGGCTGGCCTCCGAACTGCATCTTGTAGGGCTCGTCACCGATGGTGAAATCCAGCACCCGGTCGCCGCGCGCGATGCAGTCCTTGGCAACACTTTCGAAGGTCAGCGCGCCGATCGACTGGCTCTTGTATCCTTCGATGTCGAAAGCCGTCATGACGACGAGCAGGCTGCCGCGGTGAGCCAGCCCAAGGGCAGTGGCGATGACCTCGCCATCCATCTTCATGGCATAGAGCCGGGTAAAGCAGCCCATGCCGCGAAGCGCCACGCTCGAGTAGAAATCGAAATATTCCGGACGCTGCAGCAGGTCACCGTCGCCGTGTGCCTGGAAACGCGGACCGCGAAACTTCCTCATCACGTCCATGGCCTCGCCGATGGAAGCGCCGTCGTTGCAGCATGAGAAGGTAAGCGTGCCCTTCTTGTGGATCTGGCGCCATTTCTTTGCCAGTTCCTTTTGATAGGATTTTCCCAGCGCGTTGATCTGCCATTGCTCGAACGGCGCGACCAGGACCGTCGCATAGGCATTGGTGTCCATCAGGCTGCGGTGAGGCGCCCCGAGCAAATTCTCGATCGGCATCTTCGCATCGAGCAGCTTGGGAATGCGCAGCAGGTCGAACGGCCGGACCAGTTTGCGAAGCTTCTCGCAGGCCTGTCGGTCCTGCAGCAGGTCGGCGAATGTCTCCGCCGTGCAGACCGGCGACAAATAGTCGGACACGCGAAGGTCCGCGAATTCGACCGTGCGCATCGGGCCGCGCCGCACGCGCAGCAGCGGCAGCACGGCCGCAAGCGCGCTGTTCGTGCGATGACGGACGACGACGACCAACGGCTTCGCTGCCGCGGCGGGAGCGAGCTTGCGATAGAGCGTGTCCAGCCATAACGGATGTTGGAAGGCGGTCGCGTCCGAGCCTTCAAACAATGTCGCGTATTCTTCAGACAGGAAGTCGAATGCGTCGTCGATGCAGACATCGAACGTGTCATCATTCTTATTCATGTGAAACCAAACAAACTGCGTTTAAAAAGCGCCGGTCAAGCCAGCGCGTCGCCGTTATAGCAAGGCTGATGACCTCGGGCACTGGTAGAATACGATTTGTATTAATGTAGAGCGTGGACCTTTGCGCAGTGTTGCTGCGCGAACGTCGCCGGCCTCGCGGAATCCAGCGTGATGCTGTCGCCGTGCCCGGCGGCCGGCATCGTTAACAATTCCTTTACGGCCTATGTCGAATCGGACTGCTGCGGCGATATCGCATGTGGTCTGGACCGGATATTGCAGTTATGGGCACGTAAGTCCTGGAGTTCTGCTGAAATGTTGACGAACAGCCAAAAAGCCCGCGTTTCCGACGCAATTTCGCCTGCGCAGGCCGATCGCGAACGGCCTCGGCGTCTCAATTCGGATACGGCTGCTCCATCTGTCCGGAGTTGCAACAGTTTGAGCGCTGGGCAACCGGTTTCCTCCGCGGATATGCCAGCCGGATCATCGATGCCGAACGGCGTACTGGAGCGTCGGATCAATCCTGTCGGCAGGGCTGCGACCGCCAGCGTTGCCCGGGCGACCATCGGCGGGCTGCGGCTCGCCGTGCTCGATCGCGAGCAGACCGCGGACTTCATGGTCGAGGCGGTGTATCCGAACCGGCGCATCAATCGGCCGCTGTATCTGACGTCAGCCAATGGCGAGGTGTTGTCGCGCTGCTCCACCGAGCCGATGACCGACCGGCTGTTCCGTGCCGCCGACCTGATCAATGCCGACGGGCAGCCGCTGGTCATGGTGTCGAAGCTGCGGTCGCCGAACCCGCTTCCCGAGCGCGTCGCGACCACGGATTTGTTCCACGACGTCGCGCGCAAGGCGGAAGAGCTCGGGCTGACCTTCTACCTGTTTGGCGCCAACGAGGCCGAGAACAAGGCAGCAATCGCCAACGTCCGCCGGGCCTATCCGGCTCTCAAGATCGTCGGTTATTCGCACGGCTATCTGCGCGGCGCCGCGCTTCGGGCCAAGGTGGATGAGATCAACGCTCTGGCGCCGGACTTTCTCTGGGTCGCGCTTGGCGTGCCCTACGAGCAGGCCTTCGTCGACGAATTCATGTCGCGGCTTGGTAATGTCGGCGTCATCAAGACGTCGGGCGGATTGTTCAACTTCCTGTCCGGATCGCGGCCGCGCGCGCCGAGATGGATGCAGATCGTCGGGCTCGAATGGGCCTGGCGTCTTTGGCTCGAGCCGCGCCGGCTGTTCTGGCGCTACCTGACGACCAATCCACACGCCCTCTATCTGCTGTTCAACCGGACCCGGTCCTCGGCGACCAAGGACTGAATCCGTACTGAGTGCAATGTGCCGCTCCGATCCACCGGAGCGGCGAGCTCTTCAATGAGCGGAGTACAACTGATATGGACGGTCGAGCAGTCGATAGCTCGGTCTGGCAGGCGCCGGGCGTTGATGCGGAAAATTTCGCTCGGACCGTCGTCAATTGGTCGATCACCGTCAACGTGATCATGTCGATGGGGACGTTCCACCCCGCGCTGCTTCCGACCGAGGTGACGCTGGTTCAGCAGGCCGTCGCCCTGCTGATGTGGGGCGTGCTGATCTATGCGAGCCTGTTCATACGTCCCTGCCTGCGGCTGGCCTTCAATCTCGACACGCTCGTGATCGTCGGATTCTATGCGTTCGCCGCGATTTCGGTGCTCTGGACAAATTTGGACGTGGCGGCCCTGATGAAGGCCGCGGCGCTCGCGGTCACGACGCTGGGCGCGTTCTGCATGGTCAGTCGCGTCGACATCGACGACATCGTGAAATCGACCACCCGCGGCCTCTTCGTCCTGATCGCGGGCTCGGCGTTTTGTGCGGTCGCGCTCCCGGACATCGGCGTGGACCAGACCTGGATGCACAATGGGCAATGGCAGGGCGTCTTCGAGTCGAAACAGACGCTGGGCTTCGCTGGCGCCTATCTCATGTTCTTTGCCTGTTATCGAAAGGTAACCGGACAGGGATGGCTGCCGTTCCTCGTGACGTTCGCGCTCGCCTCGACTTGCGTCGTCTTTTCGGAGTCGCGCGGCGCCGGCGCCTTGTCGCTGGTCGCCTGTGCGCTGCTGCTGACCTCCCTGTGGTCAGTCAGGTGCATGCAAGTCTACGCGGTGCTGCCATGTGCCATGTGCGTCGCGGCCGCGTTGCTGATGCTGTACTTCTACACGACCGGGTACGACTCGATCCACGTGTTCGACACGACGATCAATTTCACCGAGAGAACCTTCATCTGGCAGTACGCCATCAGCCATTTCGATGATGCGCCGCTGTTCGGATTTGGCATCAACGGGTTCTGGACCAGACCCGAGATCTACGACTATTTCAACCAGAACCATGGCTGGGTGCTCGACAACTACCACAACGGCTACATCGCCATTCTCGTCGAAACCGGATTTCTGGGCTATGTCCTGTTCATGGCGAGCGTCTTTCTGTTTTCCTACAAGATGCTCTGCTTGATCGCTGAGCGGGCGATCGACCGTTTGCATTGTGCGCTGATCGTCGGGTTCGTTTTCCTCAACTGCCAGACCAATTTTACCGAAACGGTCTTCCTGCGTTCGACGATGTTCACATCGGTGCTGCTGATCGCCTTTTTCCTCGCCGCTTGCCGGTCGTTGCCGTCGTCGCGCCTGCAGCTGCGCGAGCTGGAGCAAACATGACCGGGTTCCGATGTCTTCCGCAAAGAGTGTTGAGCGCGCTGCTGGCGGCAGTGCTTTCCGCCGTGTTGCTCTCGCCCGCGCGTGCGGTCGGGCAGGGGCCGTCCCCGGACGTCGCGGCGTTAGGGCGCGGCATCAACATTCTTGGCTATGACGGCATCTGGGAGGGTTACCAGAACGCGCCCTTTCGGCTGGAAAACCTCACCGCCATCCGCAAGGCGGGCTTTTCACACGTCCGGATCAACTTCTTCGGCTTCAAGCACATGGATTCCGGCAACATCCTGGATGAAGCCGTCTTGCGGCGCCTCGACGCCGTGATCGAGCGGGTGCTGGCGAGCAGACTGATCCCGATCCTCGATGAGCACGACACCGATCTCTGCCAACGCGACGTGCCGGAATGCACGGCGAAGCTCAAGGCGTTCTGGCGCCAGATCGCGTCGCGCTACGCCGGCAAATATCCGGCGCTGGTGTTCGAGATCCTGAACGAGCCCGGCGGGAACATGACGTCGGCCGAGTGGAACGGGCTGCTCGGCGAGTGCCTCGCCATCGTCAGGGACACCAATCCGAAGCGAAATGTGGTTGCCGCCGTCCTGAACACCGAGGCGCTGCCGGTTGAGGATTTGACGCTGCCGGCCGCCGACAGGAATCTCATCGTCACGTTCCACTATTATTTGCCGCTGCAATTCACCCATCAAGGCGCGCCGTGGTCGGCGACCTTCTCGAAGATCGGCCCGTTGAGTTGGGGCTCCGCGGACGACGAAGCCAGGGCCGCCGCCGATTTCGACAAGGTCAGGTCCTGGTCGGAGAGGGAGCAGCGCCCGATCTATCTCGGTGAGTTCGGCGTCTACGAACGCGCGCCGGCGGAGAGCCGGGCGAAGTACCTGTCGTTCGTGGCAAGGCGCGCTGAAAGCTTCGGCTGGGCGTGGGCCTATTGGCAATTCGATCACGACTTCGCGGCATTCGACGGCGCCCGGCAACGCTGGAACAGGGATATTCTCCGCGCGATCATTCCTCCGGTTCGATGAACCCTTGCGGCCTGTGCGCGGCGCTGATCCAGGATCGCGCGGTACGCCATGCCTTGCCTTGCATGGCCTGAGGAATAATACTCGCTCCGGACAGCCAAGCTTAAGGAATCGAAAGCGTTGCCGGACATTGCGAGCAGGGAAGAGTTCGATGTCAAGCGCGCAGCCTTTGCCGCGACCATCGGCAACATGCTGGAGTTCTACGACTTCATCACCTACAGCTTCTTTGCAACCGAGATCGGGCGCACCTTCTTCCCCGCGCACAGCGAATACGGCAGCCTCATGCTGTCGCTTGCGACCTTCGGCGCCGGCTTCCTGACGCGGCCGATCGGCGGCATCGTGCTCGGTATCTTCTCCGACCGGGTCGGCCGGCGGCCGGCGATGTTGCTGAGCTTCGCGCTGATGGGCGGCGCGATCCTGACCATCGCGCTGACGCCGTCCTATGCCACGATCGGAATCGTGGCTCCGATCATCGTGATCCTGGCGCGGATGGTGCAGGGATTTGCGCTTGGCGGCGAAGTGGGACCGACCACGGCCTATCTCATCGAGATCGCGGCACCCAGGAATCGCGGCCTGGTGGTGGCATGGCAGCCGGCCAGCCAGGAGATCGCGGCGACCGTCGGTGCTCTGGTCGGCGTCATCCTGAGCAGCACGATGGCGCCCGACATGCTGCAGGCTTACGGATGGCGGGTCGCATTCCTGCTCGGGGCCGTCTGCCTGCCGTTCGGCATATGGATGCGCCGGACGTTGCCGGAAACGGTGCCTCGCGGCGAACGCGCTGCGGCGGGCGTTGAGCGTTCGAACCATGTCACGCTGGCGCGCCGGCATCTTCGGGTGATCCTGCTGGCCGTGATGATCCTGGCCAGCGGCACGATCTCGACCTACGTGACGCAATACATGACGACCTACGCCAAGAATACGCTGCATGTGTCGCCGTCGCTCGCGTTCACCGTATCGCTGGTGAGCAACGGACTTCAGATCATCGGCGCGGTGCTGGGCGGCTGGCTTGCCGACCGGCTCGGACGCAAGCCGATCATGATCTGGCCGCAGCTGGTCGTGCTGGTGCTGACCTATCCGGCGTTCTTGTGGATCGTCCGGGACCCCGGCGCGTGGTCGCTGCTGTTCGGCTTCGGCATCCTGTCGTTCATCGGATCGCTGCCGTTTACCGCGTTCTACGCCGCCTTCACCGAAGCGCTGCCGCAGAACATCCGCGGCGGCGTGTTCGCGACGATCTACGCGGTCGCGATCGCGACGTTCGGCGGCACCGCGCAACTCGTGGTCACATGGCTGCTGCACGTGACGGGAGATCCGCTGGCGCCGTCCTGGTATCTGCTGCTCGCGGCGGCGGTCGGCATCGTGGCCATGAGCCTGATGCCCGAGACGGCCCCGGTGAAGGTCGGCGAGAAGTAACCGCAGAGCTCAGTCCATGTCGCGAAAGGCGTGGCCGTTGGCCTCGATCTCTTTCACGAGCTGCGGCGGCAGGTTGGCTTGCGCCGAGGTGCCGTCGAACACCCAGTCCTTTGCGTCGCCGAGATCGGGGAGGCCGGCGCCCTTGCGGACGTAGAGTCCGACCGATGCCTTCTTCGGGTTGATGTAGAGATCGTAGTCCGGCATTGCGCGCCTCCTCTCCGTTGAAATTCAACGGAAGCCTCCGGCACAGTTCGGCCGCAGGCTTCCTGGAAGAGTGAACGCCGATGGGGCTAGGCCGGCTTCTTCGCCACCGGCGCAAGCACCACCGACGCTTCGCTCGTGAGCATCAAGAAGGTGATGGTCTCCTGGAAGTAGAGCTGGACCGAGGTCGCGGAGTGGCTGAGATAGCCGATCGAAAGGTCCTGGCCGATCGAGAGCTGGAAGTCGCCGCCGCGGGTGGTGAGCAGGACGCCGCCCTCGATCGCAGGCGCCCAGATGATCTTGCCGTCGATCAGGCGCTGGATGTGCTGCAGCACAGGATAGCCGTCGTCGGTCGCGCCGCCGATCGCGGTGTAGGGCTCGGTGCCGAGCAGGAGCGTATAAGGACCGTTGACGCCGGCGAGCCGCAACTGGCTGACCGCTTGCGCGACCACACCAGGGTAATTCTTGATGCTCGACGGCAGCGTCAGCACCGGGTTGCTGGTGCCCTGACGGATGCCTTGAATCCCGGCGGCGTTGTAGCCATCGAACACCGCGCGATCCTCGGCGAAGGCGATCTTGCGCGCGGCTTCCTTGAGCGGATCCCAGTCGGAATCATTGGAGCCGCGTTCGACATCGTCGATCGCCTGGCGCGACAGCTCGAACGGCACGCGCAGCTCGACCAGCGCGCGGACATCGCGCTGCGTCGCCTCGACCCCATCGCCGGGCGTCGCAATTTTCTTGAGATGGCCGGTGCCGACGGCGGAGAAATCGATTCCCTTGGGGCCATCGACGTCGACGACACGGCGCGCCGCCAGATGGCGCTTCAACGTACGCGAGGCTTCCTCTTCGATCTGGGCCCATGCCGCGTCCGAGATGGGGGCTAGTCCCCGATGAAGGTTATTCATGTCCAGCCTCTCCTTTGAGTGAGCCGATCCCGAGCGAGCCGTCGGACGGCGGTATTCGTTGTGCAGGTGCCTCGTCAGCCCCGGCGTCATCCAGCGACGGCTCAGCCGGCGCGGCTACGGGCGCCTCGCTGGCGACATCCTCCAGGAAGGTCGCCGACGGGATGAAGAACAGTGTGCCGGTCACGGCGCGGCTGAAGTCGAGCAGGCGGTCGTAATTGCCCGGCGGCTTGCCGACGAACATGTTCTCCAGCATCTGCTCGATTCGGTGCGGGGACTTGGCATAGCCGATGAAATAGGTGCCGAACTCGCCTTTGCTGATGTTGCCGAACGGCATGTTGTCGCGGACGATATCGAGCTCCTCGCCGTTCTCGACGATCGTCGTCAGGGCATTGTGCGCGTAGCTCGGCTTCACCGCATCGTCGAGCTCGATGTCGGACAGCTTGGTGCGGCCGATGATCTTCTCCTGCATCTCGACCGGCAGCTCGTTCCACTTCTTCAGATCGTGCAGGTATTTTTGCACGATCACATAGCTGCCGCCGGCGAAGGCTGCGTCCTCGTCGCCGATGATGGTGGCCTCAGTCGCCGCCTGATCCTCCGGATTTTCCGTTCCGTCGACGAAGCCGAGCAGGTCGCGCTCATCGAAATATTTGAAGCCGTGCACCTCATCCGAGGTGGCGACCGCATCGCCGAGCCGTGACATGATCTGCGTCGCAAGCTCGAAGCACAGGTCCATCGGCACGGCGCGGATGTGAAACAGCAGGTCGCCCGGTGTAGCGACGGCGTGGTGGACGCCGTTGATCTCGCGGAACGGATGCAAGCCTTGCGGCTTCGGCGCACCGAACAGCCGGTCCCACGCATCCGAGCCGATGCCCATGACGCAGGACAGCCGGCCTTCGAGATCGCGGAAGCCGACCGCGCGCACCAGCGCGGCCAGATCGGCGCACAGCGACCGCACCACTGTATCATATTCCGGATTGGGCTTGATCGTGACCGCAAGGAAGATGGCCGCGCGCGTCAGCTTCGCAGCGACCGGTTGCGGAACGGCTGATGGCACGCATCTCTCCTTAACTAACGGCACTTCCACGACGACAAGAAGACGGGCCGGACGCCGGATTGACGTCCAGATACCGGGGAGAGGAGCATGCCACCGGAGCCTTTACAAGAGCCCGGATTGCTAGGCTTCCGCGGACGGACCAACCGGCTTGCCGGACTTTTCCTCCTCGAGGGTCACGGCAATGGCGGCGTTGGCGGAGAGCCGCACCTTGGAGCCTTCGACACCGGCAACGAAGCCGAGCTCGATATAGTGGTGATGGCCCTTGTGGAAGCCGTCGCTCTCACTTTTCTTGAGCTTGATGCGGTTGCCTTCCACGCGATCGACGGTGCCGACATGCACGCCATCGGCGCCGATGACCTCCATGTTGTCCTTGATGTTCTGCGTCATGGCGCTCTCCCTGGTTGAAGGTCGGCCTGCATATTCGGCTTGCATATGATGCGCTTGGACGACGCGGCGATGACGGCGCGTCGTTGGCAATCGCGGCTTGTCTCACACCGGTTCGAATTCGTCCGCGGCAGCGTTCTCCGGCTTCTTGCCGTTGAAGGTGAGGCCGGCCTTGGTGGCGGAGAGCTTCACCTGCGAGCCGTCGCGCACGTCGCCGGCGAGGATCATCTCGGCGAGCGGATCCTGCACGCTGCGTTGGATCACCCGTTTCAGCGGCCGGGCGCCATAGGCCGGATCCCAGCCTTTCTCTGCCAGCCAGTCGCGCGCCTTCGGGTCGAGCTCGAGATCGATCTTGCGATCCTCGAGCAGCTTGCGCAGGCGCGAGAATTGAATCTCGACGATGCGGCCCATGTCGCTCTTCTGCAGCCGGTGGAACAGGATGATCTCATCGATGCGGTTGAGGAATTCGGGGCGGAAGTGGGCCCGCACCATGTTCATCACCTGCTCGCGCACCGCGCTGGTCGGCTGTCCCTCCGGCTGGTTGACGAGATACTCCGCGCCGATGTTCGAGGTCATGATGATCAGCGTGTTGCGGAAATCGACGGTGCGGCCCTGACCGTCGGTGAGACGGCCGTCGTCGAGCACTTGCAGCAGCACGTTGAAGACATCAGGGTGTGCCTTCTCGATCTCGTCGAACAGCACGACCTGGTAAGGCCGGCGTCGAACGGCTTCGGTCAGCGCGCCGCCCTCATCGTAGCCGACATAGCCGGGCGGCGCGCCGATCAGCCGCGAGACCGAGTGCTTCTCCATGTATTCGGACATGTCGAGCCGGATCATCGCGGTCCCGTCGTCGAACAGATATTCGGCGAGCGCTTTTGCGAGCTCGGTCTTGCCGACGCCGGTGGGCCCCAAGAACATGAACGAGCCGATCGGCCGGTTCGGGTCTTGCAGGCCGGCGCGAGCGCGGCGCACCGCGGTCGACACCGCACGCACGGCCTCGGCCTGGCCGACGACGCGCTTGCCGAGCATCTCCTCCATGCGCAGCAGCTTGTCCTTCTCGCCTTCCAGCATCTTGTCGACGGGGACGCCGGTCCAGCGCGAGACCACCTGCGCGATATTATCGGCGGTCACGGTCTCGCTGGCGGACGAGGTCTCGCTGGCCTCGACCGAAGCGAGCTTCTTCTCGAGCTCGGGAATGCGGCCATAGGCCAGCTCGCCGGCCTTCTGGAATTCGCCCTTGCGCTGCGCGTTGGCAAGCTCGGTGCGCAACTGCTCGAGCTCGCCCTTCATCTTCTGCGCGTCGGAGAGCTTGCTCTTCTCCGACCGCCATCTCGACGTCATGTCCGCGGACTTCTTCTCGAGTTCGACGAGATCCTTTTCGAGCGTCTGCAAGCGGCTCCTGGAGCCGAGATCGGTCTCCTTCTTCAGTGCCTCCTGCTCGATCTTAAGGCGGATGATCTCGCGGTCGAGCGAGTCGAGCTCTTCAGGCTTGGAATCGACCTGCATCTTCAGCCGTGCCGCCGCCTCGTCCATCAAATCGATGGCCTTGTCGGGCAGGAAACGGTCGGTGATGTAGCGGTTCGACAGCGTAGCGGCGGCGACCAGCGCCGAATCCGCGATGCGCACGCCGTGATGCTGCTCGTATTTGTCCTTGAGACCGCGCAGGATCGAGATGGTGTCCTCGACCGTAGGTTCCGAGACGAACACCGGCTGGAATCGCCGCGCCAGCGCCGCGTCCTTCTCGACATGCTTGCGGTATTCGTCGAGCGTGGTGGCACCGATGCAGTGCAACTCGCCGCGGGCGAGCGCCGGTTTCAGCAGGTTCGATGCGTCCATCGCGCCGTCGCCCTTGCCGGCGCCGATCAGCGTATGCATCTCGTCGATGAACAGGATGATGCCGCCCTCGGCCGACGTCACCTCCTGCAGCACCGCCTTGAGTCGTTCCTCGAACTCGCCGCGATACTTTGCACCGGCAATCAGCGCGCCGAGGTCGAGCGCGAGCAGCGCCTTGTCCTGCAGGCTCTCCGGCACGTCGCCATTGACGATGCGCAGCGCCAGGCCCTCGACGATCGCGGTCTTGCCGACGCCGGGCTCGCCGATCAGGACGGGATTGTTCTTGGTGCGACGTGACAGAACTTGAATCGTGCGGCGGATCTCCTCGTCGCGGCCGATCACCGGATCGAGCTTGCCGTCGCGCGCGGCCTGGGTGAGATCGCGGGCGTATTTCTTCAGCGCGTCATACGCATTCTCGGCCGACGCGCTGTCGGCGGTGCGGCCCTTGCGCAGGGCGTTGATGGCCGCGTTCAGGTTCTGCGGATTGACGCCGCCCTTGGCGAGCAGTCTGCCGGCCTCGCCGTCCTTGTCGGCTGCCAGCGCCTGCAGCATGCGTTCGACCGAGACAAAGCTGTCGCCGGCCTTGTCGGCGGCCTGTTCCGCCGCAGCGAACGCGCGTGCGGTCTCGGGCGCCATATAAATCTGTCCGGAGCCGGCGCCGCTGACCTTCGGCACCTTCGCCAGGGCGTCTTCGGTCGCCTTGAGGATCGCGCGCGAATTGCCGCCGGCCCGGTCGATCAGGCCGGCCGCGAGGCCTTCATTGTCATCGAGCAGCACCTTCAGGATGTGGAGCGTCGAGAACTGCTGGTGTCCCTCGCGCATCGCGAGCGATTGTGCCGATTGAATGAAGCCGCGGAGGCGATCGGTATATTTTTCAATGTTCATGGTGGCACCTCAAGGCAGCACAGGCTCGTCGAGATCAAGTCATGCCATGCATTGCCGCCGGCGACAGATGGCGGAACGATGACATCCATCAAGCGACAGCCCAGTGCAATCGCGCCGGCGGAAAACCGCGGGCCTGGCGCTGCCACAGGTCGTATCGTGTGGTCGTTTCAGGGGTGTGTCAATCGCGGAGCGCGGCCGCCGGGATACCGCTTTTGAGGTGTCTCGACTGCCGGTGTTCGCTGCTGGCACTCATCCGGAGGCACTGCCACGGACGCCGCCGACAAATCCGGGTCCGCATCACGCCGATGGTGGCTCGGCTGATCGTGGTGCTTGCGAAGCGAGCGGCACTACGAACCCGGATCGTTGCAATCGTGCGAGAGCCGAAGTCATGTTCGCGATTTCAATACGATGATCTCGCGCCTCGCGCAGTGCACGCGATGATGCAGACGTGCGTTGCGCAATGTTCCACTGAATCGCGCGATGATGAGTTCACTGTACACTCTGAACCGTCGATGAATAGCTGCGTGATGCGTTTCCGCCTGTTTCAGGTTGATGTAAGGTCGAGGCGCTAGCGATGAAGTGTGTCGGCGCATTGCCGACGCACGGAACTTTTGCTCCGGTTCTCACGTTGAACGTGTTCATCGAAGAGGCTCCCAATGATCACTCGTTTCCTTTCGACCGCGTCGTGTGCCGCGCTGGCTGCGGCGCTGTTCTCTGCGACGGCCGTGCCGGCAATCGCGCAGGATGCGGCATGCGCGCCGGTCTCTGCCGTCGATACCGCGCCGCCGCCGCTGCCGACCTACGATCAGCCGCCGGTGCCTGGGCCCGGTTACATGTGGTCACCGGGCAATTGGTCGTGGGATGAGGATCGCGGCGATTACTATTGGGTGCCGGGCACCTGGGTGCAGCCGCCGCGGGTCGGTCTGCTGTGGACTCCCGGATACTGGGGCGCATTCGGCGGCGGCTTCATTTTCCATCAGGGCTATTGGGGTGATCGCGTCGGCTTCTACGGCGGCATCAATTACGGCTTCGGCTACGGCGGTTCAGGCTATGAAGGCGGCCGCTGGGATCGCGGCAACTTCTTCTACAATCGCACCGTGAACAATCTGGAAGGCGCGCGGATCACCAACGTCTACGAGAAGAACGTCACGATCAATCAGACCACCATCAACAACGTCAGCTACAATGGCGGCCGCGGCGGCATCGAGGTGCGGCCGACACCCGCCGAACGTACGATCGCCAAGGAGCAGCACTTCGCGGCGACGCCGTTGCAGCGCAAGCAGGTCGAGACCGCAAGCCAGGATCCGAGCCTGTTCAAGCGCGCCAACAATGGCGTGCCCGCTGTCGCCGCAACGGCGCGCCCCGGCGAGTTGAAGGGACCGGGCGTGGTCCGCGCGCGGCCAGCCGGCGAGGCGGTGCCTGCCACCGCCGCAAAGCCGCCGGCCGGGGAGCCGGCGCGGCCGGGGACTGCGGCTGCGCCCGCAACAGCACCTGCCGAGTCCCACGCGCTCCCGGTGCCGGGCAAGGAGCTTCCGGCGGCGCGTCCTGCCGCCCAAGAGACCAAGCCCGCAGCCGAGGAGAAGCGCGCAGCTCCCGCTCCCGAGACCAAGGTTGAGCCGCACCCTGCTGCGCCGGCGGCTGCCGGGTCGCATGCGCTTCCGGTCCCCGAGAAGGGAATTGCGGCGCATCCGCCCGCCGAGGTGAACAGGCCTGCGGTCGAGGAGAAGCGCGCTGCGCCTGCCGCCGAGCCCAAGGTTGAGCCGCGGCCTGCAACGGAAGCGGCGCGGCCTGCCGCACCGGAGAGGCGGCCTGAGGAGGTACGCAAAGAGGAGCCGCGGCCGGAGCCTGCCGCAAAGCCCGTCGCGCGGCCGGAGCAGGTAGCACGGCCCGAAGCACGACCGGAGACGATGGCTCGCCCTGAGGCGCATCCGCAGCCGGCGGCACGGCCGGAGCCGCACGTTCAGGCCGCGCCCCACGTTCAGGCGCCGCCGCATGCTGCGCCGGCCGCAGGTCACCCCGCAGAGGAGAAGCGGCAGGAGCAACGCTGAGGTAAGATCGCGCTCCGCCGGCTCGTTCCGGCGGAGCGCGCACTCTCTATCTTCCCGCGCGCAAGCGATCATCACTGGAGATCGGTCATGGCACAGAGTCACGGTGGCAGCGGACAGCTTGACGACGGCAAGCCGCGCCTGAGCGAGGACGACATGCAGCGGGCCCTGCTCGGTCCGAGGGGTGTGCCGGGCAAGCCGGACACCGCCAAGATGACGCCGCAGCAGGAAAAGAACATGCCGAAATATCTGGACCCCGGGCATACGTCCTAACTCGACTATGGCGTGAGCACATGCTGCGTCGCCCATGGCCGGACGATGGGCGAGCGCACTTGCAAATCGCCTGCTTTTGCGCCCTCATGATTGCAGGTGCACTCACGGTGTTGCGGAGCAGGTTGTGAGAAATCCGTACGAGGTTCTTGGCGTTGCCCCGACGGCGTCCTCGGCCGATATCCAGAAGGCCTATCGAAAGCTGGCGAAGAAGCTGCATCCGGATCTCAATCCGGGCGACAAGGCGGCCGAAGAAAAGTTCAAGGAAGTCGCCGCGGCGAACGACCTGCTCTCGGATGCCGACAAGCGCAAGCGCTTCGACGCCGGCGAGATCGACGCTGATGGCGCCGAGCGGCCACAGCATCGCTACTACCGGGATTTCGCCACCGCGGACGGGGGACATCCCTACGCCGACAGTTCCGGCTACGCCGACTACATGGACCAGGACGACGCGTTCGCCGAATTGCTCCGGCGCAGCGAGCAGGCACGCGCCAACCGGCGCGGCCGCGATTTGCACTACAGCCTTGCGATCGATTTCGCGGAATCGATCACCGGCGGCAGCAAGCGGCTGACGCTTCCCGACGGCGGCACGCTCGACGTGACGATCCCGCCGGGACTCATCGACGGCCAGGTCATTCGTTTGCGCGGCAAGGGCATGCCGGGCAGCGGCAAGGGCGGTCCCGGCGACGCGCTGATCGAGGTCGAGGTTCGCCCCGATCCGCGCTTCACCCGAGAGGGCGACGACATCACGCTGGAATTGCCGATCTCGCTGTCAGAGGCTGTGCTCGGCGGCAAGGTCAACGTTCCGACGCCGACCGGCGCGGTCACCATGACGGTTCCGAAGGGCGCGAACACCGGCACGACGATGCGCCTGCGCGGCAAGGGTGCGCCCAAGGTCGGCGGCGGTCACGGTGATGAGTTCGTCAAGCTCAAGGTGGTCCTGCCCAAGGGACCCGATCCCGCGCTCGAGGCGTTCGTGTCGAACTGGGATCGCAAAGCATTCAATCCACGCGATGATGGTGCATCATGAACAAGCAGCAGTTCCTCATCGATGCGGGTCTCGAGGTGCAGACCCTGGAGTTCTGGATCGAGCAGCAATGGCTCGTTCCGGACGAGACCACGCACGAGATCAGCTTTTCCGACACCGACGTGGCGCGCGCGCATCTGATCCGGGATCTGAAGGGCGATTTCGGCGTCAATGACGAGGGGATCGACGTCATCCTGCATCTGGTCGACCAGCTGCACGGCCTGCGCCGTGCGTTCGAGGAGTTGCACAAGGATATCGCGTCATCGCCGCGCTAGCTGCGAACCTCAGTCCCGGGAGACGATCATGACGGACAAGCCGACGCCGCTGGCCCATGGAGAGATCGACGTTCTGATTCTGCAGGCGCTGGTGCGCAAGCTGATCGCAAAGGGCGTACTGACGCCGGACGACGTCCGTTCGATGCTGTTCGAGGCCGCGAAAAATCTTGACCTTGTCGGCAGCGAGCTGACGACGGAAGCCGCCAACATCATCGTGCAGGAAGACCTGGCGCCGGCATTCCTCGGCGGCTGATTTCTCAGGTCTGGCCGCTGCGGTTGGAGACCAGCCGGATTTGCGTGATCTGGTCGGCACTGCCGGCAAGATAGGATCGCGCATCGCGCACCAGCCGCTCCACCGCGGCCGCATCGTAGCTTGGATGACGCGGGTTCAGATGCAGGTCGGTCTCGATCTGCATCACATTGGTCGCGGCATCGGCGTCGATCTCGATCGAGAACGACACCAGTGAAACGTGCGGGCTCTTGAATGCCATGTCTTGATCTCCTTTCGTCGCATAGTGGGCGCCGTTACCTCACGCCGCGGAATCTTCCCTCGCGGTTGCCGCATCCTGCGTGGCGGCACCTGAGTGTCTGCGGTCGAGCTCTTCGATCATGCCACGGGCAATCTCGCGCTCGCCCATGATCACGATGTCGGCCCCGAGGCCCTTCAGATGATCGACCTCGGCGTCGGAATGCGCGCGCGCGATGATCTGGATGCCGGCATTGGCCGCGCGCGCCTGCTCGACGATCTGTCCGGCCTCGAAGGCTTCGGGAATGGCGATGACCAGCGATCGCGCGCCGGCCGGATTGGTCGCGCGCAGAACGCTGGCACGCGCGGCATTGCCCATCAGGGCTTCGATGCCGCGCTGCCTGAGCTTTGCGACCATGTCGTCGGACGCCTCGACCGCGAGGAACGCCGCGTTGCGCTGATGCAGGGCATCACCCACGATGCTGCCGACCCGGCCGTAGCCGACGAGGATGGTGTGATCCCGCAAGTCGGTGACCGGGATCGCCTCGGCGGTTGCAACAGTTGGCGAGGAAGTCTGCGGTTTCCCGAGCCGCGAGGTCAGCCAGTCGACCACCGCGAACACCAGCGGGTTGAGCATGATCGAGAAGATCGCGCCGGCCAGGATCAGGTCGCGGCCGGCCTTCGGCAGCAGATTGAGCGCAACGCCGAGTTCGGCCAGGATAAAGGAGAATTCGCCGATCTGGGCAAGGCTCGCCGAGATCATCAGGGCGGTCGCCATCGGGTGACGGAACAGCACGACGATCAAAAGCGCGGCGAGCGACTTGCCGACCACGATGACGAACAAGGTCGCTGCGAACGGCCAGGGCTCGCGCACCACGCTGAGCGGATCGAACAGCATGCCGACCGAGACGAAGAACAGCACCGCGAATGCGTCGCGCAGCGGCAGGGTCTCCTGGGCGGCGCGCTGGCTGAGCGGCGATTCCCGCAGCATCATCCCGGCGAAGAAGGCGCCGAGCGCCAGCGAAACCCCGAACAGCTTGGTCGCGCCGAACGCGATGCAGAGCGCGATCGCGAGCACGGCCAGCCGGAACAGCTCGCGCGACCCGGTATGCGCGATGTAGTGCAGGGCCCATGGGATCAGCCGGCGTCCGACCACCAGCATCAGCGCGATGAACACGGCGATCTTGACCAGCGTCAGCACCAGCACGCCGGTCAGCCCGAGCCCGAAGCGGGTGGCGAGCGGATCGGAGGTGATTGCCGCGCCATCGCCGCCCTGGAAGCTCGCCACCGCGGGGAACAGCACCAGCGCGAGCACCATGGCGAGGTCCTCGACGATCAGCCAGCCGACGGCGATCTTGCCGCGTTCGGTGTCCATCAGGCGGCGCTCCTGCAGCGCGCGCAACAGCACCACGGTACTTGCGACCGACAGCGCGAGCCCGAACACCAGGCCGGCGCCGACGGTCCAGCCCATCAACAGCGCGAGGCCGAGGCCGAGCAGTGTGGCGACGGCAATCTGCGCGATGGCGCCGGGCACCGCGATCGCGCGCACCGACAGCAGGTCGTTCAGCGAGAAATGCAGGCCGACGCCGAACATCAGCAGAATGATACCGAGCTCCGCGAGCTCGGTGGCCAGCGCCTGATCGGCGACGAAGCCTGGCGTGAACGGACCCACGGCGACGCCCGCGAGCAGATAACCGACCAG
Organism: uncultured Bradyrhizobium sp.; assembly: GCF_947648125.1. GTDB lineage: Bacteria > Pseudomonadota > Alphaproteobacteria > Rhizobiales > Xanthobacteraceae > Bradyrhizobium. Next base: position 134,992 of record NZ_CANSMR010000005.1, on the reverse strand, counting down.
TGGCGGAACCCGAAAGCGCTGGGCGATGGTTCCGAAGACGAAGGCGAGTCCAAGGCCCGCGACGACGGTCGCGATCAGAGGTGTGTCATGCGGCATTTCGCCTTGTCGCACAGCATGGTTGGCGGTGCACCGCGACCATTTGAGGCGCGGCATTCCGCGCGCGGAACTGTGATCTATTGCTCATGGCGTGAGCATATGATCTCATGCCGGGATGGATCCGCGGCTGCCCAAGACCGATCTGGTCATCTTCGACTGTGACGGCGTGCTCGTCGACAGCGAGGAATTGAGCTGCCGGTGCCTCGCCGAGGCGATGGCGAAGACCGGCATCGAGATGAGCACCGAGCGGGCGCTCGAACTCTTCCTCGGGCGTAGCACCACGGCCCTGGTGGAGTATTGCCGGAGTGTGGGCAAGCCGTTGCCGGCGACGTTCCTGCCCGAATTGGCGCATCAGGTGCGCGAGACCTTCCGCTCGCAGCTCAAGCCGATTGCCGGCATCGCCGCCGTGCTCGCGGAATTGCAGCTGCCGTATTGTGTTGCTTCGTCAAGCGATCTCGAGCGGGTGAAGTTTTCGCTGGAGCTGACCGGTCTTGCGGCGAGCTTCGGACAGCGGCTCTTCACCGCGCAGATGGTCGAGCATGGCAAGCCGGCGCCGGATCTATTTCTGTTTGCCGCCGGCAAAATGGGAGCCGAGCCGCGCCGCACGCTGGTCATCGAGGACAGCGTCAGCGGGGTGATGGCGGCGAAGGCCGCGGGGATGAAAGTGTGGGGATTTGTCGGCGGCGCCCACTATCGGTTGACGGATGGCAGTGCTCTGCTGAAGCAGGTCGGGGCGGATCGAATCTTCGCCGCGATGACGGATTTCTGGAACGAAGGCTGACGCAAGATCATGGCTGCGCCCGACAACGAAAAGTCTCGCCTCGACGATGCGGCGCGCGCCGGCTGGCTGTACTTCATCGCGGGCCACACCCAGGACGAAATTGCGAAAATGCTGCAGGTGTCGCGTGCCTCGGCGCAGCGCCTGGTGTCGCTGTGTCTTGCGGAGCGGCTGATCACGTTTCGTCTCGAGCACCCCATTGCGGCCTGCATGGAGCTCGCGTCCCGGCTGAAGGAGCGGTTCGATCTGGTGCATTGCGACGTCGTGCCATCAGATCCGGCGGCGCCGCTGTCGAATGCCGGGATCGCCGAACGCAGCGCCAATCTGCTGGAGCTGACGCTGCGCTCGGAGACGCCGGTCATCGTGGCGCTCGGCACCGGTCGCGCGGTGCGCGCCGCGGTCGAGCGGGTCTCGCCGATCGAGCGGCCGGATCATCAGATCGTCTCGCTGGTCGGCAACATCTCCGCCGACGGCTCGGCGAGCTTCTACGACACGGTCGGACGGCTCGCCGACCGCACCGGTGCGCGGCATTACCCGATGCCGTTGCCGTTCCTGATGTCGAGCGAGGACGAGCGCAACCGCATGATCCGCATCGACCCGATCGCGCGGGTGAGGGCGGTCGCCGCCAGGGCCGATCTGCGCCTGATCGGCATCGGCCAGATGGACCAGAAGGCCCAGGTCCATGTCGACGGCTTCGTCACCCGCGAAGAGCTGTTGGAGATGATGCGGCTCGGGGCGGTCGGCGAGGTGACGGGCTGGGCCTATGACGCCAAAGGCCGCCTGATCAAGGGCGGCACCAACAAGCGGCTGACCAGCATTCCGCCGCAGATCCCTGCGGCGTCGACCACGATCGCGGCGGCGGTCGGCGCCGCCAAGGTGCCGTCGATCAAGGCCGCGCTGGCGGGCCGGGTGATCAACGGCCTCATTACGGATGAGGCCACCGCACGCGCCGTTTTGGATCGCTAGGCGCGCTCTTCGCTTCCGCAAAAACCTCCATTCCAGGCTGTGATGGAACCCGCAATCGCGCGGGACGGCGCACCCGCGTGCTTGACAAATTTTAACGACGGGATGAACATACGCCCAACACGTGGGCATATGCTCAACGTGACATAAGGGAGGTCACCTTGAAAAACGTCCTTTGCGCCGTTGCGGGCGCGGCTGCTCTTTTGATCTCTGCCCCCTCGATCGCCCAGACCACGTTGACGGTGGCGACCGTCAACAACAGCGATATGATCCGCATGCAGGGGCTCACCAGCGAATTCACCGCGAAGAACCCCGACATCACAGTCAAATGGGTGACGCTCGAGGAGAACGTGCTGCGCCAGCGCGTGACCACCGACATCGCCACCAAGGGCGGCCAGTTCGACGTGCTCACCATCGGCACCTACGAGGTGCCGATTTGGGCCAAGAAGAGCTGGCTGGTGCCGCTCGACAAGCTCGGCGCTGACTACGACGTCAACGACCTGCTGCCGAAGATCAAGGATGCGGTCTCGGTCGACGGCAAGCTCTACGCCGCGCCGTTCTACGGCGAGAGCTCGATGGTGATGTACCGCACCGACCTGTTCGACAAGGCCGGCCTGAAGATGCCGGAAAGCCCGACCTGGGATTTCGTGGTCGACGCGGCCAAGAAGCTGACCGACAAGTCGGGCGGCGTCTACGGCATCTGCCTGCGCGGCAAGGCCGGCTGGGGCGAGAACATGGCGTTCCTGACCGCGATGTCCAACTCGTTCGGCGCGCGTTGGTTCGACGAGAAGTGGGAGCCGCAGTTCAATTCGCCGGAATGGAAGAAGACGCTGACGACCTATGTCGACCTGATGAGGCAGGCCGGACCTCCCGGCGCCTCTTCCAACGGCTTTAACGAGAACCTCGCGCTGTTCAGCGCCGGCAAATGCGCGATGTGGATCGACGCCACGGTGGCGGCGTCCATGGTGACCAACCCGAAGGACTCCAAGGTTGCCGACAAGGTCGGCTTCGCGCTGGCCCCGAACACCGGGCTCGGCAAGAACGCCAACTGGCTGTGGGCATGGAGCCTCGCGATCCCCGCCGGCTCGAAGAAGGTCGATGCGGCCGAGAAGTTCATCGCCTGGGCCACCAGCAAGGATTACACCAAGCTCGTCGCGTCGAAGGAAGGCTGGTCCAACGTGCCGCCCGGCACGCGCACCTCGCTGTACAAGAACCCCGACTATCTGAAGGTCGCGCCCTTCGCCAAGCTGACGCTGGCCTCGATCGATGCGGCCGATCCGAACAAGCCGACGGTCAAGCCGGTGCCGTACGTCGGCGTGCAGTATGCGGCGATCCCTGAATTCCAGGGCATCGGCACCCAGGTGGGCCAGCAGTTCTCGGCGGCGTTGTCCGGTTCGACCACCGTCGACGCGGCGCTCGCCGCCGCGCAGTCCGCGACCGAGCGCGAGATGAAGCGCGCGGGCTACATCAAATAAACCACACACGACCCGATAGCCAAGGCGTGACGAGCGCCTTGGCCGCCCGACCAGCTTAGACCTCCCGAGCTGGGCTACTTGCGACCATCCTGTCCCGCAGCGGGATGGTCGCTCCTTTCGACAGAAGGAGGCGGGGATGGCGACCCAGCAGACCCAACTGCTCGCACGCACGCTGCTCACGCCCGCCGTGGCGCTGCTGTTCATCTGGATGATCGTGCCGCTCGCGCTCACGATCTACTTCGCGACCCTGCACTACAATCTGCTGGATCCCGGCTCCGAATCCTTCGTCGGGCTGGAGAACTTCCGCTACTTCCTGACCGATCCGGCCTTCCTCGCCTCGCTGCAGAACACGCTGGTGCTGGTCGGCTCGGTGCTGGCGATCACGATCATCCTTGGCGTCCCGCTGGCGCTGTTGCTTGATCAGCAGGTGGTCGGGCTCTCGATCGTCCGGCTGATGGTGATCGCGCCGTTCTTTGTAATGCCGACGGTGAGTGCGCTGGTCTGGAAGAACCTGTTGATGCATCCGGTGTCGGGCCTGTTCGCCTGGATCGCCCATCTGTTCGGACTGCCGGCGATCGACTGGTTCAACGATGCGCCGCTGTTCTCGGTGATCCTGATCATCTCCTGGCAGTGGCTGCCGTTCGCGACGTTAATCCTGCTCACCGCGCTGCAATCGCTCGACGAGGAGCAGAAGGAAGCGGCCGAGATGGACGGCGCGAGCGCGATCTCGACCTTCATCTACATCACGCTGCCGCATCTGGCGCGCCCGATCACGGTGGTGATCCTGATCGAGACCATCTTCCTGCTCACGGTGTTCGCGGAGATTTTCGTCACCACCGGCGGCGGCCCCGGCCTGCAGACCACCAACATCGCCTTCCTGATCTATTCGCAGGCGCTGATCCAGTACGACGTCGGCAGCGCCTCGGCGGGCGGCCTGGTCGCGGTGGTGCTCGCCAACATCGTTGCGTTCTTCCTCGTTCGTATCGTCGGCCGGAATCTGGAGGCGTAGCGTCATGGCGCGGATGGTCACGACACGGAATAAGGTGATCTCGACGGCGGCGGCCTGGCTGATCGGCTTCCTGATCTTCTTCCCGATCCTCTGGATGGTGCTGGCGAGCTTCAAGACCGAGCTTGAGGCTTTCGCGATCCCGCCATCGTTCCTGTTCTTCCATTGGACGACGGAGAACTACGTCACGGTGCAGGAGCGCAGCGACTACCTCCACCACGCGCTCAACTCGATCATCATCGCCGGCGGGTCGACATTGATCGCGATGCTGATCGCAATTCCGGCGGCATGGTCGATGGCGTTCTCGCCGACCAAGCGGACCAAGGATGTGCTGCTCTGGATGCTCTCCACCAAGATGATGCCGCCGGTCGGCGTGCTGGTGCCGATCTACCTGATCTTCCGGAATTTCGGCCTGCTCGACACAAGAAGTGGTCTGATCTTCATCCTGTGCCTCGGCAATCTGCCGATCGTGATCTGGATGCTGTTCACCTATTTCAAGGAGATCCCGAAGGACATTCTCGAGGCGGCGCGGATGGACGGCGCCACGATCGGCCGTGAGCTGATCTATGTGCTGACACCGATGGCGGTGCCGGGGCTCGCCTCGACCCTGCTGCTCAATCTGATCCTGGCGTGGAACGAGGCGTTCTGGACCCTCAATTTGTCGACGCTGGAAGCCGCGCCGCTCACCGTGTTCATCGCGTCCTATTCCAGCCCGGAAGGATTGTTCTGGGCGAAATTGTCGGCGGCGTCGACGCTCGCGATCGCGCCCATTCTCGTGCTCGGCTGGTTCAGTCAGCGGCAACTCGTCCGCGGCCTGACCTTCGGCGCGGTCAAGTAGCAGAAAGGCTTGTCCCATGGGTCAGATTACGCTGCAGGGTGTGCAAAAATCGTTCGGGCCGGTCCACATCATCAAGGGCGCCGACCTCGAGATCACCGACGGCTCCTTCGTCGTTTTCGTCGGTCCGTCCGGCTGCGGCAAGACCACGCTGCTGCGGCTGATCGCGGGGCTCGAGGATGTCACCGGCGGCGCCATCCTGATTGACGGCCGCAACGTGGTCGACGTGCCGCCGGCCAAGCGCGGGCTGTCGATGGTGTTCCAGTCCTACGCGCTCTATCCGCATATGAGTGTGCGCGGCAACATCGCATTCGGCCTGAAAATGGCCGGCATCGCCAAGGACGAGATCAATCGCAAGGTCGAAGCCGCCGCGGCCACCCTCAATCTGACGCCCTATCTCGAGCGCAAGCCGCGCGAGCTCTCCGGCGGCCAGCGCCAGCGGGTCGCGATCGGGCGCGCCATCGTACGCGAGCCGAAGGCGTTCCTGTTCGACGAGCCGCTGTCGAACCTCGACGCCGCGCTGCGGGTGCAAATGCGGCTCGAGGTGACGCGATTGCAGAAACAGCTCGGCACCACGGCGATCTACGTCACCCACGACCAGGTCGAGGCCATGACCATGGCCGACAAGATCGTGGTGCTGAACGGCGGCAAGATCGAGCAATACGGCTCGCCGCTCGAGCTCTATGAGAAGCCTAACAACCTGTTCGTCGCCGGCTTCATCGGCTCGCCGAAGATGAATTTCGTCACCGGCGAGCTCGCCAGGCAGCAGGGCGCTGCGACCATCGGCGTGCGGCCCGAGCATCTGAAGGTCGAGCGCGACGGGCAGGGCGGCTGGCACGGCACGGTCGCGGTCGCCGAGCATCTCGGCAGCGACACCTTTCTCTATGTCGACGCTGCGGCATTGGGAACGCTGACCGCACGCTATGTCGGCGAGCTCGACCTGCATCCCGGCGATCGCGTGTCGCTGATCCCGGATCCCGCACGCATCCATCGTTTCGACGACAGCGGAAAATCGATCCGCCCATAAGGCGATCGGTGGCCGCAGTTGATCTCGCTCTGGCCGGGGCGGCACGCCCGCGAAAATGCGGGCTCTAGGCAAAGGAAGAAGAAAATGTATCTCGAGAAATTCAGGCTCGGCGGCAAGACCGCCATCATCACCGGCGCCGGCCAGGGCATCGGACTGGCGTGTGCCGAGGCGCTGGCGGAAGCCGGCGCCAAGGTCGTCATCGGCGACCGTGACGCCAAGGCGGCCCATGACGCGCAGGCGGCGCTGAAGGCCAAGGGCTTCGACGCCGATATCGCGCTGATGGACGTGACGGATTCCGGGCGCGTCTCGGCGGTCGCCGACGAACTGGTCCGCAAGTACGGCAAGGTCGACATTCTCGTCAACAATGCCGGCATCGCGCGCAGCGAGACGCCGGCCGAGACCGTGACCGACGAGCACTGGCTCAACGTCATCGACGTCAATCTGAACGGCACGTTCTGGTGCTGCCGCGCGTTCGGCAATCACATGCTGAAGGCGAAGTCCGGCACCATCGTCAATGTCGGCTCGATGTCCGGCTTCATTGTCAACAAGCCGCAGGAGCAGTGCTTCTACAACGCCTCCAAGGCCGCGGTGCATCACCTCACCAAGTCGCTGGCGGCCGAATGGGGCGCGCGCGGGGTCCGCGTCAACGCCGTGGCGCCGACCTATATCGAGACCCCGCTGAACGCGTTCGTGAAGAACAGCCCGCGGATGTATGACGCCTGGATCGGTGGAACCCCGATGGCGCGGATGGGCCAGGTCGACGAGATCGCCTCCGTGGTGCTGTTCCTGGCCTCCGAGGCGGCAAGCCTGATGACCGGAAGCATCGTTCTGGTCGATGGCGGCTACACTTGCTGGTAAGCTCGCGCCGGAAATAACGGAGCGGCCATGCGGCAAGCCTATATCGGGGTGGACGTCGGGAGCACCAGCGCCCGCGCGGGGGTTTTCGACGAGACCGGGAAGCTGTTGGGTTCGGCCCGGCATCCGATCCGGGTCTGGCACGAGCCCGGCGATATCGTCGAGCAATCGTCCGATGACATCTGGGCGGCCTGCGTGACGTCCGCGCGTAACGCGATGCGCGAGGCCGCGGTCGCGGCCGAGCAGGTCAAGGGCATCGGCTTTGACGCGACCTGCTCGCTGGTCGTGCTCGACCAAGCAGGCCGGCCGCTCACCGTCAGCCCGTCCGGCGATCCCGCGCGCAACGTCGTGGTCTGGATGGACCACCGCGCGATGGATGAGACCGAATTCGTCAACGCGACCGGCGACCGCGTGCTGCGCTATGTCGGCGGCGCCATCTCGCCGGAGATGGAGATCCCGAAGATCCTCTGGCTGAAGCGGCATCTGCCAGCGACCTTCGAGGCCGCCGGGCATTTCTTCGATCTCGCCGATTATCTTTCGTTCCGCGCCTCCGGCTCGCTGGCGCGCTCGACCTGCACGGTCACCTGCAAATGGACCTATGTGGCCGGTGAGGGCGGCTGGAGCGAATCTTTCCTGAGGCGCGTCGGGCTCGAGGCGCTCGCGGCGGATCGCTTTGCCCGTATCGGCAACGAGATCGTGCCCCCGGGCTCGCCGCTCGGCCGCGGCTTGTCGGAGGATGCCGCGCGCGATCTCGGCCTGCTGCCGGGAACCGCGGTCGGCGCCTCGCTGATCGATGCCCATGCCGGCGGCGTCGGCGCGATCGGCGGCAGTGATGGCTCAGGCGCCGACGTCGATGTCTGCCAGCGATTGGCCTACATCATGGGAACGTCGGCCTGCATCATGGCGACGACGGTCGATCCGTGTTTCGTGCCCGGCGTCTGGGGCCCGTATTTCGAAGGGATGGTGCCGGGCTTCTGGCTGAACGAGGGCGGCCAATCGGCAGCGGGTGCCGCGATCGATCATCTGCTCAAATCGCATCCGGCGCATGCCGAGGTTTTGCTGGCCGCTAAGCATGACGGCGTCGACGTCATCGAGTACCTCGAAAAACGCATCCTGGCGCGCAGCGGCAATGCCGGCGCGGCCGCGCTGCTCGCACGCAACGTTCACGTTCTGCCGGAATTCCTCGGCAACCGTTCGCCCTATGCCGATCCGGGCTCGCGCGCCGTGATCGCGGGGCTCGATCTCGACACCGATGTGTCGGCGCTGGAGCGGTTGTTCATCGCCGGCCTGTGCGGGCTGGCCTATGGCCTCGCCGACGTCATCGAGGCGCTGCAGGCCCATGGCGTCAGCGGCAAGACCATCGTGATCGGCGGCGGCGCGAGCCGCAGCCCGCTGGTGCGCCAGATCATGGCCGACACCACCGGCTACACCGTGGCGCTGCCGCAGACCCAGGAGCCGGTGTTGCTCGGCGCCGCGATGCTGGGCGCGGTCGCCAGCGGTGCGCATAGCTCGATCAATGCCGCGATGGCCGGCATGTCGGCGCTCGGGCGGTTGAGCGAGCCGACCAGGCCCGAGCTGGCCGATTTCCATCGCCAGAAGCGCGGCGTGCACAAGATGCTGCGCCAGCTTGATCGCGACAGCCGCGAGGCGATGAAGCGGGCGCCCGGCGCGGCGCCGACTTAGGGATTGCTTGTGCCATGCTGCTGAGTTGCGGAGATGCGCTGATCGATTTCCTGCCGTCGCGGACGGCGGACGGACGCGAGGCGCTGACGCCCGCGGTCGGCGGTTCCTGTCTCAACATCGCGATCGGCAGCGCTCGGCTCGACGTTCCCACCGGCTTTGTCGGTGGCATCTCGACCGACACCTTCGGCAGGATGATCGCCGATCACGCCACAGCCTCAGGCGTCGATCTCAGCCGCGCGACGCGCAGCGACCGCCAGGCCACGCTCGCCTTTGCGCGCGTCACCGGCACCGAAACGCAATACGCCTTCTATGACGCCGACACGGCATCGCGGAACTGGACCTATCGACGTGACGCGATCGCGCTCGACGGCGTCACATGCCTGCACACCGGCTCGACCACGCTGGTCCATGACAAGGGCGCGGCCGAGACGCTGGCCTTCATCGAACATGCGCGGGCGAAGGTGACGATCTCGCTCGATCCGAATTGCCGGCCGAATCTCGTCAAGGACAAGGATGCCTATCGCGCCCGCATGCTGGCGTTCTGCGGCAAGGCCGACATCGTAAAAATGTCCGACGTCGACTTCGCCTATCTGTTCGGCGATCAGGCCTATGCGGCGAGGGCCGAAGCGCTGCTCTCGGGCGGCACTTCGCTCGTCGTCATCACGCGCGGCAATGATGGTGCCTCGGCCTGGCATCGCAAGGCCGGAGCGATCGAGGCCGCGTCGCCGGTGGTGAACGTCATCGATACGATCGGCGCCGGCGACAGTTGTCAGGCTGCGCTGCTCGCCGCATTGCATCGGCTGGACCGGATCGCGCGGCAGCGGCTGCGCGACATTTCCGCGGCCGAGCTCACACGCGCGCTGTCCTTTGCCTGCAAGTGCGCCGCCTTCACCTGCACGCGCGCCGGCGCCGATCCGCCGCGCAGCCGGGAGTTGCCTGCGGAGACCTGGTAGGCCATGCGCCATCGCGGTCGCGCCGCGTGCCGCCATGCGCACGAGGCGATGGACTTGGCGGATGACGCGCGGCACGATGCGCGACGGTCGACCACCTCTGATGCGAGCATTTGTCCTGATGAGCGATGATCTCTGTCTGCTGCCCGCCGTTGAGCTCCGTGCGCGCATCGCCCGCAAGGAGGTCTCTCCCGTCGAGGTCACGGCCGCGGTGCTCGCCCGTGCCGAGCGGCTGCAGCCGGAGCTAAACTGCTTCATCACGCTGTGCGGCGACGAGGCGATGGCGCAGGCGAAGGCCGCGGAGCGGCAGGTCATGGCCGGCGAGCCGCTCGGCCTGCTGCACGGCATCCCCTTCACGGTGAAAGACATCGTCAGCACCAAAGGTGTGCGCACGACCTTCGGCGCGGTGCCGTACCGGAACAATGTGCCCGACCATGATGCTGTGGCGGTGGCCCGGCTCCGTGCGCGGGGCGGAATATTGCTCGGCAAGACCACGACGCCGGAGTTCGGCAGCAAGTGCCTAACCGACTCGCCGCTGTTCGGCCGCACCCGCAATGCCTGGAGCGCCGAGCGCTCCAGCGGCGGCTCCAGCGGCGGCGCGGCGGTGGCGGTCGCAAGCGGCATCGCGCCGTTGGCGGTTGCGACCGACGGCGGCGGCTCGACCCGGATTCCCGCCGCCTGCAACGGCGTGGTCGGGATCAAGCAGAGCAACGGCGTGATCCCGCACAGCCAGGTGCAGGACGCCTTCGGCAACCAGACCTATGTCACGCCGACCACGCGCACCGTCGCCGATACCGCGCTGATGATGCAGGCGATGGCCGGCGAGGACCCGTCAGATCCGTGGTCGATCGGGGTGCCGGTGCCTGATTATCTCGATCGCGCGGCACCGCGTGGCGATCTCAAGGGCAGGCGGGTGCTGTTCTGCCTGTCGCCGCCGGGCCGCCCGGTGACCGCTGACGTCGCCGCTGACTTCAAGGCGAGCCTCGACCGGCTGGCCGGCCTCGGCGCGGAACTCGAGGAATTCTCCGGCGAGGGATTCGACATCGAGCCGATCTGGCGCGCCATCAATCACACGGTCTGGCGCACCCGATTCGAGAAGCTCGCGGCCGATCATCCCGATGACCTCAGCCCGACCTTCCTGAAGCAGCTCGCGCTTGCCGCGAAAGTAAGCGGCGTCGACTACCAGCAGGCGATGTTCGACCGCACCGCGCTGTTCCGCCGCGTGCAGTCGCTGTTCGCGCGTGGCGATCTGCTCGCGATGCCGACGCTGACCCGCACGGCGCTGCCGATCGATCAGGATCTGTTCGGCACCGTCGACATCGACGGCCAGAGCTTTGACAGCGTGCGGCCGCACTGGTTTCCCTGGACCATGCTGTTCAACATGACCGGGCATCCCGCGGTCAGCATTCCTTCGGGCTTCGGCCGTGACGGCTTGCCGATCGGCCTGCATCTGGTCGGCCGCTTCCGGGCCGATGCGGAACTGCTGCGGGTTGCAGCGCTGTTCGAAGAGGCGAGCGATCTGCTCGGCCGTTGGCCCGCGCTGAAATCATGAATGGTGCGGCGAAGGGCTTGCATTCGCTCGCGAACATGTTGAAACCTGCGGCCTATTCCCAATCCTTCGGGCGGGCATGAGCGTATTCTTCCTGCGGCGGATCCTGACCCTGGTGGCGACGCTGTTCGCGGCCTCGCTGATCATTTTCCTGGTGCTCGACGCGCTGCCGGGCAATGCCGCGCAGATGCTGATGGGCGCCGACGCCTCCCCCGATGCGGTGCGCGCGCTCACGGTCAAGCTCGGCCTCGATCAGCCGCTCACGGTTCGCTATCTGCTCTGGCTCAAGGGCATGGCGGTCGGCGATCTCGGCAACAGCTATGTCTATGGCACGCCGGTGGCCGGCCTGATCGCGGAGCGGCTGGTGCTGACGATTCCGCTCGCGATCATGTCGATGCTGATCACGGTGGTGCTGGCGCTCGCCGCCGGCATCTACACGGCGGCCAACCACAACAAGCTCGGCGATGTCGGCGTGATGTCGCTGACTCAAATTGGCATCGCGCTGCCGAATTTCTGGTTCGCGATCCTCTTGATCCTGCTGTTCTCGGTGAAGCTGCAATTGCTGTCCGCCGGTGGATTTGCCGGCTGGGATGACGGTATCTGGGCCGGGATGCGCTCGTTGCTGCTGCCCGCGATCTCGCTCGCCATGGTGCAGGCCGCGATCCTGGCCCGTGTCACGCGTTCCGCGGTGCTGGAGGTGCTGCGCGAGGATTTCGTCCGCACCGCGCGCGCCAAGGGGCTCGGCAAGCGCGAGGTGCTGTGGCGCCATGTGTTGCGCAACGCCATGATCCCGGTCATGACGGTCATGGGCCTGCAATTCGCCAATCTCCTGGCCGGCACCATCGTGATCGAGAACGTGTTCTATCTGCCGGGCCTCGGCCGGCTAATCTTCCAATCGATCGCCAACCGCGACCTGATCGTGGTGCGCAACTGCGTGATGCTGCTGGCTGCAATGGTCGTGACAGTCAATTTCGTGGTCGATGTGCTCTATGCCTTCATCGATCCGCGCATCAAGGTCGCTAACCTGTGAGCGCGCCGCTGACCGCATCCGTCGGCGCGCCGGCACTCGCACCCGGCGCAAGGCCTGCGATCGGCTTCTGGCGCCGTGCCCTGCGCCATCGCAGCTTCGTGCTTGGCGCCGTACTCAGCCTGTCCGTCCTCGGCGCGGCGCTGCTGTCGCTGGTCTGGACGCCGTGGTCCGCCTATGACATCGACGTCGCCTCGAAACTGCACCCGCCGTCGGCGGCGCATTGGCTCGGCACCGACGTGCTCGGCCGCGACATCGTCTCGCTGCTGCTGGTCGGCGCGCGCTCCACCATCATGGTCGGCGTCATCGCCGTCGGCATCGGCCTGACCTTCGGCGTTGGCCTCGGCCTGATCGCAGCGGCCCGCAAGGGCTGGACCGAGGAGTTCATCATGCGGATGAGCGACTTCACCTTCGCTTTCCCGGCGGTGCTGTCGGCCATCATGCTCGCCGCCGTCGCGGGCCCCGGCATGGTGACGTCGATCACCGCGATCGGCATCTTCCAGATCCCTACCTTCGTCCGCGTCACCCGCGGCTCGGCCAATGCGATCTGGGCCCGCGAATTCGTGCTGGCCGCGCGCGCCGCGGGCAAGGGCTCATTCCGCATCACGATCGAGCACGTGCTGCCGAACATCCTGTCGATCCTGATCGTGCAGGCGACGATCCAGTTCGCGCTGGCGATCCTCGCCGAGGCCGCGCTGTCCTATCTCGGGCTCGGCACGCAGCCGCCGCAGCCGTCCTGGGGCCGCATGCTCAATGATGCGCAGACCCTGCTGTTCCAGTCGCCGATGCTCGCGGTCTATCCCGGTGTTGCGATCGCGATCGCGGTGCTCGGGCTCAATCTCCTCGGTGACGGCCTTCGCGATCTGCTCGATCCGCGTCTGGCGCGGGAGCGTTGAGCATGGCTGACACAGGTGCGCCGCTGATCGAGGTGAAGGACCTGGGCGTCCGGCTCAACACCAGCCGCGGCCCGGCCCAGGCGGTCCGCGGCGTCAGCTTCGCGCTTCGCCGCGGCGAGACGCTCGGGCTGGTCGGCGAATCCGGCTGCGGCAAGTCGGTCACGGCACTGGCCCTGATGGGGCTGCTGCCCGATAGCGCCGTGATCAGCGGCAGCATCCGGCTCGATGGCGCGGAGCTCGTCGGCCTGCCGGATGCGGCCTATTGTAAGCTGCGCGGCAACCGCATCAGCATGATCTTCCAGGAGCCGATGACCGCGCTCAATCCGATGCACACGATCGGGCACCAGGTCGCCGAGCCGCTGCGGCGTCATACCGGTGTCTCGGCGGCCGAGGCGCGCGGCGAAGCGATTGCCTTGCTCGATCGCGTCGGGCTGCCGGATGCGGCGAAGCGGGTCGATGCCTATCCGCACCAGTTTTCCGGTGGCCAGCGCCAGCGCATCACGATCGCGATGGCGCTGGCCTGCCAGCCCGATGTGCTGATCGCCGACGAGCCGACCACGGCGCTCGACGTCACGATCCAGGGCCAGATCCTCGATCTGATCGCCGATCTCGTCGCGGAGCGCGGCATGTCGATGATCCTGATCTCGCACGATCTCGGCGTGATCGCCGAGAATGTCGAGCGCATGATGGTGATGTATGGCGGCACCGTCGTCGAAAGCGGCGCCACGGATGCCGTGTTCACGCGGATGGGCCATCCCTATACGCAGGGCCTGTTCCGCGCCCGGCCGCGGCTCGGCGCACGCAAGGGCACGCGGCTCAAGACCATCGCCGGCACGGTGCCGGAGCTGGCTGACCTGCCCGCGGGTTGCACCTTCGCCGACCGTTGCGCGATCGTCGAGGCGCGTTGCCGCGCGGCGCTGCCGGCTGTGGTCGATGTCGGCGCGGCGCATGGCGTGCGCTGCATCAGGACCGACGTCTCGATGGCCGCCGGAGGCGTCGGCACATGACGGTGCTTGATCAGCCCCAGCCCGACCCCGCGACGCCGTTGCTCGAGGTGACAGACCTCGCGCAACGTTACACCCTGCCGCGTGAAAGCCTGTTCAAGCCCGCAGCGCAAGTGCACGCGCTCAATGGCGTCACGGTGCGAGTGATGCCGGGCAAGAGCCTCGGCGTCGTCGGCGAGTCCGGGTCGGGCAAATCGACCTTTGCGCGACTGGTGATGGCGCTGGAGCGGCCGTCATCGGGCACGGTGTCGTTGCTGGGCCGCGACCTCAACCGGATGCCGCCGGACGAGCTGCGCCGCGCGCGCCGCGATTTCCAGATGGTATTCCAGGATCCCTACGGCTCGCTCGATCCGCGACAGACCATCGCGCGCATCGTGGCCGAGCCGCTGACTGCGCTCGGGCGGATCGATCGCGGCAGCCTGCGCGAGCGCGTCGCCACGGTGCTGCGGCAGGTCGGGTTGCGCGATGCCGACATGGACAAGTTCCCGCACGAATTCTCCGGCGGTCAGCGTCAGCGCATTGCGATTGCGCGCGCGCTGATCACCCAGCCGAAGCTGATCGTCGCCGACGAGCCGGTCTCGGCGCTCGACGTCTCCGTGCAGGCGCAGGTGCTCAATCTGATGCAGGATCTGCAGGACGAATTCGGGCTCAGCTACATCCTGATCAGCCATGATCTCGCGGTGGTCGATCTGCTCTGCGACGAGATCGCGGTGATGTATCTCGGGCGGATCGTCGAGCAGGGGCGTCCCGCCGATCTGTTCGCCCACAGCGCCCATCCCTACACGCGCGCGCTGCTCGATGCGGTTCCGCGGGCGCGGGCCGGTGGCGTTCGGCGGCGCCGCGGCGCGCAGGCGATCGGCTCGCAGGCGTCGGCTGTGGCCGGCTGTCCCTACGCGCCGCGCTGCCCTCTCGCCGACCAGCATTGTCGCGAGACCGCGCCTGCGCTACGCAACGTGGGAGACGCCCATCTGGCGGCCTGCCATTACGCCGAAGCCGTGATGGCGCTGCCGCCAGTGGTCGCCGAGGCCGGTTAGTCTTTTGTGTGAGGTTGACCTAGGCTGGTCAAAGAGCACGTCCGGGGAGCAGACCAATGTTGAGGAAATTGTGCGTCATTGCGGCCACTGCCGCGCTCGCCGCAGCGCCGCTGCCGAGCCTCGCGCAGGGCAAGAAGGACAGCGTCGTGATGGGCATGACGCTGGAGCCGCCGGGACTCGATCCCACCAACGCGGCGGCCGCGGCGATCGCCGAAGTCACGCTCTACAACGTCTACGAGACGCTGACCAAGATCAACGAGGACGGCTCGGTGTCGCCGCTGCTCGCCGAGAGCTGGCAAGCCTCGCCGGATCTCAGGACCTACACCTTCAAGCTCCGCAGGGGCGTCAAATTCCACAACGGCGAGCCGTTCGATTCCGCGGCGGTCAAGTTCACGTTCGACCGTGCCGCGGCGCCGACCTCGACCAACAAGGACAGGAGCCTGTACCAGGCGTTCGCGTCGGTGACGGCGCCCGATCCGGAGACGATCGTCGTTGCGTTGAAGTATTCCGAGCCGAACCTGCCGTTTCTGCTCGGCCAGGCATCGGGCTCGATCGTCGAGCCGAAGAGCGCGCCGACCGATGTGACCCAACCGGTCGGCACCGGACCCTACACGCTCGGCAGCTGGGCCAAGGGCTCGTCGATCACGCTGGTCAAATGGCCGGAGTACCGCAACGCCACCGCGATCAAGCTCGCCAAGGTGACGATCCGCTTCGTCGGCGATCCCGCCGCGCAGGTCGCGGCGCTGTTGTCGGGCGACGTCGACGCGTTTCCACGGGTTGCGGCGGCGCGCAGCTTGGCGCAGTTCAAGGCCGATCCGCGCTTCAATGTGCTGATCGGCGGCTCGCGAACAAAAACCATCGTCGGCATCAACGAGCGCAAGAAGCCGCTCGACGACGTCCGGGTTCGCCGCGCCATCCTGGCCGCGATCGACCGCAAGGCGATGATCGACGGCGCGGTCGACGGCTTCGGCACGCCGATCGGCAGCTTCTACACGCCGGGATCGCTCGGCTATGTCGATACCACCGGCATCAACCCCTACGATCCTGAACTCGCCAAAAAGCTGCTGGCCGAGGCCGGCGTCAAGACGCCGCTCGAGCTCAGCCTGAAACTGCCGCCGCCGTCCTACGCGCGGCAGGGCGGCGAGGTCCTCGCGGCTCAGCTCGCAAAGGTCGGCATCGTTGCCAAGATCGAGAACGTCGAATGGGCGCAGTGGCTGTCGCAGGTCTTCACCGGCCCGCACAATTACGACCTCACCATCGTCGCGCATGTCGAGCCGTTCGACCTCGTGAAGATGACCGAGCCGGATTACTATCTCGGCTACAAGTCCGAGGCGTTCAACGCGCTCTATCAGCAGATCATGGCGACGCCTGACGAGGCCGGCCGGGCAAAGCTGCTCGGCGACGCGCAGCGGATGCTGGCAACCGATGCGGTCGCCGGCTTCCTGTTCCAGCCGCAATTGATCACGATCGCCAGCAAGAAGCTGAAGGGCGTGTGGAAGGACGTGCCGCAGTTCGAAAATGATTTCTCGACCTTGTCTTGGGAGTAATTTTTGGGAGTAACTCGGAAGTAACCCGGGAGCAGGTGTTCGCGCCGGCCAAGACCAATGGCCTCAGCCGGCGCCGCACCTCGTGCGCCGCCGTCGCTTGACGCTTAGTCTCATTTTGCGTGCTGCGCCTGCGAAGGCGAATGCGTCCGGCGATGCGCGAAGGCGTCGGAAGCCACCGATATTGCTCAGGTTGATGCAAGCCCGCGGTCGCAGCACTTCGGGCGCGCGAACGCATGCGGTTCCGGCTTCGCATTGAGCGCATCGGTTGTCTTTGTGAACGACAGCGCTAACATGGAACCCGTCCATCGATACCTGTCGTTGTCTTTTTTTGATCATCTATTGCAGCGCAACCAAAGCCACCACGGTGCGCGCTCGCTACGCCAGGCCTCGAGGGGGAAGTAGCAAACACCATCCCTGATACTGCAACCAAGAAATAACGGGGGAGACTATGTACGTGAAAGGGCTTGCGGCATTCGCCGCAGCGATCGGCGTTGGCCTGTTGTCCGGTGCTGCCATCGCACAAGAAGTCAAGCAGGAGAAGCAGTCGGTCCTGGGGAACGCCAATGTGCCTCCGGTGACCCAGGAGCAGCTCAACGCCGCCGACAAGAACGCCAAGGACTTCCTGCTCACCAATGGAAATTACGCCCAGACGCGGTTTTATCCGGGCAAGCAGATCAGCCGGGACAATGTGAAGAACCTGCACGTTGCCTGGATTTTCCAGACCGACGTCAAGGAGTCGCTCGAGACATCGCCGATCGTGGTTGACGGCGTGATGTATGTCACGACGTCGTTCAGCCACGTCTATGCGCTCGACGCCAAGACCGGCCAGCAGCTCTGGCACTACGCCCACAAGATGGGGCCGATCACGATCTATTGCTGCGGTCCCAACAATCGCGGCGTCCAGGTGCTCGGCGACCGGGTCTATCTGGCGACGCTGGATTCCAAGCTGATGGCGCTGAACGCCAAGACCGGCGAGGTGGTCTGGACCACCAACATCGCCGATCCCGAACTCGGCTACAGCGAGACGATGGCGCCGACCGTGGTCAAGGACAAGGTGCTGATCGGCACCAATGGCGGCGAATACGGCATCCGCGGTTTCGTGCGTGCCTATGACGCCAAGACCGGCAAGCAGCTCTGGAATTTCAACACCATTCCGGAGAACTCCGTCGGGGTCTGGGCGACCAAGGACGCCACCGGCCGCGACATGCATCGCAATATCCAGGCCGAGAAGGACATGCTCGCCAAGATCGGCGATCCCTATGCCAAGCTCGGTGGCGGCGTATGGCAGAATCCGTCGGTCGATCTCGCGACCAACCGGATCTACTTCGTCGTCGGCAATCCGTCGCCCGACCTCGACGGCTCGAACCGGCCCGGCGACAACCTCTACACCAACTCGCTGGTCTCGCTCGATCTCGATACCGGCAAGTATGTCTGCCACTTCCAGTACATCGCCCATGACGTCTGGGATCTCGACGCGGTCAGCCCGACGGTGCTGGTCAACGTCAAGGACAAGGACGGCAAGACGATTCCCGGCGTCATCCATGCCGGCAAGACCGGGCACATCTATGTGCACGATCGCAAGGACTGCAGCCTGATCCGCTTCTCCGAGGCGATGGTGCCGCAGGAGAACATGTGGGTGCTGCCGACCAAGGAAGGTGCGCGCATGCTGCCCGGCGCCAATGGCGGCGTCGAATGGTCGCCGATCGCGACCGATCCGGGACAGGAGCTGGCTTACGCCATCAATCTGCACCAGCCGATGACCTACCACGTCGAAAACTCGGCCTATCCGAACGGCAAGCTGTGGCTGGGCGGCGCCTTCAAGGTGATCCCGAGCGAGAAGCAGTCGGGCAACATCACCGCGGTGAACTACAACACCGGCAAGATCAAGTGGCAGGTCAAGACACCCGAGCCGATGATCGGTGGCATCCTCGCCACGGCCGGAGGCCTCGTGTTCACCGGCGAAGGCAACGGCAAGTTCGCGGCCTATAATTCGTCGAGTGGCAAGGAGCTGTGGAGCTTCCGCGCCGGCGCCGGCGTCAACGCGCCGCCGTCGAGCTACATGATCGGCGGCAAGCAATATGTCGTGGTCGGCGCGGGTGGTAACACCCAAATCGATTACAAGCGTGGCAACAACATCATCGCCTTCACGCTCGACTGAGCCGGGGCGGGATGCATAATCGCGCGTGCAAGCATTGACGGCGAGGCGGGACCGGTCCGGTCCCGCCTCCGCTTTGTTTGGATGAAAGTTCTAACCGCGTCATTGCGAGCGAAGCGAAGCAATCCATCGTGTCGCTTATGCGGAAGCATGGATTGCTTCGTCGCTATCGCTCCTCGCAATGACGAAGGTGGACGGATACTGCGCCTCAGGATGAGCAGATGCTTGGTAAATTATTGATCTGCGGCGCCGCGCTGCTGCTGATGGCGGGGCAGGCGCGCGCGGAGACGATCGAGGACAAGGTGCAGGTCTGCACCGGTTGCCACGGGGAGAACGGCAAGCCCGTCGACAAGACCATTCCGACGATCTGGGGCCAGCAGGCCGGCTATCTCTACATCCAGCTGCGCGATTTCAAGCGCGGCGATCGCAAGAGCGAGATCATGCAGCCGATCGCGACCGAGTTCGAGCGCGACGACATGTTGGCGATCGCGGAATATTTCTCGCAGAAGCCATGGCCGGACCTCGGCCAGCCGCGCGCGCCCAAGGACGTCGCAGCGAAGGCGCTCAGTGCCAGCGCTTCGGTCGGCTGCCCGGCCTGCCATCTCGATCGCTTCCAGGGCGACGGCACGGTGCCACGGCTCGCCGGGATGGGACGTGATTATCTCGCCAAAACCATCGCCGATTTCCGCACCCGCGCGCGCGGCAACAATCCCGGCATGTCCGACCTGATGCTGGCGACGTCGCCCGACGACCTTGCCGCGCTGGTGGAGTATCTGGCGGGGCTGTAGCGGCCGGCAGGTTGACCTTCAGCGAGCGCCGGGCTGTCGCATATGCGTTTTTGGCGGTCGAGGTTGGGTGCCGGCGCCCGACCTCGTTCTGTACGTCTGCGCGCCAAGTTGCGGTTGCTGGTGTAGAGCCGATCAGTTCGGTCGAGACCTGGACACCACGCCTGGAACAGGAAAGGCTCGGCACATCTCGATGCACTCCGACCTGAGACGCGCAAGGACCGCATCGTCTCCGTTCGCCTGCAGAGCCCCCGCAATGAACTCGCCGATACGGCGCATTTCGGAATCTCCCATGCCACGCGTGGTCGCTGCCGGTGTCCCAAGGCGAATACCGCTTGGCCTGAGCGGCGGACGCGGATCGTCTGGAATAACTTGCTTGTTTGTGGTGATGGCGATGGCATCGAGCACGTCCTCGGCTGCTCGCCCGTCCAGTCCGATGGACGCTATCGTATCGACGACCATCATGTGATTGTCCGTCCCGTCCGTGACCAGCTTCATCCCGCGTTCCATCAGCGCGCCGGCAAGAACCTTCGCGTTGCGCAGAACCTGCCGCGCGTAAACCTGGAAATCCGAGGTCGCCGCCTTCTTGAGCGTCACAGCAGTCCCGGCCACGACGTTCATATGAGGTCCGCCCTGCAACCCGGGAAAGACGGAAGCATCGATCCGACCGGCATTTTCCTTTCGGCACAGGATGATCCCGCCGCGGGGGCCGCGCAGTGTCTTGTGGGATGTCGTCGTCATGACGTCGAAGCCGGCATCAAGCGGATTGCGCATGACATTCGCGGCAACCAATCCGCCATAGTGGCTCACGTCAGCCATCGTGAGCGCGCCAACTTCATCGGCGATATTCTTGAACGCCACATAGTCCAGGTCGCGCGGATAGGAGCTGTAGCCGCACAACACCATCTTCGGACGCGCCTCACGCGCAATCGCGCGCAATTCATCGAAATCTATCGCGCCGTTTGACGGTGCCGTCTTGTAGCGAATGAAGTTGAACAAACGCCCCATGTGGGACACCGGCGCGCCGTGGGTGAGATGACCGCCGTGGGACAGGTCCATGGCGAGAATAGTGTCGCCGGGCTGCAATAGGCCGAGATAGACGGCCTGATTCATCGGTGATCCGGAAAGCGGCTGAACGTTGGCGTGCTCGGCACGAAAAAGCGAGCAGGCCCGCTGGCGTGCGAGGTTCTCGACGTCGTCCGTATACTGCTGGCCGCCGTAGTATCTGCGTCCCGGATATCCCTCGGAGTATTTATTGGTGAAGACCGATCCGAGCAGTTCAAGCACCTCCGGGTAGGTGTAATTCTCGGACGGAATCAGTTCTACGCCGTCCTGTTGACGGCGCTCTTCCCCCATAAGGGCGGCGGCGATCTCTTGATCGTTGATGGACAGTTCGTTGCGAAATGACGGCATGCTCGGGCTCCTCAACACGCTGTTTTTCCAGCAGATTGGTTGCCCAGGCGATCGGCGTTGGAACCCTTCGCGCTTCCCCGTGGTCGATTCCACGTTAGCTCGCCAGTCGCGCGATAGGACGAATGAGCACGGAGACTCTTCGTAAGGGAGAATTTAGCCGACCTGCGGACCTTCCGCAACTAATGAGTCCATCGCGTCAAGCTTCAGCGCGGCGTCAGTTCCTCGCGCAGCGCCGAGAGGATGGTGAGGTCGGCGGCGTGCCTGCCGGCCTTGTCGGCCAGCGCCGCGTTGGCGCCATGGGCGAGTAGCGCTTTCGCGATCGCCGGGTGGTTGCCCTCGGCGGCGATCATCAGCGCCGTGCGTCCGCGGGCGTCGCGTTCGTCGACCCTGGCGCCTGCGTCCAGCAGATGCGAGACGACCTCGAGCGCCTGCGCCTCCGGCACGGTCTCATCCGGTCCGGCCGCCCACATCAGCAGCGTCAGATCGTTGGCGTAGCGCGCATTGATGTCGATATCGAGCGCGAGCAGCTGTTTGACGATGCCGAACTGACCGCCGGCGGCGGCGTACACGACCGGCGGCTTGCCGGTGTCGTCAGCCCTGCGGCCGTCGGCGCCGTGCGCCAGCAGCATGCGCACCACCATGTCCCGGCCGGCATAGGCGGCGGCCGCGACCGCCGAGGCGCCGCTGCGCCCGGTGAGATTGACGTCGGCGCCCCGGTCGATCAGGCGCTGCACGATCGCGACATGGCCGCGCTCGGCGGCGAGATACAGTGCGGTCGATCCCGCGAGGTTGCGGGCATCGACCGGCGCGCCACGGGCTAGCAGCAGATCGACCATGTCGAGATGGCCGGAGCGGGCGGCGTGGCTCAGCGGCCTTGCGCCCAGCCGATCCCGTGCGTCGACCGAGGCGCCGCCATTGAGCAGCTCGGTGGCAAGATTGATGCAATCGGCATTGGCGGCCGCGAACAAGGTCAGCGAAATCTCGACCGCGCTGAGTTGCGCCTTGTCGGTTTCGTATTTGCGGATCAGCTCGCGGCACCGTGCCGGATCGGTCGCCGCGAGGCTGCTGTGAACGTGGCTTGCAACAAACAGCGCGGCGAGGGCGATGCGGCGATACAAGACGTGTCCTCCATATGGCCTGCTATCAGCATCGCCATTCGGATGGAGCGTCGCATGATCCTTCGTTGCTGCCAAGCCGCGCAGCGCTGTCGTGCCGCGCAGCGATGGGATGCCGCGCGGCGTTGTCCTGCCGCTCTAGCCGGACTGCCCGGTGCTCGCATTCGCAACGGCGCGCGCGACATTGGCGATCACCTCGTTGCACTTCTCCATGGGAGCACTTGCCCCGGTCAGGTAGACCGTCACCACGATCGGCTTGCGGCCGGGCGGCCAGAACACCCCGATATCGTTATAGGTGCCGCGATCGCCGCTGCCGGTTTTGTCGCCAACCCGCCAATCCCGCGGCACGCCGGCGCGCAGCCTCGTGTCGCCGGTCTTGTTGGCGACCATCCAGTCGACGAGTTTCTGGCGCGAGGCGGGCTGCAGGACGTCGCCGAGCACCACGCGCTGCAGGCTCTTCAGCATCGCGACCGGGCTCGTGGTGTCGCGCGGATCGCCCGGCACGGCTTCATTCAGCGCCACCTCCCAGCGATCGAGCCGGCTGACATTGTCGCCAATGGTGCGGAAGAAGCTGGTGAAGCCGGCAGGCCCGCCGATCTCGCGCAGCATCAGGTTGGCGGCGGTATTGTCGCTTAGGGTGATGGCGGCCTCGCAGAGTTCGGATAGCGTCATGCTCGATCCGACGTGTTGCTTGGCCACGGGCGCGTAGGCCAAGATATCCTTGGCCTCAACCTGCACGCGCTGGTCGAGGCTTGATTCGCCGCGGTCGACCCGGTGCAGCACCGCGGCCGAGGCCAGCGCCTTGAAGGTGCTGCACATCGGGAACCGCTCGTCACCGCGTCGGCTCGCGCGCAATCCCGTCTCCATGTCGAGCGCGGCGACGCCGAGCCGGCCGCTGGTCGCGAG
The DNA here is from genome assembly GCF_947648125.1 of uncultured Bradyrhizobium sp. Taxonomy (GTDB): domain Bacteria; phylum Pseudomonadota; class Alphaproteobacteria; order Rhizobiales; family Xanthobacteraceae; genus Bradyrhizobium. Next base: position 111,893 of record NZ_CANSMR010000005.1, on the reverse strand, counting down.
CTCAATGCGTGCAAACTCCTCCTGCAGCCGCTGCGCCGGCCCGCCTGGTCCCGCCGCTGCACCTTGCCGCGGCAGGGTGCAGGAAACCGCAAGGCCCAGCGCGCGCAATCCAAATGTCCGTCTCGTCAGCATCTCTCGTCTCCGTTGGCGGCGCGAACCTGCCGGGCGGCGTGACGAAGCACAAACAATCATTTATACAACGAGACATGAGAAAAACTTGGTCATGACGCCGTGCGCCGGCATCTCCCGCTGAACGCATTACGTGCCTTCGAGGCCTCCGCGCGGCTGTTGAGCTTCACCCGCGCGGGGCTGGAGCTGCGCGTGACGCAGACCGCGATCAGCCATCAGGTCAAGCAGCTCGAGGAGTTGCTCGGTGCGAGCCTGTTCCGCCGCCTGCCGCGCGGGCTTGTGCTCACCGACGAGGGGCTGGCGCTGCTGCCGGTGCTGACCGACGCGCTCGACCGGATCGGCGCCGCGATCGACCGCATCGAGGCCAAGGGCACGCGCGAGGTTGTCACCGTCGGCTGCGTCGCCACATTTGCGACCGGATGGCTGCTGCAACGGGTCGACGGCTTCAAGCGCGCGCATCCCTATATCGACCTGCGTCTGCTCACCAACAACAACCGCGTCGACATTGCTGGCGACGGGCTCGACCTCGCGCTGCGCTTCGGCGACGGCTCGTGGCATGGTACCGAGGCGATCCACCTGCTGTCCGCACCGCTCTCGCCGGTGTGCTGCGCTGACGTCGCGGGCCGGCTGCGCAAGCCGTCCGATCTCGCGCAGGAGTTCCTGCTGCGCTCCTACCGCGCCGAGGAATGGCCGCTGTGGTTTGCGGTCGCCGGCGCGCCGTGTCCAAAGATCCAAGGACCGATCTTCGACAGTTCGGTGGCGATGGCCGAGGCGGCTGCGCGAGGCGTCGGCGTCGGCCTGGTGCCGATCGCAATGTTCAACAATGAGTTGGCGTCCGGCCGGCTGCTGCGGCCGTTCGCAGCCGAGGTGCCGGCGGGGTCCTATTGGCTGACCTGGCTGAAGTCGCGGGAAGTGACGCCCGGCATGCGCGCCTTCCGCGACTGGTTGCTCGACACGCTACGGACGGAGACGAGTGAGGCGGAGGACGCTGTAGCGCCTGCACCGCGGCGGAAGATCAAGGCAAGGGCCAGACCGAAGCCACGGACCAAGACCAAGCGGCGTTAACTTGTGACGACGTGATTCCAATTATCGTTGCCACCATTTCTGAATTATCGAATAATGCCGCTGATTTGCCCGACATGTCAAGTACCGTGTCGAACGCCCGCAGCTGCCGGCTACTTTGCATGGGGTTGTTTTCGATATTTTTGGCGGTGCGCCCCCGCGACGGCTGGCTATCGCATCTGGCGCGCCACCTACGCCAGATGGCACGCCACAAAGTGCCCGTTGCTGCCTTCGCGCAGCTCCGGCGCGGTCTGGCGGCAGCGCTCTTCGGCGATCGGGCAGCGGGTGTGGAAGTGGCAGCCCTTCGGCGGGTTCATCGGGCTCGGCACGTCGCCCTTCAGGCGGATGCGCAGCTTTTTCGCCTTGGGATCGGCCACCGGCACCGCGGAGAGCAGCGCCTTGGTGTAGGGATGCTGCGGGTTGCGATAGAGATCGCTGGCCTTGGCGAGCTCGACGATGCGGCCGAGATACATCACGGCGACGCGGTCGGAGATGTGTTCGACCACAGAGAGGTCGTGGGCCACGAACAGGTAGGTGAGGTTCAGCTCGGCCTGCAGATCCTCCAGCAGGTTGATGACCTGGGCCTGGATCGAGACGTCGAGCGCCGAGACCGGCTCGTCGCACACGATCAGCTTCGGCTCCAAGGTCAGCGCGCGGGCGATCGCGATGCGCTGGCGCTGGCCGCCGGAGAATTCATGCGGATAGCGCCGCATGTGCTCGGCCTTCAGCCCGACCTTGACCAAAAGGCGCGCGACGCGGTCCTCGCGCTCGCTGGCCGAGGTCACGAGATTATGGATGATGAAGGGCTCGGCGAGGATCGCGCCGACCGTCATGCGCGGATTGAGCGAGGCGAACGGGTCCTGGAAGACGAGCTGCATGTTGCGCCGCATGGCGCGCAGATCGCCGCCGCCGAGCCCGATCACGTTCTGGCCGTCGAACACGATCTCGCCCGAGGTCGGCTCGATCAGCCGCAGCACGCAGCGCCCGGTGGTCGATTTGCCGCAACCGGATTCGCCGACCAGTCCCAGCGTCTCACCGCGGTTGACCGCAAACGACACGCCATCGACCGCGTAGACCTGGCCGACCTCGCGCGACAAGAGGCCGCCGAGCACCGGAAAGTGCTTCTTCAGATTGCTGACGCGCAGCAGCGGTTCGCTCATGACGCGTCTCCGAGGTGGCAGGCCATGCGATGGCCGGGCGCGATCTCGCGCAGCCGCGGCTCCTGCTCGGTGCAGATGCTCATGGCGTGTTTGCAGCGGGAAGCAAACCGGCAACCGGGCGGCGGGTTGATCAGGATCGGCACCGAGCCGCCGATCGCTTCCAGCCGGGTCTTGTGCGCGGCGTCGAGATCGATGCGCGGGATCGAACGGATCAGGCCCTGGGTGTAGGGATGGCTCGGATTGCCGAACAATTCGTCGACCGGCGCCTCTTCCACCACCTTGCCGGCATACATCACGACGACGCGCTGCGCGGTCTCCGCGACCACGCCCATCGCATGGGTGATCAGCATCACCGCCATGCCGAGGCGTTCCTTCATGTCCTGCAGGAGGTCGAGGATCTGCGCCTGGATGGTGACGTCGAGCGCGGTGGTCGGCTCGTCCGCGATCACGAGCTTGGGCCGGCAGGCCAGCGCCATCGCGATCATCACACGCTGGCGCATGCCGCCGGAGAACTGGTGCGGATAGTGATGCACGCGGCCCGCGGCATTGGGGATTTGCACCAGCTTCAGCATCTCGACGGTGCGCTCGAGCGCCTGCTTCCTGGTCACCGCCTCGTGGCGGCGCAGGCTCTCGGCGATCTGCTCGCCGATCGTCAGCACCGGGTTGAGCGAGGTCATCGGCTCCTGAAAGATGAAGCCGATCTCCTTGGCCCTAATGTCGTCGAGCTCGTGGCTAGTCAGCGGCGCCAGATCGCGGCCCTCGAACATGATCTCGCCGGCGACGATCTTGCCCGGCGGCATCGCGATCAATTTCAGGATCGACATCGCGGTGACGGTCTTGCCGCAGCCGGATTCGCCGACCACGCAGAGCGTCTCGCCGCGGTTGATGCTGATGTCGACGCCATCGACCGCCTGGACGATGCCGTCGTCGGTGGTGAAATGGGTTTTCAGGCCCTTGATGTCGAGCAGCGCCATCAGATCACCTTGCGGGCGTCGAGCGCGTCGCGCAGCCCGTCGCCGATGAAGTTGATGGCGACCACCGCGATGAAGATCGCGCCGCCCGGAAACAACGCCCAGTGCGGCCCGATGTCGAGAAAGTCCTTGGCGTCATAGAGGATGCGGCCCCAGGTCGGCGTGTCGGGCGGAAAGCCCAGGCCGAGGAACGAAAGCGTCGATTCCGCGATGATCGCGGCGGCGACATCGATCGTGCCGGCGATGATCACGGGTCCGAGCGCATTGGGCAGGATGTGGCGCACCACTTGCCGCGTCGGGCTCGCGCCCAGCGCGCGCGCCGCCTCGACGAATTCCTTTTCGCGCAGCGACAGGAACTGGGCGCGCACCAGGCGGGCGACCGGCATCCAGCGCAGGCCGCCGATCACAAGCACGATCAGGATGAAGATGCCGCCCTCCGGGCCGAACATGGCCTTGAGCCCGTCGCGGAACAAATAGATCAGCATCAAGAGCAGCGGCAGTTGCGGCAGCGACAGGAACAGGTCGGTCAGCCACATCAGCGCATAGCCGAGCGGGCCGCGCGACATGCCGGCGAGCGCACCGATCAGCGTGCCGACGAACACCGAGACCAGCATCGCGGCGAGGCCGACCGCGAGCGAGATGCGGCCGCCATAGATCATGCGGGCGAGCAGGTCCTGGCCGAGATCGTCGGTGCCGAACGGATGCGCCAGCGAGGGTCCCTGCAGGCCCGCCACCACGTCGATGTCGCTGATCGAGACGCGCCAGATGAACGGGCCGATCACCACGGCCGCGATCAGCAGCAGCAGCAGCACGGCGCTGAGCACGGCGGGCCTGTGCCGGCGGTAGCGCCGCCAGGTTTCGCGCCAGGGCGAGTAGCCGCGCCGCTCAGCGGAAGGAGATGCGAGGGTCAAGCCAGCCATAGAGGACATCTGCAATCAGGTTGAAGAGCACCACGAGACACGCGAACACGAAGGTCACGGCCATCACGACCGGCGTATCGTTGGCGAGGATGGAGGAAATCAGGAGCGAGCCGATGCCGGGAATCCGGAATATCTGCTCGGTGACGATGGCGCCGCCGAACACCGCAGGCATCTGCAGTGCGATCAGCGTGACGACCGGGATCATCGCATTGCGCATCACATGCTTGACGATCACCTTGGCCTGCCCGAGCCCCTTGGCGCGTGCCGTGGTGACATAGTCGAGCCGGATCACATCGAGCATCGCCGAGCGCACGAAGCGGGTCATCGACGCCGCCTGGAACAGGCCGAGCACCATCACCGGCATGATGGCCTGCCGGATCATTTCCAGCAGCCAGGGAATGCCGCTGCCGGGCACGTCGGTGTAGACGAAGGGCAGCCAGTCGAGCTTCACCGAGAACACCAGGATGAACAGGATGCCGGTGAAGAAGGTCGGCAGCGAGAAGCCGATGAAGGCGAAGGTGTTGGCGAGCTGGTCGAACAGCGAATAGGGCCGAGTCGCGGCATAGACGCCGACCGGGATTGCGATCAAGAGCGCCAAGAGCTGCGCCGAGCCGATCACGTAGAGCGTGGTCGGCAGCCGTTGCAGGATCAGCGTGTCGACATTGATCCGGCTGACAAAGGAGAAGCCCCAGTCGCCCTGCGCCATCGCCGATAGCCAGTGCAGGTAGCGCAGATAGATCGGGTCGTCGAGGCCGAACTTGGCGCGCAGCGCGGCCTGCACCTCGGGCGGCACGTTCGGATTGGTCGCGAGCTCGCTGAACGGATCGCCCGGCGCGAGCGCCAGCACGACGAACAGCACGAGCGAGATCCCGAGCAGGCTCGGGATCGCGATCATCAGACGGCGCAGGATATATTGGCTCATCGGGAGATCATCTAACTAACGCTCGCACCTTGAGCACGTTGATCTTGCTTCCAGTCGAAAGGCGAGCTTCACCTCGCCCCGCGTGCGGGGAGAGGTCGGAATTCAAGCGCAGCTTGAATTCCGGGTGAGGGGGATGCTCTACGAACTCACCTTCCAACGCATTTGCGGACAGAGCCCTCACCCCCGACCCGCTTCCCGTAAGAGCGGGGAGAGGGAGAGTGCCCGTTCGATTCTGAGCACGTCACGTCTCAGGTTTCACGATACCAGTCTTGCAGATTGTCGGTCTGGTTGGCCCAGCCGGACAGCGCGGGCCGCAGCGTGTTGGAGCAGGCTTCGACCGCGAGGCGATGCATCACGGGGATCATCACCGTGTCCTGCCACATCAAATCATTGCCCTTGATATAGAGGTCTGCCCGCTTGAGCGGATCGGTCTCGATCTCCGCCGCGTCGATCGCGGCGTCGAAATCCTTGTTGACCCAGCGCGGGAAGTTCGGTCCCTGCCACTTGTTCTCCTTGGTGGCGACGTTGCGCGAATGATAGCGGCGCATGTGCAGGGCGGGATCGGGTTGGGTCATCGGGATCTGGAACATCTCGATGTCCGCATAGAAGTGGGAATAGGTGTCGGGGTTGGCGACGTCGGAGGAGAAGAACACCGAGGCGACCACCGATTTGAGCTCGACGTCGATGCCGGCCTTCTGGCAGGCCTGCTTGACGATCGCCTGGGTCTTCTGGCGCGGGCCGTTGATCGAGGTCTGGTAAAGGAACTTCAGCTTCTTGCCGTCTTTCTCGCGGATGCCGTCGGAGCCCGCCTTCCAGCCGGCCTGCTCGAGCAGCGCGCTCGCCTTCTCGATCGAGAACTCCCATTTGGTGTTCTTGGAGACGAACTCCTCGGGGCCGTTGAGATAGTTGGCGGTGGCGCGGCCGGCGCGGCCGTAGATCACCTTCTTGATGGACTCGCGGTCGACCAGCAGCGCGAGCGCCTGGCGCACGCGCGGGTCGGACAGGATCGGATGCTTGGTCTTGATCGACGAGCGCTCGCCGTCGACCTCGGTGTTCGGGTCGGTGAAGTTGACCGCGATGAACTCGATGTCGCCGCCGACCGCGAACAGCGACTTGCCCTTGCCGCCCTTTTCCAGGCGCAACAGCACCTCGTCCTCGACCTGGATGTTCCAGGCGAAGTCATATTCGCCGGTCTGGATCACCGCACGCGCCGCCGAGACGGCATCGCCGCCGCCCTTCATCTCGATCGTGTCGAAGGATGGCCGGTTGGCCATGTGGTAGTCGGGGTTGATCTCGCCGCGGATCAGATCGCCCGGTTTGAATTCGACGAATTTGTAGGGGCCGGTGCCGACCGGCTTCAGATTGTTCGGCGCTTCGCGGGATTTGCCGCCTTTGTACTCCGCGAACAGATGCTTCGGAATGATGCAGCCATAAGCGCCGACAAAGGCGTTGGCCCAGAACGGTGTCGGCTTCTTGAAATTGATACGGACCGTGAGGTCGTCGACCTTTTCGACGGTGAGGCCGCTATAGGTCTCAATCGATACGGCCGCGGTCGCGGGATCGCTGGCATATTCCCAGTTGAACACGAGATCATCGGCGGTCACCGGCTTGCCGTCGTGCCATTTGACGCCGGGTTTGAGTTTCCAGACCACCGATTTGGCGTCGGCGGCGAGTCCGCCGTTCTGGATCGAGGGAATCTCGGCGGCGAGGATCGGGTTGAGATGGCCGTCGACGTCCCAGCTGGCCAGCGGCTCGTAGAAGATGCGCGAGCCGTCCTGGTCCTTGGTGCCGGTGGCGAAATGCGGATTGAGCAGGGTCGGGCCCTGCCACCACAACAGCTTCAGCGGACCGCCGCCGCCGCGCTTGGTCGGCTTGTAGGGGTTGGGGCTCTGCGCCATCGCGACGCCGCCGATCGCCAGAATCTGGTTGGCCATCGGCGCGGTGAGGCCGACGGCAATCATTCGCTTGACGAAGGCGCGGCGGTCCATCCGTCCGCCTTTTACCTCGTCGATCATGCCCCGCAGATTGTTGTCGAACATTGTCCCCTCGGTCCGGCTCACGTGAGATTGCGGCGGGCCTTGGAACCGGCCGCCGTGCTGGCGGCAGATGGCACACCGAATGACCGCGCAGGTCAACGCCTGCCGCAGTTCAGCGCCTAGGTCTTTTGGCTATCGCTTGTGCAGAACCGCTCCGCGCCGCACATCGGTTCGGCATTTCGGTGCCAAAGCGCGCCTGCGCGCGCCTCGCAGTGCGGAAAATTTGTTCGTTATCCTTTGTTCCGAGATGCTTTTTTGTCACGCGCGCTCGTTTTCGAGCGAAGTGGACGCTGGTTCGCGTGAGGAAAACGCGTCAAAGCAAGAATCCAGAGCCCGTTCCAATCCAATCGGATCAGAATAGGCGCTCGCCGGGCCCGGCATTGAAGCGCAGGCCCGGCGGCAGATGCGGCGCTCAGGCGACCGACATGTCCAACGGCGGTGCAACATTCGCCGGCAGCGGACTGACATAGGGCGTCCGGGTGGTCCGCTTCTTGAGGTCGGCCTTGGCGGCCGCGATCAGCTCCGGCTCCATCAGCGCCTTGACCCCGAGGCCGGCCATCGCCTTGGCGGCCTGCACCATCGCCTTATGCGCGGCCGGCGTCTTGCCCTGCGCCACAACCTGCCAGGTGTGAAACGGCGTACCGATTGCAACCGTCGGTGCATGGACCTGCACCGTCGGCACCACCCAGCTGACGTCGCCGACATCGGTCGAGCCGATCAGCGGATTGCGCTTGGCGTCGATCGGCACCAGGAAATCGGCCAATGGCCGGTCGGTCGGATCCATGCCGATCGCGTAATAGACCGAGGCGATGTCCTTGTCGGTCAGGGTCGCGCGGATCTTGCCGGCGAAATCCTTGTCGGCATCATCGAAATGCGGCGGGCCGAGATCTTCCATGATCTGGTGCAGGGTCTGCTCCAGCGGCGTGTTGGGCAGGATGTTGGAGACCGCGGAGATGATCTTCATCTCGACCTTGGTCTCGGTCATCAGCGCCGCACCCTGCGCGATCTTGTGCACGCGCTCGACCAGTTCGTTCATGCCGGGCAGGTCGCGGGCGCGGATCGAATAGCGCACGCGGGCATGGGCCTGCACCACGTTGGGCGCGATCCCGCCGGTGTCGAGCAGCGCATAGTGCACGCGGGCATCGCTCGGCATGTGCTCGCGCATGTAGTTGACGCCGACATTCATCAATTCCACCGCATCGAGCGCGCTGCGGCCGAGATGCGGCGAGGCGGCTGCATGCGAGGTCCGGCCGGTGAAGATGAAATCGGCACGGGTGTTGGCAAGCGACGGCGTCACCGCCACCTCCCAGAAACTATGCGGATGCCAGGTGATGGCGATGTCGGCGTCCTCGAACGCGCCACAGCGCACCATGAAGGCCTTTGCCGCGCCGCCTTCCTCGGCGGGACAGCCGTAATAGCGCACCCGGCCCGGCACCTTGTTGGCAACGAGCCAGTCCTTCACCGCGGTCGCGGCAAGCAGCGCGGAGGAGCCGAGCAGATTATGGCCGCAGCCATGGCCGTGGCCGCCGCTCTCGACCGGACGAGGTTCGGCAATTCCGGCCTCCTGGCTGAGGCCGGGCAGGGCGTCATATTCGCCGAGGAAAGCAATGACCGGGCCGCCCTCGCCCCATTCGCCCATGACCGCGGTCGGAATGTCGGCGAGGTTCTCGGTGATGCGAAAACCCTGGTGGCGCAGTTCGGCCAGATGTTCGGCGGATGAGCGCGCCTCGGTGTAGCAGACCTCGGGCATCGCCCAGACCCGGTCGCTCAATTCGATGAAACGCGGCTTGATCGTGTCGACGCCGCGCCAAACATCATTACGGTTGTCCATTTGCTTCGGTTCCTTAGTTCGCCAGAGCATGATCCGGAAAAGTGTGAAGCGGTTTTCCGAAAAGATCATGCTCAAACAATGAGCTAAAGTGCGATGACTTTTCATCGCGCTTTGGCCAATCTGAAGCGCAAAAGGCTAGCAGCTTGGCGCGACGCCGCCTAGCGTATGCCGGCAGACCAGCTTTTCCGCAGCGTCACGTCTTGGTGTGCCCGGTCAGAGAAGCGCTGGCCGGCCACGACCTTGCGCGCAAGTGTCTGCCTTGAGCGATCGGCCTGCCTACATCTATGATGTGGCTCGCGAGGACGTGGTCCGACCATGCAGGATGCAATTCCGTCTCTGTTGCCGAGAAATCCGGGCCACCAGTTCGTGATCTATGCCGACGCCTGCTCGGGGGTAGCAGGCGCGCTGCATGAGCGCACCTTCGCGTCGGTGAACAATGTGGTCCGCCGGCTCAATCCTGCGCCCGAATTCATTCTCTTCCCCGGCGACGAGATCATCGGCCTCACCGCCGATGCCGACGCGTTGCGCGCGCAGTGGCGGCATTGGCTCGACACCGAAATGGCCTGGCTCGACCGACGCACGGTGCCGCTGTGGCACACGACCGGCAACCACACCACCTATGATGAGATGAGCGAGACGGTGTTTCGCGAGGTGCTCAAGCTGCCGCGCAATGGTCCGCCGGGTCAGGAGGGCCTGTCCTACTGGGTCCGCCGCGACAATCTGTTGATGGTGTTCGTGCACACGCTGTGGAGCGGGTTGGGCGGCGAGGGGCACGTCGAGACCGATTGGCTGGAAGAGGTGCTCGAACGGCACAAGGACGCCAGACACAAACTGGTGCTGGGTCATCATCCCGTGTACCCGATCAATGGCTTCAGCGGCAGCTATCAGCGCGAGATCGGTCACGAATACAGCGCGCGCTTCTGGGATATCCTGGTCCGCGCCGGCGTGACCGCCTATCTGTGCAGCCACATCCTCGCATTCGATGTTCAGGTCCATCGCGGTGTGCTGCAGATCTGCACGGCGGGTGCGGGCACCGCGCACCGGATGCCCGAAGGCGTCGAGTATCTTCATTGCGTGCAGGCGGTGCTCGATCAGGACGGTCTTCGCTATCAGGTGCTCGACACCGAAGGCGCCGTGCGCGAGCAGCTCGCATGGCCGCTGCCATCTCTCGACCACGCCACGTGGTCGCCATTGCCGCACGGGACCAGCCCTGCGCCATTGTCCGGGACGCCGCCGCCCGCAACGGTGGTCGCCCTGAAATTGTCGGGCCGCACCGCCGCGGGAAGCGCCGCGCCGCAAACGCTGCTCTGTACGCCCGTGCCGGACATGATCGCGCCGCTCTGGCTTGGCCTGCGCGGCCCGAACCAGACGCTCACCTTGATCCTCGGGCGCGAGCGCGGGCGTAGTCCGCACTACTGGGTCGGTCCGGATCTCGGCGATGAGCGGGATTTCGACCTCGACATCGCCTTCTATCCGGATATGGGACCGGGCGGCGTGCTGTGGCGGCACAGAGGTGACACCAGCTGGACGTCGTTCGCGGCGATATCGGCGACGGGGCTCGAGCGGTTCTCGTGGCCCGCGCTCTGGAGCGTCGGGTGCGGACAGCATGGACCGGACGACAGGCGATATGCCGGACTACGGCTCGCCGTCGCTGCGGCCGTGTTCGCATTGTCATGAGCCAAGGTCTTGAGCCAAAGTCTTGGGCTCGGTCGGCGGCGACCGCCCGGCTGAGAAGCGGAGCCAGGACGCGGGTGGCCTAGTCAGGCTTCTTCGGCTTGTCGCGTTCCGCGCTTTTCAATTCGCGATCGATCAGCATGCAGACCCGCCGCTGCGCCAGCAGGCCGAGCCGCGCGCGCGTGGTGCCCTGCCTGATCTTGCCGTTGATTTCGAATGACCAACTCCAGAGGTCGGGTTCGATGTTGGTGAGCGTGTATTGAATGTCCCGATGACGATCGATCAGCTTCTTCATGCCGTTTCTTCTTGTTGGCTGAAGATTGCATAACCAGATCGAGGAGGCGTCTGTATCCGGACGACTACTTGCACAATTGGTCTAAGCCTGGTTCGCGCGGCGGAATTTTCGCAAGAGCGGCGAGACGAAGAGCAAAGCTCGGGCAAATCATGTCGCGAGAATGTCGCTGCATGACAGCCGTGTCACACACTCGGTGTCGTCCCTGCGAAAGCAGGGACCCATAACCACGAATGGTTATTGTGGACGAATGTCGGAACGACGAGTCCCCCTCAACAACGACGGCCGCGGAGTATGGGTCCCTGCTTTCGCAGGGACGACGAAGGGATAGGTTCCGATCCGCCGGCATCAGCGCCGTGTCTCTACCCTCACAAATTGATCACCCCGCGCCGCGCCGCATGCGCGACGGCGTCGGTGCGGCCGGTGGCGTCGAGCTTGTCGAGCAGGGAGCCGACGTGAAACTTGGCGGTGTGGACGGAAATTCCGAGCCGCTGCGCGATCATTTTGTTGGATGCGCCTTCGGCCAGCAGCGCCAGCACGTCGAGCTCGCGCGGCGTCAGCTCGAAGTCGCCGCCGCCTGCGGTCTCCCGGTTGCGTGCGACGATCGTCGCCGTCGCCTGTTCGCCCGGCGCGGCAAGCCGCAGGCCGGCGACGCTGCCGAGCAACGTCGCCAGCCGGTCGGCGAGGGCGGGATCGTCGACCTCGAGTGCGATAACGATGTCGGAAGTGGGCTCACTGCTCACGTCTCGGGCCTTTCGCCGACCGTCACCTTGAAGTTTAGCGGCTCGCCGCCGCGATGCACGGTGAGCTCAACGACGGTGCCGACGCTCTGCGGCCCGAGGCCGCGCGACAGCGCCCGCACGCCCGACAGCTTCTCGCCGTTGACGGCAACGATCACGTCGCCCTGGCGGATGCCGGCGGCGGCCGAGGGGCCGGCCTTGTCGACATCCATCACCATGGCGCCGAGGCCGTCGTCGAGACGGACCGGTTGCAGCCCGACGCCGAGATATCCGCGCGCGATACGGCCGCTCTTCTCGAGCTGGGCTGCGACCCGCTCGATGGTCGCGGCGGGGATCGTCAGCACGCGGCGCGGGCCGAGCACCGCCATGCCGAACGGCACGCCCGCGGCATTCAGCGCCAATCCACCCTGCTGGCTTTGCCGCAGCCGGACGTCGAGCTCGATCCGCGCGTCGATCTCGCCGCCGCGCAGGCTGCGCCAGGCGGCGCCGGACCGGGAGACCATGCCGAGTCGCGCGATCGGCGCGCCGCGGTCGGCTGCGACGATCACCGCGAGCGATCCGAGCGCGGGGATTTCGGTCGACAGCTTGATCGGCGCGACGTCGCCATCGACGCGCAGCAGCGCGATGTCGGTGGTGTGGTCGCGTCCGGCGACGGCGGCTTGCCTGCGGCTGCCGTCGGCAAACTGGATTTCGACTTCGCCCTCGTCGGCGAGCGCTTCGTCGGCGGTCACGATCAGGCCGGCCTTCCAGACGAAGCCGGAGGCGCGCGCGCGGTGCGAATGTACGGAGACGATCGCAGGCGCCGCGCGCGCAATGGTCTCGGAAAGGGCTGACGACAGCGAGGCGAGGGTGGTCGGTTCGGTCATGGGAAACTCCGTTGGCTTCCCTCAATCTGGGATGCTGCGGCGGACGGCGATACTGGCCGGATGGGCAGGGCGCGGCCGCGCCGATCGGAACCGCCGCTCAGCTCAGCCGCTGCAGGGTCGCCTTCGGGCTCTCGCCGAACTTGGCGCGGTAGGCGCTCGCCATCCGGCTCAGATGGGTAAAGCCGAGGTCGAATGCAATATCGACGATGCGTTCGCCCGGCCGCGTCGTCTTGAGACGGGCGTTGAGATGGGCGAGGCGGATGTCGAGCAGCATCTCTGAGACGGTGGTGCCGAAGTGACGGCGGAAGCCGAGTTGCAGCGCGCGGATGCCGGTGCCGGCGATCTCCGCGAGCTCGGCGAGATCCAACGGCTCGGTCGCGCGGGTCTCGAGGTAAGCCCGCACGCGCTTCAGCGCCGCCGGCTGGGCCTCGGTGCGGCCGTTGAAGACGTCGATCGCCGAACTCAGGCTGTGTCGCTGATCGTTGAGCAGAACATTGAGAAACGACTCGCGCCAATCGGCCGCCGCGACCGCGGACAACGATTTGCTTGGCCCGAGCTGCTCGGCTGTCGTCACGAGCTGCTCGATCCTGGCCGAGAGCGTCTGCCCGAGCGGCCCGCCCAAGGCGACGGCCGGATCGAACTCGACCGGTTGGACCGCCACGCCGCCAAGCGCAGCGGCGCGATGCTCGACCAGCTTGCGGTCGAGCAGCAGGATGAGCTGGGCGCAGTCGTCGCGCCAGGTCATCTCGGTCGGAATCGTCGGCGACAGCAGCGAGGCGCTGTGTTGCGGCCCGGTGGTGAGTTCGCGCGCGGCGGTCCGCACCGCGGCCGAGCCGGACAGCGGCATCTGCAATAGGAAGAAGCGGTCGAGGCAACCGGGGTTGATCGCGACCGATCCGCCATAGGCGACATAGTTGACAGAGAACCCGTTGAACCCAGCGCAATTGTGGTGCGCGGAAAAATCGCGCTCCGAATGATCGACCGGCGTCAGATCGTGCGGACAGAAGATGCGGCCGATCGCTTCAGCCGCGTCGTCGACGCGCGCCGTCGCGACGCGCGCGAAATCCTTGAGCCTTACCGAACTTGCCCTTGCCGAAACCTCGTTGCCAACAGCAGTCACGCCGGCCGTCCGGAGTTGTTTGAGGTCTAAAACATCGTGCAGCCTAGTGCATCCGCGGGCAAAGGGGAACGCCGTTTCGTCGCGCAATCTGCCCGAGCGGCGCGCAGGCGGATGCGGCGGCATTGGGCAGACGCCGTAGGCCTCGACGCTCCCGCATTGCAGCATGGTCGCGCCAGCTGCGGATTCGTTTATCGGCTAGACAGCCTTACCGGCTGGCGACAGGCTCCGTGTCGGCAATACGCATCAAAAACTGGAGAGGCTGACATGGGCACGCTCGAGAAAGGCATTACCCGAACCGGCACCGGCTACGGCGGCAAGACCTGGAATATCCTCGGCCAGGTCTACTATCCGAAGGCGGTCACCGACTCGACCTTCGCGTTCGAGACCAACAGCGATCCCGGCCAGTTCGTGCCGGTGCACGTCCACCCGACCCAGGACGAGTTCATCCTGGTGCAGGAAGGCGTGCTCGACCTCAAGCTCGACGGCGTCTGGGTGCAGGCCAAGGCGGGCGATCTCGTGCGCATGCCGCGCGGCATCCCGCACGGCTATTTCAACAAGTCCGACAAGCCGGCGCGGGCGCTGTTCTGGGTGTCGCCGATGCAGAAGCTCGAGGCGCTGTTCGACAAGCTGCACAATCTGCAGGACCCGGTCGAAGTGGTGCGCATTTCCGCCGAGCACGAGGTGGACTTCCTGCCGCCGGAAGCCAACGAGTAGGGCGTTTTCGAGCGAAGTGGATACCGGTTCGCGTAAAGAAAACGCGTCAAAACAAGAATCTGGAGCCCCGTTCCGATCTTGTCGGAACGGGGACTCCAGGCGGACGACAAGGACACGACGCGCATGTGAGGCGGCCATCGCCGGAGTTGGCTCCGGCGATGACGGGACACGTGCGCTCAGGGAAATGGGCTTGTTCATTCATCGCGGAGACGTTTCATGGTCAAGCAGAAGCATGTGTGCGTCATCGGCGCCGGCATTTCCGGGCTCGCCGCCGGCAAGGCCTTTGCCGATCGCGGTCACAGAGTGACCATCATCGAGCGCAGCGGCGATCTCGGCGGGGTCTGGGAGCCGGCGCGCTCCTATCCCGACGTCCAGACCCAGAGCCCGAAGGAGCTCTATCGCTACACCGACAAGGCGATGCCGGAGTCCTATCCGGAATGGCCGAAGGGTCCGCAGGTCCATGCCTATCTGCGTGACTATGCCCGCAGCCATGGGCTCGACGGCGCGATGCGGTTCGACACCAGGGTCGAAGGCATGAAGCGTCGCGCCGACGGCAGACCGGGCTGGACGGTCGAACTGCGCTCGACCGACGGCGCTGCCGGCCACGAGGATTTCGATTTCGTCGCGGTTTGCACCGGACAATTCAACGAACCGCAGACGCTACCGCTGCCTGGCGAGGACGGCTTCAAGGCGCAGGGCGGCCACATCCTGCATTCGTCGCAATACAGCGATCCCGATCTCGCCAAGGGGCGCAAGGTGGTCGTGCTCGGCGGCTCCAAATCGGCGACCGACATCGCGGTGAATGCGGTCAATTCCGGCGCCAGCGAGGTTGCCATCGTGTTTCGCGAGCCGGTCTGGCGGATCCCCTATTTCGTCGGCGGCCTCGTCAACTTCAAGCGCATCCTCTACATCCGCGCGCAGGAGCAGATGTTCGCGAGCTGGGGCATCGGTCCGATGGCACGCCTCGCGCATGCCGTTGCCAAGCCGTTCGTCTGGGCGAATTGGCGGGGGCTCGAGAGCATGCTGAAGATGCAGCTCAAGCTCAAGCAATGCGGCATGGTGCCGAAGGAGCGGATCGAGGACGGCGTCAACTGCTCGGTGCCGATCGCGACCCCCGGCTTTTATCCGATGGTTGCCGACGGCCGGATCAAGGCGGTGCAGGGCACCTTCGATCATTACGACGGCAAGGCCATCGTGATGAGCGGCGGCCAGCGTGTCGCGGCCGACGTCGCGGTGCTCGCGATCGGCTACAAGCTCGGTGTGCCGTTCCTCCCTCAGGAGTATCAGAACAAGCTGGTCGAGCCCGACGGGCAGTACCGACTCTATCGTCTGATCGCGAACCCCGATCTGCCCGACATGGGCTTTGTCGGCTTCAACTCGAGCTTCTGCACCGTGCTGTGCGCCGATCTCGCCGCGAACTGGCTGGTGCGCTATGCCGACGGGCAGCTCGCGCGGCAGCCGAGCGCGGCCGAGATGCACGACAACATCGCGATGATGCTGAACTTCAAACGGGTCGAGCGCCCGGCGGCGGGCGTCTATGGCGGGCTGTGCGTCGCGCCCTACCACTTCAAGCATTTCGACGAGCTGCTGGCGGACATCGGCACCAAGGCGTCGCGCCGCAACCCGCTCGTCGAAAAATTCACGCCGCCGGACGCGGACGCCTATGCGCGCTTCCTTGCGACCGCGCCTGTGTACGAGGCCGTGGCCTAATCGCGGCCGGCGTCGAGGAAGGCCTGCGCCAGGCGCTCCGGATTGGAGAAGCACAGCTCGTGGCTGCCCGGCACCTGGACCAGGCGGAACAGCCCGAGCTTCTCCGACAGCCGCGGGTGCCAGGGCAGGCCGTGCGGCATCGCCGTATCCTCGGTGCAGTTGACGTAGGATTTTGCGATTTGCATCTCGGCCGGATTGGTCCGCAGCGCGATCTTGTCCTGGAAGGTCTTGAGCGGATGCGGGTTGAGCTTGTCATAGGCCCGCTGCGCCGTCTCGAGGTCGGCGTCGTTGATGAAGGCCTCGCGCCAGACCGGGAACGGCAGCACCACCGAGCCGTCGCCGCGCTCGGCATAAATGGCGTCGAACAGGCCGACATAGTGCGGCGGCACCATGTCGTTGAGGCTTTCGCCATTGTTGGGCACGAAGGCGTTCCAGTAGACGAGGCGGCGAATGCGGTTCGCGGAGGCGTCGGCAACGCCAGTGATGACCATGCCGCCATAGCTGTGGCCGACCAGCACGATGTCGTTCAGATTGTGCTCGGCGAGATAGTCGACGATCGACTGGATGGCCTCGGCAAGGCCCGAGTCCTTCCGGTCGCCGGGCCGGTTGCCCTTGATGGTCGGGGTATGGACCACATGGCCGGCCTTGCGGATCGCGGCAGCAACCGGTTCAAACTCGGCACCGGTATGCCAGGCGCCATGGACGAGAACATAGGTCGACATGTTGTACCTCCTGTTTGGTTCACTGAGATCGATTGCGACGTCCGGGACGGCCCGGGATACGCCCAAGGATACGCCCCAGTTTCAAACGGTTCCTGATGGATATTGACCCGGGGCCACGGAACGCGCTTGGCTGTAACCGAACCGGATTGGGCTCGGAGTGAACTGATGCAGCAAATCGCCGCCGCGGATCGCTCGCGCAGGCTGAGTTGGAATACCGCGGACACCAGGCCGGGCGAGCAGTTCGCCTATTATCGCGAGGCGATCTGCCAGGCCTTCATGAACCTGACGCCGGAGCCGCCGGCGACGCCGGGTTTCGTCGCGCGGGTCGAGACCGTTGGGCTCGGCGACGGTGCGGTCAACCGGGTCAGTTTCCCTGAGCATATCGTGCGGCGCTCGGCCGCCGACATCGCGGTGTCCAGCCGGCGCTGCTACTATCTCAATCTCAAGCTGGCCGGCCGCTGCCGCATCCAGCAGGCCGGGCGCGAGATCAGCCTGTCGCCCGGCCAGGTCGGAATCTTCGACAGCGGGCAGCGCTTCTCGCTGCTGCACGACCGCGGTCCCGCGCTGCAGGTGGCATCATTCTGGGTGCCGGCCGAGGCGCTCGATGAGCGGCTGCCGTCGGCGCCGGAGGCCGCCCCGGCGCGGGTATCGGACGATCCGTTCGTCGGCCATCTCATCGCGGAGACGGCGCAGGTGCTGAACAATTCGGCGCTCCGCGCTTCTGACACCGACAACGCGCGCCTGTTCGGCGTGCTGCTCGATCTGGTCGCGCTCAGCCTGTCGCGGACCGGTCGGGCGGGCGTTATTGAGAGCGCGGGTCTTGCCGATGCAACGTGGCTCGCGCTGCGCCGCGCCGTTGACCGCAGGTTGCGCGAGCCCGGGCTTGGCGTGGCCGCTATCGCCGCCGCGGTCGGCATCAGCGAGCGTTACGTCCACAAACTGTTCAAGCGGGCCGGCACGACATTCGCCAGCTATGTGATGGACCGCCGCCTCGACGGCGCGGCGCGCGATCTGAAGGATCCCGCGATCGACGGGCGCGCCATCGGAGACATCGCGTTCGACTGGGGCTTCTCCGATCTGTCGCACTTCACGCGGCGCTTCCGGCATCGCTTCGGTTGCACGCCGCGCGACTGGCGCCGCGGCTGACCAACGTTTTTGGAACTCATCATGCCACAGCCGTTCACCTATCAAGTCAGCCCGATGCGAGTCGTGTTCGGGGTCGGCACGATCGCGCAGCTGGCTGATGAGCTCGACCGGCTCGGCATCAGGCGCGCGCTGGTGCTGGCGAGCCGGCGGCAGCAGGCCGAGCTCGGCGATCTCCGAGGCTTGACCGGCGGCCGCATGGCTGGCGCGTTCGACGGCGCCGTCGTGCACACCCCGGTCGCGGTCACCGAACGTGCGATGCAGATGGTCCGCGAGTTGAAGCCCGACGGCGTCGTTGCGATCGGCGCGGGTGCCGCGACCGGCCTCAGCAAGGCGATCGCGCTGCGCACCGACCTGCCGCAACTGGTCGTGCCGACCAGCTATGCCGGCTCCGAGATGACGCCGGTGCTCGGCGAGACCGTCGACGGCGTCAAGACCACGCAGTCCTCGCCGAAGATATTGCCCGAAGCCGTGATCTACGACGTCAATCTGACCCTCTCGATGCCGGCAAAGTTCTCGGCGATCTCCGGCCTCAACGCGGTCGCGCATGCGGCCGAGGCGCTGTATGCGCGCGACGGCAACCCGATCACCTCGCTGATGGCGGAAGAGGCGATCGCAAAGCTTGCGTCGTCGTTGCCGGACGTGATCGCACGGCCGCACGATCTCGACGCGCGCTCGAACGCGCTCTACGGCGCGTGGCTGTGCGCGGTCTGTCTCGGCACGGTCGGCATGGCGCTGCATCATAAGCTCTGCCATACGGTGGGCGCGCTGTTCGACCTGCCGCATGCCGAAACCCATGCGGTGTTGCTGCCGCACACCATCGCCTACAACACGCCGGCCGCGCGCGATGCGATCGGCCGCGTCGCACGGGCGCTTGGGACCGCTGATGCAGCCGATGGCCTGTTCGATCTGTCGGCAAGGCTTGGCGCGCCGCGTTCGCTCGCCGAGATCGGCATGCCCGAAGACGGCATCGCAAAGGCGGCCGCACTCGCCACCAGGAATCCTTACTGGAACCCGCGGCCGATCGAAGAGCGCGCGATCTGCGACCTGCTCCGGCGCGCGTGGTCGGGCGCGCGGCCGCAGGCGGGATAGATCATACGCCGATGGCGTTGCGCGCGATCACGTCGCGATAGAATGCCGCGCTCAGTTTCGGCACCCGCGCCTGGGTCTCGAAATCGACGCGATACAGGCCGAAGCGCTTCGCGTAGCCGAAGATCCATTCGAAATTGTCCATCAGGCTCCACAGGAAATAGCCGTGGATCGGGACGCCGTCGGCGGTCGCGCGCTGCAATTGAGCGAGATAGTTGCGCAGGAACATGATGCGGTCGAGGTCGTAGATTTGCCCGTCCGGCTGCACCTTGTCCTCGCCGGAGGTGCCGTTCTCGCTGATATAGATGCTCTTGATGTTCCAGAGCTTGGCGGCGATCCGCGGCGCCCAGTAGATCGTCTCCGGCGCGATCCGCAGCCAATCCGAACTCATATGCGGGAACGAGGCCGGCATCGGCAGCGGCTTCCACCCGGGCGCCGAGTCGGTGGCGAGGACATAGCAGTGCGGCGCGTAGATGTTGAGTCCGACGAAATCGTTGGGTTGCGCGATGATCTTCAGCTCCTCGGCGGTGAACTTGGGTGCGTCCGCGCCGGCATATTGCAGGAAGCCCTCGGTGTACTTGCCTTCGAGGATGACGCCGAGGAAGCCCGCATTCAGCTCGCGTGTCGCGATCTCGGTGGCGCGGATGTTCTCCGGCGTGTTGACCGCGGGCACGCAGGCGGTGATGTTCTCGGCCGGACCGACCCGCGTGCCGGGGCGGCCCTTGGCGCGGATCGCCTGCACCGCGAGCCCATGCGCCAGCGCGACGTGGTGGCGCGCCTGGTTCACCTCGGCCGGTGGCAGTTTCAGTCCCGGCGCGTCGACGCCAAGCGCATAGCCGAAGGGGAGGAAACGTCCGACCTCGTTGAGGGTGAAGATGTTCTTGACCCGGTCGGTCAACCGCTGCGCCACATAGCCGGCGTAGTCGCCAAAGGCCTTCGATGTGTCGCGCGAGCGCCAGCCACCGACCCGGTCCTGCAATGCCTGCGGCAGGTCCCAGTGATAGAGCGTGGCATAGGGCTCGATGCCGTTCGCGAGCAGCTCGTCGACCAGGCGGTTGTAGAAGTCGAGGCCCTTTGGGTTCGGCGCGCCGGCGCCGTCCGGAAACACCCGCGGCCAGGCGATCGAGAAACGATAGGCCCTGGCGCCGAGATTTTTGATGAGGCCGACATCTTCCTTGTAGCGGTGATAGTGGTCGTTGGCGCGATCGCCGGTAGAGCCGTCCTCGATCTTGCCCGATGTGTGGGTGAATGTGTCCCAGATCGACGGGCCGCGGCCGTCCTCATTGACCGCGCCTTCGACCTGGTAGGACGAGGTCGCGGTGCCCCAGACGAAGCCGGCGGGAAAGTTTGCGCCGTCAGGCCGCGGAGCGTGGTTCGCGGCCTCACCCGGGGCCGACAGGCCGAGCGCCGAGAGGCCTGCAAGGCCCGCAAACTGCCGGCGCGAGAACTTTCCGAACATTGTTGTCTCCCGTGGCCGGACGCTGCGGCTGGAATGCCAGCCGCAGGTTAGCCTTCCATCCCGCGGTTGAGCAACAAGGGCCGGTAGGCCGATGCGAGTGCGCGTCGATCGATGTGAGTCATTGCGATGTCAATGTCGCGGAGTTGTCAGTTTTGTGGCGACATGATCTCTACCAGATTGCCTGCTACGTCCTTCCGCAATGACATCCGAAAATCCCGAAATCCCGGTGAGCTGCGCGATGAACAAGCCTGCAACCCATGTCCGAACCGCGCTGCTGCGTCGTCTTGCCACGGCAATCGGCTTGCTGCTGGCGACGGCCACTGCAGCGCTGGCCGAGCAGACATTTTCGTTCGACGGCACACCCGGCAAGCTGCCGAAGACGGTCGTCCCATTGAGCTACGCGATCGAGCTGACGCCCGATATCACCAGCCTGGCGCTGCCTGGTGTCGAGACCGTCGACATCGAGGTGCGCGAGCCAACGGCGCAACTGACGCTGAACGCGATCAACACGACGTTTGCCGAGGCCACGATCGATGACGGTGCACAGCGCGCGGAGGTCGTGACCGACGCCGCCGCGCAGACCGCGACACTGACCTTCGCCAAGCCGCTTGCGGCGGGCCGCCACAAGCTGCGCATTGCCTTCACGGCGCAGATCAACAAATTCGGCACCGGGCTGTTTGTGGTCGATTACCCGACCCCGGCCGGGATCAAGCGGTTGATCTCCAGCAAGCTGGAGCCGGCCGATGCAAGGCGGATCTTTCCGTGCTGGGACGAGCCGTCGTTCAAGGCGAGCTTCGCGCTGACCGTCGTGATCCCGCGCAATCTGCTCGCGGTCGGCAACATGCCTGTGGCGAGCGAGGAGCCGGCAGCCGGCGATCTCAAGAAGATCGCGTTCGCGCCGACGCCGAAGATGTCGAGCTATCTGTTCGTGCTCACGGTCGGCGAGCTCGAGCGGGCCACGGCGGATGCCGGCGGCGTCACGGTCGGCGTGGTGACGACGGAGGGCAAGAGCGGGCAGGGCCGCTTTGCGCTCGACAGCGCGGTGAAACTGCTCGCCTATTACAACGACTATTTCGGCGTCAAATATCCGCTGCCGAAGCTCGATCTGATCGCCGTCCCCGGCGGATTCGGCGGGGCGATGGAGAACTGGGGCGGCATCACCTTTTTCGAGAGCCGGCTGCTGTTCGATCCTGCAACCAATGCGGAGACCGCGCGGCGCGGCATCTTCGGCATCATCGCGCATGAGATGGCGCATATGTGGTTCGGCGATCTCGTCACCATGGCGTGGTGGGACAATCTCTGGCTCAACGAGGGCTTTGCCAGCTGGATGGCGACCAAGGCCTCCGAGCAGTTCTATCCGCAATGGAGGAGCTGGCTGAACGGCACCAGCGCGAAGCAGTTCGCCATGGTGCTCGATGCGCGCCGAACCTCACATCCGGTGCAGCAGCCGATCGCGGACCACAGCGAAGCGGTCACGGCGTTCGACGCCATCACCTACAACAAGGGCCAGGCGCTGATCCGCATGCTCGAGACCTATCTCGGCGAGCAGGTGTTCCGCGACGGCATCCGCAAATACATGGCCGCGCATGCCTTCAGCAATTCCACCACCGCCGATCTCTGGCAAGCGCTCGAGACGTCCGGTGGCAAGACGATCACCGGCATTGCCGCCTCCTTCACCGAGCAGGATGGCGTGCCGCTGGTGGTGGCCGAGACGGCCTGCGATGGCACGGCGCAGCGCCTGACATTGCGGCAGGATCGCTTCGTGATCGCGCCGGCCAGCGATCCGCCGCTGCCGGCCCGCGACTGGCAGATTCCGGTTGCGGCTGGACCTGCGCAGGGCAAGCCGTTTGACGAGATCCTGCTGAAGGGCAGTACAGAAATTCCGGCCGGCGCATGCGGTGATGCGATCAAGGTCAATCTTGGCGATGTCGGCTACTTCAGGGTCGAATACGGCCCCAAGAATCGCGCCGCATTACTGAACGCCTTCCCGCAGATGCAGGTCGTTGACCGGCTCAATGTCGTCACTGACAGCTGGGCGTTGGTGCAGGCCGGCCGCGCTGAAGCGCCATCCTATCTCGCGTTGCTCGATGCGCTCGATACCGGCGACCATCGCGCGGTGTGGGATCAGGTGATTTCCACATTTGCCACGCTCAACCGCCTGTCGCGCGACCGCAGCGAACGGCCGGTGATCCAGGCCTACGCCCGCGCCAGGCTGCGTCCGGTGTTCGACCGGATCGGATGGGATGGCGGCGGCTCGGGCGACGATGACACCGCGCTGCTACGCGCGAGCCTGATCTCGACGCTCGGCGACCTCGGTGACGCCGCAATCGTCGCCGAGGCGAAGCGGCGCTTTGCGGCGTTCCTCGATGATCCCAAATCGCTACCGACCACGCTGCGTGATGCCGTCACCCATGTCGTCGGCATCACGGCCGATCGGGCAACCTATGACAGACTGTTGGCGCTCGCGCGCAACAGCACCGCGACCAATGAGCGGCTGCGCTATTATTTCGCCGCCGCCAGCGCCCGCGATACGGAGCTGGCGCGCGCGACGCTGGCGCTGACGCTGACCAATGAGTTGCCCGACACGATTGTCACGGGGATGATCAATGCGGTTGCGTCCGCAGGCGAGCATCCGCAGCTCGCCTGGGACTTCGTCCAGGCGAATTTCGATACGTTGCTGGCCAGGCAAGGGCCGAACTTCCGCGACCAGTTCGTGCCGAACTTCATGATCAATTTTACCGATCAGGACCACGCGGCGCAGCTCGCCGCGTTTGCCCCGTCGCAATCGACCAGCGGCGGGCGGGTGACGGTGGCGCGCTCCTTGCAGGCGATCGCGATCTCGGCCGATCTCGCGGCGCGTGTGCTCCCCGTGGCCGATGCCTGGATCAAGGCGCACAAGCCGTGAGATCGCAAGAGAGTTTCCGGCGGCGCGCGATGCGGCTATGCTCCGTGCGCGGCATGCAATCAACGATGCGAGGCTGAGATGGTCAAAGGTTCCGATTTGCTGGTCGCGGCCCTCGAGAATGAGGGTGTGGAACGGGTGTTCGGCGTTCCCGGCGAGGAGAACCTCGACGTCGTCGAGAGCCTGCGCAAATCCTCGATCAAGCTGATCGTGACCCGCCACGAGCAGGCCGCGGCGTTCATGGCGGCGACCTATGGCCGCCTGACCGGAAAGCCCGGCGTGTGCATGACGACGCTCGGCCCCGGCGCGCTCAATCTGACCACCGGTGCGGCCTATGCGCTGCTCGGCGCGATGCCGATGGTGATGCTCACGGGCCAGAAGGGCATCTTGAGCAGCCGGCAGGCCAAGTTCCAGATCGTCGACATCGTCAACACGTTCCGTCCGCTGACCAAGCTGTCGTTGCAGATCGTCAGCGGCGCCACCATTCCGACGTTGGTCCGCGACGCCTTCCGGATCGCGACGCAGGAACGGCCGGGGCCGGTGCTGCTCGAACTGCCGGAGGATATCGCGCGCGAGGAGATTGCGCCGGTCGAGATCGTGCCGCCGCACCCGATCGAGATTCCGATCGCGCATGCGGCCGCGCTCGACCGCGCCGCCGACATGATTTTGAAGGCGCAGCGCCCGCTGATCATGCTCGGCGCGGCGGCCTCGCGCCCGCGCTCGACCGCCGGGATCGGCGACTTCGTGCGGCGCACCAAGATCCCGTTCTTCACGACACAGATGGGCAAGGGCACGGTCTCCGGCGGTACCAATCAGTACATGGGAACAGCCGCGCTGAGCGAGCGCGACTATGTGCATGAGGCGATCGACCGCGCCGACCTGATCATCGCGATCGGTCACGATACGATCGAGAAGCCGCCCTTCATCATGGGGCCGAAGGGGCCGCAGGTGATCCATGTCAGCTACACGGCGGCGAATGTCGAGCAGGTCTACTTCCCGCAATGCGAGGTGATCGGCGATGTCGGGCCGAGCCTCGAACTGCTGGCCGACCGTGTCGCGGGCAAGCTGCCGCATGCCAGCGCGCTGCTCAGCCTGCGCGAAGGCATTCTGGCGAAGATCACCGATCGCGCCACCGAGGGCCGTTGGCCGCCGACGCCGCAGCGCATCGTGCACGATGTGCGGCAGGTCATTCCCGAGGACGGCATCGTCGCGCTCGACAACGGCATGTACAAGATCTGGTTCGCGCGCAACTACCGCACGCTGCTCGCGAACTCGCTGCTGCTGGACAACGCGCTCGCCACCATGGGCGCCGGCCTTCCGTCGGCGATGATGGCGGCGATGCTGTATCCGAAGAACCGCGTGCTCGCGGTCTGCGGCGACGGTGGCTTCATGATGAATTCGCAGGAGATGGAGACCGCGGTCCGCCTCAAGCTCAACCTGGTGATCCTGATCCTGGAGGATTCCGCCTACGGCATGATCCGCTGGAAGCAGGCGGTCGACAACTTCCCGGATTTCGGCCTCACCTTCGGCAATCCGGATTTCGTCAAATACGCCGAGAGCTACGGCGCCAAGGGCTCGCGGATCGAGAGCACGGAGGCGATCGTCCCGACCCTGGAGCGCGCCTTCTCCGGCGGCGGCGTGCATCTCGTCGTGGTGCCGATCGACTATACCGAGAACAAGCGGGTCCTGGTCGACGAGCTGCGCGAGAAGGTACAGCAGATTGATGTGTCGTAACGCATTGCTGCGTTTCGCAAGGAACGAAATGCCCGCGGCTTGATTGAACGTAAGCCGCCATGGTAGCACGCCAGGATGTCACGCAATGAGATCACTCGTTGTGCTGATGGTCGGCGATACCAGATCTGAGAGGTCACGTGACTGCACCAAATCCTGCCGCCGGCAAACCCATCGATCCCGCCGCGCTTGCCAATGTGCCGCGGCTGGTCACTGCCTATTTTGCCGGCAAGCCCGACGCCGGCGATCCCACCCAGCGGGTTGCTTTCGGTACCTCGGGCCATCGCGGCTCGTCGCTGAAGAATTCGTTCAACGAGGACCACATCCTCGCCACCACGCAGGCGATCTGCGATTACCGCCGCGAGAAGAGGCTTACCGGGCCGCTGTTCATCGGCATCGACACCCATGCGCTGGCCGAGCCGGCGCTGGCCAGCGCGGTCGAGGTGTTCGCGGCGAACGGCGTCGAGATCATGATCGATGCGCAGGGTGGCTACACTCCGACGCCGGTGATCTCGCACGCGATCCTGAGCTACAACAAGGGCCGCAGCACGGGCCTTGCCGATGGTGTCGTCATCACCCCGTCACACAATCCGCCGGAGGACGGCGGCTACAAATACAATCCGCCGCATGGCGGCCCGGCCGACACCGATGTCACCGCCGTGGTCGAGAAGAACGCCAACCGCTACATCGAAGCCGGCCTCAAGGGCGTTGCGCGGATGCCGTATGATCGCGCGCGCAAGGCGGCGACCACGCATCTGCACGACTTCATCACGCCTTACGTCGCCGACCTCGGCAACACCGTCGATCTCGCGCTGATCAAGTCCGCCGGCGTCAGGATCGGCATCGATCCGCTCGGCGGCGCGGCGGTGCATTACTGGCAGCCGATCATCGCGCGCTATGGCATCAACGCGTCAGTGGTCAACGAGGCGGTCGATCCGACCTTCCGCTTCATGACCGCGGACTGGGACGGCAAGATCCGGATGGACTGCTCGTCGCCTTATGCGATGGCGAGCCTGATCGGGATGCGCGACCGGTTCGACGTCGCCTTTGCCAACGATACCGATGCCGACCGCCATGGCATCGTGACGCGCTCGAACGGGCTGATGAACCCGAACCATTTCCTCGCCACCGCGATCGCCTATTTGTTCGCGCACCGGCCGCAATGGAGCAAGGACGCCGCGATCGGCAAGACCATCGTGTCGAGCTCGATCATCGATCGCGTGGCGAAGAAGCTGAACCGCAAGCTCGTGGAGACGCCGGTCGGTTTCAAATGGTTCGTCGAAGGGCTCGGCAGCGGCGGCTTCGGCTTCGCCGGCGAGGAGAGCGCCGGCGCATCGTTCCTGAAGCGCGACGGCTCGGCGTGGACCACCGACAAGGACGGCATCATCCTCGGCCTGCTGGCGGCGGAGATCATCGCCAAGACCGGTCGTGATCCCAGCGAATTGTTCAAGGAGCTGACCGCCGAACTCGGCGTTCCCTATTACGAGCGCATCGATGTCGCGGCGACGCCGAAGCAGAAGAACGCGCTGAAGGCGCTCGGGCCCGAGCAGCTCAATATGACCGAGCTCGCCGGCGATGCCGTGCGCGCGGTCAGGACCAGGGCGCCGGGCAACGATCAGCCGTTCGGCGGCATCAAGGTCGAAAGCGAGGCCGGTTGGTTTGCCGCGCGCCCCTCCGGCACCGAGGATGTCTACAAGATCTACGCCGAAAGCTTCCGCGGGCCGGATCATCTGAAACAGATCCAGGGCGACGCGCAGGCCGCGATCGCCAAGGTGTTCTGAGAGGGCCGGGGCCGGGCGGAATTCATGCGCGTATTGTTGACCGGCTCCTCCGGCTGGCTCGGCCGCTTCCTTGCGCCGCGGCTTCGACAGGCCGGCCATGATGTGACCGGCCTCGACGTCGTCCCGGGCGCGGCGACCGATGTGGTCGGCTCGGTGGCCGACCGGTCGGTGGTCGATAGCGTGTTTGCCGATCACGGCATCGAGGCCGTGATCCATGGCGGCGCGCTGCACAAGCCTGATATCGCGCGGTTCGCGCCGCAGGCCTTTGTTGACGTCAATGTGTCAGGTACGCTCAATCTGCTGCAGGCGGCCACCGCCGCCGGCCACGACCGCTTCGTCTTCACCTCGACGACCTCGCTGATGATCTCGCAAGCGATCCGCGACGAGGAAGGCCATGCGGCGGTGTGGCTCGACGAGACGACAGGGCCGCTCGAGCCGCGCAACATCTACGGAGTGACGAAACTCGCTGCCGAGGGGCTGTGCCGGCTGTACAGCCGCGAGCATGGGCTGAACTGCGCGGTGCTGCGCACCAGCCGCTTCTTCCCCGAGGACGACGACACGATCCGCGATATCCACGGCGAGAACCTGAAGGCGGTCGAGCTGCTGTATCGCCGCCTCACGGTCGAGGACGCCGCCGATGCGCATGTCGTGGCACTGGAGAAGATCCGCGGCTTCGAGCTCTTTGTGATCAGCGCGCCGACGCCGTTTGCGCGCAGCGACGTCGCTGACCTGAAGACGGATGCGGCCGGCGTGATCGCGCGCACGTTCCCAGATGCGCCGGCGCTGTTCGAGCGCCAAGGCTGGCATTTGCCGAAATCGATCGGCCGGATCTACGACGCGAGCAAGGCCGAACGGCTGCTCGGTTTCCGCGCGGTAACCGACTTTGCAGCGGTGCTCAGCGCCCTGCGCAGCGGCGAGCCGCTTCCCTTTGCGCACGATCCCGATTATGTCTCGCCGTCAACGAGGCTCGCAAATGGCTGATTTCCACGGCGTCTTTCCGTATCTGGTGTCCCCGGTCGATCCCGCCGGCCATGTCCGCACCGAGGTGCTGGGCCGGCTCTGCGACGACCTCATCAAGGCCGGTGTCCACGGGTTGACGCCGCTCGGCTCGACCGGCGAATTTGCCTATCTCAACAATGCGCAGCGCATGCAGGTGGTGGCGACCACGATCGAGGCCGCGCAGGGCCGCGTGCCTGTTGTCGCCGGCGTCGCCTCGACCTCGACGGCGGATGCGGTGGCGCAGGCCAAGGCCTATCAGAAGCGCGGTGCTGCCGGCATTCTCGCAATCATGGAGGCGTATTTTCCGCTCAGTGACGCGCAGGTGGAGGCCTATTTCCGCGCCATCGCCGACGCGGTCGACATTCCGGTCGTGATCTACACCAATCCGAACTTCCAGCGCTCCGACCTCACGCTCGACGTCATCGCGCGCCTCGCCGAGCATCCGCGGATCGGCTACATCAAGGACGCCTCAACCAACACCGGCCGGCTGCTGTCGATCATGAACCGCTGCGGCGACAGCCTGAAAGTGTTCTCGGCCTCCGCCCATATTCCGGTCGCGGTGATGCTGATCGGCGGCCATGGCTGGATGGCGGGCCCGGCCTGCATCATCCCGCGCCAGAGCGTCGAGCTCTACAATCTCTGCCGCCGCAACCGCTGGGATGAGGCGATGGCCCTGCAGCGCAAGCTCTGGCGCATCAACGAGGCGTTCGCCCGCTTCAACCTCGCCGCCTGCATCAAGGCCGGGCTCGCGATCCAGGGCTACGATGTCGGCGACCCCGTGCCGCCACAGGCGCCGCTGACCGCCGAGCAGCGCAAGGTGGTCGAGGCAGCATTGCGCGATCTCGGTTAAGCTGGCTTGCGCGTTGCATAAAGCGCATTACGTCGTCGTTTCCGGGCGTGTTGTCTCGCGCCGAAAATCCGTTAAAACCCGCCGAAATTTCTGAAATCAAGGACCCTCCGATGAACATTCTTCCCGGCAATATGCGTTTTGGTGCGGGCCAGCCGGTCAAGCGTCTGGAAGACCAGCGGCTGCTCACCGGGAAGGGGCATTTCATCGACGACAAGCCGCAGGACGGCGCGCTCTGGCTACACGTGCTGCGCTCGCCGCATGCCCATGCCAATATCAAGTCGATCGACGCCAAGGCGGCGCTGGAGATGCCGGGCGTCAAGGCGGTCTATACCGGTGCCGACCTCGTGAAGGACGATATCGGCACGCTGCCGACGCTCGCGATCTTCAAGCGGCCCGATGGCTCGCCGATGACCGTGCCGCCGCGGCGCCTGCTGGCGCACGAAGTCGTGCGCTACGCCGGCGAAGGTGTCGCCGCTGTGGTCGCGATCTCGCGGGTGCTGGCGCAAACCGCGGCGGAGGCGATCGAGGTCGATTACGAGGTGCTGCCTTCGGTGGTCGATCCGGTCGAGGCGATCAAGCCGGGCGCGCCGGCGGTCTGGCCGGAGGCGCCCGACAACATCGTGGCCGCGATGAGCTATGGCGACGCCGCCAAGGTCGAGGCGGCCTTTGCCAGCGCCGCGCACAAGGTGTCGCTCGACCTGGTCAGCCAGCGCCTGGTGCCGTCGGCGATGGAGCCGCGCTCGACCATTGCCGAGATCGAGAAAAAGACCGGCCGGCTCATTCTCCACGTGCAGTCGCAGACCCCGGGCTCGACCCGCGATCTCCTGGCGGAATCGATCCTGAAGCGGCCGAAGGACAGCGTGCGCGTGCTGGTCGGCGATATCGGCGGCGGCTTCGGCCAGAAGACCAGCCTCTATCCCGAAGACGGTATCGTCGCCTATGCCGCGACCAAGCTCAATGAGAAGATCCGCTGGCGCGGCGACCGCACCGACGAGTTCGTCGGCGGCACCCACGGCCGCGACCTCACCTCGACCGGCGAGTTCGCGCTCGACGCCAAGGGCCGCGTGCTGGCCTACCGCGTGCGCTCGATCGGCGGCACCGGCGCGTATTCGTCGGGCACCGCCAACATCATTCCGCTGGTGCTCGGCCCGTTCGTGCAGACCGGCGTCTACGATCTGCCGCTGGTGCATTTCGAGGTGAAGTCGGTGATGACCAACACCGCGCCGGTTGGCGCTTATCGCGGCGCCGGCAGGCCGGAGGCGGTGTTCATCGTGGAGCGGCTGTTCGATGCCGCCGCACGTCAGATCGGCATGGACCCGCGCACCATCCGCAAGGTCAACTACATCAAGCCGGCGCAGCTGCCCTACACCAACGCGGTCGGGCAGGTGTACGACTCCGGCGCCTTCGCCCACATGCTGGAGCGCGCGTCTGACTTGGCCGACTGGAACGGCTTTGCCGCGCGCAAGAAGGCGGCGAAGAAGAAGGGCCTGCTCTACGGCCGTGGCCTGACCAGCTACATCGAATGGACCGGCGGCCGCGCCCACACCGAAAACGTCTCGCTGCATGCGACCGCCGAAGGCCGCGTCATCCTGCATTCCGGCACCATGGCGATGGGGCAGGGCCTCGCCACCACCTACACCCAGATGATTGCCGATACGCTCGGCATTGCCATGGACAAGATCGACGTCATCCAGGGCGACACCGATCTTGCCACCGGTTTCGGCAGCGTCGGCTCGCGCTCGCTGTTCGTCGGCGGCACCGCGGTTGCGGTCTCCACCAACGACATGATCGACAAGGCGCGCGACAAGGCCTCCCACCTGCTCGAAGCGTCCGTCGGCGACATCGAATATCGCGACGGCTTCCTCACCGTGGTCGGCACCGACCGGCGCATCAGCCTGTTCGAGATCGCGAAGAAGGAAAGCGGCGCCAAGCTCTCGGTCGAGAGCGAGGGCAACGTCGACGGTCCGAGCTGGCCGAACGGCACCCACATCTGCGAGGTCGAGATCGATCCCGAGACCGGCGTCACGCGGGTGGTGCGCTACACCACGGTCGACGACGTCGGGGTTGCGGTCAATCCGATGCTGGTGACGGGGCAGGTGCATGGCGGCGTCGTCCAGGGCATCGGCCAGGCCCTGTACGAAGGCGTGGCCTACAGCGAGGAAGGTCAGCTTCTGACCGCAAGCTATCAGGACTATTGCATTCCGCGCGCCTCGGACGTTCCGCCGATCACGGTGACGCTCGATCCCTCCGCGCCGTGCAAGACCAATCCGCTTGGCGCCAAGGGTTGCGGCGAGTCGGGCGCCATCGGCGGGCCGCCCTGCATCACCAACGGCGTGATGGATGCTTTGAGCGAGGTCGGCATCACCCAGCTCAATACGCCGCTGACGCCGGTGAAGATCTGGCAGGCGATCCAGGACGCGAAGGCGGGGACCTAAGCACGCCGATGTCTTCTCCCTCCCCCTGGAGGGGGAGGGTCGTCACGCATCGTCGGATGCGTGACGAGGTGGGGTGATCTCTCAACTGAGGCAGTGCTCGCGAGGAGGGACTTTCACCCCACCCCGCCGCTCCTTTCAGTCGCGTCGACCCTCCCCCTCCAGGGGAGGGTACGGGGAACGGCGAATTCGCCCAAACGCGGCCTACAGCCCCAGCACCATCTTCGCGATGATGTCGCGCTGGATCTCCGACGATCCGCCGAAGATCGTGTACGCCCGCCCGTTGAGATATTCCGGCACCACCGGCAGCAGTTCCTCAGGGATCGCCGGCTCGTGGTTGAGCCGGTAGAACGGGCGCGCCGGTTCGACGGCAAGGCCGTCCTGGCCGATCACGTCGACGCCGAGCCGCGTTACCGCCTGGCGGATCTCGCTGACCCTGAGCTTGATCAGCGACGACACCGCGCCGGGATTCTGCCCGGTCTGCAGCGCCGACAGTACCCTGAGCTCAGTCATTTCGAGCGCATCGATATCGACCTCGACCTCCGACATCCGCATCGCGATGTCGGGGTCCTCGATGGCACGGCCGGTGACTTCGGAGGCGGCGAGATCGGAGATCGTCTTCAGCGCCTCACGCAGCTTGGCCGACGCGATGCCGGAGCCGCGCTCGAATTCGAGCAGATATTTGCCATAGGTCCAGCCCTTGCCTTCCTCGCCGACGCGATTGGCGACGGGCACGCGCACGTCGTCGAAGAACACCTGGTTGACCTCGTGGTCGCCGCCGATGGTCAGGATCGGGCGCGTGGTGATGCCCGGCGTCTTCATGTCGATCAGGATGAAGCTGATGCCGTCCTGCTGCCGCTCGCCGTCACTGGTGCGCACCAGCGCGAACATGCGGTTGGCGTGATGCGCATGCGTGGTCCAGATCTTGGTGCCGTTGATGATGTAGTCGTCGCCGTCGCGCACCGCGCGGGTCTTCAGCGACGAAAGATCGGAGCCCGAACCCGGCTCGGAATAGCCTTGGCACCAGTAGTCTTCACCCGAGAGGATTCGCGGGAGGTAAAAGTTCTTCTGCTCGGGCGAGCCGAAGCCGATGATGACGGGGCCGACCATCTTCACGCCCATCACGTTGACATTCGGCACGCCGGCGCGGGCGCATTCGGCCTCGAAGATCCAGCGTTGCGCCGGCGTCCAGTCCGGCCCGCCATGGTCGACTGGCCA
Organism: uncultured Bradyrhizobium sp.; assembly: GCF_947648125.1. Classification (GTDB taxonomy): domain Bacteria; phylum Pseudomonadota; class Alphaproteobacteria; order Rhizobiales; family Xanthobacteraceae; genus Bradyrhizobium. The sequence goes on along the minus strand of NZ_CANSMR010000005.1, from coordinate 79,420 downwards.
GCCCGGCGCGCCCCAGCCCTTCCTGTGCAGCGCGCGCTGCCAGGCCATGCCGATATCGGGATCGGAGAACACCGACGGCGTCAGCGCGGTGGCGCGCTTCATTTCCGGCGTCAGGCTACTGGCGATGTAGTCGCGGACTTCCTTTTCGAAAGCGCGTTCCTCGGCACTGAAGGTGAGATCCATGGTGCGCTCTCCGTTAGGCGTGGGCGCGGCCGCTCAGCGCGGCGTGGCGGCGATAATGATGGGCGCTGCCGCCGAACAGCGTGTCGAAGGCGAGCAGCCGCTTGAAATAGGCGCCGATGTCGAGTTCTTCCGTGACGCCCATGGCGCCATGCAGCTGCACCGCCTGTTCGGCGACGAAGCGCGCGCATTTGCCGATCTTCGCCTTGGCGCCGGACGCCGCGCGGCTCCGCGCCACGGGCTCGGCGTTGGCCATCAGCGCCGCCCGCAGCGCCATCGAGCGCGCCTCGTCGACCTGCATCGCGACATCGGCAAGGCGATGGCGGATCACCTGGTTGGCCGATAGCGGCCGGCCGAACTGTTTTCGAATCTTGGTGTATTCGAGCGTGGTGTCGAGCAGCGTCTGCATGATGCCGACCGCCTCGGCGCCGAGCGCGGCCATCGCGCGGTCGACCACGGTCTCGATCGCGGGCAGCGCATCCTGCCCGTCGCCGAGCAGCGCGCCGGCGGGCAGTTGCACATCCCTGAGATCGAGGTTGCAGCCGCGCCCGCCGCCGAGCCGCGCGTAGTCGCGCAAGGTAAGACCCGGCGTACCGGCGGGCGCCAGGAACAGGCCGAGCTTGCCGGATGCGCCGTCGGCATTGGCAATGCAGGCGGAGACGATGATCTGGCTGGCGGCAGCGCCGTCGAGCACGGCGATCTTGCTGCCGTTCAGCCGCCAGCCGTCGGCGGTTTTCGTCGCCGTCGTGTCGACATGGGCGAGGTCGAAACGCGCGGCGCGCTCCGCATGCGCGAAGGCGAGCGTGAGCGCGCCCTCGGCGACCTTGGGCAGGATCGCCTGCTGCTGCGCCTCGGTGCCGCATTCGGCGACCAGCGCAGCGCCGATCACAACGGTGGAGAGGAATGGCTCGGACACCAGTCCGCGCCCGAATGCCTCCATCAACAGCCCGATCTCGATCGCCCCGCCGCCTAGCCCGCCATGGGCTTCGCTGATCGGCAGCGCCAGCCAGCCGAGCTCGGCGAATTGCTTCCAGATCGCGGGTGAATAACCCAGCGGATCGTTCGCGGCCTTCTTGCGATGCTCTGATGTGAACGTTTCCGCCACGAAGCGGTCGGCACTTTCGCGCAGCAGGCGCTGCTCGTCGCTGAGGGTGAGGTCCATCTGTTCACTTCACGTTGGCGGTTTTCTTGACGGAGGGATGCAGACCCGCGGGGTCCACCACCATTCCGAATTCCTGGAGATTATGCGCGTGGCAGAGCTGATGCAGCGCGAAGGCCTGATCGATCGCAGCCGGTTGTCCCATGATGTCGATCGAGCGGTTCACCGCCTCCTTGGAGAGCTTCAGCGCAAAGGCCGGCTTTGCTGCGATCCGCCGCGCCAGCGCCAGCGCGAAGGAGGAGAGATCGCCGCGCGGCACCACGTGATTGACCATGCCGAGGCGATGCGCCTCGTCGGCGCTCCAGACGTCGGCGGTGAACAGCATCTCCTTGGCCTTGCGCGCGCCGAGTTCCCAGGGATGTACGAACCACTCGACGCCGCAGACGCCCATCGTCACCACGGGATCGCAGAACTCGGCATCGCTGCTCGCGACGATCAGGTCGCAGGCCCAGGCCAGCATCAGCCCGCCGGCGATGCACTTGCCATGCACCTCCGCGATCGTCGGTTTTGCCAAATTGCGCCAGCGCCTTGTGATCTGCAGGTAGATCTCCTGCTCGCGCGCGAAGCGACCATGCGCGTTGGGTTCGGCGAAGCCGCCCCAATTTCCGACTGGCGGGAAATCGACGCCCGCCTGGTTCTTCCCCGCTGGCCTGAGATCGTGACCCGCCGAGAAATGCGGGCCGTTGCCGGCGAGGATGATGACCTTGACGGTGTCGTCCTGCACCGCCTGGTCGAAAGCGGTGTTGAGGTCGTAGGTCATCTGCAGGTTTTGGGCGTTGCGGGCCTCGGGGCGGTTCATCACGATCCGCGCAATCGCAGGATCGGGCCGTTCGACGACAATCGTCTCGAATTGTTCAGACGCCAATGGATCCTCCCAGGATCAATTTTCTTGGCATGATGAACGGCGCGGGGAGGGATAGGCAAGGGCCATCATCGGCAAAACCGGCCGCGAATCCCGCCACGCGGGATTGTCGGGCGAAAATCTGTTACTCTGATTGAGAATCCACCGGGAGGACCATCTTCATGCGCAAGCTTTGGACCGTGCTGGCAGCGCTGGCGACATTGAGCCTGACCAACTGCGGCTACAACGCGATCCAGACCAATGACGAGACGGTCAAGTCGAGCTGGTCGGAGGTGGTGAATCAGTACCAGCGGCGCGCCGATCTGGTGCCGAACCTGGTCAACTCGGTGAAGGGCTTTGCGCAGCAGGAGAAGGACGTGCTGCTCGGTGTCACCAACGCGCGCGCCAAGGTCGGCAGCATCCAGGCGACGCCCGAGGTGCTGAACGATCCGGCCGCGTTCCAGAAGTTCACGCAGGCGCAGGGTGAGCTCACGAGCGCGCTGTCGCGGCTCCTGGTCGTGACGGAGAATTACCCGCAGCTGAAATCGGATGCGCTGTTCCGCGATCTGATGGCGCAGCTTGAAGGCACTGAGAACCGCATCACGGTGGCGCGCAATCGCTACATCAAGGCGGTGCAGGACTATAACGTCGGCATCCGCACCTTTCCGAACAATCTGACCGCGATGGCGTTCGGCTACAAGGAGAAGCCCAACTTCACGGTCGACAACGAGAAGGAGATCTCGACCGCGCCGAAGGTCGATTTCAATCCGGCGCCGGCGCCCGCGCCGTCGAAATAGCGTCGGCGGGAGCGCTTACCGCGATGACCGCCGCACGCGTCATTCTGCTCGCTTTGCTGCTGGGCTTCGTGTGCCCGGCGTGGGCCGAGGTCGCGGTGCCTCAGCTCACCGGCCGCATCGTCGATCAGACCGGGACGCTCTCGGCGAGCGACGTGGCGTCGTTGAACGACAGGCTGAAGGATCTGCAGACCCGCAAGGGCAGCCAGATCGCGGTCCTAATCGTGCCGACCACGGGCGAGGAAACGATCGAGCAGTTCTCGATCCGTGTTGCCGAGGCCTGGAAGATCGGGCGCAAGAAGATCGACGACGGCGCGCTGTTCGTCGTCGCCAAGAACGACCGGCATCTGCGCATCGAGGTCGGCTATGGCCTCGAAGGCGTGCTGAGCGACGTCGTCGCCCACCGGATCATCGACGAGGACATCACGCCGAAATTCAAGGCCGGCGATTTCGCCGGCGGCATCTCGGCCGGCGTCGACCGCATGATCCGCCTGATCAATGGCGAGCACCTGCCGGCGCCTGAGCCCGAGCATTGGCAAGGCCCCAATCTCGTCGATCTCGCCAATCCGGTGACGATCTTTGTCGTCATCATCGTGGCAAGCGTGTTGCGCGCGATGCTGGGGCGGCTATTGGGCTCGGCCGCGACAGGCGGCATCGTTGGTGTCTTCACCTGGATGGTCGCCGGCTCGCTCGCCACCGCCCTGGTGATCGGGTTGTTCGCGGCCGTGGCGGCATTGATCTTTGGTGGATTGAATTTCGGCGGTCCGGCGGCCGGCTCGGGACCGTACCGGCGTGGAGGCGGTTATTCCGGCGGCTGGTCGGGCGGCGGCGGCGGGGGCTGGAGCAGCGGCTCGAGCTCGAGCGACAGCGGCGGCTTTAGCGGTGGAGGCGGCAGCTTCGGCGGCGGCGGCGCTTCGGGGAGCTGGTAGGCATATGAGCATCAAGCGCATCGGCAAGCATCTGCTCGAGCATCGCTGGCGCGTGCGGCGCGAGTTTCCGCCGCGCGTGCTCGATGCCATCGAGCAGGCGATCAAGGCCGGCGAGGCCACCCATTCCGGCCAGATCCGCTTCGTCGTCGAGGGCGCGCTCGACGGCGTGCCACTGTTCCGCGACCAGCCGGCGCGGGAGCGGGCGCTCGACGTATTCGCGCATCTGCGGATCTGGGACACCCATCACAACAACGGCGTTCTGATTTATCTTTTGCTCGCCGACCGCGACGTCGAGATCGTCGCCGATCGTGGCATCGATGCGAAGGTCGGTCGCGCCGGCTGGGAAGCGATTTGCCGCGCGATGGAAACGGACTTTCGGGCAGGCCGGTTCGAGCAGGGCGTGATCAGGGGGATTGAGGCGGTCTCGCGGGAGCTGGCGCAGTTTTTTCCGCATGTCGCCGGAGGCCCGAACGAGCTGCCGGATAAGCCCGTGGTGATTTAAGGGCGAGGCGTTGTCGAGGTCTCTACACCCTCCCCTGGAGGGGGAGGGTCGTTTTGCATGAAGCGAAGCGCAATGCAAAACGGGGTGGGGTGATCTCTCCACTCGGGCACCGCGCGCTATGAGAGACCTTCACCCCACCCCGTCTCACATTTCGCTCTCGCTCAATGTGAGCCGACCCTCCCCCTCCAGGGGAGGGTGCTTGAGGCCTACGCCTTCACCGACGGCCGCGCGCCGACGCGGTTGAACCAGGCCACGATGTTGGCGTTCGACTGGTCCAGCGGCTGGCCGACCTGGTTGCCGAAATCGAGCCAGCAGTAGAGCAGCATGTCGGCGAGGGTGAAGCGCTTGCCGCAGATGTAGTCGCGGCCGTCGGCCATCTGGTTATCAAGCCATTTGATGCGGTTGGCGGCGATCATCTTCAGCCCGGGCGAGGCCTCGGGCGCGACCGGAATGCGCTTCTCGAAGAACTTCAGCGCCTCGCCGAAGCGGTAGCCATTGGCGAGCGGCTCGGCGATGTTGAGATCGACGCGGCGCGTCCACATCCGGCATTCCGCGCGCTCTTCCGGCGTGGTGCCGATCATCGCGGGCGAGGGGTGCTTCTCCTCGAGATATTCGCAGATCGCCGTGATCTCCGAGAGGTAGTTGCCGCAGTCGAGCTCGAGCGCCGGCATCTGGCCGTGCGGATTGCGCTTCAGATGCGCTGCCTCGCGGTTCTCGCCCTTGCGCAGGTCGACGGTCTCTTTGGGTATCTCGATGCCCTTCTCCGCCATGAACATGCGCACGATGCGCGGATTGGGTCCGATCGAGTCGTAAAGCTTCATGGTCCTCGCTCCCTGTTCTTCAGCGTTGTTCTTGCCGTTGTTGAACAGGCCACGCGCGGATTTGTCAAATGAAGCGTCATATGTCCGGTCGCGCACGCGCCGGCGTCAGTCGTCGCACCGGTCGTGCGCCGACCGCATGGTCTGCCTGTCATCTGCCGACAGAGGTCATTGCGCTGGTTGAGTTGCGATCCCCGGCACGGACGGCCGCCCGCGATAGACCGCCAGACCCACGAGACCCACGGCCGCGGCGAACAGGATGTAGTAGACGGGAGCCGCCTTGTCGCCCGTCACCTGGACCAGCCAGGTGTTGATGAACGGCGCCAGGCCGCCGAACAGCATCACGGCGAGATTGTACATCAGCGATGCTCCGGTCGAGCGTACGCCGACGGGAAATATCTCGGTCATGAAGGCCGGCATCGGGCCGGCCAAGGCTCCGAGCAGGACCGCAACGATCTGCAACTGCCAGAGGTTGGCGGTGGTCGGGGCGGCGACGAGCCGCTGCAAGATCACATAGAACAGCAGGCTGTAGACGATCAGCGCCGGAACGAGGACCGCGCGACGACCGATGCGGTCGGAGAGGGCACCGCAGGCCACCGCCACCGCCGCATTGATGAGGCTGACGACGAGCAGGCCGAGCTGCGCATTCAGGATCGGCAGCTTCAGCTCGGCGACCGCATAGGTCGGCAGAAAGATCGCATTGACATAGTTGATCGCCGTGCCGGCCGCGATCAGGCAGAACGAGGCGATCAACTCGCGTGGATGTTCGGAGAACAATTGGCCGAGCGTGGTCTGCCTGCTCGGCTGCGCCGTCGCGGCCTTCTCGGCGAGATACGCCTTGAATTCGGGCGACTCGTCGCACCTTTGGCGCAGGTACCATCCGGTCGGCCCGATCAGAATGCCGAGGATGAACGGCACGCGCCAACCCCAACTCGCGAAGGCGTCGGGCGACAGGCCGAGATTGAGACCGATCGCCATCGCGGCACCGAGGCCAAATGCCAGCGATTGCGACACCATCTGGAATGAGCCGTAGAAGCCACGCCGGCCGGGTGGCGCGAATTCGATCAGCATCGCGCTGGCGCTGCCGAACTCGCCGCCGGCGGAAAAACCCTGGATCAGCCGCGCCAGCAGCAGCAACAGCGGCGCCGCGATTCCGATCGCGCCATAGGTCGGCAGCAAGCCGAGCAGGCCGGTGCCGACAGCCATCAGCGATATCATCACGACCAGCGCCTTCTTGCGGCCGTGCTTGTCGGAATAGAGCCCGAACACCAGGCCACCCAACGGCCGGGCCGCAAAGGCGATCCCGAATGTCGCGAAGGTCAGCAGCAGCGAGGAATGCGGATTGTCCGCCGGAAAGAACAGCTTGCTCAGGATGCCGGCGAACAGGCCAAAGACAGTGAAGTCGAACCATTCCAGCGCATTGCCGATCGTGGAGGAGATCACCACCCGGCGGCGCATCTGCGCCATCGTGTCAGCCTGCATTGGTTTCGTCTCCCCCGCTGCCGGCAAGGGCTGCATCGCCTTGCCCATGATTCTTATCGTTGCGAGCCGATCCTAATGCAAAGTCATGGCGGGCCACAACGGGTGGCCCTGCCTGGGTCCGGGCGTCAATCGTCAAGCTTGTTGAGGTCGCGCACCGACTGCATGATCGGCTCGAAATTCGACCGCGCATCCAGCGCATCGAACAGTTGCGCAGTGTCCTCAAGCAGCGCATGCGAGCGTTGCAGTGCGATCCGCACGTCGTCCTGTGGCGTGTCGGAGAGCCGGCCGTGACCCGACAGCAGGATCTTCGAATCGAGGCCCTTCAGCCGCTCCAGCGATTGGATGTAGTCGGCGATCGAACCGGAGCCGAACACGCCGCCCATCACGCCGCCGGGCATCAGCGTGTCGGCGGCGAACAACAGCCCCTTGTCCGGATCGAACAGCGAGATGCAGGCCGAGGTATGGCCTGGCGTGTACATCACGTTGAGGCGGAAATTGCCGAGGTCGATCAGGTTGCCTTCCTCGAGCCAGATGTCGATGTCGATCGGCACGTTCGGCTCGTTGAACATCTTGCGCAGCATCGAGAAGTCGTCGCGCAACATGATCTTGTTGGCGGCGAGCCGGTGCGCGGCGATGTAGGCGCTGCCGTGGAAATGATAGGCCGCACCGATGTGATCGAGATGCTCGTGGCTCAGCACCACCATGTCGATCATGTCGGGCGTCACCCCGAGATGGTTGAGGCACGCGACCAGCGACGGATAATTGGTCGACAGGCCGACGTCGATCATGATGGTCCGCTTGCTGCCGCGCACGAGATAGGCGTTCGCCGCACGGTTCTTGAAGCGGATCTGGTAGACGTCGTCGGCCGCCTGGATCAGCGTGGCGACGTCGGCCTCGAACAGCGTCTTGAAGGGGCTCGGTTTGCGCTCGCTCATGGGGAAGCCGCCGCTCGGTAAGTGACTGCGTTGGACGCGCGCAGGCGTTTCGAGAGCGCATCCATCACCATCAGCGCGAAGGCCGGCTGCTGGCTGACCAGATAGACGAAGCGGGCGTGATTGATCCGCATCACCCGCGTCGCGGGCGCGGAGGCGATCGCGGTTGCGGAGCGCGCCGAACCGTCGATCACGGCCATCTCGCCGAAGAACTCACCCTTGCCGAGGCTGACGATGACCGTCTTGTGTCCGCCATCGATCTTGGCGATGTCGACGGTGCCGTCGAGCACGACAAACAGCTCGCGACCGGTCGAGCCTTCCTCAAAAATGACGTCATCGACACCAAATTCATTGATGCATTTCTCGATCGTCATGGCGCTCTCCTGCCTTCTGGCTGGAAGATGGCGGTATGTTAATCGGGAAAGCGCCGCGCGCAAACGGAGCTGACGCAGATTGCCGCATGGCAACATCGCCCAAATCCGGCCCGGAAAACTCCCTAAAATTTAGGTAATGGCGGAGCGGGGTAACCATTTCGCAAGCAATAAAAGTTACCGAATTGTCAACCCAGTCTGGAGACTTTGAACGTGAGTGAGCAGCAGAGCGAGCCGGTCAGCGGTCAAGCCGGCGCCGAGATGGCGGCGAAGAGCGAGCCCGCGATGGCCGCGGCCGGTGTCGAGGCTGTCAGGCTTGCGCCCGAGCAGGAAGAGACCTCGCCAAAGGCCGACGCGCCCAGGATGGACGCGCCGAAGGTTGAATCCCCCAAGGTTGAGCCCTCCCGGCTCGATCCCATGATCGAGGCCAAGATCGACGCGAAGATCGAGCCGACCAACATGGAGGTGCCCAAGGTCGAGACCGGCAAGCGGGAAGAGCCGCGTTTCCCGGGCAAGCTGATGATCATGGCGCCCGGCGACCGGACCTGGGACCATGAGGCGACCGCCTCCAAGCAGGGCGCCGAGCAGGGCGCCAAGACAGCAGGCAAGCCGGCCGGCACGCGCCGGTTCGGGGCGATGGCCGCGGTGATTACGCTGGCGACCGTGGCCGGGGCCATCGGCGGCGCGCTCGCGACCGCCGGCCTTGGCCATCTCGCCGCCCCCGCCGCTGCCTCCATCAGGGATGTGGCCGCCAAGGACGCCGCCGCCAAGGAAGCGGCCGACGCTGCGCTCGCCCGGATCGAATCCGAAATCGCCGCGCTGAAGGCCAGCGTGGAGCAGACTGCCAAATCCGGCCAGGCCCAGTTCAGCAAGGCCAGCGACCGGATCGAGAAGGTCGAGAAGGCGCAGGCCGAGCCGATCGCCAGGCTCAACAAGCTCAGCGAGACCGTCGACAAGCTCCGCGCCCCGCAGACGACCGTTGCCGCGGCGACGCCCGCCCGCGAGGTCACGGGCTCGATCACCCCGGCGACTGCCGCGGCAGCACCGGCCGCCCCCAGGCCGGAAGTCGGCCGTATGCCGGTGGTTGACGGCTGGGCGCTGCGCGACGTCGGCAATGGCGGCGCCCTGATCGAGGGCCGCGGCGGCATCTATGAGGTTTATGCCGGCGATCCCGTCCCCGGCCTCGGCCGCGTCGACGCCATCCGCAAGCAGGACGGCCGTTGGGTGGTCGTCACCAGCAAGGGCCTGATCGTCTCCCGCTGATCGACTAAACGCGACGATACCAAGGCGCTTCACCGCGATGTGAAGCGCCTTTTTTCTTGAATAGGGTTTGCCGTGCGGTGTTAGTGGGGCATGAGCCGCGCGCTGAAATGCCTCCTCGTGATGTCCGTTCTGCTCGGTGGCGCCGTGCCGGCGCGTGCCGCCGAGGATCGCGCGCTCGAGCGCGGCACGGCGGTGATCGATCCCGCGATCCTGCGCGAGCTCGATCATGGCCGCTTCGGTCTCGGCCGGATGCTCGCGCCGGAACGTTCCGCCGATGCGCCGCTGTCGAACCGCGATCTGTTCGGGTTGCCTGCGATGGTGCCGGTGCGCGAGGCGCTCGACCGCGAGTTCGATCGCTATATCGCGAAGCACAAGGCAGGCTTGCCGAACGAGAGCATCGGCGTCGGCGATGGCTTTGCATTCCAGCTGTTCGACCGTGCGCTGTTTGAATCCCCTGATGTTCGCTTCGTGCTGTCAGGCATCGTCAACCGCATGGACCGCGCCTATGTGGCGCCGAAAGATTGCGGCGAGATCCGGCTGATCTATCGGCTGACCCGCACCGACGTCCCACTGATCGGCGAGAACGCGGTGTCGCAGCGGCTGCCGATGACGCTGAACCTGGTGCTGAAGGCGAAGGGCGACGGCAACGATGCCTCGCTCAGCTGCCGCGACATCGCGCGGCGCTGGCTCGCGACCGCCAGCGCGCCGCCGGCGATGGACAGCCTGTTCGGCAAGGACGGGCCGCTCGACCTGGTCGATGCGCGGAATATCGATCGCATCGAGACCAATCTGCAGATCGCGCACGCGCCGAAATCCGCGGTGCGCGACTTCCGTACCGACTATCTCCTGAAAGTGTTCGACTATGACGGCGCGGCAAAACGCTTTGCCGAGGCGCCGCTGGAGAACCAGATCGACCGCGATCGCATTCTGGCTGACGAGGCGCTGAAGCGCGCCTTCAAGGCGTGGCTGCTCGATCCCAGGCATTTTGCCGAGCTCGATCGCGGCATCTTGCTGATTCCCGACAAATTCCTCGCGCGCGGCGCGGTTGCGCCGACCCCGACCGGTTTCGACGTCAGTGAGCTGGAGCCGGAGTTCGGGATGGTGCAGGGCGAGGGGACGGCCGGCCCGGCGGTGTTCTCGGAAGGTGACGTTGTCGGCGCGTTGCAGAAGGCCGCGGCCAACGGGACGAAGCTGCAAAACATCCAGTCGCTGGCCGGCTTCGAGCGGCGCCTCAACGATGTCACCTGCGCCGGCTGCCACCAGACCCGCGGCATTGGCGGCTTCCATTTCCCCGGCGTCGACTGGATGGCGGCAAAGCCATCGAACTCCACCGTGGTGCCGGCCTCGCCGCATTTCTTCGGCGATCAGGTCCGCCGCCGCGACATCCTCGCAAGCTTCCGCGACGGCAAGGCGCCGGACTTCTCGCGCGGCTTCTCCAACCGGCCGCAACTGCGCGCCAGCGCCGAGCTCGCCGGCACCGAATACAGCGATGGCTGGGGCGCGCATTGCTATCTGCCGGGCGCCAGGCCGGCCGAGACCGACCGCAGCTTTCGCGGCTGGACCTGCGCCGAAGGCCTCGCGTGCCAGGTCGCGGGGAAGACCTCACGCATGGGGATGTGCTTCGTGAAGGGGCGGTAATTCCAGCCGGAGCCGAAGCGGCTGCGCGTCATTATTTGATGCTACATTGCGGTTCGCGACCACGACCCGAACAGCCCAGCCCTTCAGCGGAGACCGGCCGATGAGTGCTCCCGAGCAGGACAAGCAGCGCAACCGCGAGATCGCGGCCAACGAGGCCGAGCGTCAGGCGGTCAGCGCCGTCCGCGTCAGCAGCTGGGCGATCGGGCTTGCGGTCATCATCGGCATCATCGTTGTGGCCGTTGTCTGGTCCTGGCTGAAGCGCTGATTCGCCATAGCGTTTTCAAGCGAGGTGGGCACCGGTTCGCGTGAAGAAAACGCGTCAAGACTCAAGCATAGTGCTTCAGGCGCGGGCCGGGCAGCAGGTCATAGGCCGACTTCCAGCCGGGCAGGGCGGCGATGCGGCCGAGCCAGGCGCTGATGTTGGGATGGCTGGTCGCGAAATCGTAGCCGGTCTCGTCGCCGGGATAATGCAGATAGGCCATCATCGAGAAATCCGACACCGTCGGCCGCGCCCCGATCATGAAGGCGTTGTCGCCGACATGCTGGTCGAGGATGCCGAGGAAATCGTCGAGCCGCGCGCGAAAATATTTCAGCACCTTCGGATCGGCTGACGGCGTGAAGGTGCGCATGAAGCGGTAGGTCGCCATGTAGCCGGAGAGTTTCTGGTTGTCCCAGAACAGCCAGCGCAACAGCTCGAATGTCTCCGCCGGCGTTTCGCCTCCGAATTTTCCGTATTGCTCGGCAAGCTGCAGCAGGATCGGCGCGGTCTGGGTGCGCCGTTCGCCGTCGACCTCGAGCACCGGGATCTCACCCATCTCGTTCACGGTGGCGCGCCATTGCGCGGTCCGGGTCACGCCGCCGCCGAAATCGGTCCACACCGGCTCGAACGTCTCGCCGCACAGCGTGAGCATCAGCGCGAGCTTGTAGCTGTTGCCGGATTCCGGGAAGTAGTGCAGGCGATAGCGGGGCATGTTGGGCGCCTTCCGATGAAGGAAAACTCGCGGACTACGTAGCCCGGATGGAGCGCAGCGCAATCCGGGACGGCTCGATCTGGTTGCAAGGCGGGCCCCGGATTTCGCTTCGCTGCATCCGGGCTACAGATGTCGTTGTGCGGAGCGATCGCGCGCATCACTCGCAATGACGACCGAGGTTGATGTGGCTACGCCACCGCGCCGGACGCGCGCAGCTTCTGGATCGTGGCTTCGTCGTAGCCGGCCTGGCGCAGGATCTCGTCGGAGTGCTCGCCGACCTCGGGCGGCTTGCGCGGCTGCACCTTCCTGGCGCCGTCGATGAAGATCGGACTGTTGACGGTCAGCATGGTGTCGTTCTCGAAGCGCACCAGCACTTCGTTCTCGATCATCTGCTTGTCGTTTGGGATGTCGTCGAGGATGCCGACGACGCCGAACACCAGGCCGTTGCCGTCGAGGATCTTGCGCCATTCGGCGAGGTCCTTGCCGGCGAACACCTCGTCGAAGATCTTGATCAGCTCGACCGAGCGCGCATGGCGGTCCGCCTTGGTGGCGAAGCGCGCATCGGCGACGAGGTCCTCGCGGCCCATGCAGCGCGCCAAGGTCGGCCACTGCCGGTCCTCGTTGAGCAGCGACAGGATCAGCCAGCGACCGTCCTTGCATTTGTAGTGGTTGGTGACCGCGTTCAGCGCCTCTTCGCGCGGCTTGCGCTTCTTGAACTTGGCGCCGACGAGCTTGGCCTGCGCCAGTACGCCGTTGGCCCAGATGCCGTTGGCCATCAAATTGGTCGAGACATGCGAGCCCTTGCCGGTCTTCTCGCGCTGGAACAGCGCGGTGACGATCGCGCCGTAGAACGCCATCGCGCAGGGGTGATCGCCCATGCCGGCGACCGAGCGGGCCGGCGTGGTGTCCTCGTCGGCGCGTACCAGATCCATCAGGCCGGAGCGGGCCCAATAGGCGTTGGAGTCGAATCCGGGCTTGTTGGCCTCTTCGCCCTTCTCGCCGTAACCGGTGAAGGAAGCATAGATCAGCCGGTCGTTGAGATGGGCAAGATGATCGTAGGTGATGCCGAGCTTCTGGCGCACCTGCGGCGGCATGTTGGTGATGAACACGTCGGCTTCGGCGACGAGCTTGTAGAGCACTTGCTGGGCGTCTGATTTGGTGAGGTCGAGCGCGAGGCTCTTCTTGTTGCGGGCCTCGAGCATCCACGCGAAATTGTGCTCGCTCGCGGGATAGCCGGGCAGGTTGGGCAGATTGCGGTAGGGGTCGCCGGCGCCGGGCGGCTCGATCTTGATGACGTCGGCGCCGAAGTCGGACAGCACGGTGGCGGCCGCGGGCGCCGCGATGAAGCTCGCGCAATCCAGGACCTTGAGCCCGTCAAAAATGCCTTTTTCCATCGTGCCGTCGCTCCCGTGGCGCTTGTTGGTGTTTTTCCGGTAGCTGGAATTATCGTGTGCGATGATCCCGATCGGATCGCCATTTGACCCATCTCGGGGGCACGATGCAACGGCACTTTCTTACCCTCTTTTTCACCCTCCCCTGGAGGGGGAGGGTCGACGCGAATGAAATGAGCGGCGGGGTGGGGTGACGGTCTCTCCACGTGAACAGTGTCCGTGTTGAGAGATCACCCCACCCCGTCTCACATTCGCTTCGCTCATTGTGATCCGACCCTCCCCCTCCAGGGGAGGGTGCGCCTCTCACTCCACGCCCGCCATCAGCGCGGCATTGCCGCCCGCGGCGGCGGTGTTGATTGTGATCGTCTGCTCGGTGGCGAAGCGCGTCAGGTAGTGCGGGCCGCCGGCCTTCGGGCCGGTGCCGGAGAGGCCGCTGCCCCCGAACGGCTGCACGCCGACGACTGCACCGATCATGTTGCGGTTGACATAGATGTTGCCGACCTGGAGACGGTCGATCACGTGCTCGATCGTGTCGTCGATGCGCGAATGGATGCCGAGCGTCAGCCCAAATCCAGTTATCTCGATCGCAGCCAGCACGTCGCCGAGCCGCTCGGCGCGGTAGCGCACGACATGCAGGATCGGGCCGAAAACCTCCTCACGCAGCTGACTTGCCGCCGACAGTTCGAAGATATGCGGGGCGACGAAATTGCCGGCCGGCGCCTCGCCGGCGAGATGCACCCGTGCTTCCTGCTTCATCCGCGCGATATGCGCGTCGAGCCGCTGCTTGGCTTCCGCATCGATCACCGGTCCGATGTGCGTCGACGGTTGCGTGGGATCGCCGATCTTCAGTTCGCGTGCGGCGCCCGCGATCATCTCGATCATACGGTCGGCGACGTCATCCTGCACGAACAGCAGCCGCAGCGCCGAGCAGCGCTGACCGGCGGAACGGAACGCGGAGGTGACAACGTCATCGGCAACCTGCTCGGGCAGCGCGGTGGCATCGACGATCATCGCATTGATGCCGCCGGTCTCGGCGATCAGCGGCACGATCGGGCCGTCCTTGGCCGCAAGCGTCCGGTTGATCGATCGCGCCACCTCCGTCGAGCCGGTGAAGACCACGCCGGCAATGGCGGGATGGCTGACCAGCGCGGCGCCGGCCGTGCCGTCGCCCTGGACCAGATGCAACGCCGTTTCAGGCACGCCGGCCTGATGCAGCAGGGCGACGGCCTCGGCTGCGATGCGCGGGGTCTGCTCGGCCGGCTTTGCGATCACCGCATTGCCGGCCATCAGCGCCGCCGTCACCTGGCCGAGGAAGATCGCGAGCGGGAAATTCCACGGCGAGATCGCGACGAAGGCGCCGCGGCCGCGCAATTCCAGCATGTTGCTTTCGCCGGTCGGTCCGGGCATCGCCTCGCCCTGCCCGAACAGCTTCCGGCCGAGCGCTGCGTAGTAGCGGCAAAAGTCGATCGCCTCGCGCACCTCTGAGAGTGCGTCGTCGAGCGTCTTGCCGCCTTCGCTCTGCAGCAAGGCGAGGAAGTGCGCGCGGCGTTGCTCGAGCAGGTCCGCGGCCTTGTCGAGGATCGCCGCACGTTGGGCGGCCGGCGTGCCATCCCACGCCTTGAAGCCACCGCGGGCGGCAGCGACCGCGGCATTCGCCTGTTCGACCGTCGATGTCGCGACCATGCCTGACGCCGCCTTGGGTTCGACGGCAATCGAAGACGTCAGTGCGTCGAGCGCCTTTCGCTCGCCGAATTCGATGCCGTGCGAATTCTCGCGCTGCGGCCGATAGAGATCGGCCGGCAGCGGAATTCCCGAGTGGGCCGCGTAGTCGTCGGCGCCGATGATCTCGGCCGGGCGGCGCAGCAGGTCCACGATGGATACGCGATTGTCCGCCGCCAGCGCCACGAACGACGAGTTGGCACCGTTCTCGAGCAGCCGGCGCACCAGATAGGCGAGCAGGTCGCGGTGACTGCCGACCGGGGCATAGGTGCGATGGGCGATCTCCGGCCTGTCGTCGCCGAGCTGGGCGTAGAGCGCTTCGCCCATGCCGTGCAGCCGCTGGAATTCGAAACTCGCGGGATCGTCTGACAGTTCAAGGATGGTCGCGACCGTCAGCGCGTTGTGGGTGGCGAATTGCGGAAACAGTCGCGGCCGCAGCGCCAGCAGCTTTCGCGCGCAGGCGACATAGTTCAGATCGGTCATCGCCTTGCGGGTGAACACCGGATAGCCGTCGAGCCCGCGCTCCTGCGCACGCTTGATCTCGGTGTCCCAATAGGCGCCCTTGACCAGGCGCACCATCATCCTGCGGTCGAGCGCGCGCGTCAGCGCATCGATATAGTCGATCACCTCAGCCGCTCGCTTCTGATAGGCCTGGATCGCAAGCCCAAAGCCGCTCCAGCCGGCGAACGACGGATCGGCGAACGCGGCGGCGATGACGTCGAGCGACAACTCCAGCCGGTCGGCTTCCTCGGCATCGACGGTGAAGTTGAGGTCGAACGCCTTGGCGCGGCGCGCAAGATCGATCAGTTGCGGCACCAGCTCGGTCATCACCCGGGCGTGACTGACCGCCTCGAAGCGCGGATGCAGCGCGGAGAGCTTGACCGAGATGCCGGGCCGGTCGGGCAGGGCCTGATCGCCGGCCGCCTTGCCGATTGCGTCGATCGCGCGGGCGTAGGATTCGAAATAGCGGCGGGCATCGTCGGCGGTGCGGGCGCCCTCGCCAAGCATGTCGAAGGAATAGCGCGAGCCGCGCGCCGTGTGTGCTTGCGCCCGCGACAGCGCCGCCTCGATGGTCTCGCCGAGCACGAAATGGCTGCCCATCAGCCGCATCGCCTGCCGCGTCGCGGCGCGCACCGCCGGCGCGCCGAGCCGCTTGGTCAGCCGCCCGATCGTGCCCTGCGGCGTCTCGCCGGGTTGGATCACGCGGGCCGACATGCCGAGCGCCCAGGCCGAGGCATTGACCATGAACGCGCTCGATCTGGTCTCGTGGTTGACGAAGTCGCCCTGGGCGAGCTTGTCCTCGATGAACTGGTCGGCGGTGCGCGCGTCGGGCACCCGGAGCAGCGCCTCCGCCAGCACCATCAGCGCCAGGCCCTCCTTGGTCGACAGCGCGAACTCGCGCAGCATGTCCTCGACCCCGCCGAGTGGATCGTCGTTGGCTCTGATCGCCTCGATCAGGCGCCGCGCAGTGCGGTCGACCCTGGCCTCCTGGTCTGCGCCGAGCCTGGCATCCTGGCGCAGGCGGCCGGCGATCGCGGTGTCATCGGGGACGTAGGACGCGCTGAATGACGGCGGGAGCGGGGACGGGTCTGGCATGATGGTTCCTTGGCGGTTCCTTGAGGCTGCACGGGAACACCTACGCGCGGTCGCACCGTAGTTCGATAGACAAATTAGCAGATTTGCCTTAGAAAATAAGGATCAATTCAATTATTGCCGTGAATATGACAGAGATAGACAAGATAGACCGCAAAATCCTCTCGATCCTGCAAGGGGATGGCCGGATTGCCAATGTGGAACTGGCCGAGAGGATCGGTCTGTCGCCGACCTCGGTCGGCGAACGGCTGAAGCGGCTGCAGCGCGACGGCTTCGTCGAGGGCTATGGGGCGCGGCTCAATCCGCACCGGCTCGGGCTCGGTCTGTTGGTGTTCGTCGAGGTGCTGCTCGACAAGACCACGCCCGATGTGTTCGAGCGCTTCGCCAAGGCGGTTCAGACCGCGCCGGAAGTGCTGGAGTGTCACATGGTGGCCGGCGGCTTCGACTATCTGGTCAAGGCGCGCGTCGCCAACATGACCGCCTATCGCAGGTTTCTCGGCGAGACCCTGCTGGCGCTGCCGGGTGTGCGCGAGACGCGAACCTACGCGGTGATGGAGGAAGTCAAGCGCGACGCCCCGCTGCCGGTCGGCTGATATGCTCCGGATCTGATCCACAGCCATGCGCAGGATGTCTTGGCATCGTGACGCGCCCGCGATAATTCTCCCCCCAATTGGGGGCCGCGACATGGACGATGCCAATCAGCCGATACGTGCGAAGCGAACCGAGCTTGCCGGCGCGTTATGCGCAGCCATCTTGTCGCTGTCCGCGATGGCGCCGTCCCGCGCGGCCGAGCTCAGCTCCGGCATCATGCAGCTCTATACGTCGGTCTCGATCTATCCGCCGTCGGCCTCGACGATGACGGTGTGTTACGGCTTCGTCTGCCGGCGCCGCGAGATGCTCGACTTCGGCGCGGCCGACAGGGCGGCCCTGGCTAGGATCATGGCCACGGGCCGCGCCAACGCAGCCGCCGAACGCGCGGCCGTGCAGAAGGCCGTGATCTGGTTCGACCGCCGGATGGGGCCGATCCTCGGCACCGACAAGCGCGTGGCGAAAGCGGACTTCCGCGCCAACGACGACAAGCACAATTACGATTGCTGGGACACCACGCGCAACACGACCAGCCTGATGCTGGTGATGCAGTCGTGGAATCTGTTCAAGTTCCACGACGTCGGAGATCCCCACTACCGCGGATTTTCGTTGGGGCAAACGCCGCATAACACCGCGGTTCTGCTCGAGCGCGCAACCAAGGTGGAATGGGCCGTCGATCTCTGGCCCCGCGGCTATCTGCAACCGCCTGACGTCATGACCGTCGCCAAGTGGGTGACGGAAGACTGAACGGTTGAACGTTCCTGCCGCACGCGTTCCGTTCACGGCGCAGCATTTTTCGTCAAAGCCCAGGGCATGACGGAGAAAGACACATCCCGCGATTGTCGGTGAGGCTCACGCGCAGCGGGCCACAGCAATTGGGCGGTACCGGATGTGACGGTCAAATGGCCAATAGCGGCACGCGATCGATGGCGGCCGAAAAAATTCAACGCCGTGGCGCGCGGGCGCCGTGCCCGCTCCGCCGAACGTCACGTCGTGTGATGTTGGATCGGCCCTCACTCCCGGATCGTGTCCGAGAGTGCGCCGCTGGATCTCGCGCGATGCGCTAGACCTTGAGGTTCTCGGCTGATGTCTTGCCGCGATTGGCAATCTCTTCGTATTCAACAGACTGGCCTTCGTTGAGGCTCTGAAGACCGGCCTTCTGAACTGCTGAAATATGAACGAAAATGTCCTTGCCGCCTGTAGCGGGCTGGATGAATCCATAACCCTTGGTCGGGTTGAACCACTTCACTGTACCTTTGGGCATTCCAGTCGTCTCCGCGGAATCAATCGAAAACAGACCAGTCGGTCCCCGCACAAACCGGCTTGTCCGTACCTCACAGGATAGCAGTTTGAAAAAAGCTGGGTAGATCAAACCACGGTGTGTTTTTGCCCGGAAACAACCCGCTTTGCAGGGTTTAGGCGCCGGATTGCCTGTTTCGTGGTCAATTGATGCGCTGCAAAAAAGAGATCGGTTCCCCTGAACCGAATTGGATCGGTGGCCCCGCGCGCGGGCCTTCGGCCGGCGCGCGGGGATGAACCAATCGCGCTTCAATAGGTCGCGGAGAGATACTCGACGATCTTGCCGACGTCGGCCTGGTCGATCGGCGCGCCGTAGACCTTGATCATCTTGGTCACCTCGGCCTGCCAGAAGTCCTTCTTGAACTTCTCGCCCTGCGGCTGGGTCTTGATGTAGTCGGCCGAGTGGCAGGCGGTGCAGTTGTTCTGCACCACGTCGAGGTTGGGACCCGGTTTGAAGGCCGCGGTCTCCTCTGGAAGCGTGTAGTTGACGGGTGCGGCCATCGTAGCCCCGATCGACAGCATGGCGATCGCGGCGAGGCAGGGAAGCAGCTTGCTGGTCATGATGCTTCTCCTCACGCCGCGGTGACGCGCACGGTTTCGACGACGTTGCGCAGATAGCCGGCGGGATTCCACAACGGATCCATCGGCTGGGTGTCGCCGGCATTGTTGGTGGCGCGCACCTTCAGGTCCGAGGGGCCGGCCGGGAGCGCGACCTTCAGCTTCCATTCCCGGAAGGCATACTTGCCGAGATCCTTGCCGAGCTTGGCCGGTGTCCAGCTCTTGCCGCCGTCAGTCGAGACCACGACCTCCTTGATGCCCTTGCCGCCGTCGAAGGCGATGCCGCGCAGCGTGGTGCGGCCGGCCTTCAGCTTGGCGCCGTCGGCAACGCTGGTGATGAACGAGCGCACCGTGAATCGATTGATCGGGATCGTCGCCTTCGGCGCGGTGCCGGGCTCGACCGCGTTGTTCGGCGTATCCGGAATCCGGTAGGCGGATTTCATCCAGAAGCCGTCGAAGACGTTGTCGATCACGGTGATCTCGTTGAGGTGCTTCACCCAATAGGTGCCGTAATAGCCGGGCACCACGAGGCGGAGCGGGAAGCCGTTGAGGAACGGCAGGTCCTCGCCGTTCATGCCCCAGGCCAGCATCACCTCGCCGTCGCGCGCATGGTCGATGTCGAGCGCCTTCACGAAGTCAGGCGTCGTCTCCATCACGGGGCCATCCATGCCATTGAAGGTGACCTGCTTGGCGCCGGCCTGCACACCGGCCATGTCGAGCACGGTCTTCAGAGGTACGCCGTGCCAGCGTGCACAGCCCATCGCGCCGTTGCCGAGTTGGCCGCCGGCGACGCGCGGATTGAAGAAGCCGCGGCTGTTGCCGGAACACTGGTTGACGGCGACGAGCTCGGTCGCCTTCAGCTTCCGGATATCCTTCAGCGATAGCTTCAGCGGTTTGTCGACCTTGCCCTTGATCTCCAGCGTGAACTTGTCCGGATCGAGATCGTAGGGGATGCCAGCGAGGTGATAGCGGACGAAGAACGCGTTGTTGGGTGTGAGCGGCCCGTCGTTGAAGACCGCAAACGGCGTTTCCAGCTGCGGCGGCCGGGCGGTCAGGCCGATCATCGGGCGCTTCTGCGGGTAGCGCACCAGCGGCCGTTCGCCATTGCCGAAGGGCAGCGTCACGGTGTCGAGGGCCAATGCGCCCCTTGATCCCAGCCCCGTCACCAAAGCGGCCAACCCGGCGCGCTTCATCAAGTCTCGTCGATCGAGCATTCCGCTTCCTCCGAAGCTGTTCTGTCGTGAGCTGGTCATCACCAGGCTCACCTTGCCTTGCGCGCCTTCGCATCATGGAATGCGCGCGGCGACAAATGTCGCACCTGACAACTGCAAGTCAATTGAGCTTTCGCAGCGTTGCGTCGCAACAACGAGAAGCCCCGGTCGCATTTGGCGACCGGGGCATTTCCATCCAGGCAGAAGGCTCGATCAGTAGCAGACGTTCACGGTGCGATAGCGATAGCCGTAGGGCGTCATCACCAGGCGGGTGACGTAGCAGCCGGAGTCGACGAAGCCGACGGAGATGCCCGGGCCGCCCCAGAAGTGATGGTGATACGGATGCCAGAAGAACGGTTTGGCCGAAGCCGAGGTCGGCGCCAGCGCGGCGGCAGCGAGCGTTGCGGCAGTCGCGAGAGCAAGCGTGACTTTGCGAAGCATGGTCGTCTCCTTCAGATGCGCGTTGAACGCTGTCGCGGCGCGGTTGCAGTGTTACCCATCGCCAGTCAGTCGCATCCGGCACCGGGCGCGTTCGAGCATCTCTGCTGAACGCAGCTTCGGATGTGCGGCAGGTCACATTCGGTAAAGGGGGAGATGAACCGGTCAGGCCGCGACGGCACGCCGGTCGTCGACCAGCGCGGACAGGACGCGCGTCGCCTCGACGGTGCGCACGGTCATCGGCTCGTTGCGGCCGCGGATCGCGACCTCCTGTGCCGGCAGGGCATCGTCGGCGAGCCCTGCGGTGGCACGCACCTCGTCGGAGATGACCGCCTCGCAGGCCAGCGCCTTCGTCATGTCCTGCAGCCGTGCCGCGACGTTGACGGCGTCGCCGAGCGCGGTGAACACCATGTGATCGCGATAGCCGATGTCGCCGACGATCACCTCGCCGCCATGGATGCCGATGCCGAAGCGGATCGGCTCGCGCAAATCGTGGCTCAGAAACTGGTTCAGCTCGTCGATATTGGCTGCGATCAGCCCTGCTGCGCGCAGCGCCTGGCGGCAGGCCACCTGCCGGTCGGTGCTGAGCCCGAACAGCGCCAGCATGCCGTCGCCGATGAACTGGTTGGGCCGTCCGCCGGCTTCCAGCACCGCCTGCGACACCGCGCCGAGGAAGCGGTTGACGATGAACACGGTGTCGAACGGCAGCCGCTTCTCGGCAAGCTGCGTCGAGCCGCGCATGTCGACGAACATGCTGACGAGGTAACGCTCCTGGCCGACCCGTGTCGGATTGGCGGCCTGTGCGTTCGCCGACATCGTGTGCGGCAGGAACAACTGGAAGAAGGTCAGGTCGCCGGTCGGCCGCAGCTGGCAGGCCAGCCGGATCGACGGATCGTCGGTGCCGACCCGGTGCAGCACGAAGGCTTCGCGCGGCGAGGGCTCGGGCAGTTGGGCGTGATCGCCGATGATCCGGATGCGGCAGGTCGAGCAGCGCGCACGGCCGCCGCAGACGCTCGCATGCGGAACGTTGTAGCGCAGGCTCGCTTCCAGCACGCTCAGTCCCTTCGGCACCCGGAGCGTGCGGCCGTTGCCATAGGACAGCGCGATCGTGCCGCCGCGGCGCTCAAGCAGGGCACGCGCGCCGCGCGCCAGCAGCACAAGGCCGAGCAGGCCGAGATAGCCGATCGTCAGATCATCCGTGATCTTCCCGAGCGTGGCAGCCTGGGCCGCCGTGCCGAGCTTCTGCACCGAGAGCTCCTCGCGCCGCCAGTCGGGATCCTGATAGTCCTCGATGGTGGCGCGGCCGCCCTGATAGATGCCGAGCATTGCCAGCGTCGGGATCAGCACGGCTGTGGCCAGCAGGAACGGCGCGGCCCACTGGAAGAACGCGCGCAGCCGCAGCCAGAAATACAGCCCGATGCAGCCATGCACCCAGGCAATCAGCAGCACCGCGAACATCAGCCAGAGCCGGACCGGCGAGGCGATGAAGAAGGTGTAGAGCTCCTGCGGGTAGAGCTTTTCGTGCCCGTACAGGGTCTGGCCGAGCCGCACGCCGAGGATGTGGATGATGATGAAGACCGGGATGCTCAGGCCGAGCACCAGCTGCAGCGGCTCGATCGCCTTCCAGCGGAACTCGCGGCGCTGATACAGCGCCCAGACGCCGAGGCCGGTGTGCACCAGGCAGGCGCCGTAGAACACGATCGCGACCGGCAGGAACTGCCAGAATTCGGTGTGGTAGTGCACCCCGATGGCCATTGCGTCCGTCGAGATATTGCCGAGCGCGTGGTTGAGGAAATGGCTGATCAGGTAGGCGAACATGATCGCCCCCGTGACCAGGCGAACCTGCCGCTGGCCGATGCCGCGGGCCATTTCCTGCAAATGTTCGCGCGAGGGGGAGGCCATGTGATTCATATCGGCAATTCTAGTGCTTAATTCCCGCGCTGAACACCGCCGCGAGTCCGGACGGGCCGCGGTAGCGGGCCGTGCGGCACGTTGACACTCCGTTAAGAGTCGAACAAAAGGTGCCGTGACGATAGCCCAAGCCCAATCCGGAGCCGATAACATCAGCGTTAAGCCGGCCCGTGCGCGCGCGCCGGATTGGCGTGGCGCCATCGCCGTTATCGTTGCCATGACCGCGATGCGGCTGGTCTATGCCCATGCGCTCGATCTGCGCACCGACGAGGCCTATTACTGGACCTGGTCGAAGGAAAACGTGCTGTCGTTCCTCGACCATCCGCCGATGGTCGCCTGGTTCATCCGCTTCGGCACCGCGATCCTCGGCGACACCAATCTCGGCGTCCGCCTCGGTGGCATCGTGGCGATGCTGGCCACCCAGCTCCTGCTCGCGGACATCGTCCGCCGCGTGACATCAAACAATGTCCGTGCCGTGATGTTGGCGCTGCTGCTGCCGGAGGCAGCGCTCTATTACGGATTATTAATGGCCAAGGTCGCGCCCGACACCGCGCTGATCCCGTTTTCGGTCGCGATGCTGTGGTCGCTGGTGCGGCTCGCGCAGAGCAATGACGGGCGCTGGTGGCTCGCCGCGGGGCTGTTCGCCGGGCTATCGCTGCTGTCGAAATTCACCGCGATCATGTTCGCGCCGGCGGTGCTCGCCTTCGCGCTGGTGCCGGACTGGCGCTGGCGCTGGCTGCGCAGTCCGTATCCGTACTTGGCTGCGCTGATCGCGATCGTCGCGTTCTCGCCGGTCTTGATCTGGAACGCGGAGCATGACTGGGCTTCGTTCCGCTTCCAGGCGGTGCGCGCCACCGTCGAGCGCGATCTTACGTTCCGCACGCTCGGCGAGTTCATCGGCATGCAATTCGGCCTGGTCGGTTTCGTGCTGCTGCCGGTGACGCTGTTCGGCACAGTGCTGACGGCGTGGCGCGGTTATGCCAGGCGCGAGCCGGTCGCGATCCTGCTGGCAACCGCGGTGCTGGTGCCGTTCGTCTATTTCCTCTGGAAGTCGCTGACCTTGCGGGTCGGCGACACCTGGCCGATGTTCCTGTGGCCGGCGGGATTTGCGGCGGTCGCCATCAATGTCACGCGGATGCCGTTCGAGGGCTGGTCGGTCGGGCTCGTCAAATCGACCGTGTCCTGGGCGCGGACCGCGATCACATCGGGCATCGCCTTCGTGGTCTGCGTGTTCCTCTATTACATGTTCGCGCCGTGGAATCTGATCGGCCGCACCGATCCGATCGGCACTGAATCGGGCTACGACGTGGTGGCTGCGCATACCCTGGCGCAGGTGCAGGCGACCGGCGCGACCTGGGTCGCGACCACGGATTACCGCACCTATGCGATGCTGCGCTGGATGCTGCGCGGGCGCGTGCCGGTCGTCGAGGTCAACGAGCGCGGCCGCTTCCAGGGCTTTGCCGATCCCGGCATCGGCATGATCAGGGATCACGTCGGCATCTATGTCGGGCGCGAGCCCGAGAACAACCTGCCGCTATGGAACGAGACCTCAGCGGTGCGCCAGCCGCTGGAACGCGTGCCGCGGAGCTGGCGCGGCATGATGATGGATACTTATTCGCTGGACAAGATCAGCGGCTGGACACCTGATCTGTCGCCGCCGCCGGACACCACGTTCTTCCGCTGGCGTGTGCTGGCGATGCTGAGGGGATCTTGCGAGATCACCTTCTCCCCTTGTGGGAGAAGGTGGCAGCCGAAGGCTGCCGGATGAGGGGTATGTCTCCGCGGGCGAGGTGCGCGTGGATGGATATCCCTCACCCAAGCGAGTTCGTGACGACTGCTTCCGAGCCAGAACGCGATGACTATGCAGGAATCCCGGCCATCAGCATTCCGTCGCGGATGCGCTTGCTTCCGGCACGAAAGGTCGGGTCAGTACTCAAGAAAAGCCCCTTCGTTCGGCGAATCGCAAAATCCGGATCGAATGCAAATCCCGCGCGCGCAGCGGCTTGTGCTTCCTCCAGAGATCCGGCGAGGGCTAGTGCGGCAGCAAATTGGAAATGCGCGATTGGAAAATTTCGATTTGCTTCCAGAGACCGGCGTAGCCACTCCACCGCTTCGGCGTCGGCGCCAAGGATCATCTTCACGACGCCAAGCAAGTGCATCCACCGAAAGGCATTGATGTCGCGTGGGGAAAGCCTGAGCGCATGGCGGATGTGAGCCTCGCTTTCCGCGCCTCGACCAATGAAGACCTTCGTAAATCCAAGTAATGCGTGGGCGTCGGCGAAGTTGCGATCAAGCTCGAGGGCTTGCTCGTATTCCCCGATCGCCTGCGCCGCGCGATTGGTGAACGCGTGCAGAGCAGCCAATACACCGAGCGCCCGGGCGTGACGCGGGGCCATCGACAACACCTTGATTAGCATCGCTTCCGCTTCGGCGAGGCGCGTGCCGCGGTCGTCGAGCATAAAATTTGTGACAGTCAGTAGGTCTGTCATCGCAATTCCGACCAATGCTTCGATGTTCTCGGGCTCGAGCGCCAATGCCCGTTCGAAAAAGCCGTGAGCATGTGATAGGTATTTATCCGTAAGCCCTTGATTTAAGCATTGACGACCCTGGAAGCACAAATCCATTGCATCGGGATGCGGAGAACGCTCGGCTCGCCGTGCTTCGGCTTCGACAAGCTGGGCATCGAGCGCGCTGGCAATTCTTGCGGTGACTTCATCCTGCATCTCGAACAGGTCGGCGATCGGCTTGTCGAAACGATCCATCCAGAGATGCGAGCCGGTTTCGGCGTCTACAAGTCGAACGTTGACGCGAAGTCGATTGCCGCCTCGCTGTACGGATCCCTCAAGCACGTAATTCACGCTCAACTCGCGGCCGACCTGCTTGAGATCGACGGCTTTACCTTTGTAGGTGAATGCCGTGTGTCGGCCAATGACAAACGAGCCGCTGATGCGCGACAAATCTGTCGTCAGGCTTTCGGTTACACCATCAACGAAATAGTCTTGCGACGGATCGCCGCTGAGGTTGCTGAATGGCATCACAACGATAGACAGGCGAGGCGGCGAAGGCGAAATCGTTTCGCTGTAAGATGATGTAACCTCGCAGGATTGCCCACCCGTCGTAAGTGCAAAGACGCGGACCGGGCGTGCAATGTTCCTGAGGGATTGCTCACCCAAGTCAACGAACTCAATCCTCACCTTGCCCCGCACTTGATCGTGGACCGAAGAGGAGATGCATATGCCGCCTGGCTCTGAGATGCTCTCAAGACGTGCCGTAATGTTGACGCCGTCTCCAAAGATGTCATGAGGTTCGGCTATCACATCGCCAATATTGATGCCGACGCGGAAGGCAATACGTCTGTCTGCCGCATCAGCGGTTGTGAGCTCCTTGGTGCAGGCCTGGAACTGAATGGCAGCTCGGACCGCTTCAACTGCGCTTGGAAACTCCGCTAAGAATCCGTCACCGGTATTCTTCACGATGCGACCGCCGTGCTCCGCAATCGCGGGCTCGATGGCGGTCGTTAGCAGCGCGATCAGTCTGGAATGCGTAGCCTCTTCGTCGCTATGCATCAGTCGTGAGTAGCCCGCCACGTCGGCGGCCAGTATCGCTGCCAACCTGCGCTCAACCCGAATTGGTCGCTCTTCCGCCATGGCATGCAATCCAATCCAGCGATCACTCTATCGCAAATCAGAGCCGAGCGCCAAACGAGCATTGACGGTGATTAAGTGTAGCGGCGTCCCTTATGGACCATCGTTGCGATCAGCGCGCTGCTGATCATCCTGGTCGGTACATCAATCCGGTAGTTGAGCGACACTGCGTCGCCCTAATCGGGGTAGGCGCCGTGCCACAGCATTCTCTCCCGCAAGTCCTGCTCGGAAAAGCCTGCTGGCTATTCCTCTTCCTCGCGCTTGCGGATCAGGTCCTTCGCCAGATCGGTCAGCGCGGGGCGCGGCAGCGCGTTGAACGGAAGCGGGCGGGTGACGTCGATCGCGGCGAGGCCGAGGCGGGCGGTCAACAGGCCGTTGAGCATGCCTTCGCCGAGGCGTTGTGACAGTTTTGCCGCGATGCCGTGGCCGAGCATCTGCTGGATCAGGCTGTCGCTCGCCGCCATGCCGCCGGTGATCGCCAGATGTGCGATGACGTGGCGCAGCAGGCGGATCATGCCGAGTGCGCCGGGCCGGCCGCCATAGAGCCGCGCCAGCTGGCGGATCATCCGCAAGCTCGCCACGAACACGAACAGCACGTCGATCATCGCGCGCGGGCTGACCGCGGTGACGACGGAGACGCGCTGCGCGGCTGACGACACCAGCCGCCGCGCCTCCTCGTCGAGCGGTGTCATCAATTCACGCTCGGCGAGGCGGATCATGTCGGCGCCGTCGATGATGTCGTCGGTGTGGCTCTGCAGCGCGCTGCGGGCGCGGGCGAGCTGCGGGGTCTGGTGCGCGAGCTTGAGCAGGTCGGCAACGATCGCGCGGCTTGCGGTGCGGTCGTCGCTGATCAAGACCTCGGCGGCACGCAGATGCAGCTTCTCGATGGTCGCCAGTCGCGCCAGGCCGACCAGCTCGCGCGTGGTCACGACGGCCAGCGCCACCGTGGCGATAACGGCGAGCCCGAGCCCGAGGACGCCGAGACCTTCGTTGCGCGCGAACAGATCCTCGACCAGGTTGAGGATGCCAAGCCCGGTGCCGAGCACCACGAGGCCTGCGACCGCGCCCCAGAACAGCGTGCCCCAGCGGAAGCCGCGGCGTGCCGGCAGCAGCGGCGTATCGACCGGCACCGGAAGCTGCGCGGGCTCGGCCTCCGGCACGATCTGGATCGTGCCGCGGGTGAGGCGGCCGCTGTCGTCCGGATCCATCACGACCACGCCGGGATCGTTGAGCTTGAACGTCGCCGGCCGCCGCGGGGGCGTCTTCTCGTTCATTGCAGTTTGTCTCCGATCAGGAACTGGAGAGCGCGGTCAAGGCGGATGTGAGGCAGCGCCGGCTCCGCGTCGCCGTTTCGTTCCAGCTTCGGCGGCCGGAAGCGCAGGAAACGATAGTCGGCGGCCTCGGCGCCGGCACTCGAGAGGCCGCGGAATCCGCCGGTGAACAGGTCCTCCGGATTGTCGGGCAGGTCGCCTGGAAAGGTCGCAACTTCAGTTTCGCCGTCCAGTGTCCCCCCATTGGCGGCCTCGCCCTGCGCCGGCGTGCCAAGGATCGAGGGCAGCCGGTCGCGACCGCGTGCGACCTGCGCCTCGCGCGTGGCGCGCACCGCGGCAAGCGCCACCACGTCGATGGCAGCGCCGGCATATTCGGCGCGCTCGGTGGCCCTGGCCACGATCCGCCGCAGCACGGCTTCCAGCCGGTCGTGGCTCTGGTGATGCAGATGGTCGGCCTTGGTCGCCGCGAACAGGATGCGGTCGATGCGCGGCCGGAACAGCGCGCTCAGGACCGTGCTGCGGCCGATCCGGAAGCAGTCGAGGATGCCGGCCAGCGCCGCCTCGAGATCGTGCAGCGCTTCGGGGCCGGCATTGAATGCGGCGAGCGCGTCGGCCAGCACGATCTGGCGGTCGAGCCGCGCGAAATGATCGCGGAAGAACGGCCGCACCACGACGTCCTTGTAGGCCTCGTAACGCCGCCGCATCATCGCCCACAGCGAGCCGTCGGGCGCGCTGCCGTCCACCGGCACGTCGAGCGGCGCAAAGGTCAGCGCCGGCGTATCGGCGAGATTGCCGGGCATCAGGAAGCGCCCAGGCGGCAGCAGGCTCATCGCGAAGCGCTCGTCGCGGCAGGTGCGCAGATAATCGGTGAACAACCTTGCTTCGGTGCGTGCGGCCTGCTCGTCCTCTCTGGCCTCGGGCTTCAGCGTCGCCAGATGCGCGTGCCATGGCGACGCGAGTTTTGCGCGCAGCGGCTCGCGCGACAGCGCAAGGCTTTCCGCAGACCATTGCTCGTAGCTCTTGTTCAGCAGCGGCAGGTCGAGCAGCCACTCGCCGGGATAATCGACGATGTCGAGGGTCAGCGTGCGGTCCGCGCCATTTTGCCGCTGATACTCGATCACGAGGCGAAGCTCGGAGATGTCGGTGGTCGAGCTCGGCCAGCTCCGCTCCTCGATCAGGGTGCGGACATGGTTCTCGTAGGCGAAGCGCGGCACCGCATCGTCGGGCTGCGGGGCGAGATAGGCGCGCGCGATCCGTCCCGAAGCATAGGCCTCGAACACCGGGAAGCGGCCGCCACGGGTCAGGCCGTGCACCAGCGCGGTGATGAACACGGTCTTGCCGGCGCGCGACAGGCCGGTGACGCCGAGCCGCACCGTCGGCTTGAAAAAGCCCTCGCTATAGTCGAGCAGCGCCCGCGCCGAGAGACGCGCTTCCTCGACGATATCAGAGAGACGGGGGGGCATGGAGGGTTAACGAAAAGACCCGGCAGGAGGAGCCAATAGGGGCTGGCGATTACCCGCAAGGTGGCGATTATCGGGCCAAAATCAAGCTTCACATTTCCGGCGCCTTTGCAGGCGAGGGGATAGTGAGGGAATTGAACGCGTCACGCCACCCGCGTTACCCATGGTTCATCGGCCCACAGGAAAGCCCTGCATGACGGTCTTTCGCCTGAAGCAACTTGCCTCGTCCTCGGTCCACGCGGCCGGCGCTGCGCTGTGGAACTACGACCGCGCCGAGCTGATCGCCGACGGCGTCGTCCATCTCGTCGGCGTCTGTTTCGGGCTGGTTGCCGCCACCGCGCTGATTGTGCTGACCGCGGTCTATGCCGGCCCGTTCGATATTGCGGTGGTCTCGGTCTATGTCGCGGGCCTGCTCGCAATGCTGACGCTGTCGGCGACCTATAATCTCTGGCCGGTGTCGCGCGCCAAATGGGTGCTGCGGCGCTTCGATCACTCCGCGATCTATCTGCTGATCGCCGCGACCTACACGCCGTTCATCGTGGAACTGAAGGACAGCACCTTTGCGATCGCGCTGCTGATCGGCGTGTGGTGCGTGGCGATCGTCGGGATCTGGCTGAAGCTGCGCTACCCCGGCCGCTTCGACCGGCTCGCGGTCGGGCTTTACCTCGCGATGGGCTGGAGCGGTATCATGCTCTACGACGCCGTGGTCAAGGCATTGCCGGCGAAGGCGCTCGGCTTCGTGCTGGCGGGCGGCATCCTCTACAGCTTCGGGGTGATCTTCCACTCCTGGCGGCGGCTGCGCTTCCAGAACGCGATCTGGCACGGCTTCGTGCTGCTCGGGGCCGCCTGCCACTATACGGCGGTGTTCGACGTCGTGCTGGCGAGCTGAGCGGTCCGCCGGCACCAGGCCGGGCCGGCTCTCGAAAAGATCATGCATCGGCGAAAGATGCGCTATCATGGTTGCTCTTCGCTCGAGCATGAGACCGGCGTCCGGATCATGCCCTGAAATCAAGATATCGGGAGGATGGCCATGCAGGTGGCAGGTAAGGTCGTGGTGGTCACCGGCGGTGGCAATGGCATCGGCAAGGCGCTGTGCGAGGCGTTCCACGCCGCGGGTGCATCCAAGGTCGTGGTGGTCGACCTCGATCATGCGGCGGCCGAGAAGGTCGCGGCCTCGGTCGGCGGCGCCGCGTTCAAATGCGATGTCGGACAGGAGAAGAACATCCTGCACGTGATCGACGAGACCGAGCGCATGTTCGGCCCGATCGCGCTGTTCTGCTCCAACGCCGGCATCGGCGGCGGCTTCGACCCGCTGTCGAAAAATGCCGGCGGCACCTCGGACGAGCCGTGGTCTCGGAGCTGGGCGATCCATGTGATGGCGCATGTCTACGCCGCCCGGCATCTGGTGCCGCGCATGAAGGCGCGCGGCGGCGGCTACTTCCTCAACACGATCTCTGCCGCGGGCCTGCTGTCGCAGGTCGGCAGCCCGGCCTATTCGACCACCAAGCACGCCGCGGTCGGCTTTGCGGAAAACCTCGCGATCTCGCATCGCGCCGACAACATCAAGGTCTCGATCCTCTGCCCACAGGGCGTCGACACCAACATGCTGCGTTCGATCCCGAAGGGCCCGCAATCCGGCGACGGCGATCTCACGGCGGAGCAGGTCGCACAGGATGCGCTCAAGGGCATCGAGCAGGAGACTTTCCTGATCCTGCCGCACCCGCAGGTGCTCGGCTACATGCGCAAGAAGACCGAGAACTACGACCGCTGGATCGGCGGCATGGCCAAGATCCAGGCCAAGATGCGGGAAGCGCAGGGGAAGTGACCGCTAGGGAATGTGCGTCGCTCATGTGAGGCGAGTACGCTAGTCGGGCTCCCTCTCCCCTTGTGGGAGAGGGTGGGGTGAGGGGTGGCCCCGGGCGAAATCGCTGATCGAAGCGTCGCTATCGCAACTTCGCTCGCGTGTCGTTAAGACACAATCGAGAGCACCCGTGTGGCACCCCTCTCCCTAACCTCGAGAACGAGCTTCGCTCGCCTCGGACCCCCACAAGGGGGAGGGAACCCTTCCGCCGATGCCATCCTCACGTGAGGCGGCCTCATCCCTTGCCGAGCTGCGCGATTCTGTCGCGCAGATAGGCGTCCATCAGATCGGGCGCAGAGGCGCCGAACATCCTGATGCGGCCGGTGTGCAGCAAAAGCAGCAGGCCGGTCGCGTGCGCAAAGCAGTCCACCATCACCGTGTTCGCCTTCTGCCTGGACGCGCCGAGCGCCTCGGCGGCTTCGGCGATCGGATGCAGCGCGGCCTCCAGCGCGGCGTTCAGCTCGTGGTCGCGCGCATGGCCGAGCCCGGCCGGCTTCATGCCGCCGCGGAACAAATAGAAGCCGAGATCGAGGTCGCGCGGATGGTCCGCATAGTACCGGAAGAAGCCCATGCCGGCGGCGTGCAGCCTCTGTCTGGCGCCGCGCGTCGTCGCGACCGCCGCGCTGACGGCTTCGCCGAGCGAGGCCAGCGATTGCCGCAGCACCTCGGCATAGATCGCTTCCTTTGAATCGAAGTGGAAATACAGCGCCGCCGGGGTGTAGCCGGCCCGCGTCGCGATTGCCCGCAGGCTTGCGCCCTCGAGCCCTTCCTCGGCGAACACGCTGCGCGCCGCATCGAGGATCAGCTCCCGCTTGTGACGGCTGACCGCTTCCTTCCTGCTCTCGCGCGTCTGCATCGGCGAATCCGTTCTTGACTCAATTCTAACGGTGTTAGATAATTTAACAGCATTAAAAAAAATGAGCAAGGGAGAAGCGTCATGCTGATGACGGCCGCGGACTACCGGGAATCCCTGCGCCGCTACAAGCCGCGGGTGTTCGTCAACGGCGCGGCGGTGGCGAGCGTCGCCGACGAGCCGTTGCTGGCGCCGGGCGTCGCCGGTGTCGGCGTGACCTACGATTTCGCGCACCGGCCCGAGCATGCGCCGATCATGACGGCGCGGCAGGGCACTTCGGGCAAGACCGTCAACCGCATGCTCCACATCAATGAGAGCTCGCAGGACCTGCTCTACAAGCTCGAGGCGGTGCGTCTGGTGTGCAGGACATCGGGCTGCGCCCAGCGCTATCTCACCCATGATGCGCTCAACGGCCTCTATCAGGCGACCAAGCTGACCGACGATCGCCGCGGCACCGACTACAGCCAGCGCTTCCTCAACTATCTGCACGAGGTGCAGGACCAGGATCTGACGCTCGGCGTCGCCATGACCGATGCGAAGGGCGATCGCTCCAAGCGCCCGGGCCTGCAAGCCAACCCGGACGTCTATGTTCACATCAAGGAGCGCCGCCCCGACGGCATCGTGATCCGCGGCACCAAGGCGATCGTGACCGGCGCGCCCTACATGCACGAATTCCTTGTGATGCCGTGCCGCACCCATGTGCCCGATGACAGGGATTTTGCGGTCTGCTGTGCGGTGCCGGTTGATGCGCCCGGCGTCACCATCGTCGCGCGCCC
This sequence comes from uncultured Bradyrhizobium sp., assembly GCF_947648125.1. Taxonomy (GTDB): domain Bacteria; phylum Pseudomonadota; class Alphaproteobacteria; order Rhizobiales; family Xanthobacteraceae; genus Bradyrhizobium. The sequence continues at coordinate 46,967 of NZ_CANSMR010000005.1, read as the reverse complement.
CGCGGGCCGGCCTGGCGATGCAGCGGCGAAATTCTCGGCGAAGTATGGCCAGTCGGTCGGCGTCGTGATCTTCGACGACGTGTTCGTGCCGCATGACCGTGTCTTCCTCGCCGGCGAGACCGAGGAAGGCGGTTTCCTCACCACGTCCTACGCCACGCATCACCGGCATTCCTGCATCGGTGCGCGCGCCGGCTTCGGCGATCTTTTGATCGGCGCCGGCGCGCTGATGATCGAGGCCAACGGCCTCGATGCCGAGAAGCATGCGCATATCCGCGAGGCGATGGTCGAGCTGATCACCATCACCGAGAGCTTCTATGCCTGCGGCGTCGCCTCCTCGGTCTACTGCACCAGGGATCCGGCCGGCTCGGTGATGCCGGATGCGGTATTCTCCAACATCGGGAAGCTGCTGCTGGCGACCAAGATCTACGACATGCATCGTGTCGCACATTACGTCTCCGGCGGGTTGATCGTCGCGCTGCCGGGGCCCGACGAGGACCACAATCCGGAGACGCGCGCCTCGCTCGCCGCCGTGATGGGCGGACGGCCGGACATTCCGGCCGAGCAGCGCGCCGAGGTGGCGCGGCTGATCGAGGATCTCACGGTCTCGCACGAAGCCGGCTGGTACTCGGTGATCTCGTTGCATGGCGGCGGCTCGCCGGAGGCGATGAAGCGCGAGATCTGGCGCAACTATCCTGTCATGGAGAAGGCCGAACTGGTCGAGAATCTGCTCGGCCGCGGTCTCGTCGACGAGGGACAGCGGGTGTCGAAGCAGCCCGGCCGCTGCTGCGCAACCGGCTGCGAGGTGCCGGCGCCGTTAGAGCGGGCGCTGGAGCAACAACACGTACTCTCGTCGTAGTCTTGTAGGATGGGTAGAGCGAAGCGAAACCCATCAATTTGCATCCGCGGCGCGGATGATGGGTTTCGCTGCGCTCTACCCATCCTACGGATCGGCCTTCTCGCCACTCAGCTCTTCTGCGCGTAGAGCAGCGGCACCGCGGAATCGACCATCACCTCGATCAGGCTGGCGCCGTGATGCGACAGCGCGCGCTTGTAGGCGCCCGGAAGCTCGGCCGACTTCGTCACCCGCACTGCATCGCAGCCCATGCCTTCCGCGAGCTTGACGAAATCGATGCCGGGCAAGTCGAGGCCCGGCACGTTGCGCACCTGCATCACCTGGCTGAACGAGCGCATCGCGCCGTAGCCGGAATTGTTCATCACGACGACCGTCAGCGGCAGCTTGCGTTGCGCGGCGGTCCACAGCGCCTGGATCGAATACATCGCCGAGCCGTCGCCGATCAGGCAGACCGTGCGCCCCTCGTGGCGGCCGAGTGCCATGCCGACCGCGGCCGGCAGGCTGTAGCCGAGGCCGCCGCTCGCCATGGTGTAGAAACTGTCCTGGCCGCGCATCGGCATCGCCTTCTGCATCAGCGGGCGATGCGACGGCACCTCCTCGACCAGCGCATCGTGGGGTCCCATCGCGGCCGAGAGTGCATGCAGCGCATATTCGGCGGGGATCGGGTCGCCGGTCGCGGGCACCGGCGGCAGCACGCGGCCCGCTGGAGCGGTGCGCCCGCTCTCGGGCAGCATCTCCAGCAGTGCCGTCAGCGCCGGCTTCATGGTCGCGACGATGCTGTGGCCGGTGGGCGTCATCGCGGCGGCATCGGGATCGTCGGTGATCTGGAAGATCGTTGTCGCGCCGTCGAAGATCGCAGCATGGCCCTCGACATGGAAAGTGAAGACCGGCGCGCCGACCACGACGACGAGATCGTGATCGCGCAGCGCATCGGAGAGCTGGCCCGGTGCGGCATGCAGGAAGCCGGCAAATTGCGGATGCCGCTCGGGGAATGAGCAGCGCGCCGAGAACGGGCTGACCCAGACCGCGGCCTTCGTTTTCTCTGCGACCTTAACCATGAGATCGACAGCCTCGGCGCGATCGACGGCGGGGCCGACGACGAGGGCAGGACGCTTGGCCTCGCCGAGCGCGGCGGCCAGCGCCCGCATCGCGGCCGCATCAGGGCCGACCTCGCGGCTGACCTGGCGCGCGTCGAGCGGCTGCGTCGCATGCGCCCAGTCGTCGATCGGCACCGAGACGAAGGTCGGCCCGCAAGGCGGCTGCATCGCGACATAATAGGCGCGCGCGATCGCGGCCGGCACGTCCTCGGCGCGGGCCGGTTCGACCGCGAATTTCACGTAAGGCCGCGGGAATTCGGAGGCGCGTTCGGCATAGAGGAATGCCTGCAGCGGCATGATCGAGCGCGCCTGCTGTCCGGCGGTGATCACCAGCGGGGTCTGGTTACGATAGGCGTTGTAGATGTTACCGAGCGCATTGCCGACGCCGGCCGCCGAATGCAGGTTGACGAAGCCTGCATTGCGCGTCGCCAGCGCATAGCCGTCGGCCATGCCGACGACGGAGGCCTCCTGCAGGCCGAGCACGTAGTCGATGTCGTCGGGCCAGTCGCTCAGGAACGGCAGCTCGGTCGAGCCGGGATTGCCGAATACCTTCTTGATGCCCCACGCGCGCAGGAGGCCGAAGGTGGCGTCCTTGACGGTGACGGTCTTGCTTTTGCCGGCGGCCGGTTTGCGCGAGGACATCGGGCGGCTCCCATTTCTATCTTGTTACGTTCCGTCATTGCGGGCGGCAAAAGCGGAAAGGCAATCCACCTCTCGATGGATTGCCTTGCGATGTCAAGCCGCGCTGCACCCATAGTTGCCGCGGCAACGGCTGAAATTTGCGCGGGGATGACGGGACGACATTTCGCAGTGGCTGCTAATTGGCCTTCTGCAGTGCGGCGGTCTGCTTGGCGAGTTGTTTGTCGAAATCCTGCTCGAGCCCGGCCACATAGGTGGCGTTTTCGCCCGGCTTGACGAACGGATTGGGCGCGCCGTCCTTCATCTGTGCGCGCTTGGCCTGCATGTCGTAGACCTCAGGATGCGGCCCGAGCAGCACGTCGACCTTCATCGCCTCGACCTTGGCGAAGGTCGAGCGGTAGTCGTCGACAATGCCGGGATAGGTCGGGCGGCCGACCAGCCGGTTCAGCGCCACCGTTCCGCTGCAGAAGAACAGCACGTTGCGCTGCTGATTGCCGTCCTTCACCGTCATCTCCCAGCTGGTGCAGCCGGGCGAATGGCCGGGTGTGGTGTGCGCGGTCAGCGTCACGTCGCCGAGCGTCACCTTGTCGCCTTCCTTGACGGTGCGGTCGACCTTGACCGGCGCAAAAGCAAGATCGGCGTTGCTCTCGTCGCCCGGATAATAGCCGCCCTCGAGCAGCGGCTTGTCGCGCTCGCCGGCGATCAGCTGCGCGCCGGTCTCCTGTTTGATCTCGGCAAAGCCGCCGGTGTGGTCGAGATGGGCGTGGGTGTTGAGGATGATCTTGATGTCGCCTTCCTTGAAGCCGAGCTTGGCGATGTTGTCCTTGATCATGCCGGTCGACTGCTGCATCGCCGTATCCATCAGGATCAGCCCTTGCGACGTCTTGATGATGTAGACCGCGATCCCGTCAGTGCCGACGTAGTAGATATTGTCGACCAGCTCGAACGGTTCGAACGGCGCGGTCCATTTCTTCATGACAACAGCCATGAAATCCTTGAGCGTCTGCGCTTGCGCACCGGTTGCGATCAGCGCGAGCGCGCACAGCACGGCTGCGATCGTCCTCATCGTTGCCTCCCTAATTGTTGTTGTTCGCGCACGGGGCGCACTATGCGTGTCGGCAACGCCGATCGCAAGCCACGGACGGCAGGGCGCCGGACATGCCGCTGCCTGTCCGGCGCATGCCTGTTCCGCGTTCAGCTCGCGTACTGTGCGATGCCGTTGCCGAACGACCAGTTTTCCTTGGCGACCTCGACCAGGTTGATGAAGATATCGTCCGGGCGTCCCTGCAGCTGGCTCTGGAAATCATCAACGATCCGCTTGTAGAACGCCTTCTTCATCTCGACCGTACGCCCCGCATTCAGCGTGATCTGGATCAAGACGAGATCGTCGCTGTAGCTGTTGCCGAGATAGTTGTCGGCGTAGTTGAGGTCGCCGCGGTCGTGCTCGGTAATGACCTGAAACTTGTCGTTCTCGGGCACGTTGATCACCTCGCGCATCGCCTTGTAGACGATCTCGCCCAGCGTCTTGCGATACTCGGCGGACTTGCCGCGCTTCAGGTCGATACGAACGAATGGCATAGTGGTCTCCTGTGCTATGCGGGGCTCGGCCGGATCGGCCCCGTGTGATCGAGACGCTGCGACGGTGCGAATGCTCTCGCATCGTCCGCTTGCGCCGGCGGCGTCGGGGAATTCAGCGGGTCGCCTTGAAGGCCTCCCAGCGCGCATCGCGCTCTCTTTGATATTTCGGCGTCCGCTCGCCCACCATATCGGCGCGGCGGACCGGCTCGCCGCAGGACTCGCAGACCGGACCGAGCCCGGCGGGCTTGCCGCAGACGAGATGGGTGTAGTTCATTGCGCGGCCTTCCCGCGGTGACTTGCACCAGGTCTCGCCCCAGGCGCGCAGCGCCATCAGCACCGGAAAAAACGCTTCGCCCTTCTCGGTGAGGTGATACTCGTGGCGCAACGGGCGCTTGTTGTAGACGCGCCGGGTCACCAGACCGTCCGCTTCCAGCTTTTTCAGCCGTGCCGTGATCATCTGCGGCGTGCCGCCGGACTGCGCCTGGATCTCCTCGAAGCGATGATTCCGCGCGAACAGTTCGCGCAGAACAAGTACTGTCCAGCGGTCGCCCACAACGGTTTCGGCGCGAGCGACAGGGCACAGCGTTTGGTCAGCCGTGTTGTCCTTCATTTTGGTCATCACGTTTTCTTCATCCGGCTTGTTACTATGATTTTCATAGCAATATGGCCCGGCAGCGTCGCAAATGCAATGGGCCGTTGATGGGCCGGTCTGTCATCACCAAGGAGCGAGCCATGACCACCGAACAGGGGCCGACAGCGGCCAAAGTCGATTTGAAGCTCGAAGTCGTCGTCATTCCGGTCTCGGATGTCGACCGCGCCAAGCGTTTTTATCAGGACCTGGGCTGGCGGCTTGATGCCGACTTCGTCAGGCCCGATGGTTCGCGCGCCGTGCAACTGACGCCGCCGGGTTCGCCGACCTCGATCCATCTCGGCTCGGGATCCGCGCTGCCGCGCTTCCTGATCGTCAATGATATCGAAGCGGCACGCGCCGAGCTGATCGCGCGCGGCGCCGATGTCAGTGAGGTGTTTCACCGCGGCGCGAAAGGCCGCATCAAGGGGCCGGACCCGGAACGGCCGAGCTACGGGTCGCTCGCCACGTTCAACGATCCCGACGGAAACGTCTGGCTGCTGCAGCAGGTGACGCAACGCCTGCCCGGGCGGGTCGACGGCAACAGCACGAATTTCTCCTCATCGGCCGATCTCGCTGCCGCGCTGCGCCGCGCGGCAGCAGCCCATGGCGAGCACGAGAAGCGGACCGGTGGCCACGATGCGAACTGGCCCGATTGGTACGCCGAGTACATCGTCCGCGAACAGGCCGGCAAGCCGCTGCCCGAGTGAACGGAGCGCGTCATTGAAGCAAATCCAACCTGGCGCCTGATGGCCAAGGAGCGATCGATGTCCCAGATCATCTATCCACGCGAGCGAACTGCGCTACTTCTCGTCGATCCCTACAATGATTTCCTCTCCGAGGGCGGCATGGTCTTTCCGCGCATCAAGCCGATCGCCGACGAGGTCGGGCTGCTCGACAATCTGCGCCAGCTCGACGGCGCGGTCCGGGCCGCCGGCATCCAGGTGGTGATCGTCCCGCACCGCCGCTGGGAGCCGGGCGATTATGAGGATTGGGATCATCCCAATCCAACCCAGCGCTTGATCATGCAGCGCCATAGCTTTGCGCGCGGCGAATGGGGCGGGGATTGGCATCCGGACTTTGCGCCCAAGCCCGGCGATCTGATCGCCGGGGAGCATTGGGGGCAGAGCGGATTTGCCAACACCAATCTCGATTTCCTGCTCAAGCAGAAGGGCATCACGCATGTGATCGTGGTCGGGCTGCTGGCCAACACCTGTATCGAGTCGACCGCCCGCTTCGCGATGGAGCTCGGCTACCACGTGACGCTGGTGCGCGATGCCACCGCCGCCTTCTCGCACGACATGATGCACGCCGCTCACGAGCTGAATGGCCCGACCTATGCCCATTCCATCCTGACAACCACGGAGGTGATCGCTGCGTTGCCGGCGGCCTCTCATTCCAAGGAGACAGTCAGATGACCACGATATCGAAGACACCAGCCGCAATCGCAATAGGCCAATCGACCCAGGAGGCCATCGACCAAACCCGGCGCAGGCTGCTGACAGGCGCGGCGCTGGGCCTGGCTGCTGCCGGTGCTGCCGGCCTGTTCCCCGCGCATCCCGCCGCCGCGGCCAGCAGCGATGCGATCCGGCCATTCCGCATCAACATTCCGGAGGAAGACCTTGTCGACCTTCGCCGCCGTCTGGCCGCGACCCGATGGTCCGACAAGGAGACCGTCAATGACGACTCCCAGGGCGTTCCGCAGGCGATGCTGCGCGATCTCGTCCGCTACTGGCAGACCGACTACGACTGGCGGAAGGTCGAGGCGCGGCTCAACGCGCTGCCGCAGTTCGTCACCGAAATCGACGGGCTGGACATCCATTTCATTCATGTTCGCTCGAAGCACGACAATGCATTGCCCCTGATCGTCACGCATGGCTGGCCGGGTTCGGTGATCGAGCAGATGAAGATCATCGATCCCCTGACCGATCCCACCGCGCACGGCGGCAGGGCGTCGGATGCGTTCCATCTCGTGATCCCGTCGATGCCGGGCTACGGCTTCTCAGGCAAACCGACCACGGTCGGTTGGGATCCCCAGCGCATTGCGCGGGCCTGGGTTCAATTGATGAAGCGGCTCGGCTACAGCAAGTTCGTGGCGCAGGGCGGCGACTGGGGTTCGCCGGTCTCCAATGAAATGGCCAAGCTGGGTGCGCCGGAGTTGCTCGGCATCCACGTCAATCTGCCCGGCGTTGTTCCGCCCGAGGTCTTCAAGGCGGTCAGCACCGGCGGCCCTGCGCCGGACAACATGTCCGCGGAGGAGCAGCACGCCTTCGACCAGATCAAGCTTCAATTCGCGAAACGGCGCGCCTACGCGCAGATCATGGGCACGCGCCCGCAGTCGCTCGCGGCCTTTGCGGATTCGCCGGCCGGCCTCGCCGCCTGGCTGCTCGATCACGGCGACGGCTATGCCCAGCCGGCCTCCGCGATGCAATCGGCCGTGCTCGGGCGCGCCGTCAACGGGCATTCCGCCGGCGCACTGACCCGCGACGACGTGCTCGATAACATCACGCTCTACTGGCTGACCAACACGGCCATCTCGTCGGGCCGCCTGTACTGGGAGAACAAGACCAACCTCTATCTGCCCGCCAATGTCACGATCCCGGCCGCCGTAACCGCGTTTCCCGGCGAGAGCTTTGTGGCGCCGCGAAGCTGGGCGGAAAAGGCCTACCACAAGCTGATCTACTTCCATCAGGCCGAAGCCGGCGGTCACTTCGCCGCATGGGAGCAGCCGGACATCTTCAGCCGAGAGGTTCGGGACGCGTTTCGGCCGCTGCGCGGCTGACCTGAACAGTCAAAGGGACCGAAAGGAGTATTCATCATGCCGAAACTCGCACTCATCGCCACCGTCGAGGTCGCGCCGGAGAAGCGGGATCAGGTACTGCCGCTGCTGTCGGCGCACGGCGCCCGTTCGCTCAGGGATGAACCGGGCACGCTGCACTTCGATATCCTGGTGCCACGCGAGGACGCCGCGAAGCTCCTGATCTACGAGGTCTACCAGGATGACGCGGCGTTTGAGGCGCATCGCAATGCGCGTTCGATCGCGCAGTTTCGCGAGGAGTCCGCGGGGCTCGGCATCAAGATATCAGCGACGCGGTGCACACCGGCCACGTAGACGACCCTGTAGCCGGCGTCGTCACAGGTGCGGGATCAGACCATCTGACGCAGCAGGCTGATCAGGCGGCCGCATTCATCGTCCGTGCCGACCGTGATGCGCAGGAAATCCTCGATCCGCGGCTTCTGGAAATGCCGTACCAGGACGCCGCGCTCCCGCAGTTTTGCGGCGAGATCGGCGCCGCGATGGGCGGGATGTCGGGCGAACACGAAATTCGCATGCGACGGCAGCACCTCGAAGCCGAGCTCGGTGAGGCCGCGGGCCAGCGCCTCGCGACTGGCGATGATGCGTTGTCGGGTCTCTTCAAACCAAGCGTCGTCCTCGATCGAGGCGACCGCGCCCGCGATCGCAAAGCAATCCAGCGGATAGGAGTTGAAGCTGTCCTTGACGCGCTCCAGCGCCTCGATCAGCGGGCGCTGGCCAATCGCGAAGCCGACCCGCAATCCCGCCAGCGCGCGCGACTTGGACAGCGTCTGGATCACCAGCAAATTCTCATGGCGCGCGACCAGCGGCATGGCGCTCTCGGCGCCGAAATCGACATAGGCCTCGTCGACCACCACCAGACGGTCGGGATGCTCGACTAGCAGTGCCTCGATCGCGGCGCGCGGCAGTGCGATGCCGGTCGGTGCGTTCGGATTGCACAGCAGGATGGCGCTGCCGGGCCGCCGGTAGTCGGCAAGGTTGATCCGCATCGTGGCATCGAGCGGGACCGCCTCGTAGCCGACACCATAGAGGCGGCAATAGACCGGGTAGAAGCTATAAGTGATGTCGGGGAACAGGAGCGGCGCGTCGTGCTTCAAAAGCGCCGGAAAGGCGTGGGCCAGCACCTCGTCCGAGCCGTTGCCGACGAACACTTCGTCCGCCGTCACCCCATAACGCTTCGCGATCGCCCCGCGCAGGGCGGTTGCACGGGGATCGGGATAGAGCCGCAGGCGATCCGTGGTCGCGGCGATCGCCGCCAGCGCGTGCGGCGACGGCGGGTAGGGATTCTCGTTGGTATTGAGCTTGACGAGGCCGTCGATCTTCGGCTGCTCGCCGGGCACGTAGGGCGACAGATTGTGGACGACCGAACTCCAGAAGCGACTCATGATCTCGTGATCCTGGGATGAATGCGGTCACAATACGGAAGACAAGGCGCTGATGAAAGCGCCTCGTTGTCCCGTCGCATTCTGATGTGGGTCGCGCTCGCGACCTACCAGGTCGCGGTGCCTTTCATGGTTGGCTGGCCCTCGGCATTCGCGGTCCACAGCTCCATGCCGCCGTCCTTGTCGTTGGCATTGATCGAGAACTCGCTGCCCTCGAACAGCGGCTGCACGCCGCGATAGGTGAGCTGCTTCGGCGGCCTGCCGCCACGGAGTTTCGCGGCGAGCTCGACGATGAAGGAGGCCTGCAGCGGGCCGTGGAAGATCAGGCCCGGATAGCCCTCGACCTTGGTGACGTAGTCGCGGTCGTAGTGGATGCGGTGGCCGTTGAAGGTCAGCGCCGAATAACGAAACAGCAGCACCGGATCGGAGACGTGGCTCTCGCGATGCTGCGCGGCCGGGGGAGGCGGCGGCGCCTTGGCTGGCGCTGCGGCTTGTGTGCTCGTCATCTCGCGATAGACGATGTCCTGCCGCTCGCGGACCGCAAGCCCGCGCGAGGTCGTCACCTCGTGATGGACCGAGACGAAGCACAGCGTGCCGGTCGAGCCCGATTTCACCGTGACGTCGGCAATGCGCGAAGTCCGCTTGGCGTCGTCGCCGATGCGCAAGCTATCGAAGAATTCGAGCTCGCCGCCGGCCCACATCCGGCGCGGCAGCGGCACCGGCGGCAGGAAGCCGCCGCGGGTCGGGTGGCCGTCGGGGCCAAGCTGCGACATCGGAAACACCGGCTGCGCCAGGCACCAATGCGTGGTCCACGGCGCGGCGTCGCCGGCCTTCGGCTCGCCGATCTCCTGGAACAGCGTCGCGCGCAGCCCCATCACAAGATATTTGGTGACGACGTCGGAGGCCTCTGTGCTGCGGCCGATCCACTGGCGGAGATGATCGAGGTCGAGTTTATCGCTCATGATGGTGTTGCCCGGGCAGGAGGGATCTCAGGATCGTTTGATGCGCTCGCCGATCGCAGGCACCTTGCCGTAGTGCCGGTCCTCGCCGACCACGATCGCGGCCGGCGCCGGATAGCTGACACGGCCGTTCGGCGTGTCGACCTCGATGCGGCGCAGATGCGGGTGCTTGGCGAGGTCGTCCATGCTGTTGACCTCGGCAAAGGCGATGTCGGCCTCGGCAAGCTTGCCCAGCAAGTCCTCGCGCGTGAGCTTGCCAAAACTGTCGCTGACGATCTGGTCGGTCAACGCGCGGTTGCGCACGCGCTCGACCATGTTGGCAAAGCGCGGATCGTCGGGCAGGCCGGGCTGGCCCAGCACCTTGGCGCACAGCGTCTTCCACTCGCGCTCGCTCTGGATCGAGATCAGGATCTCCTTGCCGTCCTTCGAGCGGAACACGCCGTATGGCGCGATCGAGGGATGGGCGAGGCCGATCCGCTTCGGCGACTTGCCGTCCTCGGCATTGAGCAGCGGCACCGTGAGCCAGTCGGCCATCACGTCGAACATCGAGATTCTGATATCGGCGCCCTGGCCGGTGCGGCCTCGGCCGATCAGCGCTTCGAGAATGGCAGCATGCGCGGTGGCGCCGGTCGCGACATCGACGATCGACATGCCGACGCGCGAGGCGCCTTCGGGGCCGCCGGTGATCGAGGCGAGGCCGCTCTCGGCCTGGATCAGCAGGTCATAGGCCTTGCGGTCGGCGTACGGACCGGTGTCGCCATAGCCGGTGATGGTGCACATGATCAGCTTCGGATAGGCCTTGCGCAGCCGCTCGCGCGAGAAGCCGAGCTTGTCCATCGAGCCTGGCTTGAGGTTCTGCAGCAGCACGTCGGCGCCCGCGATCAGCTCCTCGAGCTGCGCGCGGCCTTCCTTGGTGGCGAGATCGACCACGGCAGAATCCTTGCCGCGGTTGAGCCAGACGAAATAGCTGCTCTGGCCCTTCGCCGCAGCGTCGTAGCCGCGAGCGAAATCGCCCTCGGGCCGCTCGATCTTGATGACATGGGCGCCGGCATCGGCCAGGCGTGACGAGCAGAACGGCGCGGCAACCGCCTGTTCGACGGCGATGACGGTCAATCCCTCAAGCGGCAGCATGATCTGAGAACTCAGTAGGAGCGGGGCATGCCGAGCACGTGCTCGGCGACGAAGGACAGGATCAGATTGGTCGAGATCGGCGCCACCTGGTAGAGCCGGGTCTCGCGGAACTTGCGCTCGACGTCGTATTCCTCGGCGAAGCCGAAGCCGCCATGGGTCTGCACGCAGGCATTGGCCGCTTCCCAGGACGCATCCGCTGCCAGCATCTTGGCCATGTTGGCCTCGGCGCCGCAGTCGAGCCCCGCTTCATATTTGCGGGTGGCTTCCTTCACCATCAGTTCAGCCGCGCGCATCGAGGCATAGGCTTTCGCGATCGGAAACTGGATGCCTTGGTTCTGGCCGATCGGCCGGCCGAACACGCTGCGCTCCTTGGCGTAGTTGGTGGCCTTGGCGATGAACCACTTGGCATCGCCGATGCATTCGGCCGCGATCAGGATGCGCTCGGCATTCATGCCGGAGAGGATGTAGCGGAAACCCTTGCCTTCCTCGCCGATCAGATTCTCCGCCGGCACCTTCATGTCGGTAAAGAACACTTCGGTGGTGGCGTGGTTCATCATGGTGCGGATCGGGCGGATCTCCAGCCCCTTGCCCTTCACCTCACGCATGTCGACGATGAACACCGAAAGCCCGTCGGTGCGCTTCTTGGATTGCTCCTTCGGCGTGGTCCGCGCCAGCAGCACCATCAGGTCGGAATATTCGGCGCGGCTGGTCCAGATCTTCTGGCCGTTGACGACGTAGTGGTCGCCCTCGCGACGCGCGAAGGTCTTCAGCGACGAGGTATCGGTGCCGCTGGTCGGCTCGGTGACGCCGAACGCCTGCAGCCGCAACTCGCCGGTCGCGACCTTCGGCAGATACTTTGCCTTTTGCGCGTCGTTGCCGTGCCGCAGCACGGTGCCCATCGTGTACATCTGGGCGTGGCAGCCGCCGCCGTTGCAGCCGGCGCGCTGGATCTCTTCCAGGATCGCCGCCGCGGCCGACAGCTTGAGGCCCGCGCCGCCATATTCCTCGGGGATCAGCACCGAGAGATAACCGGCCTCCGTCAGCGCATCGACGAACTCCTTCGGATAGGCCATCTGGCGGTCGAGCTTGCGCCAGTATTCGCCGGGAAACTGCGCGCAGAGCTTTGCGACGGCGTCGCGGATGTCGGAATGATCGTCGGTGTGCTGTTCGTGTGCGGTCATGATTTCGTCTTGTTGGGTTTCGTCTTGCCGAGAGGTTGCGCCAGAGCGTTGTCGAGCGAAGCGGAAACCGGTTCGCGTGAGGAAAACGCCCGCTGTTGTGGGGTCCCGGTAAACTCCCTATGCTGTTTTGTTATAGCGTATGAACCTGCCTTCCAGGATTGGCAAGTATGGATTTCCGCCAGCTTAGGACCTTTGCGTGCGTCGCGGAACTCGGGAGTCTGAGCAAGGCATCCGATACCCTGCGGGTCGCGCAGCCGGCGCTGAGCCGACAGATCAAGCTGCTGGAGCACGAGCTGCGCACCGAATTGTTCACGCGCAACGGCCGCGGCATGGTGCTGACCGATGCCGGCCGGCTGCTGCTGGCGCGCACCGGCGGTATCGTGCGGCAGATCGACCAGATCCGCGACGACATCCAGTCCGCGGGCGGCGCGCCGTCCGGGCGCGTCGTGCTCGGGCTGGTGCCGACGGTGAGCTGCGTGATCTCCGCGCGGCTGGCGCGGCGCACGGTGGAACGCTATCCCGGCATCTCGCTCTGCATCGTCGAAAGCTACAGCGGTCATCTGATCGAGTGGCTGCATCGCGGCGAGATGGACCTTGCGGTGATCTACGGTCCGTCGGTCGATCTGCACCTGGCGGTGCAGAGCCTCGGCCGCGACTCGATCGTCGCGGTGGGCCCGCGCGGCAGCGGGTTGAAGCAGAAGAAGCAGGTCGATATCGGCTGGCTGCTGCGCCAGCGCCTGGTGCTGCCCAGTCATTCGCACGGGCTCCGCGCCATGATCGAGCATGCGGCGGCGAAGAAGAAGGTCACGCTCGACGTCAAGCTCGAGGCGGATTCGTTTCGCGTGCTGACGAGTTTGGTGGAGGAGGGGCTCGGATACACCATGCTGCCGCCGTCCTCGGTGCGCGGCGAGGTCGCCGACGGCCGGCTCGAGACCGCGCCGCTCGCGCGGCCGGCGCCGCGGCGCGAGCTGACGCTGGCCTCGCCGGTCGAGCATCCCGGCTCCAACGCGATCACGCTGATCGCCAAATTGCTGCGCGACGAGGTCGCCGCGTGCCGCGCCGACGGGCTCTGGGATATCCAGCTCGCCTGAGCGCGGCTTCGCATCATCTCACCTGGAAGCCGAGATGACCGCGGAAGCGGTTCTTGAGATAGGTGCCGTCGCGCGGCGGCAGCGCGCGCTCGACCTCACCGGCGGCGATGCGGATGCGCGCCAGTCGTGGGCCGCCGCCGAGATCGCGCAAGCTATTCCGGAAGCGTTCGATGCCGGCCATGTCGGCGATATCGGAGACATTGCGGATGCCGGCGCCGCTTGCGATCACCTCGAGCTTCGCCCCTAAGCCGGAATGGCTGAGCTGCATCCCGGTCTCGCCGAAATGGCCGTTGTCGAGCACCGCGATCGAGAGATTGCCGGGCTGCTTGGTGGCGATGGTCAAGAGGCTGCCGATGCCCATCAGCTGCTCGCCGTCGCCGGTGATAACAAGCACCGGCCGCTTCGGCTGCGCCAGCGCGAGGCCGAGCCCGACCATCGCGGCGCCGCCCATCGCGCCCCAGAGATAGAAATTGCCGGGGTGTTCGCCGGCGTCGAACACATCATAGGACGAGGAGCCGAGCCCGGAGATCACGAGCAAATCGCCGCGGTCGCTGAGCAGCGCCTTCACGGCGGCGCGGCGATCGAGAGTGCCTGTTGGTGCTGACATCAGTGCGTCTCCCTGGTCCACTTCTTGCGGCCGATCATCCGCTGCGAGATCAGTACCGCGACCTGCTGGTCGCCGTCATAGGCGAGCGAGGCGGCGGCCGAGATCACTTCCTCGGTGTCATCGGGGTTGTCGAGCCGCAGCACGGTGGTGCCCATGATCTCGAAAGCCTGCGGCGTCGCGCGGCCCATCGGAATCTGCCAGGGATTGAACTCGGCCCATTCGCCGCGCATCGTCACCAGGGTCAGCAGCGGAAAGCGGCAGCTCGCCATCAGCGACAGCATGTTGACGCAATTGCCGACACCGCTCGATTGCATCAGCAGCACCGCGCGGTCGCCGCCGAGCCAGGCGCCGGCGGACAACGCCACGCCTTCTTCCTCGGTTGTCAGCACCGTGGTCTTGATGTCGGCATCGGCGTGCGACAGCTTGATCAGCTTGGAATGTCCGGCGTCGGGGACGTAGGACACCTGCGCGACGCCAAAATCCTTCAGCGTGCGGTAGATCGCGACCGGCCAGTCGGTGCTGGTCGCGCTGTCCTGGTGAATGGCAATCTGGTCCATCGTGGGCCTCGGCTCGGGGCGCGCAATGGCGCGTCCTCACCCAAGCCTTTACCGCGCGAGCAGACTTAACTCCCTTCGCATCTGGCTCGCGCAGCTATACCGGATTTGTATACCCCGCGTCAGCGCGGCCGGCGGCCTTCGAACTCAGCCATTCGGCTGCAGGAACGTGCCGTACTGCTTGCTCGCGACCACTGCGGCGGCGGCCTCTCCGATGACGCGCATCGCTGCCATCATCGGCCACGGCCCAAGGCTGATCCGGCGCACGCCGGCGCGGGCGAGCTCGCCGATTTCGGGAACGCCCCGCGTCACCATGATGTTGACCGGCAGCGGCGTCAGCTGGACGAGCCGCTCGATCAGCGCGAGGTCGTTCAAACCCGGCACAAAAATGCCATCGGCGCCGCCATCGGCATAGAGCTTCGCGCGCCGCACCGCTTCATCCAGGCATTGCTCCGGCGAGCCGAATTTCAGCAGAAACGGATCGGTTCGGGCATTGATGAAGAGACGAACTCCGGATTGCTGCGCGGCGTTGCGCGCGGCCCTGATCTTGGCGGCATGCTGCTCGGGATCGACGAGCTGCCGCTTGCCGCCGGCAAGCCCGTCCTCGATATTGATGCCGATCGCGCCGGCCTTCAAGATCCTCGCCGCCGAATGCGCGGCAGCGTCCGCCGTGTCGCCATATCCTGCCTCCAGATCGATCGATACTGGAACAGAGACGGAAGCGGTCATTCGCGAGATCAGGCCTTCCACGATGTCGAGCGGGGCATTTTCGCCGTCGGCATAGCCGAGCGCGGACGCGACCGCGCCGCTGCTGGTTGCCACCGCCGGCGAACTCTTCGCGATCGCCTTGGCCGTCGCGACATCCCAGGCGTTGAACAGGACCAGCGGGTCGCCTGTCCTGTGAAGAGCGTGAAACGCTTCGGCGTATTGCTGCTGTGTCGTGGCGTCCATTGCGCGCACTCCTGTTCAGAGAGAATTTGAAAGACTTTGTGACGTGGTCGCTGGCCGCAGCACGGCTGTTCAGCCGGCGGCGTGGGTCTTGAACCAGTCCATGATCAGGCCGGTGACCTCGGCCTCACGCTCGAGGTGCGGGAAGTGCCCGACATCGGGCAGCACAACGCGCTGATGCGGCCCCTTGAACAGCGGTTCTTCCTTGATCGAATACCGCGCCGTCGGATCGTTGCCGCCATAGATCGTCAGCGTCGGCGTATGCATGTCGTTGATCGGCAGCCGGCCCGCAACGCCCGCATCGACCAGGCCGTTGTAGTATTTCAGCGCCGCCTTCATGGTGCCGGGAGCGCTGAGCGTCGCCTTGACCGAGCGGAGATGCGCGTCGTTCTCGAAGGCTGGCGACCACAATTTCCAGAGGTAGTCGACGAAGGGAAGTCCCTCGATGTTGACCGCCGAGTGAGCGCCAGGCACCGTAAAGAAATAGACATGGAAGACCGATCGAACGGCATCGGGATCGCTCCTGAGGCTCGGGATCGTGATCGGGTGCGCGGTGTTCATGACAACCGCGGCCTTGATTGCCGACGGTGAGGTGGCCAGCGCCTGGAAGGTCGACGTGCCGCCCCAATCCATGCCGACGACACACGCCCGTCCATCGTCGCTCAGCGCTGCGATCAGCGCTTCGAGATCCTGCCCCAGCGCGATCGGATCGAAGATGCCGTCGGCCGGAATCTCGGTCGGCGCATAGCCGCGCAGGAACGGCGCGACCGCGCGATAGCCGGCATCCGCGAACACTTGCAGCTGCTTTCGGTATGACCAGGCGTTGTCGGGAAAGCCATGCATGAACATGACGAGCGGCCCGCTGCCCTGTTCGAGATAGGCAAACCGCACGCCGTTGGCCTGCACGTATTTCAATGCGGGTTCGCTGCCGGCGGCATCAGGCGTGGCCAATGCGGTGCTTCGGATCGTCATCGCTCTCTCCATTTTTGATCGTCGTGGCTCTCCCGGATAAATATGTGCGCAGCGCACATATCTGGTCAAGTTGTTTTCTGTGCGCAGCGCACATATTATTCCCGGCATGGAAAACGGAATCGCCAATCTGCTGGGCGCGCTGTCGCTCGCCGTCATGGACCGGATCGAGCAAGGCGCGCGCGAAGTGGTCGGCCGCGGCGGCGAAACACCTGCGGCCCTCATCGTCATTGGCTATGGCCAGGGCATGACCAACGACAAGCTGAGACGGATCCTCGGCCTGTCGCATTCCGGAACGGTCCGGCTGGTGGATCGTCTGGTTTCGGATCGGCTTGTCGAACGCCGCCCGGGCAAGGACGGCCGCGAGGTCGCTTTGCACCTGACGGCGTCAGGCACTGCATCGCGCAACGAACTGCTGGCGTCGCGGATCTCCGCCGTGACGTCGCTGCTGGACGTGCTGTCGTCGGCCGAACGGAAGCAGCTTGCGACATTGATCCGCGAGCTGCTGGCACGGCAGGATACGTCCGAGATGGATCGCTTCACGATCTGCCGGATGTGCGACGACCGGGTCTGTACCAATTGCCCGTTGCCGACCAGCAAGGGCCAGCACGCGCGCTAGTACGTGACAAGACTAGCGCGACTAATGCGAGGGCTCAGCCCGGGATACGCACCGGCAGGTTCTCGATGCCGCGCACGAAGCTGGAATAGACGCGCTTCGGCTCGCCGACCACCTCGATGCGGTCGAAGCGCTTCAGCATCTCCTGCCAGACGATCTTGAGCTGCAGCTCGGCGAGCCGCATGCCGACGCAGCGGTGGATGCCGAAGCCGAACGACAGATGGATGCGCGGCCGGGCGCGATCGATGATGAATTCGTCCGGACGGTCGATCACCTCGTCGTCACGGTTGCCGGAGACGTACCACATCACGACGCGGTCGCCCTTCCTGATCGTCTTGCCGCCGATCTCGGTGTCCTGAAGGGCAGTGCGCCGCATGTGCGCGAGCGGCGTCTGCCAGCGGATCACCTCCGGCACCATGGTGTCGATCAGCGCGGGGTTCTCCTTCAGCTTCCTGAACTGGTCGGGATGCTCGTGCAGCGCCAGCACCGAGCCGCTCATGGTGTTGCGCGTGGTGTCGTTGCCGCCGACGATGAGCAGGATGATGTTGCCCATCAGATTGTCGGGATCCATGTGCCGGGTGGCGTCGCTATGCGCCATCATCGACAGCAGGTCGTTGCGCGGGGCCGCGTTGACGCGCTCGTTCCACAGCTTCGAGAAATAGGCGTAGCACTCGTCCATCTCTTGCCGGCGCTCTTCCGGCGAGTTGACGATGCCGCCCTTCGGCAGCGCGGTCGAGACGTCGGACCAGCGCGTCAGCTTGCGCCGTTCCTCCCAGGGGAAATCGAACAGCGTCGCCAGCATCTGGGTGGTCAGCTCGATCGAGACGCGCTCGACGAAATTGAAGGTCTCGTTGCGCGGCAGATTGTCGAGCACGCTGGCCGAGCGCTGGCGGATCAGCTTCGCCAGCTCGTCGAGATGATTGGGCGTGAACATCGGCGACACGGTCTTGCGCTGATGGGCGTGCTTCGGCTGGTCCATCGCGATGAAGCTTGGATAGTCGTAGCCGGGCGGCACGTCGCGGATCGAGATGCCGCCGAGCGTGGAATCCGAGGAGAAGATGCCGTGGCTGGTGTCGACATGCATGATGTCGTTGTACTTCACGACCGACCAATAGGGTTCGATCGGCGAATTGGTGCAGTAATGCACCGGCTCTTCCTTGCGCAGCCGCTCGAACCACGGCCACAAGGTGTCGCTCTGGAATAACCGCGGCGCGCCGGGATGAAAATCCTTCAGCGGCGTCGCATAGGCTTCCTCGCGGGCGAGGCGCTGCAGCTCGGCCCGGTCGGCACGGATGGCGGTCTGGACGTTCATCTCAGCTAGCTCCAGTGAATTTTCTGAGTTCCACCTCTCCCGCTTGCGGCGGTCGAGACGAGCGAAGCTCGCTCTTAGGTCGGATCGCATCGAAGATGCGATCCGGGTGGGGGCTTTCTCCACGCGAAGAGTGTCATCTGCGGCGAGACCCCCACCCCGACCCTCCCCCGCAAGCGGGAGAGGGAGTAAACCTTCCACGCGTCAGGCGGCAATGCGCACTGGCAGCGTCTCGTAGCCCTTGATAAAGCTGGAATACACCCGCTGCGGCTCCTCCACCACCTCGATCGTGTCGAAGCGCTTGAGGATCTCCTCCCAGATGATCTTGAGCTGGAGCTCGGCGAGACGCAGGCCGACGCAGCGGTGAATGCCGAAACCGAACGAGATATGGGTGCGCGGCCGGGCGCGGTCGATCAGGAACTCGTAGGGCTTCTCGATCGCCTCTTCGTCGCGGTTGCCCGAGACGTACCACATCACGACCTTGTCGCCCTTCTTGATCTGGCGGCCGCGGAACTCGAAGTCGGCGAGCGCGGTGCGCCGCATATGGGCGAGCGGCGTCTGCCAGCGGATCACCTCGGGCACGAAACTGTCGATGAGCGCCGGGTTCTCCTTGAGCTTGCGATACTGCTCCGGATGCTTGCTCAGCGCGTAGATGCTGCCGGACAGCGTGTTGCGCGTGGTGTCGTTGCCGCCGACGATCAACAGGATCAGGTTGCCGAGGAAATTCTTCGGATCCATGTTCCGCGTGGCGTCGCTGTGCGCCATCATCGAGAGCAGGTCGCTCTTCGGCGGCTGGTCAGCGCGTTCCTTCCAGAGCCTCGCGAAATAGCTCGCGCATTCCATCAGTTCGGCCTGCCGCTCGTCCTCGGTGGCGACGAGGCCGCCGGCGCCGGGCAGGGTGGTCGCGACATCGGACCAGCGGGTCAGCTTGCGGCGGTCCTCCCAGGGGAAGTCGAACAGCACCGCGAGCATCTGTGTGGTCAGCTCGATCGAGACCTTGTCGACCCAGTCGAACACCTCGCCGCGCGGCAGATTGTCGAGGCACTCGGTCGAGCGGTTGCGGATATTGATCGCGAGCTCGTCGAGATGCGTCGGCGTGAACATCGGCGCCACGGTCTTGCGCTGCGCCGAGTGGCGCGGCTGGTCCATCGCGATGAAGCTTTCGCGGCGCAGGTCCGGCGGCACGTCGCGGATGGTGATGCCGCCGAGCGATGCGGCCGAGGAGAACACCGAATGGTTGGTCTCGATGTCCATGATGTCGTTGTAGCGGGTGATCGACCAGTACGGTCCGAACATCGAATCCTTGCAGTAGTGCACCGGATCCTCGCGGCGCAGCCGGTCGAAATACGGCCAGAAGGTATCGGTCTTGAACAGTTCGGGATGGCCGGGATCGTAATCCGCGAGCGGAAGCGTGTTGGCGCGTTCGCGTGCGGCGTCCAGATTGGTGTTGTCGACCAGATCGATGGTCCCGTGCATGAGCGGCTCCTCAACCGTTTCGCGGCCGGGGCATCGCCGGCGCGGCATGTTTTACCGAATTACATTCTCATTCCGCGGTTTGCGCAAGGGCTCTCAGCGCGCTTTTGGCCGCATTGATGTCAGGCCAAAAGCGGCCGAATCCGGGCTTTTCGCCGGTGGAGCGGGCAAGGCGGCGACCAACGCTGTTTGAAACGGCGTTTGATATTGGTCGGGCGGGGCGGGCGGCGTCTATTGGGGGGCGGGCTTTTCGCAGGGGTAGGTGTCCTGCAAGCCCCAGAGCAGCAGGAGAGCAACCGCCATCTCGCCTTTGGCGGACCGCTTGTCGGCGGACTTGAGCATGATCTCTTCGGTCTGCTCGCTGCTGAGCGCGAGGTCGCCCGGCATGCAGAACAACAATTGTCCGCCATGCCGTGTCAACCAGGCATTGGAAGCCATCAGGCCGCCTCGCACGCCGTCCAGGTACATATGATTGAAGGTGCGAAAGTTCTCATTCTTCGGATTGCGATAGGAATCCAGCCGCACATCGACTGCAGCAGCGGGAGCTGCCGTCAGCGCAAGAAAGCACGCCGACATTATCCACTTGCTCATCGCTACCCTTCCTCGCTTGTCCGGCGTGTTCCCCTGTCACCTGATCCGTAAGTATCTCATTCCCGCCATGGGGTTCGAAGCTCGCGCTCGACGAGGGGGATGGCGGCCGCCTTGCTCCGACCGGGGGCACACCGGCATCAAGGACTGCGCTGTTTCCGGCGATGCCGTTAAGGCATGGCCAACCGCACCCCAGCAAAAATCGGCCGGCGATCTCGACCTTGTGTGAAACCTGGATCACACTCACAGCGACAAACCTGTGCTTTTGATACGCAGAGATTGTCTCGCCTGGAGTGACCCCGTGAACGACATGAGCTGGACCCCGCTGGGGCCGCCGCAGCCGCCCCCGCAACCGGTTCCGCCGCCGATGCCGGTGGCGTTTTCAGGGAACCGGAAGGAGTTTTTCCGGCTGGTCGCGCGTGGTGCCGGACTCGAATTGGTCACGCTCGGCTTCTACCGGTTCTGGCTCACCACCGACATCCGTCGTCACCTCTGGTCGAACACCCAGATCGATGGCGACGCGCCGGAATATACCGGCCGCGGCAAGGAGCTCCTGATCGGCTTCCTGGTCGCGCTCGCGATCCTGGTGCCGATCTATCTCGGATATTTCCTGATCGGCATCGAGGCGGAGCATCTCAAGGCGTTCGCCTCGTTGCCGCTGGTCGCCTTCTTCTATCTGTTCGGCCAGTTCGCGATCTATCGCGCGCGGCGCTACCGCCTGACCCGCACGGTGTGGCGTGGCGTCCGGTTCTGGATGAGCGGCTCGGGCTGGATCTATGCGCTGAAGGCCTCGCTGTGGGGCGTGCTGGTCGTGATCACGCTCGGCCTCGCGCTGCCGTGGCGCGAGGCGGCGCTCGAGCGCTACAAGATGCGGCATTCCTATTACGGCGATCTTCAAGGCTCGTTCGAGGGCCGCGGCTGGGAGTTCTTCAAGCGCGGCTGGTGGCTCTGGCTCTTGATGCCGTTCGCGCTCTACAGCACGATCTTCGCCCCGTTCGCCTATGCCGCGTTCAAGGCGATCGAGTGGCGCTGGTGGCTGTCGGGCATTCGCTTCGGCGAGGTCCGGCTGGAATCCACCCTGCGCCGCAGCGCGCTGATCGGCCTGTACTGGAAGGTGATCGGCTGGGTCGTGCTGCTCGGCATGGTGTTCGCGGCCTATCTCGTGCTCTGCACCTTCCTGGTCGCCAGCATGGACGGCTCCTCGATCGCGACCTTCTTCAAGACCGAGGCGTTCGCCAAGAGCATTCCCCTGATCGTGCTGCTCGGCATCGGCTATCTCGCCTATGCGCTGGCGATGAACGTGGTGATGCGGGTCTATCTGATGCGCGATCTCTGGGTCCGGGTGCTGTCGTCGACCATCGTGCACAACATCGAGGCGGCGGCCAACGTCACCGCGCGCGGCGATCTCGCCAACGCGCTCGGCGAAGGTTTTGCCGACGGCCTCGACGTCGGTGGTTTCTAGCGACATGGACTCCGGTACCAGCGAGACCAACTCCGCGGCGACGCCTGCACCGGGCGCCGTCTTCTTCGACGGTGCATCGAACCGGCGGCGCGCCGTCGCGCTCAAACTGTCCGATGCGCTGGAGATCAGGGAAGACGGCGCGTTGCTGGCGCGCTGGGCGTTTGCCGACATCCGCCGCGCCGACAGCCCGTTCGGCCTGTTGCGGCTGAGTTGCCTGACCGCACCGTCGCTGGCGCGGCTCGAGATCCGCGACGCGCAGCTCACTGCCGAACTCGTCGCGCGCTGCGACGCGCTCGAGGCCGACCTGCCGAACCGCAGGGGCGTCGCCGCGATCGTCGGCTGGTCGCTGGCGGCTGCGGTGTCGATCGTGCTGGTGGTGCTGTTCGGCGTTCCGCTGGCTGCCGAGCGGTTGACGCCGCTGGTGCCTGACTCGTTCGAGCGCCGCCTCGGCGACGTCGCGGAGGCGCAGGTCAAGGTGCTGTTCAACGGCAAGCCGTGCAGCAACGCGGCCGGCCAGGCGGCATTCGAGAAGCTGGTCGGCAAGCTGCGGGAGACCGCGGGCTTCGACAATTCGGTGCAGTCGGGCGTGCTGGCGACGGCGGTGCCGAATGCCTTCGCGCTGCCGGGCGGCAAGGTCTTTCTGTTCGACGGGCTATTGGCGAAGGCCGAGAATCCCGACGAGATCGCCGGCGTCCTAGCGCATGAGCTCGGCCATTTGCGTCACCGCGACAGCATGCGCGAGCTGATCCACAATGGCGGCACCTCGTTCCTGATCGGGCTGCTGTTCGGCGACATCACCGGGTCCGGTGCGCTGATCTTCGCCTCGCGCTCGCTGGTGACGTCGTCCTATTCGCGGGACGCCGAGACCAATGCCGACACGTTTGCGATCGAGACCATGCACAAGCTCGGCCGTCCAGCGAAGCCGATGGGCGAACTGATGTTCCGCGTCACCGGCAAGGAAGGCGGCAAGGGGCTCTCGCTCGTCGCCAGCCATCCGCTGACCGAGGACCGCCTCGCGCGCATGGACAAGGCCGATGCCGCCGGCCCGGCCAGCGGCCAGCCGCTGCTGTCGCCGGCCGAATGGCAGGCGCTGAAGAGCATCTGCGGATCGGGCAAGGGCAAGGTGTGAAGCAGGGGGATTTCGAGACTGGAGCAGTCCCATGCCACGTGACGACAGATACTGGTTTCCCGCCAAGCGCTACGGCTGGGGCTGGGGACCTCCGAGCAACTGGCAAGGCTGGGCGGTGTTGGCGGGGTACGTCGTCCTCTCCTGGATCGGGGTCGCGACGATACCTCGGCATTCGCTGGCATCCTTCATTGCCTATATGGTCGTGCTGAGCCTGTTGTTCATCGCGGTGTGCTGGTGGAAGGGCGAGCCGCGGCGCTGGCGATGGGGCGGCGACTAGAGCGCGATGGGATCAGGCAGCCGGGAATTTGCGTCGGACTGAGCGGACCATTGCTTCGCTCGGTCGCGCGACATTTTGACGGAGTTGACCTGGGTGGGAGCGGACTGCTCATGGTCTCCGCGCCCGCACCCGCCCGGAGGATATGCCCGTCTTGACCATCGAAAGCGACGCCCGCTTCTGGGACCGGGCTGCACGCAAATATGCCGCGCGGCCGATCGCGGCGCCGGCCGAATATGAGCGCACGCTCGACCGCACCCGCGCCCTCTTGAAATCCAGCGATCATGTGCTGGAGCTCGGTTGCGGGACCGGCACCACGGCGCTCCGGCTCGCGGACGGCGTCGAGCGTTATCTGGCCACCGACATTTCGCCGGAGATGATTGCGATCGCCAACCAGAAGCACGCGACGACGCCGATCCGGGGTCTGACGTTCCGGGTCGCGACTGCCGATACCACGGCGGTCGATGCTGGACCGTTCGACGCCATCCTGGGGTTCAACTACCTCCATCTGGTTCGGGACCTGCATGGCACTCTCTGCCGGATTCACGCACTGCTGATGGCGGATGGCGTTTTCATTTCCAAGACGCCCTGTGTTGGTGAGATGAACCCGCTGGTCCGGCTTGTGCTGCCGGCGCTGCGCGCGATCGGAATGGCGCCCCATGCCGGCGTGTTCACGTCCGAGAAACTGCGCGAGTTCTTGAACGCCGGCGGGATCGAGATTGTGGCTGCAGAGAACCATGCGACGAAGGGCGACGATCACCGCCCCTACATCGTGGCGCGCAAGAGGTGACGTTCTACTTCACCAGCCTGAACTTGCCGCCCTCGACCTTGATCAGGAATGCCGACCGCTCGTCGTAGCCGTTGTGGTCGGTCGGGCTCATCGTCGAGAGGCCGTTGTTCAGGTAGACGTCCTTGCCGCGCTCGAGCTCGTCGCGCAGCGCGGCGCGGAATTCCGGTGTGCCGGGCTTCGCCGTCTTCAGCGCGCTCGCCGCCGCCCGCTTGAACAGCGTGACGGCGTCCCACAGATGGGCGCCGAAGATGTTCGGCTTTTGCCCGTTGACCTTCTCGTAGGACGACACGAACTCGTCGCGCGCCTGGCGGAACGGATCGTTCGCCGGCAGATCGTCGGCGATCGTGAAGGCCTCGCCGGTGAAGATCGCACCCTCGACATTGGCGCCGCCGAGCTTGATGAACTCCTCCGACGCAACGCCGTGGGTCTGGAAGATCTTGCCGGCATAGCCGCGGCTGCGCAGCGCCTCCTGCGGCAGCACGGCCGGCGTGCCTGCGGACGCGATGAACACCGCCTCCGGGTTGGTCGCGATCACCTTCAGCGCCTGGCCCATCGCGCTGGTGTCGGCGCGCGCATAGACCTCATGCGTCGTGACGGTGAGGCCGAGCGACGGTGCCAGCCGTGACACCTCAGTGTAGTAGCCTTCGCCATAGCCGTCGGACACGCCGATATAGCCGAGCGTCTTGATGCCGGATTTCGCGATGTATTTCAGGATCGCCGCCGCCATCAAATCGTCATTGGGGACCACCTTGAACGCCCAGCGACGGCGCTCGTCCATCGGCCGCACGATCGCGGTCGCCGCCGCGAGCGAGATGATCGGCGTCTTGGATTCGAAGGCGACGTCGAGCATCGGCATGGTCACGGGGGTCAACGAGGAGCCGATCAGGATATCGACGCCGTCCTGGATCACGAGGCGGCGGGCATTCTGCGTACCCTTGGTCGGATCGGATTCGTCGTCGAGCGCGATATAGACCACCTTCTCGCCGCCGATCTCCTTCGGCAGCGCGGCGATGGTGCGCATCTGCGGCTGGCCGAGCGCCGAGCCCGGCCCCGATCCGGATACCACGACGCCGACCTTGATGTCGGCCCGCGCGTCCGGCGCGATCAGCAGCGCGCCCGCGAGTACCCAGAGTCCGGCCATGGCCAGCTTCATTGCAATTCCTCCCAGCAGGTTCTTCTTGTGTCAGTGCGGCCGATGATAGCCGACCGGCGTCCGGTTCGGCATCTTATTGATTCCACCGGATGCGTCTGTCCCCCTGATTGGGGACATCCGGGCAGGCGGCGCGGCGCCGAAGCCTCAGCCAAGATCAGCCCATCTCGTCCAGCGGCCGGATTCGATCTTGCTCGGTCCCGGCATCGGGGTCGAGGCAGCGCGATGCAGGGCGAAGGCAATCGCCGGGGGCAAGTTGCGCGACAATCCGTGTCCCAGGCGCGTCCTGAAACTTCGTGTTTACCATTCCCTTAAAGGCCGTGGGAACCAGTTTCCCTAATCGGGCGGCAACGACCTCCTGTTATTGAAGAACAGGAAAAGGGAGTACGAACCATGTTCAGCATTGTTCGGATCCTGGTTTTGATCGCATGTGCGCATGCGGGATCCGCGTACGCGGAAATGCCGTCTGACGGCTCGCGGCCTTTGCAAGCAGTTTATGTCCAGGCAGTTCACGTCGATGAGTGAGCCTCATCCGATCGCGCCCGAGCACGCGCGCGCCATCTGCGAAGAGATCGGCGAGCGACTGCGCCACGCCCTGCGCGGCGATTACGCCGATTTGCCGCCAAGACTGCAGCAGCTCATGAACGAGCTCGCTCTGCAGGATTGTGAAGCACCGTCGCTGGTGCCAACCATGGCGGACATGACGCGATCGCTGGTCGTCGCGGCCTAGGACATCAGCCTAGTTGTCGCGTTGGTCTGCCTCTGGCCTTGCCTCTGTCTTTACCTCGGGCACCTCCAACGACGGCAGGAGCGCGGCCAGCAAGACAAGCGCGATCCCCAGATCGATCGAAACGTCGGCGACGTTGAAGATCCAGACAAATCGAAGTTTCGAGGCGTCGAACAGGTCGATGACGGCACCCAATCGAAGCCGGTCGATCGCATTTCCGGCAGCTCCGGCGCCGATCAAGGCGAATCCAAGGGCGTTGAGGGTCGATGTCGATCGCCGCAGCATCGCTCCGAGCAGGGCCGCCGCTGCAGCAAGGCCGACGCAAGCGAGCGTCCAACGCGACAACGCTCCGTAGTCGGGAACGAGACCGAATGCGTTGCTGCGATTGAACACGAGGGTGAGATCGACGGGGCCCGGTAGCTTGACGGTGGCGCCGGTTTCCAGCGATCGAAGCGCCCAAAGCTTTGTCAGCTGATCCAGCGCCAGCATCGCGAGTGCCGCGCTGAGCGCGACGATGCGCGAGCTTCGATATCTTCTCACGAAACCGTTTCTCGCTCCGCTGTCGTCCACGCCATGGGCAGCCCTCCTGTCGCACCATAGTGTGACGGGCCGCAGCGGCCAATATCCAGGTGCCTGACCGGAATAGCGCGCGGTGGCTTTCCAACTGACCGAAATCTTCTTCCGTCATGGCCGGGCTTGTCCCGGCCATCCACGTCTTTTCTTACTTGATAGCTGCAAAGACGTGGATGCCCGGGACAAGGCCGGGCATGACGGAGCTGGATGGAATTGCCTGAATTCAACTGAGATGCACTGCTCCGGCTCAAGCCAACAGCGCCGGACAGGAATTTCAGGCGGTTGAATGTGTGCTAGCCTGCATCCCGGGACGGAATTGCCGTCCGGCATCTTGGGAGGACCTGGCTATGAAACGCCCGTCGCTCTTCGTCACGCATGTCGCTGTCGCCGTCTTGTCGATCGCGCCGCTCGTATGCGGATCAAGCGGCCCGGCGTGGTCGCAGCCCAGCCCGCTTCCCAGCATTTCGGTCGAGGCGCCGAGGCACGCAGGCGTTCAACCGAGGCCGAAGCAGCACGCGGCGGCGCGCAGCACTTCGGCTTCGTCTCTGCATGCAGCTGCGACCTCGGTGTTCTGCGTCGGCGGCTGCATGACGAGCATGAGGTCAGGCGACCGCCCCTGGGTCGGATGCTCCTGGTCTGCCGGCGCGTCCGCCTACACCGGGTGCCGAAACATCGGCCCCGGCAGCATCCCCTTCAAGAGCTACAATCAGTGCACGGAAACCGGGCTCAACAACGGCTGGAGATCCGGTGAAGTCTCCGCGTATTGCACCAGCCTGGCTTTGAAGTAGGCACGACGCAAGGGCATCGTACAAGTTGCGCTCGAATGTCCAAGGCCGGGCAATGGCCTAAGTGCCGCCGCTTGATCCAGCGCGTCGAGATGAGAGGTTGACTCAAAATCGATAATCGTTGGCTGGGTGGTTAGCTCGGTCGCCACCGATCGTTGAGTTTTTGCTTTAGAGCGTTACCATTCTGCCTTCCAAGCAAGATGAGTTCACGCTTGCGTCCGCTTCGCAGATGAAGAACCAATCGGCCAGAGTGAGGCACGTTCCCCATGCCCCACTTCCGGCCTGCCCGAAATTCAGTTGCGGTGATATCATTCCAACGAATTTGGAAGTTGGCCGAATGCATTCGAAGAAACTTTGCTGAAGTCAAATCGACACGCTCGTATCGTTTCGCTGCTTGGGTCCGCGCCCAGAATTCTTGATTCGACATCGATGAGGTCGTGACGGGAGGACTGATCACCAAACCCCTCACCGTCGCGCCGACTAGCATTTGATCCATTGCGAATATTTTGTAGGTTCGGTTGAGTATCAAAGCGTAATACTCCATCGCCGCGAACCATGGCAGGTCCTCTGTTGCGTCGCTGTTTCCGCCTGCGGCATCAGAACTTGACTCTGGAGTGTTGCCTTCACTCAACGTCGGCGTCCACAGCAGCGACAAGATCTGCGCGCGACCAAACAAGAACCAGGCAGCCATGAGTAAAGCGAACGGCCACCACGAAAGCAGCGCCGACCAAAAATGGTCATCCATGCTGGAGATTCCTCTGAGCCCGACCTTAGAAAGCAAGCGCCCGGCGATATGTAGGAATGGCGACCAAGCGTTAAGAAGTGCGCTCGCGCTAAGATAAAATGCGCATAACATTTACACGTATTAGTTGTGCATTTCGTCGGTATACGCGGGAACAGAATTGGCTCCCGCTTGGGCCGCTCCGTGTCCGCCATCGAAATCGAAACTGCCGTGAGCTGGGCGTTTGCGCGCCGCTTACACGTTCTTCGCGACCTTCCGCGTTCGTGTCGGTCCGGCGCCGGCGATTGCCGGCTTGATATTCCACACCGCGCGCACGCTTGCGAAGGCGTGGGCGATCACCGGCTCCTGGCGGCGGGCGGCGAGGCAGGCGAAAGAGAGGTCGCAGGTGAGCTTGACCCTGTCGGCGACCACGAACTGATGCGGGCGCGCCATCCGTGGCGCCAGCACGCTGTCGCGCGCGAGGCTGAGGCAGAGGCCGGATTCGACGAAGTCGATCATCGCCTCTTCCTGATCGGTGTAGCCGACCCGCTTCGGCAACGCGCCAAGCGGACGGAAGATGTCGTCCAGCAGGCGGCGGTGGCCGGAATGCGGCGGTGTTGCAAGCCAGGGCAGCTCGGCGAGCTCCGCCCAGTCCTTGCCGATCACCCGGTCTCGCCAGCCGATCGGCGCGATGACGCGGTAGTTATAGCTGAGCAGCGGCGCCAGCTGGTAGCGGCCGTCGGCGATGGTCCGCTCGGTGAAGCTGTGATGGACCAGCTGCTCCGGCGGCGTGGCGTCGACATAGTAGCCGACGTCGAGCTCGCTCCGGCCGACCTGCGCGAGCACGTCGTCGCTGACGCCATGGCGCAGAAACACTTCGGTGCGTTGCGAGGACATCGCAAGGCTGCGCACGAACGGCCCGAGCCGGGTGAATTCGGGGTCGAGGATGGTGCCGACGCGCAGCGTGCCGCGCTGCGCCTCATTCAGCGAGTCCGCCATCGCCTTGAAGTCAGATGCCGCGGCCACCGCCCGGTGCGCCAGCGGCAGCAGCGCGGCGCCGGCCTCGGTCAGCGTGAAGCCGCTGGGTGTGCGGTTGAACAGCTGCAGTCCGGTGCTTTCCTCGAGCGCCTTCAGTTGCAGACTGACCGCCGGCTGGGTCAGTTTCAGCATCGCGGCAGCGCGCGATACAGTGCCCTCACGGGCAACCGTGATGAAGCAACGCAAGGCCTGGGTACGGGGAAGCTCGGTCATTGTGTGAGCTTATAGCACACTTTTTTGCCGTGCATCCGACCTGCGTCGTGCATTGTTGTGTGATTATAATACAACCAATGCGAGAAGTCAGGATGGCAGCCACGCAACCATGCCTTCGGTGCGCGCCCGCACCTCTGGAGCGGCGAGGCAAGTCGCGACCGCTTCATAGCCAGGCGCACCGGGCATGGGCGTGACAGAGATCGGCACGCTGTGATTGGCGGGGCACAGGATGATCGCTTCATCGTCGCCGACCGCGTCGAGGTCCAGGATCGCGGTGGAGCGTGTGAGGAAGAACAGCGGCCGCGCCTCGGGCCCGCGACGGCGCAGATGCGCGATCACGGCTTCCTGGCTGGCTGCATCGAGCCCGTGTTCGAGCATGTCGATCACCAGGATCGTGTCGCCGTCGGCCTCGAGCGCGGCGAGCAGGGTGGTCAGCGCGGCTGACTCCACCGCGCCATCGGCGAGGAGGACGGCAAGGCTCGCCTCGACCCTCGCCTTGTGCGCCGGATCGGCATCGAGCCGCGCACGAACGGCCGCGCCGCCGTCGGCGGTGCGGTCCAGCCCCACGAAGCTGGCGTCGGGCAGCACTTCGGCCAGCCGCTGCCCGAGGCGCGTCTTGCCGCTGCCGAGCGGGCCGACGATGTAGTTCAGCAGCTTGATGTCGCGCAGCTCGAAGCGCTCGCCGCCCCACGGCCACGGCAGATCGAACGCGACGCCGATCGCCGGCCGTACCCTGACCGCACTGACGAGGTCGCGCGTCGCGGGCATCTTGCCGCGGGCGAGGTCGGCGCGCAGCCGGCGCACCCTGGCGATGCTGTCGCCGGATTGGCGCATCCGCGCTTCGAGCGAGGCCTCGTGCGCGGCCAGCACGCGGCCGAAGATGACGACGTCGCCGCTCAGGATCCGCGCCACTTCATTGATGCTGAGGCCGAGCGCGCGCAGCGCGACGATCTCGGCGCCGCGCGCCATCTCGGCCGCACCATAGGCGCGCCATCCAGCCGGCGTGCGGCCGGGCGCGATCAGGCCGCGTTCCTCGTAGAGGCGCAGCGCTTTCGCCGAGATCCCGAGCTGCCTTGCAGCTTCGGACGGGCTGAGGAAACGGGCAGCAGGAGCATTCATCGAATCACCTCGCGTCGTCTGACCGCGCCTCTATGGAGGTGGCCGCAGGGGTAAGGTCAAGCGGAGAGGGTGGTGATCCCGCATCGGGTGGGGAGACGGCGGTGAGGTGAGCACGCCTCTTAGGCTCCCTCCCCCCTTGTGGGGGAGGGTTGGGGAGAGGGGTGGCCCCGTGTGAGATGATTGATGAGGGCATCGCTCGCGCAACTTGCTCGCTTGTCGTGACGATACGGAGAGAGCGCGTGGTGTGGCACCCCTCTCCCTAACCCTCTCCCGCAAGGGGAGAGGGAACCCTACCGCCGGTGCGTCCCTTACGCGCGCGTCACGCGAGAATGCGAAGCTGCGTCCTCATCCACAACTGTCATCGCCCGGCTCGACCGGGCGATCCAGTACGCCGCGGCTTCTCGGCTCAAGCACTGCTGTCTCTGGAATACTGGATCACCCGCATGCGCGGGTGATGACACCGAACAAGCTGTTTGACCGGTGGAGTCGAGACCTATCCTCATCGTCGTCCTGGCGAAAGCCAGGACCCATTACCCCAAATCGCAATCGTTGCGCGATCTGGAGCCACGATCCCGTTCACAATCAAATGCGGTGGTTATGGGTCCTGGCTTTCGCCAGGACGACAGCGGTGTTTCTGGCGAGCACCATGCACCGATCACAGCCACCCTCACTCCAGATGGTTCACCTTCGCCACCCAGGCGCGGACGTCGGTGAGCACGGCGGGCAGCGCGGCCTTGACCTCCTGCACGTTCATGCCGGGCTTGATGCGGGGGTCGTAGAGCAGGTTGAGCAGGTATTGGTCGTAGACGTCGAAAAAGCCCATCGAGACGCTGTCGTTGAACATGGTCCACGGCACGGTCGCGGTGTCGTTGATGGGGCCGAGCGACTGCAACAGCTCCTCATAGGCGCAGTCGAGGAAGACGAAATCGCCATTGTCGACGGTGAGGATGACGTCGGAATGCTCGATCTCGTAGTTCTCGTTCTTGCGGAAGCCGGACAGGCATTGCGGATCGAGCGAGGTGCGGATCTCCTTGGCGCGCTCCTGGCCGTAGAAAGTCGCGATGGTGCGGTAGAGCTCGCGGTCGCGCACCAGCTTGACCACGACATTGGCCGCGTCGTTGTTGTCGGTCATCGCGATGTCGAGATGCTGCACCTTGGCTCGGATGTCGGCAATGACCTTGGCGAGCTGGACCTTGCGGTCGGCACGGTTGCCGTCGGCGAACACGCGCACCGGCTTGTCGTATTTGCGGATGCGGTCGACCCGACCGGCGAGATGATATTCGGCGCCGAACGCGGTTTTCAGAAAGCCCTCGACGATCTCGGCGTCGGTGAAGACCTTCTTCTCGTTGCGTTGGCGCGCCACGATGGCCGGTACCTCGGCGGCGGCAGGCGCGGTGCTATCGATGAGGCAAACGGCGAGCGCTGCGGCGAGAAGCAGAAGTATCGAAGGACGGTGCTGAGACATTACGACAACGCTGCCGCAAGGTTTGCGGCAGCGCAAGGTGGGATTGGCGATCTCGCCGGATGGAAGCGCCTGGTTCCGTTGAGATCGACGCGATCAGTTCTTCACCACCACGGTGGCGCCGACCGAGACGCGATCATAGAGGTCCTTGACGTCCTCATTGGTCATCCGGAAGCAGCCCGACGAGACCGCCTGGCCGATCGTCTCCGGCTCGTTGGAGCCGTGAATGCGGTACAGCGTCGAGCCGAGATACATCGCGCGCGCGCCGAGCGGGTTCTCGATGCCGCCGGCCATGTGGCGCGGCAGATCGGGGCGACGGCGCAGCATGTCCGAGGGCGGCGTCCAGGACGGCCATTCCTTCTTCGCGGAGATGCGGTGCACGCCGCTCCAGCGGAAGCCGTCGCGGCCGACGCCGATGCCGTAGCGCAGCGCCTGGCCGTTGGCCTGCACGAGATAGAGCCGGCGCTCGGCGGTGTTCACCACGATGGTGCCGGGGGCATAGTTGGTCGGGTAGTTGACGGTGGTGCGCGGGATCGGGCTCGCGCCGTTGCCGAAGAAGCTCGGGGGCTCGGATTGGTAGCCCCGCGAGTCGAAGAACTGGGCCTGGGCCTGGCCGGCACCTGCCAGGATCGTGAGCGCGGCAAACATCAAGGCAAACTTGCGCATCGTCGTCGTCCTCGCGAACAATCAAATATGCAGCCAAAAAGGCCACAATCGCCGGCGTTTCGCAAGCGACGAAGCGGTGACTTTAGGCACTTTCCGACAACACGGTTTAAAAAGGCAACAGACCGGAAGCGATACCTGCATTGTCCGGCCAAACCTTTGACGAAGCGGACGAAGAATGGTTGATCTGGAGCGTTTTCAAGCGAAGTGGAAACCGGTTCGCGTCAAGAAAACGCGACCAAACAAAGGATAAGAGCATGGTCCGATTCAATCGGATCATGTTCTGAAGCGACCTCAAGAACATCTCGAAACGGGAGCGTGAGCATGAACGGTGCGGAAAGTCTGGTGCGGACGTTGGTCGCGGGCGGCGTGGACGTCTGCTTTACCAATCCGGGCACCTCGGAGATGCATTTCGTCGCAGCACTGGACAAGGTCCCCGGCATGCGCTGCGTGCTCGGCCTGTTCGAAGGTGTGGTGACCGGTGCGGCCGACGGCTATTTCCGCATGAAGGGAACGCCGGCCTCGACGCTGCTGCATCTCGGGCCCGGCCTTGCCAACGGCCTCGCCAATCTGCACAACGCCAAGAAGGCGCATTCCGGCATCGTCAACATCGTCGGCCAGCACGCGACCTATCACATCGAATACAACGCGCCCCTGACGTCCGACATCGAAGGCCTGGCACGGCCGATGTCGGCCTGGGTGCGCACCTCGCCGGACGCCAAATCGGTCGCCCGTGATGGCGCTGCCGCGATCGCCGCCGCCAGCGGCGCACCGCCGCAGGTTGCGACCTTGATCCTGCCTGCCGACACAGCGTGGAACGAGGCCGACGGGGTGGCGCAGATGCCTGTGGAATCGCAGCGCCGGAGCTATTCGCCACAGGCCGTCGAGAGCGCCGCCAAGGTGCTGCGCAGCGGTGAACCGACATTGCTGCTGATGACTGGCAGCGCGGTGACAGAGCCGGGGCTGGCGCTGGCGGCGCAGATCGCCGGCAAGACTGGCTGCAAGGTCATGGGTCCGCTGGCGAGCCCGCGGATGGCGCGCGGACGCGGTCGGTTTTCGATCGAGCGGGTGCCTTATGTGGTCGAGCTGGCGCTCGCGGCGCTGAAGGGCTTTCGGCACATCGTTCTCGTCGAAGCCAACGAACCTGTCGCGTTCTTCGCCTATCCGAGCAAGCCGAGCCTGCTGAAGCCGGAGGGATGTGAGGTCCATCGCATGACCTCGAGCGGGGAGAATTCGGTGGCGGCGCTGCAGGCACTGGCCTCGGCGGTTGGCGCCAAGCCGGCCGATGTGAAGCCGCAGGCGACCGTCGAACTGGTGAAGCCGACGGGTGCCTTGAACCACGCGTCGATCGCCCAGGCGATCGCGGCTGCGGTTCCTGACAATGCCATCCTGGTCGACGAATCCATCACGACCGGGCGCGGCTTCTTTCCGCTGACGGCGAGCGCCGCTCCGCACGACTGGATTCAGAATCTGGGCGGCTCGATCGGCTATTCGACGCCGGTCGCGACCGGCGCGGCGATCGCCTGTCCGGACCGCAAGGTGATCTGCATGGTCGGCGATGGCAGCGCGATGTACACGATCCAGTCGCTGTGGACGCAGGCGCGCGAAGGGCTCAACATCGTCACCATCGTCTTCGCCAATCGCATGTACCAGATCCTGCGCGGCGAGTTCGATGGCGTCGGCGCCGGCGAACCCGGCAAGCGGGCGCAGGACATGCTGAGGATCGACAGCCCGACGCTGGATTTCGTCGCGCTCGCCAAGAGCATGGGCGTGCCGGGCCGGACGGTGACCACCGCGGACGAGTTCAACAAGGCCTTGGCGGAAGCCATCGCCGAGCCGGGCCCGCGGCTGATCGAAGTGCAGGTGTAGAGCCTATTCTCACAGCCGCGGCGGCGGCTCGTCCAGTCGGAGGCGTCAATGCAGACCGAGCTGAACAAGGTGATCGCCGCGGTCGAGGAATTCTATGCGCAGGAGACGTTGCTGCTGGAGCGCGATCTCGGCGAGCGAACGCTCACCCACCGGCTTGCTGTCTATGTCGAGCGGCAGTTTCCCGGCTGGCAGGTCGATTGCAACTACGACCGGCTCGGCGAGCGCACGCTGCGGCTGCCGCGCGGCTCAGGGAGCTCGACCGACGACCATCTCGGCAAGTCGATCTATCCCGATATCGTCGTGCATCAGCGCGACATCCCGAACAATCTGCTGGCCATCGAACTGCGCAAGGACAGCAACCACCAGCCGCTCGACCACGATCAACGCAAGCTGCAGGCGCTGACCGATCCGAATGTCTGGTTTGCCTATGCAATAGGCGTTCTGGTGATCGTCGGACCGCACGGCGTGAGCTTTTCCGAAATCTATGCCGGCGGCGCCATCGACAGCGCCACGTCGCGCTGGTTTGCGGAGCGCATACGCGAGAGCGGGCTCGCGGGTAGGCGCGACGACGGGGCTCAGCGTTAGGCCTGTCGATGAATCTTTCCACCCATCGCAGTGATAGCCCGTTTGGATCATGCGGCGCCGCTGCACGCGCGTCACAACGGAAGGTGCGGGAGGTGGAGCAATTTCTGGAGCTGGTGGTCAATTTTCAGAACGATCCGATGGCGGTGCGGATCATCGGCTCTGCGCCTCTTTCGCTCCCCCTCCCGCACTTGAATTTTCTGGTTCAGTTCTCGCGGCCCCAACACTCACTGCCCCTAGCGGTCAGCGCGTTTGATCGCGACGCGATGGGCGAGGCGGCATCCGCACCGAGACAGCAATAAAAAGGCCGCCTTCGGGCGGCCTTTTCCGTGATCGCCAGATTCGTGGTCGGCTACCGCGATTGTTTCTGTTTATTGCTTGGCTGCATCGTCGCCGGTCGTGGCGGCGCCAGCCTTGGCGTCTCCCTTGGCGCCCCCCTTGGCGCTCGATTTCTTGGCAGTCTTCTTTGCTTTCTTCTTCGGCGCCATCTTGGTCGCCTCGCCCTTCGTCGCCGTGTCACCGCTTTGCGCTGCGGGGGCCGGGCTGGCGGCCTTGTCCTGCGCGAGCGCGGTGGACGAGACGAAGGCAAGCGCCGTGGCGGCGAGGATCAGTGTTCGCATCGGATGGTTCTCCCAAGTTGGTTTCCGGCGCCCCTCAACGGGACAGAATGTCGCAGGTTCCGCGACACCGATCAGCAGTCCGTGAGCTGTGCGTGAACGGCGCAGTCGCCGCGAAAGGGCCGGAACCGGGAACCGCGCGCCGCGTTATGTCGCTGGGCAGGAGTTCCGAGGAGAGACGCCATGCGCTGGCGGTCAATGACGGAAACCACCAATACGGTGCTCGACACCGCCCCCGAGGATACCTTCTACACGGTGGGCTGGACGATCAGCGGGCTGGCGACACTGGCCACCATCGTCGCGGTCTGGATGTTCGGGATCTGAGGGCGAGCGATCCGTGCAGGCGACCGGCTTGCCGGCGCCGGCGGGCGGTCGCGGCCCGCGCCGGGCCGCTATTTCCGCAAAATGGCCAGCGCTTCCCGGTAGAGCTGCGAGAAACCGAGCAGGAGCGCGCTCGACAGCAGGAACGTCGCGATGCTGTCGTAATCGTCGGCCGTCGGCCAGGCGAACTCGAAATAGGGGGGCATGAACACCCACCAGACGATCGGGACCGTGATGATGGTGGCAAAGGCGCCGGCCGGTGCGCCGCCCATCAGGCCGGCGATCAGGATCGCGGGCACGAAGGCCGCGAAATAGAACTGCATGCCGAAGCTCGCGAACATCTCCTGCGTCGCGGTGGCGAGCACCACGGCGAGCAGGGCGACGACGAACGTCGACAATGACCAAGGCCGCAGCTTCAAAATGTAGTCGTTGCCCTTGCGCATCGAGACGTCCCGGCCTCCGCGAGTTGCGGGAAGGTAGCCGAGGAGGCCTGCAAACAAAACCCCGTAGGACTCCGAGGGTCAGCGTTGTGCTCGGCACAGTGAAAAGGAACCGTCCCGGTCAAGCCGCTGCCGCATTGTCGCGCTTATTGCATTGCGGCAGGGTGATGGTGGGACGACACAATGCTGGAATTGCTGATTGTCGTGCTGGTCACCGGGATCGGGTTCGTATCGGGGTACGGCGTGCGCGAGCTGATCTCGCGCCGCAGGCGGCGGTTGCCGCTGCAGGTCAGGGCCGCGCGGCGCCAGGCGCCGGACGATGATACCGCTGCAGCGCTGCTTGCCGCGAATGATGACGTCTCGGTGCGCGGTCGGCGCTGGCCTCCCCACACGCAACAGGCCGATCACGCCACCCCTCCCGATGAACTCGACGGCGCGGTTCGCGACCTGCTCGGCGAACTCGGCCGGCGCACCGCCAAGCCGTCTTCCGCCCCACACCGCCGCCGGCAGTGAGCCGGCATGGCCGCGGCATCGCAGCCGCTGCCGACGGTTCTGATTGTCCCGAAGTCGCTCGGCTCGAGGGCGGTAGCTGTCGCAGCCATCGCCCCTCTCAAGGCCTAAGCCACCCGCGCAACTTCCTGATAGCTCGCCGGTGGCCAGCGATCCGCCCAGGGGCGGGCCGCCTCGAGCTGATAGGCCAGGCCGAACAGCGTGGCCTCCGCGCCTGCGCGCGCGGCGAAGTGGGAGCCGATCGGCAGGTTGTTCGCGCTCCAGTACAGCGGAATGCTCATCGCCGGTATGCCCGCCGCGTTGATCAGCGGGGTGAAGTCCGAATTATCGACGGCGCGCTCGAACAGAGTGTCGAACGGCAGGTCTGTTGCGTGTTCGCCCAGAAGCTTCGCCGGATGACGCGCCACAGGCGACAGCAGCACATCGTAGGCTTCAAAAAATGCGTCCAAGGCTCGGCTGGCTTGCGTCAGCTGAGCGACCGCACCAGCGATCCGCTCCGGCGAAAGCGCCGCCCCTCGGCTTGCGAGCCCCAGCGTCCAGGGCTCAAAGTGTTCGGTGTCGGCGTCGCATCCGATCCATGCGCAAGTCGCTTGGACTGCGCTGGCGGCCAGCACCATCCATGCGTCGAGGAAGGCTTCGATTGCTGCCGGGCCGGAGAATGGCCACGCCGTCGGCTCCACATGGTGGCCCAGGCTCTCGCAAAGTCGGGCAGTGGAGACCAGCGCGTAGTCCACGTCGGTGGCAGCGCGGTTGCCGCTGAAGCCCTCCTGTATCAGACCGACGCGAAGCGGTTTGCTGATCGGATCGCGCACGAACCCCAACGGGCCGAGCTTGGTGTCCGGGTCTTCCGTGAGGCTAAGCATGAGCGCGCTATCGCGCACCGACCGGGTAAGGACATGATTGACTGCGACGTCGGGCAAGTCGAATGGCATGGGTGGAGCGCCATCGCTTCGATTGCGGCCACGGCTCGGCTTGAGGCCGAAGACGCCGTTGTGGCACGCGGGATGACGGATTGATCCGCCCCCATCGCTGGCATGCGCGATCGGCGTCATCCCGGCTGCGACCGCTGCTCCAGCACCTCCCGAAGAGCCACCGGGCGAGCGTGTAAGGTCCCACGGATTATGGGTAGCGCCGAACAGCTTGGGTTCGGTCGCGTCGATCAGCGCGAACTCCGGCGTGTTTGTGCGCCCGACCGTGACCAGACCGACAGCCTCCAGCGCCAGCGCGTAAGGGGAACTGGTCGGCGGGATGAAGTCGGCGAGCGCGCGGCATCCAAATGTGTTCGGCGTGCCCGCCACCGACAGCACATCCTTGATCAGAAACGGAACACCAGCGAGAGAACCTGACAGGGCGGGGCTCGCAGCGCGCTTGCGCGCCTGGGCGTAGAGTTTGTGGGTGACTGCGTTGAGCGCCGGGTTGGTCGCCTCGATCCTTGCGATGGCGGCTTCAACAAGCTCGCTTGCGCTGATCTGACCGGATCGAACCAGATCGGCCTGGGCGATAGCGTCCAGCCTTGCGAGCGCGCCATTGCCGCCCGAGTGAACCTGGCTCTGCGACATGCGTGCCCACTCATTGTTCTTGCCGAGGCAGTTCAGACTATCGGCCCATGCGGGGCGCGGGCAAGTCCGAGTTGGCGGAATGGGCAAATGACCGCTTGCCCGCCAGGCCACGCGGCGCGCGGCGCACGCTTCATATGCGGCTAAGCCCGCCGCGCGCTGCTTGCCATAAGCAACGCATCGACTAGAGTTGCATTTTGCTGCACCCACTACTCGAAGAATCGATTCAATCTCACCGCCATGCAGCGGCTTCCCTTTTTGAAAGTGACAACTATGCGAAAGACCGTGCTGTTTGCCTTGACGATTCTAGCCATATGCAGCGAAGCCAAGGCCGACTGTCTGGCGGCACTGAAGCCGGATCAAATCAAGATCGAGGACAATTTCGCGTTTGAATATCAGTTCTTGAAGACGATCAATCAATCAAACTATGCAGAGCATCAGGCTAACGGCAATGCCGGAGCACAGTATCTTGGGATATCGGGCGATGTAGGGTTTTCGGAATTCGACAAGAAGCGCTCGGAATTTTTCTCGCATTTCGACGAGAAAGTTCAAAATCGGATCAGTTCGAATTATGTGTTCAATGGGTTGTCGGCGCTGGGATATCGAGCGTACTCGGATTGCATCAGGCAGAACGCCCCGCTTAGCGCATGGATTGAGGATTACAACGAATCACAAGTCATCGCGCGCGTGAAATCTTACGCGCCGAGCGGTTACAAGACGAACCTGGTTGTAAGCGTACCGTCGAATCCCAAACCGCGACCGTTTGTCGGCGCGGGAGAGCAACAGCTCGTATTCAATCGGCCGAAGGGCGACGATCTGCTCGTATCGATTCAGCTCGATGACGAGAAAGGAAACCCGTACGCCTCCGCGGTTCTGAAACTCGGCAGACCACTCCACCTCAGGAAGGTGCGTCGCGAGGAGGTCGTTCATCTACCCGGGCATTGCGGTGCGGGGTGCCAAGGTCATGAAAACGGATGCCAGAACACTCAGGATATCGATGCAACCCCGAGGTTCGGATATCAATTCGCCCGTGATCCCAAGTTCACAGTGGTCCCCAACCCGCCCGGAGTCCCCGGTTCGATCGCTCACTTGGAGCACAAGATGGATATTGGACCTGACAAGCTGAAGGTCGACTTCTCCTGCGTAGCCGACAACCCGCATGGGCAGAAGTTTGTCTATCTGGACGTCTCAATTACCCAGTTCAGGGATGTGATTGAGGAAGAATTGCCGACGCAGTGATTGCGGCGGCCGCTGACGCGGGCTTGGGTCGTCCGGTGGCACATCGCCCCGGACGATCCCCATCCCGCCGGTGCTTTGCCCGACGCGTCAATCAAGTTCCGGGGATGGCATAACCCATTGATCCGGCTTGCGTCGGCTACTGTGCATGGGGTTTTTTCGACATTTTTGATGAGCCGGTCCCGAAGGGCACCAGAATGTCGGCAATCGTCCACACCCGGTGGTTCAGGAAGGGGAATGGTGGACGCACAAGGGATCGAACCTTGGACCTCTCCCGTGTGAAGGCTGCGGGTGTGTTTTTTACGCCAACAAAGTCA
This sequence comes from uncultured Bradyrhizobium sp., assembly GCF_947648125.1. GTDB lineage: Bacteria > Pseudomonadota > Alphaproteobacteria > Rhizobiales > Xanthobacteraceae > Bradyrhizobium. Next base: position 6,995 of record NZ_CANSMR010000005.1, on the reverse strand, counting down.
ATTGCTTAGTAGTTGCGTTGTGGGCGATGCACGGGAAATGCACGGCTGTATGCTCGGACTGTCGCGCGGCGGGCTACGTCTCGCCTTACAAACCTAAGAGAATTTGCCCCAGGTCCGTTCCGTTGCCCACCATATGAGTCCGCTGCCGCCGAGAGTGAACACACCCAAGGTAATCCATCCATAAATCCCTGCGGAAACGAACCCAAAGCCCAACAAGGCAACGGGTGCGATCATCGCAAGATAATTAAGGTCCAGTGTATCGGCAGTGCGTGCGATTACACCGCCTCGCATTCAACAAGCACGCCGTGCCCATCCAGGCGAGGGCGATGATCCAGATCACGGCGCGAAAAGATACCGAGACAAACAGACCGGCAAGAATAGCTGCTTTAGGCATCCACCACGCCAGCGAACTGGTGTAGACGCCGCCAAGCCAGTCTCGGGAGGCTTGGCTTGGTGCGTTGGTCATCGCCTGTTCACGCGCAGCAAGAGGCGGTCCCTGGTTCGCCGGAACGGACAGCCTGAATTGGCGGACAGGGCACTGAGCCGTAGGAGCAGAATACGCAGCAATCGCCTGCCTTGGGCTTCAGCTTTGTCCCACAGCCGGTGCATTCGTAGAAGAACTGACAAGCGTCGGTTGGCATCGTCTCCGCTTTGGCGGTCGCACAATACGGACAGGTGATAGTCGATTGAAGTAGCATTGGATCAGCTCTTCGGTGCGGACGGATAACCCGCCTTCGTGGTCGCCGAGGTAAGTTGGTTCACGTCAGCCTTGGCGTCGTCGTAGATGACCGTTGCCGTCTTGTCCTTGTAGGACACCGCTACTTTCGCAACGCCGGGGACGGCTTCCAGACTGCCCTTGACGATGGAAGGACAGGCCGCGCAATCCATGTTCTTTACAGCCAATGTAAGGGTTTTCTCTGCTGCCAGCACTGAAGACGACGCGATGATACCTAGGGCAAATGCTGCTGCGGCGAGGGGGTGCTTGTTCATGGGAAATTCTCCGGTCAAGAGTTGAAAAAAAGCGGCGCGATGAAGTCGAGGCCGAGCGCGGCGACGACGAGGATCGTTGCGAGGATGAGGCTTGTCTTGACGATGCGGCTTGGCAGCGGACGTGCGCAGGCTTCACCGTTAGCGCAGCCGCGCGTTGATGAGCGGTGAACTAGCCAATAGCCATATCCGAGGAGCGCAAGCGTCGCGGTTATGAAGTACGGCTGATAGGCTGCTAGCTGGGTGAAATTCCCAATCCATGCCCCACTGACCCCAAGGCCGAACAGGACGAGGGGCAAGATGCAACAAGACGAAGCCGCAAGCGCCCCGAGCAGCCCACTCACCGCTATGAGACCTTGCTGCCGCCGGTTGTCGCCAATGTGATCAGCTTGATTGATTGTCATGGGGTAAACCGTACATCCTGTAGTGACTACAGGATCAAGGACGATTTCATGCGGACCATCACGTCTTCGGGAGCCGAAAACATCTCAATCGGCGAGTTGTCCAAGCATAGCGGCGTGAACATCGAGACCATCCGCTATTACGAGCGCATCAAAATGCTGCCGCCGCCACCACGCACGGCAAGCGGGCGGCGGGTCTATGGGCCAGCCGAAAAGCGGTCATTGGCTTTCATCCGGCGTTCCCGTGACCTCGGCTTCACGCTTGAGGAAATTCGAGCCATGCTGGCTCTAGGGGGGCCAGAACGTGCATCGTGCGCCGACGTGCACAAGATAGCGAGCGCACATCTGGCGAGCGTTCGCAGCAAGCTCTCCGACCTTGTTAAGCTCGAAACTATCTTGGCGGAAACGGTCGCTCGATGCTCTGAGGGCGCTACTCCCGATTGCCCGGTGCTCGATATTCTGGATGCTGGTCGGGATGGCTAGATCATATATCAGATACATGTCCGCTGTAGGCCTATCGCGACATTTCGCTACGCTGATTGAAGGGCTCGTTGTCAGGTCCGAACCGACCGGCTAGGGCGGTTCTCGACTATATCGGTGAGCAGCGGGACCAACGCCTCATGACGGCACGCCGGAAATGGCGGAACCCATTGATCCGGCTCGTATCGGCTACTTTGCATGGGGTTGTTTTCGACATTTTTGATGAGGCGGTCCCGAAGGGCACCAGAATGTCGACAAGTACCCGGCGGTTCAGGACGGGGAATGGTGGACGCACAAGGGATCGAACCTTGGACCTCTCCCGTGTGAAGGGAACGCTCTCCCGCTGAGCTATGCGTCCGGGATCTGACGTGCCAAAGGCCGCTGGTCGGCGGCCGGTCGAAAAGTGGCGCTTCGTCAGAGCGTGCGATTTACGAAGTGCCGGGTAGGGGTGTCAAGCCAAACCCTGCGGGAATTAAGCCCCTTGCTGGCGGGCGCGGGAGGCGTGTGACTGCAGGGCTCGGATGCGCTCCGCGAGCGTGCCGCCGCCTTCGGGCATGCCGCTGCCCGGTGGGACGCCATTCGCGGCACCGTTTGCGGGCTTGGCGGCCGCCTTGGCCGGCACGGTCGGCTCCGCCGCCAGCATGGCCTCGATCGCCGAATTGGGGCCCTCGAGCTGGATTGCGAGCTTGGCCACCTCGGCGGCGATGTCGTTGATGCGCTCGCGCAGCAGCGCGTTCTCCATCCGCTCGGTCGCCCAGGAGCTCTCGGCCTGCTGCTGGATCGCGTTGATATCGCGCTGCAGCTTGCCGCGATCGTCGCGGGCGATGCGCAGCTGCTCTTCGACCGCGGCCTTCTCCTGGCGCAGCCTCTCGAGCACGGACGATTTGCCGCCGGTTGTCGCAGCGATCTCCTCGCGCAGCTCCTGCACCGTCCGCTCGGCGGCGGCGTTGGCTTGCTTGAGCTGGCCATTCTCGAATTCGCGTTCGGCCAGCAGCTTGCCCTGGGTCGCAAGCCGGGTCTCGAGGTCGGTGACGCGGTTGCCGAGCATCTCGGCTTCCTTGACCTGGACGATCAGCTGGCGGTCGAGATCGGTGACCCGCTGGCTCAGATTCTCGACCCGGCCGCGCGCGTCGGTGAGCTCGCGCGTTGCGGTCTCCGACTGGTTGCGCTCCTGGGCGAGCCGGGCCTCGGTTGCCGCAAACTCCCTGGCGGCATCGCCGACACGGTTCTTCAACTCCTCGACCTGGGTCCGCACCGCGACCAGTTCGATCTGGCGGCTGTCCGCCGTCATCGAGCGGTCGCTGAGCTCGGCGTTGATCTTGCCAAGCTCGCCCTGCTTGTCGGTCAGCGCCTGCTCCGCGTTGCGCAGCAGCTCGGTCTTGGCAGAAAACTCTTCCTCGGTGGCGCGAAGCTGCTCCTTCATCGCCTTCTCGCGCGCCTCCAGCGCGAAGATCGCGGCGTTCTTCTCGCCGAGCTCGATCTTCATGCGGTTGATCGCATCGGTCTTCTTGCCGAGCTCGGCGAGCTGGCTCGTGGTCTTGCTCTTGAGCTGGTCGACGCTCATCTCGAGCCGGCGGGCCGACATGGCGAACTCGGCGCGGAGCTGGTCCTTGTCGGCCTGGATCTCGGCCATCGACAGCGGGGTGGCCGCCTCCATGCGGCGCGTGGTCAGCCGCACCGCCCGGTTATGCACCAGCGGAACGATCATCAGGCCACACAGCATCGAGATCAGGAAACCGATCGCCGCGTACATGATCGGCTCGATCATGAAGGGTCACTCCAAAGAAAGCAGGAATTTGTTAATCACAATGCCACGGCGGGCCGGCCAAAGGCCAGCCCGTTTGCCGCGTTAACCTGAATCGCTAACCGTTCCGGAGCGCCCGGCACAATCACCCGATCGGCGCAGTGACCTAGAACGGGTTCCAGGTCGCGCGCGGGGTGAATTTGAGATAGCCGACGCTGGCGCCGAGCCGCAAGCCGATGCCCGAGCGAATCGGCACCAGCACGATGTTGTTGGCGGTCAGCGCCGTCATGCCGAAGCCGCCGACGATATAGGCCGAGCCGTCGATGCCGACGAAGCGCTGATAGATCGCCTGCGTCGAGGGCAGGTTGTAGACCAGCGTCATGGTGCGGGCGCCGTCGCCGCCCCAGTCGAATCCGACCGAAGGACCCTGCCAATAGACCCGGAGGTCGCCGGCGTTCTTGGTGTAGAGCGTGCCTTCGCCATAGCGCAGCCCGGCCACGAACGCGCCGGAGCCTTCCTCGCCGAGCACGTAGCCGTTGGGCAGGCCCCATTGGCTGACGGCGCGCTCGATGACCGAGGCAAGCCCGCGCGAGACGTTGCCGAAGAACTTGTGTCCGGCACCGACCAGTTCGTCGGGCCCGTAAGTATACGGGGTCTGTTCACGCTGCGGCGGTGGATATTGCGGTGGTGGGGGCTGCTGCGCGGACGCCCCTGCGCTCCAGCACATCAGCGCGGCAAACGCGACCGCGGCAAGGCGTGATGCGAAAGTCATAAAGAACCCCTGCTATCGAATTCCGGGCGTTGCTCTTTAACCTGATGCCAACAGGCACGGCTCTAGGTTGCGCCCAGTGTCCCCTCGACTCGGATGTTATCGGTATCAACTATGACGGCACAACGGCAGGAAAGATATGGATCGTGCCGGGGCATGGCGATTTTCGGCCTGTTGGCGGGCATTTTAACGGCCATCGGGCCCTCTTTGCCGGTTCAGGCCACGACGACCGAGCGCGTGGTGACGAACCGCTACTCTGGCCTTGCGATCGAGGGATTCGATCCCGTCGCCTATTTCACCGATGCCGCCGCCACCCAGGGACGGCCGGAATACGAGGCCGCCGACAGCGGCGTGGTCTGGCGTTTCCGCAACGAAGGCAACCGCGCCTCGTTCGTGGCACATCCTGAAATCTATGGCCCGCAGTTCGGCGGCTACGATCCGACCGATCTGGTGCGGGGCGTGACCTGCGCCGGCAATCCGCGCTTCTGGGCCGTCATCGGGAACAGGCTTTATCTGTTCAACCGGGAACACAGCCGCGACGCCTTCGCCGCCGATCCCGCGCGCTTCCTGAAGGAAGCCGCGGCGCGCTGGCCGGAGCTGGAAGAAAGCCTCGCGCAGTAATTACAATGCTGCGGCTGGGTCGCCCCACGCGATGAATTCCGGCACCAGAAAGTCTTCGCGGCCTAACCCAAAATGCAATGGGCGCCCGTTCGAATCGGTCACCTTGCCGCCGGCCGCAACGACGACCGCGTGACCGGCCGCCACATCCCATTCGGACGTCGGCGAGAGGCGGGGATAGATATCGACCTCGCCCTCGGCGACGCGGCCGAACTTGACGGCCGAGCCCAGCACGGCGCGCACCGCGCCGCCGCGTTCGTCGATGAAGGCTTCGGTGCGCGCATCGCCATGCGAACGGCTGACCGCAACGGTCCAAGGCGCGCCGCGTGGCGGGCAGCGGCGGCTCTTGATCGGCACCGCCCGCGAAACCGCGCCATTCTGCAGCGTCAACCGCTCCGCACCCCTGCCGACGATGCCGCGCCAGATCAGCCCCAGCGCGGGCGCACCGACGATGCCGAGCAGCGGCACGCCCTGCGTGACCAGCGCCACATTGACGGTGAATTCGTTGCGGCCAGCGACGAACTCCTTGGTGCCGTCGAGCGGATCGATCAGGAAAAAACTGTCCTTGTAGGGCGGCGTCGCCAGATGGACGCGCTCCTCCGACAGCAGCGACACATGCGGCGTCAGCCGCGTCAGCCCTTCGACGATGATGTGATCGGCGGCGAGGTCGGCCTCGGTGACCGGCGAGCCGTCACTCTTGCCGGTGACGCTCATGGCGGATCGGTTGACCGCAAGAATCGCCTCGCCGGCCTGGATCACCAGTTCGGTCAGCGATTCGAGCAGCGTGGCGGCAGCCTCGCAACCGATCAGGGACGGCTGTGCCTTATTCATGGGCGGGTCTCATATCCTGTTTGTGTTCCCTGAGATCGCGATGCGATGCAAGGCATCGCATCGCGATCTCATCCCCTTGTTTGAGCATGATCTTTTCGGAAAACCGGTTTCCACTTTGCGCTAACGCGGCCGTTCCGGTCCGGATCATGCTTTATCAGTCCCGCCGCAAGCTGGCAGCATCCGTCTGCGCGGTGTATCAAGCCGACAGGCATGCGTGATTCGCACTCCTCCCGCGGCGTGCGGCTTTCCAGGAAACAATCTATGTCTGGCACTTCGTCTCCCGGTCCCGCTCCCGATGCACTCGAACTCGCGGCGCTGTTGTGTTCGCGGGTCTGTCACGATCTCATCAGTCCGGTCGGGGCGATCGTCAATGGGCTTGAGGTCCTTGACGACAATCCCAAGCCCGAAGACCGCGACTTTGCGCTCGATCTGATCCGCAAGAGCGCCAAGACCGCTTCGGCGCGGCTGCAGTTCTGCCGGCTGGCGTTCGGTGCCGCGGGTTCCTCCGGCGCGCAGATCGACCTCGGCGATGCCCAGAACATGGCGAAGGGGCATATCGAGGACGGCAAGGTGACGCTGACCTGGAATTTGCCGCGGCTGCTGTTGCCCAAGAACCGCGTCAAGCTGCTGTTGAACATGCTGGTCATCGCGCAGCAGACGATACCGCGCGGCGGCACACTCACCATCGATCCGGTCGGCGAGGGCGAGACGATGAGCTTCCGCATTCTGGCCGCGGGCCTCAATGCGCGGGTGCCGCAGAACATCGTCGACCTGCTCAATGCAAGCTCGTCCAACACGGTCGATGCGCACGCGGTGCAGCCGCACTACACGCGCCTCTTGGCTGATGCCTGCGGGTTGAAAGTGACGCTCGCGCTCGACGGCGACAAGGTCATTATCTTAGCGTCCTGAACGCGGCCGCGGGAACATCATTAAGCAAAAGTTACGACCGGCCGCACGATTCGATCGTGCGGCCTTATCTCTTTGTTGATCCCGTTCTTTTCCAATTACTCAACCAAACTTAAACGCTTTGCGGAGAAGCTGACCCAAGTTCCGGCCGGCGCGTCGATGTTGCGCGCCGCAGCGTTTTCGGCGTTTTTCGAAGGTTGGTTTCATGGACGATCTGTTGCGCGAGTTCCTGACGGAGAGCAGCGAGAGCCTGGATACG